>NZ_KV392042.1:0-145158 GCF_001618145.1 Oceanobacillus damuensis
CAGCGCCGATGGTAGTTGGGGCTTTGCCCCTGCAAGAGTAGGACGCCGCCAGGCAATTCCATTCCATTAACTTATAATGATGGTGATGCTCTGAAATATCTAGCTGCTAGGACAAGCAATTCATGTTTTGGACTAACAATAGATTTTCATTATTGGATTATTCCACAGTAGCTCAGTGGTAGAGCAATCGGCTGTTAACCGATCGGTCGTAGGTTCGAATCCTACCTGTGGAGCCACATGGAGAGCTGTCCGAGTGGCCGAAGGAGCACGATTGGAAATCGTGTAAGCCGTTACCGCGGCTTCGAGGGTTCGAATCCCTCGCTCTCCGCCATTATAACTTATATTATTGGCCCGTTGGTCAAGCGGTTAAGACACCGCCCTTTCACGGCGGTAACACGGGTTCGAATCCCGTACGGGTCACCAACATGGAGGATTAGCTCAGCTGGGAGAGCACCTGCCTTACAAGCAGGGGGTCGCAGGTTCGAGCCCTGCATCCTCCACCATCTTTACTTTATAAGATATACAATTATCTCCCACATCGCGGGGTGGAGCAGTCTGGTAGCTCGTTGGGCTCATAACCCAAAGGTCGTAGGTTCAAATCCTGCCCCCGCAACCAAATTATTTCAATATGGTCCGGTAGTTCAGTTGGTTAGAATGCCTGCCTGTCACGCAGGAGGTCGCGGGTTCGAGTCCCGTCCGGACCGCCACTTTCAAAAAGTAGCTTATTATATTTTTAGATTAAAACTAAATTACATTTTATGGCTTGGTAGCTCAGTCGGTAGAGCAGAGGACTGAAAATCCTTGTGTCGGCGGTTCGATTCCGTCCCGAGCCACTTTTTCATTTAAACATATCTGGAGGGGTAGCGAAGTGGCTAAACGCGGCGGACTGTAAATCCGCTCCCTCAGGGTTCGGCAGTTCGAATCTGCCCCCCTCCACCATGTTTTATTTTTCTTTAAAGGTTTGGTAATATAGGGGTATAGTTTAACGGTAGAACTACGGTCTCCAAAACCGTCAATGTGGGTTCGATTCCTACTACCCCTGCTTTTATTGTGGCGGTCGTGGCGAAGGGGTTAACGCACCGGATTGTGGCTCCGGCATTCGTGGGTTCGATTCCCATCGATCGCCCTCATAATAAATTTTGGGCCATAGCCAAGCGGTAAGGCATCGGGTTTTGATCCCGTGTACCCCAGGTTCGAATCCTGGTGGCCCAGCCATTTGCGGAAGTAGTTCAGTGGTAGAACATCACCTTGCCAAGGTGGGGGTCGCGGGTTCGAATCCCGTCTTCCGCTCCATATTATTATTGGCGGTATAGCCAAGTGGTAAGGCAGAGGTCTGCAAAACCTTTATCACCGGTTCAAATCCGGTTACCGCCTCCATATTACATGCCGGTGTGGCGGAATTGGCAGACGCGCGGGACTCAAAATCCCGTTCCTTCACGGGAGTGTCGGTTCGACCCCGACCACCGGTATCAATAGGTCGAAACGAGTTAAATTAATAAACGAAAAAGCACTCACAAATGTTGATAAATCAATGCTTGTGAGTTTTTTTTGATTTTGAAGAAAAAGGTGGGATCTGAATTATTTTGGCATTATTTTTTAACATTTTTTACAGAAGGGTTTTAAAAAAACGATAATACTTTAATTGGATTATTATTGAGCTTATAAGGCGATTTATATATTATGTTATAATACAAAGTAATCACAATTAAACTTTAGATAAAGGTAATTTGATTAGCTAAATAGTCTTCTTGACAGAAATCTCTACAGAATTTACATGCAAGGGTGACATGAGATGTTACATACATTCAAATTTAATTAACTTTAGAAATATTGACGTATACAATATAGCTATTAAAATTCTGAAATTTACCAGGATAAATTAACTGAATAGGGTTAATATATTTTCTTGAGAAAATATATAGAACTTATTGACAAGTGCGAAAAATACCTTTATATTATTCCTAAGAGTTACATCTTAAGTGGAGATGAATGGATTGAAAACAGTTTTAGTAACGGGATATGCAAAAGCGCCACAGGGAACTTCCATGTATGAAAATTACAAACATGCAGGAATTATTTTAGTAATCAACACAGAGACAAATAAAATAGAAAATGCATCTTTTACTTTTATCTCTGAATTGACAACAACCTTTTTTCAAAACCTTTTGGTAGGCTATGACTTATCGAATGGATTGGACGAGTTAATTAAACGAATTCAAAATCATTATTTAGCACCATCTCAGCAAGCCGTTATTGTGGCTCTGAAATCTGCCGCACAGAGGTACTGGGACCATAAAAATGAAGATTCATAATGTAACGTGCAGTTCTTTTGCGGTGATAAAAGTCACCCCTTTTATCAACTAACCATTAAAACTCAGCACATACAATATGAGATCAGGCGATTTAACAGTCTGGTTGAATGTTGTTGTGCTGAGTTTTTTTATTGAACTTAATGAAGGAGAGAACAAAATGACCGGGATATATGCAGCCCTACGATCGGGGTTTTGGCAAAATCAATTTGTGTTTAAAAATAAAAATCCACTGGAGTTATTATCATTTGCATTTTTAAACACACTTTCAATCAGTGCTTTAGATGAAAAAGTTATCGATAATTTTATTGTGATAACAATTGAGAACAGCTTTGAAGAGGAGGAAATCAAGGCAGCTTTAATCAAACAGTTGGACACAGAACCAGATAAAATTAAAGTCGTCTTCCGACCAGAACATACAGGAAATGATTTACGGCATTTGTTGAAAACGCTGTCAAGTAATAGCAAAACAGTTTTGATTGGGTCGATATCCATCAATAACACCATACTAGAAGAGACATCTCTAGGTAAAACAGTGAGCAGAGAAGCCATCGACAGCCATTTTAGTAATGGAGAGGAATATATTCAATCACAAAACTATCAAAAAGAGATTTTTCCAATTCAGATAGGAGAAGGGATGAATCAGCAAGAGTTTTTATTTGATGAGTGGAATAGCGAATCAAACCTGAATGTAAATAAAGTTAATGGAGTAGCGACCATTTTGTTGAAGGCTGATAAGGATTTACTAAATTACCATAAGTTACCAATTGTTAAGGTGGATCAATGGAAGTTTAGCCAAGAAGATTCTCTGCAACTGGTTAAACTTTTAAAAGAATTCTCAGTGGATGAAAGCTGGATTGTTGAGTTTGATTACCTTTCACTGGAAAGTTTCCTTAAATTGAAAAGACTGTTGAAGGAAAACGATATTAAAATACCGCAAATGAAAAGCGGCGGATCCGTATTTTATGGAAATTCTAAAATTCTAAATGGATTTCGCGCAATCACTTCGGCTATGGCACAACTTGAACAGTCCATCCATGGAAAAGCAATTCTATTTATCATAAATGAGAATAATACGATAGAAGTACTTACTCTATATCGAAATCAGGAGGTAGATTAGATTGACAGAGCAAGCAGTTAGGGATTCAGAGCCAATATTACAAGAGGTCGAGAACAAGGTGGGTTACATTACTCTTAACCGGCCAAATAACTATAATGCTTTAAACACAGAATTAATGAGAAATCTGAAGCGGAGTCTTCTCGAATTTAATAAAAATGAATCGGTGCATTGTATTGTAATCAGAGGAGCAGGGAATGCTTTCTCAGCCGGTGCAGATATCAAAGAATTCAGCTCTCAAACAGATAATAAAGCTAAAATTGAAGAGCGTGCTCAACTGACGATGGAAATCCACCAAATGGTGAACAAGCTAGATAAGCCGGTTATTGCTTCTGTTCAAGGCTATGTTTATGCGGGTGGTTGTGGGATTGCGTTAGGCAGTGATTTAGTTGTCGCAGCAGACAATGCAGTATTCTCCTATCCAGAAATTAAAAGAGGCTTCGTCCCAGCAATTGTCAGCCCGAATCTCGTGCGCATTTTAGACCGTAAAAGAGCGTTTGAACTGCTGATAACAGGAAGAAAGCTTCACGCAGATGAGGCTTATAGTTGGGGGTTGGTTAACGAAGTCATTCCTCTGGAAGATTTAGCATCACGAACAAAAGAATTTGCGGAAGAAATTGCTGCTTATAGCCTTAATGCATTAACTATGACGAAAAACCTTTTCTATGAAGTGGCTGAAGGAGACTTTGACAACGCATTACAAACAGCGAGACAGTCTAACATCAAAATGAGACAGACAGATGCATTTAAAAAAGGAGTAGAAAGTTTTATTAATAGAAAATAGGAGGCGCATATATGTTTTCAAAAGTTCTTGTAGTGAACCGAGGAGCGATTGCAGCTCGAATTATTCGAACACTCAGAAAAATGGATATATTCATAGTTGCCATTCATTCTGACCCTGATTCGGAATTACCTTATTTAAAAGAAGCAGATGAAGTTTATTCCCTCGATGGAAAAACTGCAGTAGAGACGTACTTAAATCAGGGGAAAATTTTAGAAATCATTGATGAAGCCAAGGTTGATGCTGTTCATCCTGGCTATGGATTTCTAGCAGAAAATACAGGTTTTGCGAAAAAGCTGGAAGAGCGAAATGTAACATTTATCGGCCCTTCTTCCAATTACATTTCCTTAATGTCAGATAAGAACGATGCTCGGACATTAATGAGCAAATACGATTTACCTGTCGGAAAAGGGTCCGCCGTATTATCACAGGATTTGAATGATATGAAATTAGAAGCAGAAAAGGTTGGCTATCCGGTATTAGTAAAGCCAGCCAATGGTGGTGGGGGGATTGGAATGATCCCGGTATACGAGGAGAAAGAATTAGAAAAGGCTGTGGAACGGGCCCGAAGCATGGCAGAAAAGTTTTTCTCCGATGGCAGTGTTTATCTAGAAAAATATTTTGAGCAGCCTCGCCATATCGAGTTTCAAATCATGGCCGACAGAGAAGGCAATGTCGCCCATCTTTACGAAAGGGACTGCTCCCTGCAAAGGAGACACCAGAAAATCATTGAAGAATCACCAGCACCTGGTATCGCACGGGAGGAAATCGTTGGACTTGGTAAGAAAATTCAAGAATCAGTAGAAAAGATTGGCTATGACAATATTGGAACAGTGGAGATGCTCCGAAGTAAAAACGGAGACTATAGTTTTCTTGAAATGAATACCCGACTTCAAGTGGAACATGCAGTAACAGAAGAAATTGTAGATGTTGATTTAGTAGAAGCACAAATAAGATCAGCTGCAAACGAATCTTTATCAGCTATCCTACCAAAAAAGATTGAACCAAGTGGACATAGTCTAGAAGTTCGAATTTATGCGGAAGATCCTTATAATTTCTTCCCATCACCAGGAACACTCGAGACCTACCAGTTTCCGGAAACAGAAGGTATTCGGATTGAAACAGGTTTTAAAGAAGGAAACGTAATTTCATCGTTTTACGATCCAATGATTGCTAAGGTCATCGTCCATCGGGAATCAAGAGAACAAGCAATAGCAGATCTTATTGAATATCTGAAGGAAATTAAAATTGAAGGTTTAAAAACAAACCTTCCATTTTTAATCTACGCGTTACAGTCTGAAGAGTTTCAAGCTGGTCAAGTTCATACTAAACTCGCAGAAGAATTAGCAAAACGAATGAAAGAATCATCAAAGCTAAAATCATAGGAGGAATTAAACATGAAAATAGAAGTGACATCACAAATGAC
Source organism: Oceanobacillus damuensis (assembly GCF_001618145.1). Taxonomy (GTDB): domain Bacteria; phylum Bacillota; class Bacilli; order Bacillales; family Amphibacillaceae; genus Oceanobacillus; species Oceanobacillus damuensis. The sequence goes on from NZ_KV392042.1 coordinate 5,634, forward strand.
AGGAAATGTATGGAAAGTTGTAGTAGCAAAAGGAGAACAAGTAGAGGAAGACCAAGAAATTCTAATCTTAGAATCTATGAAAATGGAGATTCCCGTAGTTTCTCCAGATGACGGAACAATTATTGAACTCAAAGTGGAAGAAGGAGATTTTGTTAGCGAAGGCGATGTCATTGCTATTTTAGAAGAAGATTAATTTAAAGGAGAGAAGAGTAAATGACGAAACAAGTGGTGGAAGAACAAAACGAATTGAAACAAAAAATTGATAAGCTACTCGAAAAAAAAGAAAAATACAGGGAAATGGGTGGACAGAAATATATTGATGCCCAGCATGAGAAAAATAAATTAACGGCTAGAGAAAGAATCAACCTTTTGTTAGATGAAGGCTCTTTTAAAGAAATGGGAATTCTTGCCCATCATCAAAACCTTCATCCAACGATGGAAGGAAAGTTCACACCCGCAGATGGTGTAGTTGCAGGAAGAGGGACAATCGACGGAAGAGAAGTTTGTGTTGCTGCACATGACTATACTGTGTTAGCTGGTGCAATTGGTAAAGTTGCTGAAACAAAGGTTGCTCGTGTTCGTGAGTGGTCATTAAAGAATCGCGTGCCAATGATTTGGTTAGTGGACTCTGCGGGAGTTCGCGTCCAGGAATCTATCGGTTCCTTGTTCGCAGGCAACGGTCGTCAATTCTTTGACCAGGTACAAATGTCAGGGGTTGTTCCGTTAATCTGTGCATTGATGGGCCCTGGTATTGCCGGAACTGCATATCTTCCAGCACTTGCTGATTTTGTGCCAATGGTGAAGAAAACGAGCTATATGGCACTTGGGGGACCACACCTCGTCCGTTCAGTTGTCGGTGAGGATGTAGACGAACAAACACTTGGCGGCTCAAGAGTTCACACCCAAGAAAGCGGTGTTGCGGACCTCGAGGTAAAGAGTGATGAGGAATGTCTTAAAGTCATTAAAAAGTATCTTTCCTACTTCCCATCAAACAATGAACAAAAACCACCGATTAAGGAAGGCGTGGAACGAGCAGAAATAACAATCAATGAAAGATTAGCCGAAATCGTACCAACTAATCCGAAGAAAATTTATAACATGTATGACGTCATTAAAGAACTCTCTGATGATAACGATATCTTAGCTATGAAACCAAAATGGGCAAAAAACATTATTACTGCATTTGGAAGAGTTGGAGGATATCCAGTAGGCTTTATCGCGAACCAGCCGATGCATTTAGGTGGTGCTCTGGATGGGGATGCTGCAGATAAAGCAGCAAGATTTATGAATATCTGTGATTCATTCAATATCCCACTTGTATTCCTGCAGGATATCCCAGGATTTATTGTAGGTTCGAAAGTGGAGAAAGCTGGAATTATCCGTCACGGTGCAAAAATGCTTCATATGGTATCCGAGGCTACGGTGCCTAAAATAACGATTATCATCCGCAAAGCATACGGAGCCGGATATTTCGTGATGAATGGCAGACAATTTGACCCTGATTATATTGCAGCGTGGCCGACTGCTGAAATAAGTGTAATGGGTGCAGAAGGTGCTTCCAGTATTTTATACCATAAACAAATCCGAAAAGCGGAAGATTCAAAAGCTGCATGGTCGGAATATGCAGATCAATTTCGAAATCTCATTGATGTAGAGGTTGCTGCGTCCAATATGCTTATTGATGATGTCATTGACCCAAGAGAAACGAAACTACAAATCTTTGATGCTGTTGCGTCCGCATGGAATAAGAAAGTTGAACGACCATGGAAGAAAAACAGTATTCGTCCGGTATAAGAGGTGAAAATATGAAACTGCCAACAAGTGTTGTGATTAATGAATGTTGGGCAAGGGACGGGTTACAAAACCAGCATAAATTTATCGAAACAAATCAAAAAATAGAGATGTTGGAGTTGTTGGTACAGACTGGGTTTCGTCGCATTGAAGCGACGTCTTTCAGTCACCCGAAATATGTCCCGCAATTTAGAGATGCCCTGGATGTATTAAAAAGATTGCCGGCAGCCGAAAATGTTCAATTCAAGACAACGTGTGTGAACAGGAAAGCATTGGAACGAGCAATTGAAGCAAAAAATAGCGGTATTCGCATTGATGAAATCAGTTTTGTCATGGCTGCCCACGAAGATTATAATCTCGTGAATGTTCGCATGAATAATAAAGAGCTTTTAGAAACGATTAGAGGGAATATCGAACTAGCTCAAAAAGAGGATTTCCCCAGTATTTTAGTAAGCGTTTCCACTGCGTTTGGCTATCAGAATTTTGGTGATGTCAGTGAAACACAGATTGTCGACCTGGTCACTTATTTTTATAACTGCGGCATCAGGAAAATGGCAATCTCCGATACGACAGGAATGGGGAATCCGAAGCAGGCATATGACCTGTTCGCTTTGCTACTTGAAAAGTTTCCAAATGCTCAATTTATCGCCCACTTCCACGATACGAAGGGATGGGGAATCGCTAATAACCTGGCAGCATTGCAAGCGGGAGTTCGATTCTTTGACTCTAGTCTTGGTGGAATTGGCGGCCCCCCAGCTGAGAGATTGGCTGAAGGAGATGAAAATACTGGAAATGTTTGTACGGAAGATTTTGTCTTAATGCTGGAAACGATGGGCATTGATACAGGCCTTGATTTATCACTAGTTAAGGAAGCAGGTCGCAAATCAGAAGAATTATTGGGTAGACAGTATTCTTATACATTAACAAATTAAAGGGAGATGAAGGAAAATGGCAATGTTTTTTGATGATTTTAAAGTAGGAGATAAATTTACTAGCCCAGCAAGAACGGTGACAGAAACGGATATCGTGATGTTTGCAGGGTTATCTGGAGATTACAATCCATTACATACAGATTCAGAGTTCTGTAAAAAAACTATTTTTGGAGAGAAAATTGCTCATGGATTATTAGGACTTTCGATTCTAACCGGTTTAAGTACACGTCTTGGTATTTTTGATGGATCAGCTATCGCATTTCTCGGAATCAATGATTGGAAATTTAAAAAACCTATCCTTGTAAATGATACGATTCATTTTGAAATGGAAGTAATCGAAAAGCGAGAGACATCGAAAGACGATCGTGGAATCATTTTTAGGGAGTTCAAATTGATCAACCAAAAGGATGAAGTAGTTCAAAGTGGCGTGTTGCCAATTATGGTGGTTAGGAGGAAAGAGCATGCGGTGGTTAATGAAAAATAGAAGGAGGTTTTGTATGTGAAAAATAATATAATATTAGTCTTTATAATAGTTTTAATTATGGTATTAGCAGCCTGCAATGATAACAGTTCTAATGGGATTGAGGCTAACTCAAGTGGTTCTGGCAGTACGAATTTGGCTGTAGGAGGCTCAACTTCTGGATCTGTTGCTTTTGCCTATAGTATTGCTATTGGAAACCTTACCGGATCTGAAACAGATGGTATTAATATGCAAATTCAAGAGACTGCAGGTACGGTAGATGGAGTTAGGCAGTTAATTGATGGTGGTGTGGATATAGCTGTATCCGCTTCAGGAACAACAATTGATGCTCTAAATGGGGTCGGCCCATTTGAAGCAACAGGAGAGTATGAAGACTTAAGACTCTTATGGAATCTATATCCTAGCCCATTCAATATGGTAGTTGCTGAGAATTCTGAAATCGATACACCTGAAGATTTTGTTGGTAAATCAATAGGTGCCGGAGCCCCGGGAAGTGGCAGTTATATTATGTTAGTCGATGTGTTGGAGGCATATGGAATTGATGTTTCTGATGTTGATCTGCAAGCTTTGACACCGGAAGAACAAGATACAGCTTTCAGAGATGGACATCTGGATATTATGACTTTCCAAGCTGGTCCACAAACAGCTTGGTTGACAGATTTAGCCAGAACTAGAGATTTAAAATGGATTCAGATTCCAGAAGAGAAGTTTGAAGAAATGATTGCGTCTCAACCAGCAGGTTACTATGTCTACTCTGAACTACCGGCTAATAGCTATGAAGGCCAGAGTGAACCAGTAAAAACTGTAGGGGCAAATATCGAATGGGTAGCAAACAGTGAGCTAGATGAAGATACAGTTTACGAATTTACAAAGGCTTTCTGGGAGAATAAAGAGAAAGCTGATGAGATGCATACAATAATAGCTCAAAGTTCAATTGAAGATGCTTTCGGTAGTGCTTCTACGGAATGGCATCCTGCGGTGATTAGGTATTTGGAAGAAGTAGGAATTGAATTTACTGAGTTTGGCAGTGGTTCAGACTGATTCCAAGGGGCATTAACCGATTAAAGGAGGATGATTAACTTGATTACATCAAGAATAGATAGAATACTAAAAATACTGATGGCTGTAATCGCCGTTTCTACCTCAGTAATTTTTATGTATACTGCTTTCGTTGGATCATTTGAGGCAGTTATCCATAGAAGTCTCCTGTTATTAGGAGCACTTCTATGGGCATATTTAAACTTTGCATATCGCTCAAAAACACTGACAGGTAAAGTTTTTCATATAGTTGGAGGTATGCTAGCTGCCGTTCCACTATTCTACATTGTCATGTCTTGGGATAATATAGTACTTCGTTATGGGATTCCTCTCCTAAGAGAGTATGTAATTGGAGGAGTATTGTTAATCATCCTTCTGTATATCGGTAAGAGAATGCTTGGATGGGGCTTCACCATTATTGTTGCTGTATTCATTGGTTATGCACTGTTTGGTTCTTATTTGCCTGGTATATTCGAGCACCGGGGAATATCTTTAGAAAGATTAGTTTCCACAACTTTTCTTACAACTCAAGGTATCTTTGGGACGGTAATGAACGTTGCTTCTACGGTAATAATTCAATTTGTGATTTTTGCAGCTTTTTTAAGAATATGGGGAGCAGGAGACTTCTTTATGGATTTATCTAGTTCCTTATTTGGATCAGTAAAAGGTGGACCGGCAAAAATATCTGTAATCGGAAGTGGGTTAACGGGGATGTTCAATGGTGTTGCTACAGCAAACGTAGCAAGCACCGGATCTGTAACTATACCCTTGATGAAGAAAAATGGATATCCCCCAGAATTTGCAGGAGGAGTGGAGGCTGCAGCATCCACTGGGGGGCAGATTTTACCACCAATTATGGGTGCCTCTGCTTTTGTAATGGCAGAGACGTTAGGGGTTCCTATTTCAGAAATAATTAAAGCAGCAATAGTACCTGCATTACTCTTTTTCTTCTCTATATATTTAGCTGTACATTTTAAGGCAGGTAAAAGCAATTTAAAAGGGCTTAGCAAGGATAGCTTGCCAAACTTTAAGAAGACATTCAAATCGGGTTGGTTGTACATCGTTCCTATTATCATTCTGGTAGTTGTTATTTTTAATCAATTTTCTGCGGGAAGAGCAGCTGCATTAGCGACTATATCATTAATAGTTATCGGACTTTTTATTAAGAATGCGAAGCCCTCATTCTCTAAAGTAATAGAGGCATTAAAAGCAGGAGCAGAAGATACGGTGATGATTACTATTGCTTGTGCAATGGCTGGAATTGTAGTTGGTGTACTTAACATTTCAGGTCTAGCTGTATCCTTAGGAAGCTTGTTGATCTCTATGTCTTCGGGCGTGTTTATCCTCTTATTGATATTTACGATGATCACTTCCATTATCTTAGGGATGGGTCTTCCAACAATTGCAGGTTATATCATTGTTTCCTTGACAATCGCTCCTGTATTGGTTGCTGAATATGGTGTTATCCCTATTGCAGCACATTTATTTGTATTTTACTTTGCTATTTTATCTGTAATTACGCCGCCAGTAGCTGTAGCGTCATTTGTAGGTGCCGGAATAGCAAAGGCAAATCCAGTAAAAACAGGCTGGGTAGCTTTTGCCATAGCGTTACCTTGTTTCATTGTTCCGTATATATTCATCTACAATCCTCAAATATTATTAATGGGGTCAGCTATAGAAGTGACATTTAAAATAATCTTGGCTGCATTATCTGTTTATGCTCTAGCTATGGCGATTCAAGGATACCATCGAAAATCAATAAATACAGTAAACAGGGGTTTATTGTTTGCGGTTGCTGTATTACTAATTGTTCCAAATTTATATTTTGATTTAGTTGGGTTACTATTACTTGGATTAATCTTATTTATTGAGCATAGGCAAGTAGAGGTTATGAAGTTTCAGCCAGAAAGTAGAATCTCGGGATAAATGGATTCTCCAATATTTAAAATTAATAATATGACTCAGAATCATTAGTAATTAAGCAATTGATAACACAAAAGAGGATGCCGATTATGGCAGTTATAAATAGTGAAGATAGTATAAGTTGAAACTAGGGAGGATATTCTATGTTCCAACCCTTTGAAGGTGTAAAAGTTCTTGATTTGACCGAGGGAGTTGCCGGTCCCTATGCAACAATGATCCTTGGTGATTTAGGAGCTGAGGTAATAAAGATAGAACGACCAGATGGAGATTGGGGACGCATACTAGGTGAGGTAAAGGATGGTTTTTCTTCTCAATATATAGCCTTGAATCGAAATAAAAAGAATATCTCATTAAATATTCAGGAACCAGAGGGGCAAGCGATATTTAAGAAGATCGCAAAACAATCGGAAATAATAATAACCAGCTTTAGACCAGGTGTAACAGAAAAATATGGAATTGGATATGAAGATATAAAAAAAATAAACCCTGAGATTATTTATGGCAGGATCAGTGGTTATGGGTATCAGGGGAAATATAAAAATTATACCGGGGTGGATACAGTAATACAAGCTAACTCAGGAATTATGAACCATATAGGTCCTAGGAATGGTCAACCCTATCGAACAGGTTTTCCGATTGTTGATCATGTTGCAGCAAGAGACTTGGTGCAGGGAATACAAGCAGCCTATATTGACACTTTAAAAGGAAAGGTAATTGAAGGACCAATTGATGTCAGCCTCTATGCTACAGCAGCGGCTTTACAAGCTCAGCAATGGCAGGATTACTTGTTAAATAAACAAGTACCTATGAGAAATGGGAATATGAATCCGGTTATCTCGCCCGCAGCTGTTTATGAAACAAGGGAAGGCTCCTTTATTTCTATTACTATTGTTCGAGATAAACAATGGATAAGATTTTGTGAAGCTATAGAAAAAAAAGAACTTGCAACCAATGAAAAGTTTTTAACAAATGCTTTGAGATTAAAGAACCGTCAAGAATTGGAAGAAGTTATCGTTCAAGAATTAAAAACAAGAACTCTTGATGAATGGATTAGTGTATTTGAAAAATTTGATATAACTCACGCTCCTGTGTTAGATATGGAGCAAATATATCAATCGGATTATTTTGACGCAATACCTACGGTCGATTTTTACCTTAAAGGTAATAAAGTTAACGCAATTGGACTTCCGTTTGTATACAATGGTGAATTGCATCGCAGTAACCTGGAACCACCAGCCTTGAGAGGGGAACAGACAATTGAGATTTTAAGTATTCTCGATATTGAGCAAGGGACGATTAAAAGATTAATTGATAAAGGTGTCATAGCTGTGGCTGAAGAGGTGATTTATTGAAATTAAAAGCAGCAGTATCATATGGAGATAGTAATTTTGTTATTGAAGATGTATTTTACGAAGATATAGATCCAGAGGAACTATTGATCAGCATCAAAGCTGTTGGTATTTGCCATACCGATATTTCTTCCACCGAAGGTATATATCCCTTTACATATCCTGTCATCCTCGGACATGAAGGTGCAGGTATAGTTGATAAAGTTGGAGAAAATGTGAAAGGGATAGAAGAAGGTGATCATGTAATTTTAACTTTCGCCCAATGTAATTCTTGTGAGGCTTGTGAACAAGGAAAACCTTATATTTGTGAAAGTTTTTATCGATTAAATACACATGGAGTAAATTACAAAGGTACAAAGAAAATCAAACTTGAAAGTGGAGAAAAGGTTTCTAACTTTTTTGGTCAATCTAGTTTTGCAGAGTATGCATTGGTCCACATGAACAATGTGGTTAAAGTTCCAAAAGATCTGCCATTAGAATATTTAGGTCCACTGGCTTGTGGAATAATGACTGGTTTTGGTGCAGTCCTTGAAAAAATAAAGCCAAAGGTAAATGAATCTATTGCAGTATTTGGGTGTGGTACTGTTGGGTTAAGTTCAATTATAGCGAGCAAATTGGCAGAATGTAAAAAAATAATTGCAGTCGATATAAATGAAGAGAAATTATTAAACGCAAAGAAATTCGGCGCTACTCACACCATTAATAGTTCAATAGAAGATGTTCCTAAAACAATTAAAGAAATTGAAAAAAACGGTGTGGATTATGCAATAGAATCAACAGGGATTCCATCTGTATTGACGCAAACGGTAGATTGCTTGAAAATACCTGGAATGGTAGTGATATTAAGTGCTACGAAATATGGAACAAAAATTGAAATTGATTATAAAAGCATACAAACTGAAAGACAAATTGTAGGCACTGTTATGGGAAGTGTGAATCCTACTCAATTTATTCCCAAATTAATCAGTCTCTATCGTGACAAGAAATTACCACTAGAAGAAATGATAACGTTTTTCCCTTTTGAAAAAGTAAATGAAGCAGTAGCATCAGTGGAATCGGGACAGTCAATTAAAGCGATTTTGAAATTTTAGAGGAGTGTGAGACAATGAATAATTTGTATATAAATGGAGAGTGGAAATCTTCGGGTACAGGAGAGACACTAGAAGTCATAAATCCCGGAACAGGAAAACTTTATAAAGAAATCCCGTTTGGAGGAGGCAGTGATGCCAATGAAGCTATAGAAGCTGCACATAGAGCATTCTACCATTGGTCTAATATGACGCCTAATGAGAGATCCCAATGTTTAAGAAGAGCTTCAGAACTCATTGAAGAGCATGTGGAAGAACTAGCTCTGATAGTCACAAGAGAAACTGGCAAACCAATAACTGAGGCAAGGAATGAGACATTAAGAGCTAGTGAAAACTTTCTTTGGTACTCAGAAGAAACTAAAAGAATTAATGGGGAGACGTTACCATCAAACATACCAACAAAACGCTTAATGGTATTAAAACAACCTATAGGTGTAGTAGGGGCTATTACCCCTTGGAATATTCCACTAAACATGATTGCTAGAAAACTAGGACCTGCATTAGCAGCAGGATGTACAGTAGTTTTGAAACCATCTGAAAACACCCCCATCAGCTCTGTTAAAATATTCGAAATCTTCGAACAGGTTGGTTTTCCAAAAGGAGTAGTAAATCTAGTAATAGGAAAACCACAGGAAATTGGGGAGGAATTCATCAATAATGAAAAAGTAAGTAAAATTACATTCACGGGGTCAACTCGTGTTGGAAAGTACTTAATGGAAGGGGCCTCTAAACAAGTAAAAAACATTAGTTTGGAATTAGGAGGCCATGCACCATTTATCGTATTTGAAGATGCAGATATAGATCAAGCAATTGACGCGCTATTTTTAACGAAGTTTGGAAATAATGGCCAAATGTGTATCAGTGCTAATCGTCTTTATGTACATGAGGATATCGTGGATGAATTTACTAATAAACTAGTAAATAGGTTATCTAATACAAAAGTCGGTATTGGTGAAGAGAACGATACGGATATTGGTCCTCTGATTAATGAAGATGCGTTAAATAAAGTTTTGGATCATGTCAACGATGCAGTTTCAAGGGGAGCGACAGTGGTTTATGGAGGTGAGAGAATTAATTCAGACAGTTTAGAAGAAGGATTCTTTTGTATGCCGACGGTATTAACTAATGTAGACAACACGATGAAAGTTTATAAAGAGGAGACCTTTGGGCCAGTTGCACCAATCATTACATTTACTAGCGATGAAGAAATTGTAGAAAAAGCTAATGATACCAAATACGGATTAGCTGCTTACTTCTTTAGTAAGAACACGAAGAGGTGTTTCGAAGTATCGGAAAAATTACAATTTGGAATGATTGGTGTTAATGACGGTTGGCCAATTCAAATACATACACCATTCCCAGGTCATAAAGAAAGCGGAATAGGAGTGGAAGGTGGATACTTCGCTGTCGATGAATTCTTATTAACAAAATTAGTTACATTTAATATTGAAAATTAGGAGGGAATACTATTATGAAAAAAATACTTATTTTAATTCTGGCTATGTTATCACTGTTTATTGCTGCATGTGGAAGTGATGAAGGGGAAGCATCAGGATCTGATGAATCCGTCAATCTTCGGATTAGTACAGGGTTACCTGATACTCATCAATGGATGCTTGGTTATTTTAATCCTATGTTAGAAGAGATTAAAGAAAAGTCAGGAGAACAATTAGATTATACCTTGTTTACATCGGGTGAGCTAGTTGCTACTCGTGAGGAGCAAGAAGCACTAAACTCGGGAACTATTGATGTAGCAATTCCATTACATCCAATTTATGATCCAGAAAGATTTCCATTAGCAGAAGTAACAATGTTACCGATTTTAACTTCGAATGTTGAAATCGCAACAGAAGCTTTTAATAATCTCATAAACAGTGAAGAAGAGTTGACGGATGGGATGAACTATAGAGAGTATGTTTATGAACAACATGGACTAAAAGTATTTCCTATGGTATCAACACAACCATACGTAATTTCTACTACAAATACTGAAATAAAAAGCGCTGAAGACCTAGCAGCATTAAAGCTTCGTTCAGGTGCAAGGGTGCATGATTTGTTTGCTTCAAATATCGGGGCATCCCCAATTTCTCTGCCATTTACTGATTTATATGATGGTCTGAGCAAAGGGACTTTAGATGGTACTTTATTAGCAATTCCAGATTGGACTAGTTACGGAATTGAGGACCTTTTCTCCTATACTCTTGAAGGAATAAATCTTGGTCATTACTCAGCGTTAACGGCTATGACTATGGAAAAATGGGAATCGTTACCGGAAACTGTTCAAACAGCATTTAATGAAGCAAGTCAAAATCAACTACAATCTGGGATTGATAATTGGCTTGAAGTTAACGAAGAAGTAGTAAAAGAAACAGAGGCTAATGGAGCACAATTTGTTAGTATACAAGAATTAGATCAAGAAATTCAAGATATGTTTAATGATGCAATTGAAAAAACATGGTTGCAGTGGATTGAGGATGTAGAAAAACAGGGGCAACCTGCTAAGGATGTCGCTATTATGTGGAGGGATTTGATCATCGATGCTGGGGGCGAAGTGCCAGCTGCATTAATGGATATTGAGTAATCTACTCGGAGTAAGAGACTGGGAACGAAATTAAGGATTAATCGGGAAAGGCGAACAATATTTCCGTAAGGGTGGTCTTCTACTAACTTTGTATGGAATTTACCATAACTGGATAACTTTATCCCAGCCTCTTACTTGAAAGGATTGAGAAAAATGGATGAAAATCTTGTAATACTTATTGTTATGGTACTTTTTATAATATTCCTTGCTTTAGGTCAAAACATTGCAAGTTTACTACTTTTCTTCGGGATTATGGGGATTTTCTTACTAGATGGATGGAATACAGTCGGGGGATTCTTAGAAAATGGTCCATTCTATCTAGTTGCTACTTATACACTGACAACAATACCCTTGTATATTGTAATGTCCCAGTTTATTTTACACTCAGGTCTGATTGAAGATATATTTAAGATTATTAATAAATACTCGAAAGGGAAATCAGGAATTCTGGGTTCTTTGACTATTGTTGTGGGGGGGCTTATGGGAGCCGTTTCTGGGTCTGGTGCTGCAACTGCTGCGACTTTGGGTCAAGTGGCAACTCCACAGCTAACCAAATATGGATTTCCGAAAGATCTTGCAGCTGCTGTATCTGCTTCTGGAGGTTCACTAGCAGGGCTTATCCCACCTAGTATTATTTTAATTCTCTATGGCTCAATTACCCAGACTTCTATCGGACATTTGTTTATTGGAGCTATTATTCCAGGTGGGTTGCTAGTTTTAGTTTTTATACTATACACACAATATCTTTATGTAAAGCACAAGAAAAAAATCTCACAGGAAACACCAAATAATACAGAAAAGAAAGAAGCTCCTGGAGAAGAGATTTCCGTTGGCCGACAAATTGTTGTATTAACAGTTGGGGCTACTGTTTTTTCAATAATTTTTGTAGGTATCTATTCTGGGGTTTTTACACCTAATGAAGCTGGAGGGGTTGCTGCTTTAGTAGCGTTTCTTACAGCATTACTGTTTAAGAAAGTTAATTGGAACTTTTTGAAGACTACTTTTTCAGAGACGATTAAAGTCTCTGGAATGATTCTTATGATTATGATAGGGGCGCAAGTGTTCGGTAGGTTTATATCGCTCTCTTTAATACCTAGGAAATTAATTGCCTTATTAGAGCCGATTTTAGAGTATCATATTTTAATTATATTAATATTAACTATATTTTATTTTTTCTTATTTATGTTTTTAGAAACTGCTGCAGCAATTGTTATGAGTGTGCCAGTTACATATCCAATTGCAATGGAAATAGGACTAGATCCCGTTTGGTTTGGAGTATTTATCTGTATAATTTCAGTTCTTGGTTTATTAACACCTCCAGTCGGAGTAAGTACATTTATGGTTGCGAGTGTGACAAGAGTTTCTGTTGGTCCTTTATTTAAATTGACTACTATCTATGCAGTTGTAGGACTAATCATTGTAGGTACTTTGATTACGTTATTCCCGGAACTCATCACTTGGTTACCATCAAAAATGAACTAGGAGGATTGCTATGGTCATATTTAATAAAATATATCATGCTCTAAAATATGTTAAAAGACTAAGTTTGATAATATCGGGGATTGCTTTGGCATTTATGATATTAGTAATTTCAGTAGATGTATTTACAAGAAATATAGTTTCTTATGGCATACCTGGGAGTTATGAAATAGTTGAAAGTATTATAATGCCTACTGTAATATTCTGGGCATTCATAATTACCTATTCATCAGGATCTATACCTCGGATTGATATGTTAACAGAAAAGTTTAATGAGAATATTAAGTTTGCGATAGGGATTCTTTTGATATCAATCGATATATTTATTTACTCTTTGATGACCTATTATGGTTGGTCTCGGGCTGAAATTGCTTTGACTTCAGGTGTTTCAATCTCTGCTGGGGGGAGTTTAATAAGTATTGCACCAGTATTTGTATTTTTACCCATAGGATTTTTATTAGTAACTATAGAAGCTGTGTTTATACTGATCAAAATGTTAATTCATAAAAAATACTATTACAGTGTGGATAGTGAGAATGAGCCAATGAAAGAATAAAAGAGCAGTACTTGATTAAAGGGAATTTAAACGAGCTAGTTAAAGGAGGTTTTTAATTGAAAACAAAAGCAGCCATATTAAATAAAACTGTTGAAAATCAGCCATTTAAAGAGTCAGAACCATTGTTAATAAAAGAGGTTGACATCAGTAAACCAGGAAAACGTGAAGTCATGATTAAAGTAATGGCGGCAGGCTTATGTCAATCGGATGTGTCGGTTATAAAAGGTTATATTGACCGTCCGCGACCGATGATAATTGGACATGAAGCTGCAGGTATAGTATATGAGGTCGGTGAAGATGTCAGAGATTTTAAACCGGGTGATAAAGTTGTTACAACTTTTGTTCCTTCCTGTGGAAAGTGTTTACCATGTTCAGAGGGAAGACCTGCCCTTTGTGAGTTAGGGGTTGAATCTAATAAAAAAGGAGAACTTTTTGAAGGTGGAACTAGGTTTAGTGATGACAATCACCACATATATACGCATGTAGGAGTTTCTGCCTTTTCTCAGTACACGGTAGTTTCTGAAAACTCATTAGTCAAAGTTGATACAGAAGTACCTTTTGAGTACCTAGCATTATTTGGTTGTTCGATAGTTACAGGAGTTGGAGCAATCGTAAATGCTGCAAAAATAAATTTAGGTGAAACAATTTGTATATTAGGACTAGGCGGAGTTGGATTCAGTGCATTAATCGGAGCAAAAGCAGCCGGTGCCGCAAGAATCATAGCAATTGACGTGAACCAAAAAAAACTACAGATGGCGAAAGAACTGTCAGAAGATATTGAAGTATATACTCCAGATCAAGTTAAAGAAAAGATTATTGAAGTGGATGTAGCTGTGGAAACTGCTGGAGTAATGGACGCGTTAAAACTTGGATATTCACTGGTTAAACGGGGAGGTAGAGTTGTTACTACCGGGTTACCTGGCCCCGATAAAAAAATAGACATTCCAATTATGTCTGTTACTTTTGAGGAGAAAGAAATAAAAGGTTCTTATTTAGGTAGTTGCATTCCAAAAAGAGATATTCCAAGATTCTTAGAGTTATATTCTAAAGGAAAATTACCCATTGATAAACTCTTATCAAAAACAATTTTATTAGAGGATATTAATAGTGGTTTCGATGATTTAGTATCCGGAGATAATATTCGGATCGTTGTAAAGTTTGATTGATATAATGAGTTCTGTTTTTAGAAAAGTCAGGAATTAATGCTCTTCTGAAATAATTGATTTAGACACTGCATTATTTCAATTTAACTAAGTTTATAAGGAAATCGTATTACTCAAATAGGAGGGAAAGTATGCAAAGTTTCCAACCGCTAAAGGGACTCCAAGTCATTGATATCACAGAAGGTGTTGCGGGTCCTTATGCTGGACAGTACCTTGGTGATTTAGGGGCAGACGTAATTAAAGTAGAACGTTTTGAAGGAGACTGGGGAAGGACGTTAGGCTCTTTAAAATATGGTTTCAGTACGCAATACCTTGCATTAAATAGAAATAAGAGAAATCTATCTATTGATTTTAAGAGTGAAAAAGGGAATAAAGTTGTCAGAAGGCTTCTCACGAAAGCTGATATTGTTATTACTAGTTTTAGACCAGGTGTTACCGAAAAGTATGGGCTAGGATATGAGGATATTGTAAAAGAAAATCCTAACATGCTTTATGGAAGGATCTCCGGTTACGGATATACTGGTCCAATTGCACATAAAACGGGTGTGGACACGGTCATCCAAGCGAACTCAGGTGTGATGAACTATGTAGGTCCTCCAGATGGCGAACCCTTTCGTATCGGATTTGCTGTAATTGACCAAGTTGCTGCAAGGGATTTAGTGGCGGGTATTCTATCATCTTATATTGAATACTTAAAGACAGGTAATGTAGAAGGACCAATAGATGTTAGTTTATTTGCTACTGCAGCCGCACTGCAATCTCAGCAATGGCAAGACTATTTGGAAACCGGAAAAGTTCCGATGCGGGTTGGTAACAAAAATCCGGTAATCGTTCCATCTGCAGTTTATGTTACAAAAGATGAAAAATATCTTTCTGTTGCTGCTGTACGTAATGATCAGTTCCACAGATTATGTAAGGTGATTGGACATGAAGAGTTGGTTGATGACGAACGCTTCAGTTCAAATAATAAACGTATGAAACATCGTCATTTATTAGAGCCAATTTTAACTGAGACATTTTTAACGAAAACCAGGGATGAGTGGGAAGGAATTCTAGAGGAAAATGATATTTTAGTAGCTCCAGTTAATACCTTGGAAAGTGTATATGAGAATAAAGATTTATATAATTCTATTCCAAAAGCTGTTTATAAACTAAATGAAGTTGAGAAGGAAATCGTGTCTATTGCAAAACCTTTTGTAATCAACAACGAATATAAATCGGAGGCAGTTATTCCGCCAGCTTATCAAGGGCAGCATACAGATGATATCCTAAAAGAACTAGATTTTTCGAATGAAGAGATAATGCAGATGAAGGAAGAGAATATTATTCGTAGTGCGAAAGAGGAATTAACAACAAATAAAGGATGAGGTTTATGTCAAAAATTATTAAGGATGTAAATCAATTATTGCGTGAACAATTAACAGACGGCCAGACGATTTTAGTAGGCGGGTTTGGTTTAATCGGAGCGCCACTTACGTTAATTGAGGAATTATCAAATATTGATGTTTCGGATCTTAGTATCGTCAGTAATAACTTAGGAGAAAAAGGAAAAGGCCTTGGGAAAGTCTTGAATCAAGGTAAGATAAGCAAAGGGATTGGTTCCTACTTCACGAGTAATCCCGATGTAGGTGAACGTTACCAAAAGGGGGAAATTGAACTTCAGCTATTGCCACAAGGTACCTTATCCGAATCGATTCGCGCTGGGGGAGCGGGGATTGGCGGTTATTTTACGAAAACAAGTGTGGGGACTGACCTTGCAAAGGGGAAAGATATACGGGTAATCTATGGGGAAGAATATGTTTTTGAGCCAGCTATAAAAGGGGATGTCGCTTTTATCAAGGCGTATAAAGCGGATCAGGCTGGAAATCTGGTATATTACAAGACTGCACGAAATTTCAACCCATTAATGGCAACGGCAGCTAAATATGTAATAGCTGAAGTAGAGCATATTGTAGAAGATGGTGAGCTCGATCCTGAAGAGATTGTAACGCCGCATCTATTTGTCGATGCGATTGTACAATCGAGGTACATTCTCACCAAGGAGGGAGTTGTTCCAGTTGAACGTGAAATTGTCTAGAAATGAATTGATTGCAAAGCGAGTAGCGGAAGAATTGGAAGGCAGATTAATCGTTAATCTTGGTATCGGTATTCCAACACTAGTGCCACAGTATTTGGATAATCCGGAAGTGTTTTTACACACGGAGAACGGCATGCTTGGAATCGATGATGTAGAAGAGGATAATATTGATCCAAATATCGTTAATGCTGGTAAGTTGCCAATAGCAGAAACAAAGAACTCATCTTACTTTAATAGTGCGGAGTCATTTGCCATGATTCGTGGTGGTCACGTGGATGTTGCAGTCTTAGGGGCGCTGCAAGTTGATGAAACTGGAAAAATTGCCAACTGGGCGATCCCTGGGAAGAATATCATTGGAGTCGGAGGGGCGATGGATTTGCTCGTCGGAGCCAAAAAAATTGTTGTGGCCATGACTCACTTGACAAAGAAGAATCAAATCAAGATTAAGAAACAATGTGAATTTCCACTTACTTCTACACGACCAGTAGATATGATTGTAACGGATTATGCTGTTTTTAGAGTGAAAAATGAAGAACTGTATTTAACAGAGTTGATGCCAGGAGTAACACTGGAAGAAGTAAAGGAAAATACAGAAGCAAATTTTACTGTACAGTTGAAAGGTGAGGAAGTCTATTGACTGGGGTTGTAATTGTAGATAGTGTTCGTACAGCTGTTGGAAAATTAGGTGGTACGTTAATTAATGAAACGGCAGATAAACTGGCGGCGACTGTTCTGAAGGACTTATTTGAGAGATCAGGGATTACCTATGAAATGATTGATGAAGTCATTTTAGGCCAGGCCAAACAAACAGCAGATCTTTCAAATGTAGCAAGGGTAGCTTCATTATTAGCAGAATATCCTATTGAAATACCGAGTTACACGGTACATCGACAATGCGGATCTGGTTTGCAGACAGTTAACAACGCTGCCCAACAGATTATTGCCGGGCTAAGTGATGTGATTATTGCTGGTGGAGTCGAATCGATGAGCACCGCCCCATTTTATGTAAACAATGTTCGATTTGGAGTCGGGTCCGGTAATGTAGAAATGCGGGATCCGAACGTTGCGAGTCAGCCAGGATCACAGCCAACCTCTATGTATCAGATTGACACAATGGGTGGAACGGCTGAGACATTAGCTGAGAAGTATCAAATCAGCAGAGAAGAGCAAGATGAATTCGCTCAATTAAGTCAGGAAAGGGCCCATCACGCGATTGAGAAAGGCTATTTTAATAGTCAAATTACTCCTTATATCGTGAAAGAACGAAAAAGGACTGTAGTTTTTGCTCAAGATGAGCATCCTCGCTTGACCTCTTTGGAAAAGCTAAGTACGTTAAGTCCAGTTTTCAAAAAGGGCGGAACGGTCACTGCGGGAAATTCAAGTGGAAGAAACGACGCGGCTGCGGCTTTAGTAGTAATGGGGAAAGAATATGCATTCAACCATGGCTTTAAACCAAAAGTGGAAATCATCAGTCAGGCAGCGGTGGGAT
The DNA here is from genome assembly GCF_001618145.1 of Oceanobacillus damuensis. Taxonomy (GTDB): domain Bacteria; phylum Bacillota; class Bacilli; order Bacillales; family Amphibacillaceae; genus Oceanobacillus; species Oceanobacillus damuensis. The sequence goes on from NZ_KV392042.1 coordinate 23,581, forward strand.
GTGATCCGCGTACAATGGGGCTTGGTCCTGTGTATGCAACACAGAAGGCGTTAAAGCAGGCAAATCTGAACATGAATGATATCGATGTTGTCGAATTGAATGAGGCTTTTGCTGCACAATCGATAGCTTGTATACGTGATCTAGATATTCCGCTTGAAAAAGTGAATCCAAACGGAGGGGCAATCGCACTCGGCCATCCAATTGGAGCAACCGGAGCAATTTTAATGACAAAATTAATCCATGAATTAGAACGAACAGGTAAAAAATACGGTCTAGTGACGCTCTGTATTGCTGGAGGACTTGGAATCTCAACGATAGTTGAAAACTTGAATGTGTAAGGTGATCGTAATGAATCGGGAACAGATTATAAGGGATTTTCATGAGAGCGGATTTTGGAATTTTATGAATTTCAAACTGGTTGATTTACAAGAAGGTACCGCGGTAATTAAACTTTATCTTGAATCCCAATTAAAAAATATTCAAGGTATTCTCCATGGTGGAGCAATCATGTCATTAATTGATACATCTATGGGGATGGCCGCAAGGAGTATAGGTGCAGAAAGAGTCTCTACCATCCAGCTTGAAGTACGTTTTATTGACTCAGTAGTTTCAGGTTCTGTGATAGCGGAATCAACGGTTATTCATCAATTGAAAAGCACATGTATCATCGAGTGTAGAGTAAAAGATGAAGCTGGTAATCTAGTTGCTTTAAGTACGTCGACATTTAAGAAATAGTTGAACTGTTATCCAAAATCACAATAGCGTGGTAGCATGTGGAAAATGTTGGGGGATCAAAAGTCATGGAAAACATAGCATTCGTTAAAAATTCAAAGGAAAAACACGATGTTTCTTTTGTCGAGGAAGTCTTACCGGAACTAAGTGAAAATGAATGTTTAATAGAGGTGCATGCAGTTGGAATTTGTGGTAGTGACTTACACATGTATGAGGGTCATGGAGGCTATGAGTGGATAACCTATCCCTTAGTTTTAGGTCATGAAGTTACCGGTAAGATTATCGATGTTGGCAACCTCAAAAATAAAGGCTGCATTTCTAAGCGGATTGTTATCGACCCTTATACCGGTTGTGGAAAATGTAGTTTTTGTAAAAATGGAGAAACAAATCGCTGTGATAGTGGAACATTTCAATTAAACAAAACTCCTACTGATGCATTGCAGTATGGTTTCAGAAAGGCAGGCGGATTAGCGAAATTTATGATTGCCGACATCAATAATTGTATTATCATTGATGAGGCAATTACAGATGAGGTGGCAGCAATTTCCGAGGCACTAGCTGTTAGCTATACCGCTATTTTAAAAGTGAATGATTATACTAATAAGAAAATATTAGTAGTCGGGCCAGGTCCAATAGGTTTGGGGGCTCTGGCAATATTGGTAGGAGGAGGAAATAAACAGGTAGATGTTTTGGGAACAAGAGAAGATGGAGATAGACTGAATTTGGCGAAGAAAATTGGTGCACAACGAGTATACGTAGACTCAAAGGAAATAATTGAAGAATCTTTCTCAGGGTACGATGTTGTCATTGACAGCTCAGGACATCCAAGTGTTCCCCGAGAGAGCATTAAACTCTTGAAAAGAGGCGGGCAGATGGTATTAGTGGGTATTAATCATGCTGATTTTTCACTACAGATGAGTCAAGTTGTTCGCGGTGAAATAACTATAGATGGCAGCTATGGTATTACAAGAAAAAACTATGAGAAATTATTGGAGCTTGCATCGGAGCCAGAGTATCCGTTTGACCGATTAATTGCAGAAAAAGTAAACTTTAAGGATGTGATTAAAGGATTAGAATTGGCTTCTAAAAAGGTAAGTGGGAAAGTCGTCGTTCGGATGAAAGGTTAATAGAAAGATTAAGGGGGTGATTAAAAAAAGTAATGGAATGTGTCGTAGAGCAGGGGAGAAATTAGCTTAGAAAAAACTATTTAATTAGGAGGAGATTGATAAATGAGTCGTTTAAGTGAAAAGTTGGATTTTGATGCAATTGTCATTGGTGGGGGATTTAGTGGCATTTATGCAGTACACCGTTTAAAAAACGAACTTAATCTAGATGTCCGTGCTTTTGAAAAAGGAGGACATGTCGGAGGTACTTGGTATTGGAATCGTTACCCAGGAGCGTTATCGGATACGGAAAGTTTCGCTTATCGATTTTCTTTCGATAAAGAATTATTACAAGATTATACTTGGACACATAACTATCTAAAACAGAAGGAAGTTCTAAAGTATTTAACACATGTTGTAGAACGTTGGGATATAAAAGATGAATTTAGCCTGTATACAGAAGTTATTAAAGTAGAATTCAATGAAAAAGAAGCTCATTGGGAAGTGACAACCAATAAAATGGAAACGTTTACTGCAAGGTTTCTAGTTAATGGATTAGGGCTCTTAGCAGCCGTTCATAAACCAGACCTTCCAGGGATTGATAACTTCCAAGGTGAATACTATCATACTGCGGAATGGCCAGACGATGCAGAATATAAGGGGGAAAAAGTTGGTGTCATTGGAACGGGTTCTACTGGAATTCAGTTAATCACTGAAATTGCTCCTGATGTAGAACACTTGACTGTATTTCAGCGTACACCGCAATACACCGTACCATTAGGCTATCGGAAACAAACAGAGGAAGAAATCGCTGAGATTAAGGCAAATTACGATGAACTCTGGGATATGGTACACAACTCTGTTACAGCCTTTGGTTATCCTGATGCAGAAATCAGCGCAATGGATGTATCTGATGAGGAGCGTGAAAAAATCTTTGAGGATGCATGGAATAAAGGGAATGGGTTCCGATTTTTCAGTCATGTATTTAATGATCTTTCTTTCAATAGAGAAGCAAATGATGCAGCCGCAAATTTTATTAAGAAAAAAATCAGTGAAATCGTCAAAGATCCTGAAACTGCTAGAAAGTTGACACCTACAGAACCTTATGCGAGACGACCTGCAGCTGACAACGGTTACTATGCTACATTTAATCGTGATAACGTCACACTTGCGGATATTAAAGCTCATCCAATCGTAGAAGTTACGGAGAAAGGTATTCGTACAGAAGAAGGTTTCCATGAACTAGATGTAATTATCTTCGCTACTGGATTTGACGCGATGGATGGGAATTATAAAAGGTTCGATATTATTGGACGGAATGGCGTCAATCTAAAAGATCAGTGGAAAGATGGCTCAAGAGCATATCTAGGAGTGATGGAATCTGGTTTTCCAAATTTCTTCATGTCACGGGCTCCACTGAGTTCATTCACGAATAATCCACCAGCAATTGAAGCCGAATTAGGATGGGCAATTGATCTTATCAAACATTTAATCGATAACGATCTAAAAACGGCGGAACCATCGAAAGAGACAGTAGATGCTTGGTATGATTTATGTATGGAAACATCAAAAGGTACTCTCTTCCATGAAGCACAGTCTTGGATCTATGGGGTGAACGTTCCAGGAAAACCATTCTCGTTAAGATTCTATATGGGTGGAATGGGAAATTACAACAAAGAATTAGAGAAGAGAGGATTTACGGAACTCGAATTTGACAAGGCACCGGAGAAAACAACTAGTTTGTAGTAATGTGAATACAGTTTACCTCGAGCATCATCTCTAGCAAACTAGGGAATTCTGACAAATTCAAAATATACTATTGCGATTTAAAAAACAAGAATATTATGAATTCATACAGTGTGAAACCTTGTAATGAGCAAAGATAAATTCGAAGTACCACAATTATGAAAGGGGTAGTGACATTGAGTAAAATTTCTATAAAAACGTTGCAACATGGTGCGATAGGATTGGATAGGGATGCTTTGATTGCCGGAGGAAAAATGACAGTGAATAACAAGGATAAAAAAAGAGATTGGTATATGTGTCCTTCATTTACCTATGTAATTGATCACCCGGATGGCAAGATATTATTCGATGCATCTATGTATAGAGGTTGGCAAGATGAGTGGCCTAAAGAATGGCAAGAGACTTCCGACTATACAGGAACAACGGATGAGGAGTTTTTTGAATCTCGTTTGAAGCAATTGAATCTCGATCCATCGGATTTCAAGTATGTATTTTTAAGTCACCTCCATACCGATCACGCTGGAAACGCACGTCTTTTTGCAGGGACAGATGCCAAAATTTTAGTCCATGAAGAAGAATTAAAAGGAGTCGCTAATCTAGAAGCAGATGGGAAAAATGCATGGAATTTCTTTTTATCGAGTGATTACAGTGTGAGTAGGTTAAAGTATACACCGTTGTATGGAGATCAAGAAATCTTAAAAGGTATACGATCCATTAGTCTCCCTGGTCATACATGGGGAACCATGGGATTGATGGTTGAACTGGAACATAGCGGTACGATTATTTTATCTTCAGATTCATTGTATGTAGCGGATAGTTATGAAACTGGGATGGGGTCTATGTTAGACCTAGACCGGGATAAGTGGAGAACGTCCGTTAACAAACTGAAATTGCTCCAAAAAGGACATGATGCGATGATCATACCAGGCCATGATCATAATGTTATTCACCATAACTGTTCTTGTCATCCTCTAAAAGAAGAAAAGAAATTAAGAGTTTGGCCAGATGCTCAATATGATTGATTTATTTAAAGAAAGTAAAAGATATACTCTATGTAATACAGTAAAAATTTTATTGAAGTTTAATAGAGAGAGGTCGCGAATATGATTTAAGATTACCTGTGAATGGTTTGGAAAAATCATATTCGCGATATACATCTATTATAATCTCTATCGTCTTTTACCTCTAATAGTTTACCCATGGACAATTGACAAACATAATACAAATATTAAATGGAAATGAGAGTGCTGTAAAGTGTACATTAATAATCAGTGGATAACAACAGATAATAAAGTAGCTATAGAAAATCCTTCGAATGGTGAAGTTATTGATAGTGTCTCTACTGTTGGCACGATAGAAACCGAGGAAGCCATTAATGCTGCTAGTGGTGCTTTTTTAGAATGGGCACAATTAACAGCTTTAGAGAGAACTGCTTATATATATAAAGCTATAGAAAAGATTGAAGCTAAAAGGGAATTACTTGCTGAAACTATAACAATGGAAAATGGAAAACCGATTGAAAGTGCCAGATACGAGGTTGATAGTACTGTTGCATTTTTTAAGTGGTTTGCAGAAGAGGCAAGAAGAGTATATGGAGAGACAATCCCCTCTCCAAAAAGAGGAAAGAGGCTTTTGCATATCATGCAACCGGTTGGAGTAGTTTTAGCTATTGCCCCATGGAATTTTCCACTCTCGATGGCGGCAAGAAAGTTGGCGCCAGCATTAGCGGCAGGCTGTACGGTAATACTTCGACCGTCGAAGTCCGCTCCACTAAGCTCCATCGAACTATTCAAGATTTTTGATGAAGTTGGTTTCCCACCAGGTGTTGTTAACCTTCTTATTGGGGATGCTGATGAAATTGTGGGAACTGCCATGCAAGATAAAAGAGTGAAGAAAGTTTCATTTACTGGTTCAACAGAAGTTGGGAAACAACTAATAAGACAGTCTGCAGATACCGTTAAAAGAGTATCAATGGAACTTGGGGGCCATGCACCTTATATTGTGTTTGAAGATGCAGATTTAGATAAAGCATTAGAAGGAGCTATAAGGATTAAATTTAACTGTGCAGGTCAACAGTGTACATCCATTAATAGGTTATATGTTCATGATAAAATTTTCAACGAATTTAGTGAACGTTATGTAGAACTTGTTAATCGTTTAAAAGTAGCGGATGGATTAAAGGAGGATACTGATGTAGGTCCGTTGATCAACCAAAGAGCGATTGAGAAAGTAGAACAACAAGTAGAAGATGCAGTTAAAAAAGGTGCAAAGATATTACACGGAGGAAACCGCCTTACAGAAGGTGAGTTTGCAAACGGAAACTTTTACAGTCCAACTGTTTTAACAGATGTTAATGAAGAAATGGATATTTATTATGAAGAAACATTTGGTCCCGTTGCCCCTATGATTCGCTTTTCAGAAGAAGACGAAGTGATTCAAAAAGCAAATGATTCAATCTATGGTTTGGGCTCGTACATGTTTACGAATGATATTTCAAGAATTTATAGGGTTATGGAAAAATTAGATTATGGAATTGTTGGAGTTAATGACCCGTATCCTTTTGTACCAGAAGGCCCATTTGGAGGAGTTAAAGAGAGTGGAATAGGTATAGAAGGAGGACACGGTATAGTTGAGTATTTAGAATCAAAATTTGTTTCAATTGGAATAAATGAATGATTTTGTTAAAGGGGAAACGAATCCAAGCTTTTTGGATTCGTTTCTTATTACATCAAGGGATAAAAAGGGTCAGACCCCGATTGAAAGATTTTAGAGCCAAAACCAATCCCGGACATTAAAAAGGGGATTGCGGATTTTATAAATTCTTCCATAGGTACCTTCATCCCATTTCTTTTCCATTCTACAGAAGCTCCGTAAATGCCTCAGCTTAATATAACCGAAGTAATTTTTAGTGATTCATCATGCTCTCTTCTATTTTGTTTTAGCAACATTTTGTAAAAAATGATTTCGAGCTGTTCCCGAATTATTCGTCCAATTGTATCTTCATAGCCTCGATGGCAACGATTGGATAATGACTTTTGAAAATTTGTAATCGCTGTAAAGATACGAACAAAAGCTTCTTCATTTAGTTCATCATTCTCGTAAGTATCATAATTCAAATTGACTAACAATACTTCTGATAAGACCTTTTCTAGTAAGTCATAGATATCTTCAAAATGATAATAAAAAGTTGCCCGATTAATCATGGCTTCTGTAGTAATATCTTTTATCGTAATATCCTTGAATTCCTTTTTTCCTGAAAGTTCAATGAAAGAATTCATAATTAATTTACGCGTACGAAGAACTCGAGGGTCCGTCTTTGGTTGCGTCACTTTTTCTTCCACCTATTTTTTAAACATATTCTTCAATCTGTTGTATAAACAACAAATTGCCAGAACTATTGGTATTAATCCTCTTTAGTATGACTTAATATTTAATTATAAAGCAAATAAGATGTTTTATTAAAAAAATTTTAGGAGGAAAAGATATGATTAAAATTGGTAGATATTAAAGAGTACAACCTGCCAAAATTTAATGAACCTATTCCTGCTATTATGTCACAGGATTATCAAGCAGCGGAAGCGAAAGTTTGGTCTGAAAAAATTAGTGAACTTGATGGGTTTGTTTTCGTAACTCCTGAATACAACAAAGCCGTTACATCCGGTTTAAAAGATGCGATTGATTACTTATATGTCGAGTGGAACAATAAAGCAGCTGGTATTGTAAGTTATGGTTCTACGCTAGGGGTGACAGCAGCTAATAATTTGCGATTAATTTTGACTGTACCGAAAGTCGCAACAGTAGGAACTCAACCTGCCCTAAGTCTATTCACAGATTTTGAAGACATGAGAACTTTCAAGCCAGCACCGTTTCATGAAGAAACCGTTCAAACCATGTTAAATGAGGTCGTTGCTTGGTCTACTGCATTGAAAACAATTAGATAATCATTTAAAGAAATGATTTAAGGCGAGGGATTAGGGTTTCGCTTTTTCCTCGATTGTTCCATAGAAATGAGGAAATTGAATTGAAAAACAATAATAATATGATTTGTGATTTAGAAAAAGGTGTATGTGGCGTTGCGGGTGAAGATGAAGTGGAGGTAATCGATTTGAACCAACCAAGTAAAAAAATTGATTTATATTATGTTACCGATCCAATTTGCTCACATTGCTGGGCAATAGAACCAACACTTCGTCGTTTTATGAAGCAGTATGGACACTACTTCAACTTCAAAACCGTCATGGGTGGTTTATTAGAAAAATGGCATGGTGGTCCTATCGATCCTGCTAACGGCATCAACGGACCCGCTGATGTTGCAGGTCACTGGAGAGAAGTAGGCGAACATTCTCGAATGCCGATTGATGGTTCACTTATGATTGACAATCCAGTTCAGTCATCTTTTCCACCATCTCGTGTCCATAAAATAATTCAAAAACATCATGGTGAGGAAAAAGCATTTGAATACCTGCATCGTGCCAGAGAAGTTCTATTTGCTTTCAATAAAAACATTGGGGAAGCGGCTGTATTAGTAGAAATCGTCAATGAAATGGGACTGGATGGTAAGGTAATTGTAAAAAAAGCTGATGAGCAAACCGGTTATGATTTACTAAACGAAGACTTTGTGCTAACAAGACAACTTGGTGCTAGAGGGTTCCCTACTATTTATCATGGTTAATGAAGAAAATAAAGGGGTTAAGATTGTTGGTGGTCGCCCTTTCGAATATTATGTCGATGGATTAACGCAAATTCTAGGTGAAAAACCTGCCCCGAAACAACAACCGGCATTATCAGCTTTACTTGAAGAAGAAAAGCTCCTTTTCTCAAAAGAAATTGAAGTAATGTATGATGTTGAACAGTCAGATATCAACGCTTTCGTCAAAAGAGAGCTTTCACCAAATAGTTATACAGTGAAGGAAATTTTGGGAGAATTGTATTTTACAACGACTACAAAGTAAGGGAGAATGACTATGATCTACGTACTGCAAGTGGATTTCAAAATGAATGGACCCTTCGGAGATGAAATGGCAGAGGCATTTTCTGATTTAGCGAAAAGCATTAATAAGGGCAAAAATCTTTGCCATCAATTCTAAACTGACTGAGATTACAAAAGGACCAGTTAAATAAATTAATCTCAAGGAAAAGAAGAAGAGTAGAGCCACTCTTCTTCTTATTGAATTAAAGTACCATCCTGGTCTGATAAAAAAGCCAGTACTTTTTATTGTTCAACTGGATTTCACCTCGGAATAAAGGGTCAGTCCCCCACACGCTAAAACGATAGCGAAGTGGGGGACTGACCCCTTAATCCTATTACTGTGCAATAACGCTTGGAATAATTTCGGTAAAATTAGAGACACAATCTGTTATTTTCTGGTATAATTTTAGTGTGAGGATTTATAATATTGTGATTTTTTTTACTAATGAGCAGGGATGTTGTTACTCAAGGAGAATATTCTAATATGAATATTTAATAAGGGGGAGAAATCTAATTGGCCAATGAAGATGAGAAAAATTTAATGAAGATTATAAAGGTCTTGGATAAACTTGGTGTAGAAGATGCTAATGAAATAGTTGATATAGAAAAGTTCGAAGAATTAATACAGAATTTATCTAAGCTACCTGCGGAAGCTTTAGAAAGTTTGGTTAGTAAAATTCCAAACTTTACGGAGCTATCTAAGATGTATCTCGATAATTTAAATCATTCATATGATAAATTAATGGATGATCTAATAGAGGAAAAAAATAATCTTTATTCAATGTTACAAAAAGGAGATTTGTCAGATAGTGATAAGGCTTGGATGATGGGTGAAATTAAGGATATAAGAAGGACTATGCTTATAAAGGATACATTATATAATATTCAAAATAATAAAGTATTTAAAGTAGGTGCAGCAGCTCTTACTATTGCAGTGGCAGCAGTTGCAGGTAATAAGATGAAGAAATAAATATCCAAGAACGCTCATATAGGGTGTTTTTTATTTTGGAAAAAACAGGAGTGTTAAATACATTACAGATATCCCTAATTAAAATTATTACTCAACTAACTTTAGGTGAAGAAGAACTTAATTATCACAAAATCTTTTGCTGCGTAGTACAACGATACTATACAAAAAAATTAATTTTCAACAATAGGGTGCTTTTATTGAATAATGATATATGTAAGCTCAGAGTTAGTCTCTAAGCTTAAAAATCCTCAAAAGTATTAATTGCTTTTATCTCCTCTTCCTCCCGCAGTTCCTTAATTACATGAGAATAGTGCTTATAAGTGAGCACGAATGAGCACGGGGACGATTCGAGACCTTTTTAAAGTTCCAAGATAGCCAAGTGAAAATATGATTACAATAAAAGTAACAATATAACTCATTAGATTTCACCGTCAAGTTTTTGTTCTATAATATTAATATAAATCATTTACATAAAGTCACAGAAGACGAGTGACTTTATCAGAATATTTTAGCAGATATTGAAACTATTATGTTAATATGTGCTTAAAATACAACTTCTAGTCTAATACCATGACCTCATTGGATAGAAGAAATAGTTAATTAGGAGGCACTCCAATGACTAACATACAAACAGCACTAAAAATGCGAGGCTTTTTCATCAGCAAGGAAAATGGTTACTTAAAGTTAGGAAAAGGGAGTCATTCTCGGGATGAAGTCGAACTGAAGGAAATGCTAGAAAAACTAAATATACAAGCAACTTTTTCTGATAATAAAATAATGATCACATCAGAACATATTGATAATCAGAAATATGAAAAAATCCTGTGGTATCCTGCAAAGAATCATGAGGCTGGGGGAAATGGTGGTTGGCGTAGTTGGAAGTATTTTAGTAAAGGAATGTATGGGCCAAAGATTAGGACGATTTCTTTAGAAACTGGAGTAGCCCTTTTTGTAAAAGCATTAAGTGCAGCAGGTGTTAGAACTATTTCAAGTTGTGATGGGCATGGGAAGAAGACTCCTGTTGTTACTTTCTTTGGACATTACAATGCATGTTGGTTCATGGTGCTGAAGCAACACTTCATTCAAGATATGAAGTTGAATTATGATTGGAAATTAATGAAATGGAATAACGTAGATCCAGATTTAATCGCTGAATCTCAAACAGGAAAGTGGGAACTACAACTAGTACTGAAAGATACCCATCAAATGGCTGAATTCCTTCTCAAGAATGGGAAGGGAATATCCGAATTGAAGAGGGAATTATTTGAAGCAAACAGAAATAGTACTAGAAAACTAGTAAAAGAGATGAATAAAGAAGAGTTAATTTCTTGGATGGAGCAAAAGTTATTAGAAAGAATACGAGTAAAAGGAGGGCTTTAGGTGGGGGTACCATTATCAAGCTATACCGTACTAAAATACATTGCTGACAGTGTGGATGTAGCGAAAAGACCTAATATTTTTCAAAGTATTGAAATGGAGCTTGCATTAGATTCCCTAAAAGAATATAGTGTTTTTGCTTTTATTATCCATGATCCATTAGTTCATCATAATTTTCATGCTATTTTACAAAAACAATTTCAAAACTTGCACTATAGCTCTGGAGAACATCTAGTATTTTTCGGTTTAGTAGATTCTCCGAAAAAATTATCCTTAGTAGGAAAAAGACCTTTTTATCAAGATGTCCGTGATATGGTGACTACATATGAGGAAATGTATAAGGAAGATGCAAGCTATTCAGCCTTTGCTTTAGCAAACAGTTTGAACATTGAACCAGAATTGTTACCTGCAATTGTGGTTACGCATGATACAAGGTTATCCTCATTCCGTTACTATAAAACATCTGCGAACGAGTTAGAGAGGCAATTTAGTAGATTAACAGGAATATCCTATCAGATGAATGCATATAAAGAGCTCCCCAATCTTTCTCTAGAAAAAAGACAGGAGATTCTTTACGATTTATTGGATAAGGATGAGTTGGATCTTTGTGATGAAAAAGGGAGTTCCGATCTAGTGGAAAGCATGGCTCGTGCACTATCGGATGTTTTGAGTTTCCTCGTGCCAGATAGTAGAGATTACAATGAACGAACAATAAAGAAAATTGCCACAGAACAAAAAAGGATGAGTATCGATCGCGTTATTAAAAGTCTGGAAGAATTGAAAATTGATTTAGAAGACGTAAATATGGAGGAAATGGAGAACCATCATTTATTCACAACGATTGAGGAGTTGAATATTACACTTGCAGTTTTTTTAAAACTATCTAAACATAATCAACCACAGATGGATTTGGAAACTTACCAATAAAAAGGGAGTGGTTAGACCAGCACACCTGGCAGTTTCTAATCACTGGGTTAGAGGTTGCAAGTTTCCTTAATAATAATAATCCGGAAGATGACTACTCGGCTAGTGCTATTTGTTTAGCTAAAATGTTTGAACAAGAAATTAATAATTCATTTGTACACTGGGTGCGAAAATCCCATGCCATTGACCTGCCTGAATACTATAATAAAGTCCAACCAGGAGTACGTGCTCTCGTAACTCCGAATTTCTCAAGGAAAAATGCGAATACTCCACCGGTAGACTTAAACAGGAATCGATATGGTTCATGGCAACCTCTTGAATTAGGTAAATCTATGACTATAGCAAAATATAATATAAGAGACAATGACTGGGCTAATATGGGTATAACTAATTATAAAGACTTCTTACGAGAATGGAGAACCATTCATTCGATTAGAAACAAGGCAGCGCATACAGAGGTTGTAACATTCGAAGACTTTAATAGGATGAAACTTTCACTGATGAATATAGCCAAATTCCAGGTGTTGGACAAGTTGTCGAGTTTGAAGAATAGTTTTAGAGGGGTTATTAAGTAATAACTGATAAAACAATTTAGTGAGTAAAGGGTTCTCGATTAGAAGAACCTATTCTTATCAAGATAAAAACTATAGTTCCGTCAACAAAATCATTTAGACTAGCAATCAGGACAAAGAACGTGTATCTCTATCCCACACTACCGGCCATCTAAAGGGGTATATGGATAATCATACAAGAAGTACTTCGAAATATAAGACATTGGTCTATAAAAGACCAAGTTGAAATGAAAAAATAAATCAAATCCTTAGAGGTCACTACAATTACTATGGTATGGCAGGAAATCTTTGGTCACTAACTAAAATCTATATAATTACTGAACGTTATTGGAAAAGAATGTTAAGTAGCAGAAGTCAAAAGAGCTATATAACTTGGGAAAAATTCAATAAGATTAAGTCAATATTTCCTTTAGAGCGTCCAAAACTCTCAATTCCATTTTCAGAATTAAAGAAGTACGCAATACTGTGAAGCAATTTCTGAAGAGCCCGGTGCGGGAAATCCGAACGCCGGGTTCTGTGGGGGTTTGAGTCGCCAATTGGGCGACCTCTCTACCCGGAGGGTGGAGTACAATTTACCGCAAGGTAAAAAAGGCTCCCTTCTACTCGACTAATACAACAAGAAGATCGTCAATACGACGGTCTTTTTTGACTAAATGGCATTAATGTTGAATAAGATGTTTGCTAAAATTGGTAAAAGGGGTCAACTTATTTTTATGACAAAGTGGTAATATACACTGTAATAAATTAGGGGGATAACAATGAGGAAAGTCATCTTAGTTATGTTAATTTCGATAGTAAGTTTATCTTTAATAGGGTGTTCTAATCCAGAAGAACAGGTAAAGAATGTAACAAATGATTATTATCAAGCCCTCGTAAATAAAGACTATGAAAAGGCATTCGAAACGTTATATTTATATGATTTTACTGAAGAAAATCATCCAACTGATGGTACGACATTAAGTCAAAAAGAAGCTAAAGAGTTCTATATGAAAAAAGTAAATGTCTTGAAAGAAAATAACTATAAAGTTAAGGACTTTGAAATTACAAAGGTTAGAAAAGAAGACGGTCATACATCTTTTGCGGAAGTAAAATTCAATGTTGAGGTGAATGGAGAAAGCTTTGAATGGCGTGAAACAGTAGATGAATGGGAAGGAAAAGCTTGGATTATCAATGAAAATGATCCGTTTTCAATATATCGTGATGGGAAAATGAACCTTGATATTGAAGTATCAATTATCAACTCAGGGAATGACCCAGAAGAACTTGGAGAGGTAGCATTATCGGAGGAAGAAGCGATAGACTTTGCTGAAAACTTTTTTGAAGCACAAAATGATAAGGACTATGACTATTTAGAATCTGTTATAGCTCAGGAGGTAGAATTAGAACGAAGTAATGATAAATTTATCTTTGAAAATTCTAACGGTATAGTGGAGCAAAGTTTTTCTAACATCAATTTAAACAACTTAGAGTTTCGCTTTATTCAAGAAAATCAAGATATTGTTACAGTAGGATTTGCTGAAGTTTCCGATGAACTTAATATCGAATTATATTTGGATTTAAAAAATGTTGACGGGAATTGGAAGTTGACTTCATTTATTACAAATTAGAATATTGCTTCTTGATAATGCGAATATTGACTGCAAAATTAAAGAGGTGGAGAGGGCATTGATGAGATTTGGGTCAGTGAAAAGGACTTTGGCGATGTGACAGCTTAATGTAGTTAATCAGGCTATTCGCTAACGGGTGGCTTTACTTGAAATAGGTATTGTTGTAAGACAGTTCATGCAAGAAAAGGAGTTTGTTTTATTTGAAAAAAATAATATGGTTGATCTTACTTTTGATAATTATAGGTATTGGAGTTATTATTTTTAATCAAGAAAGAACCACTACTTACGGAGAAGTTATGACGAACTTGATTGGAGAAGGTGAAGAAATCAGTGAGATTTACATTAAATATTATTCCCCAAATGACGAGAAATCAATGAGGACAATGAGACTTACTGAAGATGATGAAATCAAAAAAGTAATAGAACTTTCTTCCGATATGAAAATGAAAAGAACTACTGATGATAGTCGGGATACTTACTTTGTAATTATTGAATCCAATAAAGATTCTTACGATATGAGGTTAAGTAATAACGGACATATAAGAATGGATTCAGAAGATGGCAAGAAAAGATATTACAAAATTTTGGGAGAAAATACTTTTTTAAATGTTATCGAAACTTTTAATGATAAGTGGAAGTAGGATGAAAAGATTGGAACTTATTGTATTTATAGGAGCTATTTTTAAGATAAGATATTCAACTATCTGGTGAAAGAGTTAAACAAGGTGATCATCTAAACAACATCTTTTTTTAGGGGTGTTTTTTGAATATTATATTATGGTGAAGATGGACTTATTTAACTATCGGGGCAGGGTTGTTTAACAAGGGGGGAAATTGATGAAATCGTTGTTCAGTTATATATTTCTAATTTGTATGATGATTTTCATCGTCGGATGTAGTGATATATCGGATTATGATGACTATGATGTAGCAGCAATTGTAAGAGGCGAAGAAATAACAGTTGGGGATTTACGCTTTTTATATCCTGATGATAGAATACTTGAATATCTTGATGGTACGATAAAGGCAAAATTAGCCGAGCAAGAAGTAAAAGAATTAAACCTTGATGTGTCACAAGAGCTAAAAGAAATTCAAGATACGAAAAGTGTAATTGGTATTTATCCTTCTGAAGATGATGATACTGAATTTGCAAATGATACTCGTGAATTCGCACATGCTCAGTCTGCCAAATTTGGAATGGAACCAGAAGAATATTATGAGAAACATTACGAAAAAACACAGGAAACGAGTGTTTATGTAATAGCTTATATAGAAGAAATGTTAGGTGACCCAAAGGATATCGGAGAGGAATATTTCGAAAAAGCAAATGAGTTATTGGATAAATTAGTTGAAGAAAACGAAGATGAAGTTCAGATATTAATTAAGTAAAATAAGACTTAACCAGCTAATAGAGATGATTTTCTTATTGTGTTAACGGGTGCAAGCGTTAAACTAGACGATTATAAAACGATTATCAACGGTGTTTTTTGAATATTATGGTATTATTAAGGTTGAGTTATTGAACTACAGGTTTATGCAAGAAGGATTTCTAACATTTTGTTATGTAAATGGTTATTGATAGTAAAATTTATGGGGGGATGTTTGTTGAAATCAAACAGCATATGGTCAATAGTATTTATCATTTTCGGGTTACTTTCCTTTGGATTAAACTGGATGATAGAGGGTTATTCTGAACTTATTGTATTTGTAGGAGCTATTTTTATATTGTTAGGGGCTATATTTGGTTTTATTGCTATCTTTAAAAATGAAAAAGGAAGTATAAAATTTATATCACTTGTTTCTTTCTTTATTATTTTATTTTTAATAACTTGGTATGAACCATTTCAGGTTCTCCGTATAGTAACTTGGCTTTAAAATATTGTTTAATTATTTGGTGATTTACTTGAATAAGCAATATTAACAAAGGACCTTCAATATACATCAATCTAAAAAGCGGCTGTATGTTGAAAGGTTTTTCTTTATACAAAAATTCTACTGGCATTTTAGTGATTTAAATGCCAAATACATTGACCGCTTATCTATCATATATGTGAACAAGAAGATAAAATATGCATTGCACTAGTGTTTTATTGTTTATACTGTATTAAGGAGGATTTAGATATTATCCTACCGCTATTGCGGAGTTGTTGAATGTTAAAGCGGTGCTTCTTCCCCAAATAGCCTAACTACAGTATATTTAGTTTTTTGAATATGTAATAGTAGTTCTCACAAAATAAATTTATCATGATAATTTGTAGTAAATTGAAGATAATAGTTTAAGGAAAGGGGGGATTATATGTCTATCAAAAATTCGTTTGTAGGATTAGCTGGATTAGTTGTGATGAATATGGTTATGTCCATTCTAGAACCACTACATGTGTCTGCAACAATCGAAGTCGAAACAGAACCTCTGGAAACAGTCACAGAGATTGTGGTCGAGCTGCACGATGATTACTTTTCCCCAGATTCGATTACGATTGCTAAAGAAGAAACAACAAAGCTGCTATTGGAAAATGTAGGTCAGAAAGAACATACCTTCACCGTGGAAAAGCTCGGGATTGACGTTGAGGTAAAGCCGGGAGAGCAGAAAACAATCACCGTAAAACCGGAAGAGCCCGGTACATACGAACTTATATGTCGGTACCATGAAAAAGAAGGAATGGTTGGAGAAGTAATCGTCGAATAGAAAACAGGATCAGGTGACCCTTACTTTTTGTTGACGAGCAAAGGAAATAGTTAAAATACGTTTAAAAGTAAACGAAATAGCGATAGTCCAGCCTGAAAGCTGTTCTATCGCTATTTTATTTTATGTATTTCAACGACGCTTTTTCGATGCGGTTTTGGCCTTAATTCGGTTATTAAGATAGCAACCATAATAAAAGCTGCACCAGTAATCATACGTCCTGTACGCTCCTCATGTAAAACTAGGACGGACAATTATCATACAAAAAAAATATAATTCTAGGGAAAGGCATATGATGGACAAGGAGCCAAGTATAGAGGGGTTTAAGTTGCCCGTCTGTACACATGTATTATATTTACAATCCTCCCCTTTTGTTGACAGATTCAAAAATAAAAAACTGACTACCAAAGAGGAGGATTGTTATGTTATTTTTCTAAGTTTGCAACGAGTCTTCCAGTTACTTCGTGTCGCTCAAGCTTTAACAAACCTTCATATATTTCATCAAATGTAATTTCGGAAATCGTTGGCTCGATATCACCAGAAGCCATCAGTTTATAAACTTCCGCAATATCGTGTACGTCACCGCCAACACTACCTTTTAATGTTGCAGCTTTTAGAATAAGAGGGTCGGTATTAATCGTTGCTTCTAATTTACCCATACCTACTAAAACAACTGTGCCTCCTGGTGCAATGACATCGATTGTACCTGCTGTTGATGTACCAAATCCAGCATAGTCAACAATTAAATCTGGTGCGATATCTGCTAATTCACGTACATCTTCAAAGACTTCCTTTACACCAAGTTCTTTTGCTAGTTCACGCGCTTTTGGACTAACATCAACTGCATATATTTCGATACCTTTAACAACTGCTGCACGGGCAGCAATCTGACCAAGTCCACCGATTCCAATAACGCCAACTTTCATCCCAGGTTTAGCATTACCATAGTTAATGTCGGTCGAAATCATGATGTACGAAGCACCATTTAAAATAACTCCTTTTCTTCAATACAGAATAACAAATAATAACCATCATACATGTTAAACAATGTGTCCTATAAATAGATCAGTCCCCCAACCACGTTAAAGCGATAGTGAAATGAGGGACTGACTCATTGGGCTTTTAATCGAGAGTCAAACTATTAAGCTGAAGCTACCGTTCTTACAAAAAATTAAGGTTGTGAAATAATTAAGCTTGTATCCGTATTTTCAAACTGGCTGATAAAGGTTTTGTCTACGTGGTGATCTGTAATGATATAATCAATTTCATCCAGTGTGGCAATTCCGATGATAACGTTTTTTCCAAACTTTGAATGATCAGCTGCGACATAGACTTCAGATTATGCGCTTTTTCCACATTTAAATGCCTATGAAAATATCATATATGGCTTAAGAAATAGGAAGGAGTCGATATCAACAAATGAAGTGGAAGAATATATTGATTTCTTGGAGCTAAAGCCGCATTTAAAAAAGAGGATAGGGGAGCTATCAGGTGGACAAAAGCAACGGGTTGCCCTTGCGAGAACACTGGTTACAAAACCGAGGCTATTATTGCTGGATGAGCCGTTAAGTGCGCTGGATGGAGTGATTAAGGAATCCATTAAGGAGCGGATTAAGTTAATCGCAAAAGAGTTTAAGCTAACGACCATCATTGTCACGCATGATCCAGAGGAAGCTTTAACAATATCCGATAAAATTCTCATTATTAATGAGGGGAATATATCGCAGTTCGGAACACCATCTGAAATTATTAATCAGCCAAGTAATGAATTTGTGGAAGAATTCATTTTAAAACAGCTGCTGATTGCATAAACCGGAGGGACAGGTTCACTGATCCAATTTGAAAATATATAACAATGGACCGCGGTGCCTAGTCCCTGTGGTTCTCCCTAAATGATTATTTAAAGCTGATATGGGAATAAATATATTTTGTTATAATAGGGAGTAATCTGCTTAATATAAAACTCTAACTTTTGGGGGTCATATTGTAAACCTGCCATCTGTCCAACTGCTTAACCTATTATCCCTTTTCTTAACAGTACAGCAATTGCGTGAGTGCGATTCTGTACTGTTAATTTTTTTAGTACAGATTTTACATATTGCTGTACAGTAAGATTACTGATTCCTAGAAAGCTAGCAATTTCTTTTGTATTTTCTCCACATGAAATTCTTTGCATGACTTCGACTTCCCTTTTACTTAAACTTTCAGTGTTTCCAACCATTTCATTATTGTCGAGTAAACCCCCTGAAAATTTGGCGAAGTGAGTGATTGTATTCAGTAATTTCTTATCAAAGTTTGGTTCTCCTTCAAAATGATAACTTAAAATAAAGCCAATAATGACTTCGCCAATACAGAGGGGGACTACTAAGACTGAATTGATTGTAGAAGGAAAAATATAATCACTTGTCATAAGTTTTATTAGATCGATACCAGAATAGAATCTAGCCTTTTTTTCTTTTAGTAGCGGGATAAAACCAGGAGACGTCTTGATACTTGCTCTTTCTTCGCGGATATAAATAATACGTGATGAAGATAAACCGATTACACCTTCGCATAGGTAGCCAATAGGAGAATAACGATATAGAAAGGCATCCTCTACAGGGAAGATGTCGATATAAGTTTTTAGAATACTATATAGCTTGTCTTCTTGGTTAGAGATGTTTTTAAGGTGTGAAATTTGATTTAGAATTTCGGTTTGGTTCATACACGTACCCCCTCCATATTGGTATTATTAATATATATATTATCAAAAAATTTAAAATACTACTATTTAAGTGTCTGAAAATTACATAATACTACTATTTAGATAAAAAAGGAATCACCCAAAAAAGGGAATATACAAGGGTGCTTCTATTCCAATACAATAAGTTTATAGATGAAAAGGGAGGCAGATAACCAAAATAAAGAAAACGCTTACAATAATCCAATACAATTATTTGTAGGAAAAACATTTTCAAAGGAGGAGAAAGGTATGAGTAAATATGATTATATTATTATTGGCGCGGGATCAGCAGGTGCCCCTCTGGCAGCACGTTTAAGTGAGGATCGAGACAAGGAAGTGTTATTGATAGAAGCTGGAGACGATTATCCTGATAGTGACAAGTTTCGTGAAGACCTTTTAAATGCTAGTTTTATGGCAGGTGCTGTCCCAGGACATCCAAATAACTGGGCTTACACTGGAAATCTCACTCCAGAATTACCATACTCGGTTCCAAGAGGGAAAATTCTTGGCGGTTCATCTGCTTTAAATGGTTGTTACTTCATCCGTGGTACAAAGGCAGACTTTGATCGTTGGGAAAAAGATGGGAACACGGAATGGTCGTATGAAAAGGTTTTGCCATATTATATAAAAGCTGAAAATGATTTAAATTTTGGGGAAACGGATATCCATAGTAGTAATGGTCCTGTACCAGTTTATCGGGAAATGAAAAATCCTTATGGGATGACGAAAGCCTTTTACCAAGCTTGTAAGGAACTTGGTTTCACTTATGAAGAAGATAAGAATGCAGGAGGGGAACCTGGATATGGTCCGGTGCCTTTAAATGCAGTAGATGGGATCAGAATTAATACTGGTCTCGCGTATATTAATCCGAATCGAGATCGTGAAAATTTAACTGTCAGTGGAAAGACCTTTGTGAGAAGAGTCATTTTTAGAGAGAAGAAGGCAATTGGTGTGGAGGTCGAGAGAAATGGCGGAACGGAAATTATTCATGGAGACCAAATTGTATTATCAGCTGGGGCTTTTAATACACCTCACTTATTGATGTTATCTGGGGTTGGACCTAGGGAAGAATTGGATGCGGTTGGAATTGATGTGGTACATAATTTACCTGGTGTAGGTAAAAAGTTTTCTGACCACCCTGATATTCAAATGGGATATAAACCAAACAAAGTACCTAGCCCGGATGAGCAGCGAGATAACTTACAGTCTGCATTAAACTTCACGTCAACTGGCTCGGAACATCCAGGTGATTTGGAAATTATGCTCATGTCGTTACCACTTGGTGCCTCCATGCTCGGTGCATCCGGGTCGAAGTTTAAGGGGATTGCGGATATCGTCAAAAGACCTGGCCAAACATTAAAGTCAGTGAAAGGTATTTCTAAGAAGCGATTCCTTCAGCAAGCAATGCATCAGGGAGACATGATGATTGTTATAGGTTTGCAATACTCGAAAGGCAGAGGAAATATTACCATTACTTCAAAAGACCCTCACAAATATCCTAGAATAGATTACCATTATTTAGAGAATGAATATGATTTAAGTAGAATGAGAGAAGCCATGCGAACTGCTGTAAAAATATTAACTAGCGACGCTTATAAACCGTATTTCAAAAAATTGACTGAAATAGATGAAGCGACACTGAATGATGATGATAAATTAAATGAATGGTTACTTTCTCACCTTGCATCTGCAATTCATGCTAGTGGAAGTGCAAAAATGGGGCCAAGTAATGACCCTCAAGCAGTCGTTGACCAATATGGTAGAGTACATGGAATGGAAGGATTATGGGCTGCGGATACATCCATCTTCCCAATGGTTCCATCACGTGGCCCTGCAGCAACGGCGATAATGGTAGGAGAAAGAGTTGCAGATTTCATTAAGGCATTTTCAAAGGATAAGGAAAAAGCGAATCAATAGGATTTAAATTGTGAAGAAGATATCCATTATTTAGGATAGCTTCTTTTTTATGAAATTTGGTAGTATAGGCGGAGAAGGTGGCGCCTGTCCCCCCAGTACGTAAAAGTTAAGCGGAGGACTGACCCAAAATTCTCGTGTGAATTTTAATTGTAATTCCTTAAATAATATATGTAGTTCTTTATCCTAGTTGCATGATTGTCAAAAAATACCCTCAGTAGTTGAATACTAAAGAAGTATATCCATAATTTGGTATTTATGTCATCGAAGCTGCTTAACTTGATGGCTATGGGGAATGCCCCCATTTTTACTGTTATACAGCGATTTTTTATTACCCTTTTTTTGGTGTCGGTTTTGGATAGGTCCTGCGTGTTTAAAACGTAATTGTTAACACACTCGGGACCTACTGTATAATATTTTGTCTTTCGTTGAAAGAAACGGAGGATTTTTTTATTGTCTAGGAAATTGTAGATAACTTCTATATTAAAAAAATTATCTGAGGAACCCAGGGACAGGTAGCACGGTCAACTGTTACAAATGTTGCTTTCATAGGACGATGGTGGGTATAACTAAAGCAGTTGCAAAGTAGAGAATAGTGTCTTCGATTGCTTATCAAAAGAATAGCTTGTCTATCAAAATATAAGAAATTCAACAAGAAGTGGTCCAGGGTTCCTGTCCCCCTGGACCTTGTTGTATTAACTATCCCAGAGCTTGTATTAAATCTTCTTTCAGATCCTCTACATTTTCGATCCCAATAGATACTCGTAATAGATTAGCTGGGGCCATCGTATTGCTTCCTTCAACTGAAGAACGGTGCTCAATTAAGCTGTGTGTACCACCTAAACTTGTAGCACGTGTGAATAACCGCAGCTTTGCTGTAACAGCTATTGCCTCACGCTCTCCACCTTTCACCTGAAATGACAACATACCACCGAATGAGCTCATCTGCCGTGCTGCAATTTGATGTCCAGGATGACTAGCAAGACCGGGGTAATGAACAGCTACAACATTCGGATGCTGATCTAAAAACCTTGCAATTTCCGATGCATTTGAACAATGAACCATCAGACGGGGGGCTAATGATTGCACGCCGCGTAATGCAAGCCAACAGTCGAAAGGAGAAGGTACAGCACCTTTTGCATGTTGCCAAGCACGAAGATTGGAGAGCATTGGACTATCTGATTTTGCGACAACAGCGCCTATCATTAAGTCACTATGACCTCCTATATATTTCGTCACAGAATGAAGCGAAAAATCCACACCAAGAGTTAGGGGACGTTGCAGAGCTGGAGTTGGCCATGTATTATCAACCACAGTGTAAGCTCCCGCCTGCTGTGCTATTTTGGTAACAGCTTCAATATCGGTCACCTTCACTAGTGGATTAGAAGGCGTCTCCATCCAAACCAGACCGGTTGGTGCATGTTTTATGACTTTCTCAACTTCCTGAAGATCTGTCATGTCAACCATCACTATATCAAACTTTGAACCAATATCCGTATCCGTAAGAAGGGAACGAATACCAAAATACATATCGTCTGGCATAATAACTCTACGTGGTTTATCTGAAGGCAATGCCTCGATTAATGAAGTGATTGCAGCCATCCCTGAGGCGAATGTGACGCAATCGTGACCATTCTCGAGCGATGTAAGGCAATCCTCCAGTTCACGGCGATTCGGATTATCTCCACGGCTATACATGAATTCGTTTGTATAAGACCCATCTATATTCCTTTCGTATGTAGTAGAGAGATGGATTGGCGTAGTCACTGCACCAGTTAATTTATCAACCTGGCGCCCAGAGTGAATAGCCTTCGTTTCAAATCGCATAAATTTTCCTCACTTTCAAATATTATTATCATGTGCTTTTTAATATTAATGTGCCATGTAATATATTGTATCATCACTCCCTATTTAATTGAATGTTTAATTATTGCTCTTATAAAATAGCAATACGATATCTGACTTTTAAAAAGATATAATTTGGAGTAGACCGGAGGGACAGGTTCACTGGTCCAATTTGCAAAAATATATAACAATGGACCGCATTGCCTAGTCCCTGTGGTTCTCCCTAAATTGATTATTAGAGCTGATATGGGAATTAACATATTTTGTTATAATAGGGAGTAATCTGCTTAATATAAAACTCTAACTTTGGGGTGCACTACAAACCTGTCCCTGTGGATCACGTATTAAGCCTGTAATTAAAATACTTGAGAATGACACTCTTATACAAAATGCCAACCATAATTCAATTAGTGAAATGCTTAATCAAGCAGCAAAAAATTATCAAGTTTGTGTATGAGATGGAGTATGGTCCACCAGTATCTAATCTAAGCACAACCTGTAAAGGATGTCATACCCCTGTATTAAAATAGGTACCTGCTACTATAAATGGGAACTGTCCACGAAGAGTAGCAGGTACCTTTTCACTTAAGAAAAAACTTTTTCATACCAACTCCAAAAAGATTTGAACTAAACGTTGTCATATCACAAAAAGCAACTGCAATTTGACGACTTACCTTCATCAATAACTTCCTCGTATTTCCTGTCCTATCCAATCGTACTACCACCTAGCCCTATGGTAAAATAGAAGAATCATAGAGGAGGTTTGTACCTTGGTTTCTGGAGAGTTACAGGATTATTTGCAGCACCACATCGTATTAAAAAATGAAAGTGTACATGTCAGTGATGCTTATGAGCAGAATGACATTATCCATATACCAGTAATTAAGCGAACTGCACGCACAAGAAGGATTGTTGCAAGGCTAATGCTAGGAACTACTACGGATCCGGATCCACAAGATTTAGATACAATTCCGACTAAACTAACTCACGGTTTCAATAGTCCAAAAACGAAGAAGCAGATTGATCTTTCTGATGAAACTTATGAATGGATTCGTTATGGTTGGGTCATTCGTGAAATTCGTTTAGAAAAAGATGAAAGAACTGTGAAAGCAGAACGCTATCGAATGGGTTTCGTTCTTTATCAGCTAAGCTTAAGGATACAAGCAGAAGCAGAAGATGAGAATAGAAATTTAATTAGTGATTGGAAAAAGCGATGGGATATTGCAAAACAGGGCACTGTTTTACGTATTGAACAAGAAGAGCGTGTGGATGTTGTTTCTCTGTTAGCAAACCAACTAGATGAAGTTGCAATGGAGGCAGATAAGGTCTTGGCTGGAGATGCTAAATTAATTGAGAGTATTCATCCGTCCTGGCGTTTGAGGAAACAAGTAATATTCCTCCATTTTTTGATTGCTTTATACCAACTAGCATGCACAGAAAAATATTTTGATTGGAAGCAAATAGGTGCTACCTATTACCGGACAATAGGTGGGTCAAAAAAGTTTGATGCATATAAAAAAGAGTTTATTGAAGAAACAGAAAGCCAGCTTCATCGTCCAATACAGTTGTTAGGTCTAGCAAGTATGGGGACAATTACACCATTGTTTTTTACTGGGCCAATGAAAGGGAACTATGTGGAGTATAGTTATGGCACAGTTCATGCAACGACAGATCTAGCTGTTTTTTCGGAGACGTTTAATACGAAAGCAGACGTATTGTGGTTGGTTGAAAACAGAGGTGTGTTAACACGTATGGCTTACGAGGAAGAATTTTTGAGAGATTCGAAAAGCTATGTATTAGGTGTGGATGGACAAGTCAGGTCTGCACATAGACAACTAATTTCGCAACTAGTAACCTGTGTCAGTCAAGTTATTATTTGGACGGATGTTGATGAAGCAGGTCATTTGATTGCCGAGCAATTATATAAGTTAACACAAGATGAACATGTCCTAACAAAGTGGATTGTACCACCATTAACCGTGGAAACAGAATGGGAAACTTTTGCAAGCAAATACCAACAATCGATACAAATGAGTAAAGAAGAGCAGGAACAAGAAATTGGAGGAGTAGAGCTGTGGAAAAAGTGGATCAATCATTAATTTCGATCTTTGACGTTACAGATGATAAACCTGAGCTACTACAATCGATGCGTGATATTGCACAACTTTCGGGTGTGTTAACGGAATTAAGTGATAAGGAGTATTTTCAGTCACCAATCCACGTACTACGTTTCCTCCGAGTGTTAAATATTATTAATCAAGAAGCACTCGGTATCGCAGAGCCGATTGAAAGCGAGGAAACATTATTCTATCGCTATCGCAATGTATATGGCTATGATGAAGCAATGACGCAAAGTTATATGAAACACCTTGTGTTCGTTTTGGGAAAATTCAATTGGGTAGCAAAAACAGCAAAACGAATTAAAATGCGTGATGTAGGAAAAAGAATGATGGATGTACTGATTCGTTTAGCTAATGATTCTCTTGCGTATTATCTTAATGATGATGTGGCAAGGTCACTCTTTCAAGCAAAAAGAGATGCAGAACTAAGTGAAGCATATGATGATAAAGGGATTTCTGGTGGGAATAAGCTTGCTAGTATGATTAAAAATGTGGAAGAAGCTGTATTGCTTCTCCGTGAAAGGGAACTTGAGTATTTAGCAGACCGAAATGCATTAACACAAGTAGAAGTGATTCATCATCTAATGACAGAGCTAGAAGGTAAGATGGCAGAACGAATGGACAAATTTGAAACAATTGATCAAGAGCTTGTGTTTTCAGATATTAAACAACGTGGTACGGCGGCGATTAGTGATGGGACAAAAATCAGCCTTGGGACAATTAATAAAATTCTAAAGTTTGCCCACCTACAAGAAACAGATTCTAACCATAGAATCCAGCCGGAAGCGTTTCGCACATTTATCGTAAAATCGTTTAATCCGCCCCTTGGTTCTGAAATACCGAATGCACATCAAATACTAAGTTTCATGGAACAAGGACAATACGAGGACGAAGAAATAGATGGTCTTTGGGCGCCGGTGAAATTTGCTAGCCCGCTATCACCGATGGCTATTGATGAAGGAATTAACTATATCGAAAACTATGATCCTATTACAGAAGAGATAGAAGAAATAGTGGAAGAAGAATTTCCAGACACAGAAGAAATAATGGAAGATCAGTTGGATGAAATAATGGGTGATTCGAAATGGCAAATGACAAAACAGATGATACACACAGAGCGTATTGAAGCATATCTGGAGGAAGTAGAAGAAGCAGGCCTTGACGAGCTTATTATTCGGTCTGGGTCATCCAAATGGAGTGATGTACTCAACGGATTAATTGGTGTTTCAGCGTTAGTCGCTAATAAAAAAGCTGACATTGATGAACATGCAAGAAAGAGACTGTACGATAACAAAGATCAACGTGACTGGAGGTGGAGTGAAGATGAACAAGGAACATACGGAATTAGAAAACGAGGAAGAAAACATGAACGTTAATCCATTAGCAACCCTACAATCGATAAAAGGCTTTTTAACTACAGAGGAAGAGCTTGCATTTATGCAAATCCTTTTTTCATCGTCTGGTACAATTCGAAGTGGGAATTTTGGACTTTCACGTAAGGAAGTAGAAAAAATAATTGGAATTACAGATGATGAACAAGCATTCTTTTCTTTTCTCAAGCGAGTAAACCAAGCAGTTAGTCGTTATATGAAAGTGATTTATGATGAGCGAAGGAATCAAGTGGTAGCACTCATGCGCGTGCCTGCCAAACAAGCGAAAACACTATTAAATAAAGAAAGTTTAGCTATTCTCATGTTTATTTTTTATCACCAAGAAGTACTGCAGAATGAATATACACTCTTTTCCCAATTGATTAATAGTTTCGGCCACGAATCATTGCAGGTAACACGAAAAATTCAAGCGAATTTGGACCCGTTGAAAAAGATTGGGGCAATTGAAGTATATGATACGAATTCAGAGGAAGAAGCCTATCAACTTACATCTATTGGTGCTAATTTATTTTCGGATTCATTTTTACGAAGATACACCGAGTTTAGTCAATCGAATCAGTTGCACATGGATGATGTCTTACGGTTCTTTAAACGCTACAACATGAATGGAGGCACAAGTAATGATTCCATGGAGACTTAAATTTTCAGGCATACGGGATTATACGTCGATAGTTATGGATTTCTCTGATAAAGATGACCATATTTTAATATCTGGACCAAATGGTGCTGGAAAATCAACGGTTACGTTTTGTATGGGTGGCGTTCTTTATTCAAGTAAAGTTGACCTTGAAGGGTTAAAGTCAAACAATCTTCCAACAGACCAAACGTGGCGAGCAAAAATTGAGTTGCTTTTTAAAAATGACGGAAAGATCAAGGTTGATGCGCCACAGTTTGTTCAGTTTCGATTAGACATTGAACAGAAGCCGGGTGATCCAGTTAAAAAAGAATTTTATATTCAAGAGGGAGAGGTCATTGACGAATGGGAACGGGAAACGAAATATTCTTCTGGAGATCGGAGCTTTAACTTTACTGAATATAAAAACCAGATTCTCTATAAATATGCTGTTGACCCGGATGAATTTTATTTGATTTGGTATCAAAAAGAGGTAAACCAGTTTGCAGTGATGCATCCAGAAGAACGTTTCCGTATATTCAGTGAAATGAATGGTATTGATAAAATCCAGAAAAGCTGGGAAGAAAGTAAAGAACTCGTAAAAGAAACGGAGCAGACCTTGCAGGAAGCGGAGAGTAAACAAGGCCTTAACAAACTCCAGTTAAATCAAAAGAAAACGGAATTAGACAGGTATTATAGTCGAAATAAACGATTAGAAGAAGGGTTTAAGCAGTATATTTCAGCTCTTAAATGGTTGGAAAAGCATCATTTTAATCAACTGGATACTTTAAGAGGTCAAATAGAAACACTAAAATCAGACAAAGAAGAGAAAATTACAGAGAAGCAGCAAGATATAATTCTACAAGCAGACCAGAGAGAAGAACATGAACAGTTTCAGGTAGCAATCATTCAAATGGAATCCGGTGAACTCGAGTTGGACAATGAGTTAACGCGTTTGCAGAAGGAGATAACCAATCATAAAGACAAAGTGGAGGCTATCTCAAAGGAAATCGAGGAAATTACGAAGAGAGTAGAACGGATTGGCATGACTGAAGAAGAAGTAAATGAAACTTTGGTTAATGCGGAGGAAAAATATGTTTCTATTGATGCTTCAATGAAAGAAAAGCAACAGTTGTTGGAAAGCAATAAACAAATATTAGATGAAATAACCCCGCAAATTGCTGTACTAAAAGTGAAGATTGACCAAGACAGTTCTAGGGAACAAGAAGTGCGTAAACTTATTGATGCATATAACAGTAGTCAAGCTGTGCAAAAAGAAATGGAGTTAAATGAGCAACGACTAGAAGATGCAAAAGATGAAAAAGGAAATCTTGTTATTAAAAAGGGAAGTTTAGAAAAAGAACTAGAAAATCTTAGAAACAATCGCGTTTACAGTCCTCGTCAGGAAGTGGCTATCCAGTACTTCCAAAAGCGAAACATAGAAGTATATCCTTTGCGTGAGCTTGTTGAACTAGATGAAACAGCTAAGCAAAATGACGAAGATTTGTTTGATACGATAAAGTATACGTTGTTTGTGAACAAAAAAGATTTCCTTGCACCAAATGATTTATACCATGTTCCATTGCCAAATATTGTTCCAGAAAAAACAATTACACACCTTCCGGGTAAACATTTAAAGATAAAAGAATTAAGCAATAATCTTTATCCACTTGCGGTAAAAGCATTGTGGTGGGTTAAGAGCTTTTTAGAAAATGAAAAACCACAGATTCAAAATGGTGTGCTTATCGATGCAAGAGGGATAAGAGGTCCCCAAGAGGAAAAGCGTATCATTCTAAGTGAAAAAGTTTTAAAAAATTATCAAGTACAAGTAGAAGATGAGCTTGAACGGGTTGGCAATGAAATTAGCAATCTATCAAATGAAATAGGTGAATTTACACGTAGAAATAGTACGTTGTTTCGCAGACAAGAGGCTTTAAAAGATGCGGAAGCCTTTTTGATAAAAGAAAATGAACGAGAGTGGCGAAAGAGTAAGCATGACAATCTAAGTAATGAAAAACGTGAACTCGAGAAAAATAGGGACGAGATTCAGGTAGACTGGAATCGGCTCAATGAAGAACGTGCTGACTGGAAGCAAAAGGTAGAAACTTTTAGAAACTATCAAGAAACTTTTATTCAGTATGAAAAAGAGAAGGAAAAAATCACAGAAGTAAGCCGATTGAAGCAATATTTAACCGAGTTAGAAGAAGAGAAAAAGAATAAAAATTCACAGTTAGAACGACTTGGTTCGCTCTTGGATGAGAAGCGACGTGAAGAAAAGAAATTAAATCGAGATATAGAGGACTTGGACGATACCCTCCTATACAAAGACCGAGAAATTGAGTCAATAGAAAGGCAAATCAAAAATCGGTCTGAAGAATATTTAACGAATGAAGAGAAATATTCATCCATCAATCATGACACCCAAAGATTATTAGACTCTGTAAAACAGGAGTTAAAAGATTTTGCATTAGAGCTTACAGAACTACCAAATGTCACTAAACCTGAGGCAGAAGACATGCGAGAAAGTGGAAAAATTCAATATACTCATGCAGCAAATGAAACAGGGATTGATGAAGCTGCTCCAGAAAATTATCAAAAAATGAAAGAAGAGTATGATCGCTCCGCAACAGAAGTGAAGAAATCCAAACTATTGTTGGAGGAATATACAGAGCGAATGGAACGTCTAAAAGAAGATTTAGAAAGCACAATTAATAGTAAAGTTATTGGTGTTAATCAAAAGTTTGTCCATTATATGTCTCTGTTTGGCTTTCAAGGGGAGATAGATTGGGATATGCGAATAGACCGCCGTAATCAAATTCACTATGCCTTATACATTAAAGCACGTAAGGAAGGACATCGAGGAAAATTAGAGGATGTAAGTGTTAAAGCAAGAGGAGGTAAAGTAGGAAAAGGAGTATCTGGTGGGGAAGAATCCCTTAGTTCCTTACTGTTTGCTTTGGCATTATTACAAACGATTCAAGCATCACCTGGTTATATCGTACTCGACGAGTTTGATAGTGCACTCGATGAAGGACGTAAAGATAAAGTGTTTGAGTTATATGAACACGAACTAAAGCGGAAAATGATAATCTTAACTCCTAAGTCTCATGAAGCAGAGTACCTATATCGTTTTTCTAAAGCATATGTCGTTCATCACAATCCAAATATTCCGCAGAGTAAGATTTTTAAGGTAAAAAGAAATGAAGCACCGTTAAAATGAATTACAGCAAATGACTTTAACTCATGGGTCAGACCCTCGATATGGACAAATGTTCAGGAGGAGGGTTAGACCCATTTTTATAATTTCAATTTTATTCCATGTGAATGAACACTATTGTGGTAATTTTATACCTAATGAGTTAGTATAAGCCAAAAACATTACATGGTTTAGAGAACGTATGGAAAAGTATATGAAGCTAATCAATGTGTGTATAACGTAGAATACGGTCCACCGGTCCCAACACCAAACACAAAAATAATTAAATATTATTATCGTGAAAAAAGACAGGATGAACAATCTTCTGTCTTTTTTTAGCTTAGATATGAGGTGGTAATTTTAATTATATGCCTTAATCTAATGAGATAATTATAACATTAGCCTTAAAATTCATATATTATAGACAGAAATGATATTATTGTCACATTGACCCTGTATTAAAAAAGAAGACAAGGCATAAAAAATTTATAAAGTATTTGTTGTTTGCTAAAATTGAAGATTTAATTCAGAACCAGCATCCTGAATGTATCGAAAAAACTTGCTAGAAATAGGCTGTTTCATAAAAAGAAAGAAGGATTGGATGAGAGTCATAGGAATTGATTTATCGGGACCGAGTAACCACAAAGATACGGTACTTGCTGTATTCGAAGTACAAAAAAGTAAATTGCGATTTGTTAAAAGTATGAGCAATATGAGTGATGAAGATATTTTAAAAGAGGTTTCAGTACAATCTCAAATAGATGAAGTCGTAATCGGCATTGACGCTCCTTTGTCTTATGAGGATGGAGGAGGAGACAGGCAATCGGATCGTGCATTGAGAAAGTTTATTGTCAAAATCGGAATGAAATCCGGATCCATCATGCCTCCCACTTTAAATCGAATGGTATATTTAACATTGAGAGGGATTAAACTCAGCAGAGAAATCACAGCACAAGCATCGTTACACCCAATTTCCATCGTGGAAGTGCATCCTGGCGCAGTGATTGGTTCAAGATTGTCTTCAATAGAAATGAATTATGTTTTAGCATATAAACAAGACTTGGAAGTGAGAAAGGTTCTTCTAACTTGGCTAGAACAAAAACAGCTTATCGGAATTCCAGAAACAGTTGCTAATCAAAGCCATTCGATTGATGCCTGTGCAGCGGCCTTAGGTGCCTGGCATTGGCGGGACGCCGCATTTACACCGAAATGGTTATTTCCGGCTGAACCGCCTTTGCATCCTTATGATTATTGCTGCTAATCGGGGAAAATGAGTTAAAAAATTATAAAGCTATTAAGCAGTATGTACTATGGCTTTTTGTTTGGAATAATTTGGCATCTATTAAACGAAAATAGGTGTTTTGATTTATTGAAACTGGATCTAGTAGTCCACCAGTAATCCCGTTGGAAAACACATGCCATACGATTAGTATTTTTAGTTGTTGAAAGCGGTTTTTTCATTAGAATATCCCCAATACTAATCAATTTGAGATCAATGATAATAGACAATAGATTTGGGTTGGTATATCTAGTAGACGTTAAAAAAATGTTTGGATTACCTCATTTAAGGTAAGATTATTAAAGATGTAGTGCTCTTTTTAATATTGATGGATTTATATATATAAAGGAGGATAAACAATGGGTAAATTACAAGATAAAGTAGCTGTTATAACTGGTGGAGTATCTGGTATCGGTGCTGCAACAGCGCGTTTATTCGCTGATGAAGGAGCAAAATTAGTTTTAGCGGACTTTAATGAAGAAAAAGGTGCTTCTTTTAAAGAGGAGTTGGAATCTGAAGGTGCAGAAGCAGTTTTCGTAAAAGCTGATGTTACGAATGAGGAAGATGTTAAAAATATTTACGATACAGCATTATCGGCATTTGGCAAAGTTGATGTTCTGTTTAACAATGCTGGTATCGGTGCTGTAAAACCTACAGAAGAACTAACATATGCGGAATGGAGAAAAACCGTAGAAGTGGACTTAGATGGTGTGTTTTTGGTTGCACAAGCTGCAATCAAAGAATTCTTAAAAGCCGGCGGCGGTGTTATCGTTAACACAGCTTCTATGTATGGCTGGGTTGGATCACCCGGCAGTGCAGCATACAACGCAGCAAAAGCTGGTGTTATTAACTTAACCCGATCTCTAGGTTTGGAATATGCAGAGCGCAATATCCGTGTCAATGCACTATGTCCGGGATTTATCGAAACACCAATCTTAGGTGAAACAGATAGAGAATTCCTGACAAACGCAACACCGATGAAGCGTTTGGGTAAAGCGGAAGAAATTGCAAAAGCTGTATTATTTATGGCTAGTGATGATTCCTCTTTCATGACTGGTAACTCCCTGATCGTTGATGGTGGATATACAGCACAATAATAGAAAATAATATAAGGGAATCCATTTTGAATTATTCAGAGTGGATTCCTTTAAATGCTTTACGATAAATAAGATAATTTAAAAAGCTCACCATCGTTGATGTATTAATGATTGTGGGATTTGTTATGTTACAGCATTTTGGCATGCAAATTCACCATATAATCGGTTTTTTCAATCACTTATAATACTTTCTCTCTAGTTGAATCTTTAATACCTTTTTCGTTAATTATAACTCTCAAAACCGTTTTAAATAAGACACCAGCAAGTTCGCCAAGTCCTTTAATGTATAATTCTTTTTCATCGTACTTCCTCTCCTGATTGTTCTTCTAAGTTAGATAGAATAACTTTTTTGGTTATAGATCTATTATATCGGGGAATAAAACTGTATTTGGCTTAAGTGCAAACAATTTACAAGGTGTTATGGGAGCTGTGCTTGGAATGGTTACATCAACATAGTATGTGCAGTAATATTACTCGTGGGCTATTATGACAAATTTCTAGCCAAAATAAAGAAGGGGCTATTAGATTGCTTAGCCGACAGGTAATCAGTCATGTTAAGAGGGCGCTTCGTTTAGAATAGAGGGTCAGTCCCCACCACGTTAAAGCGATAGCGAAGGGTGGGGCTGACCAGCCTTATGAAGCTGGAATTTCTAGAAATCTATAAAGTAGATAGTAGAAGGTCTAGAAGGTGAGGAAAATAATCATTAAGAGAAATTCAACCTTATATCAATCTTATAAGGCATATGATAAATAAGGAGCCCAGCATAGAGGTGTTTTAAGTTGTTTGTACACTGCTTTATTATATTTACAAGAATGAAAAGAAAAATCACAGACTTATATTTGCTCCCCTTTAGTAGTCAGATTCAAAAATAGAAATCTGATTACAAAAAGGGGAGGATATTATGTTATTTTTCTAAATTTGCCACAAGTCTTCCAGTTACTTCGTGTCGCTCGAGCTTTAGCAATCCTTCATATATTTCATCAAATGTAATTTCGGAAATCGTTGGCTCGATATCACCAGAAGCCATCAGTTTGTATACTTCCGCAATATCGTGCCCGTCACCGCCAACACTACCTTTTAATGTTGCAGCTTTTAGAATAAGAGGGTCGGTATTAATCGTTGCTTCTAACTTACCCATACCTACTAAAACAACCGTTCCTCCTGGTGCAATTACATCGATTGCACCAGCAGTTGTCGTGCCAAATCCAGCATAGTCAACAATTAAATCTGGTGCGATATCTGCTAATTCACGAACATCTTCGAAGACTTCCTTTACACCAAGTTCTTTTGCTAGTTCACGTGCTTTTGGACTAACATCTACTGCATATACATCGATGCCTTTAACAACTGCTGCACGGGCAGCAATCTGACCGAGTCCGCCGATTCCGATAACGCCAACTTTCATTCCAGGTTTAGCTTGACCTGTTTGGAACATTGCGTGATAAGAAGTCATACCAGCATCTGTTCCTGCTGCAGCTTGTGCGAAGGAGATTTCGTCTGGCATTGGAACTAAATCTACAGCCGGTGCGGAAACAAGATCAGAATATCCACCATCATAACCGTAACCTGGACCCATACCTACTTTACTTACTGGACAAACGCCAACACGGTCCCCAACTTTATAGTCTGTTACACCTGGTCCAACTTCTTTAATGACTCCAGCAACTTCATGTCCCATAATAATAGGCGTATGTTCAATTATGTCAAGCCATTTCTTATCGCGTAATGCACCTACATCCGAGTGACATAGGCCCGCTGCTTTTACTTCAATGACGACGCGCCCTTCTGTTGCTTTTGGATCTGGTTTTTCCACAAGTTTTAGTGGTTCGTTTGTAGTTGTAAACTCCCAGCCTTTCATATCTTATCCCTCATTTCTAAAAATTTAATAACCTATATTATTAGTCTATCGAATTGTCAATATCTACGTCAAAGAACCCGTTTACAATTAAAAACTACATGTTTATCGTAAAGAATTAAATTGTATCTTTCCCACCATCAACAATGTAAGTTTGTCCAGTCACATAAGAGGCTTCATCTGATGCTAAGAAACAAGCGACATTTGCAAGTTCAGAAGGTTCACCAATTCTTCCCATCGGAATGGCTTCGGAGTATACGTTTAACATGTCTTCGTCTACATCTTTTAAAATACCAGTGTTAACTACCCCTGGAGAGATTCCGTTGACACGAATGTTATCACGAGCATAATCGTGACCAGCCTGACGCGTTAACATGAGAACGGCACCTTTTGAAGTAACATAGGCTGGTGATCCCGGAGTAGCATGTTTAGATGAAATAGATACGGTATTCACAATGGAACCGCCGCCATTTTGTTTCATATAAGGAACAGCATGTTTTATACCAAAGAAAGGACCATTTATATTGATGCTGATTACTTTATTCCATTGTTCTTCTGTATATTCCTCGATATTTGCATATGCTCCAATAATACCTGCATTGTTACATAAGATATCGAGTTTGCCAAACGTAGTTACTGCTGTATCAATCAGATTTTTTACGTCTGCTTCTTTTGAGACATCCACTTTTACAGCTTTTACGTTGTCACCAAACGTTTTTTCTAAGTCAAATATATTATCTGTTATATCTCCAGCAACCACTTTGGCGCCTTCTTTAACAAATTTCTTTACCATTGCGTAACCGATCCCAGAGGCAGCTCCAGTTACTACAGCGATTTTGTTTTCTAATTTCATAAAAGATTCCTCCTTAATTTCGTTTAAAATACCCCACAACTTCAATCTAACATCTACTGGGAAAAGTTAGATAAACAAAAATACTTCAAATGAAGCTTTAACAACAGTTATACTAAGATTGTTGAGTATTTTTCTAATAGGAGCTGGACATATGGAAATTAAAATTGATCGAAGAGTTAAAAAGACGAAACTCTCTTTGATAAATGCATATATTGATTTAATTGAACAGTACTCGGAACATGAAATTACGGTATCCATGATTGCGCAATATGCAGATTTGAATCGAGCTACCTTTTATGCGCACTATTCAAACAAGGAAGAGTTTCTGGAAGAGGCTTTGTGTGATGTGTTAGAGGGTTTTAGAGAAGCCATTTTGTCCCCATTTGAAAATAAAAATACGATTAATGTTAATTCTCTAGCACCTACAACTGTTCAAATATTTGATTATATCGAAAAGAATAAACGAATGTTTTATGCATTGTATACGAGTCGTTCCGATTTTAAAAAGCGTATCGAGGAGTTGTTTTACGATATTTTTTCCAAAGATATTCTAATTGAGGTGCATTCCACAGTGAGTAAGATAGATTATGACATGTTTTTACATTACCAATCGAATGCCACCCTAGGATTAATTTTTTATTGGATTCAAGGTAAATTCCAATATTCGGCGAAGTTTATGATGGAACAGCTTACTGTTCTTTCTAATGCTCAGGTAGTGGATTTGAAGAGAATATAAGACGAGATAATGGATAGATGGAGAGGTGCATTTTGACACGGTACCTTTTCCTCCCTCTAACAGTTTTAATCATACTCTTATAAAAAGGAAACAATAAGAGGAGGTTAAGATAGTTGAAAGCCGTTAACGTTAGATTACAACCCATTGTAAGTAATATTAATTTACCCACAGTCTTGACATCGACCATACTTCCAGGTGATTCCATGGAAACATTATTTGTGGCAACCCAAGTAGGAGAAATATTTTACATAGGGAACCGCGATATAAGGGTATTTTTAGATATTCGCTCTTCAATAATAGAACTAGGTGCTGGTGGTGGATATGATGAACGGGGATTGTTAGGACTGGCATTTCATCCGGAATTTTATTATAATGGTTTGTTCTATCTTCATTATTCGGTGGCTGGAACACAAGGACAGGGGCTCTTCCTAAAGCCTTTCATCCTGACCCGTGTGATCCGAATACGTTAAATTTAAAGTGGGTAAACAGAGAATCGTTATATGATCATATTGATACCGTTGAAGAATGGGGTTTACAGGTTAATGGTATGCCTCAAAAACGACGTACATTACTTAACCTAAGAAGACCATTTTCCAATCATAATGGTGTTAATAGTTTAAACTTCTCGCCTGAAACAGGAAAACTTGCGCTAACAACTGGAGATGGTGGATCAGGCTATGATCCATTTAATTTAAGTCAGGATAATATGGAAATAGCCGGTAAAATCATTGAAATCGATGTGAGCAAGAATACATTGATCAACAACCCACCCCGTTGTTACACGTTTTAATGAACTTCCCGCAACGATTCAGGATACACTTACCGTAATGGCCAAAGGGGTTCGCAACATACCGGGGATTTCGTTTCAACGGGTTGATAATCGGTACATGAAATATACGGGGAATGTCGGACAGGACTTTGTAGAGTCAATTTTTTCATTCGGAAGTTATCAACCAATACCGGTTACGCAGCTTCTCGATTCTGAAACTCACCAGCAAGGATTGGTTAACTTTGGCTGGCGAGGATGGGAAGGTGTTTTTCCTACGTCGATTCTAAAAGGCTGCAATCATAATTCGTCCATAGATAAGAAGACAATTTCTTATTATGATGAAGCAGTAGCACTTTCAGCGAGTCGTCTTCAGCCTTTAACTAGTTATTTTCATCAAGATAAAAGACCCGATAAGTTTGAAGGAACTGCACTTACAGGAGTGCAATCCTATATGGGAACTGCAATTCCAAGTTTAACAGGAAGTGTTGTATTTACCGATATCGCAAGGAAAGAATCTCAATCTCCGGATAGAGGTGCTTTAGCCTATACCAGAGTGAGACCAGACGGTAAACAAAATGATTTTGGTGTGATCCAAACCGATTATGATTTTGGGTCACAATCTGCTTATTATGTTAGTCTGGGAACGAATCTGAATCAAAGTCGGCTATTTTTAGGGGTTTACAACTCTATGCTAGTGACTGATTTTAACCAGGGTACCATTTTTGAGATAGTTTGATGAACCAGAGAGAATTACTAAACAATCATCATCATTTTTATCCTTTTGAAAATGATTAAAGCAACCTCAACCCATAACCAGCTATAAAGGAAAGCAAATAAAGCAATACCTCCAATTGTTAGAAAAGAAAAGGAATAATCAGAGGCGACTGGGCCTAAAACTGGAAAGCGGAAAATATATAGCAGAATTATAATCCCCAGCATTAAAACGATTGCACCAGAAGCAGTCATACTTATTCTCTTTCTAAAAATGGAAAAAGCTGCGCCTATGCCAAGTCCTAACAATCCTGTAGTAAAGGGAAATATAATTAGTTCAGTTGGCTGTAAGATGAATAACAGCATAATGGTCAGAAAATAGGTCATTACTCCAAATCGAATAGAAAACATGGAACATAGCAAGATAGGTGCAGTGGCAAGCGGACTTATCAAATATCCTATACCTGGTAGAAAACCCCCTGAAGCCTGGAGAATAGCGGCAATACAGGCAAAAATAGACACTATAAGGAGCTTCCTTACTTTTTTATAGTTGCTGAATATTTCTTGAGACAAATGAACTTCATCAGAAATAGATTTAAAAAAATACAACTTCCCACCTCATTTTTAATAATTTATATGTTCTATACATTATATTTCTATTTATCAATGGTGGAACTTATGATTGTCCAAAGATTCATATCTTTAATCAGGTGCCTGTCCCCCCATAGCTTTAATCCTGTAAAGCGGTGGGGGACAGGCACCAATTTTGTGGAAAAACTCCCTCACCAAGGTCAACATAACCATTTTCTTCAAGTACAGTTGTATCAAAGGTAAATAATGTTCATTAATCAGTTTATTTTCATCCGTCCATAAATTTCATTTCATTGAAGTATTACAAAATGCGATAACAACGTGGTATAATAGGAAATTAAAAGTGAATATTGATATATTTGTAATAGATTCAATTTTAGGAAGGTGTCTAATTGGGAATACAAATAGCATTAGTCTATATTACTCTAAAGTTAAGTGTGAGGGAAAACTATAATTAACTAAAGTTAAAAACTAAGGTTTAATTAAACTCTTGAGAAATTGGAATATTTAATGTGAAATCCTAACAATGTGAAATATAGATAAAACTAAGGCTATTTGAGTTAGGAAACTTAGTAGTTCAAAAGATGATTTCTGCTAATTTAGTGGTAGGAATACCCTACAGAATTACTAATGATGATTTTAGTGAAGTTTCAGAGAAGCTAGGTTGTCTCTAGGTAATGTAAACCATAGGGGTTGGGTATATTGACATTCTAGAATAGGTTTTTTCTAGTCATTTATAGGATGAATAGAAAGCCTAAATATAAAATACGAGGAGGAATTTTATGAAACTGAGTCCTGAGGAATCTTATATGCTAAGTGGGGAAGCTGGGCCTGCAAAGCAATTTGCGATGAATATAATTGTATCAGTTGGAAAGGCGCTTGGGGCGCCATGCCTACAGGAGATAACGGCTGCTCACGTCGTCGATACTTTGATGACTGGTACTGGAGAGACCGGCCCTGATTTTGCTCGGGCGCTTGCAAAGAAGGGTGCAAAAGTTGCAGTTCCTACAACCATCAATGTCGGTAATGTTGATGCAAAGCACCGTTGTTTAAATGTACCAACAAGCGAGCATGATTTTGAAACGTCTCGAGAAGTTATGCGGATTTTCCAAGAAATGGGCTGCTCACCTACATATACTTGTGCTCCGTTCCAAGAACCCGAGAATCAATTGCAGTTCGGGGAACATGTTGCTTGGGGAGAATCGAGTGCTGTTCCATATGCGAATTCGGTATTTGGTGCTCGAACAAACCGATACGGGCACTTCATTACATCTGCTGCTGCCATTACAGGCAGGATTCCATTCAGTGGGTTACATTGTGAAGAAAATCGGCGCGGGCAAATCGTTTTTAACGTGGACCACCTTCCTAAGAAGTGGTTGGAAAATAGCCTGTTTTATCACATATTCGGCTATCAAGTAGGAAAAATCGCCGGTGAACGAATACCAGTCATTTCAGGGTTTGATCACGATATTTCCAAAGATAATCTCAAAGCGTTCGGAGCAGCTGCAGCAACTTCCGGCGGCATTTCAATGTACCACATTGTAGGCCTAACACCTGAAGCGCCGACTCTTCAAGATGCACTTCATGGTGAAGCGCCAGAAGAAATAGTAAAGATTGAGACTGGAGATTTAACGCAAACATACAAGGAACTCTCTATAAATGAACGTGGTACTCCGTTAGATGCCATTTGTTTAGGGGCGCCGCATCTTTCTGTTGATGAAGTAGGGAAAGTATATGAAATACTGGATCAAATTGGATGGAACCTTCAAGTTCCATTGTATATTTCCATGAGCCGACGTACGCTGGAGATAGCCGAGCGACGAGGTTGGGCGGAAAAATTTAATGAGGCGGGAGTTAAAATCGTCGTCGATCGTTGTGTTTATTTCCCTGGGATCCTCTGGAACGACGGATTAACAATCATGACTGATTCAGCTAAGTGGGCTCACTATGCACCTCGGTGTATTTCTGCAAAAGTCACGGTAGGCACACTGGCTGATTGTATTTCTTCTGGAAAGAAAGGTCATGTCGTTATGGAGAATGGTTTGGAGGAGGATGCAGTGTGAAGGAATTTCAAGCCAAGGAACTTCTGTCTGGAACAGTAGAAGCCCAAACATTGACGTTAGGTGCACCGCTTAGTCTTTGGGATGGAATCGATAGCAGTGAAGGAATCATAATTCAAGGGGGGCATCCAAATGAAGGGCAAAGTATAGCAAACGCTATTCTTGTTATTTCTCACGGTCTTAGTGGTGCAACCGGCGGTGGTTCATTGACGGAATGCTTTAGAAAGGGAAATGGTCCAGTTGCTATGATTCTTCCGGAAGCAGAGCCAATGGTCGTCGCAGCATCGGTTGTTGCAGGTGAACTGTATAATAAACAGATTCCTATCCTTCAAGTAGATTCGGAGGATATCGTCCGAATTCCAAATGGGGTACAAGCGACGATTATGAATGGCGTTATTGCTTTAAGGACAGAGTAGGTGAAAGGGACAATTCCAAACATAGAGCTAAAAAAGCAAGCAACCAGAATAGTTGCTTGCTTTTATCTGTTATTCCCAGCCAGGTAACAATGTTCCGCCAAAAACTTCCTCAATCTTATCTTTTACTGCATCTGATTGATAGGCATCTACAAGCTTTTGCACGGCTGGATCATCTTCGTTTTCAGCACGTACGACGATGTTGACCGTATATGGCGAATCTGTTGATTCTCTATAAATAGAGTCTTCTATTGGATTCAGGCCTGCTTCAAAAGAGTAGTTTGAATTGATTGCTGCAAAATCAACTTCGCTAAGCTGCCTAGGGATCTGTGCAGCTTCTAACTCAATAAATTCAAGATTTTTAGGATTTTCAACGATATCCATGACAGATGGGTTGGTTTCTTCTTCATTGACTTTAATCAAACCAGTTTCTTGCAACATTAATAATGCACGAGCACCGTTTGTTGGATCATTTGGAAGTGCGAACAATGCGCCGTCTTCCACTTCGTCTATACTTTCGTATTTCTCTGAGAAAATTGCCATCGGGTTAAGAAATGCTGCCCCTACAGGTACAAAATCTGTACCATGGTCCTCATTATATTGGTCTAAGAAAGGGAGGGTTTGATAGATATTTGCATCTAAATCGCCTTCCTCTAACGCAGTATTCGGCATAATGTAATCACTGAATGTCATAACTTCAATTTCTAATCCATCTTCTGCTGCAATCTCTGCTACAAATTCTACAATTTCCGCCTGATCTCCAGCCATCGAACCTACAACTAATTTATCCTCGCTTAAAGTACTTGTATCCTCATTACCACATGCTGCAAGTGTCAATGCAACTAAACCAATAATAGCTAATAATAATTTCTTCATGTTTATAACCATTCCTTTCGCTCGCTCAGGCACAAAGCGCTAAGAAATATACTTGTGCTGAGCAATTTTTTAATTATTCTAGGATTATAGGGAATCTCAGTTAACTATAAATCATATAGAGGTGAGTGGGCCATTTCGCTGGAGGAGTGACCGCATGTTTATATGTATAAATTGCCTTTTCTAGTACGCAGGCTTATCTATGTATAAACATTACTCTTTTATTGCTGACAATCAGTCAATGCTGCTCCATCCCTATATATTCTAAAATGGAGAATCTTTTATGGGTTTAAAAATTGTTTATCCCTTTTGTTTTGGAAATGATGTCCACAAAACCTTTGTCGTTGCGTGTATTGCTTCTACGAACAATAAAGGAGTTACTACTTACAAACGCCATGGCTTTCAACATTAAGGATGTTTTTATGGGATCTACCGGGAAACTTTTTAACGTATTAGAAGATTCCTATAACATCACGTTTGCACATAATATGTATATTTTGTTTTATTTAAGACTTACCTCCCCCAATTTTTTAGTTGATGATAATAAATAAAAAACCTCTCCTTTTAGTAAAAAGAGAGGTAGTTATTTTCATAGATATTCCTCTCTTATCTCTCAAAACAAAAAATGTTTTGCTGGAATTAGCACCTTTCTATGCATTGGATACATAGAGGGTTGCCGAGCTTCATAGGGCCAGTCCCTCAGCTTCTCTGGATAAGAGGTTATTTAATTGTTATCATCAAGATAAATAATAAGTTACAGGATATGTCGAAAAAAGTCAATCTCTTTACTGAAATTATGTATCAAGATTTTCTTGGTGAGTTTTTAACACCGATAGCTTAAATGAAATAGCGAAACTAAATATTAATCGAAGTGTAAAAAGAAATATTCTAAAGATAAACTGCCCTATCAATTAAGACTGTTGCATCAAGTTGCAATGCCTTTTACTTTGCGTTGGAATAAAGGGCTCACAGTCCCCCACCACGTTAAAGTGATATTGAAGCGGGCTGACCCAATAACCTAGAGGTGAAGTCCACTATGAGTAAGATAGATTATGATATGTTTTTACATTATTAAACGAATGCAACCTTGGGATTAATTTTTTATTGGATTCAAGGTAGATCAATATTCGGCGGAGTTTATGATGAAACAGCTTACTGTTCTTTCTAATACTCAGGTAGTGGATTTGAAGAGGATATAAAGAGAACCTTAGAAACAGGTGCCTTGTCCGATTAGCTTTTAGTTTAAACTATGGGACGATGAATATAACTGTCCCCTTGGACCTAGAGTAGTGGGGACAGGCATCTTTTAAATTAACTACCATTTAATAGAAAACTTTCAACCAAAATGTTGAGTTGGTCTGAGAGATTAGAGAAATCGGTATTCATATCCAACGTTTTTACCCCTATATGGTTTCCACTTAATGAAAATTCATTATCCGGTATAATATCCTCATCCGTCATTGCATAAAGTAAAACCCCACTAACATTACCGGAATTGTTACAGTCTTTATTTTTTACGTACGCAAATATCTGGTACATATTGTGAGAGTGAAAGCTTTTGCTATTATAATAACTATTTGATTGCATCGTATGCTGGTAGTATTTCGTATCTATAATAAGAGTCTTTTCTTTATAAGTAAGAGTAATATCCGTTTTCATAACAGGAAGAAACTCAATCATCCCTTGATCAACATCCCAATCAATATGAGAAGCGGAAGCATTGAATTGTGGAAAGTGTTTTCGATAATATTCCAGTACAAACTTCTCAAAAAGTTGATGCATTTTCTGATCATCCACAAATCTGGCTAATTTATGAGTACCCTCTTGTTCTGTTAGTAGTAGGCCTTCTATAACTAAATAGCATATATTAACGAGCATTTTATAGGTAGCATTGTTTCGATGGTATCTAATGCTTGACCACTGAATTCTTCGATAATCTATTTGGTCAACATTAGAAAAGTACAGCAATACTTTCTTTAAATCCTTTTTATGCTTATTTGCAACTTCTGGAGTCTTAATTAATAGTAAAGCGGTAGTTTTTAGTATTTGATTCATATAGGAATTTTCCGTGTACTCATCAAAACTACATACCAGTTGTTTATTAATCATGGTTTGTTGTTTTACGGAAAACGCAACATTGATTTTACCTCTTGGGGACCTAAGGGACTCTGTGTTATCAACATAGTCCTTAATTAATCCCCGTTTGATTTGAATACTGATGCCCT
The DNA here is from genome assembly GCF_001618145.1 of Oceanobacillus damuensis. GTDB lineage: Bacteria > Bacillota > Bacilli > Bacillales > Amphibacillaceae > Oceanobacillus > Oceanobacillus damuensis. The sequence goes on from NZ_KV392042.1 coordinate 67,528, forward strand.
TAGCTAGTATTGCAGCAAATAAATCAGAAGCATATTCAAAGTGCTCTGTTTCTAACTCTGCATAGTTTCTCTTATTCAATACCTGGAATGCATAAGCAAGCATATGATAAATGTTTTTTATTCGGATCATTTTAGAGCACCACGGAGTCGATTTGTCCATTGTTCTACTTTAGACGGCTCATCAAACCAATATTCATCTAATAAAGGTATTAATTCATACTCTATTACCGATGATAACCATTCATCTGTTATTTCTTCATCAGCACATAAATAGCTGTGACCGATCTGAAATCCACTACCTAATGATTCATCATGCTTAATGTAGTTATTTAAAGCTTTTATTTGCTCAACAAGTGGACCAAATTTTGTATTATTTATCTCACTCAATATTTTCTGAAACCCTTCAGAATCAAATGCAGGTTCTAGTTTAAAGAAAGCAAATCTTCTTCTTAGTGCATAATCTAGCATGGCCAGACTACGATCTGCCGTATTCATCATTCCAAGAATATATACATTTTTAGGAACGGAAAACAATTGATTGGCATAAAGAAGACGCAATTTTTGACCACGCTTATCCTTTTCAAGTAACATCAGTAGTTCACCGAATATTTTACTTAGATTACCTCGGTTAATCTCGTCTATAATAAAGAAATAATCCCGATTACTATCTTTTTCAGCTTTTTTGCAGAACTCATAAAATGGTCCTTCTGCAAGCTCAAATCCATCATTCGTTGGGCGATACCCCATAATAAAGTCTTCATAACTATAACTTTGATGGAATTGAATCATCATTACTCGACTCGTATCTTTTTGACCCATAATAGAATAGGCAAGTCTTTTAGCAGAAAAGGTTTTTCCTACACCTGGAGCCCCTTGTAATATGACGTTTCTTTTCTTTTTCAGAAGATTTACCAATTTATAGTAGCGCTCTTTATCTATGAATACTTCATTAAGAAAATCTTCTTCTGTATAAGGATCATAATCAACTTCTCTTTCTTCAGTATCATCATCGTCTTCATCTATAAAAAGATCCTCCAGCTTTCGCACATAATCGGTATATGAGGTTATATCCGTAAGTGTCTTATTAACAGCCTTACCGGGATGTTCCCATTCTCCATTTTCCTTCCAATCCACTTTATGGATATGCTTGTACTCATCCCGAGTTGGATCATACATATACTCCGATTCAACTATGCCACGTCCGATTACTTTTGACGTTCCTTTTTTAACATAAATGGTATCACCTGGTAATAATTCATTAGCAAATTGCCATGTTGCATGAGCAGCATTCATAAACGTGTATTCTTGTCCGTATAATTCTTTCATTTTGGATTTCATTTCCTCTTTTGATGAAAACTGACTTAAATCACCCATCTTATCCCAACCAATTCCCATAATATCTTGAGAGTAAAATTCCTCCCACTTGGAAGCACTATGGCCAGGCGAATAAATCCAGTATCTTTTTTCCTTTTCGTTCACTACATCAGAAGGAGGTGAGGAATCTTCTTCTCGTTGCTTCTTCATTTTATCTACCCATTTGATGAATATGTCACTAGCTATTTCATCATCCATATCAGCAGTTTGTCCCTTTTCAGTTAGTGACCACATACCTCGAATTGAATTATCTATGTAACCGTCATAGACCAAATAATTTCTTGCAAAGGCGACTTCGTTATCGAACTTTTTCACTCCGCTTCTTCCACGAGTTTCATTCACAATTTCATCTGTGAGACTTAGGTCAGCTGCTATTTGATTACGAACTTCTTCTGGAGTACCAGAACCACCTAGTTCTTTTAGTGCATTTATAAGTGGAACAAACCATTTAAGAAAGCTTGCATTCGACTTTTTTCGATCGATTTCTTTAGGAGATGGTTGTTTCCATGCTGCGAATGATAAATTAGGAAAACTTTGATGCGGATTATCCTCTGTTTGAAAGGTATCCTTGAAATAATTAATTAGTTTTATGTAATCTTTGGCATTAGGTAAGTCCTTTAATTTTGATATCTTTGTAATATACTCAGAATAATAGCTATTTTTTTGTAATAAGTATGTTCTATTTCTTTCATCTAGGTTTAAATAAAAAAATGGACGAATCCAATAAAGTCCCATTGTTAGATTCCATTTAACCCCTTGCTGTTTTCTTACTTTATCATAACTATCAGTGAACTTTTTCTTTAAATCTGCAGATTGGTGATCTGCGTACTGTATTGCTGTTTCGAAGACATTCCAAAGATTTGGAATATCTTCTGGTCCTCTTTGATTTTTATATGCAAAAAACCATGCTTTCATATTGTTTAAAACAGGGATACCATTAAAATCAGTTGGAACAGGGGACTGAACACCAATTTTACTACTGATTCCTTCAGCTATCGCAATACGATTTTCGTTTGTAATTCCTTTGTTAAAACTACCGAAAACAGTGAATGGGCAGATGTCATCAATGGATTTCCCGTTTTCAGTAAAAGGGTAGCGTATATCCAAACTATTATAGACATCTTCTAATTTAGTTAAAAGTTCTGTTCTTTTTTCTTTGTATTGTAGAAGTTTATCAGCAAATTCCATGTAAAAATTAGACCATGAAAATGTTGGATTATCTGTTTTCATTTTTTACACCTCTAATCTTTTATAATAATATAGACTATACTAATAACATGATTTGAACATTTATACTAATTTCTATTATAAGGTTTTATGCTATTAAATAAAATGAATAGGTGTTAAGAGGCTTTCTGGTAATTTCATAAAAATGTTGCAAGTACCAAGGATAGAGACTTACTTTCTTTTTATCTAGGAAATTAGCTGAAATCAATTTATAAAGCTAGAGAGCGGTGGAACAAGGTTCTGTGATCAATGGATAACTTCTAGACAGTCAGCCTTGTTACTTGCAGTTGGAATTTTCTAAGCAAATACATTCTAATAAGAGATATAATAGTCTTAACAATCAAATATCATGAGTCTAAGTATAAGTAAAAGCAATGTACTGGGAGGGGAAGCTATGTCTAAAGATAAGAAAGTGCAGCTGGAATCACAAATTGATGGATGGCTACAAAGAGAAGACGAGGAGGATGAAGCGGATTTTAGGCAGGAATGGGTGAAGAAAGGTATAGAATTGTATGAACAATTTAAAATGTGTCGACTTTCCGATCAAGAAAAAGCATAGACTTACCATTCTCTAGCCGAATTGTATTTAGAGTATTGGCGCTCTGAGAAAATGATCGGTGGAAATAAACAAAGGGCTTTTACCTATTTACAGCGTGCGGCAAGTACCTCATCACAAAAAGGTGATACATTTTATCATTTAGCGTTTTTGGCTGAGGCGATGACATCTGGCAGAGAGCGATGGGAATCTTCTGCGTTTTATGCAAAAGAAGCAATAGAACGAGGAATTAATCTAGATAATCTGATAAAAGTGTGGTGTCTGTTGGGGAAGGCCTACCATGAATTGGGACTAAAAGAAGATGCAGCAAGGTGTTTTTCTGAATCCAAAAAGTTAGATAAAGATGATAATCATGTTCGATTTAGGGACAAATATAGAAAAAAAGAAAAGAGCAACATGAATTTCGCACGTTCAATCAATCGGGACAACGTATATCGAAGAGAGCCTATCAAGATGAATTAATTGAACGAAGCAAAGGGAGCGCGTGTTTTGTGCTTGGACGAGAGCATGGGCGGAAGTGTGGACTACAGTGTGAACCCCAATTAGTTGGTCATAAACAGTCTTAGCCTTTTCTTTCAAAGGGATCCCTATAGTCCGTGCAAATCTCTGCCTGCAAAAAAGATTCTCTATTCCATTAAAGTAAGTTCACAAAGATATCGGCCAGAAATAAGATCAGCGCCGTGCCCAACGTAGATGAAATTTGAAAAAATGGCATTAACTCTATTCTTTTGGCTGCTGCTAAAACAGAGACGTCTCTAGTTCCTACGATGATAATGTATTTAAGGGTAAGCGCATGAATGATGCATTAAGGCCGGTAAACGTAATTCCAATCCCAACTAATAGCGCAAATGTCCAATTCTTTACAACGAATTGATACCATGCACTTGATCCGTCCACAATCATTTTAGAAAGGATACCGGATATTTTTAGAATTGCTAATAAGATACTCATCAATGCAAAGGGATGAAGAGGAATGAATTCTCCCAACTGGAAATGAAACTATTACATAAACCGGCTGCATATATACAAGAAACAATGAATATAGCAGAAACAGGAAAAGATAAAAGAGTAAAATAAAAGACTGGCCGAACATGTATCGCAGACCATAGGTGGAAGAAAAAAAGGCACAGACCCCCACCATGTATTAGTGAGGGAGGGACTGACCCCCATAAATATGGGGCTTCAAGAGTGCAGGAGCTTCGTGATGACCAAAACAGACCAGTGGGCTTGGCCGCTGGTCTGTTTTGGTCAGGGGGAGTACACATGGAGACCTGGATATTATTCTTTACAGAAGTCGGCTTCCCAATCGCGGCAACATTTTACCTGCTTCATCGCGTAGAGGGAAAGCTGAACCAATTGATTGAATTAATTCAAGCGTTGCCAGAGAGAATGAAATAGAACCGAGTCGTGCAGTGGTAAGCTATTAACGATTATCATACCTGATATAATTATTCATATATTAAATAAGAAGATATATCCTATAGCGAAATAGAAATGTGAAGGATAAAACGGAATTTATATTTTTTATAGTTTTATCCTTTTTATATCCTCATCACTATTTTTAATCAGTAACCTAAATAAAGACATAAGAAAATACCTACCTGTATCTTGGAACAGGTTCCGGATAAAGAATCAGTCCCCTACCACGTTAAAGCGATATGTTGGACTAATCCTATATCCTGACCCTCTATACATTCATTTAGGGTTTTTATTGTAAGAGAGTATAGATAATTAAAGAATTTTTTATTTTAGCAACTTATGCAGCAAGGAGAAACCATCTATGGAATCGAATAGCAACTCCATGAATCAAAGAATTGAAAATGATCATCAATCTAGGGAAGCTCTTCTTCAAGCAATCCTAACTTGCGATACAAAGAAAATGGACTACTATAAGCAGGAATTAGTGAAGATCTTAAAAGAGGATACGTTAAATATTTTTAAACGCGTACCTGGGAACATGCTTCGTTCCTATAAGAATTTCCTGCTGTCACATAATACCCTTTATAGTTATAGTGCTGAAAAAGGGGGGCTCAGCGCTGCGAAGTCTCACTTTATTTCGGAAAAATATGCCATTATGATCGAACATACCGACCAAATCCATAAACTCGATACGATTCATCTGAACATGATTGATGAATATGGAGACCCCTCTATTCGTTACGATAAAATAACGAATCCAAGTATTGCGGATAAAGCGATTCATTATATTGAGACAAACTTTGCTGAAGAGTTTGTGATAGAAGAGATGGCTCATGATTTACACGTCCACCCATCCCATCTCATGCGTTCGTTTAAGAAAGAGAAGGGGACTACCATTAGCCATTGGCGTAATCAAAAGCGGATTAAAGAAGCAAAGGAACTCCTTATTCACTCAAATCTTTCGATAACAGATATTGCCATCATGGTTGGATTTAATAATTCTCAGTATTTTTCTAAAATATTTAAGAAAGAGGAAGGAGTCACGCCTAAAGCCTTCAGGGAAGCACATTTAAACAGAATTAAAGAATAGTTTGTTTTGTTTCCAGTATCCCTCCTAACTCATATATGCAATTTTAGTATAAAAACAGGAAATTTTAGATTAAAAATATTGTAAGCATTTACATTATAATTAGTCATATAACATTAAAACGCTTTCATATTTCTGACAAGTTATTTTGTTTACAAAACAAAGTAACAAACATGCATAGATAGAAAGAAGTATTAACAGGAGGGGTTAAGATGAAACAGAGAAAGTTTGGTGTGCGAGACCAGGTTGGCTATGCTTTAGGAGATATTGGGGGTAGCTTTATTAATTTATATATAGGAGGTTTCTTTCTATTATTTACAACCTCTGTATTAGGGGTAAGCCCTTACTTTATGGGGACATTATTTTTAGTTTCCAGGGTATTTGACGCGTTTACCGATGTTATTATGGGATCCATTCCAGACCGCTTTAAAATCGGGAAAAGTGGGGACAAGTTCTTACCATATATTAATATATCCAAATGGTTCTTAGCGGCTTCTGTATTGTTAGCGTTTGCTGATGTATCAAGTTGGGGTTCAGCGGCGACGCATGTGTGGGTAGTATTTGTTTACTTATTTTACGGCATTGCTTATACCGCTGATTCAATTCCTTATGGATCACTTGCAGCGGTTATTACGCAAGATCCAATTGAACGTACAAAGTTATCGCGTGCACGTGCGGTTGGTGGGATGATTGTCGGGATTGGGGCCCTTTCTTTCGTTCCAATGTTTATCTATGATAGTAATGGAGCAATTATCCCAGATGCATTCTTCATTATCTCGATTGTCTTTGCAATTTGTTCATTGCTTGCGTACACAGGTCTGGTGAAGCTTTCAACGGAACGTGTGAGAGATGACAATCCAGCTGGTAAGAAAATAGACTATAAATTTAAAGATGCTTTAACAGCAGCACTGAAAAACAGACAATTAATCGGGATGATGGTAGCTTCTGTTGGTTCGTTAATTGTTATCAATGGGGTAACCCAATTAGCTCCGATCGTATTTGCTGAGTACTTCGGTAGTCCAAGTGCCTTTGCAATTAACTCGTTTGTACAAATAGGGTTTATATTAATCTTATTCCTTATCATACCAAAATTAGTAAAATCATTTGGAAAGCGTAATCTAGTGATTGTAACATCTGTATTTAGTATCATTTCAATGGTATTCCTCACCTTAGTTCCAATTGAGAACGTTTACCTTTATATTGCAGTTTATAATACCGGTATGATAGCGAACAGTGTCTTTGTTGTGATTGTATGGGCACTTGTCGCAGATGCATTGGATTATACAGAGTTGCAAACTGGAAAACGATACGATGGAACGCTTTATTCGATTTATTCCTTCTCCCGCAAAGTTGGTATGGGGGTTGGATCTGCATTAGGTAGTTATTCCCTTGGTTGGGTAGGATATGGTTCTGAATCTGCTTCACAATCACAACAAGTGGCAGAAGGAGTCCTTCGTATGTATAATGGCTTACCAATTATTGCGTTTGCATTAATGTTGATTGGTTTATTGTTCATCTTTAGTTTAAACAGTCAGAAGACAAATGCAATGTATGAAGAACTAGAATTGAGAAGGAAATCATCATAATTCATTTACTAGAGAGGAATACTGTTAGGATTCCTCTATCATCAAATAGATAGGAGAGAGAAACATGCGCACAAGATTTTTATCGAAACTAACAAATGGGGAAGTAGAAGAGTATCTGGATAGAAATGATCTTATCTTTGTACCAGTCGGTGTAACAGAAACACATGGCGCATTGCCATTAGATTCAGAAACGGTTTTGGCAGAAGCGTTTGCCTTGAAAATGGCGGAGGCTGCGGATGGACTGGTTCTGCATAATCTCCCATATTTCTTTGCGGGAGCAACACCTACTGGACGTGGGACCGTACAAATGACAACAAAAGACGGTGCAGCATACTTAGATCGGATTGCACAGTCATTATTGAATCAAGGGTTCAGAAGGCAAGTGTATGTTACGTTACATGGGCCTGCATATTTAACAGTCGGTCCAATGATCCGCGACTTTTTCGACCGTACCAAAGCACCTGCTCTTTATATGGACTTAATGGTGACAATCGGTACGGTAAAAGATTTATCGTTTAACTTCTTTGAGAAGTTCAATGATATGGCAATCGGCGCATATGATATTTTAGGTAGATTGGAAGATGTTCCACTTAATGTACCTGAATCCAATTCTGTTAGCTATGATGTGGAAAAAGTAATGAAAGCAAATGCGGACAATCCAGCATCGCCCCTTGGAAAATATGCATTGCAATCTGGTGCGGTTGGCTATTATTTTGACCAAGCTTCCGATCACTTATATACACCACTACTGAAAACGCCAGATGAACGTAAAACCCATGCCAACTCTGGTGTTGCGGCGATCAATGAGATTGTCGAAGGGTTAGATATGCCTACGGTTGTGAAACAGTTGAGGGAAGTAGATGAATATACGCAAAATGTAAGTATGAAAAGATATGGGGACTGGCTTCCAAGATAACGCTTAAGGGACGGTAAATAATACCGTTCCTTTTACTATGTGCGTCAGGCATAGCGACTATCTTGGTGGTGAATGTCCAATTTATAGTGCTTCGCTACCATGAATGCACGTAAGATAAACTAGGGGAACGTTTCTGTCTCCATTAATTTTTAAGCACGATCAATCTGAGACAATGAATCTAGTTCTATCCCTTAAAGGTCAGTCCATGTATTAGCGACATTTATGGAAAAGTGGAACAGATACAAGATAATGGAATTCATGATTCAATTAATGACATAGGTGATAAAGTAGATAATATATCATTCAAATTAGACTTAATGGATTAACAGGAAATATATTGATATTCGTCAATGTTGACTGTTGGTAAAAGTATAAACCTATAATCCGCAAAAAGAAATTTATTTATTCAATCAACTGGAAAATAATCTATATTTATTGTATCATCGCATTTATATTAAATTAGGAAGTGAATACTTTGGCTGAAATAAAATACGACATAATCGAAAACCTCGCAGTATTGTCAGAGGGTAATAAGGGATGGAAAAAAGAACTAAATCTAATAAGTTGGAATGAAAGGGAGCCAAAATACGATATACGTGACTGGTCAGAAGATCACAAAAAGATGGGAAAAGGAATTACTTTTTCACTTTCTGAGCTCCAAAAGTTAAAAGAGTACTTAAACAATATGCCAGAATTAGAATAAAAAAAGGAGCCCGTTTACTTAAAGGCTCCTATATTCTATTTCCTTTTTTCACGCTTCATTTTTGCAAACCATGCTGGTTTATAATTCGTTAAGCTGTGTCCCTTTTCCAGGTATCGGAAAATAGTATTCGTTCGTTTAAAGTCTTCTATAATTGGAAGTAACTCTTCGCCACCTATTAACCAAACAGTTTCGGAAATATAGCGATTATCGATTATTTGATAGCCAGCATTTTTTAGCTCTTTTAACATTTGAGAAGGTGTCTTTTGAATCTGATTGTCTTCATTTGTTGCATTTTTCTTCTTATCTAATTCAGTGTTCACTATTGGTTGGTTATCATTTACTTTGGTTTCTAAGGTCATACTCCATACCGGTAAGCCGTCCGAAATAGGGAAACCTTTTTCATGAAAAGTAAATGAATTATTTCTTGGCGCAATGTTTTCAAGCTCTTTTCTTAAGACTTCAGTACCTGCAACATATATTGTGTTTGATGGAGGATTATCTTGTAATACTTCAAATCCCTTTTTTCTTAATAACACTATATATTTTTCGTGTTTTGGATTTAGAGTATTCTCGTTCCTATTAATATCTTCATTCAATCCTTCATCTTCCTGATGAATTAAAGGTTGCTCGTCTTCGTTATGTTCTTTTTTATTTTTAATGGAAACCATTTCTTCAAAGTTAACTAAATTGGAATCATCTTCTGTATTTCTGCTAGGTACCTCTATTTGATTGTAATTGTCTTTTTCTGATGTAGTTACTTCTGTGGTAGCGGCAAGTTCATCAAGTATATTGTCTTCACTTTCTGCTTCTTTCCATTCTAAAAATGGCTTAATTCCCATCTCTTCAAGTGTTTCCCATAAACTTTCAAGTGACTTTACAGGATTATTATAGTAGGTACTTCCAAGAATTCTCCAGAAAGTCCATCCTGCACGTTGTAGCACACGCTCTCTTAGAAAATCTCGCTCACGATCTTCAGGTGAAGTATGCCAATAATCACCATCGCATTCTACAGCTAGTTTCGTTTTCTCGCCCATTACAACTAAATCAATAAAATATCCAGCAACATTATATTGAGGGATTACACGAAATCCTTTAGAAGTAATACTATCAAATACACGGCGTTCAAAATCACTTTCGCATTTTGATCGGTTTGATTCTGTTTCTTCTTTTAATGGGTCCATCACGTATGAAAGAAGTTGATAACGCATGCAATCTCTATTGCTTATATCGTTCACAGTAATAGAATGCATTAACCATAATTGATCTTTAGCACGGCTGACAGAAACATTAAATCTTTGACGAGCTTTTTCATCAGCTAATGATGTAATACGAGTAGCCCCTTTTGCCGCAACCATTGTCAGGAAAATAACGTCACGTTCATCACCTTGGAAACTGTAAGCATCACCGCAAATAATTTTTCGTTCTTCAATTAGCTCAGCGCCAATCTCATTGAGTAGCTTTGTTTGAATAAGAGTGGCTTGTCCAGAACCGAGTAATGAAATCACACCAATTGTTTTACCATCGTACTTCGGATTATTAATACAATTTTTAATCTCTTGGACGATTGCATCTGCTTCAACTTCATTTGTAGCATTTTGTGATGAACCGACACGTACACCATGTGGTAAATAAACAGATTTAATTGGTTCTAATCGGTTTGATGGATATTGTCTTAACGGGACAAGTGGTTTGTCCTGATATGAAATTCGATTAGAAAACCCTATTATCTCTGGCATACATCTAAAATGTTCTCGTAAAGTAATGGTATCTTTAAACATGATGTAACAAATGTCAAAGAACGAATTTTTTAAGTTTAGGTCTGAACCAAATGGGAAATTGATATCTTTAAAATATTTGCGTTGTAGTTTAGTGACATCGTCATCATTAACCCCTATGATTGTAGGACTAATTTGTTTGTCATCTCCGACAATAATCATTTTTTTCGCAATATACTTTAGTAAAAGCGCGTCATGCCAAGATTGACTTGCTTCGTCAATAATAACAACATCAAAAAGGTTAGGCTTAATCTCAAAATGATCAAATACCTGGCTTAGAGGCATTATCCATGCTGGAATAGCATCAATGCAATACTCCATATGTTTTTGGGCTTCTGCTCGGTATTTTGCTGCATTTTTACCTGTTCCTTTTCCAATATTCCCTACTGATTTTACCCAAGCTTTCAAGTGCTTATTTTGAGAAACAGTCATGGATTGGAGCATATTAATCCAGGCTTTCGTTGTTCCCGTTTCAGTAATTGTCTCACTTATTTCCTTATCTATATCATCAAATTTCTCAGAAACTTCACTTTCACTTCTAGAAGAGAATTCGTCAATCCAATTTTTGGCTTGTTTCCATTCAAAAGCCTTCTGCCAAACTAGCAGCCGATTTTCCCATACAGGATCATCATATGTCTTTTCTAACGTTTCTCCTAAAGAATGAGATTCTTTCTTTAAATGCGTTATTATATCATTTAATGTGTTATCCCGTTTCATTACCTCTTGATAATGCTTATATAAACTAATATTTTTCTGGGTACTTTCAACTTCAAGAGAAGCTATATCATCGATTAAATCTTTATATAATGGATGTGTTTCTTCTGATATTAGTCGAATTAATTCTTGTTTAGCACTCTCAAGGTAATCCCTGTTATTTCGAATTCCAACCTCTATTTCATAAATAGTTATATTATCAAGGATTTTTGAAACCTTTTCTTCATTAAATGAATCTCTTGCTAAGAACGTAAACTTACTAAGAACAGCTTCTCTCCACTCGTTAACTTTCTGTGCTTTAGAAAGCTGATCAATGGCATTTTCGTATTCACTCAATAAAAATAAAGCGTTAGGTAATTCATCGTTAAGGAACCTTGGTACTAATAATTCTTTAATTTGTTCCTTAGCATGTCTTAATTGAGCGTATGAATAGAGTATCTCTACCTGCTTATTGTTTTTTATTGTTGAGCCATTATATTTAACTTGCTCTAATTGGGTTTTATATTCACGAACAATCTTTGGTTTAATAAGGAAGTTTCCTAAATTACCACCATTTTGAATATGTGCATATAAGTCTTCTGCCATTTTCCTAACTTCAGCTGTAGAAAGGCTTCCTGTATCAAAAAGTTGCTCATCAGCTTCGTCATTATATTTTTGAATTACTTGAAGGTGTTTTTTTGCATTATTTAGTATTTCTTGCCACAAATTCCCCTTGTTCATAAAAATTTCATTGATTACAATTTCTAATTTCGGATAGCTATTGTATAGCAATGGACGTTTAAGCTTGTTCAATTCTTGTAATTCAATCTTCAAAGATTCTCTTTCACTATCAGTTATAGTCATCAAATTATTTTGAATGGTTTCAATCGAAAGTGCTTTAATGGAATCTTGTTTAGCGTTTAATACTAGAATTTCTTTAATTGATTCTATTATTTTATCTACCCTGATTGTTTCCGGTATTGTTGGATAGCCAAATTTATTATATTCTTCAGGGACATCGAAGGGCATTTGGTTTAATTCGAGATAATCGGATACAAGTTGTTTTTCTTTTTCCCAAAATGATTCGGGAGTATCCCTTGTTACATCCGAGGAATACCAGCTGTATAAGTTAGCATTACCATTTACTTTTTCAGCAACTTCTTTTGCAGTTCCTTTATATACCGAATTAAAATTATGTGTATAAGTCTCTGCTTCACGAATTTCAAATAACTTGGTTTTCGTTATGTTTAGCTGTTGTTTTAGAGATTTGAGCTTCAATTCATTCTGTTCAACAAGTAATTTGTTTTTAGTTAGATCAAATTGCTCCTTATTTATCGATATAGTACCAACTACTTTCTCCAAATCCTTAATTGCAGCAGAATCTCCTCCAAGGAGACTAACGGTAAGATCTTGTAACTCAGGAGGAAGTTTCTTTTTTAAAACACTTAAGGCTTTAGCTGTTTGACTAGTAATTAATATTTTTTTACCAGAAGCAAGTAAGTGTGATGTTAAATTTGCAATGGTATGAGTTTTACCAGTTCCGGGCGGTCCTTGTACAAGTACGCTATTATTACTGCTTAAGGTTGATATAATACGACTTTGTTCTTCATTAGAAGGTAGAGGGAAGTAAAATTCCTTTACTGAAAACTCGTTTTCGTTATTAGCTGTACCATTTTCATTGTCCTGATCGACATTTTCAGGACTTAGAAACATATTTTTTAAATTACTTGGTATTTGAGAATCATCCGTTAGATGCTCTAGTTGTTGAACAGCATTTTCACATGCTTTTTGAAAGCCTTTTTGCGTCTTTTTTCTTAATACCAATGCAGGACTAAGAGAAATTAAAGGTGTATTAATTTGTCCAACAGTCGGTATTTCGAGTGTATCATTGTAAGCACCACGTGAATCAAGGGCATTTGAAATATTCTCCAAGATATTTTCTAACTGGGGTATTAACTCACTTTCTGAGTTGATTTCTGTTAATAGGCGTTGAATTTCTTTACTACCATCGCCTTGTAATCTATTTTCAACTAATAACATATCCTCTTCATATTCAAAAACTTTTCCTTTTGAAGTATGAGTAACAAAAAATTCAGCTTTCTCTTTATTAAAATGAAGTTCTACAGGTGAAATTAAAGCGTGGCGCTCCACAGAATTTTTACTATTACTTTTCCACTGTAGTAAACCAATACTAAGCACGAGCTCTACTGATTCTGAATTGTTTTGTATATATTGGAATATCGTAAATAGCTTGTCATAAAGGTCTTGTATTTTTCTAGCTCGCTTGGACTCGATAGCATATGCATCCCATTTTTCTTCAATGAAATGGTCTATTTCCATTTGTATTTCAGGTAAATCTGAAAGAAAAATTTCAGTTTCTACTACCTCTTCATCTATAACGTTTTCTTTCAGGATAGACTTCTGAATTTTGTACGAATAGTTTCTATTATCGGTAGTAACCCAATCTTTTATTTTAGTAGGTAATTTTGGCTCGATTGGATGTTTAGGTCTTTTTACATATAACCAATCTTCCGTATTATCCCGAAATGCATCAATACATTCGGGTTCATTGGGGATATCTTTGCAAAACCATAAAACTTCTTCGTACTTTTTATAACTCATTACCGGTTTTTGCCGCAGTTGAGAAAGTTCATTTAAATATTGAACTAATCTTGTTACTCTCGTATTTAATGACACCTCAGTCATATAAACCCACCTCTTACAATATTTCCATTTGATTGGCATCATTTTAATTTTAGCACAAGTATAAAATAAGAAAAAATTTTTGTAGTAAAATTGTCATATAAATTTTTACAATTTAGTAATGTTTTAAGAGGTTGTTCAAAGAGTTCGGAGAAAATGTACATTGAATTTCATTGTGGCTTGTTTTTCGGCTCTTAGCGAAAATGTGACCGGTTGTTGTATATATGTTTTAGAAAAATTAAATGATTAACAGGGGATACTTTCACTTGAATCAGAGGGGAAGAAGGGGCAGGCAAAGCTTGTTTTAGTTCAAACTACGAGACGATGAACCTGTCCCCGTGGACTTAGTTCAACAACGTATAGTGGAGTAAGAAGACCTAATAGTTGAATATTTTTCTTCATACTTTCAATATCAAGGTGTACCCTACTTTCTAAATCCCAAACAATCCAATCCAAACGAACCTCTAAGATGTCCATATACAACCCCCGTTCTAGATGATAATTTACTTTATGAATATCAGAGGTTGTCTCATAACAACTTGGTTCCAAAAAATTACATATCATTCTTGTTTTCGGCGAATACTAGGACGGGTGAAGAATCGTGACATATAAAATAACAACAAGACAACAAGCGACTTTGGATGAATTAAAAGCATTTCATTTTGATGAATGTCCTTCTATTAATTGGGTAAGGAAAACCAAGGAACCATTTCCAAGGGATTCAGTTGGACCAAATGAACGAACTTGGAGTCAGAAGGAGAGTGAATTTGATTCAAATTTATTTTCGCGAATAGCAGGAATAAACTCAATCATTAATAGTTATTACAGACTAAATATAAACAAAGCAATAAAAAGAGATACCTTACTTTATCAAAAATGGGAAGAGAATTACCCTTTCGCCAAAAACATGATGGAAGGGCATCAAGAATCATGGAGAGAAGCAATAAAGAAATATGCATCTTTCCATGAGAATTGTGATGTTGCACAGGCTTATAGTTTGCATGTTTTTGATTCTAGAACAGTAGAGTGTGATGTTTTTCTTCATAAGCTAGAAAAAATGATCCCCAGCAAAATTGAAAAAACAACCAAAAAGGGAAAAATTCGTTACCACGAAATGCCGAAAACAAAACGGTATGATTTATACCAATATTATGTGTACAGTTGCTTAAACAAGATAATAAATGATTTGTTTGCGGTGTTACCTTGTGAACGGGTATTTATTAATGGCGTAAGTGGTTCTTATGAAAACCATCAGCCGATTTTATCTATTGTTGTGGTACGAAAGGAACATAAACAAAACAGGTGTCCAAAGCGTACGCTAGTGAAACATCGACACATAGTAACGTTTAAAAAGAGAAGTGGTTTCTATCCTTTATATACGGTTTATTCCCCACAGATCCTTTTAAAGGAGAAGGGATAATATGGATTTATTCGTCCTGGCGTGTGTTGCTTTTTTCATCTTTTTCATTTATAAAGCTTATACAGCATTTGTTAAAGGGGAAACCGTAACATCTGAAATACAAGAATGGCACCATTTAGCACCTTTAAGTCAGCGGTATGATTCAAAAGGGTTGGATACTAGTTATGTTTATTTTATAAGGGAGTCAGGTATGCAACGTATAAAAATAGGCAAAGCAGATGACCCTGAACAGCGTAAAAAGGAGCTAAGCACCGGGTCGGCTAACAATCATGAAATCGTCCACCTTATAAAAAGTGAAAACCCGTATAAAACAGAAAATCTATTCCACAAACATTTTAGAGAGAAAAGGTGTAAAGGGGAATGGTTTGATATAACAGAGAAGGAGTTAAGGTGGATTCAAAGAGAAGATTATCCAAGAGAGATTGAAGATTCATAAAAGGGTACTAAAAAGCGGTGGAGGACTGGCACCATTTTTGATAAACTAATACCCTCAACCGTTTTTTATACTTGTTCATCAGCTTAGCATAACAATCAAGAAGTAGATAAAATGACAAACCCTTCTGTCGTTAAAGCACCAGTTAAACTTAATAATATTTTATATTAAGATGGCTTAATTTATCTACAATTAAAGGTACTTCCTTCAAATCTTCCACTATATAATCTGCTTTCACGTTATCCCATTGATAATCTCTTTTCCATACACCTTTCATACCAACATTTTGAGCAGCCTTTATATCTTTTTCTGGATGATCACCAACAAATATACTTTCAGATGGTAAAACATTTAGTTTATTTAAAGCTTTTAGGAATATCTGTGGTTCAGGTTTTTTCGTTCCTTCCCATTCAGATATAAGAATTGTTTTAAAGTATTTTTCTATACCTAAAGCCCTAATATTATCCATTTGGAACTGCCCTTTTCCATTCGTAATTATCCCCAGAATTATATTATTATTATTTAATTCTTCTAACATACTAATGAGGTTAGGGAAAGAAACACAACTATCTTTAAATTGACTGATATAGTCTTGGAGTAATTCATCCCAAGTCAAACCTGTAATGTCAAAATCATCCACTAATTGCTGGTACACTTTATCCTTCCAAACATAACCCCTATTATCAAGTTCAACAAATCTTGTTATGTATTTATCCTTTGGAATATGATTTAACCATTTATTTAGTCGGTGGTATTGCTTTTCAATAAAAGCTTTTACTGACACATCCCGGTTTAACAAAGTTCCATCTAAGTCAAACACAACAGCTTTTATAATATTCATCCACTCCCCCAAAAATAGGCTATAAATATTTTGCTTTCTTAATTTGTATGACAATAAACTTCTTTAACTATACTGCACCTGAGCGGCAAGGGGCTCAATGAGCAAAGATGAATGTCAATTCTATCATTTAATCAAAATTAACCACCCTTAGCCTTGCGAACAAATAGGAGTGGTTATTTTGATCCTTATTGTGAGCCGCCCCTTTGAAGGGCTTTGCACCACTTAACCGTTTGGTGTTCCAGCACCAGGCGGTTTTTATTATTGTATGATGTCCTATTTATAGTATACTCGATTTTTTTTTAAAATTAAAACCTCTCATAAATAAACCGAGGAATCGATCATATCTAAATTAGGAATAAAGGGTCAATCCCCTACCACGTTAAAGCGTAGGGAACTGGGGGACAGACACCTTTTCACATCTTTTCAATAATTAAAAGGAGAAAGCATATTAGACATATCTAAAAATGTTTTCTCCTTTAGTAGTTTTACACCCTTAGCGAGCCACGGAATCCTCTGGAACCATAGTAGGAGGACGCACCATTATGATACAAGAAGACATGACCATAGCGATAATCACAAAAAAAGGGCTCCGCCACGTTCTCTAATATCAGAAGGTGTTTGCACCCAGGTCGATGTTTTCATATCGAAGTTACCAAGCTCCTGCAATGCGCGATACTTTTCTTCCGTTAAAAGCTCAATACCCATATCAGTTGCCATATCAATCGCATTGTTTTCTGGTTTATGTTTTTTCCTGGACTCCAGCCCTTCCCGGTCATAACAAACACTTCTGCGGCCTTTGGGACTTTCCGGTGAACAATCATCAAATATGTATTCGTCGTTCTCTTTATCATAACCAACAACATCTGGCTCACCGCCAGTTCTCTCCATTTCGTTAAGCGACCACATTTTTTCAGGATTAGCATCGAGTTTTGCCATGATATTAGCCCATTCAAGCCCTTCATGACGGTTCATATTTTCCTCGAAACGGGCTTTCAATGCTCCCAGTAATTCTTCACGTTGTTCGACTGACAACTCCTTTTGATTGCTGTTTGTCATGTTATTCCCTCCCATTGTTTTACTCGTAACCGTAAATAGGAATATGGTTTTATACTCAATCGTATTTAATAATACTGTGAATTCAGTTTACCGTAAATTACAGGATTAAGTAAATTTCTATCTTCACAAACCGGTTTCCAAGCGAACTGGGAGACTGTCCCATTGGCCTCAAAAATAAAAACGAAGGCATATATGTACTAGTTAAATCAAAATAATGCGAGCTTTAATTGGAACCACCTATTATAATTAAAGTAAGCCAAGTTATTTTATAGCAAAGGAAAAATTTGTAAATAGATGGAAAGGTCAACATATTATAGGCTCTTATTAAGATAGACCTATACTCCGTTATGACGGAATATTTCATATAATGGGACGTTATGAAAATCTGCAATACACGCTGATGTACTGGGAAATAGGGGGAAATAAAATGATGGGTCAGGCTCATGAAGAAATAAAACCTGATTACGAAAATAATACGTTAGGTTCAGTGCAGCCTTTTGGTATCAGGGATAAATTAGGTTATTTATTTGGAGATTTTGGGAGCAGTTTATTTTTTATGCTGGTAAATACCTACTTAATGATTTATTACACGGATATCTTACATATTAGTGCCGCAATGGTTGGTATATTATTTTTGGTTATAAATATTTGGAATGCCTGTGTTGATGTACTATGGGGACGTTTTCTTGACTCAAGGAGAAATAGAAACAAAAGCAAATTCATCCCGTGGATATTCCGCATGTCATTTCCGCTTGTCATTGCAGGTGTCCTCATGTTTGTAAAAATTCCCGGAATGCCGGATGGCTTCTATGTTGGATGGTCAGTTGTTATGTATATTCTATGGGGCACTTTATATTCTACCGTGAATATTCCTTATGGTTCCATGGCATCCGTCATTACGAATAATCCAGTAGAGCGTACGTCACTATCCACATGGAGAACGATGGGTTCTTCGATGGCCGCTTTAATTATAAGTGTCGGTGGACCACTCATTTTATTTGAAAATAATATAGCAAGTGCGGACCGCTTTTTGTTAACAGCAATTATATTTGGATTCTTGTCTCTTGCGTTGATTCAAATGTGTGTCAGGTTATCAACGGAGCGTATTATGGTACCTAAGATGGAAAAGAAAACAGGTGATTTAAAACGAACTGCCAGCGCGCTTATGAAAAACAAGTCTCTCTTGTGGTTGTTAGTTGTCTCACTCATTTCTATGGCGACAATGTTGATGATTGGCGTTGTAAATATTTATTTGTTTAAGAATTACTTTGGCAACACGATTGCATTAAGTGTTGTTGGATTTATTCAAACGGCTACCGTATTTATTGCGATGCCAATGATTACCCCTGCAGTTGTGAGGTTTGGAAAAAAAGAGATAGGTTCGGCGGGACTACTTATCGCATCTGTTGCCTATTTACTTTTATATATGTTACCGGATGTCTCTGTAACCTTGTTTGTAATGTTAACCGCAGTAGCTATGTTGGGAATGAACTTATTCAACATCATCACTTGGGCATTTGTCACGGATGTTGCGGATTATCATGAGTATATCACTGGAATGAGGGAAGACGGGACCGTTTATTCGATCTATTCCTTTTCGCGAAAAATCGGTCAAGCACTTGCCGGTGGGCTGGCTGGGTTGGCAATAACGGCCGTGGGATACGATGCAACGAAGGGAACACAGTCACGAGATGTACTTGATGGCATTTATTCACTTGCCACCTTGGTGCCAGGGGTATTGTTTTTAGTAGGATTTTTAGTCTTAGCAATTTTTTATCCACTTAATAAAAGACGGACGAACCAACTTGCAGCTAACCTTATCACAAATAGAAAAAGAAAATAACTAGCCTTGAGGATTTAAAGCATGTGGAGTCAAAACATCCACTACATGTGATAAGCTAATTCTAAAAAGATTTAGAATGGGAGTATACATATGTTTGAACTATCAATTATGGAATGGCTTATTGTCATCCTTTGTGCTATTTCATAGGTTTTTCAAAAACGGGACTGCCAAATATGGTTATTCTCGTTGTTACAGTGTTAACATTCATTTTTCCAGCAAAAGAATCTGTTGGTATTCTGCTGCCTATGTTGTTGGTTGGGGACATTTTTGCAGTGACTTATTATCGGAGAAATGTCGTTTGGAAACATCTCATCAGCCTTATTCCCTGGGTGTTGATTGGAATTATAGCAGGCTATTTTGTACTTTCACAGGTGAGCAGTGAGCAGTTGAAACCCCTCATTGGCATCATTGTGCTGACCATGATTGTGCTTCAGCTAACACGGCAGAAATTCGGGAAAAGGTTCAATCAACTTTTGCCCACATCTCTCTGGTTTGTTGCATTAATGGGGATTCTAGGCGGATTCACGACCATCGTAGGAAATGCTGCTGGTGCCGTGATGACCATTTATCTATTAGTGAAAGGTCTATCAAAGGAGGATTTTATCGGTACGGCTGCATGGTTTTTTCTGTACGTGAATTTGATCAAGTTTCCATTTTACCTGCAATTGGGATTGATAAATCAGGCTTCATTGACTTTTAACCTCTGGATGGTTCCGGCAATTATTGCTGGTGTATTTATTGGTATTAAAATCCTGCCGCTGATACCAAAGAAGGTTTTCGGGAGGCTCGTCCTTGGACTAGCAGCGTTAGGCGGGATAAATTTGTTGCTATAAATTACAACAATGAAAATATCCCACAGGAATGACCACTTCAGCCAGCTGTGCGTTTATCCTGTTTCACTATGGGTATTAGAATATGAAATCGTGTTTCATGGGTTCGCGGGGTGAAGAAACGGTCTATATATCTGTATTAGAAGATCTAAGAAATGCGAGTGCAATAATTGAAGTGAACGGAATAGAGGGTCAGTCTCCTACCACGTTAAAGCGATACCATACTGGGGGGCTGACCCATTGACCTTGTGGTACAGTTTATTTAGAATAAGGATAAATAGCACAATGTGGAACTGGATTTTTAAGAAAGTCCGAAATATTTACTGTAGATCAAAGATATATACCTTTGATTTTGGCTAATGGGTATTTATCCTATCCATTTCAGTACCACCTTATTTTTAGTAAAGCAACACATAAGAGTAAAATAGAAGAAGAATAAACCGATATATGAACATTGGTATTTTATTAGGAAATTAAAGGAGAGATAGCAGTGGTCAACTATAGGTTAAGAGCTACACTGATGGAGGTGTTAGATAATCAATTACGTGATAACGACCCAAAATGTACAAAAAAGACCTTAAAAAGATTAATGGATCTTGGTTATACGGAGGATGAATCGAAGGAGATGATCGCCTCTGTGCTGGTTGAAGAAATCTTTGATGTTACGAAAAATAAAGAAAAATATAATGAAAAACGGTACTGCAAAAAGTTAGCAAAACTTCCAGAGCGATATGAAATGGAATATACGGACGCTGAGTCTGAAGCGAAAGTGCAAACTCCAGTCGTCAATGAACAAAAAATTGGCAGGAATGATCCCTGTCCATGTGGCAGCGGAAAAAAATATAAGAAATGCTGCGGGTAAGAATCGGATGGGAGTAATCTAGATTTCTATTCTAATAATTTAGCATTAAAATCACGTAGAAATTAGAACTAGCAATTTTGCAGGCAAGATATACTGCATTTTTTTCATCTAACATGGATCCCCATAAATCCGTGCAAATCTCTGCCTGCAAAAAAGATTCTCTATTCCATTAAAGTAAGTTCACAAAGATACCGGCAAGAAATAAGATCAGCGCAGCGCCCAATGTGGATGAAATTTGACAAAATGGCATTAACTCCATTCTTTTGGCTGCTGCTAAAACAGAGACGTCTCCAGTTCCTCCCATGTTAGCCATGCCCAACCCTGTGGTAATCGCTGCTTCAATGGGATAAAAGCCGACTAATTTCCCGATAAATCCCGCACCTAGAGTCGCACCTATGACGACAGTTCCTACGATGATAACGTATTTGAGGGTAAGCGCATGAATGATGACATTAAGGTCGGTAAACGTAATTCCAATCCCGACTAATAGCGCAAATGTCCAATTCTTTACAACGAATTGATACCATGCACTTGCTCCGTCCACAATCATTTTGGGAAGAATACCGGATATTTTCAGAATTGCTAACAAGATAATCATCAATGCAAAGGGATGGAGAGGAATGAATTCTCCTAGCATTTGACTGATGACCAAAATGAGCAGCCCGGAAATCAACCCAACGCCCATTTGACTAATGTTATATGTAGGTTCTTTGCTTTCAACATGAAGTCCTGGCATCATTACGCCATTACCGGTTAAATGTGGATGCTTTTTTCCTATGGCATTTAAGATGCTTGCGATCACAATGGCAAATAAATTACCTATAGCAATGGCTGGAACTAAAAGAGAAATATAATAACTAGGATCGTTGCCCAGAACGTCCGAGTACAATTGTGACAATGGTACTCCACCTATGCCCATGCCCCCACCCATAATTGGAAGCACAATAACTAGGATGGTTTTGATAAATCCATCTCCAAAAATAAACCCGGCCAGTCCTCCGAGTGTGATTGCAGTTGTTACAGATGCGAGCAAAGGTATGGCAAATCGACTGCCTGCTTTTACCAAAATTTTTGAATCGATTCCAAGAATGCTGCCAGTTATTAATCCTGCTATGTAAAAATTTAAAAATCCCCCCGTTTGCATGAAGTCGGTAATCATTCCTGCTGTTTCCTTGGGCATAATGTTCATATGTATCATGAAAGCAGAGCCGAAAATAGATAAAATTGCCCCACCACCAAGGTAACTTCTTAAAATTGGAGTTTTATCTCCAACCCAGCCGAAAAACTCACCTAGAACCATCATAAGAAGGATAGCTCCAACCATTCCTGCAGGCAAATTCCCAGTATACATTGCAAATAACGTAATCGAAAGGATAACTAAAAACCAACCAATCGGAATGTTAAATATAGTTATTTTTTCTTGGCTGTTTAATTCTTCCATCTTTTTGACTTGTGACATCTTCTTCCTCTTTTCAAAACTATTCTGGACTCTACTAAACTATTATTTTAATATGAGATGTTACAATAGGTCAATATATTAAAATTTTCAAGTAATTGAATCTCATATAATAAATGAAAATTAATCTAGCACTATTTAGCTTTTTCAGCGAAAATAGACATTTATCTAAAAACAGTTACAATAATATAGTAGAATTTACATAACTTATTTTAAAAGTGATTGGATAGAAGGAGGATAATGATGAAAAATAATAAACTTGCTATCGTAGGTGTCGGGCATGTTGGTTCTTATGTACTTGCCGATGCGATGAAGACTGGGCTTTTTTCTGAAATAGTTGTGATTGATAAGGATAAAGATGTTGCGTTTGGGGAAGCCCTTGATCAAGCCCACGCAACGGCTCTTCCTTATATGACAAATACCCATGTATTTGCTGGTGATTATGAAAATGTAGAAGATGCGGATGTCATTATTATTGCTGCTGGACCGAGTGTGATTATCACGGATAAAGATGCAAAACCAGACAGGGCTTTACTTGCCGGAGAAAATGCAGAAGTCATTCGTGAAGTCATGGCAGGTATTACAACGTATACGAAAGATGCTATTGTCATTTTAATTACGAACCCATTGGATACAATGGTATATATTGCAGAAAATGAATTCGATTATCCGCAAGGTCGGATATTCGGAACAGGAACGATGCTTGACTCCGCCCGTTTGCGTCATGCGATCGCATCCAACTACAATATCGATCCCAAAAGCGTCACGGGTTATATGATGGGTGAACATGGAATGACTGCGTTCCCTGTTTTTAGCCGATTAAATGTTCAAGGGTTCGGGGAAAAGGAATTGGATAGTTATTTTGAGGGGAAAGAACCGCTCGATCGAGAGGTATTCGGTCAAAAAGTTGTCGATACAGCCTATGATGTTATTACAAGTAAAGGTTGGACGAACGCTGCAATCGCCCAGGCAGCAATTACGCTGGCAAAGGCTATTATATTGGATGAACGAAGTGTGTATCCAGTCTGTACCACATTAAATGGGCAGTACGGTTATGAAGGGGATGTCGCTTTAAGCATGCCTTGCCTCATTGGTAAAAACGGTGTGGAACAGCAATTGGAAATAGAGTTAGATGAACAGGAAATGGAGCTATTACATAAATCGGCTGCATATATACAAGAAACAATGAATATAGCAGAAACAGGAAAAGATAAAAAAGTAAAATAAATGATTGGCGGAACAGGTTTCGCCCTCCATAGTTGGAAAAAATGGATAGCCCCCCAGTGATTATTCCTACCAATGTTTTTAGGTCAATACAGTCAGGAAAGGGATTATAGACAAGATGATTTCTTTAAGAAATGTTCAAGCTAAAGATTTAGAAAAGCTGTTAATTATTGAGAATGAAGCCTTTTCAATAGAAGAAGCTGCGACAAAAGAAGCAATGGCGGAGAGGATTCAGTTGATAGCTGATACCTTTATTGTGGCTAAAAAGGAAGGGGAAATACTTGGTTATATTAATGGTCCTATTATTGATCAACCTTATATAACGGATGATCTTTTTGAAGGAATCAAAGAGAATCCGAAAAGAGGAGGATATCAAAGTATTTTAGGGTTAGCGGTGTCCCGAAAGGCTAGAAATCAAGGGATTGCAAAGCTTTTAATTGAGAAAATGGAAGAACTTGTAGAAGAAAATGAAAGAGAAGGAATCACTTTAACATGTAAACAAGAACTAGTTTCTTTTTATGAAAAATTTGGATTTATTAGCCATGGCATGTCTGAATCAAAACATGCTGGAGTAAGCTGGTATAACTTGGTAAAATTAAGAGAGGGTAGGAATTAATTCTTTTTCACGCTGTCACCGATAATAATGGCAAACCTACTAGAATGGATAGCATTCCTTGTATACAAGTATAAGATTTAACTCATACGGTGAAATAATGCGGTAACGAGATTTTCTAATAAATTCTTCAAAAGAGGTGCATGAAATGAAACTTTTATATTCTGGTAAAACAAAAAATGTATATGAATTAGAAGATGGAAACTATTTATTAAAATTTAAGGATGATGTCACCGGTGAAGATGGTGTATTTGATCCAGGTGCAAATACAGTTGGGCTTTCTATTGAAGGTGCAGGGAAAGCTGGATTAAAACTGACTCAGTTTTTCTTTGAGAAGTTAAAAGAGCAAAATATACCAACACATTTTATTGATGCAGATATAGAGAAACAAGAAATGAAAGTGGCGCCGGCAACAGTATTTGGCCAAGGCTTAGAAGTAATTTGCCGTTTCCGTGCGGTAGGTAGCTTCTTGAGAAGATATGGTAAATACACAGAAGAGGGCCAACCACTGGATGCATTTGTTGAAGTAACGTTAAAAGATGACGAACGGCAGGATCCACCAATCAGCCGTGATGCATTGCATATGCTTGGAATTTTAGAAAAAGAAGAGTATTCCATTCTAAAGAATCTTACGAAAGAGATTTCCCATGTTGTGAAAGATGAGTTGGAAAAAAAGGGTATGGAACTGTACGATATAAAGTTGGAATTTGGTAGAAATGCCGGTAATCAGATTATCTTAATTGATGAAATTTCTGGTGGGAATATGAGAGTTTATAAAGATGGGGAATATGTTCAACCATTGGACCTGGAAAAATTACTATTGGGCGATCCCCGACAGTAATAAAGTAAACCCATTGTGGGTTTCTACTGGCCAGTTAATCTCAGGACAAAAAAGATGGAAAAGCCGAATACCATAAGGTTTTCGGCTTTTGCATGAGCGACCCAGCCACAGCGTCTTTAATATCTTTTTAATGTATCCTTCAATTAATGAGTGGCAAGGTTTATAGTTGCTTCGTATATATCTTCATCCGATATATTTTCATCTTTTCAGTTGAACTGTTCTAATAACCCAAGCTTTATTTATTTTGAAAAGAAAGGCTGGGCAGCTACCAAAAGCATTCATCTATTTCAATGTCAATCACTTTCCACAGCACTTCTTAAATTTCTTCCCACTGTCACAAGGGCAAGGGTCATTACGGCCTATACCCAAGCGTTTCGCGTCTCGTCGGGCTCTTTCCTTCTGTTGTTCATCCCAATAAGCATCTTTTTCCAATAGTTCTTTTTTCCATTCCTATGATTTGGGTGATCAACGCCATTAATGACACAATTCCCGTATAAAGGTTCTTTTAAATCAAGCAATTTCTCATCGTAGCCTTCCTCAATAAGTGCTGCCACCTTTGGGATAGCTTTTGTTGGTAGTTGGCGACATAATGCTTCACCAATCAGTGTTTTCGAACTTTTATCGGTTGTTTGTTCTAAGTGATGCAGCAGCATTTCTTCAGCGGCAGGGTGTTTGATATTTTCCAGCACATTAATTGCGAACATAGACGAATCATCATTTGTAACATATTTCTCCACTGCTGGAATTACTTCAGGTGTGCCAATCTTAATTAGGGCATCCATAACCTCTTCCAGCAAAAAGTCCTCTTCCACCCGTGTAAGTAACTCTGTAAGTTGCGGTATCAAGGAAGTAACTTTTTGTTCACCAGCAAGGTAAACATGATAAATGCCATTAAAGGAAAAGAATTCCTCGTCTATCTCTTCCTTTATAGCTGCTTCAATCTCCCAAAAATTCGGTCCGTCGAATTCTCCTCGTTTGATCAATTCTTTAAAAATTCTTTTGCCGAATTTGAAAAGGTGCTGATTAAACGCACCATTTTCCAGTGAATTCATGATACCAGCGATTTCCTCAAATAACTGTTCCGTATCCATCGAATGTAAGCTTACAATTGTTTCTAAAGCCTCTTTATTGACGAATGGAGAAAGTTGATGCTGATACTTTGCAATTAGATCGGTGTCACACCGTGCAATAATGGTTGAATACCAAAAAGAGTTATCATCTTTTTTATTTAGGCGTCTAATTATTCCTTATACAAAGCACATTTTCTGTGACAGGCATGTGCTTTGTATAAGGAATAATTCGATTAATCATTGGATGGGGTACCAGCTTGTCCAATGCTTGTAAGGCGTAGAAAAAAGATTGCTCTGTTCCCAGTTGACAATTATCAAGTGTTTTCAGCGCAAAATCACGTAGAAATTTATCGTCGCTTAGAATATATGGTTCGACTTTTGTTAAGAATGTATTAGCCATAATATGTATCCACCTTTACAACATCATGATACTACTTCAACTTCTCATTATAATCCATTTACCTCATATAGAATACCGATATCACCCGGGTATAATAAAAAGTTATGATTATATAAGTGAGAATGCACTGCCTTCTTATTTTAGATTTGGATAATGTTCCATTAAAATTTATTCTAATGTATAATTGATTTAAATAAATCTATTATTAAATAAAGTGGTTATAAAACGAACATCCAAACTCAACCAGATTTCCTCAAACGTGTACCTCAGCACCAATCGCCCAGCTATCTTGGTATAACTCCACAGACAGTAATTAGAATGAATGATGCATACCCAACTTAACTTAAGTCAATGCAGCATCAACATGTTCCAACTACAATGATAAAAAAAGCTAAAAGGAGGACGGAGATGAAAGCGATAATCTCTGAAAAATATGGAACACCTGATACCCTGAAACTCAGTGAGGTAGCTGCTCCTGCACCTAAGCAAAGTCAAGTATTAGTAAGAGTTCATGCCTCATCGGTTAACTTTGGTAATCTTGTTTTATTGACTGGGAAACCGCTGCTGGCCCGATTAGTATTTGGTCTTCGAAAACCGAAATATCCTATTCCTGGCGGGGACATGGCTGGAGTGGTGGAGGCTATCGGTGCGGGAGTTACCCAATTTCAGGTCGGTGATGAGGTGTATGGAGATTTATCCAGCTGTGGATGGGGTGCTTTTGCGGAGTATGTGGTTGTTGATGAAAAAGATGTGGCTTTAAAGCCTAGTAATCTATCATTTGCGGAAGCGGCAGCTGTACCCATGGCAGCTACCACGGCATTACAAGCTATAAGGGACATAGCTAAGATAAAGCCTGGACAGGAAGTACTGATCCATGGTGCCTCAGGTGGTGTGGGAACTTTTGCCGTTCAAATTGCGAAGGCATATGCCGCAAAAGTGACAGCGGTGGTGAGTACCAGAAACGTCGACATCGCAAGGTCCCTTGGTGCTGACCATGTAATGGATTATAAAAAGGAAGACTTGGCCAATCATGATATGGTTTATGATTTGATTATCGGAGTGAATGGAGATCAATCCATTTCGGCGTATAAAAGAAAGCTAAAAGAGAATGGATTATTTGTTCATGTTGGTGGTACAGAAATTCAAATGTACCAAACGATGATTCTCGGATCTTGGTTTTCCATGATTGGAAAAAAGAAATTTACCACCTTTCTGCAAAAAGCGAATCAAAAAGATTTATTAGTGATGAAAGAGCTTATTGAACAAGGCAAAGTAAAGCCGGTTATTGATAGAAGCTATTCTTTAAGTGAGGTAACAGAGGCATTCCAATATTTTGAAAAGGGCCATTCGCAGGGGAAAGTTATTATAACTATTTGATACAGGAATAGAGTAAGTGATCTAATAACAAAGCAGGTATAAATAATAAAGCGCTGGCTAGACTTGTAGCGAACTGAAAGGAAATATAGCAGATAAAATAAGAAAGGATGGAAAAATGTCCGAAATAAAGGATGAGATTATTTTAAGAGGGCTTAAAGAAAATAATTTAAAAAATATAGACTTAAACATACCAAAAGAAAAAATCATCGTATTTACAGGTCTTTCAGGCTCAGGAAAAAGCTCCGTTGTTTTTGATACATTAGCGACAGAGAGCAGAAGACAGATGATTTTGAACTATCCTCACTATGTCAGATACCAAATGCCAAGATACGAAAGACCCCAGGCCGATCTTATGCAGAACTTAAGCCCGGTTGTCGTAGTTGAACAGAGACCTATCGGAGGCAATTCCCGTTCAACCGTTGGCACCTATATGGATATCAATCCATTAATCAGGCTTTTATTTTCAAGGATAGGAAAACCATCAATCGGAGCTGCCAGCGATTTTTTGAGTCAAAGTTCCTTTGGAAGGTGCCCACAATGCAGTGGATTTGGGGAGGTCATTACGCCAGACCCAAATAAGATGGTCGATTTGGATAAGTCACTTCGAGAGTATGCAGTGAGGTTTAAGCCATTATCGCCCTCAGGCTGGCAAGGTAACTGGATGATGACGTGCGGATTATTCAATCCGGATATACCAATAAAGGACTACCCAGAAGAAAAACGCCAACTGCTATTATATGGTCCACGAGAAGGTGAGAAAGTCAATGCACCGTTTCACACAAAGAATGGACCTCAAAAACATGATTGGGATGGCTTATTGCCTAGATTTACACGCCTTTATATCAATAGAGATATTTCAAAGCTAAGAGGAGTAACTCAAGATGACGTGTTGGCAGTATCAACACATTCACTATGCCCAACCTGCCAAGGCTCAGGCTTAAACCCAAAGGTATTGGAATGTAGGATAAAAGGCTTAAATATTGCAGAGTACGATCAATTAGAGCTTACAGAACTGCTAGAAGAACTAGAGAAATTAAAAGATCCGTTGGGAGAATATATAGCACTGCAGGCAATCCCGCATATCAAACAATTGGTTGATATGGGATTAGGGTATTTGAGCCTGTCAAGAAAAATGGGCACCTTATCTGGCGGCGAAGCTCAACGGGTAAAAATCGCCCGTCATTTAGGGAGCAGTTTAAACAATATCACATATATTTTCGACGAACCCAGTGCAGGACTCCATCCAGAAGAAGTGGATATGTTAATACAGATGCTGAAAAGTATAAAAGACCAGCACAATACCGTCATCGTAATTGAACACGATCTATCCGTAATAAAAGAAGCGGATGAAATAATCGAGATGGGACCAGGAGCAGGTATAAGTGGAGGGGAAGTTATCTATCAAGGCAAACTAGAAGGACTGAGAAACTCTAAAGCCGCAACAACCCTAAACCACAAGCTAAAAATAAACAAGAATCCAAGAGATATAAAAAGTTATTTTTCAATAAAAAGAGCAAGTAACAATAACTTGAAAAATATAAATGTAAATATCCCTGAAAATGTCCTGGTCTCTATATGTGGGGTATCTGGTTCAGGCAAAAGTTCCTTAATGTCGGGTTCATTCACAGAAAATTATCCTGAAACCATCATGGTGGAGCAGGGCAGCATAGGAATCTCTACCCGTTCGACACTAGCTACATATATGGGGATAATGGATGATATTCGCACCATATTTTCAAAAGAAACAGGACAACCAGCAGGATTATTCAGCTTTAACTCTTCAGGAGCATGTCCTGTCTGCAAAGGAAAAGGAGTCATAGCACCCGACGTGGCATTTGCAGATCCAGTGACAATTCCATGTGAAGCATGTGGCGGTACGAGATATTCAAAAGAAGCACTTTCCTATCGATATCGAGATAAAAATATAGTAGAGATTCTAGATTTAACAATAGACGAGGCTATCAGCGATTTTAAAATACAAAAAATTATAAAGAGATTGAATACGTTAAAAGATGTAGGATTAGGATATTTAACCTTAGGACAGACGACAAGTTCTCTAAGCGGAGGAGAAATCCAACGCCTGAAACTTGCAAGCCACCTGCAAAAAGAAGGACAAATCTACCTGTTAGACGAGCCATCCTTAGGCCTGCACACAAAAGATAATGGCAAGCTCTTAGACGTCTTTCAACATCTTGTAAACAAAGGTAATTCCGTTATCATAATCGAGCACAATCTAGACTTTATCGCGGCAAGCGACTGGGTAATAGAACTGGGTCCAGGAGGGGGAAAACAAGGCGGAAAAATTATATTTGAAGGTACACCAGAAGAGATGTTACATGCAGAGACATTGACAGCGAAATGGTTAAAGTAAGTGGACCACGGGGACAGGCGCCGCGGTCCTTTTCTAATTAAAGCCAAGGTTTGTTTAGTCCTCCTTGCGCTCGAAAATTTACTCCACATTCCAAACAACAACTACATAGTATAGTGGGCGGTTGGCCATCTTCCTTATGAAGTGGTAAGGATGCCGACATATGAAGCAATGAGTTTATTTTACAATTCAGCTATTTTCTTATAGCATGCTTAGCACTAATTGTTACAATCATCGTCCTTCTAAATAAAAAGAAGTAACCGCCCCTGTGTACTAGGTTTTGCGATTACTTCTTTTTGAGCTAACAACTATACTGGTCAACCGCTCTTTATGCGGTTGTAGTTGTGGTACTTAGTAGTTACTGCTACTAAGTACCTTTTTCTTATTATTAGTATAGTTTGATATATTTATACTGTCAATCTCTCTCTTTGACAAAGTGGACCAGTGTTCCTGTCCCCGTGGTCCTTTTAATTATGCTTTAACAGCTAACTCTAATAAACGTTGTGCCGAAGATTTCACTTCTTCCATTCCTGCAGCAATAATTTCTTGTGCTTGATCAGGCATCGCAGCGTGACCTTCTATAATCACTTCATCGATGATTTGCATACCGAATACACCGCCGAATACGTTGCGCATGTAGTTAACGGCCATTTCCATTGGAGCTGCCTCTGGTGTGGAGTAAGCCCCACCACGAGCGTTTAGGAAAATAGCTTTTTTATCAGTCATTAATTGAATCATGTTGCCTTCAGCGTCATATTTAAATGCAAACCCTGCAGCATATATATAATCGATGAATGTTTGTAATTTAGCTGGGATGGTTAAATTCCATAATGGGAACGCGAATACGACTACGTCTGCAGCTGTGATTGCGTCCATTGCTTTTTGCTTTGCAGTTAAAAGACGTGATTCAACGTCTGTTAAATCTCCACCATTTTGTACTTTCCCGAAAGCGTTAAATAGATCTTGACCGAGGTAAGGTGTGTCTTCTTCAAACACATCGTAAGTTGTTACGTTTACGTCTTTACCTTCTAATTCAGCTATAAACGTTTCGTACATGTTGCTGGAAATTCCTTCTGTTGAAGGGCGATTATTTGCTTTTACTACTAATATATTCATTCTTAAAGAACTCTCCTTTTTTATGCTTCTGGTTTTTCTTTTTCCATAGCGTCAAATAATTGTGTGGATGATAATGCATTGAATGGTAGGGATACATTATGTTTAATCCCTTGGTTGTAAGCTGCTATTAAGTCTTTAAGTAGAACGGCCAAGGCAGTTTCTGCGGTCCATTCAGAAACATCACTCCAATTTCTGGCCACCCAACTATCACCAGTACTTACTTTTAATAAGTTTAATACCTCTTCTTCAGGTAAGTTATAGTGTTTTCCTAATTTAAGTCCTTCAGCCACAGCGTTCATGTTAATACCTAAGATAAGGTTGTTAATTAGTTTGGCTACTTGGCTGTTGCCTGGTTCACTTCCGTAATAGAATGTGTTAGAACCAATAGCATCAAAGTATGGTTCGAAAGACTTTACAATCTCTTCTTTACCAGATGTCATAATTGATAAAGTTCCAGCTTGAGCACCTGAAGCACCACCACTTACCGCAGCAGAGATTAACTTTAGTTCACTTTCCTCCTCAACTTTTTCACCTAATTGATTCATAGTTTGAGGATCGAGTGTACTCATAACAATAATTGTTTTATTTTTAGGTTTGGCAGATAGTAGACCATCCTCACCAAAAGTAATGTCAACATTTTGAGCATAGTCACGAACCATGGATATAATCGCTTCATCAGCTTGTTCTGCCACTTCTTTTAAGGTCTCTACCATGGTTAATCCTGCAGCTTCTGCTTTTTCATAGACCCCTTTAAAAGCATCATAACCGATTACCTCAAAACCAGCTTTCTTTAAATTAACCGCCATTGGAAAGCCCATTGTCCCTAATCCTACAAATCCAATTTTTTTGCTCATGCTTAATTCCTCCCATATTGTAATATATTTTTTCATAGTATTGAAATCTATACATAAAAAACTTTAGTATAAAGTTCTTGATACCGTGTCCAACTTGAATAATTCGTATCAGATATAAAAGCTTTCTACAGTTATGCTTTAAGCTAAACCAAACAATGCCATGACTACGATAACGGCCATTGCAATCCAATGGGTAACACTTATACTGATAAATCCATTTTTGAAGGTGTCTTTCATCGTTAATCCCGTTATATTGTTGAATATAATCAAGAATCCAGAATAAGGCACAATGGATAGAGCTCCAGAACCAATTGCGATTGCGCGGTGAATCGTTTCCGGATCTAATCCCATTTCCAAATAAATAGGGGCAAAATTTGCAACAGAAATGCCAATTGCGCCAACAGCAGAAGCAGTAATACCGCCTATAAGACCTGTACCAATCATTAATGAGAGGATGGGAGGTCCTGGAATGGATTGAATCGCTTGAAATACACCCTTAAACGCAGGAACACTTGTTGCAATGCTACCAAATGCAATTGTACTACCAGTTGTAATCGTTGATGATAATGATTCATTAGCACCTTGATTCAATACCTCTTTTTGCTGGGCAATTTGTTTTCGGAAAAGAATTGCACTCAAAAGAATAGCAACTATTAAAGCGACAATAATGATGTTGTTCACAGAACTAAATAGTAATATGATGCCTAATAACACGACGATAGGCAGTAAACTTATAATAAATGGTGGAAGTTCACGTTTAGATATCTCATCTTTACTTCCAGCCTTCTCATCCACATTAAATGTCTCGTTTTTACGCAAGCTTCTGGAAAGCGATAATTTCATAAATACTAGTATGAAGACAATCGCTACGATGGAAGTTACAATTCCGATAAGCGGTGCAGCTGTTAATGTGGTTCCCAAGGTTGTTGAAGGCACAATATTGTGTAGGGAAGGTGCCCCGGGCATCATTGTCATCGTAAACGTTGAAGTCCCGCCAAACACTGGAATGACAACTAATTTCCACGAAATATTAAGTTCTCTGAAGATCGGTTTAGCCATCGGAATTAATGCGAATATGATAACAAATACATTAATACCACCGTAAGTAAGGATGGCTGAAATGATAAATAATGCCACTAACGCGTTGTACGGATTTTTGGTTCCTACCACTGACAATACTCTATTTGCAATGGAAATCGTTGCCCCACTTTTATCCATGTATTTCGCTAAAATCGAACCTAATAGGAATATAGCGAAATTTGCTGCAATAAACCCAGCAAGTGCCGTCATATAAGAATTTTCTTGGCCAAATACGGTCTCTAATATCGGTACGTCGTTAAACAGTAACACAACGATCGTTGCGATCGGTGCTGCAATGATGATATTAAATCTTTTTATAATAAATAGAATGATTGTTAAAATACCTAACAATATTCCAATGATACCTAATATGTCCACTCTGCCCTTCTCCCATTCTCTAGTTGTTACGGATATTAAGTAAGCAGTCAATATCCTGACTAATTTTCATTACATCCATTGTTTTACAGTAAACTAGCAATCTCATGGTTCCAACCTACAACTTTGAGAGCTTCTCATGATGCACACCTCCTTTCATTAATGTTTTAATTACTAATAGATTATTTCAGGTATTATTAATTAAGGATAATTAGCGAAAAAATTTCAGAAATCCAAATAAATACTTTAATGATGGTAAAACTTTTGTGTTGATCATTTATTGTGAATACGAAATAGTAACGTTATCAATCCCCTTTAGACTACTATTACAGTCTCATTTAGTGTAACCACTCACCAGGTCATTTTGATGACGTTTTCAATAATCGAAGTCAATATCTTAATGCTATATTTCATTAATTGCTTTAACATAAATTAATTTAACAGATAATATTTCATAAGTAAAATGAATTTAAATTATAAAACCTATGCATTTTGTCTATAAGTAATACGTTTCGCTTCTAGATAGTGTACAACTAAGCTAATTATAGATAAAATGAATACTATACATAATAATAATGATATAAAGTTATGAGGAGCCAAAAAATGGATACGAAGCAATTATATTATTTTATCGAAGTGGCAAAGCAAAAAAGTTTTACACGTGCAGCTGAAGTTTTATGCCTATCTCAACCAACAATTAGCAAAATGGTAAAGAATCTAGAAAGTGAGTTAAAAGTGGAACTCATTGATCGTTCAGCAAAAAAAATTGAATTAACTGTTGCAGGAGAAATTGTATTTGAGGAAGGGCAGAAGATTTTAGAATCGATTGAAAATTTATCGGACCTTTTAAGTGATATGATGAATTTGAAGAAAGGAAAGTTAAAAATAGGAATTCCTCCACTTCTCGGATATTTATTTTTCCCAAAAATACTTAAAGGTTTTGGAGATTTATATCCCGAAATTTCGATTCAAATAGTAGAAAAAGGAGCAATTAAACTGAAGCAAGCTGTTAATGAGGGAATACTTGATTTGGGTGTAGTTGCAATACCTGTAGAGGAGGAATTTGATGTTATTCCTTTTGTGGAGGAAGATATGATGTTATTTGTTCATTCTTCTCACTCTCTCGCTGCTAGAGAGAAGGTTTCCTTACTAGAGATAAAAGATGAATCATTTGTTCATTTTCAAGATGATTCCACTCTCTATCAACAAGTTATACAGGAATGCAAACAAGCAGGATTTCACCCACATGTTTCTTACCAAAGTACCTATTGGGATTTTATCACGGAAATGGTTAAACAGAACCTTGGCATCTCCATTCTCCCTCGTTCCCTTGCAGAAAAAGTAGACCAAAGTGACATAAAAGCGATTCCGATCGTTGATCCACCCATCATTTGGAGGATAGGAATTATATTAAAGAAAGATAAGTATGTTACATATGCAGCAAGAGAAATGGTTGAATACATTTCTTCCTCGTTAAGATAAGGGTTCTTAATGTATCCTAAAGATTATCGACAAGTAATAGAAAATTTTCCTTTATTCTTTTCTTAAAATGTCGTTTTAGGGTATTATAGATAATGTGAACCTCCAGTTAGTGGGGGTTCTTCATTTTCCTATTATTGTCAGCACCACAAAAAGAGACTCACAGGCACTTATACGAATCGGGAGTTTGACTTGCTGTTCTTTTCCTATAAACAATACTTATTATTCCCGAATTCTGTTCGAAAAGGGGCTTGTCGCCAGTTAACCTGTGATAAACTAGAAAATTTAGAGGTGGAATAAATGGATCAAAAGAAGTCCCCAAATAATGTCATGCTGATTGTTGCTATTATGTTTGGATATGCATTGACATATATGGACAAAAATATGATTGCAGCAGCAATCATTCCAATGGAAGCAGAGTTGGGCTTAAATGCCAGCCAATCAGGCCTGCTAATGAGTATGTTCTTCATAGGATATACCGTGATGCAATTTCCAAGCGGATGGCTCTCTGACAAAATTGGACCGAAAAAAGTATTATTGATTTCAATTGGTACGATTCTAGTTGCAACCCTTTTCTTTGGATTTTTAAGCTCATTAATATTGCTGATGGTTATCCGATTAATTGCAGGGCTTGGGCATGCTGGAGTGCCGATAAGCTCGGCAAAGGTTGTAGCAAATACCATTAAGCCAAAACAAAAGATGTTTGTCCAGTCATTGATCTTATCAACATCTGGTATTGGAGGCATTCTTGCATTTACACTAGGATCCTCGTTAATTAATATGAACTGGCGCTATGCCTACTTCGGACTAGCTATATTATTTGCTGTTTCGATTCTTATGATTTTGATCTTCTTTCCGAAAGAGAAAAAGGACCCAAACGCGGAAAAAAAGAAAAAAGAGAAAAAGGTTCCAATCAGTGTTGTTTTTAAAGATAAGAATGTATTTATTCTATTTACTGCACTACTTTTTCTAAATATTGTTTTATACGGCTACCTTTCCTGGCTGCCATCCCTCTATGAGGCGGATTTTGGATTTGATTTAAGAGCAATAAGTATTATTTTGGGTATCAATGCAATTTTAATGAGTGCCGGTGCACTTAGTTCAAGCTTTATAGTCGATAAAGTTTTTAAAGGAAAGGATAAGCGGTTTGCTTTAACTGCTATTATCGTTTGTGGACTTGCGTGTATTACTTTTGCCATTGCCGATAGCTTAGTTATTTCGATTATCATGATGTTTCTTTTTACACTTACATCCAATGCAGTCTACGTTACGCTGTTTAGCTGGCCACATAAATTGATTCGGCGCGAAGTGATCGGGTCCTCAATTGCTATTGTCAATATGGGTTCAACTGTTGGAGGCTTTCTGTCTCCTACCATTACTGGATATTTAATTACTGTTTTTGGCGGTGATTACAATGTGGCCTTTATTGCAATGGGAATAAGCGCATTTGTTTGTGGGTTAGTCATTCTTTTTGTAAGAACAAATCAAGTAAATAGTGGGGAATATAAATTAAATTGAGGTTAAGAATTTGTGGTCAGTCCGTTGCTTCTCTTAAGTATTAGCGTGAAGGAGTCTGACCCTTTTTCTAAAGATAAAGTATAATTATTTGGCTATACCACAGCGTTTCTAGCGGTGGTATTTTTAATATACGGAGAAAAACATTTTGAAACGATTTTTTTGATAATCATCAACCTGAAACGAACCAACTGTGCTACGGGAGGGTGACACTGAAATTGAGCGAACATGCAAAGTATTGTAAGAACAGAAGGTTACAATATCTATTCTACCAATAAATTTTGGAATGCATTTTTGGACTGTTAGACGAAAAATATAATAAATAGTTTATTTTTTCTTTATTTTATAATATGTTCTGAATATTTATGTTAAAATAATTTTGAAGGTTGCAAAATGGGGGTTTTAACTAAGGGAGAAGCACGACAATTTTTTGTCATAAGCATTTTTGTGCAGAAAGAAAAGGGAATTCTTTTCTAAATTCCAACTATACAACCAAAGATGAGAAATGATAGAATCATGTTTCTTGAAACCCTCCGTCAGTCACACTCCTGCATGCGTCTTAGCTGACAGGCAACGGATTTGGAGTACAGGTGGATTGACACAACGAATGCTACAGCCATTTCTTCGTAAAAGGTATGCCAATGGATATGCCCCACGGCTGATTAATGTAAAGGTCTAAAGTTAGAAATAGGGAAATCCTATGTACCATCCAATGATGAGTTGAATGGTGTAAAGTAAAAATGCAACCTATAAAACATGCTATACCGAACAACTAGTGGTATCCATCCCATGGGCTTTTACTCCTGCGTCTAGTAAGGTAGCTGGGTTGTGCGGGACTTAGGTTTCGTAAATCTCCATTTTTACGCCATAAATCTCTCGATAACATATTTTATATCATTAAAGCATTGAAAAAGTAAGAAGAACCATTTTAATTATTACTTTTAATAAAATTGAGGTGAGAAATGAAGTATTTTAGAGGGGAATATTTAATTAAAATGCTTCTCATACTTGGTGGAAGCGTGGTCTTCATATTTTTATTAGTGTTTTTTTCTTTTTATATCAAAACAGCTAATTATCTTGAAAGAGAAGCTATAGATAATAGTGTTGAAATTATTAATCAAGTCAAAGATCGGTTACAGAATGAGTTGA
Organism: Oceanobacillus damuensis; assembly: GCF_001618145.1. Taxonomy (GTDB): domain Bacteria; phylum Bacillota; class Bacilli; order Bacillales; family Amphibacillaceae; genus Oceanobacillus; species Oceanobacillus damuensis. Next base: position 105,769 of record NZ_KV392042.1, read on the forward strand.
ATCAAGTTGAAAAGAGAGCAACAGAAATCGTATTAAACCAAGATGTAATAGAATCAATTTATGACAGAGAATTAGAAAATAATAACGAAAAAATATTTTCAATTTCAAAAAGTTTAAATCAATTTTCTCAGACAATTAATCAAATACAAAGTGTAGAATTATTTATTCCAGGGTCATCATTATTAATTTCTACTGCAAATGGTGTAGATACATTAGATAAGTTTTCTGATAATAAAAGGCAATTTTATCAAACAGTTGAAGCTTTGAGAAAAACAACTTGGAATATTAATAGCGTAAATAATACTATTTCTTATGTTCAACCATTACCTGTTATATCAAACTTTCCACAAGGATATTTCACTATAAATTTAAACCAAGCTTTTCTTACAGAAAGTTTAGAGTCTTATTATTTAGTTGAAGAATCAAATTATCAAATTATCAAGTCAAACGGAAATGTCCTTTTTCATAAAAAAGAAGAAAATGCTAGTCTCTTTGTCGACAATACACAATTCCTATCCATGCTTAACCACACGGATCCAGTTGGATTCCTAATAGACGAAAGAAACCAAGTTATCCTTTTCCACGCAAAAATCCATTCGGGTGAATGGTTAATATTATATGAAGTCCCATTTGAATCATTGTTCTATAAAAAAAATGACTTTATGCAAAGTTTAAATTTAACCGCTTTGATCGTACTATTAATAGCGTTGTTGGTGGTATTCTGTGCATCTATCTATCTTTATTCTCCTTTAAGACAATTGGTAAAAGGATTAAGTGTTAAAAAGCGCAAGGGTTTAATAAAGGAATGGGCTCTCTTAGCTTCAACAATTAGTAATATGAATGAAAAGGTAAAAAACATAAATAAAGAACTTATAGAAAGTCGAAAATATAATTTCGAAGCATTTTTAAGTAAATGGTTATTTACTGATTTAAATGTTAATGAGTTAAACAATTACCTTGATGAAGTAGGAATAGATCCATCATACAACTATATTGTTTTGGTTATAGAATATGAAAAGGTTGAGAAAGACTCAGTTTTTCTAGTTCATGAAAAAGCGGGTGACGTTATCTCTGGTTGTTTAAGTCAATATAATTTGTATCCGTTCTTTCTTCCATTGCAGGAACGATTAGTAGTGCTGTTACCGATACCTAAAAGAGAAAAGCATATTCAAGATAAGCAAAAACTCATTGACCTTGTTAATACGGCACACCAAGTAATCAACAAACATCTAAAAATACAAAGTTCAATTGGAATAGGGACTTTAACAGAAAGTGCGGATGAGATTAAAACTTCTTTTTTGAATGCAGAAGAGGCATTAAGATTTAGGTTAAATAAAGGAATGAACCAGGTTATTAGTTATGATGAAATGCAATATACCAAATTCCTAATTTATCCTTATCATATAGAAGAATCAATACTTAAAGGAGTAAAAAACAATAATCAAGAAATCGCTCTTACTGAGTTAAATAATTTTATCAAATTTATTAGGAAGCAAACTTATAATTATAAGTCAATCTATCATGCATTTACGATGTTATATATTTCTTTGTATCGTATTTTAGATGAAAATTGTAAAGATGATAAAGTGAAAATAAAACATGATTTCCATAATCAATTATTCGAAAAGAAAACATTAAATGATATTAAGAAAATGTTTGAAAAGGATATCTTACCTGGTTTTTTTGATAAAATTATGGAACAAAGTGAGAATAGTGGAGTAAATACGATTAATTCGGTAAAAAGGTTCCTTATGGACAATGTTACTGAGCCATTAACATTAGGGGAAGTTGCTAATCACTTTGATATAAATCCTAGCTATTTAAGCCGGTTATTTAAGAAGCTAACAGGTCAAAGTTTCGTTGAATATTTTTCAGCAATAAAAATCGAAAAATCGAAAGACATGCTTAAAAATACAAAATATTCAATTTACGAAATAGCTGAAAACGTTGGATATACTGAAAGAACCTTTGGCCGTGTTTTTAAAAAGGTTACGGGTGTAACTCCTTCAAATTATAGATTAGAACGTAAAGGTTAAGAAATTAATCTTTATTTGCAGAAATGACAGGGTTGTTTGATTTAAAGACGTTATATATTTAAATAAAAGAGACGGCTAATGATTACAGCCACTGAAATTTACCACCTCTGCCATATTATTTACCACAGAATGACGAGGAATTTACCAACGATTGCCAAACTGTTTACCAGTTCAAACCTCCTATATAATTAGTGAACACACCTATGGTGGTGTGACACTTTTAAATAGGAGGTTTTTTGTTTGATACATTATCGAAAGATTTTGGAATTACATCATAACAAAATCAGTCTAGGAGAAATCACCGTATGTACGGGTAGTTCTCGTCCGAAGGTGATTACAGCCAACCGATTGAACCAGTTATGCCATCTTTTGGATGCACCTGTGACAAGAAAATGAGCCAATTAAGACAAAGGTGATCCACTCACTAGAATATAACACTATCTTAACCACAGCTTTAGCTGCTTGCCCTTGACCGACGTGCCACTTCTAAGTTCCGCTGGAAGGGGACGGGGCTCCACCAGCGGAACTTAGAAGTGATTGTCCGTGGTACGCTGCTAATGCGGATGGAGCCCTATAAGCTGTTTTATCGCCATCCGCCATCCAAACCACTACCATGGACACAAACAAGGTCAAGGGTGGTGGGATTGTTGCTATAACAGCATCAAGTATACTGACTCTCTCTATGGGCAACGGTGGCTCAAAATTGTTTCATAAGTGGATCAAAAACATGGCAAGACTGGATTAACTTCATGGCAATATTCTTAACTTTTACTTTGCATTAAACAACTTCTACATATTTATGGTAAATACATTGGCAATCGATGGTATATTTTGTGGCACTTTGTGGTAAATAACATGTCAAGAGTGGTAAATTCTGATGGCAGTATTCAGGCTAAAAGTAAAGTGCTGAATTTTAGCCGTTTATTTGGTGAATTTTTCTAAACGAGAACTCCTTACATCAAATACCATAATTCTTCCAGTTTGCTCTTGGTCATGTATTAATGAATTGATTATAGATAAAATAAAATTTAAATTATAGCTTCAAGCCCCAAGAATATTCCCCGTCATTTTTTTACTCTGTAATAAATATTCAGTAAAATAATGGCGGGTTTATCTCATTAAGATTCTCAATTTTAAAGGAATTAAAGTTAGAAAATTATATTCTGAAAATTTAAGTAAATTATTGACAGTTGATGACATAAAAAAAGACATATACCATTAGTTCAAGGTTGATGGCGCCATTACACCTCATATGCAAATTATAAAATGAAACCGATTTCAAGATGTGGAGGAGGTGTGGGGAATGAATGAACTTTTATATAAAACAAAAAAAATGGATTTGGAGGTAAGGAGGTGGAGAAGAACTTTACATCAATATCCAGAATTGGGATTTGAAGAATTCAATACTTCTAACTTTATCTTAAGAAAGTTGAACGAATTCAATATCAATAATGTGAAACGAATTGCAGGTACGGGTCTAGTTGGGTTGATTAAAGGAAAAAAGGAAGGTCCTACCATCCTATTACGAGCTGATATCGATGGATTACCTATTAATGATGAAAAGAAAGTGAATTATGCTTCCAAAGTAAATGGTAAAGCTCATCTTTGTGGACATGATGCACATACGTCCATTTTACTGTGTGCTCTTAAGGTAATTAAAGATCATGGTATTGAAAGAGGTAATGTGAAGTTTATTTTTCAGCCAGCGGAAGAGGGATTAGCTGGAGCAAAAAAAGTAATCGAAGAAGGTGTTTTAGAGAATCCTAAGGTTGATACAGCTGTCGGATTACATGTATATCCAAATGAAAAAACAGGGAGAGTTGCAATTTGCCCGGGTCCTTGCACATCTTTTTCAGATAGGTTCAATCTTACAATAATTGGAAAAGGAGGGCACGCTGCTCATCCACATATGGCTGTTGACGCGTTAGCTATTGGATCGATCATTGTAAATGCATTACAACAAGTCGTAAGTCGTCAAATTGATCCTCTTAGTCCTAGTGTTCTAACAATCGGAAAGATAAGTGGTGGTTCAGCCTACAATGCTATAGCGTCGTCTGTAACATTAGAGGGTACTGTAAGATTGCTAGATGAGAGTTTGAGGTATGAAGTAAAACAGAAAATTGAGGATATAGTAAGGGGAATATGCAGCAGTTTCGATGCTACATTTGAACTTAACTATCATCATGGCTATCCTTCTGTTGTAAATGATGAGGCACTAATACCGAAATTTAAACAAACAGTCAGCCAAATTTTAGGAGAAGATAGTTTCTCGATTATAAATCCATCGATGGGTGGAGAAGATTTTTCATATTATACGCAAAAGGTTCCGGGCTTATTTTTTAGACTTGGTACAAGATGTAATGAAGAAACATCTTATCCTCTTCATCATCCAAAGTTTGATATAGACGAAGAAGCACTTTCGCTAGGAGCTGCATTACTATCACAATATGCTTTGAATTTCTTGCATCATCATGATAGTCATCGAGACGAAAAAATAAATTTAATTAATTAATAGGGGGAGTACAATGTTGAAATCTATAAAGGTTTTTACACTCATATTTCTAGTAGTTGTATTAGTTGCATGTAATGGAGGGCAAAGTTCAACCTCTACCTCTAGTGGTAGTACAAATGAAGAAGCTGGACAAAATAGTAATGAAGTGGAAGAAAGTAATAATGAGGAAGATCGGACACTAGTAATTGGTATTCCTACTGATATTAAATCCTTTGACATCCATGACCATAACCAAATCATCACAGAAGCTGTCCATATTAATATTTTCAGTTACTTACTTAAACGTGATAAGGAGATGGAGGTTCAACCTGACCTTGTAAAAGACTATAAAGTCATAGACGATGAGGTTTGGGAGTTTGATTTAAAAGAAGGAGTTACTTTCCATAATGGAGATGTTTTAACTGCTAATGACGTTAAATTTACATTAGAAAGAGTTGCCAAGGATGAAGCGTTAACGGAACATTCTAGATTGAAAGTCATTAAGGAAGTAAAGGTGTTAGATGACCATAAATTTCAGATCATTACTGATGGCCCTCAACCAACGTTAATCAATCTTCTTTCACGCATTGGGTCTGGGATACTGCCACAAAAATATATTGAAGAGAATGGTTGGGACCATTTCTTAAGCAATCCGATTGGCTCAGGTGCCTTTAAGTTTGTAGAATGGCGCCGAGATGATCGTATCATTTTAGAACCATACGAAAATTATTATGGAGGAAATATCCAAGATGTTGACCAGGTTGTATTCAGAGTTGTCCCTGAAGTAATGACTCGTATTAATGAGCTTATAACAGGAGGTGTTGACATAGTTACTGACTTAACCCCTGACGATATAACAAGAATAGAGGATGCTGAGGGAGTTTCAGCAACATCTGCTCCATCCCAACGTGTAGCTTTATTAGGGATACAACATAGAGAAGGTTATGTCACTTCTGATCCTAAAGTGCGTGAAGCCATAGAGTTAGCTATTGATAATGAAGCAATTACAGAGCACGTGTTAAAAGGAGAGGCAACACCTACTCGAACGAGAGTTACTCCGGGAAATTTTGGTTCAAACCCGGATTTATTCAATACACAACTATATGATATTGAAAGAGCAAAACAGTTGTTACAAGAAGCAGGGTACCCAAATGGTGTAGATATTACTCTTACAGTTCCAAGTGACCGTTATTTAAAGTCAAAAGAAGTAAATGAAACAATTGCCGCTATGCTAAAGCAAGCTGGAATTAATGTGAATGTTCAATTTGTTGAATATAGCCGTTTTGTTGAAATGCGTAATACTGGTGATTTTGGAGATCTATATTTCGCAGCTTATGGTAACTCATTATTTGATGGTTCAATTGCTCTTGAGGAATTTGCTACAGAAACAGGAAAAGAGCGTGCAGGATATGAAAATCAAGAAATAGCCGATTTATGGAATGAAGCCCATACAAATATGAACACTCAAGTTCGAAGCAAGCAATATCAAAAAATACAAGAAATTGTAGCAGAGGAGAGACCTCACCTATATCTATATCTACAAAATGAAGTATACGGGACTAGTGATAAGGTGAATTTTACTCCTAGAACTGACAGTATGATTGTCATCGAAGATTTTATTCAATAATTATTTCATAATTTACGAGAGGAATGATTTTAACTCAATTCCTCTCGCAAATATTCTAAAAAGGTGGTGAATGTATTTGACTTACATTATTAGAAGGTTATTTCAAGTTATCCCAGTCTTAATTATTGTTTCTTTTTTAGTCTTTCTATTTGTCTATCTTTCAGGGGATCCTGTCGCCTTAATGTTACCGGAAGATGCATCACAAGCAGAAATTGAAAACATGCGTAAAGTGCTGGGACTCGATAAACCATTCATCGTACAATATGGTATTTTTCTTTTAAATGCGGTAAACGGAGATTTTGGTCAATCGTTTATATACAAACAAGAAGCACTAGGAATTGTATTAGAACGATTGCCAGCTACCTTTGAACTAATGATTGCATCGATTATTGTTTCTACGATTATTGCGATTCCATTAGGGGTGTGGTCAGCGATTAGAAGAAATACATTTGTCGATTTGTTTATTAGTAGCTCATCTATATTAGGTAAGGCAATGCCAAACTTTTGGTTGGGGATGATGCTGGTATTATTGTTTTCAGTTACATTGCAACTGTTACCGGTATCTGGAAAAGGTACTATATATCACTTGATATTGCCAGCAATTACAGCAGGAACAGCCATGGCAGCTCAATTAACTAGAATGTTACGTTCGCATATGATAGAAGTACTTAGTCAAGATTATATTCGAACAGCCCGTAGTAAGGGGTTAGGAAGTTTTGTGATCATTTTTAAACACGCATTAAGAAATTCTATGTTGCCTGTTATAACGATCATCGCACTCCAAATTTCTACATTAGTTGGTGGTGCACTTATAACAGAGACAGTGTTTTCTTGGCCTGGTTTAGGGCAATTAATTATACAAGCAATACATGCAAGAGATATGGCAGTAGTTCAAGCATGTGTCCTTGTAATCGCTGTATTTGTTATAGTAGTAAATCTGTTAGCGGACCTATTATACCGGGTTGTAGATCCTAGAATTAAGTACAATTAGGGAAGGTGCACAAATGTTCATTAACTTATCTAAAAGGAAAACCCTCATGAAATGGGTAAAAATGTTACTTGTAAGTAAAGTAGGTTTAATAGGAGTTATTATAATCATACTTTTTACATTTACAGCGATATTCGCTCCTTTGATTGTTCCTCATGATCCTACTGAGGTGAATCTTGGAAAGAGTTCTTTACCACCCATTTGGTTAGACGGAGGAGAAAGTACTTATCTATTGGGTACTGATAATTTGGGTAGAGATGTTTTTAGTAGAATCATTTATGGCTCACAAATTTCTATGCTTGTTGGTGTGTGTTCAGTTTTGGTTGCTGGGCTAATTGGGATACCAGTAGGGTTAATCTCTGGTTACTATGGTGGTTTGGTAGACAGCTTACTAATGAGAATAGTAGATTCCCAAATTGCTATTCCCAGTATACTATTAGCTCTTGTAATTCTTGGCTTTATGAACCCAACATTACTAACTATTATTTTTGTAATTGGTGTATCAAGTTGGATCGCCTACGCAAGAGTGGTACGAAGTGAAGTATTAAGCTTAAAAGAAAGGGAATATGTTAAAGCGGCTAAGACAATGGGAGTAAGGCATTCATTTATTATGACGAGACATTTGCTGCCAAATGTATTTTCGTCAATCATTGTCATATCGACGATAAATGTAGCGACAAGTATTATTACAGAATCATCTTTAAGCTTCTTGGGTCTGGGTCCTCAAAGTATATCTTGGGGTTCGATTTTAAGTGAAGGTAGAGATTATCTCGCCACTAATTGGTGGGTTGCAACATTTCCTGGAATTGCAATAACAGTAACGGTATTAGGTATTATATTATTTGGGGATTGGCTACGTGATGTGCTGGACCCACGTACTGAAGTGTAACGGATAATATTCAATATCCTTATGAAATAGACTCTGCTAAAAAGAGATTTTGGATTTCATCCTTATGGAGTACCAAGGAGGGCGTAAGCCGTGAGCAAGTTATTACAGATAAATAATTTAAAAACTGTATTTTATACAGAGGAAGGTCAAGTTCCATCGGTTGATAATGTTTCACTAGACATAAAAAAAGGAGAAACAGTCGCAATTGTAGGAGAGTCGGGGAGTGGTAAAAGCGTTACGGCTTTATCCATCTTGGGTTTAGTGCCGTCCCCAGGGAGAGTCGTAACTGGAGAAATCCTATATGAAGGTAAAGATTTGCTTAAAATGACTGATAAAGAGATAAAAAAGATTAGAGGAAACGAAATATCTATGATATTTCAAGAGCCCTTATCTGCCTTAAACCCTGTCCTTACTGTGGGGAAACAAATTCAGGAAAGTATCGAGCTACATCAAAAAAAGAAAGGAAAACGAGCAAAAGAAAAGGTAATCCAACTTTTAAACAGAGTAGGTATCCCAAGACCTGAAAAAGTCTACTACTCTTATCCCCATACGCTCAGTGGAGGAATGAGACAAAGAGTTATGATTGCAATGGCTTTATCGTGCCGGCCAAAATTAATTATAGCAGATGAACCTACTACTGCCTTAGATGTTACTACTCAAGCACAAATACTAAACCTCATGAAGTCACTAAGTGAAGAAGAAGGAACCACGATATTAATAATTACACATGATCTAGGAGTAGTGGCAGAGATGGCTGATCGTGTGGTTGTTATGTACGCTGGCCAAGTGGTTGAACAGTCAACGGTATATGATCTTTTTGAGAAACCGGAACATCCTTATACAAAAGGTTTACTTGATTGCACACCAAAGATTCATGGTGAGTCCGAAGAGCTGCTTGCGATAGAAGGAACGGTACCGACTATACAAAATAGACCTACAGGATGTAAATTTCATCCTCGATGTAAATTCACACATGAAAAATGTAAAGAAAAAGATCCAGAGCTATTTACAATAAAGGAAAAACAAAAAGTGCGCTGTTATCTTCATGAGAAAGTAATAGAGGAGAGATTAAAATGAATGATTTAATTAGAAAGAATGATGAAATATTGTTGGAATTAAAGAATGTTAAAAAATATTACGATATTTCGAATTCATTTTTAAAGAATAAATCCTATCTTAAAGCAGTTGATGATATAAGTCTTCGTGTACGAAAGGGGGAGACGATTGGTATAGTTGGCGAATCTGGGTGCGGGAAATCTACGCTGGGCAACCTTATCATGCAAATGCTTCCGCTAACAGAAGGCCAGATTTTATTTGAGGGCGAGGATATGAGTAATTTATCGGCAAATCAATTAAGAAAAAAAAGGTTAGATTTCCAAATGATCTTTCAAGATCCTTTCTCTTCATTAAATCCACGTATGAAGGTACTCGATATTATAGCAGAGCCTTTGAGAACATACCGAATTGCAAAAGGTGAGGAGCTTGAAAACAAGGTTTATAGTTTGATGGATTTAGTAGGGCTCAATAAAAGTCAGGCATACCGATACCCGCATGAATTTAGTGGAGGACAGCGTCAAAGAATTGGTATAGCACGGGCATTAGCGCTAAATCCAAAACTAATTGTATGTGATGAACCTATCTCCGCATTGGATGTCTCCATTCAGGCTCAGATATTAAATTTATTATCAAATCTTCAAAAGAAACTGGGCTTAACCTACATTTTTATCGGTCATGGTATACCGGCAGTCAAATATATCAGTGACAGAATTGCGGTTATGTATATGGGGAAGATTGTAGAAATTGCCGATAAAAATGAAATTGTTAAAAACCCTAAACATCCTTATACAGAAGCATTGCTATCAGCTATACCTGTACCAGACCCAAAATTAAGGGGTAACAAAAAACAGACGGTTATAGAAGGGGATGTTCCTAACCCAGTAAATCCTCCTAGCGGTTGTCGTTTTCATACTCGATGTCTTTATGCTGAGGAAAAGTGTAAAAGAGAAGAGCCTCAAATGAAAAGGTTACACTCGTACCACCAATTTGCATGTCATTATCCTATTAACCATCAAGGAGGTAAAGAGTTTGAAAACGGAACTGCTTAAGTCCATCGCTAGTGCCTATGAAAGTCAATTCGCACTTAATGATTATAAAGGAAATATATTAGCTAAGCATTCTTATGAAAAAAGCTTTGGCTCTATTCCAATTTTGTTATCTATGCCCCACAGTGTAGCTCAAATGCGGAATGGAAAATTAAAAGATTCAGATGATTATACTGGAGCAATTGGTTTATTTACCCAAAAACTTTTAGACTGTCATTGTATATATTCAACCAGAACATCTGAGGAAGATCCTAATTACGTGATCGAAGGGAAATATAAGATAGAGTTAGAGAAAATCATAAAGAAAGGCAATATTAAGTTTGTGATAGATCTACATGGAGCATCGTCAAAAAGAAACTTTGATATAGATTTAGGAACTATTCATGGAAAAACAATGAGTAGCAATACTATTAATGAAATCAAAGAGATTTTCAGTAACAATGGCATCATGAATGTTCTTGAGAATGAAATGTTTGCAGCGACACATAAAGGGACGATAACCTCATTTGTACATCATGAATTGAAGGTACCTTGTTTCCAAATGGAGATCAATAAAAAATTTAGAGATCCGTTAAATCGAATTGATTCATTTAAAATTTTAATAGCATCACTGGTTGATATGATTCATTATTTAAATTCTTATCATATCAATGATTTAAATGGTACTTCACATGAGAATTAACCATAAAAAAAAATGGTGTGGGGTTAGTGCAGCACATCCAAAGGCTGTTGACGTTGGTGTTGAAATTTTGAGAAAAGGGGGAAATGCCGTTGATGCAGCAATTGCTGTTTCTTATACGCTAGGGGTTGTGGAACCTTATGCATCAGGTATAGGGGGAGGAGGGGTAATGCTTATTCATTCTGTAAATGACAAACCGATATTTTATGATTATCGGGAAATGGCCCCTATATCTGGTGAAACTAGTAAAAGCATTGGGATACCTGGTTTTGTTTTAGGGATGGAGACGATACATTCGGAGAGAGGAACATACCCATTTGATCAACTTATTGAACCTTCCATTCTGGTAGCTGAGGAAGGATTTGAACTAAATGATATCCTCCATAGTAGACTGCAAGAAGCAAAACACTTATCTAAAATAAAACTACAGCAATTCTATTCTGATGAAACTCCTCATCCAATTGGCAGCATTATAAAACAAAAAAAATTAGCTTTAACGTTAAAGAAGATTAAAAGACATGGTTCAGAGTGGTTTTATAAAGGACCAATAGCAAAGGAAATTCATAACCTTATCAACGGGCAGGAAGTTTCTGATATTTACAAATATAAAGTAATAAAAAGGGAACCTGTTGTTGGTAGGTTTTTGGAATTTGAAGTTATATCAGCTCCTCCTCCCCTTGCTGGCGTTACGTTGATTCAGGCTTTACATATGGTTGAAAAAATGAAGTTGCATGAACATGCAGATGCTAGTTTTGAATTTATTTTAGGGTTAAGTCAGATAATGCAAAGGGTACATTTAGACCGCTTAAGTACAATGGGTGATCCGGATTTTGTTGACATTGATGCTTCAAAAATAATTAGCAGTGACTATATTGAGAATATGTTTTACGAGATTTATAAAACCCCTTTTGAAGTAGCCTCATCAAAAGAGAATAATGATTTTAACAATACTACCCATTTTACTGTGGTAGATAGAGATGGAATGATGGTTTCCGTTACGAATACAATCAGCGACTTTTTTGGTTGTGGTGAAAACATAGCAGGTTTCTTCCTTAACAATCAAATGAGAAATTTTACCAAAACGTCATCTTCACCAAATGTCATTAAACCCGGAAAACGCCCACATAGCAACATAGCGCCAACAATATTATGCCATAATAACAAACCTTTTCTTACAATTGGGTCAGCCGGAGGAAAAAGAATACCAACTATGCTGACTAGGATATTATTAAGGACATTGCAAAATAACTGGTCGCTTGAAAAGGCAGTAAAGAAGCCAAGAATTTTTGCCCATGACTACACTTTGTATTTGGAAGAGGATATAGATAGCCAAATCAAAAGTAGATTAACCAAGAATGGTTATAACGTAAAGTATCATCCAATTAATATATTTTACGGTGGTGTTCATGGATTAATGTTCGTAGATGAAGATAATGAATTAATCGGGGTCGCCGATCCGAGGAGAGGAGGCACCTCCGAAACATTGAAAATTTAAACTCTTTAAATGATATGTTTTAAAAGGAGGTGGTTAAAGGTTAATAAATGGATGGTGTATTGTAAACTTGATCATTTTAGTTCTTGGTGGAAGTATGCTTTTTCTTAGGCAAAAGTTATTTTCTTTGAAAAGGAGAGGGAGGAATGAAGATTAGAAATGTCTTAAATTTTATCGGTATAGCGACTATTTGTTTGGTTTTGATTATGACATTGTTCCAACCTAAAGCGTGGGCTTCAAGTTCAGCAATTGCTACAGGGAATTCGACAACAGACGGTCGTCCAGTAGCATGGAAGAATAGAGATCATTGGTCGACAAGCGACGGGTGGAAAGTTATACCATACCACTATCAAGCTGATGGCAGCTCATTTGGAGCTGGGGATCGTTATTTATCAAGTTTCAATTACTCAGGTGTTTCAGCAATTGGATCATCAGGAATTGATGAACATACAAGCATACAGATACCATGGGTTGGGGCAAATGACAGAGGGCTTGGACTCGTACAGGTTGCAGGGCATACTTTAACTTCAAGTTTTGCGGAAGATAATGGATTTCCAGTTTCACAGGATTTAGAAAATGGTATGAGAGCTGGCTACTTAAATCACATTATACTTTCTCGTGCTGAGCATATTGATGATGTTGAACAAATATTAAGAGATACAAATGATGGTGGTGGCTTTAATGGAAGCTTTGCCAGAAATACTTCTACTATTATAAGTGTATTTGATCGCTGGGGAAATGCAGCTACATTTGAGATTGATGGTGATAGTTTTACTCGTGATAATGTAACGGAAGAATATGCTCAAGATGCTAATGGATATTTCACGGCATTACATGATGATGATAAAGATACAACTAATCCGTTAGATGGTGAGTATAGTGGTTTTGATTGGAGAACTAATTTTTCAAAAGTTAATTGGACAAAATCAAATGGCTTTCCATATTTTGTTGATAATCAAGTTACAGATGTGGATGGTAATGGAAATATAACAAGTGAGGGTACAATTCCTGATGGTATACATGACTGGTCTTATTCATCAAGTGCTGTGAAACGATATCCAAGGGCAGGGATTCGTATGGATGACCCCCATTTAAAAGATTATCGCTACTTTATTCAGAAAGATGTTGGTTCATATGCATTAGGTGATAAAAATAGCATTGAAACCCTCTCAAGGAATATTGGGTATCTGCCTAGAGAGGAAAAGCCAACAGGTTGGCATTTAAATCGCTTTGTATCTACATTTGGAACTGTATTAGTTGGATCGAAAATCGATGATCCTTATGAAGGAAGATTAACTACGATTTGGGTAGCATTGGGAGAGCCAGCTGCGGGAATCTTTGTACCGATTTTTCCTTATGCAGGTGAGGTTCCTGAAGAACTAATGGATATGTACTCATCCATCAACGAAAAGCGTCGCCAAGTTTATGACTATACGGATGATAACGCCTGTGGCTATAGTTGCGGAAGAAACTCGGACCATGATATTGATACTTATGCGTTAACAGGTGAATATTATGGTGAATCAGGTGTTATGAAATATACGTTTGATATTGAAAATTGGGCTTTTGATCAATATGATAACTTTATGACTGAGCTTAGGGATGGATCAAGAACACTCAATGAATTAAAAAGTGATATGATTCAGTGGCAAAAGGCAGTTGCACAGCAAATGAAAGAGTATTATGAAAGTGAAACAAGTATATTCCCAGCAGTTGAAGATGCTTATGTTCGTTCTGATAATCCTGATAGTAATTACAATAATTTCTTAAGTGTACAGCATGATGATCGTATATCTTATCTAAAATTCAATTTAAAAGGAGTTACAGGAAAACCAATTCAGTCTATTAAATTAAGACTCACGGAAAGTGACAATGGTTTGGCAGGTGATACAAATTTCTTTGTTACAAAGACAACTTCCTCTTGGAATGAACAAACTGTTACTTGGAATACAAAGCCGAGTACAGATGGTAAAACATATGGGACATATAACGCGGGGCAGCTAAATGAAAATGAAGTGATTGACATCCCTCTAAATCCATCATTTATTGAACAAGGTGATGGAGAATATAGTATTGCCCTTGTCGGAAGTTCTGGTTCAATGGATGATGAATTTTCAATGAGGGAAACATTAAAAGGAGCAAAGATCATAGTGGAGTTTGGAGATCTCAATAATATTGAGCTTGATAATAGAGATGCAACGATGTACTCTGAATGGTCTAGTTCTAGTACCCAGCCGAATTATTATGGTGATAATTATTTATATCGATCAACAAGTGGAACAGGAAAAGAAGTTGTATGGACACCGTATATTACAAATCCAGGGAACTATGAAATATATTATTGGCTCCCAGACGGAACATCTAATAGAACAACAATGGCTCCATATACTATTAATTATTCTGGAGGATCCACAACGGTTTTTGTAGACCAGACTGTATCTGGAGGACGGTGGGTTCAACTTGGTAATACAGCATATCCTTTTGAGGCAGGAATTCATGGTAACGTAGAATTGAGTAGCAGTGCATCGGATGGGAAGTATGTAATAGCTGATGCAGTTAAATTTGTAAAAGTAAATTAAAGGGTTTTAACATCAAAATTGGGATGTCTACTAACCTGGATAGGAAGGCATCCCTATAAAACAAAAAGATTGATCAATTCATTAATGTAAAAAAATTTTTTGATAAAAATAATGGGATTCTGGGGTAAGACACTAAGACCTTTAAACTGGAGGACATTATGCAAAAAAAGACTGAAGAATTAGAAAATTCAGCTTCTATGCGAACTGCTGCATACATGGTAGGAGTCCGCAAAGTGGCAGAAGCATGTCTCTATCGTGGATGGGTCTAAAAATACAATCTAGAAGTGAAAGAAAGTTGTTTCAAAAAATTCATGAAGTTAAACCGTACTGTACTGGTAAAGTAATGAATGTATATGTTACTCCCTCAACATATGTGTATGAATGGGAACCTTTATTCTCCGTAATGAATGGTGATGGTAAAATAACGGAAGTTTACTTAGGGGTAAGTGGAATTATAAAAGATATTAAAGTAACAGTAGGTGAACATGTATTCCATAATACCATACTAGCGAACATAGAAGATGATATGAAACTTTCTGGAAGTGATTAATTACAATTTTTAAAATTAGACTTTTATTTTGGAGGATAATATGACTGTTAAAGAACTATACATTAAGGTAGAGGAAAAGAGAAAAAAGATGTATGAAATAGCAGCTGCCAAGGGGCTTACAAACATTGAAACAATTAACTGTAGTGTAGAGTTAGATGTCTTACTTAATCAATTAATCCTCCAAACAAAACAGGAATTGTATATCTGTTCTTGACTGAATTAACATAGAACTGTACTTAAGTTGGTAGATATATCTTTGTTGATATGAAAGTGCTGCATTTAAATTATTTTTAAGAGTTGGTCAGGCCGCTAATAACCTGCATATATCGCAACGAGGGTTAAGTAAACAAATTATGCTCCTTTAAGAAGAACTAGGGAATAATCTCTTTGAGCGTTCTACAAAACAGTTTACTAGAGGAGGGGGAAGGGGAATCTTTATATAAAAATATTCTCCCTTCTTTTAACAATATTGGAAGAGTGGTTGATGATGTGAAAGAAACGGGTGCCATTCCGAAAAAGAAAATACGGCATTGGAGGAGAATTTTGTGAAGAAAATAATTGGAATTACGACAGATATTAAAAACGAAAAATTATTAACTACAGGTTTGGATAACATTAAATCAATCGTTAAGTCAGGTGCAGTACCAGTCGTTTTACCGAACCTGGACGACGAAGATTCTATCAATCAACTAGCTGAATTAATTGATGGATTACTTGTTACAGGTGGCGGCGATATTGACCCGACCCTTTTTGGAGAAGAACCACATCCTAATTTAGGTGAAATTTGTCCAGACAGAGATCGTTTTGAAATGTTGCTAATTACTAAATTACTCGAATTGGATAAACCGATTTTAGCAATTTGTAGGGGATGCCAAATTTTAAATCTAGCAACGGGTGGTGATATGCATCAAGATATCTATGCTCAATCTCAAAGACCACTTTTACAACACTATCAAAAGGCACCACGAACACATACCTCCCATTACATTGACGTAACTGAGAACTCTTTTTATCAAAAAATTGTCCAAGCAACTCGTTTTAAAGTAAATAGCTATCATCACCAGGCTGTTCGAAAAATTGGAGATGGTTTTGAGGTATGTGCAAAATCAAGTGATGGTATAATTGAAGCTTTTGAAAGTAAAAAGCATCGATTTGTCATTGGTATTCAGTGGCATCCTGAGAATCTGTTCCAAAATGAGGATATTTTTTCCTTGATATTATTTAAATATTTCGTTTATTCAATTGACAATTAACTTGTATGTAATGTACTTAGAGTTAAATGAGGGGGAAATTGATTGGGTAAGCGATTATTCACTTCATACTCAATTTGTTTCAAAACCTTTTTCGACTGATGGATACGTTGCTAGTACCACCCCTAAATTCCCCACAACCTCTTTTACGCTTTCACGTTCTCACCTTTCGAAAAGTAATCTTTACTGTTAATAAATAACCTAGGATTATAGGCATCATTTATTGTCGTTAGTTCAAATACAAACCAAGCCTCCGAACCATTTTCTAAGCAGATTACCTCATTAGTGATAGATAGAGGGTGGATACGTTTTTTTCGCATACTTACATCTCTTACTCATTCATTGACTGTACAACCTTAAAACCTCACGTTTATTAATCTAAAAAATACCCATAAATCCACTGAAAGAGCAGTGGTCATTATTACAGGGATGGCTCTCCCCAGTAAAGCTGGTACTATTTGGACGATGTTCAGTACCCATGCAATTAAAAACAAAAATCAAGGGTATACTAAACCATATTTGCTACCAGGAGGTATTTATATGCGAACAAAGGATAATGTCTTATCTGTCTTTGCCCTTGGCGGTTTACATGAGATTGGGAAGAATATGTACGCGATTGAATATGGAAATGATATTGTAATTATCGATTGTGGAAATAAGTTTCCTGACGAAAGCTTATTGGGAATTGATCTCATCATTCCTGATATTTCTTACCTTATCGAAAATAAGGATAGAGTACGTGCCTTGATCGTTACACATGGACATGAGGATCATATTGGCGGAGTGCCTTTCTTTTTGAAAGAAGTAAATGTGCCAGTGTATGCGACGAGCTTCACACTCGGGTTACTTGAAATCAAATTAAAAGAACATCGTTTTTTGCGAGAAAGTGAGCTTATTGAAATCAACTCCGATTCGGAAACCCAAATTGGGGAAATGAATATTAGCTTTTTCAAAGTGGCCCATAGCATTCCGGATTGTTTAGGGATTGTATTCGACACTCCAGATGGAACGATCGTACATACTGGAGACTTCAAGTTTGATTTGACTCCTGCAACTGATGAAAGACCAGATATCCACAAAATGGCTGACATCGGCAACAAAGGAGTATTGCTTCTTTTATCGGAAAGTACCAATGCAGAACGACCTGGTTACACTCCATCAGAAAAAATGGTAGGTAAAAATTTGGAACAGACCTTTATAAAGGCAAAGCGGAAAGTGATTGTATCTACTTTTGCTTCAAATGTCAGCCGTATCCAACAGGTTGTCCATGCTGCACAGAAAACCGAGCGAAAACTGGCATTACTTGGCCGGTCAATGGTAAATGTAGCGAAAGTTGCGATGGAGCGTGGCTACTTAACAGTTCCTGAAGGCATGTTAATTGAACCACGGGATATTAATAAATTGCCTCCAGAGATGGTGGCAATTTTATGTACCGGGAGTCAAGGAGAGACGATGGCGGCCCTTAGCCGTCTGTCCACGGGTAACTTTCGCGATGTAGAAATTTTACCGGAAGATACGGTTATCCTTGCAGCCGGTCCAATCCCCGGGAATGAAAAGAATGTAACCAGTATTGTCGACAACTTGTATAAGCTCGGAGCACATGTCATTTATGGTTCAGGAAGCAGTTCCGGTATGCATGTTTCGGGTCATGGTTACCAAGAGGATTTACGCCTCATGCTTACCTTAATGAAGCCGAAATACTTTATACCTATTCACGGGGAATATCGAATGCTGCATCATCATCGGATGCTCGCAGAATCTGTAGGCGTAGAAGAGGGCAATACGTTTATCTTAAAAAATGGTGATATTGTGGATATTGAAAATTCGATTGCCCGCAGTACGAGAACAATCCCGAGTGGGAACACGTATGTTGATGGAGTGGATGTAGGGGATATGGAATTTGTGTTACGGGATCGCAAACAAATTTCTGAAGATGGAATGCTCATGATTATCATTCCAATGAATAAACAGGAGGAAAAAGTCCTCGCAGATCCCGAATTTATTTCTCGCGGATTTGTCGATCAGAATTTCTCTGAACTACGAAAGGGAATGGATCGAATTACGATAGAAACAATTAACGAGCTTCATCAAGCGAATCGATTTTCCAGGAATGTCATGAAAAAACAGATCAAAAGGGCCATCGCGCAATATGTCAAAGAACATACGAGGAAGGAGCCGATGATTGTTCCTATATTGTTGGAAATTTGAATTCGGTGCAGTAAAATTCTGTAATGAAAGGCCAGCACTTTAGTTAATTCAAAGTGTTGGTCTTTTTTAGGGTCCGCTAGTAGTAAGGAGTGGCAAACTGACACTATCTTTTTATATAGCCCTGACAGTGTTTAGTAACATGGGTAGTTTGGGCATGTGGGGCAATAGCCGTATGATGATATACTATACAAAATATGTGGAAAAGGATGAAGTAGGACTAACAGGTTCTGTTTTTAGGTGTAAAACACTAATTAAACAATTAAATAAGATGTTTAGAATTAGTGAATTAATTTGAAAGGATTTAGATGAAATCTTTTTGAATATAAGAGAGAATCCTTCATTCAAATATTGATTTCTTCTGCAACAAACTGATGCGCAATTGGAATAAGATTTGGGAGTAAATTTTATATGAAATAAGGATGGGTTCTAGAAAATGATTCATTCAATAGGACCGAGGGGACAGTTTGTAGTCCCGATTAGTTTTTAGGTTAACTACGGGACGATAACCTGTCCCCATGGACCTAAGGTAAATTTAATAATCAGTTGTTGGGAGAGTGAGGAAGTGTTAATAACAATGAAAACGAACCTTTTAATCTTAATAGACCCCAACCAGAGGAATGCTCAAATTGGGGTCTATTAAGTATATAGTAATTTTACCTTTTAAAAAAAATCATTGATTATCTGTAGACCATACCACCATCAGTTAAGATTGCCTGCCCAGTAATGTAATTTGCATCCTCAGAAGCTAAAAATGAAACTAAGTTAGCAACATCTTCTGGCTCTTGTGTACGACCTAATGAAATCGAAGAAGCGAATTGTTCTAATGCTTCACCTTTTTTAGTACCTAATACATCCATAAATTTCTCATCTAAACGATCCCACATACCTGTTGCTGCAATCCCAGGACAATATGCATTAACGGTAATCTTATCTTTTGCTAACTCTTTAGAAGCAACTTGTGTTAAACCGCGAACCGCAAATTTAGAGGCACTATACGTCGCTAAGAAGTCAAAGCCTTCGTGACCTGCAATACTTGCGGCGTTGATGATTGTGCCGCCGTGACCTTGATCTTTTAATTGCTTTGCAGCAGCTTGAATACCAAATAATACACCTTTAACATTTACATCTAATACAAAATCAACGTTTTTAGGAGCGATCTTTTCAATTTGTTCAACTTCACCTTCAACACCCGCGTTGTTGATATATACATCTAATTTACCGAACTTTTCCACAGCATGTTTTACCAGGGATTCATGGTCTTCTTGCTTCGTTACATCTGCTACTACAGCACTTACTTCATAATCTTTAGCTTTAAATTCTTCTAACGTTTCATTTAAAACTTCTTCATTAATATCGCTTAATACAACTTTGTATCCTTGTCCGCCTAATTTTTCTGCAATACCTTTACCTAAACCCTGTGCTGAGCCGGTAATTACTACAACCCTATCGAATGCCATGTTCATTCCCTCCAAGTAAAATTTTATTCCCATTTTATATTACCCTTTAGTTTGAAATATTAATCCCAATTGGGTGTAAGGATTATTGATTTATACGAGAAATGTCGCGACTATGGCAAAAGCACCGGGGGGCTAGGTTCCTTGTCCCATGGACCTATTAATGGGAAATAGTATTATTCAGCTTGTAGTATATGACTATTTTATACTATCCATATATAATTATAGAAAAGGGAGGGATTTAAATGAAATGGCAAGAAGCAAGAGATTTATTCCCTAATCAATTTCTTTTAGTTTCTATACTGGATTACCATTATGAAGGTGACAAGAAAGTTGTTGACGAAGTTGCGCCAATCCGTCCAATTAAAGATGAAGATGCAAATGAAGCGTTTTTTAATGCGGAAGAAGGTACAATAGTTTATCACACAGCCAATAAGGATTTTATCATCCATATTCGTAGAGACCCTTTGATGAAAGTGAGAAAAATCTAATGAACCTCCTTTATGATGGACAGCTTATTACTACTTCTTTCATCGTAACTTATCGAGGTAAGTCTCTTAAAATAGGCGGCGTTATAGTGGATACAGGATCATCCCATACCGTTATTTCACCAGACATATTAGAAAGTATTGGGGTTAACTATGAGAACGTCGATACGATTTATGAAGCCTATGGAATCGGAGGAAGTGTTCCTTTCTATACAAAAGTAATGGATAGTTTAAAAATCGATGCATTTATAATAGAGAGTTTTGAAGTGGATGTAGGAATGTTACCAAAAGAACACCCTGCACTAATTGGATTAGATGTTTTAAAATCATATAATTTCATCATTGATTTTGGGAAGTTAAAATTGTACCCAGGAACTTAAAAAAAGAGGATTTAGATTGAAAAATGTCTAATTCTCTTTTTATTTTATTAAGAGAGATTGCCTGTTTAACTATGGTGCTTTAACACAATAAGGTAATCGTCGATTTGAAAGCCTATCTTGTTCTAACTGGCAGTGGCAGAATAGTTGGGTAAGTAGCTAATCAATAGGGGGGATACCAATGGGGATTGTTTATACTATGTTAGTTATTTTATCATCGGCAGGTTTCTTATATTTTATGGGGAAGCCAGACAAGAATTCTGAAAATCAAGAGGATAACGACAAAGACTAATCGCTTTTTCTAAAGAGTATTTTCACCCTTCAACTAATTGGGTGCGATAGCACAATAAGAGCAGTCGCCTTTTATTGTGCTATTTGGCAGATTAGTTTTAGATTGAAAATGTGTTTATAGTAATATTACATATTAGAAAAATTGGTTATACTCCAAACTGTTTCAAATGATGGTCAAGGTGCTTGAAGATGCCTTTCCCCTTGTTCGGAAGTCAGAGTCCCGAAAAAAGGATGTGGATGATTTGTACAATCTAGGAACCTGTCCCCATGGACCTAAAGGCTAGCACTTAAATCAAAGTGCTGGTCTTTTTATGCAAGTAAGAAAGCATAAACTTCCTTACTTGCATAAGTGTTACTAAGGTACCCGCCCAAAATCTTGGCGTATGCCAGGTTTTCTAACTGAAAGGGTCGCGAGTATGTTGTTAATCTATGGTGTTGCATTATTCTGCTAAGAAGAATAGGAAAATTTATTCTAGAATTCCTTTGTGATAATATAGGGGCAGAGGTGATCTGCATGGAATACGTAAGAGTTAACGTAAGTGGTCATGTACAAGGCGTTGGCTTTCGCTATTTTACGCAACATACAGCAGTCGAATATAACATTACCGGTTGGGTGAAAAACGAGGATGACGGCAGCGTACTTATGGAGGCTTTTGGCGACGAAGAAAATCTATCGCTATTTTTGGATGTGATTAAAAAAGGGCCATCGCGTTTTGCTGAAGTCCAGGGGATGGATGTAACAACCTTAGCAGGAGATCCGCAGTTTAAATCGTTTGATATTAAATATTAGGCTTGAAAATCAAAAAGGATTAGCTGATGTTTCTATAACATCAGCTAATCCTTTTTGTTTTGTTATTCTTTCCAAGGTATCAGCTTGTTCTCCAACCACCTTAGGCCCCTATTAAAGATTAAACCAAGGAGGGACAGGATAAGTACTCCGACCATCAGCTTCGACGTAATCATTAAATTTCCATAGTGCAGCACCATGGAACCAATACCTTCTTGAGCAGCAATCATTTCAGCTGACACAAGTAAAAGTAATGATGTCCCTGCGGCAAGCTTTAAACCAGCAAATATCATTGGCAGGGAGCCAGGTAGAATTACCTTACGAATCACATTAATCCGATTCGATCCAAAGGTTACCGCAGCCTTTATAAGCATCGGATCAACGCTTTTTACTCCGGAAAAGGTATTAATAACGACTGGGAAGAAAACCCCCAATGCAATAATGGTTACCTTTGATAATTCCCCAATTCCTAACCAGAGGATAAATAAAGGTAGTAAAGCGATTTTCGGGATCGGGTAAATAGAGTAAACGATCGGTGTTCCGATTGCATCTGCCACTTTGAAAAATCCTAGAATCAATCCGATTAATATACCGAAAGTAGCTCCGATAGCATAGCCAAGAACAATTCGATAGAGACTCGCAGTCAGGTTCCCATATATCTCTCCACTTACAAACATTTCCCACCCCGTGATAATAATGTTAGACGGGGCAGGCAGGAATAATGGGGAAACGATTCCAATCCGAGATATGATTTCCCATAAAATCAGGATACCGGCTATACCTAAAAAGGAAGTGTAGAATGGAACTTTTTTATCAAGAAAGGCAACGCGATTCGTAATGACTTGTTTTTGTTTTTCCATTTCTGATCACTCCTTTAGTGCTTCTTCAGCATCATGCCGAATCAGCTGCCAAATCTCATCTGCATACTTGCTTGATTGTAGGCGGTACTTTTCATCATTTCTGCCTGTTTTCGGTAAATCAATGTTAATAATCTGTTTGATTTGACCTGGGTGTCTTGATAATACAATGACACGATCGGCTAAATAAACCGCTTCTTCAATGTTATGCGTCACATAAAGCGTGCTTAATTTTGTGCGATTCCAAATGGTAAGCAGCTCCTCTTGCATGAGAGTCCGGGTCTGGGCATCCAAAGCGGAGAAAGGCTCGTCCATCAATAATAAATCCGGTTCTACTGCCAGCGCTCTAGCAATGCCAGCCCGCTGCTTCATACCACCCGATAGTTGTTTCGGATACGCATTCTTAAAATCACTCAGCCCAACCATATCAATATAGTGATTACCAATTTCCTGTTGTTCTTTCTTGGAGGCACCTTTTTCCTGCAAACCATAGACGACATTTTCAAAAACCGTGCGCCATGGGAAGAGAGCAATTTCTTGAAAAACAATCCCTAAATTCGGGTTTTCTTCGATTTCCTCAAAATAAACACTGCCGCTCGTTGGGGACATTAGCCCTCCTACAATGTTCAGTAAGGTTGATTTGCCGCATCCACTAGGACCAACAAGGACAACAAATTCCTCTTCTTGAATGGTGAAATTTATATTTTTTAATGCCGTTACTTCCTTCTTTTTCGAATCAATAAATATTTTTCCGACATCCTCGATGACGATGCTCATAGCTGTTCACTACTCCAATTCTTTTAGTGCTTGGTCGAGAAGATCTGTATTCACAATTTCCCCTGCATCAATCGGTGCTTCGATGAGTTCTTCCTTTGCGTACCAATCGATTTGGGTTTGGATATCCGAAGCAAGCAGCTGACCATCGCGATCCATGTATGGTAGACCACGTTCGATAATAGCTGGTTCTTGGTCAGTGTACTCCGCAATAATCCCGATAACCTCATCATAGTTTTCCCCTGGTACAATCTCACCATTTTCCTTTGTGAGGACAGCATCATAATAGTATTGTGTTGCTTTCGCATATGCTTTTAAGAATTTAGTCGCTGTGTCTGTATCTTCAGCAAAGGATTTAGAGAAAAATATCCCGGAGGTTTGATAGTCGATCACATCGCCTACTTGTTTAATTACCTTGCCATACCCTTCATCCATTACCCTCGTAATATTCGGTTCGTTTAATAAAACAGCATCGACTTGCTTGCTTTGCAAGGTTTCCATTAGACCAGGGATACTGTTTACAGGTACAAGCTCGACATCAGCCGAGGTTAGCCCATGTTCCTCCAATAATCTGCCAGCCATATAATGAAAGGTTGAACCGGTTTGGGTAATCCCAATCTTCTTATCCTTTAAATCTTCAACACTTTCGATGTCTGAGTCACTATGTACTAGTAATGCGGAGGAGGAATAGCCTTGCTGTTCTCTACCTTTATCCGCAACAATAACGAGTTCTTCTCCACCCGCAACCATATTGTACAGACTTGCTGTAATCCCAGTTGCACCAACATTCACATCCCCACCAGCTGTTGCTACGGCGATAGGCTGTGCAGCTTCAAACCAACTGACCTCTGCATCAATACCTTCCTCTTCAAAAAAGCCTTTTTCAATAGCAATAAATAGCGGCGCAGAGCTCGTCAATTTCAGCATGCCAATCTCAACGGATGCTTGTTCTGCATCTGAGTCTCCTGTGCCTGATGAATCATTTGATGACTCCTGTCCACAAGCTACTAACATAAATGCTAAAAATAGTACTGAAATAAGTGCAAAAATAACTCTTTTTCTCATCTTGCATTCCCCCTATAGTTTGCAAGTAAGAAAGTATAAACTTTCTTACTTGCATAAGTGCAACTAAGGCATTCGCCGAAAAGGCATGGCGCATGCCAAGTTTTCTAATGAAATATGTTAAAAAAGAAATTAAAAAAGCACAGGCTTTTGCTTACTACCTGATTTGCCAGTTTAATTAGATTTTTATAAGAATATCACAAATTAAAAAAGGATTCCATATAATTGTTGGAAAAATAGAAATTTTGCTGGTTTTATTGGATTATTTTGGGGATGTATTACTTCATCAAGAAAACTAGACTACTTAGCTAGAAAAAAGAGCAATCTAGAATAATAGCTATTTCTTTGCAAATATTAAAATCCGTACATTAATCTATTTGCATAATATAAGGTACGGTATTGACGAACAATATATCAATGTGATAGTATTTATACTGTTCTAAAACCGAAACACCAAATCTTTCATGCAACCTAGAAGGAGGAACATCCTTTTGACATTCAAACAACAATACGAAGAGATCAGACAAATTGCGGAGGAAATTTATTATCATCCGGAATTGGGATATAAAGAAACGAAAACAAAACAGACTGTCATCAACTATCTGAAAAAAGTAAACGCAAACCTGGAGATAGAAGATTTCAGCTTAACTGGCTTCAGGACTACCCTTGGAGGAAATGACAAAAAGGATTTGCATCTCGCGTTTATTGCCGAGCTTGATGCTGTATATGCACCAAGTCATATGCATGCAGATAAAGAAACAGGTGCGGCACATAACTGTGGGCATTACACGCAAGTCGCTATTGCTCTTGCCTTGTATACGCACTTACTAAAAACGGAAGCATACAAGGACTTTGACTATAAATTAAGCTTTATCTTCGTTCCGGCAGAGGAATATCTGGATTTGGATTACCGTGAAAGCCTGATAAAGGAAAATACAATCACACATTATGGCGGAAAGCCGGAAGCGATGAAGCTTGGTGTGTTTGACGATATCGATGCTGCCCTTTGTGTACATGCGATCGGTGGAGAGTTTGAGGAAAGAACAATTAATACCAATAGTGATTTAGCTGGTTTTATGTATAAGAAGTACAAGTTTAAGGGGAAAGCTACACATGCTGGTTTCGATCCATTTTCTTCTAAGAATGCATACAACATGTCCACATTATTCAATGTTGCAGTAGGACTGGCAAGACAGCAAATGAAAGATTCCGAAATGGTACGGGTCAATCCGATTGTCATGAATTCAGATATGTCTACGAATGTGATACCTAATCATATTACGGTTGGAACAGATTTGCGCACGAAGACAGTCAACTATTTGAAGGAAACAGCAACCAAACTGGATGATGCTGCGAAAGGAAGTGCTCTGGCATTGCAGGGGGAGGTCGATATTTCAACTCAGATGGGATACCTGCCATTTCTCCAGGACCGCTATCTTTCCGAGTTTGTACAAAAAACATTTGAAAATACCGATGAAATTGCCGTGCTTGATGATGGGGATGCGATTAGTGCAGCTGGCGATATCGGAGACCTTTCCTTTATGATGCCATGCATACAAATAGGATACAGTGGTTTTACCGGTACAATTCATGGAGATGATTTTATCGATGTCGATCCAGAGTTTATTTACGAGATTTTCCCTAGGTTTCTGTCCGAGGTTTTGAAGGAAATGAACGGAAAAATTGATCGGTCGAAATTATATAAGAGAACATATAAGGAATATACAGATTTGATTGCTGACATTGTCAGCTAGATGACAACTTAGGGGGACATACGATGAAAGGGAATTTGCTTTATTTAATTGCATTTGCATTAATTGTGATATTTGTGGCTGAAATGATTGGTTTTCAAATGCTTCCGATTGGAGGATTTACGATTGGTCTGTTGCCACTTGTATTTGCCATCATCATTACGATGGTTCTTGGATTGAAGATCTTTCGCAAAGGGTTTTGGAAAAAGGTATATAGCGAGGGGAATATCAATTTCTCCAGTAAGTATCTGATTTTCATTATGCTTCCTCTAATGGCAAGATACGGAGCGGATGTGGCACCGCATATCCGTGAAATCCTGTCCATCGGCTGGGTGTTCATCATTCAGGAGCTAGGTAATCTCGGAACCGTTTTAATCGGGCTTCCAATTGCGATCATGCTGGGGCTTCGCCGTGAGGCAATTGGTGCAACCCTTGGTATTGGCCGAGAAGGGGAGCTTGCTTATATTTCTGAAAAATATACCCTGGAATCCAAAGAGGGTAGAGGGGTTCTATCCATCTATATTATCGGCACATTGTTCGGTGCCATCTTCTTCAGTGTGTTTGCACCAATATTGATGGATTTAGGAATTCAAGTAGAGGCACTTGCAATGGCATCAGGCGTTGGGTCTGGAAGTATGATGAGTGCAGCTTCAGCGACACTTGTAGCAACTGTTCCCGATATGGAAAGTACGATTTTGGCATATGCTTCTGCCAGCCAGCTGCTGACGAGTTTCCTTGGTACATTCACCATGGTGTTCCTTGCAGCACCACTGCAGCAATTTATGTACAAATTGATGGTTAGGGGTGAAGAGTAATGGCAACTGGAATGAATAAATACGTCAAATATGGTCTTGTTCTGCTATTAAGCATTGGATTGATTTTATTTACGCAGGAAATTAAATTACTGAAAAACCCGGAATCCACACCGGTCACTGCCATGACATTATACGGACTTGTGACTTTATGGGCTTTCTCGATGATTGGGATATTCGTTTCCGATTTGATGCAGCATGTTCGGGTCAAATTCATACGTGATTTTCCGATCCTTGGCTGGGTCTCGCTTACGTCACTTGTATTCTGTCTGGCTTCTGACTTTTTCGTTCAAGCTGTTTCAGCGGTAGACTTTCTATCGATCACAACTCCAATTCTGACATTTGCAGGAATATCTGTAGCAAATCGTTTGGTAGATTTGAGAAAAACATCCTGGAAAATTGCAATTGTTGCTATCTTCGTTTTCACAGGTACGTATGTCGGAAGTGCGTTGCTGGCTCAGTTGGGATTGTTCTTAGCAGGGAATTAATAGACTACAGAAACTAGTACTTGGCTAATGTAAACATGCTCTTACCATTATGAAAATAAAGCCTCCTGAATTACTGATTTATGGTAGTTCAGGGGGCTTTTTTTACCAATTGGGAAAGCATGCATAAGTGCAACTTAAGGTGTCAAGGCTTTTTGCCAACCAAGCTTTTTAATTGAGGTTTTTTTATTGCAATCCTCTAAAACTCATCTAATGGGAGGCACCATAGCTTATATTTAATTGGAAAAATATAAAGCCAGAAGCTCTTTCTTAGCGATAGAATGTGTGATACCATTTTTCAAAATCATCAATTGGCAAAGGTTTGCTATAGAAATAGCCTTGTCCATAAACACCGAGCTTCATCAGGAATTCCATTTCCTCTGCTGTTTCGATACCCTCGATAACGACTTTTGCCTCTATTTTCTTCCCGATTAATACAATGGTCTCCAATAAGGCACGTACTCTTTTGTTATCCAAGGCGTCATTGAGGAAGGATTTATCAATCTTTAGCTCATCGATGTCGATATTTTTAATCATGCTTAAGGAAGAATATCCGACACCAAAATCATCTAAGGATATGCCTACGCCAAGTTTACGCAGCTCCATGAGGTTGTTTTTTGCATCTTCATAAAATAGAAGGGCTGATTCTGTAATTTCAAGAGTCAGTGAGCGGGGATCCGTATCCTCCTCAACGAGTATGGCTTTAATACGTTCCACAATATTTTGGTGCATGAGCTGTTTGGTTGATATGTTTACTGAAATCGGGAAGCCTGCAAGTCCATGATCCTTAAAACGCTTGTAGTGGCGGCACGCCTCTCGGATTACCCATTCACCTATTTGGATGATGGATCCAGTATCTTCGGCAATGGCTATAAATTCATCAGGCGGGATTTTCCCCATGTCACACTCCCAGCGTAATAATGCTTCTGCCCCTGCTAAGCAGCCGGTAGAAAGGTCGATTTGCGGCTGATAATAAACCTCCAGCTCTCCTTGTGAAATAGCCTTATGCAGTCTTGTTTCCAAAAGCACCTTTCGCTTCATTTGCCGATTTAGCTCCTCATTGTAAAACTGATATGTGTTTTTCCCACTTTTTTTGGCTAGGTACATTGCAAAATCAGCCATTTCAATTAATGATTCTGCATTATCCGCACTTTGAGGAAATAAACTTATTCCAATACTTGGAGTGGATAGAATTTCCGTTCCGTCCACCGTATAGGGGTGATTCATTTCTTGAATGATATATTTGGCAGTTTCTTCAATTTCACTTACATTATCCGAATGGACCAGCACCAGAAATTCATCTCCACTTTGTCGTGAAACAATATCTTTTTTTCTGATGCAGGCCCGTAATCTTTTGGCGATTTGTATTAATAAATGATCTCCCGCCCGATGGCCTAAAGTATCATTGACCCGTTTAAAGTTATCAAAGTCAATGAACATCACGGCAACAGGCGATTTTCTTTTTATCGTTGCAAGCAGGTGATCCTGAAACCAATTTCTGTTGGGAAGTCCTGTTAAGGCATCTTGAAAAGCCAGCTCGTTTATTTTTTCCTCGGCCTTCTTTTGGCTGGTAATATCAAAAATAACTCCTTTGACTTTGATCATTTCCCCTTTTTTATTGAAAATTGGTGTTCCACGGTCCTCCACCCAGCGAATACTGCCATCCAAACGGATGATCCGGTATACTACTGTTGTCTTTTTGGCAGCCTTCTGTTCTTCCATCGCATCCAGCAATATGGACACATCATCCGGATGAATGGAGTCAAAGAAAATATTTGGGTTACGTTCAAAATCCTTTCTTGAAACTCCATATATTTGGGCGTTTCCCTCTGAAACGGTTACTTTCCCCGTTCTTACATCTCTTGTCCAAAACGTAAAATCATTATTATTTAAGCTGCCCAGTATGTTTTCTTCTTTTGACTTAAGCTTGCCTGCTATGTATCCGGTAATAAAGGCTGCAACAAAAACGATTGGTTTATTAGTTGATGTTACTGCATCCTGGCTATTGGATGGCTTACCCTGCCTCCTGCTGTGATCTTTCATGATTTTCAACTCCAATATATTTTCCTGATCGATTGATAGACTCTTTTATATCTATTATCGGATAAAATCACTGTACCTTTAAGACTGCAGTTTCCAATTATTTTTTATTCCTATAAAATGTACTGGTTAAAAAAATCACTCTAAACTTTTATAAAAAATTAACCGATATATTAAATAAGTTATATGTCAGTTCTAAATTTAAAAATCAGACTGAATAATTATTTGTTACTTTATAATGTTATCGATTAAAATGGCTGTTCAGTTGTATCTTACAATTTCCTGCTATATTACCACGATGGTTTTTGACAAGGGAAATTCGATTCAATAGTAGGGTCCTATTAACTAGTAGAGCAGGGTTGTGACAAAATAGGAAAGAATAGCCATTGCTTATATAATTATTTATACCTATGATAATAGCAAACTTATTGAAAAGTAAGGACGCAAAGCTACGGGTCTAAGGTCTTGTGACTATGATCGCCGGGTTGCCAAAAGGGTTGGATACGACATCGCTGTTCATTGTATCTATTAAAGATATGCACTGAACAATCTAAGTCCACCATTCTTTTTGGAGGGGCTTTTTTATTTTGGGAAAATGGGGGATGAAAATGTAGGCAGATGTGTTAGAGCATGGTTAATCAGAGCACATATGTATGGATGCAAGCAATAGGTGAAAATTTTGACCATAAACATTTAAATTTGGATACAGAAGAGTTCGAAGGTCTAAACCTGACTTCAGAATCAGTTGTAAAGGTAGTTTACGACATGTTGACCCCTATCTTCCTAATCTACATAGAAATGGTTTGTGGAAACAGAAAAAGATTATTTTGAACCTTGGCTAAGGGGGAATAAGAATGAATTTAGCATATTCAAAAGATAAGGTTGTAGCCATTATTGGTGCCAGCAGTGGAATCGGAAAGGCCACTGCAGATTTACTGAGGGGACATGGAATAAAATCGGTCCTGGGGTCAGGAAGTATTAGCGAGGCAGAACTGGAAAACGAGCAGAAGGCTATATCTATTTTTCAGCTCGATGCAAAACCACATACGGCAAGCATGATTCCTATGGGTTCGATTACAGAATATATTGCCTATCTATTATGGCCGCCTAAAAACTCCGTAGTAGATGAAATTACGATCCAGCCCCCGGGCGGTATTCTATAGAGGGGATGTGGCATAAAGTGAAGCATTTCTTTACAAAAATACTTCGTGAGCCACCTAAGCAGAGTGAAGAAAAGGAAATTATCCAAGCTCCCAAGCTTGCACATTTAACTTCTTATCAACATGTGAAGAATAGGGCTTTAATTGGTTGGATAGTATCCCAATTCGCGACTGCCATTGGTTTGAGTGAAACAGAAAGAGAAACATTGTTTTTTTTAGCCATTACTTCTGAGACGCTGGATGACATTCAGGAAGAGAAGATTCGTGAGCTAATGTTGCTGGCGAGTTCTGCTGTGGATTGGATACAAGCCCATGTAGTGATAGAAGAAGAAATGAATTTAACTTCTGCTGCAGCTTCTTCCTTATCAAACGAAACAATATCCCGAATTTTAAATGAAATTCAAACGGAAGTTCATAAGGAAAGTGTAACATCCAGTGAAAGCGAAAAAGTATGGAAAGTATATCGGGATGTAATATATGCATCTACACAAGGAAAATTCCTCCTTATCGATAAAAGCGACACGGTGCGTTATAAAAAAGGAAAGCTTTTATGTGAAGTGGAAATTCATGAACGAAAAGATATACCGATCGCCCGAAACTTAGCTAAAGAAACCTTTGAAAAAGTTGGATTTAAATCATCCAAGACAATGAGTTACAACCTGATTATTTCAGAGGCGATAACCAACATATTGAAGCATGCGATAAGCGGTAAAATGATGATCTATAACGTTGAAGATGCTTTTCATGTTGTGGTTGAGGATAGTGGGTCCGGTTTTCCTTTGAACATCTTACCGAAAACGACACTAATGTCTGGATTTTCAACGAAGGAATCTCTGGGACAAGGGTTTACTTTAATGATGAAATTGGCTAAACAGGTAGTTTTAGAAACCACGTCTTCAGGATCAACGTTGATTTTAGTTCTGGATAGAGAAAAGCGAGATTAAAGAGGGTGAAAAGGATGACAGCTATCCAAAAAACGCTAATTTTTGACGGATTAAGGGATCAATCGGTGTCCAATGGATTACATCGGTCCGATATAGAAGCGGTACAGGAAGCATCGATCAGTATTAATAGGCGGGTGGATTCGTTTGCTGAAGCTGCTGAAATAAATCATCAGGGTGTAAATCGAAGTGAACAGAAGGGTCTTGTCGGTCAGGCGGATGATTTATATCCATACATCGGCCTTTATTACAATTTAATTCACTGGATTTTTGAGAAAGTAATGGTCCGAAAAAATGAATAACAAAAAAACCTTACAGCGACAATTTGTATTTACTATGTTTATTACATTAATCAGTATCACTATCTTATCTGGGGCCTTACAGTTTATTTTCATTCAAAACCATGTGGAGGAAAATGTTGAACGTGAGACAAATATGATTGCCAAAAGTGTAGAACAAGGTATTGCGGAAACGGATATTGCCTCACGTGCAATTGAACAACAAATTGATTATAAGCTAGAAATGGTAACCAATCTGATTAGCGATCAATTGCCAGCAAGCACCGAAAGCATCACGAATGAGCAGTTGACTAATTTAAGTACAGACATGGATATAGCAGGTATTGACATCTTTGCGTACGATGAAAACGACGTGATCTCAGTAGTAAAGTCAACTGAACCAGAGGAGCTGGGCTTTACTCTGAAAGGGGTATCTGAGGAAGGATATGCAGCGTTTGAAAATATTTTAGGTGGAAACGTTACAGAATTCACCGGGCCGGCAAGCTACATCAATGACAATACGATTGTATTGTATACGGCACAGGCAGGTTCGCGTGAAGAATTGCAGTTTTTTAAATATGCCTATCATTACGAACCGGGCAGAGATTATTTAATCAGTACATTTATCGAGGCGAATGAAGTTAATCAATTCACAGAGGAAGTTGGTCCAGAAACCTGGATTCAAAAAGTGCTGGACGAGAATAAAAACGCATTAGAAATTGCGGTATTGGATCCACGTGTATTTGCAGATCCAAGTTTGGCTGAAGCGATGTATCCGCCGCAAGAAAAACTCGTGTATGGAGACTATAGGCTGAAAACCGATGAACAGGTGCTTATCAACATGGTGGAGAGCCCCGAATTGGTAACTACAATAGATGAACACAAGAATGAAAAAGTTTATAAGATGTTCACCCCATTTGATGATGGACGAGTTATATACGTGGCGATGGATTATGAGAAAATTAGTGCACCATTTAAAAATTATTCATTCATCCTAATTGCATTTGGCTTCATTTCATTAGTCATTTTATTTTTAACGACCACTAGATTCTTTAACAAAATTTACACTCACATCACGAAAATTATTGCTCAGATTAAATCCTATGAAAAAGGAGACTTTACTGAACGCAGCAAGATAAAAGGCAGTGGGGAACTTGGCAGATTATCTCAAAGTACGAACAAGATGGGAGAAACAATGCAAGGTGTCCTAGGGGAAATGCACAAGCAGGCTGTTAAAACAGAGCACCATGCTTATCTATTGGAGGCTGAAGCAAACAACTCTGTCGAAAAAATCTACTCCATCTCAATGGAAGCGACAACCGATGCAAGGGAATCTGCTGAAGAACTAGCTTATCTTATCACTCAGATTGAGAAGATTCTGGAAGAGAATAAGATAGCGGATCACTTGGTCTATGAAAACTTCTCCAGAATTCAAAGTCTTATGGAAAACCAAGCAACTTCAACAACTGAAATGACGATTACATTATCAGATTTATTAAAGTCTTTACATGGCCAATCTGCCTCTTTATCAGAAATAGCCAAGAAATTACTTAATAACCTAGAGCAGTTCAAACTAAACGATAATAGTGACATGGGGGAATGATCGGATGGAAGATATGATAAATATTGAAACAAAGAAAGAAGGAAATACTTGCACCATATTTGTTAGTGGAGTCGTAGATTATTCAACGATGGATCCTTTTATCAAAGAAATTCGGGCGGTGGAAAGGGGAACGGCAGAGGTGATCGTTAACTTCAAAGGCTTAGAGTTTATTGATTCAACAGGTATTGGAGCAATTATTAACCTTGCTCATGAGGCAAACGATAAACAATTTGCTGTTAAGCTTGAAGGAATGAGTGAAGAAACCAACGAACTGTTTGACATGATAGGTGTTTTTCAAATCATGCAAACCTTACAAAGTGAGGGACAATAATATGAAAGAGCATGAGGAAAAATATTATGAAGCTAGCAATGGAGAACTAAATAAATCGTTAGTCAGAGAAATCAAGCTTGCCCGGAATATCCAAATGAAACTTCTAAACGGGGAGCAGCCAGAAATAGAAAATGGCAGTGTCTCGGGTGTGTCTATACCAGCCCGTCTGATAGGAGGGGATTACTATGATTTTTATCCCCTTACAAATGGTAAGCTGCGTATTGTGATCGGGGATGTGATGGGTAAAGGAATTCCGGCAGCCATGCTGATGATTCTAACGAGAGGCGCGTTTCGGAGTGCTGCCGAAAGTACACAGGGACCTGGTGAAACCGTCACTGCGATGAATAACGCAATGTATGATGACCTCCGTAAGCTTGGATCGTTTGTGACGCTATTTTGCGCTGACTGGGATCCAGAGGAGAGAAAATTGACATTTGCTAATGCGGGGCATAACAGCCCACTGATTGTTAATGCCAATAAAGATATTCGTGAATTTCCAAAAGTGAAGGGTGTTATGCTTGGAGGCTTACCTAACCAGGAATATCCCGAAGAAACGATTACCATGACGGAAGGGGATATTGCCTTTTTCTATACGGATGGAATCGTGGAGGCACAAAACTGCAACGGGGAGATGTATCGAATCGAACGGTTGATGGATGTGCTTGCAGACAGCTCCAGCTGTGAGGTAACTGAAGTCGAGGATATAGTTGTCAATTCAATTGAAGCCTTTGTGAATGGCGTTCCGCAAAGAGACGATATAACAATGGTTTTGCTGAAAATTGAAGCGGATAATACCAGTATTGCCAGCTACAATTCTCCAATTATGAATTCATAG
Organism: Oceanobacillus damuensis; assembly: GCF_001618145.1. Classification (GTDB taxonomy): domain Bacteria; phylum Bacillota; class Bacilli; order Bacillales; family Amphibacillaceae; genus Oceanobacillus; species Oceanobacillus damuensis. The sequence continues at coordinate 140,986 of NZ_KV392042.1, forward strand.
GAGATAGGAGGTCAGCCTAAATGCAAAGTATTGTTTCAAAGGGAAAAAACTTGCAGGAAGCTATTCAAATTGGACTAAATATATTGGATGTCAGACAAGACCAAGTAAATATTGAGATTATCCAAAACGAGACCAAAGGGTTATTTGGGATCGGCGGAAAAAAGGCAGTAGTGAAATTAAACCTGTTGAAGGATAGGATTCATGTGAATTCTACTGACCAGAAGAATCCAGAAAATCCAAATGATACAATTGAAAACCTGATCGAAACCTTAACTGTTGACAATAATGCTGAACAATCACGTTTACAAGCAAAAAAGGAAAAAACTGATAAGGTTGACATGAAGGGCAAGGTTTGGATTTCAAATGGGATGATTCATGTGAAGGATTCCCCTTTGAAGTATCCAATGGTGACCATTAATAAGGGTGTCACGTTAATTAAAAATAATGAAGCGGTCAAAGAGAAAAGTACAGTCGTGACTGAGAAAGACATTCTGGCAATTAAACTCGACGAAGATATCGAGGAGACCAAATGGAAAATAACCACGGATGCCCACAAGATAAAAGCAATCTTAGAAGTGGAACCAGGTTATAAGATATCCAGGGAAATCCAGGATGTTGCACCCTCAGATCACCTTGAACTGACCGCTGAAGAGGTAAAAGAAGTCAGCAATACGCTTGATAACAGTGAAGTTTTGGCCCAATTGGAGTCTCTCCGAATAACTTATGGGATCAATGAGAACGAAATAGCAAAAGCAACCAATTGTTCGGAAAGCGGCAAATTTGAGGTTGCAACAGGAAAGCTTGCAGAACCGGGAATAAACGGTTCTATCGATCTTAAGGTTGACACAGAAATTAAAAACGTTCTGACTGAAGACGAAAACGGAAAAATTAATTTCCGGGAAAGTACAATAATTCCAACTGTTGAGCAGGGTGAAGTTTTAGGTATTATATATCCACCAGTTCCAGGGAAGTCAGGAATCACTGTAACAAACGAGGTTCTTCCATCAAAACCTGCTTATTCAATGAAGGTGAAGATTGGAAAAGGCACTCTGTTGGTAGAAAATAAGATTATAGCTACAGAACCTGGTAGGCCTTCCATCGAAGTAAGAGGACAATTAGTGAAGGCGTCCATTATGCCTAAATTGGTCCATCAGGGTAATGTAAATATCTCCTCCGGTAATATTCGTTTTTATGGCGATATCGAGATTTTGGGCGAAGTCGAAGAAAATATGATTGTTGAATCGGGCAGTGATCTGATTATATATAAGTCTGTCAACGATTCGACTGTAACAGCATCCAATTCAATTATTGGCCGTGGTAATATATCTAGTTCGGTTTTAACCGCAGGAAAAAATAATATGACGATAGTGGAATTAGGGCAAATTTTAGAAGTGATGAGCTCTCAATTGGAAAATATGATATTGGTGATTAACCAGCTAAGCCGAGCGCCAGCCTTCAAATCGAGCGACTTCGCAAGAGGAGGTTTGCAGCCGCTGATCAGAATTCTATTAGAGAAAAAATTCAGCAATTTCTTAGGCCTTTCAAAAAACTATGTAAATATAGCTAGTAAAAATAAAGAATTTTTAGATGAGGATTGGATAACGGTTTCTACTATTATCAATAAAACCTTTTTAATGGTGAATCACCCTGTCACATCTGTTGATCAACTTAAAGATCTATTGAACCAAACAATCGAATTGTGGGAAATAAGCAAGACTCCTATTGAACCAGGGTCCTATCTCACTGTCTCCAGTGCTTTAAATAGCAGCCTGTACAGTAGCGGAGATATTGTGATTGTTGGTCAGGGTAGTGTGAATTCACGGATACATGCCGGTGGTCAGGTTAAGATCAACGGGACTACTCGTGGCGGAGAAGTATTTGGAAAGCAGGGCGTCCACATAAATGAGGTAGGTTCCAATGGTGAGACAAAAACAATAATCGAAGTTCCCGCTGATAAAAGTATTCAGATTGATAAGGCATATGCAGGAACTGTCCTTAAAATCGGAAATGTGAAAGTCACATTAGAGACAGCAAGAAATAATATTAATGCTCGATTGAATGAAGATCAGCAAATTATATTCGGATAAATTAAACAGGAGGCATTTTCGTATGTTTACATTCAAGACGATCGGAAATAAAGACAGATTAGAAGTCATATTAGATGGTGACCTGGATATTGATGGCACAGAGGTTGTGGACAACGATCTGCTTCCACTGCTGCTGAAGTCAAATCGGGTTGTTATAAATTTCAAAGATGTTCCATTTGTGGATTCATCTGGAATGGGATTATTCATGAAAATAGTTCAGACATTAAAAGAGATAGAAATTAACGTTGCTGTTACAAATATAAAGCCAGATGTATATGAAGTGTTTGAGTTATTGCAAATCCCGGATATTGTAGGCAAGGATGTATTTGAAGGATCTATGTAAACGAAGGAAAAAGCCACTCGTAAATGAGTGGCTTTAATAGTTATATAGGAAAGCATGAAACTTATTATTGTTAATATTGCCTTCACAGTAATGTAACATGTCCAAACACTTAACCGAGTTACAGGAGCAATTTTACATACTGCTGGCAAAAGAATGGGTGAAGAAGCAGCGTAAAGGCCAATGAAGGTTTTCGATTTCCCAAGTTGACTATTTAATTCTTTAGATTATAATTGTTGTATGGTCAAATACTAACCGTGTTGCTTTTAGTTATCTGTGCATTGCACTTGTCATGGATTCCTTTCCTTCCTAGAAGTTTCGGTTCAGGGTATTAATGAAAAGAGGCAGGTTCTTGCCTGTTTTTTTTAATGCCTTCAGATAGAAGAGGGGGTTGTTGAAAAATGAATTATATCTTTCGATGGTCTTTTTTTGTTTTAGGGGTTATTATATTCAGTTATGGTATTGCATTGACGATAACTATGCAACACTTGGGAATTCATCCATGGGACGTATTGAACGTTGCATTTTCTAATCAAGTCGGTCTTACTGTAGGATCTTGGAATATCATTATTTCCGGTATCTTAATTATTTTATCCTTGATTCTTGACAAAAGCTATATTCGATTAGGTACTTTTGCGAATGCGCTTCTTGTAGGCTTATTCGTAGATTTGTATTTATGGCTGGGGATTCTTCCATCAGCCACCAGCTCTATATATGATATATTCTTTATGATACTTGGAATTATCATTATGGGATTTGGCGGCGGGATGTATAATGCTGCAGGAGTAGGTTCAGGGCCGAGAGATGGATTTATGCTGGGCATTGCAAATAAGACAGGGGTCTCGGTTGGGAAGGTCAGAATTATTACGGAAAGTGTTGTGCTCGTTATCGGCCTTCTAATAGGTGGTCCGGTATTTGCATTTACCTTCATCTTTACGTTTATCCAAAGTCCAATCTTCCAATACACGTATATCCGACTCGGGAAATTCGTGCTCAAGAAGGATTATAAGCGTACCGAATTGTCTCATTGACTTACCTGACGATTTGATAAATCAATAGATAACCGCTTATAAAAATAGACAGTATTACTGTCTATTTTTTGTTGTTCTTCATTCTTTACAGTTTCTGTGAAGATATATGTGCTTCTGCTGTCGTTCGGGATTGCTCTGTGCGTAAGCTTTCCACGACACGAACCAAAGTCACGTCTGAAACTATTATCATGCTGGATTGATAGAAGTTGACGGTCATTCGATTTATGAAAATCAATTGGCAGGGGAAAGAGGAGGGAAATGACGTTCATCGAGCTGGATGAAGATCAATTGGCTGGAGAATCAGTGTGGAAATGAAGTTCATCAGGTTTATGAAGATCATTTGGCCGGAGAGTCTGTGTTGAACTGAAGTTCATCAGGTTTATGAAGATCAATTGGCGGGAGAATCAGTGTGGAAAAGATGTTCATCAGGTTTATGAAGATCAATTGGCTGGAGAGTCTGTGTTGAAATGAAGTTCATCAGGTTTATGAAGATCAATTGGCTGGAGAATCAGTGTGAAAATGAAGTTCATCAGGTTTATGAAGATCATTTGGCCGGAGAATCAGTGTGGAAAAGATGTTCATTGGGTTTATGAAGATCAATTGGCTGGAGAATCAATGTGGAAATGAAGTTCATCAGGTTTATGAAGATCAATTGGCCGGAGAGTCTGTGTGGAAATGAAGTTCATCAGGTTTATGAAGATCAATTGGCTGGAGA
>NZ_KV392042.1:145278-320151 GCF_001618145.1 Oceanobacillus damuensis
TGTGGAAATGAAGTTCATCAGGTTTATGAAGATCAATTGGCTGGAGAGTCTGTGTTAAAATGACGTTCATCAGGTTTATGAAGATCATTTGGCCGGAGAATCTGTGTTGAAATGAAGTTCATCAGGTTTATGAAGATCATTTGGCCGGAGAATCTGTGTTGAAATGAAGTTCATCTGTCAAATGAACTTGGCAGTATTTTTTGCTTTAGAGTAAACGATATTTCTATGATAAAATGAAACTAATGCGATACACATGTGAAACAACGTGGGAGTGGAACCGATTGAACAAAAAAGACATAGCAAATATTCGAAAACAGTTCAAAATTAATAATGACTTATTAAAAATCAATGAAATTTTTAATGTATATATTATGAAGGAATCCAGTGAAATATATCATCAGCAAAGTTTACCATTTGAATTACTGGAGGAAGAACAGAAGGATTTATTTATGAGTAACTTTAAAAAAGTACTCTCCGGACAGTTGGATGAGAAATTGTTTGAATTGAAGTTTCAGCGTGATGTGGAAAATAACAGTCAGCTAATTCTGCATCAGGGTCTGTTAAGTAATGATACAGAAGAATGGAAAGGTCATATGCTTCATCTCGTAGAAAAAATGCTTAAAGATAAGCAATATGAAATGGATATTGTCGTGACCTTCATTCGTGGGGAATATATGAAACCAATGAAACGTCAGAGTGAAGAAGCCGAAGAAAGTGAACGAAATACGGTTTATTCCCACCCCTTTATCCTGTGCAGTATGAATAAAACGCAGGACCCGAAAAAAGAATTGCTGTTTGATTATGTTGAAAAGGAGTTTAAATATAATTTTATCGTCGACCCAATTATCAATTTGAAAGCTCCGATTTCAGGATTTTTGTTTCCTTGTATCACGGATAATGCTGCAGATGTGAACCATGTACTTTATTCGGCAGAGAAAGCATATGAGCTAAACTATCATTTCATAGAGGAAGTATTAAATGCGGAAGAAACGATGACTGCCCAAGAGGATAAAATTGTTTTTGAAGAAATTGTTAAAAAAGTAGCTGGTGATCAAATCAATACTTCCACACTTTCAAATGTATATGATGAGATCCATCGTGTCCTTGAAGAGAATGAAGAGGAAGAAATACCGAAATTAGACTACAAAGATGTGGAAAATGTCTTGAAAAGCAGTGGAATAGAAGACGTTGATACGGATAAGGTAGAAACAGCGTTTAAGAGAGTGATCGATGATGAAAGGTATGAGCTGAAAGCGAGCAGTGTTATACCGAAATATACTTCCAAATCGATAAAAATAAAGACGAAAATAGCTGATATCTCTGTCAGTCCACAAGACTTAAGGTATGTACGTCAAGTTCAATTGAACGGAAAGCTTTGTCTAATGATTGAAGTAGAGGAAAATACGGTGATTGAAGGCTTTGAAATGATTCCGGAAGCATTATTTCAAAAAGCAAAAGAAACGGAAGAATAATTGGTGGAAAAGAGGGACAGGAATCCTGTAAACGGAGCCTGTCTCTTTATTTTGGCAGCATAAACATAAACTTCGGGTTCTTGTAGTTATTATAATGTTTGCTGACTACATATGGTATGATAAATGAAAAAACTTTATACATAGTGGGGGAATGCCGATGTTTAAGCGAATCTTACTTGCTGTAGATGGCTCGATTCATTCGGTGAGGGCAGCTGAATATGCCGTTGGATTGGCTAAGAAGTTTGACAGTGAAATTGCTGCTGTTTATGTTGTCGATGGTGATACTGCTAAGCAGGATGTTTTGCAAGGAACAAGTGAGTTTCAAATTGAAGCAAAGCGGAGAGGAAAAATAAAGCCAATCAGAAAATTACTGGATGGTTCAGGTGTTTCCTTTAAAACGCATATACTTCATGGTGATCCAGGGCCCACAATTGTTGACTTTGCTAACAAAAATCAGTTTGATTGTGTTCTGATTGGAAGCAGGGGCTTAAATAACTTTCAGTCGTTTCTTTTGGGAAGTGTGAGTCATAAAGTGGCAAAGCGGGTGCAGTGTCCGGTGCTGATAGTTAAATGACTTTCTCTTTCAGCAATGTCGGTAAGAAATATAAAACAAATTGGAAAAAAATAGTAGAGGGTTCCATCTTTTGGTGCATGCGAGTTAAATGACAGACAAATGATGTATGATGAATTGGTATACGTCTTTTTTGGAGCTGAGCGTGGCTGTTTCGGGAACTAAGCTATAACATCATTAAAAACTTATAGTTCCCCTAAATAATCCAAAATTCGCTTATCTAGATTTGATAAGCGAATTCCTATAAAGGTATGCTATTTTGATAATGCGATTTTTATATGGGCCAAGTGATGTTCTTCATGCCAGGCTAATTTTGCAACCTTTGTGGCAACTGTTATTTTGCCGTTTTTCTGGTGAGTAAAGATGCGGTCTAATTGCTCTTCAGTTAAACTATTTCCTAGAGAAACAATGCGCTTATTTATGCCTTCCAGCATTTTAATAGAACTTTCTATAGGAAGCTTTGTATCCGGTTGAACAGCCCACTTGTCTTGATCAAAATCTGGTACGGTTGGATTTTCGTCTGTTAAAGCAAGCTTCAAACGTTGATACATGTTCAACTGAGAATCTGCAATGTGATGAACCAGCTGGTGAACTGTCCAACTGCCATCACGATAAGTTTTATTCAATTCCTCATCACTTAGTGAGTCGACAGTTTCTCTTAACCGAATCGTGTACGTTTCGATTTGCTTTAACCATTCCTGAACATGTTCAAGTGTTACTTTTTCAGGTACTTGTAATTCGCCAATTGGGTAAATTACATCCATTTACAATCCCCCTTATCCCTATTGTATTAAAATTTTGATATTAACCTATAATATACTAATCTACCTCGTTCTTGTAAAATTTCTTGCCTTCATACAGAACTTACACACGCCTTCTTAAAAAGGTGCTTTCCATTTTAAAAACGCACCCTTTAGCATTAAGTGGAAATCTTCACAATCTTTTCCTTATACTGATTAATATCTAATCTCTTAAATGTCTGAGGCATTACAAAAAGATGCAGACGCTCTCTTATTAAAGAAAAGCGCTCGATTGCAGAACTAATCATCAATGTATTTCCCATCTTTTTTATTTGTTATTTCTTCACCTTTTTTATTATTATACCTTATTACATAAACATTGTCCGAATCAGTAAGTCCAATTATAATTACTCTTATGAGAACATTCTCAAGTTTTTATACTAATACCAACATCTTACCACTTCAACTAGATAATCATTTTATAATAATTTATTATGTTAATCCTAAATGTTCACGGAAGGTATGACCTTCATATTTCTTTTTGAAAATACCTCTTTTTTGCATTTCAGGAACAATTAGTTCAACAAAGTCTTCTAAACTACCGGGTAATGTAGGAGGCATAAGATTAAATCCGTCAGCCACACCAGCTTCAAACCAGACTTCCATCTGATCCACAATTTTGTCGGGGGTACCGATCAGCGTGTGATGTCCACCGCCTGCATTAAGATATCCTAATAATTCTCTTACTGTAGGTTGTGTATCATTAATAATTTCTAGTATCGTTTCGTAACGTCCAACTGGAACAGTAAATTCTTCTACTGGGGGTAATTGAGGTACTTCTTTATCAATTTCCCAATTAGAACAGTCTTGTTGAATAAAGAAACTCAACCGTTTTAAAGCTGTTTCAGGAGGTAATTGCTCATCTAATGCTGCTTTTTTGGCTAAAGCTTCTTCATGAGTATGACCTACATAGGTTACTAAGCCTGGAAATACTTTAATATGTCTATTGCTGCCTTCGCTTCGTTTAACTTGATCATCTAATTTTTCACGGAACTTTTTTGCTTGCTTTAAGTTCCACGACACTGAATAGACTGCATCGGCATATTTTGCTGCTAATGCAATGCCTTGTTTAGATGCCCCTGCTTGCATTGATACTGGTTTGCCTTGCGGGCTTTGTGGCGTAGTGGACGGGCCATACACTTTAAAATAGGTACCTTCGTGATTAAAAGGCCGTATGTTTGAAGGATTTATCAATTTTCTTTCTTCACGATGATGTAGAAACTCATTACTGTCCCAAGAAAGAAATAACTTATTCATTAAAGCAGCGAATTCATCTGCCTTCTCATAGCGTTTGTCATGAGAAGGTAGTTCTTCCATGCTATGATTTAACGCCTCTAAATCAGTCATTGACGTAACGAGGTTCCAACCAACACGTCCTTTTGTAATATGGTCTAAACTTAATAGTTGTCGTGAAGCTGTGAAAGGATTAGAAAAAGTACTTGAAATTGTTGGAACTAATCCCACATGATTTGTCACTTGAGAAATAGCAGTTAAATTGACTACTGGATCAAACCAAAATGCTGGCATATCACTAGAATCTTTACCTTGAAATGATTGGTTATCAGCAAAGAATACTGCGTCAAAGTAACCTTTTTCTGCTAACTGCGCCAAAGATTGGTAATAAGAAATGTCTCCAATACGTTCAACGCTTGAGTCAGGCATTAACCATGCAGCTTGATGGTGTCCACAACCATACAGCAAAACACCTAAGTGTAGTTGTTTTTCTTTAATTTTTGTCATTTGTTTACACCTCAAAATTAATTGTCTTGTATACTCCTTTTTTTTGAAGGATTATCTATGGTAATTTAAGCTATTAGTTCATTGTCAAACCGCCATCTACTGTGAAATTTTGACCTGTAATACCGTTCGCATTTTCCGAAGATAAATAAGCGACCATATTGGCTACATCTTGAGGTGTGGTCACCTTCTTCAATGGCGTTGATTGAGCAATTAAATCGAATACTTCTGGTGTTGTAACAGCACTGGCGTCAGTCGTTTTTAATAATCCACCTGAAACTACATTCGCTTTTATACCATATAGTCCTAATTCAGAAGCGATATTACGTGTAAAACCTATTAATCCAGCTTTAGCTGTTGTATATTCGTGGTAGGGTACAACAGGATTTTGATATAAATTAGTACCTATACTTATAATACTTCCATTTTGTCGTTCAATAAATTGAGGTATGACGCTTTGAACTACATTAAATGCTGCTTTTAAAGTACCATCTAGTTGTTTTTGATAATCATCCCAAGTGAGTTCTGTAAAGGTTTTCTGTTTGTTTGGATCAAATTTGAAGTCTACTAATGCATTGTTGACTACAACATCTATTTGACCAAAATATTCCGTTGCTTTTTTTATCAATTTATCTACTTCTTTACGATTTGTTACATCAGCCTGAATTGCAATAGCATTCTCTTCACCAATCTCAGAAGCGAGCTTCTCAGCAGCATCTTTGCTTTTAAAGTAATTGATAACCACTTGAAATCCTTGTTGTGCCAATGTCTTTACAATAGTTGCCCCTAAACCTCTACTACTACCTGTTACTAATACTGTTCTAGTCATCATAACAACTCCTATATTTTTAATTTTGATGAAACTTAAATAGTAAAATGATAGATAAAATAAAAAATACGCAACCTTCCCATAGGAAAATTGCGTAAAAACAAATAACTACATATTAAGAATAAGGCACAATCGCTCTTTAAGTATGTATTAGAGTTTACACTTTCCTACGCTAGTTTCAGCTAGTTCAGGTTCAAAGGGTTTGAGGTAATACTCATCTCAGTTAAATAACACCCCTAGTGCATATATTTAAGTTATATTCAATGTTATGGTTTTAAGAGATTTATGTCAAGGAAATATGGCTAGTCAAAGTATTTCTATAACTTTGTTATTCTAAAAATAACATGTTATATCTGCTTTTATAACTAATCTATTGAATCTGCTTCCCCATCGGCTGTTAAGGAATGGTTTCATATTGCCTAACCATTACCTTTTTCTTAATCTGATAGATCTCACGCATCTGCCATGAGAATAGACCTAGTGACGACTTATGAAAAAATAATACTAAAGAATTTAATGATTACAAAAGAGTGGTTCAATTTAATGACCAAAAATAAATGGTTAGAACAACCACCACTTGCTCCAAACAGAAAAGACCTTGCAAAAGATAAATAGAACTATAATGCCCTTTTAGCGAGGGCATTTTTTCCTTAATCCTTGTTCAACTCTCCTGCTAAGTTTGCTTAATAACTTCTACAACAACATTTTAACATTAAATTCCAGTTATTTTGAAAGTTCTTTTATTAACTGGGAAATCCTTAAACTAAAATGTTTAGGAGTGATTGATTTGTTGTTATCAGATGCTGTGAAGTATTACGAAGCAGATAAAAGAATTGAAGGGTTTTCCTCTCAAACACTTAAAGCCTATAAACTACAAGCTAAGTTGTTAATCAATTTTTTTAGCAATATCCCAATCAGCCAAATCTCTACTTATGATTTACAACATTATTTGGCGAATCAAGTAAAGATCTTAAACCTTCAAGTCTATCTCACCGAATACGATTTATTAAATCTTTATTTCGTTGGTCTCACGAAGAAGGTATTCTAAAAAGCAATCCTGCTAGGAAGATAAAAGAACCAAAAGTTGGAAAACGTATCCCAAAATTTTTAACGGAAAAAGAAATTGAACATTTACGTGATGCTTGCTTGCTATTCTTCTATGGAGAAAGCCTTATTTGAATTTATGTTTTCAACTGGTTGTCGTATTGGGGAAATTGTGACTCTTGATCGTAACAGTATTAACTGGGGAAGTAACTCTGCAATCGTTCGGGGCAAGGGTGATAAAGAGAGGGAGGTTTATTTTAATGTTCGTTGTGAAATTTGGTTAGAAAATTATCTTAAAGAAAGAAACGACAGGGACCCAGCTATTTTCGTTACAGAACATTCTCCTCATAGAATGAGTATTGCACAAATGAGATACGTAATAAAGAGAATCTCAAATCGTGTTGGGATAAACAAAACAATTCATCCTCATCAACTGAGGCATAGTTATGCAACCCATCTTTTAAATAATGGTGCACCAATTGACGTAATTCAGAGCCTACTAGGACACGAAAAAAGTGAAACAACGAGAATATATGCTCAGTTAAGTGGGAAGATCAGACAAGAGTTTTACAACAAATATTTTTAGGGAAAATAGAGTAACGATAATTTCTCGTTACTCTATTTTAATAAAGCACCCTTTAGTTAAAGTACATTTCTTCACAAATTCACATATATTATTACGTTTATGCTTATTCTATAAATTCAGTTTACAGTGAACCACTTAATAGTAAATCTTTTCAAGGACATCCCTATACAATTTGCCCATTTCATGAGAAAGGACGCAAATCCTTACTCTGGATAAGCACCCGATTGATGAATAACATCATTAAAATACAGGTGGAGTTTCCCACGCCTGACCTACACTCCCTATCCTGCTAAATCTTGTTGAAAAATTAACACATATATTTGTCATATTTTCTTGATAAATTATTATATCATACTATTGTTCTGTCATAATGGGTGCAATTTCAACTTAGTTTGTTAACCAAAATATATATAAACGGATCGGATCAGTTTACAAACACTAAAAAAATCAAGCACATTTCCTTTTGGAGATTGCTTGTTTTTCTGGTTTTATGTGGTGGATTGTCTTGAAGGTTGCAGGAAGTTTATTATCTTTGGGCTTTAGCAACGGCGATAAATGAAAAACTTGCACTTCAGCTAAGTCAATATGTCTTAACCAATAGAAACCATACGATCAATGGAAAGTTTTGCTTTGTCAGCGATATCGGCAGGAACTGTAATTACATGCTTATTTTCTTTCAGTGTAGCTAATACTTTTTCAAGTGTGATCATTTTCATAAATGGACAAATGGCCTCTGGATTAGCTGCTAAGAATTGCTTTTCAGGGTTTTGTTTTTGCATCTGATGAATAATCCCCACTTCTGTTGCAATGATGAATTCATCAGCTTGGGAATTTTTTGAGTGTTTCAGCATATTGCCAGTTGATAGAATATGAGTTTTATCCTCTGGCAATACCCCCTCAGACTTTAAGAACATGCTAGAAGTAGAACACCCACATTCCGGATGTACAAGCAAATCTGCTTTTGGATGCTGTGCCAGAACACCTTCTACCTGATGTGGAGCAATGCCAGCGTGAACGTGACATTCACCCATCCATATATGTATATTTTCCCGACCTGTTTCACGCTTCACGAAAGAACCGAGAAACATATCCGGCAAAAACAAGATTTCTTTATCTTCAGGGATGGACCGAACGATATCCACTGCATTGGAAGATGTACAACAATAATCGCTTTCTGCTTTAACTTCTGCAGTTGTATTAACATAAGCAACCACAACGGCACCTGGATGCTCTGCTTTCCATTCACGGAGCTGATCAGCAGTGATGGAATCTGCTAAAGAGCAGCCTGCTTCAAGGTCTGGAAGAAGAACGGTTTTTTCTGGGTTTAAAATAGCTGCCGTTTCAGCCATAAAATGAACACCACAGAATACGATGACATCTGCAGTGGTGTCAATCGTTGCACGTGCAAGATGAAGGGAATCACCCAGAACGTCTGCAATATCTTGAATTTCTGGAAGCTGATAATTATGCGCAAGCAAAATCGCATTGCGTTTTTCTTTCCATTCTTGAATTTCCTCAATGATACGGTTTTGCATTTCAGTAACTGCCATTTTAAAGTTCCCCCAACTAATTTTAATTTCGAGAAAGTAGTAAGTAACATGTGGTGACGAAATGTTTTCAACAAGAAATAAATCAAGTAATGTGCGCGGTTTCAACGTGTTGATGGTGGATTGCCACCCCTTCTTTTCCCCTCTGAACAATCATTTTTCTGCGCCAATTTTCATCATCCTCAAACGGAAAGTCACTTCTAAAATGACCGCCGCGGCTTTCTGTGCGTCTTAACGCTGCTTCCGTAATAAGGGAAGCAACAACGTACATAAAATAATTAGAAATAGATTGAATCCTATAATTGTCAAGCTTTCTTACATCATGTAAATGCAACTGCAAAAGCCAGTTTTTCTGTGCTTCCAGTAACTCTTTCGAACGAACAATGCCGACCCTTTTCATCATCATATCCTTTAAGACTTTGGTACCTGGAAGAATTATTTCTTTTTCCTCAATAGATTGCATAGATTCCGACATCTTCGGAATTTGATATTTGATGCAACGTGAATTAATCCATTGTGCAAGCTTTTTCCCCTGATAAGGCTTTTTAATAAGGAATTACTTGCTTATCGATTCGCACCGTGAAAACCTGTACATGCCACTTCACCTATCGCGAATAAGCCATTTAATGACGTTTGGCCAATTAAATCCGTTTTAATACCCCCATTAAAAAATGAGCCGAATTTGTATATTCCATATGTAGCTTTGTGATTAATTTCACATTTTTATCATCACTTAATAAATTTGCCAGCTGTAAAGTAGCAACTCCACTGCCAATAATCAGAACATCATTCACTTCCATAATTTAACCTCCAGATTTACACCTGTCTTGACATATATATTTACATAAAGTGAAAATAAATACAAGCTTTTCTTAAACAAAAAATATGATGATTGCGAAAATAATTATAACAGGGTTAGAGCGCCAGCAATATGCGGGATTTACAACGTTAAGGAAATTACATATTTAGAAAGCCAAATTTCTCAGCATTAAATTGAGAAATTTGGCTTTTCATTCCTGCAGTAAAAGGGTGCCCATTTGTTGAAAGTTAATCGGAATGCACTCTTTCGCTAATCTGCCCCGTTACTTTAAGTGCAATATTTCACAAGGTTTTTCAAAAGAGATAAACGATATCCTTATCGTTACTAATAATAAAAGCCGTCTAAAAGTTGCCTTCTTATCGGTCAATAGTAATGTCATTTGAGTTATGTTTGTTGAAAATGCACCACAAAACGATCCCATTAAAAATAGGATGAAATCAACATCCATCCTATTTAACAGCACCAGCTACATCATAATCATTTAAATCAATTTCAATCTTTTCATGAAGCGCCAGTTTAGCCAGTTGTATCCCAATGTACGGACCCATTGTCAATCCTGATGAACCAAGGCCATTTGCGAGCAGCAGTCCATTGAACCCAGGAAGCGGCCCAATGACTGGTAAGAATCCCGGTGTAAATGGGCGAAATCCAACCCTTGTTTCCAGCACCGTACCATTGCTTAAACCTGGTGCAATGCCGATTGCTTTGTTTAATATTTCCTGTAGACCACCTGCAGTAACCCGGCAATCAAACCCGACATCATTTTCATGTGTTGCTCCAATCACTAATCGATTGTCATCAAACGCAAGCATATATTGATCAGCTGGTGGCATGACAACCGGCCAATTGGACGTATCGGTTTCAGGCATTTTCAAATGCATGATTTGGGCCCGCTGGGGGGTTACATCAAAGCCTAGTCCCAAAGGTTCAATAAGCTCATTCATCCATGCGCCGGCAGCAGCAATGACGCAGTCTGCATACAGCTTTTCATCTCCAAGTAAAACACCGGTGATGCTGTTTCCTTCATATAATAAACTGGCACTGCCTTCGATTACGTTAGCTCCGTATTTTTGGGCGCCGTTCAATAAGGCATTGCGTAATTTCCGCCCATCCACTCTGGCAGCGCCACTGACGAAAACAGAACTGTATGCATCTGATAAAAGAGGGAACAGGGATTGTGTTTGGTCACGATCCCTTAACAGAATTTCCCCGATTTCAGGTGCTTCTTCACGACGTTTTAATGCACGGTCCTTCATTGCTATCAACTTATTCTCGTCGGTATGTATGCTGATGGCTCCGACGCGGGCGTAACCAGTATTTGTTTCTCCGTCCGCAGCCAAATCCTCGATCAATTCGTGATAGATTTTTGCACCGTTTTTGGCCAGTCTGTACCATGCCTTATTTCTTCGCTGTGACAGCCAGGGGCATACAATTCCTGCAGCTGCATCTGTTGCCTGCCCCTGCTCTTTACGGTCAATGACAACGACATTGGCGCCTTTTTTTGCAAGGTGATACGCGGTACTCGCTCCTAGAATGCCAGCACCTATAATAATATATTTTTTAGTCATCTTATTGACTTTTCACCACTTGATGCATTGCTTTCATCTTCCCAAGATGTTCTGCTTCATGATATGCTAGCATGATTAAAAGATCACTGTAAGTTTCAATGCTGCCGAATGGGACTTTAAATGAAACATTTGTTTTCCAGAACAAGTCATTGAATTCATTTATGCGGTTTTGCTGGTCTTCCAAATCTTTTAGCAGCACTTCAAGTTTCGGCGGCTCTGTCGTCCAATCTGCAGGCTTTGTCCCTGATCCGAAAAGGTCGGCATAATTTTGAGGAATGTTGGTTGATTTTTTTGGATACATAAATAGAAATTTCTCGTTTGTTACAAGCACATGTCCGATATGCCAGCGAATGGTATTATTGAAATACGTCGATTGCATATCAAGTGTTTCTTCATCCAGTTCCTTTATAAACGTAAGCAATGAAATTCTAGTTAGATTAAATTGTTTTCTTGTCATATAAATCCCTCCAATTATTACCGATTATAATCGAATATACGGTACATGAACAGCAATTCGGAATAAATAAAGGAAATTTCTGCACGTATCGAGAATATTAAAGAGAAGGGGATGAATAATAGTGCGTGAGAAAAGTATGTTAGGCAGGATACTGCTATATTTAGGTTTTGCAACTATTGTTATAGGATTTATCCAGGCTATAATGACTGCACAGATAATGGATTATGATCCTTATGGTAATGAGACACCGATTTTTGAATGGAGATATTTTTTAATGACTTTCCTCCAGTCTTTAATCAGTGGAGTAACAATAATTGCTTTAGCTGAAATTATCAGGCTTTTAAACTCATTGAACAGTAATTTTCAGAACATCCAGCAGGCAACCTCGAATCCACAACCACAACCTATTCCAGAAAGTTCAGATGATCGGCCTGCAGACAAATGGTCAATAGATGAAGCAGACCAGGAGAAAATATACAAGCTATATACTGATAAAGCAATTTTGGAAATGATACCCTCCTATAAAGAAGGATACTGTATTGTTACACTGCAGGAATTCAATGGGCCCTTAAGTTCATTTAAAAAGGTAGTGGATATTAATGGAAATGAAGCTAGAGAAGTACGTGATCCGATTTTAATAAGTCAAATATTGTCATTTGCTAAGGGAAATCAGTAAGATAGAAGGAAGAAGAAAAACGGGCTGTACATAAGTATGTATATTCAATTTGTTATATTGTTAATATCATAAAAACAAGGGGTTGTCTTTTTTGGCAGAAGGAAAGCAAAAGTCAAAAATGGGGTGGTTTGGCTGGACATTGACCAGCGTTATTGCCATTACTGTTATTGTATCAAGCTTATTCTTTTTTAATGTCTTTCAACTGGATTTTGGTACGATATTCAATGATGATGGTCGTGAAAATCTAACAGATGAAAAGGATCTTACGGAAGAGGGAAGAGAAGAGGTCGAAAGGGTCCGGGCAACGGTAGGGCAGGAAAACACCGAAGTAGGAGAATTCGTTGCCATCACGCATGAATTTTATAATAAAACGACTGGTTATGGCGGGATAAATAATTTGGATTGGGATGAACAAAGAGACAAGGCGCAATATGTGATCGATACAATTGAAGATTTGAAACCAAATGTTTCGGCGGAATTTTTAAAGGCAGACCTTGAATCCATCCTTTCATTAGCCCAACGTACACTGAAGGAAGAAGATGCATCCAGTGTACGCTATTTGCACAGGTATTTTCATGACTTGGACATTGCAATGAATGAATATTCTTCTTATGATTTATGGAATGTGACAGAGACATTAGAAAATGTCGAATAGGCAAAAGGCTATTCAATAACGAAAAAAGTATGGTAATCTATAATTTGGAATAATATATTGAAGGAGAATGAATATGGCTAAAACATTAATATTTGGACATAAAAATCCTGATACTGACACAATTTGTTCTGCATTGGCATACGCTGATCTGAAAAAGAAAACCGGAGCAGATGCAGAGCCTGCAAGATTGGGCTCTGTAAACAAAGAAACACAATATGCGCTTGATTATTTTGGTGTGGATGCTCCGCAATTAGTTGAAAAGCTTGAAGATGGTGCAGAGGTAATCCTTGTCGATCACAATGAATTTCAGCAAAGTGCAGAAAACATTGCAAATGCTAAAATTATTGAAGTTATTGACCATCATCGTGTATCCAATTTCGAAACAAGAGAGCCATTATATTTCCGCGCGGAGCCTGTTGGCTGTACGGCAACGATTCTAAACAAAATGTATAAAGAGAAAGGGATACCGGTCTCAAAAGAAATCGCAGGACTCCTTTTGTCAGCAATCCTTTCTGATTCATTATTATTGAAATCACCGACTTGTACGGATGAAGACGTGGAGGCGGCACATGAACTTGCAGAAATAGCTGGAGTCAATCTTGAAACTTATGGATTAAAAATGCTGCAGGCAGGTGCCGACCTTAGTGATAAATCAGTTACTGACTTAATAACGATGGATGCGAAGGAATTCTCTATGGGGAATGCGAAAGTAGAAATTGCACAGGTGAATGCCGTTGATACAAGTGAAATTTATAAGCTGCAGGATGAATTAGTAAGTGAAATTTCTGAGAGAGTGAATTCAAATGGACTGGATTTGTTTTTATTCGTAGCGACTGATATTCTGAATAACGATTCAGAAGTTTTGGCTGTTGGGGATGGAAAGGCAAAAGTGGAATCAGCATTTGAAGTAACTTTGGACAGCGATAACAGGGCACTTCTTAAAGGAGTCGTTTCCCGCAAGAAACAAATCGTGACTGCATTAACGGATCAATTTTTGAAATAAGCGAAAAAAGGGAGTGCTTGCCTGCTTGGCAGGTGCTTCCTTTTTAAGCTATAAACTTATCTAAATGAATCAGTGTAATTAAGGCAGTCACCGAAAGCTTAAAAATAAACAAATAAAAAAGACTTCTCGGTTAAGAGAAGTCTTTTCCTATGCTAAACTTACGCTTTGTTAACGTTAGTAGCTTGTGGTCCGCGGTTACCTTCTTCGATATCGAAAGTTACAGTTTGACCTTCTTCTAAAGTTTTGAAACCTTCGCCTTGAATTGCTGAGAAGTGTACGAATACATCGTCTCCACCTTCAACTTCGATGAAACCGAAACCTTTGTCTGCGTTAAACCATTTTACTGAACCTGTGTTCATAGAAAAAACCTCCATGTGCATTTGGCACTTTTATTACTATTTTTGTTCAAGATTACAAATCAAGACGAAATCACTATAGAGTTATTACTTTCTATCCTGTATTTCTAACGAACATAAATAATTAATTATAGTATAACATGATTAACCAAAAAATATCCACCTTTTTTTAAAAAAGTTTTAAGAATATCTGCAGCATGGCTTAGAACGTTGTCATAACAGTCTTTTGAGGAATAAAAAACTTACCTTCCTGAAGGTTTTTACAGGGATAAGGATATGAAATTGCACGCTTTACGGAATTATCTGTTAGCTTTTATAGCAGCTATTCACGAATAATTGATCCACCTTAATGAAAACACTAAGCATGTGGAAGGGAGGGAGCCAGTATGTCAGGAAAACCTAAAGGACCAAAACAGCAGGAAAAAGTGAATTTACCCAAAAGCCCTGTACAGCCCTATGGAGAAGCTTTAAGTGGATCAAAAAAAGTCAAAAACGCCAACCATTCAAGACAGAATCATAATCCCCATCACGGTATGTAATCATGCTGTTCATTTAAGGAGCATAATCAGGGATAAGATTATTGCTCTTTATTCTTTTTTGGCAATCGATGGAACAGTATCGTATTCTCCTTTTGATAGGACACACAATAAGAAGGTGAGTATGGTCGGCATATTTTACTTGTTGTTGACGTGTAGCAGCAATGAACAAAGGCTTATTGGGTCATTATTAGGATGTTTAATCAGATATTTTTCATGAAATAGGTACGTGTCTCATGCATCCCCACGGCAATTGACATAGGTTATTAGTGAACCTAAAACAGAAAGGGGATAATTTATGAGACATCGTCATGGACGTCATTGTCGCTGTCATTCCTGTAAAACAGTCGTTCATCCGACCAAACACAATTGTGTCAATCAATATTCTGAAAGTGTTGTAAACCATGTGCACCCTTCCCATACTACAGTAATGAACCATCACACCATTAAAAATAATCATGTATTTCCTCATTCAACATCTGTTCAGAATGTTGCTAACAGTGTAGATACGTATGGTGGATCATTCGAAGTACCTGCTCCAGGTCAAGTAGCAGGAGCGATGGCACCAGGAAACGGACCCGGCCAAGTGGCGGGAGCAATGGCACCTGGATACGGACCTGGTCAAGTAGCAGGAGCGATGGCACCTGGATACGGACCTGGGCAAGTGGCAGGAGTAAATGCACCAGGATACGGACCAGGTCAAGTAGCGGGAGCAAATGCACCAGGATATGGATCAGGTCAAGTAGCGGGAGCAACTGCGCCTGGTTATGGACCAAATCATTGGAAAAAACCGCATAAATGGTGTTAACTAAAGGAAAGGGCTGGCAAAGTTAATTGCCGGCTTTTCTTTTGTTGCATTAATTTTCTAAGTGGAAAGAGAATCGTTTTTGCATAGAAATTGAAAAGTATGATGTAAACAATCTATAGAGAGGCTTATCGATAAGCCAACTTTTATATAGTGAGGTGTTTGTTATATGAAAATAATTACAGTTTCCGGTTATAAACCAATGGAATTAGGAATTTTTAAAGAAAATGATCCTCGTATTACTTTTATAAAAGCAGCTATTGAAAAAAGATTGGTTGGCTTTATTGAAGAAGGGCTGGAATGGGTTCTCATCTCCGGGCAGATGGGTGTTGAACTATGGACCGCAGATATTGTTTTGGATCTGCAGGAAACCTATGATATTAAGCTCGGTGTATTTCCACCATTCGAAGAGCAGGATAAACGCTGGCCGGAGAACTTGAAGGAGAAGTATCAGGAAGTCATGATGGTTGCAGATTTTTATAAACCTCTTTATCAGGGGGAATATAAAGGTCCTTATCAATTTAAAGCCAAGAACTTGTGGTTTGTGGACAAGAGTGATGGCTGTCTCTTGCTTATGGATGATGAATTCCCTGGCAGTAATCGATTCCTGTATGATGTTGCAAAGGACTCCGACAAGGATTACCCCGTATTTGTCATTACGCCGGCAGATCTTGATGACGCTGTGGAAGAAATGAGGATGTCAGATCCGGATTATTGGGGGTGAAATATATGGAGGATTGTAGGGGTGAAACGAAGGGTCTTAGAAGAGGCTACGGGCATGTTGTAATTGTGAACAATGGTTTTTTAAATGTGAACAATGGCATATTTGGATTCAGATATGGCTTTTTCAAGGAAACAACGGCTTTTTCAAGGAAACAACGGCATTTTCAATAAGCAGCACATATTATAAAGAATCTTTCCAAGTAAAATCGCGCCGATGCGCAGCAGGAAATTAGGAACTTCCATCGAATATAATACTATCCCCCAAAATTTAATATGAAAGGTGTGCTGTTTAATTGATTGTTAAACCACTGGAAATCCCCAAAAACCTTCTCCAGGCCGAGGCATTGAACAAGAGGTTGCCTCCTATGCATCCCAAGAAAGAACAGGTAAAAAGCTCGGCGCAAAAGGTCCGCGCAGGATACAATGGTGAATTATCTTTAGGTTTTCCCCTTAGTTTTCTCCCCTACGATCAATACCTCATTTTCCAGCATTTACGAATCCCCGATGACTATGGATTTTTTCAAATAGACGTCCTTATTCTATCTAATGAATTCATAATAATAACAGAAGTGAAAAACATCGATGGCGAAGTAAGATTCGATGATATGGTACAGGCTATTCGACTTAAAAATGATAAAGAAGAATCATTCAATAACCCAATAGAACAGGTTAATTTGCAGCATATAAGGTTGTTAGAGTGGCTTCGGCAATTCAATCTCCCTACCATTCCTATTGAAAAAATTGTTGTATACAGTTCAAAGGGTACGATTTTAAAAAACTTGACCAATAAGAAAATCGTATCAGAAATCGTAATACGTAAGGAAAATATGTTATCGAAAATCAATGAATTGAGCAAAAGACATGATACCCCATGTTTGACTGAGGAACAATTAATGGAACTGTGTTATCAGTTGCTTTCATTCCATACACCAGAAAATGAAGATGTTTTGATCAACTATAAAATCCTGCCTGAAGAGTTAATGAAAGGTGTAATCTGTCCATCTTGTGAATCGCTTCCGATGTTGAGAAAAGGTGGTAAATGGGTATGCAGTTTTTGTAATGCTTGTTCAAAGACTGCGCATATTTCTGCATTGGGAGACTATGAATTATTGATTAGTAATTATATTACGAATAGTAAAGCCAGAGATTTTTTAAAATTAGAATCAAAATATATTACAAAACAACTATTGCAAAAGGAAAATTTGGAGCGTATTGGAATTAAGGGAGGGCGTAGATATAAATTGGACAATATTTATAGTAAGAATCATGCTGAAACTTCGTAAATACCATTGTTTACTTGATATTAGCCAAAGATTCTTGAAATATGCCATAGTTCAATGCGGAATTGCCATAGTTCACAAATTAAATGCCAATGTTCACCTAGTCATAACAATTAACTACTGACAACTTCTGCACAATAATCATTTCCAAGCAAATTGCATACTATCTATAGAAGTAAGAAAGGTGGGATTGGTATGTATTATCCTTATGTACCCCATTATCGGCAGCCTGAGCCAAATGTGAAGAGACGGACGTTGCGTGTGACTGGTGAAGGGAGTGTGTCGGTACAGCCGGATATTGCCCGGGTACAGTTGGAAGTAATTACGGAAAGTGAATCACTCCGTCAGGCCCAGCAGGAGAATGCACAAACAATGAGTCAGGTTATTAATGCGCTTTTGAATTTAGGACTCGAAAGGGAAGATATCCAAACAACAGCTTTTAACATAACTCCCACATATGATTATGTGGATGGCCAGCAAGTGTTCAGGGGTTATGAGGTCAGAAATCAAATAACGGTTGAGGTCTCAGCGATTGACCAGGTTGGGAATATCATCGATGTTGCTGTTCAAAATGGGGTGAATCGTGTTTCGAACATCCGGTTTACGGTTCAAAATAGACAGCTGTATTATCAGCAAGCACTTGTATCCGCACTGGAAAATGCAAGAGCTAAGGCCCAGACTATTAATGAGACCATGCAATTGAATTTGGATCCCACTCCAGTCAGAATAGTAGAGCGCGTTATAGATACGCCTATTACTTATAGTACGCTGACTGTTGCAGCGGAAAGCTTCACCACACCTATAGAGCCAGGGGAGAGTGTGATTATCGCAAAAGTGGAAGTTCATTTCCGGTATTAATAAAATCAGGGGCGCTTGCTTTAAAGGTTTCATTTTTGAGGTGCATGCACAAAAAAATTACAGCGCTAATGACATTAAAAATGACTGATAAAATGGCAAACAAAAGTCGTCTAATTAGGCGGCTTTTGTTATTAGTAATGATAAGGTTATTGTTAAGTAGATTGAAAATTATTAATATATGGTAAGAGGTTCCTGTTAGGTGGAGGTGATGATGAAGAGATTCAACAAGCCATATCCAATCAAGAAACGTATATTATTTTGAATGATAATGAGAATGTAGCTACATTTACACTTTTATCTAAACAAAGTGAATAATAAAGCACTAATATTTTTAGTTATTTTATCATTTGTGGGTTTCTTATATTTTTTGGGTTAACCAGATATAGATGATAATAATAGTTAATGAAAAAGTTGATATAATAATTCTAGGTGTGGATGATATGGAAAATAAAGAGTTATTAAAAATGTTTTCATCTTTATTAGACGAGAAGCTGAAGCTACAACCATTAAATGAACGTTTGGAGAGGCTTGAAGGTGGGCAACAGGTAATTATAGAAAAATTAGATAATGTATCAAAACAAGTTGCTAGTAACACTGAAAAGCAAACTAGTGTTGAACATATGGAGGTTAAAGTGGCTGAACATGATACAGACATAAAGTTGTTAAAAAAGTTCATAACAAACTAGTTAAAAGGTTTAAGATAATGTGTTCAACCTTTATTTGTTTACTTATAAAGGAATTTGTGAATAAATATACTTAAATTATAGGGTGCAATAATTGAACAAGAAGGCCTTCTGTCTAATGTAAAGGGATAGGTTTTTTTTTTAGTGATTCGGGGTATATTATGAATGAATTACTTGCATTAAAAGATTAACCAAAGAAAAAAACTTGTATTATGCACAATGGAGGAATGTTATATGAACACAGGTACAGTAAAATGGTTTAACGCAGATAAGGGTTTCGGTTTCATCGAAGTTGAAGGTGGAGACGATGTATTCGTACACTTCTCAGCAATTCAAGGCGACGGTTTCAAAAGCTTAGATGAAGGTCAACAAGTTTCTTTCGATATCGAAGAAGGTAACCGTGGACCACAAGCAACTAACGTTGTTAAATTATAACAAAATATAGAAAAAAGCTCTTCATAGAAGGGCTTTTTATTTTTTAAAACGAACAATGGAGATCTTGTTCTATTATTGGTTCGATGTTTATAAAAAATAAATTAAACTTGTTGCATTCCGCTGGTTAGTCCGTTGAAATGCTTCTCGAATAGGTCTTTTCTTTGGGATAATGTTCATCCATACTTCTAGTGAAATCCAATCTACTTATACAAACGGGGTGCGATTGTTTAATAACAGCAGTTAAATATCAATATGCATCTCGAACCGGAACCCTTTACGCTCGGATGCCGAGTTTTTGCTGTTTGGAAATTATAAATGTCAACGCTACGTCTGCAATTTAATTATGAATAAACTGCTATTGGCATAGTGGATAGATAAAAAACAAATAATTGCTGCCTATTCTGGCAGTGAAGACAATGAACCCGTATAATGGGGCTAGTTATGCATTTACATGAACAGAGGGGGTACACACATGGAATTTATTATGGGATTACTTGTTTACATTATACCGTTCATTGTTTTATATTTTGTGATTGCCGCGGGAGTCAAAAGAGGACTCGATCAATCAGAGGTTGGCAGAATTATCATGGAAAAGCAGTATGAGAAAAATAAACCGAATAATAAATAGTACTGGAAAAGTATTGCATTCAGAGCAATGCTTTTTTATTTTTCCGCTAAATTAACTGAATCGAATCCCTTAGAACAGTGAGTAGTGATATAATGTAAAAAATATTAGAATTCATAAATAATTAAAGGAGAGTTATGATGGATTTTATAATACGTAAAATGAAAAAGAAGGATATTCCCCAGGTCCAGCATGTTGCAAAGACAAGCTGGCATTCAACATACGAAGGTATTATTCCTCTTGCGATTCAGGATAATTTTCTGAATTCCGCCTACAGTGATGTAAATATGAAGAGGCGTTTAAAGCAATCGAATATTTTTGTTTCTGAAGTTTCCGGAAAGATTGTCGGTTTTGCTAATTTTTCTCCTGTCTCTCGGGATGCTGCAGTTGAGCTTGGTGCCATTTATTTGTGTCCGGATTATCAAGGATACGGAATTGGTACAGCGTTTTTGAAAGAAGGTATTGAAAATTTGGGTGCCCGTGAAATCCGTTTAAACGTAGAGAAAAATAATGATATCGGCAAAACTTTCTATCATGCAAAGGGCTTTGAAATTGAATCGGAATTCGATGACAATTTTGATGGCCATGTTCTGAAGACAGTAAGGATGGTACTAAAGGTCAGGGAAGGGATGGAAATCTAGTCGGTAAATGAGGTGATTCTGCGTTATGGAGAAGGAGAGCTAACCTATGTATATAAGAAAAGCTACTATGAATGATGCATACGATATAGCAAAAGTACATGTAGACAGCTGGAGGACTACATATAAGGGAATACTGCCTGATGATTTTCTTGAGCAATTGTCTTATGAGAAGCGGAACAAATTATGGGAGAAAAACTTGGATGAACAGAATGTGTATGTTGCTGAAGATGCGGAAGGTAAAATTGTTGGGTTTTCAACCGGTGGTATAAAGAAAACTTCGAATTACGACAAATATGCTGGGGAACTTTATGCTATTTATATTCTAGAAGAATTTCAGGGTAAAGGTGTTGGGAAATTATTGATGCAGCCGATTGTTCAAGATATGGTAGCGTCGGACATCAACTCTATGATCGTTCTTGTGTTGGAGGATAATCCTTCTAAGAATTTTTATGAAAATCTGGGTGGAAGAAAAATTGAAACGCTGGAAGTAACGATTGCCGGCGTAGTAGTTAATGAACTAGTATACGGATGGAAGGATCTTAACCAAAGTTTTCTGGATAGGGGAAATGAATAAAAATGGAAAAGAAGCCTGGGTTAGTGTTAGCGATATCTCTATTTGCGGTTGTTGTAATGCCGCTATTTTTTCTGGTTTTGTCTTTTACCTCAGGACATTTAAATTTTTTCTATTATGGGATGATACCTGTTTTTGTTTTTTGTCTGATAGGAGTAGTTAAGTCTGTGAATGTATTGAAGAAGCGTTAGAGTTAAAAAATATAGTGAAGGATTTACTTTTCACTGAATGCAGATGATTACTCTATGATTATAACTCCATGAATATATCCTCATACAAAAATAAGCCCATTGGAGATGATTCTAATGAAATACATATGCTTATTTCTATTATTTGCTTTTACTTTCATGACAGCTTGTTCAAACGATATAACTGAAAACAAAAGAGATGCAGTCATTAAAGAGGCGGAACTGACCGAATTTGAAAAAGGTATGATGAGTGTAGTGAGTGAACAATCGTTTGCATACGATTTGGAAATTAAGGAACAGGATATACAGCGGATAATTGCAACAGTAGATTACTATGAAGAAGGCAAGTTAATAGAAGAACGAGTACATTTTTCGGCAGAACTAACGGAAGAAAATATAAAAGACGATATTCGTATCGTACTCATCAGACAGAATTTGGAAGAAAAAGAAAACTGGATTAGTACGTTGATGTTAAATAATGGCCAAATCAATTCAAACGCAGAAAAAGATATTGACATGGAAGCGGAAATACTTGAATCGGCATGGGGTTCGACAACTTTACCAATTACTATCAACAGAGAAGAGAAAAAGATTGTTGCTACAATAGTAAACTCAACTAGTAATGATATCAGTTTTAGGACATCAATTGAAACCGAGGAGCAATTGAAGGCTGCAACAGAATATGAGCAAGATATATCCTTTCTATCGAATTAGAATAAATGGAAGAAAATGCTATACTCCAACCTTTAAAACTATTTTTTTAAAATGGTTGATCCCTTTATTTGGCACCAATTCCACTAATTACCACGAAATAAGTAGTAGTCATTTAGCATGAAAAAATTTCACTGCTTATTTACGGAGCATTTATTTCCTCTTAATATCTATCATTTAAGCTAATGATAGATTCAAAATTGAGAGGAGAAATTAAATGTTTAAGAAAGTTGGAGTTGTTGCACTTAGTGCAGGTCTTGTTCTTTCAGGATTAAGTATTGGTACAGCGGATGCAGCCAAACCAGATTGGGCCGGTCAGGGAAAGGGTAACCAAAAGGTAGAAAACGTAATTTATATGATTCCCGATGGATTCAGTTCTGATTATGCTGCAAATTATCGTGTTTACAAAGGTGAAAACGCGATATGGGATGATCACCTAAAAGGAATGTTCACCACGTATTCAGCTGATTCGGATGTAACTGATTCTGCAGCAGCAGGTACTGCGATGGCTACTGGAGAAAAAACAAACAATGGTGTTATCGGTCTTGATACAGAAGGAAATGAACTGCAAACAATTCTTGAAGCTTCACAGGAAGAAGGAAAAGCATCTGGATTGGTTGCTACTTCAACAATTTCCCATGCTACACCTGCAGCATTTGCTTCCCATGTTGAAAGCCGCAACAATGAAACAGAGATTTCGAGGCAGCTAGTTGACAGTGATGTCGATGTAATGCTTGGTGGTGGGAAAAATAACTTCTTACCAATTTCTGAAGGAGGAAATCAAGAAGAACTTAACTTGATTGAACAAGCGGAAGAGAATGGTTATGAGTTTGTTGAAACCCGTGATGAATTATTGGATGCTACCGATATCGATGTGGAAGAAGGAGAAAGATTACTAGGCTTGTTTGCAGATGATGCACTTGCTCCTGAATTACACCGTTCGGAAACGGAGGAACCAAGTCTGGCTGAAATGACAGGTACTGCAATTGATGTACTGGAAGAAGATAAAGATGGATTTTTCTTAGTTGTAGAAGGAAGCCAAATTGATTGGGCTGGACATGACAATGATGCTGCATGGGCAATGAGTGATGTTGCAGCATTTGAAGCAGCTGTTGAAGCGGCAATTGAGTTCGCGGAAGAAGACGGGAACACATTAGTAGTTGTTGCTGGTGACCATGATACTGGTGGAATGACAACTGGATCGAATGGTCAAATGGACTTGAATGCAGCTGTACTTCAAAACGTTACAGCAACTGGAGAGTATATGGCAGCACAGCTAAATGAGGATAGAACAAATGTCAATGAAGTGGTGAACACATACACAGGATTTGAATTAACGGAAGAAGAAACTCAATTGATTCAGCAGGCGTCTGATGCCAAGCTTGCGATCAACACGGTTGTCAGTGACCGTGCAACTATTGGCTGGACAAGCACGAACCATACAGGTGCAGACATTCCAGTCTATGTATATGGCCCGCAATCTGACAAATTTGTTGGATTCTATGATAATACGGATCTTCCGAAAATTATTGCAGAAGCAATGAAATTAAAATAATACGCTTTATACTAAAAAGAAGCTTGCCACATAATATGGCTTGCTTCTTTTTAATTAACAATTAAAATGAAGAATTTTTATAATTCACTAGAATCCTTTTTTCTCGAAACGTTTAAGATCGTTTATCTGCCCCATAACAACCAGAATGTCTCCTTTTAAAATGACATCATCAGGCATTGGGGAAATATTGACATTTCCCTTACGTTTGATTGCAAGGATTGTGCAGCCGAATTTTGCGCGTACATCGAGCTGAACTAATGATTTCCCGCTATTTTTTTCAGTTGCAACCAATTCCACAATGCTATATTCATTTGAAATTTCGATGTAATCCAGAAGGTTTCCTGAATCAAGCTGGTTAGCTATTCGGACACCCATTTCTTTTTCCGGCTGAATGATGCGGTCTGCTCCGACCTTTTCAAGAATCTTTCGATGGTGAGGATCGCGAGCTTTTACCCATACCTCTTTAAGACCCATATCCTTTAATATCAGCGTACATAAGATACTCGATTCAATGTTGTCTCCAATCGCAACAATTGCGTAATCAAAATTTTTAACTCCATAATTTTTAAGGGCATTCTCATCAGATGCATTTGCAAGTACAGCATAGTAGGAATAGTTTGAAACCTCATTAACCCTTTCCTCTTTTATATCAATGGCCAATACTTCATGACCCAGATCATATAATTGTTTACAAACGCTTCTTCCAAACCTGCCGAGCCCAATAACGACGACTTGTTTTTTCAATGATAACTCCTCTTTTCTATATCTTTAACTTCTGACTCCATAAAAAAAGACCAATACAAGTGAAGGTCTCAGGCTGAATAAGGACCTTTCTCTCGAAATAATTGAACACTTACGAGGTTAGCTGTGAGATAAGGGAATGAAAGTTTCCCTTTTTACAATAAGATTCAGCCCAAGAAAGGAAAAGCTGAGCCAGTTTATCAAAAAATGTTTTCGTGTTCAAATTGATTAAGTGACTAAAGGTTTGAATATTTCCGTATAATTATTGTTAATTTACTCTCAATACAGTTATTTGTCAAATCCCGTTCAAGATAATAAGTAAAAGATTTTATGAATTCATTTTAAAGACATCTTTTGTTTAAAAACCTTCGATTAAAGGAAATATAAGAGAAACGAGCAGAACACTGCAATGGAGGAAAAAAGATGGGAAGATTATTAAGAAGAATCATTAGATATGGTCCAATTATTTATCCGATTGTCAGAAAGTTATTGAACAAACGGAAACAAAAAAGATATACGCAACGATAAGATTATATGAAGCTTGTTTAATGAGAAATTAGACAGCTTCATTTTTGTTTTCACAAACGAATAGCAGGATAATGTGATTTCTTCTATAATAGATTTTAAAGAATATTTCCATAGGAATGATAAAGAGAATAGAGCAGCCTATAGAGCAATAAGAAACGGGGAATAGCTATGCCTTTAAAGGTCGTATCCATGAATCAGCATTATGCTGTGGAAGCGTTGTGCTGGAAGTATGAAAAGCCGTATGATTTCTATAATAATATCCTTACCTCAGATGCTATTGTGGAATTGTTAAGCAACAAATACTATGCGGTACTTGATGATTATAATGTGTTAATCGGTTTTTTCTGTACTGGGAGATCTGCCCAGGTGCCAGCTGGAGATGCCATGGCAGTATATGATGAAGATTGTGTGGATATCGGTATTGGGATGAAGCCGGAATTGACGGGTAAGGGAAAGGGGTATGAATTTTTCTCCATTATCCTTTCTTTTGTTTGTGAAAAGCATAGAGACAAAGATATTCGCTTAACCGTTGCAACATTTAACGAAAGGGCAATTCATCTTTACGAGAAATTTGGCTTTGTACAGAAAGCAGTTTTTCATAGCGATGAAACCGAGTTTATTACGATGATAAAAGCAGTAAGCGGAAAAATGCAGTAAACCATCTAATAAAACGGTATCCTTCTGCAGTATATTAAGGGAGATCTGTTTTGAGTTCATAGTTAAAAAAGGTGCCTGATTGACGCTTTAGTTGGAAAGTTAGATGACATACAGAATAGGAAATAAATCAAAGCAGTGATGATAGCTTTCCATAATAAATGGTAAGGCTATTTTAGTTTTCTTGAATTCTGAACTATCTATTTATAAAGTGGTTATTTGCTATGTTAATTTATTAATAATCACCCTGATAAGCTATATTCCTTCCAATTCGTAACAAAATTACTTTGCACGTTTCCAAACAAGTTTTTGCTCCGGATGTAAGCCATTGTATATGTTTAAAATATCTCCTTCAATTGAACCTACAGATGGCTGCTGGCCTAGCCAAGTAGGATTCATAATTGATTTCCAGCCTATTGCGCTCTTTTATTCAAGTCCTGCAGCAACATCACCAGTCTGTTCTTTTCGTCAGAATCCAATTGATCGTAGCGATCTAACTCCGATTTCAGAAAGGTTAAAGTTGGATTATTCTCCGTATCATTTTTGATAAAGTAGGTTGTTATGGAACTCGTCAACATTCCAATAACCCCTATACCCACCAGCATAAGGAAAACTGCTACCAACCTGCCGACTGCAGAATCAGGCGAAATATCGCCATAGCCTACGGTCGTCGTAGTGACAATGGACCACCAGAGCCCATCTGCATACGTGTTAATAGTAGGTTCGAAATGAGTAACCAAGATAGTTGAAAAAATCAGCATCACTGAAGATGTTACTAAAACTTTGTTGAGTCCGTTGGTATGTAAAATATTCCGAATTACGTTCGTATATTTGCTGCTAATGGAAAATAAACGGAGAAAACGAAACAGGCGGACGATTCTTGCCGTTTGAAAAATACTGTCCAGAGGAATAATTGCAATAAAATCAAAGGGGTTTCTCTTTATATAGTCCCATTTATTTCCCGATATAACAAAGCGAATGATAACATCTATAAATAATAACAACCAAACCAGTTTATCAAGGACCAGTATCGTCGCATCGGTGGAGTACATCATGAAGAAGGAGGATAGTGCCATCGTCACTAATGCTATTTCATAGATTATTGCAATATATCTCATCACAATACTCACTCTCGCTATCTAGAAATTTTTATAATACCTATCTACCTTTTTTCATTAATAATTATTTAAACAATTTTCTCATTGCCTTTCCTGTCGCTTTCCCGGTTATTCTTCGTCCCAAACGCTTGCCTATCCTACCTTTTCTTACTGCGTCAACATCATTCCAAATGCGTAATATTTTATAGATGCTAGATTTCAGGCTCATCTGTATCCCTCCCTTCTCTTTACTTCATTATAGTATAAAAGGTGTGCAATTGTATGTATTGGCGTATTAAAAGTTGCGAAAAAGGTAACAGAGTTGGAAGAGTTTTTCGGACATTACTCAGAAAATAAGCGTCTGGAAAATCTTATTCTATAAGTTCTTATATCAATAGACGGAGATGGAGAACAGGTATACAATTTTTAAGAAAGCTTCCTTTTTGATCCAAAAAAATAATACAAAAAGGGTGGACGTAACAGATGGAATGGGTTCGACATTTTTATGAAAAACAGGCTGAGCTGATGGGCGGCTTCACTAATGAAATCGGAAATTATCAGCAGGAGATATTGAAGAAGGTACAAACTATGGCAGGTACCTTTGATACGATACTGGAGCTGGGAGCAGCGAGTTTGCAGTTAATGCAGCTGTTTTCGGATATGATGTTACAGCAGTAGAATTAGTTCCTTCACTAACTGAAAATATAAGAAAGTTAAAGGAAAGTCATACACTGGAAGGGGAGCTTTCGATAATATCCGGTGATTTTTACAATATTGAGCTTGATTGTAACTTTGATGTTATTTGTTATTTGGACGGTTTTGGAGTGGGAACCGATTACGACCAGAAGAAACTTTTGCAGCGAATATATAATTGGCTTACACCGGATGGATGTGCGCGCTAATAGACATCTATACACCCTGGTACTGGGAAAAAAATGCTGGAAGAGAAATGCGAGCTGGTTCAGCCCATCGAAAATATGATTTTAATTACAAAGGTAATCGCATGCTGGATACATGGTGGCAGAAGAACAATCCTGACAAGCGATTCACACAATCATTGCGCTGCTACTCACCAATGGATTTGATGCTCCTCCTTGAGGGGACAGGATTAAAACTTGCAGATATCAAACCAGGGGGAGCCTTAAATTATGATACATTGGAATACAAAGACAGCGTCCCATTAGGCGAATCGATGTCTTATATGGTAAAACTTGTTAGATATTAACGATAGAGAAAGATATTACACTCCAAGAACACCAGCATGCAAACTGATTTTGATGGTCTTTTTTAGCAGATGGGAAAGCATAAAACTGTCCTATCTGCACTCGTGCAACTAAGGCTGTCACCGAAAGGATCGGCTACAAACCAGTTTTCTAATTTCATTTCTCATTATTTTTTTTGGGGGTTTTAAATTGTCTGGTAACTATTGTCCCCTCTGTGGAGAGGAAAACAAGTGTACAGTAAAACAGGGATATTGCTGGTGTGAGAAAGAAAGTGCCTTCCCAGAGGGAATCATTAAGTTAATTCCTGTACAGTGTATAGGTAAGCAATGTATATGTCATAAGTGCTTAGTTAATTATAAGGGAGAATAATCATATAAATTTCTGGGAAGAATTGCTAGTTCATAAATGTAATCCGTTAAGGCTGTTAAAGAAATCATCAATAGCTCCCACGATATCTTTTAAAAACCTTACTGAAAAGGATTGCGAGATGTAAAGCAAGTCACATTACTTGAACTGCTATTCTAAGTTTGTTAATAATATAGTATTGCCAAAAGAAACATGGAATTGAAATGGAGGAATTTACATATGAAAGTAGTAGCAATGGTAGGCAGCAATCGTCAGGAATCTTATAATATGAAGCTTACGAAATTTATGCAAAAAAGATATGCTGGAAAAATCGATATTGAAATTTTGCCAATCGATCAACTTCCGTTTTATAATCAGGATGAAGAATTGGATGCACCTGCAATCGTTAAAGAACTAAGAGAGAAAATTAAGGGAAGTGATGGTATTCTATTCGCCACTCCTGAATACAATGCATCGATTTCCGGAATATTGAAAAATGCAATTGACTGGTTCTCACGAGTAGAAACTGTAATGGTGGGTAAACCGGCAATGGTTGTAGGAGCTTCCATGGGCGCATTAGGTACAGTAAAAGCTCAAATGCATCTTCGCCAAATCTTAAATGCCCCAGGGGTAGGAACACTTACACTACCTGGAAATGAAGTATTTATAGGTTCTGTTCATGAGAAATTTGATGATGAAGACAATTTAAACGATGAATCTACTGTACAATTTATTGATTCGGTTGTCACAAATTTTGTAAACTGGGCAGAAAATGCTAAAGTCACCAGCTAATTAGAATGAACCGTAAAAAAACAGCCATCGAGACACTTTGTCTTAATGGCTGTTTTTGTTATGTCATGACTATACTTGTGGCCTTTTCCAGGTGATAATCATTTTTTAAAATATACTGGGAATACTAGGATATGAATAACTGTTAAAAACTCAATAACAGGAAGGATGATGAAGAATGGGAAAAGGTTTATTTGTAATACTGGCAGCCACGCTGACGATCTTTATTTCAGGACAACATTCAGTTTTCGCCCAATTCCATGGGGTCGATGTATGGAATTCGGAAGAAGCTCATTCGGAAAATCGTATGGAAAGGCATTTTGATAGTAAAGCATTGTTAAAGCTTCATGCAATGGAGCTGGGAATTGATACAGAGGGTAAGGATGCTGATTCCCTGGCAGCAGAAGTTCATGAAGCAATGATAAAACAGGGAGCAATGGATCTTGGTATTGATATGGAAGGTAAAGATCTTCAGGAACTGGAGAAAGAGGTCCATTTTGCAAGAATGATTCATAAGGCTGAACAATTGGGGATTGAAACCAATGGAAGAGAAGAAAAAGCTATATCAAATGAGCTCCAGGAAAAAATGATCATGCAAAAAGCAGATGAATTAGGTATTTCTTCTAAAGGAAAGGATTTAAAGGAATTAAGAAAGGAAATCAAGGAAACGCATATTAATTCGAAAGCAGAAGAATTTAACATTTCTACTGACGGAAAGAGCCCACATGATATAATGAGAGAAATACGTGAGTTTAAAGTTACGAAATCAGCTGAAGAATTAGGTATCGAGACAGCCAACAAAGATACAGAAGAAATTCTTGAAGAAATAATTACAAATCACTACGATGAGGCGAAGGGAAAAAAGATATATCCTTTTGAAGAAAAGGACCATTATTAAGGAACCTTAGTTAGGTGGGCTGGATAATAAAAAACAGACCTTCAAAAATAAGAAGGTCTGTCTTTATATTAAAATCAGCTAGCTGACTGATTACTGCTACTTGTTATATTCCCTTTCAGTGCCACCCATAAATTCGATTTCAAGCTCCACTTTGTCTGCATCTTGCGGAATATTAAATGCATCAACTACTGCGTTCATTACTTCTTCTTCGGAGCTGTCTTTATCGAAGGCAAATGATGAAAAGATGCTGTCGAGTTCCTCCATAGCATCATTACCTGATAATTGAATTCCTTGTAATTTATCTACGTAGGATGCTTCGGTATTTTCTCCATCCATTTCGTAGTCAACATCAACCGCATCCTCAGTGCCCTCAAAATCAGCTTCTAGGTCAAAACTGACGAAGGGGTAATCAGCTTCGAGGGTGCCATTGTCGCCATTTGTGGTAACCGTCCTGTCTGCACCTGTTCTTGAACCGTCACCCATATTGGTGTCTCGATGTTCATCTTCCTGATCAACCGTACTTTTTTCAGAATCATCAATCGGGTCATTCTCAGCTTCCGTTGTACTGTATTTCTCTGGAGAATCTGTAGCCTCTTGATTAACATTACCATTTTCACTGTCATTTCCACAGGCAGCAAGCACGAAGATCAGTAGAATGGCTGCTGTTAATTTAATTAATTTCCTATTCAATATGTTCCCCCCTCAAGATGCTTTTATATTTGTATAATTGCCAAGAACAATGAGAAGTAAACTTAATAAAAGATTTCCCAAACTTTCTACCTAGAACAATCCCTTGAAAATAGCAGAAGGTTTGTATGGGCGATTTACAAATCAAAACGGAAAATGGTGAAATGAGTACCGGGCTTGGTAATTTAGGATCTTTTTTCTATATAAGTTTACGGGAATATACGAAATGTTTCTATAGTACAGCACAAAGCATAAAATACTAATATTTTGCCTGGTTGTTTCAGTTAAAGTGGTCATGGAGCTGTTTTGAATGATGCTTATGTGTATAAAAAAGCCCGAGAAACTAGTTAAACCGGTTTCTCGGACTTTTTAATTTTATTTAGTTTGTCACTTTATTATATGCTCCGTGCATTACCGGTCCGACATATTCATTAAGCTTCCATCCGTTGGCGATAGCTGCCGTTACGAACGCTTTAGCTGCGAAGACAGATTCTTTTACAGTTTTACCATGTGCAAGGTTAGCTGTAATTGCAGCTGCAAATGTACAGCCCGCTCCATGGGTATACGTTGTATCCACTTTATCACTTTCCAAAATCTCGAAGTCTTGTCCATCATAGAATAAATCGATTGCCTTTTCGTGGTCTAAGGCTTTTCCACCTTTTATAACTACGTTTTTGGCGCCGAGTTCATGAATTTTCACAGCTGCTTCTTTCATGTCCTCGATGGTTTTCAAAGGGCCGTTTTGCGCTAATTGGCCAGCCTCAAACAGGTTAGGTGTTGTAACTAATGATTTAGGAAGAAGATATTCTCTCATTGCATCCGTGTTTTCGGGCTGCAGTACTTCATCCTCCCCTTTACAAACCATTACTGGGTCAAGTACATATTTGTCAATATGATACGCATCGATTTTCTGTGCTCCCAGTTTAATAATCTCAACAGAACCAAGCATTCCTGACTTCATCGCGTCTACCCCAACAGATAAAATCGTATCAAGCTGTTTTTCAACCACATCAACATCAATTGGGGTTACATTGTGACTCCATCCTTGTGGGTTCATTGTCACTATTGAAGTCAATGCTGTCATACCGTATACGTCATATTCCTGGAAAGTTTTAAGATCAGCTGCTATACCCGCACCACCGCTGGAATCTGAGCCGGCAAGTGTTAATGTTTTTTTCATTGTCATAGCTTATCCCTCCTTGTAAGTTCTTAAGAAGATACATTTCAATAGTAAAAGGATAATCTTTTAGCATTGAGATGTAAAGTTTTTAAACCTAGATTGGGATGAACTTAACCTAATTATCCCAGCTGAAGAGCAAGGGTGTGAGCGTGTTGAACCCCGGGAAGCATTACTCCATTTACTCCATACGTTGGAGGGGCGCACGAAATACTGTCATGGTTTCAGGAATCTCTCCATTTTTCGGCCATCTCTGCTTCTTCCGTTTTGCTGCTAGTTCTTCCCCTATAATCGTAAACGCATAGCATAGAAAAGTACCTTCACTTCATAACTTGAATAGAATTTCCCAACGAAGCTATGTTAACCAGCTTCGTTTCATGGCTGCGATGTATCTGTCTATTTATAAGAAAATAACCATTCATAGGTCAGCGTCTTTAACTGATCGATCATATCTGAATATATATATACTCACTATGAGTATTATTCAAGCAGCAGCATAGGCTTCCAAGTTATGAAGGAGAGGTTTAAGGTGTATTTTAATGAGAAAAAAATACTGGTTATCGGAGGTACCGGAACGATAGGTAAAAGTATAGTGCAATCGATCATGAAAGAAAATCCAAAATTCATAAAAATATTTAGCAGGGATGAATTCAAGCAACACCAATTACAACATGAGTTAGGTAATAGTGAAAGATTACGTTTCGTAATCGGAGATATTCGTGATTATGATAGTTTGTATGCTGCTATGCATGACATTGATTATGTATTGCATTTAGCTGCGATGAAGCATGTTGATTTGTGTGAATACAATCCATATGAAGCTATAAAGACGAATATTCATGGCACTAATAATGTAATTAAAGCTGCAATTTCACAAAACGTAAAAAAAGCAGTATTTACTAGTTCGGATAAAGCTATTTCTCCTACTAATACGTATGGGGCGACAAAACTTATTGCAGAACGACTAATTTCCTCCACTGAATATAATAAAACCGAGAGACAAACGGTTTTCGCAAGTGTCCGGTTTGGTAATGTAATGGGATCTAGAGGTTCGGTAATTCCTCTGTTTAAAGACAGAATTCTTAAAGACAAGAAAATCACGGTTACCGATAAAAACATGACACGTTTTATGATGTCATTGAATCAGGCAACACAGTTGACAATAAAGGCTTTGAAGGAAGCAAAGGGGGGAGAGGTTTTTGTATTGAAAATGCCTGTTATTAAACTAGGGGATTTAGCTGATATTTTAATAGAACAAACATGTAAAAAATATAAGCTGAATAGTAACGAAATAAAAGTTGAAGTAATTGGATTACGACCAGGGGAGAAGATGTTTGAAGAATTGATGACCTATGATGAATCTAGATTAGCCTGGGAATTAAAGGATATGTATATTATTCCAGGAACTAAGGAGGTAAGTTACACCAATTCGACAAAGTGCAATCATGGAACATACAGTTCGATGAATCAAGCACCACTAAACGTCAATGAGCTCCGTAACTTGCTAAGGGAAGAGAAGCTAATTTGAAAAAAAGTCAAGGAGGTTAGAAGGTCAAATGAACACTTTTGTGAAAAATTACTGGTCTTTATACCTTGATTTTCTCAAGGATTTTGAGAAGCTGAATTATAAAGGTTTTTCATTACCATATTTATGTCATTTACCTAGCTTTATTATAAATAGAGAACCATTTTGGGGGGAACTACATGATGCTAAGTTTGCTAGAAA
The DNA here is from genome assembly GCF_001618145.1 of Oceanobacillus damuensis. Taxonomy (GTDB): domain Bacteria; phylum Bacillota; class Bacilli; order Bacillales; family Amphibacillaceae; genus Oceanobacillus; species Oceanobacillus damuensis. Next base: position 178,876 of record NZ_KV392042.1, read on the forward strand.
GTTAAAAAATCAGGTTAATGACCAAAGCGAATTTCAAGAGGCATATAATAAGTTTGTCAAATCACATGAGAAAGCGTTAGTAAAAAATAAGGGTGGAAAGGTAGTAATACATGTTGATAAACTGCTCCGTTTTCCGCCAGATACACTTGACCCTTCAAATACAATCCAATTAATGACAATTGGTAAAGGTAAAAGGGTTAAGCCGCCAATCGTTAGTAAGAGCCATGTGAACAATACGAAATCAGCAACTAGCAGAAAGAAGAAAAAAAAAGTTGTATCCCTAACTAATACCGTTGTTATAAAACGAGAAAAGGTAAAAAAGAATAACGTTGTAATAACCAATAAAATGGTTAATAAGTTACCTGTTTATTACTTTAATAATTACGCAACAGATACAAAAAAAGCTGTATTACAGGTACAAAATCAGGCAAGAACCATGTTTAAAACTTATAAAAATCACCACCTCTATAAAGATAGAAAATTTCAAGAGTGGTTTCAAGATAATCTAGCAGTAGTTATCAATCAGATTGAAATGACGATTAACTTTCTGAATGATGTTTCTGCCTCTTGCATAGTGGTATCAACCACCCATAGTTATAAAAGCCGCATATTAGCTGTAGTGGCAGCAAAAAAAGGAATACCCACTATTTGTATGCAGCATGGAATTATGTCAAGTGAGCTTGGTTATATACCGAAAATTGCCACGATTGATGCTGTATATGGGAGTTTTGAAAGAGATTGGTATAGAAAAATAGGAGCTTCAGATAAATCCCTTGCAATTATTGGGCACCCTAGATTCGATCAAGTATATGCACGCCCTAGCGTTACTCGGGATAAGTTCAATCGTAAATTACGATTAGACCCTAACAAAAAAACATTGATGATTGTTGTTAGAGGAGACAGTGAAATTCACAAATGGCGAACAATAATTAAAACAATTTCCAAAAAAATTGATCTTAATATAATAATTAAGAATTATCCAAGTAAAGCACCTCATGCTTTAACAAAAGAATTCTCATTTGTACATTCAACCCAAGGTTATAATATTTATGAAATATTTCCTAACGTTGATGCTGTAGTTGCTTATTCATCTACAGTTGGTCTAGAAGCAATGCTTGCAAATAAATCCGTATTTATCATGGAGGAAACCTTCGTCGGTTATACAGGCTATTATACAGGCCTTGGTAAATTAGTTCAGTCCAATCCACGAAAATTAGGCGAAGAAATAATAAAATATTTTACAGATGCTAAGTCAAGAAGCTACGCAGAAAATAAAAGGAAAAAGTTCCTTCGCTATGCATACCCGAGTTCCACCAAGTCTGGAGAGCGATTGCAAAACCTGATTAAAAGGCTGACAAGTTAATACGGATGTACACTTACCGAATTTCTAGAGTTATCAGAAAAACCATGAGTTAACTAACTTGGTGATTTAAACAGTCTATAAATACAAAGGAGTAATGGAATGAATACTACTTCACGTAATTATTGGTCTTTGTATGTAGAGTTTTTAGAAGCATTTAAAGTATTGAAATATAAAGGGTTCTCTATTCCTTACTTATGTCATTTTCGTAGCCTGAATCACGAAAATGATTATGTTTGGGACCACTTATCATCAGAGGAATTTATTAAATTTTTATCGCATGAAGTAAAAGAAAAAAAAACATTGCAACAAATTTTCATTACGTATAAACAATCGCACATAAACCAAAAAAAAAGCAAATTATTCAAGAAGGCAAGCCATACAAATGGAAAAGTAGTGTTATATGATGCTGCTAATTTATTACGTTTTCCGAAAGATATAATTGCTAAACATTTTTCGCCTAAAAACACTATTCTTCTTCAAGATTTTAAGCCTAAGAAAACAACAAAAGTAATTAGAGGAATTCCTGTAGAAGGGATACCCTCTCATTATTTAGATGAATATAGAGCTAATGTAAGTTCAAACATCGAAATATTAAAAAGTAAAGCGGATGAAATTATATCCACTTATACTAATCACCCGATGTTTAATGATGACACATTTAAACAGTATTTTTATAAGCAAATAGAGGGAATAGTCAATCGTATCGAGGAAGCCAATAGGTATTTTAGATTGAATCCAGTTTCTTGTATTGTTTTTTCTTCAACACATTATTACCAGAGTAGAACAATTGCAATGGTCGCTGCTGAGGTCGGAATTCCGACGATATGTATGCAACATGGCATCATTGGAGAGGAAAGAGGTTACATGCCTAAGATAGCGGATATAGATGCCGTTTATTCAAATTTTGAAGCCGACTGGTTCAAGCAATTAGGTGTACCAGATCAAGCTGTAGAAGTGATTGGACATCCTAGGTTTGATATGCTTTATAAGAAACCTTCTATCTCTAGAAGTGAGCTGGAAAAACAATTAGGATTAAAACCCAATAAGAAAATGATATTAATGATTGTCAGGAATGAAAAACAAATTGATAAATGGGAAGCACTTATTAAATATCTTGGTAATAAAGGGGATTACAACATTGTCGTTAAAGACTATCCACGTTTGAGTCCTCATCAACTGACCACTAAATTCCCTGACGCGTACTCATCTAAACATTTCCAATTATATGAATTAATTCATCATTGCGATTTAGTTGTTTCATATATTTCTACTGTAGGATTGGAGGCTATGATTGCTAAAAAGCCAGTTTTTATTTTGGCTGCTCCTTTTCCAACGTATACCGGTTATTTCGACCATTTAGGTGAATTAGCAAACCCGGACCCTTTAATAATCTCTAAAATGATAAAGAATTATTTTAAGAAAGATAAATTTAGGGAGCTAGTTGAAGAAAAACGAGAAGCGTTTTTATCTCAAGCTTATCCATCTTCTAAACTTTCTGGAGAAAGGCTGGTTGACTTAATAAATCGGTTGACCATAAGTTATAGGAACGGTTAACAAAATCATTAACCACTGTTTCAGTTTCAAATAAAGTGAGAAAAGCGCGATTATTTTAGGTTGCTATCCCCTATCATATGCCAATACACTTTTTCTTTTCTCACATATTATATTGTATCTTGTATAAAAAGAGGAGGTAATTTATATGACAGAAAAATCCCTTAACGAAATTCATGATCACTGGGTAAAAAATAGTACTCCAAAGCGCTATGCGAAGAAATTGGAGAGAAGCGAGTTTTTATTGAAATATGTAGAAAAATATGTACAGAAAAAGGGAAAAGTTCTTGAGGTTGGCTGTAACGTTGGTCGTAATCTGAATCATCTTTATGAGCATGGTTATAAAGGAATGACGGGCATTGAAATTAGTCAGGAAGCGGCTGAGTGCCTTCAAAGAACGTATCCAAAACTTGCGGAGGATGCGGTAATTATCAATTCTCCAGTAGAGGATGTAATTAAAAGTTTTCTACCTAATTCTTTTAACTTAGTCTTTTCGATGGCAGTTTTGGAACACATTCATCCGGATAGTGAGTGGGTTTTTGAAGAAATAGCAAGAATTACAGGGGATTACCTGATAACTGTTGAGGCAGAAGAGGCTTCGTCTTGGCACATTTTCGCAAGAAATTATAAGACGATTTTTGAAAAATATGGTTTTAAACAGGTAACGGAAAGTAACTGCAAAGATGCTGGTTTGGAACAGTATACGCTTCGAGTGTTTAAACAAGTATCCCCTTCATAAAGGGGGATACTTTTTAAACAAACGTAATAGCTGGGATTTGAGTTGAAATCGCTATCGAAGGTTCTATTCTATATATAGGAGGGCACTATGAATACGTACGAAAAAAATTATTGGTCCTTATACCTTGATTTTCTTCACGATTTTCAGAAGTTGAATTACAGAGGATTTACCATATCATATATATGTCATTTTCCCAGTTTAATTAGAAATAATACAGTACTTTGGAATGATTTATATGATGAAAAATTCACGAAACGACTAAAAAATCAGGTGAAAGAGCAAAAGGAAATTCAAGAGGCGTTTAATAATTATATTCAGTCACATAAGAAAAAACCATTAGTCAAAATTAAACATGGAAAAGTAGTAGTAAATTACGATACAATACTCCGGTTTCCAGTAAAAACGTTCGATGATTATTTCGACCGGTCTAAAACAATGATTGTAATGGCAGGAAGCAAAAAAAATAAAAAAAAATCCAGCAGTGCGAATACGTATAATAAAATGCTATATAATATTCCGACTAAAATATTAAGTAACTATGAAATAAATACAAAAAAAGCTGTAATTCAGTTGCAAAATCAGGCAAGGGCTATGTTCAAATCCTATAAAGGTCACCATTTATATAAGGATGAAAAATTTCAAATTTTGTTCCTGAAGAAAATAACTGAAATTGTAAATTGTATTGAACAGTCTATTCTTTTTTTGGATGATGTTTCTGTCTCCTGCATCGTTTTCTCTAATACTCATAGCTATATAAGTCGCATTTTAGCTTTAGCTGCTGCTGAAAAGGGCATACCTACCATTTGTATGCAGCATGGAATCATTGGAAATGAATTTGGTTATATACCGAAAATTGCCGCGATTAATGCTGTATATGGAAATTTTGAGGTGAGATGGTATAAAAAAATGGGAGTTCCTAAAAATTCTCTTGCCATTATTGGACATCCAAGATTTGATCAAGCATTCATGAGTCCAAAAATAACACGGTCTAAGTTTTACAAACAATTAGGACTTGATAAAAGTAAAAAGACAGTAATGCTAGTTGTTAGAGGAAATCGGGATATTGCTAAATGGCGAATTTTAATCCGCATGATTTCCAAAAAGCTTAAAATAAATATATTAATTAAAGACTTTCCAAGTAAAAATCCCCATGCATTAACAAAAGAGTTTCCTTCTGTTCATTCTACACAGTCATATGATCTTTATGACATTCTTCCTAACGTCGATCTCGTAATTTCTTATCCATCAACAGTAGCTTTGGAAGCGATGCTCTTAAACAAACCATTATTCATTCTGGATAAGAAGTTACCGAGTTATACAGGGTATTATAATAGTCTGGATGAAGTAGTACAGAAAGATCCAGAAAAATTAGGAAAATTGGCAGTAAGATATTTTAATGATCCCAATTGGGGAATTTATGTCCAAGAGAAAAAGAGAAATTTCCTTCGAAATGCTTATCCCGATTTTAGCATGTCAGGAAAACGATTGAAAAGGTTAATTAATAGCCTTACCGGTTAGTCACTTTCAAAGGGTTGGATGGAGTTTACGCGTCGCTTCTCAACTCTTTCAGGCGAAGTGAATACCAAGATTTTCTAAATGAAATATTTTAATCTCATTAATAGGAGGAAAAAAGATATGAGTAATAATAGTAAAAAAACGCTTAAAGAAATCCATGATTACTGGATAAACCGAAGTTTACCAGGCCTTTATATTGATAAAGCTGGCCGAAGTGAGTTTTTAATCAATTATGTAAAGAAGTATATCGAGCAAAACGGAAAAATACTTGAAATTGGATGTAATGCAGGAAGAAATTTAAATTATCTTTATAAAAATAATTTTTATAACCTGACTGGAATTGAGATAAGTGAAGAAGCAATTCGTGCACTTAATAAAACCTACCCATTATTAGCCCAAAACGCCAAAATCATTCATTCACCTGTTGAAAATATTATAAAAGAATTGCCTTCAAGAGGATTTGATCTTGTTTTTACTATGGCAGTGCTGGAACATATTCATCCAGATAGTGATTGGATTTTTGAAGACATCGCAAGGATTACCGGGTCTTATCTAATTACTATCGAAGCTGAAACAGCAAAACACTGGCGGATTTTCCCAAGGAATTATAAAAAAATTTTTAAGAAATTCGGTTTAAAACAGGTAGAAGAACATCACTGTGATACAAAATCAGGATTGCGAGGTTACACTCTTAGAGTCTTTAAAAAGTGATCCAACATAAAGAGCAGTTAATTAGATATAAATTCGAATAACCTTTCACAGTACTCGATTCAGATTTCAATTTCTAAAAACACCTAAGGCTTCCATTCGATGTTTGCCTCCTGATATCATAAATCTATAATCGCCAGAACTTTTTTAGAAATGACCTTTTATTTAACTACCCTCATATATTTCTGGTTGATAACCCTTGAAGCCATCTTTTTAAAATACGAATCGTTTTTAAAATTTACTTTCTATGAATTTATCTGTATTCAGCCTAAAATGCTGTTTTATTTTTTGACTCAAGTTCCTATTCCCTCTCGGTCTTAAATAGAAACCACCTGTGGCAAGGAACGCACAGGTAGTTTCTATTTAAGCTTGTCTGAGGTAAACAAGGCGCTTGGCTTTTATCTCTGGGAATAAGATTTTCTTGCTGTTTTCTCATAGCTGGAAGAAATTTTTCTAAGTTTTTTAAGTCATAACTAAGATAGATGAAATGAAATAAGTGTTCTAGTATTCGCATTTACATATCATTTGAAAGAAGAGGTTATTTATGACGTGCTTCGATATTTTGGTTTCAATTACTGTCCACATGAATATAATCCAGTAAGAGGAAATAAGATGTCTTGAGAGGCATTATGAAAGGGTGAGGCTTTTGAACATACTTGTCACAGGCGGGGCAGGTTTTATCGGAAGATGGGTAGTCGACCGACTTTTAAAAGATGGCCACCATGTTTGGGTGTTGGATGATCTTTCGAACGGAAGAATAGAAAACCTGGAGGGTCTGAGAAACCAAAAAAGTTTTATGGGTTTTATCGAAGGAGATATAAAAGATATCCGTATCCTCAATCATTTGTTTATCAATAAATTTGATATTTGTTATCACTTAGCTGCAAGCATCAATGTACAGGACAGCATCGATCATCCTCGAACAACTTTTGATAATGATGTCATTGGCACCTTCAATATTTTGGAGCAATGTAAAAGAAATAATGTGAAGGTTGTATTTATGAGTACATGCATGGTATATGAACGTGCATTGGGCGAGGAAGGGATTAGTGAAACGAATGCAATTAAACCAGCTTCTCCATACGCTGGCTCGAAATTGGCTGCAGAAAATATGGTGTTGTCTTACTATTTTGCCTATAACCTTCCAGTAACGATTATTCGTCCATTCAATACGTATGGGCCTTATCAAAAAACAGGGGGAGAAGGTGGTGTCGTCGCCATTTTTTTAAAAAACAAGTTAGCTGGTAAGCCTTTACTGGTATATGGCGATGGGACGCAAACCCGTGACTTGCTTTATGTAGAAGACTGTGCACGCTTTGTAGTCGAATCTGGTTATTCTAACAAAGTGGATGGAGAAGTTGTTAATGCAGGGCTTGGTAAGGATATCAGCATAAATGCTTTAGCAAAGTTAATGGTTGAGGATGAAAATCATATTAAACATGTTACACATATTCATCCGCAGAGCGAAATACCCAAGTTGCTTTGTGATTACAGTAAAGCTAAAACACTATTGGATTGGGAACCTAAATATAGTTTAGAAGAAGGAATTAAAAAAACAGAAAAATGGATTAAATCAACGGATCTGATATAAGGAAAGGAGCGAAAGATGAAAAAAAAAGAAGCACTTGCTCTTTATGGTGGCAAACCGATAAGAGATTCCTATTTACCATACGGAAAGCAGTGGATTGATGATGATGATATTAAAGCTGTCACCGATGTGTTGAAAAGTGACTTTATTACAACTGGGCCAACCATCTCTCAATTCGAAAAAGCAATTGCGGAATTTGTAGGTGCGAAATATGCTGTAGCATATTCTAGTGGAACTGCTGCTTTATACGCTGCCTGTTTTGCAGCCGGAATTAAGGAAAATGATGAAGTGATAACCACTTCCATGACCTTCGCAGCAAGCTCTAATTGTATTTTGTATGTTGGTGCTCGTCCAGTATTTGCAGATATAGACCCCAAAACATATAATATATCCCCTGAATCCATAAAACCCCTTATCACTGAGAAAACAAAAGCGATCATAACCGTTGACTTTACAGGTCAACCAGCTGAATATGATGAAATTAGTTCTCTCGCCAAAAAACATGGCCTCATTGTCATTGATGATGCTGCACATGCATTAGGTGCTTCCTATAAAGAAAGGCTTATCGGTTCCATCGGTGATATGACAATGTTCAGCTTTCATCCTGTCAAACACATCACTACTGGTGAAGGTGGAATGATCACGACAAATAATGAAGATTATTATGAAAAGTTATTGCTGTTTAGAAGTCATGGAATAACTCGTGATTCTCTGAAACTTAAGGACCATCAGGGGCCCTGGTACTATGAAATGCAAGAACTTGGATTTAATTACCGGATGACAGATATCCAGGCTGCACTTGGGTTAAGTCAAGTGAAAAAGTTAAACACATTTCTTAATAAAAGAAGAGAATATGCAAAAAAATATACCGAAGCCTTTATAGATGTTGATGCTATCCTAACGCCATATCAGCAATCTGACTCTAATTCTAGCTGGCATTTATATATCATACGATTTAAGCTTGAGAAATTAAATGCAGATCGTACCGAAATATTTAAAGCGTTGCAAAAGGAAAACATTGGGGTGAATGTGCATTACATTCCGGTACACTTACATCCTTTTTATCAACAATTAGGGTATGAAAAAGGATTATGTCCAAATGCGGAAAAATTATATCAAGAAATCATTACCCTCCCATTGTTTCCGACAATGTCTGAGCAAGACCTTAATGATGTGATAACTGGGGTAAAAAAGGTGATTTCCTATTATTCTACTGACCTGAGGTGAAAATGAAGGTAGTAGCAATTATACAGCCGAGAGGCTTCAACTCGATTACCAGGGAAAGTTCTTAAAAAAGTACTTGGTAGGCCACTGTTAGCGTATCAGTTAAAACATATTAAAAAAACAGTTAATTAGGATATAATATCAGAAATAGTGTTATATACCCACTTTCTTTGATAACGCTTTAAAAGGTTTTACCCGGTTATCAATTGTTGGAATTTGGAGGTCAAAAAAGTGAAATATTTAATTTTGTCTACGTATCCTTCAACAGGATCGAGAAACTCTGGAGATGACTTACTCGGGAAAAGTTTAATAAAACTTTTAAAAAATATTAAGGGTAAAGATATCCAAGTAGATACCGCATATATCGCAGATACAAATTCTGCTGATAAAGTAGTACTCGATTACAATGCCATATTAGCCCCAGCTTTAAGGCCAACTGTAATAGGCAATTCTGTTGCACCGAAGTTCCGCAATGATTATGTAAAACTGGCCGTTCGTCATAATATGCCGTTTTATGCCATAGGAGCTGGTTGGAGTCAATATCCAGGCACTGTTTCTCAGTCAAAAAGCCTTAAGTTAGATCCAATTGAAAAAGGAACCTTTAAAAAACTTTTTAACCAAAAGAGTGTTGCAAATAGAATATCGTGTAGAGATATTTATACGGAAAACGTTTTAAAAGGTAACGGTATTTCATGTTATGGTACTACTGGAGACCTGGGGTTGTTTGATACTGATTTTTTAGGATTACCTTTTAAACATCCTAATAAAATTAAAAATATTGCCGTTTCGATGCCGCATAATATACATCACCGTTCAAAGGCATACGAAATAGCTATGAAACTAAAAAAAAGATACTCTTGCAATGTTAAATTAGTATTTCACGGGTATTTCGGTAAGTTAGGTTCTTTATTACCAAAAGACTGGTTAGATGGCCAGATTCAAATTATTGATTTAGCTGGAGGAGCAGAAAAACTAAATTATTATGATAAAATTGATTTACATGTTGGATTTAGACTTCATGCACATATTTGGTTTTTAAGAACTCGTAAACCTAGCTTACTTATTGCTGAAGACGGTAGAGGGACTGGACATCTTGCCACAGTTAATGGGCTAGGCTATTCAGCTGTTCCTAATTTTGTTAGTAGTTTGGCAGAATTTCTACCTGAACAAATTAATGGATGGAGGAAATATTTAAGTGAAATTCCTCCTTCTGACGATGTTTATAAGATGTTAGATAACGAAATTAATTCTGGATTTGACCGAACAAAGAATTCATTAAAAATTATTGATCATTTATGGAAAGTAAAAATGAAACCATTTTTAAATACCATTGCTGAATAACTTAGCGCCTATTTTATAAGTACTTCAAAAGGCAATTGAAAAGTAGAACATTAATAAATTATTATAAGTTCAAGCTAAAACAATAATGTCTGCATACTGAAAAAATGTAATAAGGAAACCCTATAACCTTGCCAGAATTTGATAACCTAATAGCTGGAGTGAAAAAGGTGATTTCCTATTATTCTGCTGACCTGAGGTGATAAAATGAAGGTAGTAGCAATTATACAGGCGCGAATGGGGTCCACTCGATTACCTGGGAAAATTCTAAAAAAAGTTTTGGGAAAACCTTTACTGGAGTTTCAATTGGAGCGTGTTAGTAAATCAAATTATATTGATGAGATCCTAGTTGCTACAACTGACCAGTATCAGGACAATGCAATTGTTTCCTTGTGCCAGATGATGAAAATAACGTATTACAGGGGACCAGAGGCAGATGTGTTAAAGAGATATTATAAAGCAGCTAGTCATATAAAAGCAGATATAGTAGTCCGGTTAACTTCTGATTGTCCGCTGATCGATCCGGTACAGATAGACAAAGTCATACAAAGCTATTTTCTTCATCAACACCCACTACAATATGTCTCCAATACATTAAAGCGTACATTGCCAAGAGGTATGGATACAGAGGTATTTTCCTTTCAGGCTTTGAAAGAAGCCTATAAAAAAGCAGAATCAAAAGCCGATCGAGAACATGTGACAAGATACATGATAAATAATCCCCAAGATTTCAACTTAATAAATGTTTCCAACAGCAAAAACTATAGCCATCACCGTTGGACAGTTGATACGCATGAGGACTTTACTCTCATAAAGAAAATTATTGAAACATTATACCCGCATAAACCAGAGTTCACGATGGAAGATACTTTAGAAATACTTGATAAATTTCCAGAATGGCAGTTGATCAATACACATATCCAACAAAAAGAAGATTGAAAGTGTGATTTCATGAATATTTATATAAGGACAGATGCATCGACAGACATTGGGACTGGACACGTCATGAGATGTCTGGTCCTGGCAGAAGACCTCCGTAAGAAAAACGCAAATGTTATATTTATTTGCCGGAAGTTATCCGGCAATTTAATCGAATATATAGAAAGTAAATCATTTACGGTCCTGACATTACCTGCTCCTATGAGTCCTAACTTGGACAAGGACGATATAAATTGGCTGAAAATAAATTGGAAAACAGATGCACTACATACAATCGATTCGATAAATAAGCAACCTGTTGATATAGACTGGTTGATCATTGATCATTATGCAATCGATAAAAAGTGGGAGCGTACAGTTAAGCCATTGGTGAAAAAAATAATGGTGATTGATGACCTGGCGAATCGTCCACATGATTGTGATTTACTGTTAGATCAAAATCTGTATAGAAACTTAGAAGAACGATATGAAAAATGGATTCCAAGTTATACGACAGCTTTATTGGGACCAACATACCTTTTATTAAGACAGGAATTTAGGGATACACAATATATAGAGGAAAAGAACGGCATTATAAAACACTTACTGATATCGTTTGGTGGAAGTGATCCTACAAATGAAACGATGAAAGCGATCAAGGCAATTAAGTTAATTAACCAACCAGAAATTGCAGTTGATATTGTAATTGGTTTTTCTAATCGGAATTATTCAGCTATCAAGGAATATTGTAAAGAAATTCCAAATATAAAGGTGCATTATCAAATTGACTATTTAGCAGAACTTATGGCAAAAGCTGATTTGGCGATTGGAGCAGGTGGTAGCACGACATGGGAAAGATGTTATGCAGGGTTACCAGCTCTTACGATTGAAACAGCAACAAATCAATCGGAAATCTTGTCTTATTTATCAGAGATAGGTGCAATATGTCATTTAGGTCTCAGCAAAGAGGTGACGGGTCAGGATATAGCAAACAATCTAATAAAACTTATCAACCACCCCAATAAGCTGAAGGATATGGTGGATGCTTCAAAATTAATTATGCGTGACTTTAAGGAAAGCCTCGTTGTTGAGCGATTACTTGGGGGTGAATAATGATGATTAATCAGGAAGATTTTCAATTGAAGCCTATAAGTGATCAAGATTTAAAAACCGTACTTCAATGGCGCAATTCTAAAAGAATTAAAACATTTATGTATACAGATCATCAAATTACATGGGATGAACATTGTAAATGGTTCGAAAACGTGAAGAAAGATTCACAGAAGAGAGTACTGCTGCTGTATTATAAAAATCAACCATTAGGGTTAGTTAATTTTACAAATATCGATAAAGAAAATGCACGATGTTATTGGGGATTTTATATAGGAGAAAAAACAGCGCCTAAAGGATCTGGAACCATGATGGGTATTTTAGCTCTGGATAAAATTTTTAATGAAGAAGGAATAAAGAAGGTATGCGCGGAAGTGATTCATACAAATAGTGGGAGTTTCCATTATCACAAGAAATTAGGTTTTGTTACAGAAGGTAGATTTGTCGATCATCTGTGGAAGGATAATCAATATTTGGATGTTATTCCGATGGCTTTATTTAAAGAAAAATGGAAAAAAATGAGAGGTAGACTTTTAAGAGATCTGGAGGGAGGGGTATCATGAAAGCAATCCAATTAGAGGGAAAGGAAGTTGGTAGTGACAAACCACCGTTTATTATAGCAGAAATGTCAGGGAACCATAATCAATCGTTACAACGAGCTTTGAAAATAGTAGAAAGGGCAGCAGAGGCAGGAGCAGATGCATTAAAAATTCAAACCTACACAGCAGATACGATGACATTAAATGATCCAAGTGATGATTTCATGATAAGTGATCCAAAAAGTATCTGGAAAAACAAATCACTATACGAGCTGTATCAGGAAGCATATACACCTTGGGAGTGGCATCAGCCTATTTTTGAACGCTGTAAACAGTTGGGTATGGTAGGTTTCAGCTCGCCGTTTGATGAAACAGCTGTCGATTTCCTGGAATCGCTAGATGTCCCCTGCTATAAAATTGCTTCCTTTGAATGTACTGATTTGCCTTTAATACGGAAGGTAGCTAAAACACATAAGCCAATGATCATCTCAACTGGAATGTGTTCAGCTGCCGAAATAGAAGAAACAGTAAATACTGCGAGGGAAGCAGGTTGCAAGGATTTAATATTACTCAAATGCACAAGCACGTATCCGGCATCTCCAGAAAACACCAATATAAGTACAATTCCCCATATGAGGGATTTATTCCAATGTCAGGTTGGGTTATCTGATCACACAATGGGTAATGGAGTGGCTGTTGCAAGTGTTGCATTGGGAGCATCAATTATTGAAAAGCACTTTACCCTTTCCCGAAAAGAGGGGGGAGTAGATGCCACATTTTCCCTTGAACCCGATGAATTGCAAGCATTGGTTACAGAAACAAAAAGAGCCTGGCAATCACTTGGAACTGTACATTATGGTCCATCAGAGGCTGAAAAATCCTCAGAAAAGTATCGGCGTTCTTTATATGTAACTCAGGATATGAAAGCTGGTGATATATTAACAAAGGAGAACCTCAGAGTGATTCGGCCCGGACATGGGCTCCCACCGAAGTACTATGATATATTATTAGGGAAAAAGGTTGTTCGCGATGTGGAAAAAGGCTCCCCTGTCAGCTGGGATATACTTTAGATCCAATACCGTCCATAGAACCCCTTTGGCTTATCGTTGATAGTTTGCAATGGCTTTAGCTTGGCAGTTAAGAAAAATTATTTTAACTAAATAAGTGCAACTAATGCCGTCACCGAAAGGCATGGTGGCAACTAAGTTTTCTAATGTTCTACTATTATATTAAAAGTTATTTTCTTTCTAATATAGTATTCAGCAGTTTTTGATAAAACGAATCAAAAACTGCTTTTTGAACAACATCTTTCAATATGCAAGACCGCGCCAATAATCCTATTCGGAGGAAAAAAACATTGGTCTTTTTGTTTATCTTATTTTCATGCAGCAGCCACTTCTACCACTTACCTCTATTGGTCTTCTTTTAATAGATGATGAATTGATAACAATTGGATTTTTAGAAGGATTTACAAGTTTATGGTTCTTTATTTTTTTTGGTCGCAAATTTATCAGCTCCTTTGTTTTTTATACTGCATTATAGTATACATGATGCTAAAAAGGTCGGGCTATAGTGATGGTTTTATATAAAAAAGGCATTCTTCACAGCCGGGTGCATCATATTTTGTTATCTGAGCTTTTTCCAATCAAACAGATTACAAAGTAAAAAAGGCGATTATCTATTATAATAACTGAAGGAATAGGTACTGTAGTGGGGTGGGAGTGATAGAAAGCTAGTAGCTGCTCTTTGGACATTTACTGTAAAATTTCGGGAATTTTTTATCTCATTTTTTTTTGGTCGATACTTGCTCAATATGTCTGGAAGATTTAAGCATGTTCTGTAATTGTCTGAATTCGGATTGCTTTGGGGAAAGTTGTATATTCGTATCCTGCGTTTGGTTAGTTAATTTAATGTGTTCTTTTAATTGTAGGATTTCTTCTTGTAACCGATTGATCTCACTTTTCTCCTCTTCCTGTTTTAAAGTCACATGATTTATAGTTTCAACCAGTTCTTTTAATTGTAAGATTTCTTCTTGCAACCGATTGATCTCACTTTTCTCTTCTTCCTGCTTTAAAATCAGATGATTTATGTTTTCAAACAGTTCAGTAACATTCTTCTGCTCAAACTTCTCCATAACTTCATTAATTTCTTTCCTTAAATGAACTACTAAATTGTTCAGGGCATTAACTTTAGCTGAAAGTTCTTTATCCTGAGGTTCATGCTCCCCTTTTTTATTGTAAGTCGCTTTCATTATTCTCACTTCTCCTTTAAGTTTAAAATTTTTAACATTTAATGATAAACCATTTTTCGCCTTAAGGTAATCATCTATCGAATCCTTAATTTTTAAGGATTCGATCGAGTGCTTGTAGGATTCAAGATGTTGATTGAATTAGATGACGTTAAGAATGTTATCTAATTTGTATTACTCCACCATTAATCACCCTTTTACAGTACAGTAATATATTATTGATAAAGCATAAATACGTGACAAATGTGCAAATTGTAGCCACTTTTTTTCTGTTATTCTAATTCCATGCATCGTTTACTTGTTTGAAGCTAAAAAGTACACGTTTGGATGTTTTGTTTACACGGAAACTGCTTTTACTTATGATATTTTCCTTACTTAATATCAAGAAATTCCGCTAAATCATTATACGACTTGGTGCATTCTTACATATGCTACGAATGAAAGAAAATAAACTTATTCGGAGGTGTTTTCAGATATGCAACCAGAAAAAGTAAAAATGGATAAAGAACTCCTGTGTATCAACACAGAGAAGGTATATGACTGGATTCTTAACGAGGCGACGTTTGATTTAAGCTTGGCTGATTTGGAATTGCCGATTAACCCTGCTACTGGTGCTCAATTAGAGTGTGACGACATTGATGTTGATACGGTGACTTGTACGGTTGAACCTGCTGCTGTGGATCCAATTGTCATTTTGGATCGAGTGGATCAGCATTTCGTTATCGATGGCGAACCGGTGACTCTTCAGTTGGTAAACATTCGTAAAAACTTTGAAGTAACTATTTCTGTAAACTTAATACCAGAACTTGGAGGTACAACGTTGGAAGTCGGTACTGCAGAATTCACGCGTTGTGAACAAGTGATTCTTTGTGCACCAGATGGTACAGATGTGAATGTAACTTACACAGATTTAGATTGCTTTGTATGTACAGCTATCTGCGATCCTACAACAACAGCAACACCTGATGAACTAGATGTGACAGTTACTGTTCGTCTGTGCCAAAGTATTCAATCAGTTTTCGAGGTAACATTGGAGATTGTCGCTGACTTCTGTCAACCAAGGGATCTACTTCCAATCGCTCCATGCCCAGCACCTACAATTCCGCCTCAATGCCCGGTGGTTTTCCCTAACACTGCTGCCAGTGGTGATAAGTATTAAGCTTCAAGCATAGATATAAAGAGAGGAGTTACTTCTCTCTTTATTTTTTTTTAGGGGTGATAATTTAATGAAAACCGCAGATAATGTATGGGAAAAAATTGTTGAGTTGCAAGAAATGAACACTTCATATCTAAAAAAAATTAAATCATTGGTAACGGAAAAGAAAGCATTGAGCGATTTTCAGGTTATCTGTTATTTTACATATTCGCTAAATATATTTCATGAACAGGGAAACGAAAATTACTGCCTAGGTTCTTTTCATATTCAGAATTTAGGTGGAAGACCGCTTACTAATCCATATATTTGCATAAAAATATCCCCAGGTTCTCCTTTCGACTTTTCTGGAAAATATCTATACAAGGATTCCAAGCAGAAAATGAGAATGACGGACGCTTGGGAACGAATAAACGATCCAATGGATAAACAGGAGTATTGGCTGAAACCTGTTGAGAAAAACGTGCTTAACCCTTCTGAAACGCTCTCTTTCTCAAATTTTCAAATGAGATGGCTTCCGGAATCTTCCTATGCAGGGAGTATTATGGGATTCACTTATGGTGATGAGGAAAAAGATGGAATTAGCTCCCTTAACCAAATCAATATTAGTGGAACGATAATCAAGGAGGGTGGAAATGAGTAATAACCAAAACAATCCAGACCGGCAAAAATTAATTAAACAATTAATCGAACGCTTTGAGAAAGAACAATTGGAAGAACTACAGGATGACAAAGGGAAAAATGACAATAGCTTCGTTTTTTTGGAAAAAAACACACTTCAAATGTTTATTACTTTCATGCTAATGCTTTTGGATAAACAGCATAATCCAGATGTCAGAGAGGCTGGAGCTGAATCATCTTTTTTTAAAGAATTATTATCTTATCTTGAATCAATAACCGAAGAAAACCAAAAGACTTTTGAGGAACTCATTCATATATTAAAAGAAAACTAAATTCTGCATATTAAAGAAATCACTTTCGAGATATGCTGTTTTGCATTTTAATGTTACGAGGTGAATGAGATGGGTAACTTTAAAGGGTGGTTATATCTTCCGGTAGAAATAAAGGTTAGAGAATTAGATGCTAAGTTACTTTTAGCATATTATGCTGCAATAGAAGGCTATTATGTCATTATAGGTGAGCATAGGATGGTTGAGTTAGCATCAACCGTGTATCCTAATGGTATCTTCTTTTCAAAAGGCTACCCAAAAGGATTTAGAAAAAGAATTATTACGAACGCAAAAAGCAATGGTCATATGGTAGTTGAACTGGACGAAGAAGGGTTAATATTGAGTAATACAACTCAATACTTAAATGACAGAATGAAATTAGAGATGCTTCATTCGATCACACAAGAATATTGTTGGGGAGAGTTTCAAAAAGAAACCATTACGAATGCTGCTCCGACATTTGCAAGCAACTGTCATATTGTAGGTCATCCAAGATTTGACCTTTTAAAGTCAAAGTTCAGGCCTTTATATAAAAAAGATGTAGAAGATATAAGAAATAAGTATCATGAGTTTGTTTTAATCAATACGAGATTTTCACTCTATAACTCCATAACAGAAAAGAAAAATCAAAATACGGATGCACTCACCTTGTATATTAAGTGCTTATATCATCATTTCTTGAAGTTGGTCAAAGTTATGTGTGAGAGATTTCCTAATACGAATTTTATTGTAAGGCCACATCCAGGAGAGAGTATAAACTCTTACCGCGCAATATTTTCCCAATACCCTAATGTACATGTTATTCATGAAGGAAATATTATTAAGTGGCTGATGGCTGCGGAAGTGATTGTACAAAATGGCTGCACTTCAAGCATCGAAGCTTTTCTGGCTGGAAAGCCTATAATTTCATATATACCAATTACCTCTGAAGCATACGATGTAGTATTTCTTAATGAATT
This sequence comes from Oceanobacillus damuensis, assembly GCF_001618145.1. GTDB lineage: Bacteria > Bacillota > Bacilli > Bacillales > Amphibacillaceae > Oceanobacillus > Oceanobacillus damuensis. The sequence continues at coordinate 196,779 of NZ_KV392042.1, forward strand.
AGGGATTAAAGCTAAGAATACAAAAGAGGTTACTAACATATTAGAGACAATGATCAATAAAAGTATTGCTGATAATATTCATAAAGAACAAAGAAAAGAGAGCGAAAAATATTTAAGTAAATATTATAAATGGTCGAATGAGGAATTTTCATACGTTGAGATATTACGTTTATTAAGTACCATTAAACCGACGCCGTTTTCTGAAAGATTATCTCCACCACAAAAAACTCTTTATTTAAAGGAAAACAAGAAAGTGAAACATTTTTTTTCATCACTCACAAAATCGGAAATACAGCTTTTTTTTAGTAAATTAAACGAAGTAGAGAACTGCAATAGTCATTTTAATATTAACAAGTTAGGAAAAAATCTATACGAAATCCAAAAAAAGTAAATTTCGGTTTGAGGGAATGAACGCTACATTAAGCTATGCTACTTAGAATGAGATGAGATTTACCGGTAATAATTACAAGCATCTAATCCTAACCTCTTCTTCTGTTTTTAACACAGTGCAAATCCCAACTAACGGTTTCATTCCTTTACGACTAGTGAGTTCAATATTCACTATATACTATGTAGTAATTAATGGATTGGTAAGGTCAACCTCCCATTATATAAGTACATTTAATGTAGTAACGGGGGGATACTCCGCCCATACCTTTATTTAATTTGAAGCATATACTAATTGAGTCCATGGGAAGAGAGGTGAATTAATTGAGTAGTAATAAAAAATATAAAGCAGTTCAGAAGACTCAAACAAAAGGTTGTGGATGTGGATCAAGTCAAGCACCGAAGTCATTTCGCCTCAAGGTTACATCGAATACAAGTTGGGGAATAAATCGAAAATCAACTAAATCCAATCCTTTACGGTAAGCACTTCACAAAAATTAATTGAATAAATAACAAACCAATGGTAGTTGCCATTGGTTTGTTATTTAAGGGGATTTTTATAGAACAGATTGCAATATTGAAAGACTGTTAAGGTTCATCAAATATCACATCAGATTTCAGTTAAGGTAAACGATATTTCATGTGGGTGAGCATTGTCGAAGGGCTGTGAAACTTGTTTCTTAATCTTAGAAAACCGAATCATAGGTTGATCGATTACAAGAGCTTTCTACCTTGATTTTCCCAACCTTTTTTAGGATGATATTCCTTCTTTTAAGGGAACTAGTAGGGTGAACCTTAAAAAAAGGAGGAGCATCATGAATAAAACGTTCTTGGGAGCAATAACAGCAGCGTTAGTAATATCTTTTTCTCCGTTTGCCAGTGAAGCATCAAGCGGAAAAGGCTTAAATGAGCCAAGTAAAAATCCTTCTGTTGAAAAAGCAGCGGAAAAAGGATCCTATGCTAAAGGGGAGGTCATTGTAAAGTTTAAAGATAAACTCTCTAAAAACAGTCAGCAATCCATTGTAAGTGGTGTAGGTGCAAAAAGTGTAGAAGATGAAGATATTGTAGAATCTCCATTTACAGTACTGGAAGTGGGAAATGTTGAGGCTGTTGTACATGCATTGAACAAGAATCCCAATGTGGAATACGCGGAACCAAATTACGAAATGAGAATGGCCTCGACACCTAATGATCCTTATTTCAGCCCGTATTATCAATATGGTTTATTTACTACAGACACATACCTGGCCTGGGATTTGACAAGAGGTGACAGTGAACAGGAAATTGCAATACTTGATACAGGTGTAGACTATAATCATGAAGATTTAAATGATAAAACTGTTATTGGCTATAATTTCGTAAACAATGATTATCATCCGATTGATCGTAATGGCCATGGAACACATGTAGCTGGAATCGCAGCAGCCGAGACGAATAACGGAATGGGAATTGCAGGTACGGCTCCTGAAACTAGCATTCTAGCTGTTCAAGTTTTGGATTACAGTGGGAGCGGAACATTGGATGATGTCGCCGATGGAATTATTTTCGCTGCTGACAATGGTGCTGAAGTTATTAATCTATCACTGGGATGTGACTGTAATTCTCAAACAATGGAAGATGCCGTTGACTATGCATGGGACAAAGGTTCAGTGCTGGTTGCAGCGTCAGGTAATGACGGTGTTTCAACAACATTTGAACCGGCTTCCTATGAAAATGTAATTGCGGTAGGAGCCGTAGATCGTAATAACAATATTGCCGGTTTCTCAAATTATGGAACATGGGTAGATGTCATGGCACCTGGGGTAGATATCGCATCAACATATATACATTATGGATATGTATATATGTCAGGTACATCAATGGCTTCACCAAATGTAGCTGGTCTTGCTGGACTTCTCGCCGGACAGGGAAGAGATAACGAAGAAATAAGAAACGCAATTGAAGACACTGCCAACTACATGAGTGGAATCGGCTCTTATGTGGAACACGGATTAATCAATTCCTATGACGCAGTAAATTATTAAAAAGGTGCCGTCACTTCCCCATTCGACAAATTTCGGGGAGTGACAGGCACCTTTATATATTTATGAAGGGGTTGGTGGAATCGAGACTTCCTTTGATCTTTGTTGCATGGAGTTTATCTCCGTTCAGCCATTTGCTGAAATCAAAGATGAGTGGTTGTCTGTCCCCGCCAAGAGCTATCCACGCCTTCATTTCCTTCGGTAAATATGCAGCAGTATGAAGCGTTCCGGCCCAAGCACCGTATTTTTTGGAAAAGATCCCCTGATCGGTATCATTAAGCATACGGTAAGCAGTGTAAGGGTCTGCAATATTTTTTTGCTGTCCTTCCATCAGTTCCTGCCTTCTTAGTGAATCATCCATTCGATAGCGGTTTTCCCCAATTAATTCCTCGAAATGGTTGGTGCATACATTAGCATTCCGAATGCTCACTTCCCTAGGTGATACTTCTGCAATTACAGATGCACCTGTCTGATCCAGTAGAACATAACTGAAAGAGTGGCGGTGTGGGATTTCCTTCATGAGCGATACTGCTTCCTCTACATTGGCACAAGTCTCCAGAACGATTCGTCCAATCATGTTGCAGACAAATCCATCATCCGATTTTTTCCGGTTCACAAAGTTATATCCCATTGCCAGCCCTTTCTCATTCAAACCATCTGTACGGCCGGTGATCTGCATGGAGGGACCAATTACTGCATATCCATCATCAGTCGGCTCATAAAGGATATACCTTCCTTCATAAGACTCGGGAGCATTGTCATAATTACGTATCATATAATCAGAATCGGTGAAAATGGAACAACCGCTCCGCCCATATTCATAATAATACCCTCCAAATTCACGAATGGCATGCTCCATGTCCATGGACAAAGCATCAGCAAGACCATGAAGTTCTTCCCATATAGAAGGGGCAAAACGTGCGAATGCCTGCTGCACTTCACTTTCTTCAAAAAGATAATGTCTCCATCGCGATTTCCATTGTTTTTTTCGATTTGGCAGTATGGGGGAATTTTTCAATCGCTCCCCCTGCATGTATCCGAAATCATAATGATTACCACGAAATTGAATAATATCACTAAATACTTTCGTCATCGTATTTCTCCTTTATTACCAATGGCTAAGGAAAGTTTACTTTATATGGAGAGTTATGGGAATGATTTTGCTTCAATAAGGGTATACGATAAAATACGATTCATATGTGAAAGCTCTTCTTTTTACGCATCAGGAAGGAGGAATACATAATGCAACATAGATTTCAATCAATTTACGACAGATTATTGGATCATTATGGACCGCAAAGCTGGTGGCCTGCAGACACACCTTTTGAGATGATGATCGGATCGATACTCGTTCAAAATACAAATTGGAGAAATGTCAACAAGGCGCTTTTACAATTAAGACCTCATTTAGAGCCTGTATTGATTGATAAGATGCCGATTGACAAACTGGCACAGATTATCCGTTCAAGCGGCTTTTTCAATATAAAAGCTAAACGGATAAAGGCGTTTATAGACTGGTTTAAAGATTATGATTATGACATAGGGCAATTAAAAAAGAAAGATAAAAACCAATTGCGCTATGAGCTTTTGAAAATTAACGGGATTGGCCGGGAAACTGCAGATGTGATGCTGTTATATGCATTCCACAAACCAATTTTTGTCGTGGATGCATATGCGAGAAGGATATTCTACAGAATAGGATTTGATATGCCGACCACCTATGATGGGTTTAGGATGGTGGTTGAAAAAGCATTACCAAGTGATCTCCAGTTATACAATGAGTATCATGCTTTACTAGTACAACATGCAAAAGAGCATTGCAAATCATCCCCCATATGTAAAGGATGTCCATTGAACACTATATGTGAGCAACGATTGAATTAGGGTTAAGAGAAATTTTAAGTACTCCCCTTTTTTTGTATTTCATCAATTTTCCGTTGCAGCTCATCAATTTGCTTTTGCATCTGGATAAATTGTTGATTGCTAATATGGTTATCGTTAGTTCCTTGCGTCTGATGATTATCTAAAAATCTTTGTTCATATATAATCGTGGATCCTACAAAAGAAATAACGCTGCCAATCGTAGTAATCATACCACCATAATAGAGAAGCTTATCACCAAAATCTGTTGGAATATTCCTGTTTGGATTGTTCATAACACTGCACTCCTGTTAATGTTTATAAAACAGCATATGTCTTGAACAAGGAAAGATTTACAAAAACATGCTCGATAATAAACAATGCAATGCAACAAATTTTCATTTAATTATGCTTATTTTTCTTAGGTTTACGTTTTAAATCATGTATATTTTCTTCTTCAGCAATTTCCGTCTGCATCTGCATACGGCGAAAATTTCCGAGATGATCTTCTGTATCAGTCAATACTTTTTCCTTCATATAAATATGGAATATCGCTTCACTTATAGCTATACCGAACCCTGTCGACAATGCTGCCGCTAAGATGGAGGGGCCATTCCCAATAAAAACAATACTTAGAATCCAGACTGAAAGAGTGACAAGGGCAAAGTCTGCTGCAGCTGCAATAAAATAACCAAATCTGGAGAGGAGGAAGAGATCGCCAATGAGATAGGCTATCCCGGTTAAAAGTATACTCATGAAAAGGATTTCTCCAAGTCCAGCCGTCAAAAAAATCGGTAAGATAGAAAAAAGAACAATGGAAGTGATCACAAACTTTATACCTAATGCTTTTAAGTGTCTCAATGATTTAACTTCCTTTCAAAGAAAGATAATTGGAATCTGTATTTAGCATTTGGATTTTTTGCTTAACTATACAACGTGATTTACAATACACTTAAAGGAGTCGATTTGACGTGGCAGAGCTGAAATATGAAATCATTGAAACAATTGCAGTACTTTCCGAATCACCAAAAGGATGGACGAAGGAGCTAAACCTGATCAGCTGGAATGGAAGAGAACCCAAATATGATTTGCGGGACTGGGCACCAGGAAAAGAGAAAATGGGTAAAGGAGTAACAATTTCCGATAAGGAATTAAAAAAATTGCAAGAAGTATTGGCCACATGGAAATAATCAGAGAATCCTACATGGTATCCCAGGAATAATTAAGAATAATACTCTCGATGGTAAAGTTTTATAAACATATATAGAAAATGACCAGCAGCAGTTCTTTTGAACTACTGCTTTTTTTTGAGAATAAATACAGTAATTACTTTTTACTACTTAATAACCAACATATACTATCTTCTACATTAAATTTAATTTTATAGAGAGAAAACAAATATTTCAAAAAATAAATCCTAAGTATGATAATTTTTTACATACTTTTATTATTTGGTATTTATTGGTAAAAGTATGGGACCTTTTATATTAAAATACTTAATTTTCAGTTATCTGTTCTTCGTGATACTCTGATGGGGCAGGACTTTATAATTACATAATTCTCCCTACAATTTGTCACATATTTGACATATTATTTCAATGTGTAATTATTTAATTATTATAAGAAATAAAGTTTTCAAATACATAGAAATTAATGTGGAAAAGAGGACTTCAAATTGCTGGAATCAAAACGTAAAGCACTTATTTTCTTTTTAATTGCAATTCTACTTGCGGCTGCATCTGGTTTTCTGGTATTGCAAAAAGTTCAAGATTTAAACAGCAACCTAGGAACGATGGTAAATATTTATGTAGCAAATGGAAATATTGGTTCTCGCCAAGTGATAACACCTGACGACTTAACCACTGATGAAATTCCTAATAAGTATTTGCGCGAGGAGCATGTTACAAATGTGGAGGAATTAATCAATAAAGTTTCTACTGTCCCGCTTTCAGAAGGTGACATTATTACCAAGAACATGCTCAAAGATGCTTCGGCTGTAACCGATGTGGATAATAGGCTGATTTCATTACTCCAATCAGATAAGGTCTTCTTTGATGAAGAGTTAACTGCATTGGACCGTGTAGATATTTTGGTATCACATAACTTGGAAAAAGAACCAATCACAGAGGTATTTTTGGATGATGTAAAAGTGGCTCGGGTTGCCGCTGATTCAGATAAGCAATTTTCTGGCGTCCAGGTGGAGGTACCTTATGAAGTTGTACCGGAACTAATACATATGCAAAATTACGCCGATAGTATGCGAATCGTAAAAGCAAATGTAGGACAATTGGCAGTGCCAGAAGAAAGTGGCAATGAAGCCGAAGCAGCAACTGAAGAAACAGATGATAAAGAGGCTAAAGCTACTCCTGAAGAAACTACTGAGAAAAAGGAAGAGAGCGAAAGCACTAAAGAGAAGCAGGCAGCGGAGACCGAAGAAGCAAAAGCCGAAGAGGAAAAGCCTGAAAGTAAAGAGCCTGAAAACACAAAGAAGGAAGAGCAAAATACGGATGAGTAATCCTATTTTGCATCATGATCAATGGGTGGAGGAAGTTGTATGAAGGTGGCAAATGATATTTATGTTGTTGGTGAGAATGAAGAACTTATATCATCCATACAAGAACGAGTCAGGGAAGCATATCGATTGCACTTTGTTTCTGCAGCAGATTTAAAAAAGTATGATGCCCAGGTAATTGTTATTGTTAATTCGGAAAAAAATTCTGCTGTTGAAGATGCTCAACTTATTTTGTCGAATTTTCCACATGCTTCTATTATTTGTGTAAATGATAAAGAGAATTTTGAAGTATTACGCGGACTGATTCGTTTAGGTGTTTCAGACTACTATGTTTTTCCTGGCGAAGAAATTATCTTTATGGAAAAACTTGATGCCACTGCTAAAGCAGCTGCTGCTATTAACGAACTGAATGCCGACCAGACATCATTCAAGCGAGGCGGCGGAAAGGTTTTTGCCTTTTATAGTGGAAGTGGCGGGGTAGGGAAATCCTTAATCAGTACCACGTTTGCCCAAACGCTTAAATTGGAATCAACTGCAAATGTTTTATATATTGATCTGAATTTACAGTATGGTGGCGCAGAAACTTACCTTAGTATCGATAGTAACAGATCAATGGTTGACTTACTTCCCGTAGTTGATGAATTGGGAGAACATCATATCAGAAATGTTGCGGAAATCGAAAAACATTCGAACCTGCAAGTGTTGGTAAGTCCGAGGGATGCGGAGATGGCAGAGAAAATAAGTGAGGATTTTATATTCGGATTAATCCGAGCAAGTAAACGCAGCTATGATTTTATCATTATTGATTTGCCTGCGTGGATGGATGAAAAAGTATTTGCAGCTTTAGAAGAAGCAAATAAAATCTACTATATAATGAATTTAGATACAGTAGCAATTCGGGTGCTGAATCATGTCGAAAAGTTATTCAAACAGTTAGGAATCGTGACACAAGACCGTTTAGAGCTAGTCATGAATTTTAAAGGTAAAGATAAAGAGTTAACGAAAAAAGATATGGAAAAATTCGTTGAATATACAATTGCCGCTGAGATTAGAAGAGATAAAGGGCTTCAGCAATATATCAATCAAGGTGAGCCGCTGAGGAAAGAGCCAAAAGAGAAAAAGCTTACTACCGTAGCAAAGGATGTACATAAATGGGTTCACTCCATGCTGAAATAAGCATTACATAAGGAGGTGGGGACATGGCGCTTTTTCAACGAAATGCTAAAGAAAAAATGACGGAAGAAACAGAATCAAGTTTTATAGCGACATCCGGTTATATTGATGATCTGGTAGAGCATTATAAAACAAGACTGCTGACAGAGGTTAATCTAGAACAGATTAATCGTTTAGGTGAGTCAGATAAACGTTTGAGAATTGAGCGGTATATCAACCAATTTATGACGGAAGAAAAAGTAGTCATTCCCAGACAAGATAAAGACTCACTCCTTTCCAAATTAATCGATGAAAGTGTAGGGTTTGGGCCACTGGAGCCTTTGCTTAAGGATGATGCCATTACAGAAATTCTAGTGAATGGTCCTAAGGAAATATACGTGGAAAGAAAGGGAAGACTTGAACGGTCGAAGGTAAATTTCAAAGATGAATCACATGTAAGACATATTGTCGATCGAGTGGTAGCCCCATTAGGTAGGAGGATTGATGAAAGCTCGCCAATGGTAGATGCAAGGCTACCTGATGGAAGTCGTGTGAATGCGGTTATTTCTCCTGTCAGCCTGGATGGAACAATTGTATCAATCAGGAAGTTCAGGAAAAATCCATTCGCCATGGATGATTTGGAAGAGCATCATACGTTTACAAGTGATATGTCCGTTTTTATGCAGGCACTGGTAGAAACGAAATTGAATGTTTTAATTTCAGGGGGGACAGGCAGCGGTAAGACCACATTATTAAACGCATTGGCACAATCTATCCCAAATGGGGAACGAGTGATTACTATTGAGGATTCTGCAGAGTTAAAGCTGGACCGTGCCAATGTGGTGCGAATGGAATCGCGTCCACCAAACGTCGAAGGATCCGGAGAAATAACCACCAGGCAGCTTGTAAAAAACGCTTTGCGGATGCGGCCTGATCGAATTATTGTTGGTGAAGTGCGTGGATCTGAAGCATTCGATATGCTTCAGGCGATGAATACGGGTCATGAAGGCTCCTTGACAACCGTGCATTCCAACACACCAATTGACGCAATCAGTCGTGTGGAAGGAATGGTTGTCATGGCAGGTTTGGATTTGCCTACACATATTATCCGGGATTATATTGCTGGAGCATTGGATTATATCATACAGGTCCAACGGTTGACGGATGGAACACGGCGGGTCACTAATATCTCCGAGGTTGAAAAAATAGAAGGCAATAAAATTCAAGTACGCGATATTTTCCGTTTCCAGCGTACTGGAGTGAAGGCAGATGGAATGATACAGGGTTATTATACATCAACTGGGATTATCCCAAAATGTATCCCACATCTGCAGGTTTACGGGTTGAACCTGAGCATGAATATCTTTACACCTGAGGAGGGAATGGCGGATGAACATAGCAGTGTCTATACTCTATAGTTTAGCAGTACTTTCACTTCTCCTGTTTGCCTACTATTACTTAGGTTATCGCTCCCAAAAGAAAGAATGGAAATTAAAAGTAAAAGAGTGGTATCCGGAAGAACAGCGCAAGAGCATGATAAGCAAGCTGGGAGACCGTTTTGATGAACGGGAGTCGTCGAAGGCTTTAGGCCATAAACTGCAAAGTGCCAACGTAAAGCTTTTGCCTTCTGAATATATCGCTGCTCTATTCGTAGGTGGAATGACGGTATTTGTATTCTTCTATACGATCTTCAACATGCCAGCGGCAATCAGTTTGTTGTTATCTGCTTTGTTGATGACCGCTACGAATTATCTATTATTCTATATTAGAAAAAACAACTATGAAATCCGTTTTAATGAACAACTGGGAGAAGTGTGCAGGTTACTCGGAAATGCAGCACGATCAGGTATGACGATTAATCAGGGAATTGATATCGTCGCAAAGGAAGTACCCGCACCAGCCGGGAATGAATTCAAACAAATTTCCAATGAATTGAAACTTGGTGTTCCGCTGGAGCCCGCATTACGATCTGTCCAGAAAAGAAATAAGTCACGGGATTTCAATTTGTTCATCGCAACATTGCTTATACAGAAAAAAACGGGAGGAAACTTAGCCCGCACCCTGGAAACGATGGGAGAAACCTTCGAAGAGCGAAAGGTACTGAACCAAACGATAAAAACGATGACTGCAGAACAGAAATATATTTCCTTTATTGTACCGGCCATGCCTGTATTTCTATTACTTGTTATGAACAATATTATTGATGACTTTATTGAACCATTATGGTCAGGGCTGGGAGTCATTTTATTAATAGTATTTATCGGAGCAATTATCCTGTCATTTATTTTAATCCGAAAAATAACAGATATAAGGGTGTAGCCAATGGATGCCTTAATCATTTTAACCATCATCGCATTCTGGTTCAGTATGCTATTATGCTTTCAACATTTTTGGTCTTATTTAAACGGAAAGCGAAGGATTTTATCCCATGTATCGGACGTGACACAAATTGACCCCTATGAACGAAAAAAGAAAAAAGTGGACAGAAGGGCAGCCATTTTTCAAAAAATTACGAAGTATGCAGATGATTTTACGGATTTGGGACAAAGGATAAACTTTTTCAGTGAAAACTATATGGTGGAAGAGTGGCTCGGAAAATCAGGAAATCCATTGAAGTTGACAGTGGAACGATTTCAAGGGTTGAAAATCTTTTTATGCCTATCAGGTTTCTTAATAGGAATTCTGGCCGTCATTATTGGTCTTCCATTCTCTCAATATATGATGATAGGGATTCCCACTTTAGGATATTTCCTGCCAATCTTATTTATGAAAAGGGAGGTAAAAAAGCGACAGGATTTAATCAGACAGGATTTACCGGACTTTTTGGATACGGTAAGTACGAGTTTACAGGCAGGAGTTAGTCTAGACCAAGCACTTAGGGAGGTGATTCGCCATTTCGATGGTCCAATCAGGGAAGAATTTTCAAGGTTCAATAATGAAATCGACTTAGGCATTGCCAGGGAAAGAGCATATCGGGAACTGTTACGAAGGAATGACAATCCTGAATTCCAATCATTGATCAAGGCGCTTATACAGGGGATGAACTTGGGCGTACCAATTGCTAAAACATTTAAAATACAGGCAGAAAATTTACGGGAAATTCGTCAGGAGCAAGTTAAGGAACTGGCCGCAAAAGCATCACCAAAAGTTACACTTGTAACAACATTTTTAATTGCACCTGTTTCCATATTGATGATTGCGGGGTTAATGATCATGAATATGCTGCTGGGTGATAACAGTATTTTTAATATGTTTTAAAAATAAGGGAGGAATTTTGAATGATAAAGATGAATGAAGTTTATGTAAACATGATGAACAAAGTAACAGGTATGAAAAAGGATGAAACAGGTTCCCAGACACTAGAGTGGATTGGAATTGCGGCTGTTATTGTGATTCTAGTTGGGGTCATTTCTACATCAATGGCTGGTGCAACTGGGATTGGGGATGCTGTAGTAACTAAGTTCTCGGATCTAATTAAGAGTATAGGTGGTAACTAAGATAAATAATTAGATATTAAGGGGTTTTATTGCATGGTAAAAAATAGGTATCTTTTCTTTCAACTTGTCCTATTATTTCTTCTCGTATCTTGTAGTAATACTGATGGAGAACAAACACAAGTAGAAGAAGCGGAAGATCAGAATCAAGAAACAGAAGTGGAAGATGTAGAAGATAAACTAGTTCCGACTACGAACTCTGAAAAGACTACTAAACAAGAACTTTCACTGGGAAATCTTGACCCAATTCCAACAGATGAAGTTGGGTTAGCAACTCAATTACCAGGTCCTTATGGTGGGTATCAGCCTAGTTTCAAAGGCGATCATGAAGAAGAATTAAGAGAATACTTCGAACAGATTGAACCGATGAGTGAAAATCCAAGTGACGAGGAATATGAGGCTTACTTACGATACATGTATTGGTTAGTGGCTGCTGATTATCCTGATCCACAAGACGTTATAAAAAAATGGGAGTTCGGTTCTTTTGGAAATCCAGATTTACCGGATTCACGCTTACATTTTAAAGAAAACTACAATATTGAGATTCTATTAGATTCGAGTGGAAGTATGGGGTTCTATGCAGGGGATAAAACCCGTATGCAAGTTGCCAAGGAAGCAATTAATGAATTTGTTAAAAATACACCAGAAGAAGCGAATGTTTCACTAAGGGTGTATGGGCATGAAGGTACAGGTGATGATGCAGATAAGGCATTATCTTGTGCAACGATTGAACAGGTCTATGGATTTGCACCTTACAATGAGTCCGACTTTCAAGCAGCACTGAATCTATTTGAGCCTGCAGGTTGGACACCACTGGCTGCTGCCATGGAAGCTTCGAATGAGGCAATGAAAGATCTAAACAGTGAAGAGAACACCAACCTCATTTATATTGTTAGTGATGGAATAGAGACATGTGATGGTGATCCTGTAAAAGTAGCTGAACAGCTTGCCGCTTCCAATGCGAAACCGATTATTAATGTGATTGGTTTCCAAACTGATGCCGAATCTCAAGAGCAATTACAGAAAATTGCAGAAGTTGCAGAAGGGATTTATGCCTCTGCAAGAAACCAGGATGAACTCCAAGCTGAGTTTGAGCGAGCAGAAGAAGTATTAGATGTTTGGGAACAGTGGAAGAAAGAGGCTTTAAGAAATGTTGATGCGGCTGAAACAAAAAGTACATTTGATATTATGGAAATGAGTAATGATTGGAGTTTCATTACTACAGCCACTAGTAATAATATGAACAGTTTAGCTCCTTTGTTAGAGGACTTTGGGATTATTACATTTGATCAAAGAAAAGAATTGATTAAGAGATACAAAGAATTAAGAGAAGAAATGGAGCAAACAGTGAAAGAGCTTGAGGAAAGTTTAGAAGAATTAAGTACAGAAACACTTGAACAAACCAAAGATGAAATTAACCAGAAGTATAATAGTAATGTACAGGACTAGTTGAATATAACCCTTCAGCCAGTTTTTTCCATGGACAGGGAGTTCTTGGACAGGTGAATTATGGCAAGAGGACGTTAGAAGCAGTAATGAAAAGACTTGATTTAGTTATTCATGAGCTAAATAAGAATTGGAAAATAGAAGAAAAGATATATTTGAAGAAATCAATCATACAGTGGATGAATTAGAGAAAGAGATGAAGCAGGTTAGCTCAAAAACGATTGAAGAAGCAAAGCAGGAGATTGAGAAGAAATACAGCGAAAATTTACAGGAATAACCAATTTAAAGAGTGCACCAAATGGGGGTGACGATCATTGGCAAATGGGTAAGAATAATGTCAGCTTTTATTGCCTCCTTGTTCCTAACCTTCTTACCTGTCTTTATGCCGGTTGCTTATGCAGTGGAGGCATGGACAGGTAATTCCTGGGAAGGGGAATCCTGGACTGGGGATTCTTGGGATGGCTCTAGCTTACAGTGGGAAGGTCAATCCTGGGAACGAAAGTCTTGGCAAGGTGATGATTGGGAAGGACAAGGAACAGAAGGGGCTAGTTGGAATAGCTACACTTGGAGTAGTGTTCCCTGGTACTTAGAGGGATGGTCCCAGCATGGCTTTACAGGGGATTCATGGACAGGCAATCCATCATTAGGAGATTCCTGGGGAGCTAATGGCTGGAACGGAAATGGATACACTGGAGATGGATGGCAATATCAAGGGTGGAATGGTTCCTCCTATAATGGAAATGCTTGGAATCAACCAGGATTTCAGGGTGGTGACTCTTATGCGGGAAACCCGTGGAGTGATTCTGGTTTTACAGGTAATTCATCTTTAGGCAACTCATACTCTGGTAATCCGTTTTTAGGCAATCCATATTCAGACAACCCATACTCTGGTAATCCGTTTTTAGGCAATCCGTATTCAGTCAACCCTTATCTAAGTACTCCATATGCTGGTAGTACTTCCGGGTCAAATGTATATGTGCCACCGGGAAGATTCTATGATTCTGAGGGATTTAAGGCAGCTAATTTTGCATTTAATACTGTAACAAAGGGTACGGTGAACTTATTAAATAGTGGCATAGATAGTGGTTTTAAAACGGGTTTACATGCAAGCAACTTAATTGTTGGTACTGCTAAATTACATTTAGGGGACAGCTCTGCATTTGATATCTATGATATAGGAACGAAAACTTATGGGGGCTATGAAGCCTACAAAGATTTAGAAGAATTGAGACGGACTACGGACTTTGGAAGTACAGTAACTCAAAGTATAAAAGATTTTAATAAAGTTTCCGATACATCAAAAATAAAAAAATATGGATCACTCGTAAGAGATTCAGGCAAAACAGTCTTCAAAAATGCAAATATTTCTAATATGACAAGCACTTGGAAAAGTATGGGTGCTCTATCTAAGTTTAATGGTGTTACTTCAGCGTTGAATGCAGGGTTTTCAGCATATAAGACAGGAGCAAGTATAAACGACTTTGCCCATGCTATCCAGAGTGATGCTTCAGTATCAGAGAAATGGGCTTCTGGGGCGGATGTTGGTGTTAACTTGGGTGAAACGGTGATGAGTGTCGGAGGTAGTGCGGCAATAATCCCCGGGGGTCAGGCAGTTGGTGCTGGACTTGTTGTTGCAGGTGCTGGTATCTACGCAATCTCTAAAGGAACAAAACTCATAGCAAAAAATGCAGATAAAATTGCGACAACAGTTAAAAAGAGCTGGAAGAATACAAAAAATGCTATCAGTACAGGATGGAATAAGGTAAATGGATGGTTTTCTTAAATGTTCATTGATTTTAAAGAGGATAGAATAAAACTTTCCTATCCTCTATCTCCTTGGAAAAGACTTATATAGCAGGCTGTTTACTATAGGCATATGGAAGAAATAGAAATCATTTGTGCCAAGGAAATTTATCGAAATTTTTCACACAAATCAAGTGGAAAAAGGATGTTAGGCTTTCTTTTAAAAATCATTGATATTTTAAAAATTACTATCTATTAAAAGTAAGGAGTTAATATGAAAAAAGTTGATAAAAAAGAACTGCTCAAACTAGGGAAAAAGCATCGTAAATGGCTTGAAGAAACAACTGTAAATCTAAATGCTTATAAAATCGGCAGCCATTTATTTTACCTGGTACATTATGAGAGTAAATTTAGCACAAAAGTTAAAGCCAATGCAGTAATATCACCCGATTCAGATGACAGGGAGGAAGCACTTCAATCTATAAAACCTCATATTTATTTTGTCATTAGTTGTAATAATCTTAGAGAAAGTGGTTCAAAGCGTGCAAACCTTGATTATGCAGTTTGGGAGAAAATCAGGAATTATCTAAAACAAATAGTGGAATCAAACGTGTTGGATGGTATGAATAAAATAATTTACCAACGCTCATTAACTATCATGCAATCTATGATCGATTTACAGCTTGACATGATACAGCTTTGGGAAAATTACACAACCCTAAAAGAGCAAGTGGATCAAAAAGGTTTTTTTACAGATGAAGAAGTTGAAAAGGTCTTAGATTATGTAGCAAAGGGAAATCTCATTCAGTATAAACAATTTAGGGATCGGTATGATAATTGCCGGGATTTCGATGTGATATATGAAAATAGGGATCACCCCCAAATTAAACTTTTTGAAAAAAATGTAGATCATATGGTATTAAAAGGGATGACCAGTGATGCTGCGGAACAGCAGCTTAAGGATGCACTTGACCGCTTAACGAAAAATCGGTATTTCGGAAATATGAATGAAACTGAAATTTATGACGAATTGCGGAAAACTTATCAGGAAGGATTGGCTTTACGAGTTCAACAAACAAAGGATATGCTGCGTTATCCATAAAAGCCCTTTTGAGTGTAGTTCCAATGTGAAAAATCGCTTGATGGCTCCGAAACAGTGCAGCAAAGTTCAATATTTTAAAGGGGAGTTATCTATGAATAATCCGCTAGGGAATTATGATGAATAAAAGAGAAAAAGAACTTTTCAAATTAGCAAAAAAATACCAGAAGTTTTTTGAAAATACAACGATAAATGCCGATGCTTACCAATTGAATAACTGTCCTTATTATCTTGCTTTTTATAAAAGTAAATTTGGCGGCGAGGTAAAAGCAACTGCAGTGATATCAAATGATTTAAGTTACAAAAAAGAAGATGCAATGAAGGCTTTTTCAGCTTTAGTATACTACTTTATTTCCTGGAATAATGTTGAAGACAGTGTTGGGGAGCGTGCAAAACTCGATATATTAATTTGGGAGGAGGTTCGGGACTATCTAAACACTGTCGTGGAGTCTGGACTTCTTGCTTATGAAAACGAGATTATCTATCGACGTTCATTACGGAGTATGCAATTAACAATCGAATTACAGCATGAGATGGTAGAACTTTGGCATGAAGCTAAATCAATGAATGATTCTGTTGTAGAAAAAGGCTGTTTTACTGATGAAGAAGTGGAAAAAGTTATAAAGATTGTCACAGTCGTGGCTGGATTCAGTATCAACAATTTAAAGACCGATATGAAAACAGAGGAGATTTTGAAGTTATTTATGCGAATAGAAATGATTCGAATATTAAATCGTTTGAACAATTTACTAATCCTAACACATTAAAAGAAATGGCAGATTCAAGTGCAGCACAGCAATTAAAAAAATCGATGGACCGTATGACTGATGGAATGGATATGAGCCATATGAATAAAGAAGAGTATATTGATTCCTGGACCCAAACTTATAAAAAGCGCTTGGATGATCGTGTTGAAAGTATGAAGAAAAAATTGCGTTATCCATAAAATGACCTTTTTAAGAAAAGGAAAGTGCATTACCTATTAAAAAGGAGTTAGCTATGAAGAATCCACTACGTTCCACATGGCAATTATATACAGGTAAATTCGAGAAAATACTTGTATTGATGCTGACGACAACTTTACCATTACTGATGCTCCACTCTTTTACTACCAATTATATTTATGCAATTACACCAAGCATGAATCCCAACTATTCTTTTGCGGATATTTATTATGCTTTGCTTACAATTTTGTTTTATATCTTTGCTCAAATTCCTTATATAAGGTTTGTATATAATGAATTTCAGGGGCATGAACATAGTTTAAAGAATGCTATGTACACTTTTCTGGTCAGTGGATTTACCGTGTTTTTGTTTGCGGCTATTGTCGCAATTCTATCTTCCATTGGTTTTATGTTCTTTGTTATACCGGGGCTTCTATTGCTGTCATTGGTTTTTCCAATACCGTATATTAGTATTTTTGATGAAAAATCGATATGGAAAGCATATAAAGAGGGTTTACGGATTGGAAAAAAACACTTCTTGAAAATCTTCTTGATGATTACCATCACAGGTACGATTGAAGCGGTTATCGGTTTGTTTGTCGTAGCGCAAGTTTACTCGATTACCGATTCTTTTGCTGCTCAAATAATTACACAAATGACATTGAATCTATTAATTTTTCCTTTTGTAATTATGTATATCACATCCAATGTAATGAAATGGAGAGAAGAACTGGAAGTATTGGAAATTAGCGATAAGGAAGATGTTTCTTGATGGCAGTTAGCGACAATGGAAAAGAAAAAATGAAGAGGAGATTTAAAATGAAGAAATTATTTTTAATATCAATTTTATCCATCGTTACTGGACTTGCTGCATGCAGTTCACCTGAAGCAGATGAATTGGTTGAGTATCACAACGACTTTGTAGATACAGTCAATCCAAAAGCGGAACAAATCGATATGGAATTGCAGGAACTTTCTATGATTGAAGCACCTGACGAAGCATTGGAATTTCAAAATGAAAATATTACACCGATTGCAAATGAAATAATGGACTATATTAACTCCCTGGAGCCAGAAACAGAAGCCGTGAAAGAACTGCATGAGCTGAGGTTAAGTCAATTAAATTCATGGTCAGAAGGTTTCGAACTTAGACACAAAGCAATGGAAAGAGCTGCGGAATCCGCAGAAGAGCATGAAATAAATCAGCTTGTTCAACAATCAGACGAAAAATTTATGGAAGCCTTCGAAAACGCTCAAAAAGCTGATGTAAGACTAGTGGAAATGGCTGATGAGTACAACGTGGAACTTGAGGATGAGGAAGGGGTAAATTAAGGTGTCGATCTAAAAGAAATCCTTTATCTCAAGAGATGGGGAGTATTTATTGTTAGATTCATTAAGAGGCATATGAAAAAACTATGCCATCCAAAAATTTAATGAGGAGTTTACCATGGAAACACCACTGCAATTTGCTTGGGAGTTATACACACGTAAATTTGAAAAGATTTTAATGTTAATGTTGTTTACGACGCTGCCCCTATTAATCATTCATAATTTTGCAACAAATTATATGTACGTTGTAACTCCGAGCTATTCACCAATTTACTCATTTGCGGACATATATTATGGCCTATTAACCGTTTTACTGTTTATCTATGCACAAGTACCTTATATCCGATTTGTCTATAACGAATATAGAGGTTATGAAAATAGCCTGCGAAATGCCATTTATCATTTTATTGCGAATGGATTTACGGTTTTTTTGTTTGCGTGTATTGTTTCCATTTTTACAACAATAGGTTTTATGTTTTTTATTCTTCCTGGTTTTATATTTCTGGCACTATTGTTTCCTATACCATATCTTAGTATTTTTGATGATAAATCGGTTTGGAATTCTTATAAAGAGGGATTACGCCTCGGGAAGAAAAACTTTTGGAAGATCGCATTAATTCTTATAATTACCGGGAGCATTGAGTTCTTATTTGGAATTTTTATTACCATTCAATTATTTAATATTACACCATCCTATGCTGCTCAAATAATTACGCAAATGATTTTAAATCTATTAATATTTCCTTTTATTATAATTCTCTTAACCTCATATATTATCAAATGGAGAGAGTCATCAGAGGTACTCGAGGTTTCAAGTGAAAGAAGACAACGTTAATTACCTAAATTAGAAACTTCATTAAAATCCTGCTTCCAATGGAAACCACTATTTTTCATAAAGGGGTTATGAAATGAATAAATGGCTAAAATTATTCTTTGTTTCTATAGCGAGTATCTTTCTCGTATTTCAGCCTATACTTTTACCTACTGTATATGCGGTAGAAGCGTGGCAAGGTAATTCCTGGACGGGAAACTCTTGGACAGGTGAATCCTGGGATGGGAATGATTTAAAATGGGAAGGCAATTCATGG
This sequence comes from Oceanobacillus damuensis, assembly GCF_001618145.1. Classification (GTDB taxonomy): domain Bacteria; phylum Bacillota; class Bacilli; order Bacillales; family Amphibacillaceae; genus Oceanobacillus; species Oceanobacillus damuensis. The sequence goes on from NZ_KV392042.1 coordinate 215,854, forward strand.
CAAGGTAATACTTGGACAGGAAACTCATGGCAAGGTAATTCCTGGACGGAAGACTCATGGCAAGGGGAACCAGGTAGGAATGAGGAATCGTGGGACGGAAGTACATGGAATCAATCTGGATTTTCAGGTGAACAGTATCAGGGACAACCTTGGTTAGCTCCTGGGTTTCAAGGATATGAGTATCAGGGAGGACCATGGACGAATTCAGGATTTACAGGTGATGGCTATCAGGGAAATCCTTTCTCAACACCTGGATTTCAACAAAATGGATACCAGCAAGGTCCATTGTTAGCCCAACCTGGAACGCAATTCCCTGGTGTAATGGGATACCCTTGGGCACAGCAAGGATTTAGTAATTATGATTCAACAGCCAACACTACTTCAGATAGAGATCAACCTATTCCAGATTTGCCAAAAGGATATGATATTGGAAAGTATATTGTAAAAGACGTGGTATTGGGTCAGGTTAATTATGTAGGTGATGTGCTAACCTATGAAAATATGACAAGCCTGGGCTATGATGCCAAGATGAATTATGGTGGCAGTCTCTATAAAGGTTTACTTTTAAATGGGATAAAATTAAGTATAAATGATAAGACATTATTTGATATTTATGATACTGGTACGCATATTGCAGATGGCTATAGTGCTGTTCAGGATTATCAAACAGCACGTAACCTTTCCAATATTACTACTTCGGGAAGTGCTTTGGCAGATGCTGCAAATACTGTCTCTAATGTAACTCCTTCAGCAGGTGCAGTTGGTGCAATTTCAAAATTAAATATTGGCGCAGCTGCAATTGGAACAGGCATAGCAGCATTTGAAACAGGTTATAAAACCGGTCAGGCCTATAATGTGTTAACGAGCGATGCTTCAGGTGCTGAGAAAACATCTGCAGTTGCAGACGCCACTGGGAGTTTAGGTGATACGTTAATGAATGCAGGAGTAGTTGCTTCTGCAATTCCTGGTGGCCAAGCTGTTGGTGCTGGAATGGTGGCTGTTGGTGCGGGAATTTGGGTCGTATCAAAAGGTGTTAAACTCTTTGCAGAAAACTGGAAAGGTGATTTGGGATCTACGACAAAATCTATCGTTAATAAAGCAGGAAATAAAGTTAAGGATGGATGGAATTGGCTTAAAGGAAAATTTTCCTAAAGCATAGATTCATAAACTCTGTGCTAACTAATTTTAAAGAAAGGTCGTTCAAGTGTTAATAACAGAGGAATTAAATAAACAGGCTAAAAAGCATAAGAAACTATTCGAAACCTATGATATTAATGAAAAATACGTTCATGTGGATGGTAAGGATTTTTATATGGTGTTTTATCGGAAATTTAATAAACATAGTGGTTTTGGAATGCTTTCTTCTCACCCAAACCCTACAAAAGAAGAATATAATACCGCTTTTGAATTGCTGGTTATTTTATATAATAATATCGCAAGCTTCAAAAATAATGCCTTTAGCAGAGCGAAAATACCGATGGAGCATTTTGAGAAGACAAATTTATTTTTTGAAAAGGTTACAAAAGAAGTTAACTTATCTGAACATGAAAGAAAGATATATAATCATTGCTACAATGGAGCAGTGAAAATAATGAATCTGCACAAGCAGTTAAAAAAGATAACAAAAGACTTTGAGATGAAGACAATGACTAAGCAATGTTTCACTGTTTCTGATCTTGATTATGTGCAAGATGTTTTGGCTGAATTTGATTATATTCAATACACACAGGCTCAAATCGATTATCAACTCATTGACTACTATAAATTTATAAAAGAGCATATCAAACAGGACAAAATGATTCAAACTCTCGCAACAGCTGATGTGAAGAAATATATTGACCAGCTTTCCGATAATAAAGAAAAGTTGCGAACAGAAATTGAATCGGTGAGCCATGTAGAAAATATGGAAAACATGACAATGGAAGAGCATATGGACGCTGTTAAAAAATATTATTTAACCATACAGGATGAAGGAAATAAGTCATTAAGGAAAGAAATAAGATATCCAAAAATTATTTAGAATTAGAAAGTTAAAATTTTATATCTGTAATAAGAGGAATTTTAAATAAAAAGGGGGATGTTGAGTCTCATGAATGGTTAGATAAAAGGGTTTAATGGAATGGGATTAAAAGCAAGTTCTCTTAAGAATAAAGAAAGGGTGTTCACATGTCTTTAGTAAATCCCGTACTAGATAAAGAAGCTAAACAGCATAAAAAGATGTTTGAAACCTACAAAGTTAATGAAAAATATGTGCGAATCGACGGTACAGAATTCTTTATGGTATTTTATCGGAAATTCAATAAACATAGTGGTTTTGCAATCATATCATCCCGGTCAGGTATATCAACAGAAGCCTATTATATTGCTTTCGAACAGTTAGTCCTTTTATACACAAATACTTCAAGTATTATAAAAAATGGATATGACCGAGCACAAATAAACATGCAGCCATTTAACGAAACAAAAATAGCTATCCGACAGATTTTGCAGGAAGCAAATCTATTAATGGAAGATAAAATAGTATACGAGAGATGCATAAACTTTTTATCGACCGCAATTAATTTGCAAAATAGACTGATTGAATTGACTAATCAATTTCAGAAAAAAATGGAGATTAAAGAAAGAGAAGGTTTTTCGAGAGAAGATATAGATTATATTCTAACAACTTTGGCGGAAATTGACTATATTCAGTATATACAATTACTTGATAATTATAAAAGGATAGATGATTTCAGACAAATCAAGCAAAATTCTGAAAGGTACCCGAATATGAAATCATTACTGACCACTGAAGTAGAAAGACATATAAGTGAATTTGCCAGCAATAAAGAAAAGCTGCAAGCTGAAATCCAATCTATTAGCCACTTTGAAAATATGGAAAGCTTTACAAAGGAACAGCATATGGAAGCATTTAAAAATAAAATTCTTGTGGAACAGGAAGAAGCAAATATATCGTTGCGGAAAGAGATGAGATATCCCAAACTTATCTAATATAATCTTATTAAAAATTTCATTACCACTTCTGATAACAGGATTCATGAAAAGTTTTTTAAAAAGGAGGTTGACTACCCATGAAGTATTGGAGAAAAAAATTAAATAATGAAGAAGGATCGGCCACGATAGAATTCTTGGGAATCGTGCCTTTAGCTCTGATTCTGTTGATGACCCTGATTCAATTCATTGTTGCCATACATGGTATTCTCGTTACCCAGTCGGCAGTAAATGAATACGCAAATGTCTATTCCGTAACAAAAGATTATTCCGAAGCTCAAGAGGCAGCAAATAGAATATTATCTTCCACTGGCGATTATTTACAATTGAATTCTATTGTGAATCCATCTCCTGGGGCGAAAGAGTTTGAGGCACAAGTAAAAGTAGATATTAATTTTATTTTTCTATCAAACTACTTTCCCAATTTGTCGGTTCCATATTCTGCAGAAGCATATGGCAGGGTGATCGAATGAAGGAAACGCTAAAAAATAGATTAAATAATGAAGAAGGAAATATTGCGTTATTTGTCCTCGGTATGCTTGGATTTATCATGATCTTATTTGTTTTTGTAATGAATATGGGGATGGCGTTGGCAGTAAAGGAACAGTCAGCAACAACCGCCCAACAGGCGAGCATGGCTGCATCCAGCGTACTTTATGATGAAGTTCAGGAAATTGTATTTGGATTTGATTATGAAGGGGTCTTACCAGAAGAGGATCCTGAAGAAGATTCTGATGAAGTTAATAACGATGAGCCGGAAGAGGAGGACCTGCCTTTTGAAAATCTCGAAGAAAAAATTAATGAACTTGCAGTTAATTTTCAAGGGAATGGCAGATATAGTGGCTGGTCGGAAAATGAAAAGAAACTGCAGGCGTTTGATCAATATTTAACGGACGACCTATTTCCCCTTCCACTTATAGGACAGGCATTAAAGATTAAGCTGCAGAATTCAGGGATTGAATCGGCGGTTATCGATATGGCAAGAAATACAATCATACAAAATGGTGGCGTACTCGATGAAGCAGAGCTGTGGGTAAAAGATGATCGAATATACGTACGGGCAGCAAATGAAATGGAGGGCGCTTCCTACAATGGTTTCATGAGTGGTATCCAGGAAAATATTTTTCAGGAATCAGCCGGTCCGGAAATAGAATTCATAGAGTTTATTCTCGGTAAAAATTACCATGTATCATTAGAAAATTAAGGAGGTATTTTTATGCCAAAAAAAGAAAAAGGATGGCGGAGATTGTATTTGATTTTAATGATTTTTATCTATGCAGTTTTTGTACCTATTACAGTAATCGAGTGGCTTACAGGGAATGGAGGGTTTCCAATGACAGCTCTCATCGTTGGTTTAGCTCTTCCAGCAATGAGAAAAAACCATCTCAATCAAATTAGGGAAAAAGAAGGTTAAAATGGTGCCTGTCACTTCCCGAAATTTGTCGAATCTTGTCAATCGGATTGCTCCCATTTCAATGTGAATATAATCAAACGTTCCGGCATACATAATCCAAAAAATCTTAGGAACAATATATAAAGATTTTTAATCAGCTTCAATACGGAGGTACATGTATGGTACAGGACATCCATCAGAGATTACAGGAAGCCAGTCATCAAATAAAAGAAGCACAGGAAGCAATAATACGTGCGCAAGGTCATGATCGGCAATTATTGGAACAGGCAGAACAGCAATTGCTGCAAGCGGAACAGGCTCTTCAAGCTACTGGGGAGCAAGCTGGATCTGAAGCAACAGAGAATTCCCAATTTCAACAAGCATATCAAAAACTGCATGATACCCGACAACAAGTGAAGGAAGCACAGCAAAATATTAATGATGTTTTATAGAATAAGCATGGAAACTTCGTTATAGAGGTTTCCTTTTTTTCTCCTTATTTTATCCGCAATTATACTGATTTTAAGCAAGCTTATTCCAATTATTTACTAAGAATATAAATTAATGGAATGGAAACAATGAGATGTGTATTACATAACAAATCTGTATATCTTTGCAGGGAGAAATCGGGATGAATTTAAACATTAAAAGAAATTGCGTCTTACTTTGGAATTTTATTGATCCGATTTATTATCACTTTACACGATTGAATTATATTCAAAATGATGACGGGAAAAAAACAATTATACGTGTGCGTTTGACACGGTATAAAGGGAGAAAGATAACTTTATCAGATGGTACAGTAATAAACAAAAACGATATCCTATTAAAAATACACCTGCATAATGTGAAGCTGATGAGAGAAATGGACGGAAAGAATAGTGATATCAGACGTGCTTTAATCATTTATAAAAGCGTGCGGGAGTCTCTCCCATATGTTGCCCGCTATATACAATCACATGGATACACAAGCGAAATTAAGGGGTTAATTGGCATAACCACGCTACATAAAGGCTGCAGGAAATTGAACTTTGAAGTTTTCTCCATTTACAATCCATACTATAAAATGTTCAAACGCATAGCTCTACTACCCATTCATCTGTTATCAACAGAAAATAAGTGGAAGGAAATTCCTTCCCCGATGTACTTATTCATGTCAAAGAAACGTTTATTTAAAGAGTACAACTAAAATCCCTCCTCAAGAAGAGGAGGGAGAGATGTGGATAATTATGATTGTCGATATCTTAAAAGGCTATGGAATGCTTGCCTTTTACTGTTGTGTGTTATTACCACCAAATGTGTTTGTTAATTGTTGTAAATTTTGATTGTTTGCCATGTTTTCCAACGGTTTGGTTATTTGCTGCATTGCCGGGTTGTTCATTGCATTGGATAGCTGTTGTGGCAATCGCTGAAATGTCCCGTTTTGAACACCTCTTGTAATTCCGTATACAGCTGCACCTGCGGCAGCGGTAGTCAGTACCGCAGTCATCACACCTTGTCGATTATTCATACGCATCAACATCTCCTTTATCAGTTATGGAAAGTGTTTTATAAACACAGTATTAGTTTTAATTATTCAGCTAAAAATATACGGAAAGTGATTTCCATTTTTTGAACGTACAACGTGCTAATTGTGAATAAAGAAGTGATGGAAATTTATAAGGATCTGGCTTTCGCAGGAAAAGGAGTTAGTTGTTTGTGGAAATTAAAGTCATGACATATAACATCCATCATGGAGTTGGAATAGATAAAAGACTGGATCTGTACAGAATTTCTGAAGTAATTATGAAAAGTAACTGTGACATCATAGCTTTAAACGAGGTTGATAAAAACTTTTCCAAAAGAAGTGACTATACGGATCAAATTGGTTGGCTGGCAAACCAATTAAACATGGATTATGCTTTTGCTCCCTCACTCTCTTTAAAGTCAAATGGGTCATTGCCATTAAGGGAATACGGAAATGCCCTGCTGTCACGTTATTCAATCATCACGGAAAAAAAACATTCATTTGGAATTCTGCCTTGGCTCCTTGAAGGCCGCTCCATGCTTGATACGACCATTCAGATAAATGAAAATAAAGTCAATGTAAATGTAACACATCTAAGCCTTAACCCTTTCCTTCACCGAATGCAAACATCTTTTATGATTAATCAGCTAAAGGACAATCCGCTTCCAGTAATTATTATGGGGGATTATAATATGAAGCCTGGTTCAAGCGGGTGGAAGAAGATAACGAATGTATTTCAAGATGCATGGACAATTGCTGGTAATGGAAAAGGGTACACGTATTCATCGCTTCACCGAAAGTCCAGATTAGACTACATTTTTGCTGATTCGCGCTTTGAAGTTTTAAAAGCAGAAGTACTGACAAAGCATCCTGAAGCTTCCGACCACTTTCCGGTAAAAGCCCATCTCCGTCTATACTAACTTCAATCATTTGTCTGATATGCACCTGAAAATATAGTACATGGAAAGGAAAATAGTTATGTCTTCAGCTTTTCCCCATAAAAAAAGAGTGATCATGTTAATGATCGATACATTAATGGATTCACCACTACAAGAAGCAATAAAGTATAAGAAAGCACCAGCCTTGAAGTTTTTTATGGAAAATGGCCGTTATTTTCCAGATCTTATCTGCCCTTTTCCAACGATGTCAGTCAATGTTGACAGTACATTATTAACGGGTGTTTACTGTGATAAACATAAAGTTCCAGGACTTGTTTGGTTTAATGAAAAGGAAAAGAGAATAGTCAACTACGGAAGCGATGGGAAAGAATTAATTAAACTGGGGATGAATCAATCTGTAAAGGATATTTTTTATAATTTAAATCACGTACATTTGGATAAAAAACATTCCACTTTTCATGAAGTCTTCAAAGAAAAAGGAATCGATACTGCGTCCATAAATGCACTATTATACAGAGGAAGCAATCCAGGTCATCTGAATATACCTTTCCTTTTATCTTTATTTACAGGTGTTGACAGAAAGTTGAAAACGTACGCACCCGATTTCTTCTCCTATGGAGGGATGCATAAGCTGAATCCAAAGACAAAGCTATCCGAATTAAGAAAAAAATATGGATTTAATGATAAGTTTTCAGCCAGTGAATTAAACTATCTGATAAAAGAAAATAAACTTCCACCTTTCACAATAGCATATTTACCGGATTTGGATCAAAGTGTCCATAAAAACGGAAGAATGGATATAAATGGAATCGAAAAGGTGGATATGCAGTTACAGTGAATTTTAGACGAATACACGTCATGGGACAACGCGCTCAAAGAAAACATTTGGATAATTCTGGGTGATAATGGTCAGGCGAATATTGACAGTGATCGCAAGAAAGCATTGATCCATTTAAGGAAGCTTCTGGACTCTTACCGAATTGTAAAGTTACGAAAAGGGGTCAGACAGGAGGACCAGGTTGTTCTCGGTGTCAATGAAAGAATGTCCTATATTTATACACTTCACCCTGAAAAGGTTCCCCTGTCAGATTTGGCAAAAGTAATGCAAGAGGACAATCGAATTGATGTGATTGCCTATAAGCAGGGAGAGGCAGTGACCGTAATGTCCGGCATGCATGATGGTCAATTTCACTTTCGTCCTGATGGCCCACTCTGTGACGAATATGGAAAAGGCTGGGTAACTGAAGGTAATATGGAAATCTTGGATATGAAAAGAAAAGGAAACAAAATATTTTATGGTAATTATCCAGATGCCTTAGCAAGATTGCATGCTTCCCTGTTATCCCATGAAGGTGAATATTTGATAGTGAGTGCAAAACCAGGCTATGAGTTTAAAGGGGAAAGTTCACCTACACATATTGGGGGTGCAAGCCATGGGGGGTTGCATAAAGAGGATTCGTCAGTATCCATGATTATTTGCGGCACCAACTCCTCCCCCAGACATTTACGTACAGTCGATCTTAAGGATTGGATTATTTCATTGATATGACTTGTTTAGCAGTAGTGGAAACTTTGAAAAAGGAAAATACGTTTATCATGTATTTCTTTCTATTTCAGGGGAAAATTAATATCGATTTTTAAAAGGAGGTAGGGATTTTGAGTAATTTAACAGAACTGGAAGTCGAACATTTACGCCATATAATTGGTGGGCACGGAATGATAGCGAATAAATTAGATACTTATGCACAAAGCTGTTCAGATCCTGCATTCAAAGCAATTTTGCAAAAGGATGCCCAGGAAGCAAGGCAAGCACAGCAGCAATTAATGACATTTTTAGGATAAGGGAGGAATTGCTATGTTACAGGACAAGGATATGGTTAATGATTACTTGGCTGGATTAAATGCCAGCCTTACAGGTTATGCAGGCTATATTAGCGAAGCAAATAATCCAGAACTTCGGCAGACTTTAATTCAATTAAGAAACCAAGATGAGGCGCGCCAAAGAGCAGTATATGATTACGCTCTCCAAAAGGGATACTATCAGCCAGCAGCCCCGGCTTCCCAAGAAGTTGTTCAACAGTTAAAAACACAGTTATCTTCTGGACAGTAAATAACAGATTTAATATTAGAGCCGACTCTCTGGTGAAAGAGAGTCGGCTTTCTGAATTTATCTTATTATTTTTACTCAGCAGATAGCTCGCTTTCCGTAACCCATTTGTGATTGGTTACTTCTTCACCATCCGTAGTTGTAAAGTCAACCATGTATACTGTCGTCTCTTCCGCAGTGTCAATTGTTGCGGTAGCTCCTTCCATTCCTTCCATATGGTCTGCCTGCAACGTGACTTCCTCACCAGGCTCGAAGGATTCTTCTCCAGCATCCGCAATTTCCTCATGGATTACCCATTTATGGTTCTCGACAGGTTCACCGCCTGTTGTTGGTGTATAGGAAACCGAATATACTGTTGTATCATAGGCACCTGCAATGGTTGCTTCTGCACCTTCCATACCAGACATGTGATCCGCTTGGATAATAGCCTGACTGCCGACTTCATAGGTAGGATTTTCTGCTTCTTCCAGGCCTTCAGGGACTTCACCTGAACCGGAATGATCCATATGCCCGTGAGAATCAGAGTCTGAATCTCCGTTTTCTTCAGTATCGGTATCAGTGTCAGTGTCAGTATCTGTTTCAACTTCTGTATTTTCCTCCGGAGCATTTTCTTCTTCTGCCGCATCCTGTCCACATGCAGCTAAAGTAAATACAGCTACCAGAGAAATAAATCCAATCAGTATGTTTTTAAATTTCATCTTCAAGCTCCTCTCTATTGGGAATTATTAGTACATTACCCAAAAAGTGTGCAAATTATTTGCAGTGTCTGTGACAATCTTATGAAATCATCCTTTCCTTGGCAAGTAGTAAAGTGTAGACTTACCAACATGCATAAGGGAAACGAAGCTTTCGATTAGATATTTCCCTAACGTAACTATTGCCTATATTCTTGAACTGGGTGTAGTATAAGAGTGAAATTTTTCTTAAAAGTATGTTAATAATCAGTAGAGAGGAAGATCTTTTTGGCAACAATTCAACGTGCAAGCAAGGGAGATGCAAGTGAAATACTGGCTATCCAAAAGCTGGCTTATATTAGTGAAGCAGAACTGTATAATGATTATGAAATTATGCCTCTTAAGGAAGATATGGAGACTGCATTGAATTCATTTGATAAGAATATAGTGCTTAAATACATCAATGACGAAGGAAAAATTGTTGGCTCGGTAAGGGCTTACGAGGAAAATGGAGAATGTCATATTAACAAACTGATGGTACATCCTGATTATCAAAATCAAGGTATAGGAAGAAAATTATTGGAAGAAATAAAACGTATTTTAAAGATGTTACCTTTAAGTTATTTACAGGCAGTCTATCTTCGAAAAATATTGCTTTATATGAAAAGCTTGGTTATAAAGGCTATAAAACAGGTAAGCTTGATGTTGAAGATACAGTCTTTTTATTTATGGAAAAGTAAAGACCTTAAGCGAAATAATGATGTCAACTCAATATGCACTACAGGGAATGAGTATTTTTTTAACGAACCTGATTTTTTCGTTAGTCCGTTTCCGTTACTTATGTATTAAAAGCATGCATTCCGCTACTTAAAGCTACGTATGGAAAATACAACGGAGGGATACATGGGAAAAATAGAATAAGTGTCATAGATATTTGAGCTGTCCAACTTATAGAAAGTTTCCTTTTGGGAATGTTATATAGTAACACCCTAATGAAAGGAAATTGTCTATGAATGATAAACCTAATAAGAATGAAAATAGGAAACAAGAACAGCTGGAACAGTTTAAGGTTGATGATACTAACAAGAAATTGACGACAAATCAGGGTCTGAAGGTTTCTGAAGATGGTTTATCATTAACGGCTGGGGAACGTGGGCCTACGTTAATGCAGGACTTTCATTTCCGGGAGAAAATGACCCATTTTGACCATGAGCGAATTCCGGAGCGAGTAGTACATGCGAGAGGCACTGCGGCACATGGAGAATTTGAAGTCTATGAGTCCATGAAACCTTATACGAAGGCTAAATTTTTACAGGATCCTAATGTGAAAACACCGGTATTTGTTCGTTTTTCCACTGTAGTCGGTTTTCGTGGATCAGCGGATACGGTTCGGGATGTGCGAGGTTTTGCTACGAAATTTTATACGGATGAAGGCAACTATGATTTGGTTGCGAATAATATGCCTGTATTCTTTATACAGGATGGAATTAAATTTCCTGATATTGTTCATGCGATTAAACCAGAACCACATAATGAAATCCCGCAGGCATCTGGTGCACACGATACATTTTGGGATTTTGTTGCCAATAATCAGGAATCCGCACATCAAGTCATGTGGCTGATGTCTGATCGGGCGATCCCGAGAAGCTTTCGGATGATGCAGGGATTTGGCATTCATGCATTCCGTTTTGTGAATGATGAGGGGAAAGCACATTTTGTAAAGTTCCACTGGATACCGAAGCTTGGTGTGCATTCCCTTGTATGGGATGAAGCGCAAAAGATTGCCGGTAAGGATCCTGATTTTAACCGGAGGGATTTGTACGATTCCATTGAGATGGGGAATTTTCCGGAATATGAATTAGGTGTGCAGATCATTGAGGAAAAGGATGAATTTGCCTTTGATTTTGATGTTCTTGATTCAACGAAAATATGGCCGGAAGAAGATGTTCCGCTTAAAATTATCGGGAAGCTGACATTGAATCGAAACGTCGATAACTTCTTCGCGGAAACAGAACAGGTTGCTTTTCACCCGGGGCATGTCGTCCCAGGGATTGATTTTACGAATGATCCTTTATTGCAGGGTCGTTTATTTTCTTACACAGATACACAGCTTATTCGTTTGGGTGGTCCGAATTTCCATGAAATCCCAATTAATAAGCCGGTATGTCCGTTTCATAATAACCAGCGAGACGGGTATCATAGACAAACAATTAATAAAGGTAAGGTTGCCTACCGAAATAATTCACTTGCTGCGAATACACCTGCTCCTGCAACAGAGGAAGAAGGGGGATTTGCACATTATCAGGAAAAGGTGGAAGGGAATATCGTTCGCTCAAGAAGTGCGAGCTTTAATGACCACTTTTCCCAGGTGAAACTGTTTTGGAATAGTATGAGCCCTACCGAGAAACAACATATAATTGATGCATTCAGTTTTGAATTGGGGCATGTGAAGGATAAATCTGTAAGACAGCAAGTAGTGGATATGTATGCGAATGTTGATCTGGCTTTAGCCACAGAAGTCGCAAGAAACATCGGAGCAACTATCCCGGTTGCAGAGGGGTCAAAAGTAACAAAATCCTCACCAGCGCTAAGTCAGGAAAACACAATCAAAACGCCTGCCGGTCGAAAAGTTGGCGTTATCATACAAAATGGCTACAATGACTCAGAAGTGAAGGATATTTTGCAAGGATTGAACCTGGCTGGGATTGCGTATGAAACGGTCAGTGATAAACAAGGTGTTGTGACAGGGATAAATAAAGTTGATATCATGGTGGATCACACGTTTTCTACAACAGACCCGGTTTTATATGATGCAATCTATCTCGTAGGTGGAGCTAACATCGACAGCACTTTTTATAAAAACTCCAATTACTTTGCTAAAGAAGCATTCAAACATTATAAACCTGTTGGAGCTACACATGGTGGGATACAATGGTTGGAAGAAAATGATATGCTCGAAAGCCCTGGAGTTGTAACAGGGAACAATAAAGACTTTACAGAGAAGTTTATTCAAGCTATTGCAATGCATAGGCATTGGAGTCGTCAAGTAGTTTAAGAATCCAATTTCGGGGAGTGCCAGGTCGAGTGCCTGTCACTCCCCGATTTAAAATTACGTAAGTATTTGATTTATTGGCCGCTCCGTGTTTGACAAAATAACTTACAGACCAAACTTGGGAGATTCCTGATGGATTCCTGCAAAAAGGGAACACTTCATGTAAAGAATTATTTAGGGGTGTTTTTTATCATGACATTCGTAAGACTCGGATACTCTGCCATTAGTACCCATCTTAAAAATAGCTCCACATCAAAAACAATGACATATACAAGATTTTTACAGATTAAAGACCGGGAAGCTGCAATCCATAAACTTGAAGAAATTTCAAATGCCAATCTGATGAACTTATTACGTCTGCTCCGTTATAATGTGGCTAATGATATTTTATTTTACCGTATATCATCAAAACTAATTCCTTTGGCTGATCATGAAGATACTTCTGACTGGAATTATATGGAGCCCTTAAAAGATTCTTTAGTAAAGCTTCAGTCCTTTCTAAGCGAGCATCCTAATCTGCGTGTCGACTTTCACGCAGATCATTTTGTACTGATCAATTCACCAACAAAGCATGTTTTAATAAATTCCATCAAGACGTTGCGTATGCACCATCGTATTTTAAAAGGGTTGAGGATTGCTCCGGAGCATCGCTGCATTATGCACGTGGGTGGTGGCTATGGTGATAAAGAAAAGGCGTTGGAACAGTTTATCCAGAATTGGGCTCTCGTATCATCAGACTTGCAAAAAATGATTATTCTGGAAAATGACGACAAGACTTTTTCTTTATTGGATACCTTATATCTTTGTGAAAAATTATCGATTCCTATGGTTTTTGACTATCATCACCATCTGGCTAACCATGCAGACGCAGACTGGCTGAAACAATGGGAGCGGGTAATCGATACGTGGCAATTTTCCAATCTCCCGATAAAGATGCATATCTCAAGTCCAAAATCGGAACAGCAATTTCGGGCGCATGCCGACTATGTGGACATCGATATGTTTATGGCGTTTTTAAATAATATAAAGGGCAGTGTGGATCAGATCGATTGTATGATTGAAGCAAAACAGAAGGATGAGGCATTGTTTAGGCTAATGAAGGATCTGAAAAACCGTCCCGAGATTGAAATTGTTGACGGTGGGAGTTTTTATGTCAACTGAGCAGTCAAGGTAGGGTGATTAGCTTTATTGTTGCTGAAACGCTCATTTTATATCTGTATCGGCTCTCTTCCCATACATCTATGTCTAAAATGATAATTCCCTATGTATTATCGGTTTTAACTGCTAATTGGGTAATGGCTTATTTCGTAAAATGATTTGCATAGGAGCTCGCCACAAAGGAATCCGGTTTGATTTTAGGTTCGATGCCTAATGTTTCCATTCGTAAAACCATCTCATTAACAAAGATTTTAGTTTTATTTCTGTTTCCCGCTCCGATATCGATATGCCCTTCAATTGTGAAGGACGCTCCCTTATAAATATTCGGCAGGACAATATCAATAAGCTGCTCCTTCCTATCCTCGGAAAACATGGATACTACTTCCTCCGTTAATGTTGTTTCAAAAGAAATCCTCTCATGAAGATTGATTAATTTTCTTGGTACGATTACTTTTCGGATACATGCCCATGCGCCTTTTGTTTCGCAATGAATGACAACGCCTGTAATAAACCTTGTATGATCTGGATGGACCTGTGAATCAGTGCCGAACATTAACTTGTAGCATCCACCCGGATCTTTATACATAAATCGTTTGATATTTTGAAACACCTGACCGAACGACATATTCTTCTCGCTTAAATTTTGAAATGTAATAGTTGAACTCTTTGTCATAATGTTCAAATGATCCTCCTTCGTAATCGGAAAGAAATTCACCAATTGCAATGTTTCTTAGTATGTTCGATTCCTTATACTATAATTATAAGTATAAAATATTTTATAATTCCTAAAAGGAAGTAAAAATATTTTAATAGTATTGTGAGTGAGGAATTTATTTATATAAAAGGGGTGATGGGATGCAACATGCACTAGTGGTTGGTGGAACAGGAATGTTGGCTGAAGCAACAATGTATTTGGTTAATCAAGGGTATTTCGTGTCTGTTATTGCTCGAAGTCAAACACGGATGTGGCGGCTAATAAACGCGGCAAAGGACAGGTCAATGATTATACCTTTATATGTCGACTACAGAAATGAAAGCGAATTAAAAGAAGCGGTAAGGAAGACGATTCTGCAAAACGGGAATATCAATTTGGTTATAGCGTGGATTCATTCTGTTGCAGAGAATGCTCTTGAGATTATCAGCGACGAGGTTGCCAGCATAGAAACATCATGGGATTTATTCCATATAGTTGGAAGCAGTAATGATTTGAATCATATGAAAAGAAAAGCTGAAGTTCCTGTAAACTGTATATATCATCAGGTTCAGCTTGGATTCGTCATTGAGGGGACGAAATCAAGGTGGTTGACCCACAAGGAAATTTCTGAAGGGGTCATAAAAGCAATTAAAGAACGGAGGCTATTGCATATTGTAGGTACATTGGAGCCTTGGGAACGCAGACCATAAGTTAATGGGGGGTGTATTCAGAGGATAAAGAGGCCAAAGAGATCAAACTGCTCGAAAAAATAATTGATATCTATCATCAAAAATGTAGTAAAATTAATTGGAGATCAATAAATTAATTGGAGGTACAGATGAAAGAAATTGTCATTGCATTAGCAGAAATCGTAAATAATGTACACGATATGATAATTGATATATTTGGCTTGCGTATGTCCGATAAAGAGCTTCATTTTTGGGTGATTGGATTTATAGGTATGATTACCTTCTTTTTTGTCTACTTCTTTTTTAAAATTCTTGAAAACTTGAAATGGAGTATTACCATCTTTTCATTCATTTATACGTTTACGGTTATGCTCGTACTGGTTTTTGCCATCGAATTGCAGCAGGCCATCACGAATCGTGGAAATATGGAGTTTGCGGATGCAGTCATGGGTTTATGGGGATTTATTGTCATGTTTTTTGTCTATGCTGTACTAGCACTCATCATATACATTATCGTGAAGGTTGATCGTAAAAGAAAAAAGTAATGTGATTGATATTCGTCCATGCTGACCGGGGACGTTATTGTGTGTGTGTTTTTTTTAAAAAGTGAAATTGCTCAACCTATAACATTAACTTTATATAGGTTATTGATATTTCAAAAAATGTCAAAGCACCAATTTGACATTTTTGTTAAACAAGGAAGATAAATTTACTTCCTTGTTTTGCTTCATGTATACTTATGTGAAGGGATTCACTATGGTGTTTTCAATGGGAGGCACAGTAATGGACAGACTGAAGCAATTGATGATGGAACAGAAAAGCAAGTTGATTTCCATGTTTATTTTGGCGGTATTATCAGGATTTGCAATAATCGGTCAGGCTTATTTGTTTGTTATTATCGTTGACCGTATTTTCCTCAAAGGATACGGTTTTTCACAGGTTATACCCCTGTTAATTGGGTTGTTGGCAGTTCTGTTAACCAGAACGCTGTTCACCTATTTGAACCTCAGGACAGGAATTAAGATGGCTTCCACGATTAAGGGGAAGTTAAGGCGCTCCCTTTTAAATAAATATTCAAATAGTCCTTTGCAAGCCTCATTGCATGGACAATCAGGCCAGAAAGTCAGTGTGATGATGGACACGGTTGATGGAATCGATAGTTATTTCAGCAGTTACATTCCACAGGTAATCCAGTCAACGGTTATCCCCTTGATGCTGCTTGTTGTCATTTTCATGGAGCATTGGACCACTGGGATCATTATTTTAATCACAGCGCCATTCATTCCGGTGTTTATGATGATTATCGGCTTTAAAACAAGGGATAAATCGGAAGAACAGTTTGATCAGATGGCTGCTTTTTCTGGAACTTTCCTTGATACACTACAAGGCTTGACCACACTTAAACTGTTTGGGAAATCGCAGCAGCAGAAAGAAAAAATCCGTAACAGCAGCCTCCGGTTTCGTGATACCACGATGGAAGTATTGAAGATAGCTTTCACCAATTCTCTGGCACTGGAATTTATTTCTATGCTCAGTGTCGGTCTTGTAGCACTTGAAATCGCAGTGCGTCTGATTATTTTTCAGGATATCACCTTTTTTACAGGTTTCCTCATGCTGATTATCGCCCCTGAGTTTTTTACCAAACTAAAAGATTTAGGCAGCGCCTTCCATACTGGCAGAACAAGTATGGGCGCAGCGAAGAAACTTGAAGAAGAATTGACCGAAACGATTCAAAATGTTGAATGGGGAAGTGTGCCCATCGTCTCCACCGAACCTCCACACATTGAACTCAATCAAGCTGGATTCAGCTATAATACCGATGGATTTGCATTAAGAAATATTACCCATGAGATCCAACCGTACGAGCAGGTAGCGATTGTAGGCAAAAGTGGTTCCGGGAAATCGACAATGCTGAATATGATAGCTGGACTTATTTCACCCATGAATGGAGAAATTCGAATCAATGGCAAAAAACGCGAACAGCTGCGGGAACATGATTGGTTTGATCATCTAAGTTATATTTCCCAGGATCCGTATTTATTTTCAGGAACCATCGCTGATAATATAGCAATTGGTTCCAGTAAGGGAGCATCACGTACTGAAATTATCAAAGCTGCGGAGAAGGCTGGGATAGATATCCTGATTCAGTCACTTGATCATGGATATGATACCCAAATCGGTGAAGCGGGAAGGGGTATTTCCGTAGGGGAAAGACAACGGATTGCTGTTGCAAGGGCATTTCTCAAACGTCCATCCGTTATCTTATTTGATGAACCAACTACAGGACTCGATCTGCAAACAGAGCAAATCCTGCAGGCATCGATAAAAGAGTTAGGTAAAAACTCAACTATCATTACAGTTGCCCACAGACTGCACACGATTAAAAATGCCGATAAGATTCTTCTGCTGGAAGATGGAGAATTAAGGGCTTCAGGTTCACATGAAGACTTGCTGAATTCAGATGCAGTGTATCGGAAAATGGTAACCGTACAGCAGGGAGGGATGGCCCAATGAAAGGATTAGGATCTGTCATCACGGTGTTGCTTAAGGAAAAAAGGGATATTATTTTATCCATTATCTGCGGGGTTCTTGCCGGTATTACGTCTGTAGGTCTCTTTTCATCAAGTGGCTATCTTATATCGCAGGCGGCATTGGCACCGCCAATATACACATTAATGGTTCTCGTAGCCGTCGTGAAGCTGCTCGGAATCATATCTGCAGTGAGCAGGTATGGCGAGAGATATTTTTCCCATCGCGGGACCTTTACTATGCTCAGCAATTTGCGTGTGTCATTTTATGAAAAAATGGAACCACTTGTCCCAGCAATCTTTCAGAAATATCGAAGTGGAGATTTATTAGCAAGAATCGTTGGAGATATAGAGACATTGCAAAATTACTTCCTACGTGTCTTCTACCCTCCAATCGTCATTGTCCTTGTATTTCTTGTAACTATATTTTTCACGTCAATCTTTTCACTCGAAGCCGCACTGATTATCCTTGCAGGCTTGCTCTTGACCACCTTTATCGTACCTGCTCTTTTCGGGTGGAGACAGCAAAACATTGACAGGAGGGTGAGGGAAAGCAGGGGAGAATTATCTACGGAGGTTACGGAATTTCTATATGGATTTAGAGATCTGAAAATCTACCAGCAAGTGAATAAAAAAGAATCGGAACTGCTTCACTCATCCGATGCTTATTTGGAAGAGCAGGAGCGGGAAAATTTCCAAAAAATATTCAGTGAGTCAGTGAACACCTTTGTATCATTACTTGTTTCCGTTTCCGTACTTGCTGTTGGAGCATATTTGGTTACAACAGGTCAATTAAACGGCGTATTTCTCGCCCTGCTTGTCATGATTTCATTGACAGTATTTGAAAATACGACGGCAATGGCAATTTATCCAAGTTATCTTCAGGATAGCCGACAAGCTGTATCAAGATTGGATACAGTTGTGAATGATCAAGAATATCACCTGCCAGATAATAATAATGATACGGTCATGAAGGGAATTGCCCCTTCCGTGGAGGTAAAAAACATGTGCTTTTCCTTTCCGGGAGAAAAAAGGAACACGCTGAAAGATATTTCCTTTTCTTTGCCTGAAGGATCGAAAACAGCGATTGTAGGTGCAAGCGGTTCCGGAAAATCGACAATCATGCAATTGCTATTGAAAATTTATCCGCCCAGTGATGGCATGATTGCCTACAATCAACAATCAATCGAAAAGCTCTCCCAGGAAACGATTTGGGAAAACGTGAATGTTGTCCTGCAATCCAATCATTTTTTCTACGGAACGGTTCGAGAAAATCTTGAACTTGCAAAGGGTGGATTAAATGAGGAGGAAATGCAACACATCCTGCGAAATGTACAACTTGATCATCTGTCTTTAGATGATCAAGTCATGGAAAAAGGTGGAAACCTCTCTGGTGGAGAGAAACAACGTTTAGCCCTTGCACGTGCAATGCTTCGGAGAGCACCTTTCTGGTTATTGGATGAGCCAACCTCATCGGTCGATGCTGTAACGGAGAAGGAGCTTTATGATCGACTTCTTGAACTTGCGCAAGATGATACTGTAGTTCTTATCAGCCATCGCTTGACAGGTCTTGAAAAGATGGACCAAATTATTGTAATGGAACAGGGCCTGATCATCGAACAGGGGACTTATGATGAATTGATGGGAAGAAAAGGTTATTTTTATCAGATGAAGGAAATTGAGCAGAGTGTATTTGGAGGAGAATGACGGTTTCTTGCGGAAATGCCGAAGTTTACGGTAAAATGGCCGAAGTTTAAAAAGAAAATGCCGAAGATCCCGAGAAAAAGCCATAGTTCACAAAATAAATGCCATAGTTTACAATTGGAGGCCATGGCTGACGAGCTCGCAACAGGTTTTTCCCGCATATCCAAAAGCAAGGGCATTCGCCAAGACATAGGCGAATGCCCTGTTTTTCTATAACAACTTGTTCTTATTTACAGGTTCATCTTTACCGGCTGCCCAGAATGCAAGTGCGATTGCACCGATGATAATCAGAAAGGGAGCGACAAAGACTAGAAAGTCATTGATCATTTCGTTCACTCCTTCTTACTATTATTTCCTTGCACATAATTCTTATCAAATAGAAACAGCTTCATTAATAAATACAACGATGGGAGCAGGAGAGCCATTCCCAGTATGAAGGCAATGATAAGTGAGATTGCCATTGCTGTATTGGTAAACCCTTCATATATTGTCAGGTAAGGGTAAAGCAAATACGGATAATGGGAAATACCGTATGCGAAGAAGGCTAGAGCAAATTGTCCTACAAGCAGGCCAAATGCAACGCCATATCTTGTTCGTTTCCAGAGGAGCCAGACTGTTCCAATCCATAATAGAAATGATAATCCAAACATCCACCATAAATCTATCATTCTGGAAAAATGTTCCTCATTATGGAAGCTTAGCTCATAAATAATGCCACTAGCTGCAATAATCAGTGGTACAGACCATCCGATTGCATATTTTCGCATGAGTTCTGTGGCATTGTCATCACCTGTTTTAAAAGCATACCAAGTGAGGAATACCGCTGATATATACAGTACTGCTGCAATACTGAGCACAACGATAGACCATGTTAATGGGCTGGTGAACAGTGCTGCATAATCAAGTACAGGATTATCGTCTACGATTGATACAAATCCACCTTCTGAAATTGTCAGCACAATAGATAATGATGCAGGGATGAGCAATCCTGACGCTCCATACATAAAGGCATACCCTTTGTGCCCTCTTGCCCCATAGGATTCAAAAGCATAATAGGAACCGCGGATTGCCAGTAATATTAAACCGATACTTCCCGGAACGAGAAGTATCGTTCCGAAGTAGTATGCAGTCTGTGGAAAGAAACCAACTATACCTACAAAAAAGAATACGAAAAATACATTTGTAACCTCCCAAACAGGGGAAAGATAGCGCTGAATGACTTTGGACAGGATGTGCTGTTTTCCTGTAATGATACTGTGGGCATTAAAGAACCCCGCACCATAATCGATGGAACCAACAATGACATACCCAAACAGGAATAGCCAAAGTACTGAAATTCCAATCAGCTCTAAACTCATGATGGCTCACCCCCTTGCAGTTTTTCGAGTTCTTTTTCCACTGGGTCGTTTTTGAAAATTTTCCGAAGCACGACAACAGTCCCTATTCCTAGAACAAGATAAAGCCCTGCAAACAAAATGAACATATGTCCTACATAATCACTCGTTGTTGCAGCCTGATCAACCGTCATAATGCCTCTTAAAATCCATGGTTGACGTCCACGCTCCGCAAGCCACCAGCCTGCTTCAATTGCAAGAAATGACAGTGGACCTCCAAGAACAATCAGCCAACGGTACCATTGTGCTCTTACAAACGGCCACCCACGCCTGATTCCAAACCAATAAACAAGCGAGAGTCCAATCATAAATACACCAATCGTAACCATGATGGCGAAGTAATAATGAATAATCAATGGAGGCTGTTCCTCCTCAGGAAATTCATTCAGACCGGTTACTTCTGCTGAAGGGTATCCATGGGCAAGAATGCTAAGCATAAGCGGAATCTCAATCGCATAGCTGATTTCCTGATTTTCATCGACTACCCCAAACATAATTAATGGGGCTTCATTTTCTGTTTCAAAATGCCATTCAGCTGCAGCAAGTTTTTCAGGCTGATATTCTGCTAAGTACTTACCGGAAAGGTCACCAAGCAAAGCCGTTGCTATAGCGAAGACAAGCCCGATTTTCATTGTCATATAAAGAGCCTTTTTATGATATACATGGTTGGAACCTTTAATTAACCTATAAGCCGCAATAGCTGCCAGCATAAATGCCACTGTCATGTAGGCTGTAGAAAGGACATGCGTCACTTTCGTCGGCATGGATGGATTGAACATAGCAGCAATTGGATTGGCATTTACCAGTTGGCCATTTACTATGTCGAAGCCAGCAGGTGAATTCATAAAGGAGTTCACAGCTGTAATAAAGAATGCTGACATACCCGCGCCGATTGCAACAGGAATCAGCAATAGAAAATGTTTTTTTGGATTATCAAAGCGATCCCAAGTATATAAGTATATTCCTAAGAAAATTGCTTCAAAAAAGAAAGCGAAAACTTCCATAAATAATGGCAGCGCAATGATGTTTCCGGCAAGTTCCATGAACTGCGGCCACAATAAAGAAAGCTGCAGTCCAATAGCTGTACCGGTTACAACCCCTACTGCAACTGTTACAACAAAGCCTTTCGCCCAGCGTCTTGCCATCATTATATAGTGCATATCATTCTTTTTGATACCGATCCACTGCGCAATCATAATCATGAGTGGCACCCCAACCCCGATGGTTGCATAGATGATATGGAAGGACAGGGTTAGGAGGGTAAGTAATCTGCTGGCATATACCGGATCGTCAAACAACAATGTAAATCCTCCTTTATTCGTTTACGATATTCTTGAGCATAGAAGTCTTTTAAGAAGACTAATTGACTGTGTGTATGGTTGTATACCTTCATTCTACCCTCATAGAGAGACAGCATGTGATTCATTTATGACGAATTATCAACTTCATTTTGAAGTAATTGTGAACAGTAGACGCTTCAAAAGATGTATAAAATTAATTTACCCTAAGAGGCTCTTTATTAACCTTTTATTCCAGCTTGAAAGTATACTTGTTTTCCTTTTTGAAATGTCCTTTCTCATACGTCCGCTCCACAAAAGTAACGTTATAGCTCTTATCTATCAATAAAATAGTGGAAGAGCGAGTCCCATAGTCTGGAGTTCGGATAAAAAGAGGGGAAAGTTTTCTTTCGAGTTCTATGCCCACTCCAGTATGCGGCAATTCTTCATCTCCAGCCTCTTCAGCATCAGATACGATTTCAAACAGCTTATTGATCGTGATGTTTTTATTTTCATCCAAGTAATTCTTAAGTGCATGACGGCCTTTTATTACTTTTGGCCATGGAGTATTCAAAAAATGATTGCTGAGAGCATGTGTACCTGCCTGAATTCTGGAGATTTTGTCCTGAATATTATTATAATAATACAGTTGATCTGCATCGCCGACGAGGACATTGAACCCAGCATAATCTTTTCGGTTAGTGCTCAGCGTCTGTAAATAATCTTCAGGTGACTCAAAGCTTTTCAAATAGTTGGTTACAATTTCACCACGAGAAGTGTAGTTTTGCCCCTCCATGGCTGGATCCCGATAATTTGTCAACGCAGCGAACCGGCCGCTATTTGTGATGCCAAGCCATGTTCCCAAACCAATTAAATCCCTGCCGGCAAGTATTTCCGGGTGGTCTTCCCAGAAACCAGCCTCTTTCGTGGGACGAGCATAAAACTCATCCCGATTTGCTGCGATAACTAATTTATATTTGGAATGATTCTTCAATTGGAAATTGATTAGACACATTGTATAGTTTTCTCCTTTTTTCCTAATTATAGTTGGATAAGAATTGTATTACCAAGAATCTGGATTTTAAATTAAACTGGCGGAAAGTGAAAAATAATGCTATACTTAATGAGCGATGAGCTGATTTGTGTAAGACGGAAGGATAACGCAATACATGTGAATGTGAACCACATGATCCTGCGCCACAATTATAAACGCAATGGAAAGAGGCTGACTTATATTTAAGTAGTCTCTTTTTTAGATTTAAATTTGATATCGCATACAATCCTCCCGTGAGTACTAATGTGGCAAATCATATCATATTAAAGTGGCGCCAATGGGATTAATAGATTAATTTTTACATACAAAGTCAGGTTGAAGGGGTAAGATGATGGCTGAAAAGAAAACAGTTTGTGTTGTGGGAAGTATTAATATGGATTTGACGGTCAAGACAGATAAAGTGCCGGAACAGGGTGAGACTGTATTAGGTCAAGATTTCGCTGCTTATCCTGGAGGTAAGGGTGCTAATCAGGCAGTGGCAGCTGCCAGGAGTGGCGCTCAGGTACATATGATTGGAGCTGTTGGTGATGACTCTTTCGGAAAAACACTGCTCTCCCATCTGGAAAAGGAAGGAATCCATACAGATGGAATTCTTCAAAGCCCGGAATCTGCATCTGGTATTGCATCGATTATATTATCGGATAATGATAATCGGATAATTGTCGCTCCAGGTGCAAATAACTTGGTTACAAAGGAATGGATTGAACAACACAAGAACTTGATCAGTCAGAGTGATATTATTCTGCTGCAATTGGAAATCCCATTAGAGTCTGTACGCTATACAATTGAGATAGCAAATCGATTTCATGTGCCAGTCATATTAAATCCCGCACCATTCCAACCATTAAGTGATGAACTATTGCAGGGAGTAACCTATATCACACCAAATGAATTGGAAGCAAGGGCATTAACGGATAATTCGGCTTCTGCTTTATTTCAAGATAAGCTGATTGTTACGAGAGGGGATCAAGGTGTAAGCTTCTTTACCGGGGGGAAACATCTTTCTTTCCAGGGGTTCGATGTAGATGCAATTGACACGACAGGTGCTGGCGATACATTTAATGGCGTGCTTGCTTCTCAGTTGGCTTCCGGTAAAAGTTTAGAGAAATCTGTAGAGTATGCAAATGCTGCTGGTGCCCTCTCCGTTACAAAGGTTGGTGCCCAGAGTGGAATGCCTGCGATAATGGAGATAGAGGAGTTCCTGAAAAATCATCCACATAGATGAAAAAATTCTATTATATTTTCACTATTGACATAAGTTCTATTACTATCCATAATGATATCAACAATATCGAACGTTAATGAAGGAATAGTATGAGGAAATTGGTATGAAAGAGAGCGGGATTTAACAGCTGAAAGATCCCGTCATATTCAAGCTTCAGAACCTGCCTTCAGAGTCTCATGCCAAAACATGGGCGCTTATCCAGCGTTATGGATTTGAGTGGAATGTGCATACATTCAAGTAATGGTGGTACCGCGGAAGCAAAGTTCTTTCGTCCTTATAATTAGGGATGATTGGGCTTTTTTTCGTTTTAAAAAATTGTATAGGAGACATGCATGATGAGTAAAAAACGAATTGTAGTCAAAATAGGGAGCAGTTCTTTAACAAATGATAAAGGTGAGATTGACCAGAAGAAAGTTAGTGATCATGTTCATGCATTGGCTGCGCTTCGCAAGGAAAATCATGAAGTGATCCTTGTATCTTCAGGGGCGGTGGCAGCTGGGTTTATAAAGCTCGGCTATTCTTCCAGACCAGTGACACTGAAAGGGAAGCAGGCAGCAGCTGCAATCGGACAAAGCCTATTGATTCAAACTTATATCGAAAAGTTCAGCGAGTATCAAATTACCTCTGCACAGTTGCTATTAACGAGAAGTGATTTCTCCAACCGAGGGCGGTACAGGAATGGTTATGCAACAATAATGGAATTGCTGGAGAGAGGTATTTTGCCAATCATTAATGAAAATGACACGGTTTCTGTTGAAGAATTGACATTTGGAGATAATGATATGTTATCGGCATTGGTGAGCGGGTTTGTCCATGCTGACCAGTTGATCATTTTAACAGATATAAATGGCTTGTACAGTGGTAACCCAAGGACAAATCCTAATGCTGTGAAATACGATTTTTTGGAATCAATTACGGACGAGATGATTCACATGGCTGATACGAACGGATCGAAGGTTGGCACAGGGGGCATGAAATCAAAATTAATGGCTGCCAAAACAGCTACTTCACTTGGTGTACCTGTTTTTATCGGCCATGGGAAAGGTAATGGGAAACTTCTTCAAATAATAAGAGGCGAAGGGGATGGTACCTATATTTCGGGTCATCGAAACGGTCCCATCAATACGAGAAGGCAATGGATCGATCTGCACTCCCAATCAATGGGGAAACTATTTGTTGATCAGGGAGCTGAAGAGGCTATTCTATATCATGGAAGCAGCCTGCTTTCGCCAGGAATTTTTAAAGTTACTGGGAGATTTGAGAAGGGGGATGTCGTGCAAGTGTATGGCGTAAATCGATTGCTTGGAAAAGGCCAGGTAAGATGTTCCTCAGAAGATTTAAATAGGCTGCTGGACAATGAAAAAGATATGATTTTACCTTCAATTGAAGTAATCCACCGTGATGGCTGGGTGGGAGCGAATAAAACAGGGGAGGAATTACAATGAGTGAAGTGATTCAAAAAGGTAAAGCTGCCAAGTCTGCAAGTTATCTGTTGACGGGAGTGACAACGGAAGAAAAAAACACGGCACTACGTTTCATTGCAGAACAACTGATAGCCGATCAGGATATTATTTTACAGGAGAATGGGAAGGATCTTGCTGAAGGGAAAGAAAAAGGGTTGACACAGGCAGTTCTGGATCGGATTATGCTGAACAGGGAACGGTTAAAGGGCATTGCAGAGGGCATTGGGCAGGTCATTGATCTTGAAGATCCTATTGGTGAAGTACTGGAAACGATTGAGAAGGATAACGGGCTTTGCATTCAGAAAAAGCGGGTGCCAATTGGTGTTGTAGGAATGATATATGAGGCCAGGCCAAATGTGACGATTGATGCAGCCACACTTACGTTGAAAACAGGAAATGCAGTGATTCTACGGGGAAGCTCTTCTGCAAGAAATTCGAATATTGCGCTTGTTAAATCCATTCACCGTGCATTGGAGAAAAGCAAAATTCCAGTCGATGCAGTCCAGTTAATTGAGGACACCAGCAGAGAAACAGCTAAAGACCTTTTCCGTTTGAACGATTATTTGGATGTATTGATACCAAGAGGTGGCAAAAATCTAATCGATACTGTCGTCAGGGAAGCATCTGTACCTGTGATTGAAACAGGTGCAGGGAACTGTCATGTTTATATAGACGAGTCGGCTCAGCAGGAGATGGCAGAGCAAATTGTGCTGAATGCAAAGCTGCAGCGCCCATCAGTTTGTAATGCCATTGAATCTATTTTGGTGCACCCAGAATGGTTTCGTGCATATGGAGAAGGACTATTAAAGAAGCTGGCAGAAAAAAATGTGGACGTTTATGCCGATGAACATGTCAGCGAAGTTTTTCCCCAAGCAATGAAAGCAACAGAAGAAGACTGGTCTAAAGAATACCTCGGTCTGGCTGTCAGTGTGAAACGAATTGATAACGTCACCGAAGCGATTCAGCATATAAACAAATATGGAACGAGACACTCAGAGGCAATCATTACGGAAGACGAAACAAATGCACAGATGTTTTTACAGAATGTAGATGCTGCGGCGGTTTACCATAATGCCTCAACGAGATTTACAGATGGCTTTGAATTTGGGTACGGTGCTGAGATCGGAATCAGCACGCAAAAACTGCATGCAAGAGGCCCTATGGGATTGCAGGCATTAACATCAAGTAAATTCTTTGTTAGAGGACACGGTCAGATCAGAAACTAATAAAAGCTATTCGACAAAATTCGGGGAGTGACAGGCACCAAGGTCCTTGCATTCTTGACCACTAAGGTTAAAATAAATATAGAGTCCAATGAAGATATTGCAGAAAGAAGGACAATAAATGTTTGAACATGTTACAGATGACATAGAGAAACTGATTGTACGCTTTCCAGGCGGGATGGGTGAAGTTAATTGCTATCTTATTAAAGGAGAAAGCGGATACACAGTTATCGATACCGGTACATATGCGAATGAATCAATTGATTTATGGGAAACTGTTCTGGAATCAGGTGTTCTAGTTGAAAAGGTAGTTTTGACGCATACACATCAGGATCATATTGGTCTCGCCAGATGGTTTCAGGAGAGCATCGGTGTTCCTGTTTTCACTTCCAAACTTGGAT
This sequence comes from Oceanobacillus damuensis, assembly GCF_001618145.1. GTDB lineage: Bacteria > Bacillota > Bacilli > Bacillales > Amphibacillaceae > Oceanobacillus > Oceanobacillus damuensis. The sequence continues at coordinate 243,287 of NZ_KV392042.1, forward strand.
ATATGGAAATGCTGAAAGCCCGAAATTTCAAAAATAAAAAGGAAAAATTGGACAGCCTTATCAAAAGGCATGGTGGTACGGGAATACCAAAAAGGCTGGATAATGATGCTTTTATATATGATTTTGAACCAGATGGGTTTTTTGAAGAAAATGATAACATCCAGCTTGGCAATGACTTTTATGAAGTAATATGGGTTCCAGGCCATGCTCCAGATCAATACATATTCTATCAGAGGGATAAAAAGATTCTCATAGTTGGAGATCATATCTTAAAAGATATTTCACCTGTTATTGGTTTGTGGTTAGGGGAGGAGTCAAATCTATTGAAGGAATATTACGATTCTCTTGAAAAAATGACCCAATTCCCTGCTGTCATAGCGCTTCCTGGTCACGGGCCGGAAATTACAAACCTTGAGGCTCGTGTTCAAGATATAAAAGATAAACATGATTACCGCCTTGAACAGATTCTGGAGCATATAACCGATCAAGGAAAAACCGCAAACGAACTAAGTAAAGAAATCTATGCTTCATTAAATATGTCTGTTTTCATAAGTCCTTTCATGGCAACATTAACGAGATTGATTTATTTAGAATCGCTAGGGGAAATCCACAGAGTGGAAAAGAATGGATTGATATGTTTTAGCAGGTAAAAAATATAATCTTTTTTACCTGCGTTTAAACAGTGCAGACTCTTTAAGATACTATACCGAAGCAAGTGGGATTAGGGGCTGCGCGTTCCATACCCCGCTAACTGTTGGAATGGTTCTTGACCCTGTACTGGTGAAAACTGCCAATTATTACGTAGATGTCGAGACAACGAGTGAATTAAGCTATGGTCAGAGAATCTGTGATTTCAATGGACTATTGAAGAAAGACCCAAATGTGGAAATATGCCTCGAAGTGGATCATGAGAGATTTGTATCTATGTTAACTGGTACACTTAAAACTTATTTAGGAGATTTTATCATGTATAAAAACTCGGACAGATTTTTAACAGCATTCAATCGAATAGAGAAAGAGCTAAAGTCATTGCTTATCAAGAAGGAAATGGGGTTTTCCAGGGCGGTAAGAGTGCTTCAGAAATCGAATGCGATTATCAAGCAATATATGGATGACCTTCTGGAATTTGCCGAATTGCGCAATGCCATTGTTCATAATAAGCTTGATATGGCTTTTGTGATAGCTGAGCCCCATGATTCTGTCGTGGAGCGTATAGAAAAAATAGAATCCGAACTCACCCAGCCAAGAACAGTAAATCCGCTTTTTATAAAAAAAGTAGTTTCTTTTCAGCAACATGAGCCATTATCTAATATTCTCGATGTCATCAATCACAAAGGGATTACAAAGTTTCCAATTTATGATGGAAACGAATTTCAGGGGCTGGTCACACATAAAGGGATTGCGAAGTGGCTTGCCAAAGGAACAGAGGCAGATACGGTACCATTGTTTAAAACAAGCATTATGGAAGTTCTTCAAGGTGAAAAAAGCGATAACCACAAGTTTATATCGACAGGTACATCTGTTTACGAAGCAATGGATATTTTTAGAGAACAGATTGGAAACGGGAATCGACTTGAGGCCTTACTCATAACCAAGAATGGGACCTCGGAGGAGAAGCTTTTGGGAATTGTAACAAACTGGGATATAATGGAAGTCTAATGCCTGAATGATTGTATTCTGGAGATTTGAATGTTGAGATCAGTTAACAACTGGTAACCAAAAAAGGAGGGGAATCCATGAATTTCGTATCAATCGACTTTGAAACGGCTAATGAAAAGCGCCACAGCCCATGTGCAGTGGGTCTTGTGGTTGCCAATGAACATGAAATTATTGATGAATATTACAGCTTGATCAATCCACTGACGGATTTTCGTTCATTCAATACATATATTCATGGAATTACCGAAGATGATGTTGCAGATGCCCCCACATTTGCAGAGCTTTGGCCTACGCTGAATAAGTATCTGATGAACAATCTTGTTGTTGCACATAATGCTAGTTTTGATATGAGTGTAATCCGGAATACCTTGGATTATTTTAAATTGCCATATCCAATAATGGACTATCTGTGCACGGTGAAAATATCCCAGCAGATATGGCCGGAATTTGATAATCATAAATTAAATACACTCGCATCGAACCACGGGATAACCTTTGAACATCACCATGCTTTGGAAGATGCCCGGGTAGCAGCCAAAGTTTTCATGAAAGCGATACACGACAAGCAATCGGGGTCGGTTGAAAACTTTTTGGACGTCTGTAATTTAACAAAGGGAAGGATTTATGAAAGAGGCTATACCCCACCTAAAACGAAGAGGGCGAAAAGAAGCAGAAAAATATATCTAAAATAACCTGGGACTAGACAACTTCGGAGTATTTGCTATACCCGGATTGATTCTCGACCCACGAATTTGGTGCAGAATTCCCCGGATATCCATTTTATTCCTAGAATTTGGTGCAGGATTCCTCAAATCGCCCATATCGTAAGCATTCCACTCAGCCCGAGTTTTCCCACCCAATAAAATATAATTTCCTCTTTTACAGAAAAAACTAGCCTACGTACTTGCTATTGCAAGTTATCTGAAATAAACTAAAAAAGAGAATATTCAGCTTGGGAAACACCATTAATATCATTAGAGGAGTGGTTAAATGTCTCATGAAGCAAGTGTACAGGATGTACTGCAAAAGATGGTGGAACGGGCCAGAAGAAATACACTTGGAGATTTGCTTGCACGAACGCGAGACCGTCTTCCGGATAAATTTGCAATCGTTTACAAAAATAAACGATTGACTTATGCAGAGTTGGACGATCTAGTAAATCAAACGGCCCAAGCACTCTCGACAGACGGCATGAAAAAAGGGGACATGGTAACTGTAATGTCCAAAAACAGCCTGGATTTCGTTTTGGTTACTTTTGCATTGGCACGGATTGGCGCTGTCATGATCCCTATAAACTACATGCTGACGCAGGAGGATATCCGATACATTCTGGAACATGCTGAAGTCACTGGACTAATTGCATCTGAAGAATATGCAAACCTGCTTGAACAGTCAGCGGGAGGAATGACGATCAGACACCGGTATTTAATGGATGTTCCTATTGATTCTAATGAGCAATTGTCTTCATGGACTTCCCTTTCAAAAGCGCGGGAGGGTCACTCTACAGATTTTCTTGATGTACAGCTGGAAGATGATGAGCTTGCACAGGTTCTTTATACAAGCGGAACTGAGTCAAGACCAAAAGGAGTTATGCTAACGCATAAAAGTATCATAAGTGAGTATGTCAGTACTATTTTTGATGCCAAGATGGAAACGAGTGATGTGGCAATTCATGCGTTACCTCTTTATCATAGTGCACAGCTCCATGTATTTTTAGGGCCTAGTATATATATAGGTTCAAGTGGTATTATATTGGACACGGCAAGCCCGGAACTTATCTTAAAAACAATCGAAGAGGAAAAGGCTACCCAGCTATTCTGCCCACCGACAGTTTGGATTGCATTGCTGCGTCACCCGGATTTTGATACACGTGACCTCTCATCCCTAAAGAAATGCTATTATGGTGCAGCAATCATGCCGCGGGAAATTATTAAGGAACTGACCGAACGATTGCCGGATGCAAAGCTATGGAACTGTTATGGCCAGACAGAAGTGGCCCCACTTGTTACGGTCTTACAGCCTGAAGATCAATTGACAAAATTAGGCTCAGCAGGCAAACCAATTTTAAATGTGCAGACAAAGATATTCGATGATCATGGTATGGAAGTGCCTTATGGAGAAACAGGAGAAATTGTCCACCGCACACCACATGCAATGAAAGGTTATCTGCATGATCCGGATAAAACTGCTGAAGCATTCCGAAATGGCTGGTTCCATACGGGTGATCTTGGAGTGATGGATGAAGATGGCTATATAACAGTAGTAGATCGTAAAAAAGACATGATCAACACCGGGGGAGTAAATGTTTCAAGCAGGGAAGTGGAAGAAGCGATTTATCAGCTGGAAGGTGTTTCGGAGGTTGCAGTAATAAGTATTCCGGATGCTTACTGGATTGAGGCGGTTACTGCCATCATTGTCCCAAAAGATGATGCCACCCTGACAGAAGATGATGTTATTGAGTTCTGTAAAGGAAAGCTTTCAAAGTTCAAGATTCCAAAGTATGTTGATTTTACAAAAGAATTGCCGAAAAACCCAAGCGGTAAGGTACTGAAGCGTTCGCTGCGTGATCAGTATGAGGGATTAGGCCAAAAATAAAAGTGAGAAACACGGTGAGATTACGAACAAGTTCCGTTACCTATCGAAAACATTAAAAATATAATGTGAAATGACCATTAATTTGTTCGTTAATTTGATGGTCATTTTTTGTTGGTGTAATAGTATTTTCGTGAACATATACATTAAAATAATAGTGTAAATTGTTCCTCGATTTGTCAGGTAAAATGGCCAGTGCATATCTACATTTTTTAATTACAAATTCTCATGCAAATTGGCATACATAAATTTACCATTAATTGAAAATTGATTCATTTTCGCTTGATTTTGCAAGGTGATCTGAGTATGTATGTTAAAATATATATAGATATTGTGAACGATTACACTTAAAGGCTAAAGGGGCAGGTTAGTTTTGGAAGATTTAAAATAAATTGCGGAATTAAGATTATATTCAAAAGGGTTAGTTTCTAAATGTTTTTTAGAAACTAACCCGGAAAGTTTTAAGGCCGTTTAAAGAAATATCATAAAAACCACGCAGGAATGAATTATGCAGTAAAGCTTTATAAAGAGGGAGATATGACTGTAAATCAAATTTGTAAAATTACAAATGTTTCTAGGACCTCATTATATAGAAAGCTATCGGAAAGGAACAGTTGATGAGTTGTACCAAAAATCGGAAATATATAATAGAAGATAAATTTCATATAGAGGTGGAATTATATGCCTAAAATTGACAATATGTTAGCAATTCTATGGATGCTTCGTTCAGGTGAAAAAATTACTGCAAAACAGATTTCAGAAAAGTTAGAGATGAATATAAGGACTGTGTATCGTTATATTGATACAATTTCAACAAGTGGCGTACCTATAATTTCAGAACCAGTACATAACGGTGGATACACTTTATTGAACAATTTTATTGAGGCTCCTCTTTTTTTTGATTTTGAGGAGCAAACTTCACTATTTCACGCTGCTGTTTTTGCAGAAGAAGCCGGATATTATGGAGGTGAAGCACTAAATAGGGCCATTTCAAAACTAAGTAAATACTCAAATCAAAAGCAGGAAACAAAGATAAACCAACATTTAACTAGTCTTGAAGTAATAAGTCGATTAAGTTCACTCTCTATTGAACCTTTTTTGAAGGAGTTGGAGCAGGCCGTAGCTGACGGGTACTCAGTAAAAATTCTTTACCATAAAAGTGGCGAAAAGCAATTAAATTATAGATTGGTCGATCCGTTCAGAATTATCTATTGGAATAATAAGTGGTATGTGATTGGATTTTGTCATCTTAGGAATGATATCCGTAGTTTTAGAGTAGATCGAATTGAAAGTCTAATGCTAACCGAAAATAAGTTTAACCGGCCAGAAAATTTTTCAGCACATGACTTTTTTATAAAAAATCTTCTTCCAACTATAGAAGATAAGGAAGGGATTATTTCTTTGTTTATTAATGGGGATAAAAGTGTATTGGCTGATATGCTGTATCTTCCATCCTTAACTAGCTATGCAATGCGCATCTTTGGTGTTGCTTTTCGTAGGTGAGTTATCATCGGACTCTTTGGACTTTTTGATGGAGGAGCGCAACATTGGGTTAACCGAATGTAGGGAATCAGCATCCAGATTCTCATTTTGAGCAAAGGGCTTAAAAAACAAATCAAAAAGATAAGGTTCTGGTTTTTTTCCATAACCTTATCTTTTTGTATTATTGAATTACTGCAATACAGAGAAAAACGCTTTTACAAAATTATAAAAAACTTTCTCAGAAGGTGATAAATCTCTATTTTTTGGAGTAATCATCCCAACTGTACGACGTAGCTGAGGAGTGTCTATTATTATTTTTTTTGAGTAATGAGAATTACTATTATCAAATGCGCTTTCAGGTAACAAGGTTATACCGATACCAGCAGCAACGAGCCCTTTAATCGCATCAAGATCTTCTCCTTCTGACGTAACAATCGGTCTGAAACCTGCTTGTTTACATCCTTCAATAGCTAAATTATGAAGGATAAATCCTTTTGGAAATAGCACAAACGGTTCATTGCTTAGTTCAAGTAAATGTACACTCTTTTTATTAGCAATAGGATTTGTACTAGGTACAAGAGCATGTAGTCTTTCCAAAAACAAGATATCTCCTTTAATATCAGGGTAGTCTGTTGGTACTGGGCCAAGAAATGCAACATCAATTTCTCGTTTCTTCACCGATTCTATGAGGAAATTATATGATCCCTGCCGTAATTGGAAAGCGATTCGTGGATATTTCTTTTTAAATTCGGAAGCAATCATCGGGAGTAAATGGCTAGCTAAACTAGTTGGAAAACCTATTTTTATGGTACCTCGTTCTGGATCTAGATACTCATCAACATGCTTTTTTGCATGTTCAATTGCTTTTATAGCTGTTTTGGCATGAGATAAAAAAGTTTTACCAATATGCGTAATTTTTATGTTTCTTCCTTCTCTGTCAAATAATGAAACTCCTAATTCTGCTTCTAAATTTGCAATTTGTCTACTAACTGCTGACTGTGCTACATGCAGGTTTGCAGCAGCTTCAGAAACATGCTCTCGTTCAGCAACTTCTATAAAATAAACGAGTTGTCTTAACTCCATATTGAACTCCTCCAAAATTTAATCTATATCAAAAAGAGATAGTTTCTATCTTAATTATATATTGTTTCGATTAATAATAACATATAAGATTCTATCAGACACTTCAAAAAGATGGAAACGAGGAGCTTATTATATGGATTACAATCAGATGCCTAATGCACAAGGTTTATACCGTCCCGAATTCGAGCACGATGCATGCGGTATTGGCTTATATGCACATATAAAAGGATTAGCAACACATGATATTGTAAAAAAAGGCTTACAAATGTTATGTCAGTTAGAACACCGTGGTGGACAAGGCAGTGACCCAAACACAGGTGACGGTGCTGGACTGATGGTTCAAATACCTGATAAATATTTCAGGAAAGTATGCCCTGAGTTAAATTTACCAGATAAAGGGCGATACGGCGTAGGAATGGTTTTCTTTTCGAATGACGATCAAGAGAGGGGGGAAATAGAAAATTTTGTTAACGAATTAATAGAAAATGAGGGACAGAAACTTCTTGGCTGGAGAACTGTACCCACAGATGCCAGAAAAATCGGAAAAAAGGCGAAAGAAACTGCTCCGGTGGTTCGTCAAGTATTTATCGGTGCGAATGATGATATAACAAATGAATTAACGTTTGAGCGGAAGTTATATGTAATTAGAAAACAAGCTGAAAATTGGGCGAATAAGCGTGAAATGCGTTTTTACTTTGCTAGTCTATCTAACAGAACAATCGTTTACAAAGGCTTGTTAACATCGAATCAAGTTGATGACTTTTATGTAGAGATACAAGATGAAGACTTTGTATCAGCTTTTTCTTTAGTACATTCAAGATTTAGTACGAATACATTCCCTAGCTGGGAACGAGCACATCCGAACAGATATTTGATTCATAATGGTGAAATTAATACTTTGCGTGGTAACATCAATTGGATGAGAGCGCGCGAACAACAATTTGTATCAAAAGCATTTGGTGATGATCTAAATAAACTTCTTCCTATTTTAAATGCAGATGGTAGTGACTCTTCTACTCTAGATAATGCATTGGAATTCTTTACTTTGGCTGGAAGGACACCAGCACAAGCTGCAATGATGTTAATTCCAGAACCATGGAATAATAATCCTCATATGTCAGAGGAAAAGAAAGCATTTTATGAATATCACAGTTGTCTGATGGAACCATGGGATGGACCTACTTCCATTACGTTTACCGATGGGAAGCAAATTGGTGCAATTTTGGATCGTAACGGCTTGCGCCCTGCACGTTACTATGTAACAAAAGATGATTATATTATTTATTCTTCTGAAGTTGGCGTTATTGATATAGAAGAAGAAAATATTTTATATAAAGACCGCCTTCGTCCAGGGAAAATGCTTCTAATTGATTTAGAAGAAGGGCGTATAATTGCCGATGAAGAAATCAAGAAGAAAGTGGCATTAGCACATCCATACAAAGAATGGTTAAATGATAAATTAGTTAAATTGGATGAGGAAATAACCGGTGTGGATGAAGAGCCAATAACCAACTTACTTAAAAGGCAAAAAGCTTTTGGTTATACGACAGAAGATATTGAAAAGTATTTAATACCTATGGTTAACCAAGGAAAAGATCCGATTGGTTCGATGGGAAACGATACTCCGCTAGCAGTATTGTCTGATCATGCCCAATCACTTTTTAACTATTTTAAACAATTGTTTGCTCAAGTAACTAACCCGCCAATCGATGCGTATCGAGAGCAGGTCGTTACATCGACAATGACATTGTTAGGGCCAGAAGGAAATATCTTACATTCGGATGAAACAAACTGTCATCGTATTCAACTAGAATCCCCGGTTCTTTCTAATCAACAATTGAATCAATTGAAGGCTAATAAATATAGAGGTTTTTTGAGCAAAACCATTGATACGCTATTTACCGGTGATTTAGAAGCTAGTTTAGAGTCTGTGTTTAAGCAAGCTGATCAAGCTATAAAAGACGGTGTTAATCTATTAATCTTATCTGATCGAAATATGAGTGCTACTAATATTGCAATTCCTGCTTTGTTAGTAGTAAGTGGACTGCACCAATACCTTGTTCGCCATGGAAGCAGAACAAAAGTAAGTATTATTGCTGAAACTGGTGAAACAAGAGAGGTTCATCATTTTGCTGCCTTGTTAGGTTATGGTGTAGATGCTATTACCCCGTATTTAGCATTTGAATCCTATAAGCGCGAAATTAATCGTGGAAATCTTTCTGACTGCTATCAAGAAGTTGTTAGAAAATACATTGCTGCTGTTACAGAAGGTGTGGTAAAAGTAATGTCTAAAATGGGGATATCTACAGTGCAAAGTTACCGTGGTGCCCAAATTTTCGAAGCTGTTGGGATCAGTAATGAAGTGATTGAAAAATACTTTACTGGAACTGCATCGCAAATTGATGGCATTGGATTGGAAACAATTTCCAAAGAAGCGGCAATTAGACATCAAAATGGATATCACCAATCTGTTGATCAATCCTTGGAACCAGGGAGTGATTTTCAGTGGAGAAAAACTGGTGAACATCATGCGTTCAATCCAAAAACGATTCATACGCTCCAATGGGCATGTCGTAGAGGAGATTATAGCCTTTTTAAAGACTTCTCAAAGGCTGCAGATGAAGAACGCTTAGGTTTTTTACGTAACTTGTTCTCATTTGATGTTAACCAATCGATTCCTATTGTTGAAGTTGAGTCTGTGGATTCTATCGTAAAACGTTTCAAAACTGGCGCTATGTCATTTGGTTCACTGAGTCAGGAAGCCCATGAAGCGCTAGCAATTGCAATGAATCGCTTGGGTGGTAAAAGTAACAGTGGTGAGGGTGGAGAAGACTCAAATCGTTATACGGTTGATGAAAATGGAGATTTACGCAGAAGTGCGATTAAACAAATTGCATCGGGGCGATTTGGAGTAAATAGCCACTATTTAGTTAGTGCAGATGAATTACAAATCAAAATGGCTCAAGGGGCAAAACCTGGTGAAGGTGGACAGTTACCTGGTAATAAAGTATACCCATGGGTTGCAGATGTTCGAGGATCTATACCAGGAGTAGGTCTCATTTCACCACCTCCACACCATGATATATATTCCATTGAGGACTTATCTCAATTAATCCACGATTTAAAGAATGCAAATCGTGACGCAAGAATTAGTGTGAAGCTTGTAGCTAAATCAGGTGTTGGTACAATTGCTGCCGGTGTAGCCAAAGGAAATGCAGATGTTATTTCTATTGTTGGTTACGATGGTGGTACAGGTGCATCGCCAAAAACGAGTGTGAAGCACACTGGTTTACCATGGGAATTAGGATTGGCAGAAGCACACCAAACATTAATGCTTAATGGGTTAAGAGAGAGAGTTGTATTAGAAACGGATGGTAAATTACTAACTGGTAAAGATGTAGCGATGGCGGCATTACTCGGGGCAGAGGAATTTGGATTTGCAACAGCACCTCTTGTTGTTCTTGGTTGTGTGATGATGCGTGTTTGTCATTTGGATACATGTCCTGTAGGAGTTGCAACGCAAAACCCAGAGTTGCGCAAAAAATTTACTGGTAATCCTGATCATATTGTGAATTATATGCGGTTTGTTGCCAGGGAGTTACGTGAAATCATGGCACAACTTGGTTTCAAAACGGTTGATGAAATGGTCGGCCGTACAGATGTGTTAGGAGTAAGTAATAGAGCGAAAGCACACTGGAAAGCAAAAGACCTTGATCTTTCAAAAATACTCTATCAACCTACTACTGGTGGACGCATATTTAGTACACCACAGAACCATAAAATTAATGAATCACTCGATATTAGAGAAATTTTACCTGCTGTCCAGTCAGCGATAGAATCAAAAGGAAAAGTTGATTTAAATTTCCCGATTAGAAATATTGATCGCGCAACAGGTACGATAGCAGGTAGTGAGATTTCTAAAAGATATGGGGATGAAGGATTACCTGTAGATACGATTATACTTCGCTTTTATGGTTCTGCAGGTCAGAGTTTTGGAGCGTTTATTCCAAAAGGTATGTCCCTAATCCTCTATGGAGATGCCAATGACTATGTTGGCAAAGGCCTATCAGGAGGTAAAATAGTTGTTTCTTCACCGAAAGAATCTATTTTTGTTCCAAGCGATAATGTTATTGCTGGTAACGTATCTTTCTATGGTGCAACAAGTGGTGAAGCCTACATCAACGGTATGGCTGGTGAACGTTTTGCTGTTCGTAATAGTGGTGCAAGTATTGTTGTTGAAGGAATAGGTGACCATGGTTGTGAATATATGACTGGTGGAAGTGTTGTTGTACTCGGTGATGTTGGTAAAAACTTTGGAGCTGGTATGTCTGGTGGAACCGCTTATGTACTTGCAGAGGATAGAGAGAAATTCAAAAACTTAAGTAATCAAGAAATGATAAAAATGGAAAGACTACAAGATACTGAAGAAATGAATAAAGTAAAAGAAATGGTTCAAAAGCACTTACACTATACAAATAGTAGTAAAGCTGCACATGTACTAGAAAATTGGGCCGAAACAGCAAATAAATTTGTCAAAGTCATTCCGGAAAATTATCAGGATATGTTAAATACCATTCAATCGTTTATGGATGTTGGTGAATCAGAAGAAGAAGCACAAATGAGTGCATTCCAAGCGAAAAAAGAAAACAAAACAATCCCAATCAAGAAACTTGAAAATACAGTAGTACAGTAGAAAGGAGAGAGGAATATGGGAAAAGCGACAGGATTTATGGACTATCAGCGTGAAGAGACCAACAAACGCGATCCGCTAACCCGGACAAATGACTGGCATGAATATGATACGTCCTTATCTGATGAATCATTGAAACGGCAAGGGGCAAGATGTATGGATTGTGGAACTCCTTTTTGTCAGATAGGAGAGGTAATCAATGGTGCCACAACAGGATGCCCGATTTACAACCTGATACCGGAATGGAATGACCTGGTCTATAAGGGCAGATGGAAAGAAGCGCTGGAAAGGCTATTAAAAACCAACAACTTCCCGGAATTTACCGGGAGGGCATGTCCCGCACCATGTGAAGGATCTTGCATACTTGGGATTTCCGATCCTGCCGTCACGATTAAGAGTATCGAACGTACGATTATTGATAAAGGGTTTGAAAATGGCTGGATCACACCACGTATACCGAAAAACAGAACGGGTAAAAAAGTCGCCATCATTGGTTCCGGTCCTGCCGGGCTGGCCAGTGCTGACCAATTGAATCAGGTTGGTCATCACGTCACCGTGTATGAACGTCAGGATCGTGCGGGCGGACTATTGATGTACGGTATTCCCAATATGAAACTGGAAAAAGATGTGGTCGAGCGCAGAATCTGGCTTCTTGAACAGGAGGGCATTAATTTCGTTCTGAATACAGAAGCAGGCAAAGACATCACATTTGAAGCATTAAACTATCAATATGATGCTACCATCCTATGTATCGGTGCTCAAAAGCAGCGCGATTTACAGATGGAAGGCAGAGATACAGAGGGTGTTCATTTTGCGATGGATTATCTGACAGCTTCCACGAAGCATTTGCTGCAAGGTGAAGACTGCATCGATGCCAAAGGGAAAGATGTCATCGTTATCGGCGGCGGTGACACAGGGGCAGACTGCATTGCAACAGCACTTCGACAAGAGTGCAACAGTGTGGTGCAATTCGGTAAGCATCCAAAACCTCCAGCAGCCAGAATTGGAAGCAACATGTGGCCAGAATTCCCGAACGTCTTTACCGTAGATTATGCCCACAAAGAAGCAACCGCCAAGTTCGGCGAAGACCCTCGTCAGTTCTGTATTCAGACAAAGCGGTTCGTTGCTGGTGAAAACGGGAGTCTAAAAGAAGTGCATACCGTGGAAATGGAAAAAACAACAGACGAAAACGGCAAGGCAACGTTCCGTGAAATACCCGGAACAGAAAAGATTTGGCCGGCTCAGCTTGTCTTCATTGCTATTGGCTTTGAAGGGTCTGAAGAACAGTTGCTGCAGCAGCAGCTTGGTCTCGACACTGAAAATGGCAACGTAAAGGCGACATACGGTAACTTTATGACCAATATCGATAACGTCTTTACAGCAGGTGATGCCAGACGTGGCCAAAGCTTAATCGTTTGGGCCATCAATGAAGGGAGGGAAGTAGCCCATAAAGTTGATGAATATTTAATGGGAAGTTCCGCACTTCCATCTTATCTGGAAGAATCAGTCTAATACTAGTAGAAAAGGATGAGTACTAATATGAACAAATTTGATATTTATAAAATAATTGAAGAAGAAAATGTTCGATTTATTCGGCTACAATTTACGGATATGCTGGGAACGATTAAAAATGTAGAAATTCCACTTAGCCAATTAGATAAAGCATTGGATAATATGATGATGTTTGACGGATCTTCAATTGAAGGTTTTGTACGAATTGAAGAATCAGATATGTACTTATATCCTGATTTAGAAACATTTGTAGTATTTCCATGGACTTCTGATAAAGGTAAAGTAGCTCGATTTATTTGTGACATTTATAAACCAGATGGAACACCGTTTGAAGGATGTCCACGATATAACTTGAAACGAAATCTTAAAAAAATGGAAGAGTTAGGATTCGACACATTTAATATCGGAACAGAACCTGAATTCTTCTTATTCAAATTAGATGAGAATGGAGATCCCTCATTAGAGCTTAATGACCATGGAGGTTACTTTGATCTAGCTCCTACCGATTTAGGGGAAAATTGCCGAAGAGATATTGTTCTTGAGTTAGAAGAAATGGGATTTGAAATTGAAGCATCCCATCATGAAGTGGCTCCTGGTCAACATGAAATTGATTTTAAATATTCAGATGCTGTTAAGCATGCAGATGATATTCAAACATTTAAGTTAGCTGTAAAGACAATTGCAAGAAAACATAACCTTCATGCAACATTTATGCCTAAGCCACTATTCGGCGTAAACGGATCTGGAATGCACGTTAATATGTCTTTATTTAAAGATGGAGAAAATGTGTTCTTCGATAAAAGTGGCGAAATGCAATTGAGTAACACAGCATATCAATTCATTGCAGGTGTGATTGAACATGCTACAAACTTTACTGCAGTTACAAATCCAACTGTAAATTCGTATAAAAGACTAGTACCTGGCTATGAAGCACCTTGTTACGTAGCATGGTCTGGGTCAAATAGAAGTCCTTTATTACGTATCCCAAGTTCACGAGGACTCAGCACCCGTGTTGAAGCGCGCAGTGTTGATCCGTCTGCCAATCCTTATATGGCTTTAGCGGTATTACTAGCTGCGGGTTTAGATGGTGTGGAAAATAAACTAGAAGCACCTGAGGCAGTTGATCGCAATATTTACGTGATGAATAAAGCTGAGCGCGAAGAAAATGGTGTGAAAGATCTGCCAGCTACGTTAATGGATGCGTTGGAGGAGTTACAGAAAGACGAAGTCCTGGTAAATGCATTAGGTGAACATCTATTTGAACATTTCATGGAAGCAAAGGAAATGGAATGGGATAATTTTCGAACAGCTGTACATCCATGGGAGCGCGAACAGTACTTAACCTTTTATTAATACAGGCCTATATGTTTCGTATCAATTCATTCACAGTCTGGATATACTTAGTAAGAGCCTCCTTGAGCTCCCGCTTCAAGGAGGCTCTTAGTTGTGCGCCAGGCACGCGCACATTCTTTAGGGTTCAAGCCCCAAACCACGAAGGCAGTAGTAGTGGTTAGCTTAAGACAAGGATGTCTGGGGTGACCCAGAATCTGAAGGAAGTCGGCGGCAAATCTCCGCCCTTAGGAACACGAACTTCATATAAGGCTAGGTGTTCTTGGATGAGACTGCATCACAAGTCAAAGCCCATACTGCCAAAGGGGACACAGAGTAAATGAAGAGGGGACATGGAGAGGAAGAATGTGTGCTTACCCTGGGAGGTCTGATAGAAATGCGCAACACTTTGAGTAACCGAACATGAGAATGTTCGCTGAACTATCAGAAGTCAGCCGAAGCCGTAGTACCAGGCATTTCTAGAATGTCCGGGAAGGGCTGAATCATTTAAGAAGAATTGCCACTCTGCGTACGCAACACTTGATGAAGCAGAAACATAAATTCCTTCCTAATGGAGGAAACGGTGAATCCCGTGGGGGACATTAGAAGGGCTGAAAGTGATTGCCACACAAGAAGAACGGACAATTCACGTAGGAGTTAGATAACGGGATGCTTTGTTACATCGAATTTAATATTAATAGGGAAAAAGTGTTATATATAACCAGCTGTGCTAACGCTTCTGTATTCCTTATAAGAATTGTGCTTTTTACGATATCCAAAAATATTTATCGTAACTAAAGGAGGTAAAAAAATTGAGCAAAAAATTAATCCATCTTGTTAATATCACTTTAGGTGTCTTAGTCTTTGGAGGAATTACTTTACTTGTAACTTGGGTATATCTATCTGTTGGAACGATAAGAGGTATTCCGATTGGATATCCTGTTCTACTTATTTTATTTTCCATATGGTCAATATTCTATTTACTCCAACTTAAATTTTTATCTACTAAATTTTTCCTTCTGTTTATCTTGGTTGAAATTGCACTATTTATATTCATCTATACTCAACTATCAAGTCAATTTACTATCACTATATTAAGGGAGAATTAAATCCAGGTCTCGATATAAGCCTTATTCAACAAACAGGTGCTTTAGCGAAATGGGGGAACAAATATGACAGCGTTCATTAGCATTTGATTGTCTATTTTCCAAGTTTTCATTTAGGCATATTTCTATCAGGATAAATCTAACAAATATATTAATAGATACCTTGTGCATCAGCTGGTAATTGTCTAATGTGTTCAAGAAACTTCGTCATTCTTTTATCGTCATCAATTGGGTATGGGAACAACAAATGTTCTGCAACATCTTTTGCTACTGTTCGAAACAATTCACAAGTGAAAAATATAGAACTCCAAAAGTTCTTATAGTTATAGTCAGAGTAAGTTTTTTTATACATCTCCCAAAGTGGTTCTGGAAGGTACTTTTTAAAATATTTACCCATCTTTCCTGTCGAAACTCGGAAGTCATTTTTTATGCCAATCCACCAAGAAACCATCTCGTCCAATCTAACTCTTATTACAAATTCAAACATTTGTTTTGCATAGGGTAATTCATCGCGCCATATTCCTTTTCCAACATTCTGCAGACACCACCAATAGTCATTACAGCAACTTATAAAGAGTGATTCTGTTGGTTTCTTTACCCAGTAATCCATATCTGTAGGGGAAGTAATATTCGGAAGCAGCTTGTCCTTATCTAATAAAGGAATAGCAAGTTTATCCTCAGTATACCTCTCAATCATGGTTTCTATTGCTTCGATATGCAGATCTATCCGATACCCATCTGTAAACAGCATTAAATATCCATAAGAATTATCAAAATCCGTATTTGCGCCCAAAGGTTTATCATTTTTATCAGGTTCCTGAATCATAATTAGATTTCCAAAAGCATTGATCCATTTCTCATCACTTATGAATGATGCTGTTTCCGTCACTACATAAACAATATCAAAGTCCTGAAAGATATCTTTTGGAGCATTCGGATCGGTTCTTGAACCGTTCATATAAACAGCCCGAATACGTTCATCTTTTTGGGCAATATCTAATATTAAATCATATATCTCTTTTTCGGTTCTCATATTTACTCACCTCGAGACTGCATTTTTTCAAAAATCTTATACTAACTATAACATATTCCATATTAAATTCTAAATTGCCTAACAATTATTCCGGCAGAGTGACAATAGCTATTTTCACTCTGTTAATTACATTGCAATTATGTGCAGATATAGGAATAAATCAAATATACCCGTTGATTTAGCAACAAAAAATTGGATCCGTTCCTTGCACATAGGAAATCCGAATTTGATGCACTCTAAGTTATAAATTGATTTACTTTGAGGTGTATGTATGGAATTGCTGAAAGAGCTTGTAATATTACTGGTCAGAGTTATAACGATATTGCCATTACTCCTTTTAGTGACATTAATCATGGGTAAACGTTCTATTGGAGAACTTCCGGTTTTTGACTTTCTAATCTTTCTTTCGCTGGGTGCAGTTGTTGGAGCAGATATTGCGGACGCTGATATTAGCCATATTCATACAGCTGTGGCTATTATTTTAAATCGGGATATTGCAGAAAGTAATATCACATTTGAAAATACGGAATAAAAGGCTTGGCAAGAAACTCACATTTGAACCAACTGTAGTGATGAATGATGGCAAATTTATTATTGAAAACCTAAATAAGATCCAGTACACAATTGATAATATACTGATGATGCTTCGAGAGAAAGATGTTTTTGATACGAGTATGGTGAAACTGGCTATCATAGAGGCAAACGGGAACTTATCCGTATTAAAAAAACCTAGTAAGACTCCTGTTTCCAAGGAAGATATGAACATATACAATAAACAGCCTGAATTCGCCTATCCGGTTATCGTAGAAGGAAAGCTGTACACAGATGTCCTATATTTGAAATTAAATGAAGTATGGTTAAACGGAAAATTAAAAGATTTAGGAATATCAAATAAGGAAAAGGTATTTTTCGCAGCTATTGATTATAATAACAATCTGCATGTCAGCTTGAAGACAGACAATGAAAAGGAATTACCGATTGTAAAGCACTAAAAATACAACGAATGATTGAGGTGATCCGCGTGCCAATGCTTGATATGGAAGACAGCAGTCTATACTACTCGGTTAAGGGAAGTGGAACCCCGATTCTCTTTATACATCCACCAGTTCTTACCTCAGCAAATTTTCATTATCAAAGAGAGGAATTATCCAGATATTTTCAAGTGATTACATTTGATATTAGAGGACATGGAAAAAGCCCTCACTCCAGTCAGACAATTACTTATCCGCTAATAGCTCGTGATATGGAAAAAATACTCGATCACCTTGGTATTGAAAAGGCATTTCTATGCGGTTACTCTACAGGCGGATCCATCGTGCTGGAGTTTATGCAGACATTTAAGGAACGATCGTTGGGAGGTATCGTCATAGGTGGTATGTCCGAAACACGTCATCTTTTGCTTAAATATCTCATTAGAATTGGAATAGTTGCAGCCAATTCAGGAGCGGTTTCTCTGCTTGCATATCTTGCGGCGTTAAGCAATGCTGATTCATTAAAATTGTTTAAAATGATGGTAACCGAATCCAGAAAAAGCAGTGCAGAAAACATCGAGCAATATTATCGGTATATTTTGAAGTATAATTGTACAGACCAGTTGGGAAGCATCGATCTACCGGTGTTGCTGGTATATGGCATGAATGACAAACCGTTTCATTCTTATGCTAAACTGCTGGAGGAAAAATTACCGCAGCAGGAATTGGTATTTATTGATCAGGTTATGCATCAGATACCTACCAAAGCCTCTCCAGAACTAAATAATTTAATTAAAAGCTTTATTTCGAATAAACGAAAGTCGGATAAAAAGTAATTATATTTGAAAGACTAATGTATGGAGGTGATCGCAATGTCTAAGAAAAATGATCATTGGAGCAAACAACGTGTGAACTCAAGTGTAAACCCACAGGGACTAACGGAGGATGCAGCAGATCAACGACCGAAGTCTCAACTTGAACAACGGGCCAAAAAGAAAAATACGAAGATATAGTCAAGAGGTGATTATCATCGATAATACATTGGAATATTTACGTGAATCATTATCCAACTATATAGAGAATGACATGTGCCAGCAAATTCTGGCTAAAATGGAAGCCAACAAATATGCAAATGAAGAAAAGTTTGTCAGTGACTTGGATGGAGAAGAAATGAACTATTTGGATATGGTATTGGAGAACGAGCTGGACTATGCCAAAAATGTTCAAAATGATATACGGGTTCAGGAACTTAACGAAGTATATGAACAGCTATTCTGATAAAGTAAATAGTAATAATTTACCATTGAAATTCCCCATCTATTAGGTTAGTATATATTTACAAGCTACAATGTACGTATTTAAATAAGTTTTAACCTCTAATGAATGTATAGGGAGTTTTACATCGAAATTGGAATGTCGCGCCGCCAATGGAGCGGAAGACAGGAAGGTTTCTGCGAACACCCACTTTGCGAAGTGGTGGTTTAAAACTTACTATTAACAATACGGCAATTGTGGCCTGTATACATATAGCTTACTATAGACCAGTTTCCTGTTTTTAGGAGGCTGGTCTTTTTGCGTCAGAAAGGGAATTCTGAAATTCCCATGTAAATGGTTCTTGTCGATAAGTAATAAAGAAAGAAAATGATAATTAATCTGTATTATTCAAGATGATAGGATAGCGTTATGATGAAGTTACATTAAGGGAAGGGGGAACCCGCAAAATGGACTTTAAATATGAAAGGATAGACCATGTTCAGCTTGCTGCTCCGATTGGGGAAGAAAAAACTGCACGTAATTTTTACAAAGAACTCCTTGGTTTTGAAGAGAAGGAGAAACCTCAATCGCTTAAGGGAAATGGAGGAGTATGGTTTCAGGCCGGAAAGGTTGAGATTCATATCGGTGTTGAGAAACCTTTTATACCGGCAAAAAAAGCACATCCGGCAATTAGAGTGGAAAATATCGAGAATATGAAACAGTATCTGGACGCTGTGGATATTGACTACAAGGTTGATCATAAATTACCTGGAGCAAACCGTCTTTACGTAAAAGATCCTTTTGGAAATCGAATCGAATTTCTTGAATGGTTCATTTAAAAAAAGTTTGCGTCTCATGGTATGCCGGAATAATTTCTTCGCTTTTTCACCAAAATACCAGAATCAGTGTAATTTTGCATCCACTTGTTTTTCAACATTAGCATGCTATACTAATATACATTCTAATACCGTGTTTTCATATAATTGTGGGAATATGGCCTGCAAGTTTCTGCCGGTTTACCGTAAATGAACCGACTATGAAAAGCAACGCATAAAAATGGTTATACTCTTATGGGTGGAGCTTATTTAACTTTTGATTTTTCAAGCTCGAAATGTTGCATTTATCGTGCTTATGGTAGAAGTAACTATCGGGCTTTTTTGTTTTTTTTAGATGAAAGGGTGAACGTAATGGATATTTTAAAAAAGAAAATTTTGGATGAGGGAAAAGTATTATCGGAATCAGTTTTGAAAGTTGATTCATTTCTAAATCACCAAATCGACCCAGTGTTGATGAAAAATATAGGAGAAGAATTTTCAGCGCGTTTTAAAGATGCTGGGATAACTAAAATTGTAACCATAGAATCCTCTGGTATTGCACCTGCAACAATGACTGGACTCGTTATGGGGGTGCCGGTTATCTTTGCCAGAAAGCGGAGGTCACTGACATTGGTCGATCATCTGTACTCGGCAGAGGTACATTCTTTTACAAAAAAAGAAACGAGTGAAATATCGATCTCAAAGGACTACATTAACGGAGACGATGTTGTACTGCTTATGGATGATTTCCTTGCAAATGGACAAGCGGCTCTGGGGCTGGTTAGTATCGCGGAACAAGCTGGCGCCCAAATAGCGGGCGTTGGAATTGTGATAGAAAAAGGGTTTCAAAACGGCAGCAGTCAGCTTCAGGAACGGGGAATAAGGGTAGAGTCTTTGGCAATTATTAAATCATTGACAGATGGAAAGGTTAATTTCAAATAGAAGCTTTCCTCAAGATGTTAGGATTTCAACATGTACTAGCGATGTATGCAGGAGCAATACTCGCACCACTTACCGTTGGTGAATCTTTAGGTCTGACTTCATATATTAATGAATAAAATAGCACTTGGGTTAGTACACAAAAGCGTTTGGACTTAAAATCCAAGCGTTTTTTGTTAGTTCTTATCTTATTTATTTCACTAAAGCCTTTTATGTTAGTTGAATTAAACCTTAAAAATACTATATGGCCAAAATTACAAACCAAATCATTGTGCAATCAGATCTTTTAATTAAAATATTATTTCGTATGTTACCCCGCGATATTGTTAATTGTATTTTCCCTCATCTGTTTTAACAGCATATGTCACCATATCCCATATCAAATGCCATTTTTTATTTCGAATCCTTTGTTCATAAACCTTCATAAGCACACTTGAGTTATTAAATAATGGTGTTGGGCGAACAATCATTGCGAGAACATCCTGAATCCCGTGTGGGGCAATTAAGTGAAGCTCTTCGTTTTTGTCTAAGTAAACTCCTAATGCTGTACATGTTTCAGGGAATTTGGAGATTGCATCCTCCGTATTTAAATATGGATTGATATCGTTTCTAACATGCATTCGGGCTTCATTTTTGACAGACCATGGAACGTCAGGCAATAAAGCAGCAAGCAATTTTTCCAATCTTTTTTCTTCGCCTTCATTGATATTGTTTTTATCAAAGTAAACAACATCTATATCCGGCATACTGGTTCGTCCGTAACCATGTAATTCATCCCAGATTTTTGAACGCACAAAACCGGCGCAAATCGACCAATCGGGTAACCTTAATGTACTTGCTGCTGTCAGGATTTCCATCATGAAGGAATCATTACTGATTAGTTGAATAATATCTTTTTCAGTCTCCAAATTCACATGTTTCACCACCTCAAATAATAGTATAAATATTTTCGGTAAAATAGGGCATTAATTAGTTTTACCACAAGCCGAACATGTCTATGGACATGAAGCCTTCCCTTCCATATAATTTAATATAGTAATAGAGCTTTAGCGAGGAGAAAAAGATTGAAAAATAATGATATAGAAGACGTAGAACAATTAAACAAGACTCCGATTGTTGCAGTTCTCATAACAGGAGCCTTTCTGGCAATTTTAAATCAGACATTGCTTACAACTGCAATCCCACATATAATGCGGGATTTGAATCTTACTGAGAATACCGCACAATGGTTAACAACCATTTTTATGCTTGTGAATGGTATCATGATTCCAATTACGGCGTTTTTGATAGATACTTTCACAACAAGGCGTTTATTTCTATCTGCGATGGGTGCCTTCACTTTTGGTACATTGATTTGCGCGTTGTCACCTAATTTTGGTGTATTAATGATAGGCCGTATTATCCAGGCTGCTGGTGCCGGTATTATGATCCCATTAATGATGACTATTTTTCTATTGATATTCCCGATTGAAAGAAGAGGGAGCGCCATGGGGATGGTCGGATTGGTCATTGGATTTGCTCCTGCCCTTGGTCCGGTAATATCGGGTTGGCTGGTTGAACAATATCATTGGAGGTCTTTATTCTTTCTTGTCTTTCCATTGGCAGTGATCAACATTTTGATATCCATCTTTGTAATGAAGAATATAACGGAGCGGACATTTCCAAAAGTTGATATATTTTCCATCATCCTTTCGACACTTGGTTTTGGTGGCTTGTTATATGGATTCAGCAGTGCGGGAAATTACGGCTGGACAGATACCGTTGTCATCAGTTCTATGGTGATTGGTGCCCTTTCACTTACGATGTTTATCACACGACAATTCAATCTTGAACAGCCTATACTGGAATTTCGTATTTTTAAAAATAGAACCTTTACACTGACAACTATCATCGGAATGATTGCGTTTATCGGTTTAATCGCTGCTGAAACTATTTTACCGATTTATATGCAGAATATGGCTGGATTCACTGCTTTGCAATCCGGCATGATGATCTTACCGGGAGCATTGGTGATGGGATTTATGTCGCCGATAAATGGCCGGATATTTGATCGCTTTGGGGCGAGATATCTTCTTATTATTGGTTTGACCCTGTTAACGATAACATCTTTTCTGTACACCAATTTGAGTGCAGATACATCACTGGCTTATATTACCGTAGTGTTTATGGTACGGATGTTTGGGATATCGATGATCATGATGCCTGCAACAACACAAGGTTTAAATCAGCTTCCAAGCCGATTGCTGGCACATGGGTCTGCAATGACAAATACGATGCGGCAAGTAGCGGCTTCAATTGGAACAGCTGTATTAGTTACGGTGATGACTACCACCGCATTAAACACAGGAGAGAATGCACTGCCTCAGGAAGTGATTCATGGGGTTAATATGGCATTCTACGTTGCAGCTGTCCTTTCATTAATTGGACTTATATTATCGTTGATGATCAAAGGTGGAACCCCCACGGAAGAAAGGGCACGTATGAAAGCTGAAGGAAATGAATAGAAAAAGTGATGGCTGCTTATGGATAGTGCCATCACTTTTTTTGAGCGAACTTCTGATAGATTTCGATTTTCTTTCGATTTCCTAATGAAGATACCACACTATGCAATATCATTCCGAAAAGGACAAGTCCCATACCGATGAAGGAAATGTTACTTGGCAAAGGTGCACTCAATAACAATATTTCACCGATTAAGGCAAAAACAACTTCTCCTGATTGGGTCGCTTCTACGCCGGCTAATTTCTGATTGTCATTTTGAACCATTTCGGTTGCATAGAAAAATAGAGCGGTAGCAATAATTCCGGATGAAACAGCAACGATAAATGTCTGAACAACCTGACTTAAAGTGGGCAAACCATGTGCAGCAGCTCCATACATGGAGAGGATGATCCAAAATGGCATTGAAGCAATTGTCATGCCGAGAATGCGCTGGAAAGTATTGAGGTCTCCATTTGCCAATAGCATCATTTTTCTATTGCCAAGCGGATATGCAAAGGCGGAAATGATGATCGGAGCGACACATAGAATGACAGTAATAAACGGAACGGCTGAGGCATGTTCAACCTGCATTATGAAGACTCCCGCAAGAATAATTAGTGATATTAAAATACTCTGGATTGGGATACGCTGATTTCTTTTCCTATTCAGAAAAGGTACAAGTAGTGAACCTGCGATAATGGTTAGCTGGAAGGTTGCTGCCACAAGCCAGCCAGGACCATAGATTGTCGCGAATGTCAGTGGAGCATAGAATAGCCCAAACCCAACTGTACTCCATACCAACCATGGCATTGGTCTTTTCTTCATATGTATGATGACTGGTTTAATGTTCCGTTTATAGCCTACAATCAGAAACAGGATAGGCAGCATAAACACAAATCTCAGAGAAGCGCTCCATACCCAGCTTCCGCCTTCCAATTCCATCGACCGGTTCAATACAAATGTCACAGAGAAAAATAACGCCCCCAAAATCCCGATAAAGATTGCTTTCAAAAGATCACCTCCATCAGAGAAATATACATAATAATATCATAACAGATTTTACTTTATTAAAATTTACATTTTTCCAAAAATACATAACAGCATATTCCTTCTTCATATAAATAAATTGTATGAACAACCTGAAGGAGTGAGAATGGGAATGATTTAAATGGATTCCAGCAGTGTATTTCATTTACTTAGGATCTTCCTTTCCTGTTATTTAAGCAGGATGATTCGTTTCTTTGCCGAATTAAATAAGGATAAGGAAGTTTTTTTGCAGATAGGAAAGCATAAAACTTTCTATCTGCATAAGTGCAACTAAGGCTGTCACCCAAATTCTTGGTGACAACCAAGTTTTCTAAGGGGAGATAAGAATGGAAACTTTACCAACTTGGCTTTGGATTGCTTATTATATTTTCATTTTCCTGACATTGATCAGCGGAATCGTTAATTGGGCTCGCCAAGTGTATAGCCCATTAGCCGCAATTACAATTATCTTTTCACTTCTTGTCCCACTAGTAGGGTTCATTTACTATATCGGGAGACCAGACGGGCTGAATGAGTATGAATATGTTAGTGCCCAGTTTCAGAAGAGAGATTTATGGTCTTTATTTATTATCCTTACCCACTTCTATTTTATTGTCTGGTGGTTTTTGTTCCTGAACATATGGAACTGGCTCAAAAAAGTTCCACCCTATACGGAAATGCTTATCGGGAAAATAAAAAGCTGGAAGAAAAAAGAACAGGTTTAGATAATTCAACAGATAGATGAATTGCAATATCCACGATATGTATTTAAATATGTAGTTGATTTGGTCATGAGGTGTTGGAACTCTTACGTGATGATGAATGAGGAATAATTGTATAGATCAAATCATTTCAAGAAGGAAGCATATCCCACCATTAACGAAACGGGAGATGACGTATGAAAATAAACATATCACAGTTAGATCCTGAGAAGCTTTCTGATTTGCAAATGACGGAGCTGCTTTTTTACAATATGGAAGATGATCATAAGAAAGGAGATTGTATTTTTGTTCCTGGAAGCAGTAAGGCTGTAATCTATCGTTTACCTAAAGCAGTTGAATTGTATAAAGCGGGCAGGGCAAAGAAAATTTTATTTTCTGGTGGAGTGACTTGGGAAGGCACAGACTTGCCGGAAGCTGAGTTACTTCGGTCTAAAGCAATCGAATTAGGAGTATCTGATCAGGATATTTTAGTCGAACAAGTATCCTTACATACGAAGGAAAATGTCCTGGCTTCTTTGCTTATTCTTGACCGGGCGTTGGGGTTACATAATATCCGACGGCTGATTGTTGTCACAACAAATATACATATGCACAGAATGTATCTTTGCCTGAAAACATTCATGCCTTCCTGGATATCCTATTCATTGTGTATGGTGGATGATGTAACGATAAAAAAGGACAACTGGTTTAACCATGCAGATGGAAGAAAAAGAGTGAAAATGGAAACCTGGAAGCTTATTAATTATGTGAAGTTAGGATATATCATGGATGAGGAAGTAGAAATATCCGAATAGACAATGCAGCAGTTCTAAAATTATTAGAAAGGAATGATGATGTGAAAAAGGTATTGTTATATGTATTCCCACTGTACGCCGATTTTGAAATTGCACATACATTATTTTTCCTGAGAAAAATTGCGAATGCACATATAGAAACCGTTACGATGGATGGGGAACCGGCAGTAAGTCTTGGAGGGATTACGACCATTGCGCAACTGGCACTAGGTAATGCAAATCCAGATGAGTATGACCTTATTTTGCTTCCAGGTGGAGATGGCATTGAAGAAATTCTGGATAACGAAACGAGTGCATCTTTTTTAAAAGAGGCACATTCGATAGGGATTCCTATTGCTTCCATTTGTTCATCCGCTGCACTATTAGGGGAAGCTGGGATTCTTCGGTATCGTAAATTCACTTGTCTGCCCCATACATATGAACAATATAAAGATAAATTTATTGGTGCGGCGTATACAGGAGAAAACGTTGAAACCAGGAGTAATATTATTACGGCAAAAGGAACGGCATTTCCAGAGTTCACTGTTGCAGTAGGGAATCTTTTAGGTATGTGGCGCAATCAGCAGCAAGCAGAAAAGGCACTGCAGTTTTGCAAAGGGAATGGATGATAGACAGTAATTGGGAGTGACATCATATGAAAACAGAAAAGCAGAAAATGCTTGATGGCGAATTGTATAATCCTGCAGATGCAGAATTGACAGCAGGACGAATGCACGCTAGAAAAATGACGAGGTTATACAATCAGACGACAGAGGAAGAAGATGAATTACGTACGAAGATGCTCAAAGAGCTGTTTGGCTCAACAGGAGAGTCACTAAGTGTCGAACCGAATTTTCATTGTGATTATGGCTGCCACATCCATGTCGGGGAAAATTTTTACGCTAATTTTGACTGTGTAATTTTGGATGTGTGTGAAGTCAGAATCGGTGATAACTGTTTTATGGCTCCAGGTGTTCATCTATACACTGCAACCCACCCATTGGATCCGAGTGAGCGAAACTCAGGGGTGGAATATGGAAAGCCTATAACGGTCGGGGACAATGTTTGGATTGGCGGGGGAGCAATTATTAACCCTGGTGTAACAATCGGTGATAATGTAGTAATCGCCTCTGGGGTTGTCGTTACCAAGGGTGTTCCGGACTATACAGTTGTTGGCGGCAATCCGGCCAAAGTGATTAAAAAAGTGGAAATGGAAGAAGCTGATCCGAATTCTGTCAGGAATGAAACGAAACAGAAGTATTAAACATAGAAGCAGATTAGAGAATGAACTTGATGTTTTATGTCGGGTAAGAATAAGAAAGTTAGGGGAGTTCTCCCTCACTATTTATATTCTTTCTCGTTTTAATCTGTGCGCAGTATGAAGTATGCCCTGACTGATTAAATTTTAACTTTACGACTTTTATTGTACATATAATGAAATTGGAGTGATGATCATGGTTGAAAAACTTATTTCATTCCCACCTGTTCTGCCTGGAAATCCGAAAGTGCTTATTCTCGGCTCCATGCCTGGTGGAATGTCATTGGCAAAAAATGAATACTACGGGAACCCGCGAAACCACTTTTGGCCAATAATGTTTCACTTGTTTAAGGTGCAGCCGATTGAGGATTACGAAAACAAAATAAGGTTTATTAAAAGTCACGGAATAGCACTGTGGGATACCATTGGTTCCTGTTATCGTAAAGGGAGTCTTGATGCCAGTATCAGGGAAGAGGAGCCAAATGACATCGCCGGACTGCTTCATGAATTTCCATCGATTCAATTAGTCGCATGCAACGGAACAAAGTCATATCAAACATTTAAAAGGCACTTCCCGACAGAAAATCTTGATTCGGTTGATGTGGTGAAGATGCCATCAACAAGTCCGATTCCGGGACGGTATACAAAGACATTCGAAGGCAAAGTGGAGGCCTGGGGCAAAATTTTGGATTATATTTAGGCCATAATTTGCTCTTTTCTTATATCATTATATTTTTCCGCTTTTTGAACATTTATTGCTTAACCTAGATTGGAAAATCACTATTCAAAAAACAGTGAAATAAGGATCGGAATCTGAAGCTTTTTCTCTTGTTAATCTGAAAAAATAGTATAATGGAATCAGCTATAAGAAATAGAGTAGGATTTGAGCATGAATATGTTCTGGCTGCGTTTTGTTATATTTAGCCTTTTATGGATTCTTTTAATCTTGCAGGAAAGTAATCAGATTCCTTTAAGTATTGTTAGCTTTGCTGCTGCATTAGGGTTTTATTTTGTTCTTTCCTTGCGTAGAAGTATGTTAATGATCTATTTATGCTCACAGTTATAATTACCTTGCACGGCTATTTTTTCACTGATGAGAGTCTTCTTACATTACAGCTGCTGTTTTATTGTATGGCAGATGCGGGTTTTCGGTTGGAAATGACAATGATGGCAATTTTGCTTTCGTTACTCATAATCATCATTAATGCAATTGTAATGGAACGACAGGAACAGAATGAAATCTATGATCAGCTGCTGGGTGAATATCGAAAGCTGAAGCGAATGAATATGGCGGCAGAGCAATTTAATGCAATCATACCGATCATTGCTGTCAGTATGGCAATGATTGGCGGTGCCTACAGGCCAATTGAGATTGTCGAATCAGAAATTTTGCTTGCATTATCCAAAATCAAATCCGCTCACATATGGAATGGAGGTGCTCAATGGGATTGCCGTTTACGGTTACTCTGTTGGTGACCTGATGATGCCAATCAGTATTTTGCTGCTTATGGGTGTCGTTTTTATGGGCTTAGGCATTCACTTGATGGAAAAAAGGCATGTATAAAAAACTTAAAATCAGTCATGAAAAAAGATTGCTTACATTGGCAATCTTTTTCTTTTTTCTAGCAAAACAAGGGTACCTTTTTGGGTGTATTATCTAGTATAATAGAATTATAGATAATGGAAAGGGGTGTCCATGTGAAGGGTAAGAAACGATGGAAGATAATTCTTGTAGGACTTATGACCGTCCTATTGACCATAGATATTATAATTGGATTCTTTTTTTATGACTTGGCAATTGAACGAAATGTCAAAGAGTTTTTAACTGGAAATGCGGATTTAGAGGTCTCTGCTGAAACAATGGATGTATTGCTGGACGGTGATTGGCGTAATTGGTCCGCTGCACAGGATTTTGAATTGTGGGAAATGGAGTCTTATGACGGTTTAAACTTAAAAGGGTACTATTTGGAGGCAGAGGAACCTACGAATAAGACAGTAGTATTTGCTCATGGGTATTTAGGACGGGCAAATGACATGTCCTTATTTGGCCAATATTATTATGAAGAGCTTGGCTATAATATGTTTACTGCCGATCTGCGCGGCCATGGGAAAAGTGAAGGGAATTATATCGGTTTCGGGTGGCATGATCGTCTCGATTATGTTGGTTGGATAGATAAAATCCTGGAAGAGCTCGGTCCCGATACAGAAATAGTACTGCATGGTGTGTCCATGGGGGCTGCAACTGTGCTAATGACAAGTGGCGAAGAGCTGCCGGCCAACGTAAAAACAATCGTTGCAGATAGTCCTTATACAGGCGTTGACGAGCTGTTCAAGTATCAGCTTAGTCGCATGTTCAATCTTCCCGCGTTTCCGATCATACCGACAACGGGCATTGTTGCAAATATGAAAGCCGGCTATACACTTAAAGAAGCCTCAGCCCTCAAACAAGTTAGAAAAACAGAAGTACCTATTTTGTATATTCATGGAGACAAAGATACATTTGTACCGACTGCAATGACACGTGAATTATATCAAAATACGAACAGTGATAAAGAGGTTTTAATCGTTGAAGAAGCCAATCATGGAGAGTCCTTTGTGAAGGATACTGCTGCGTATACGGCCGCTTTAACAGCATTCCTGAATAAATATATACCGTAAGTGTCACTAGGATCTTCCGATTGGGAGATTCTTTTTTTTATGCAATGTTTATACGTATTATTATCATGAATATGCAAAAATAACTAGTTAAAATGTATATTTATAAATATTTTTTTATAAATATACTTGCATAAGTACCGTCTTATCACTATAATAATGAATAATCAAAGATTAATGAAGGGACGGAATTCATTGAAGAATGTAGGTATTATTGGCGGAACTGGATATGGGGCTATTGAGCTGATCAGACTTTTGCAAAACCATGAAAATATGCAAGTGAAGAAAATAATTTCTCATTCACAGCACGGAGAGCAGATTGCATCTATCTATCCCCATCTGACAGATTTTATTGAGCATCCGATGCAGGAATTGCAGATTGAAAGTTTAAAAGAAGAAGTAGATATATTATTTTTGGCAACACCTGCAGGAATTGCTAAAGATATTATTCCTAAAATGGCAGATTCGAAG
The DNA here is from genome assembly GCF_001618145.1 of Oceanobacillus damuensis. GTDB lineage: Bacteria > Bacillota > Bacilli > Bacillales > Amphibacillaceae > Oceanobacillus > Oceanobacillus damuensis. The sequence goes on from NZ_KV392042.1 coordinate 273,138, forward strand.
GTGCAGTGCATTGATCTTTCTGGAGACTTACGTTTAAGTTCTCCTGCTGAATATGAGTATTGGTACGGTAAGGAGCCAGCACCGCAGGAAGTGTTGGAACATGCTGTATATGGTTTATCGGAAATTTACCAGGAACAGATTAAGAATGCGCAGGTCATTTCCAACCCAGGGTGTTTTCCAACTAGTGCCTTACTTGGATTGATTCCTGCAATCGAAAATAAACTAGTGGATGCAAAAGGTATTGTTATAGATGGGAAAACAGGTATATCAGGGGCCGGCAGAACAGCAACCCCAATGACCCATTTTTCAGAGGCAAATGAAAATGTAACCCCATATAAAATAGGGAAGCATCAGCACATCCCGGAAATCGAGCAATATTTGACAGATAAGGCGAAGTCACCAGTCAAGGTAACTTTTACAACCCATCTCATTCCGATGACAAGGGGACTTATTTGTACAATGTACGGTCAATTGACGAAGGAAATGACGACAGAGGAAGTTATTGATTACTATCAGTCATATTATGAGAATCACCCATTTATAAGAATACGCGAAGCAGGCATTTTCCCTACTACTAAAGATGTTTATGCCAGTAACTTCTGTGACATCGGAATTCATGTCGATCAGCGGAGCAATCAGATTATTATTGCTTCAGCCATTGATAACCTCGTCAAGGGAGCGGCAGGGCAGGCTATACAAAATGCGAATTTAATGAACGGTTGGGAAGAAAAACTTGGTCTATACACGATACCGGTTTATCCATAAAAAGGAGGAAAAATAATGGCAGTAATGACAGACAGTAATATAAAAGTGCTGAATGATGGACATGTGACGAGTCCAGCAGGGTTTACCGCAGGCGGGGTGCATTGCGGGCTAAGGAAATCAAAGCTTGACTTTGGATGGATCCATTCAGAAAACCCTGCAGCCGCAGCTGGGGTATATACATTAAATGCTTTTCAGGCAGCACCATTACAGGTTACGAAGCAAAGCCTGGGGCAAGATAAATTAATTCAAACCTTGGTGGTCAATTCGGCTAATGCGAATTCCTGTACTGGTAAACAAGGGTACTTAGATGCTAAAAATATGCAAAAAATGGCTGCAGAGAAAATGAACGTTACTGTCAATCATGTTGCCGTCGCCTCCACAGGAGTAATCGGGGTACCTTTGCCAATGGAAAAAATCAAAACTGGAATTGATTTGATGGGAACTGAAACAGATGCCGCAGATTTTGAAAAGGCGATATTGACGACAGATACGGTTACAAAGCATATCGCTGTCCAATTTGAGATTGATGGTCAGACAATCACAATAGGTGGTGCCGCAAAAGGCTCTGGGATGATCCATCCGAATATGGCGACGATGCTGTCGTTTATGACAACAGATGCAGCGGTTGATGCTGATAGTCTGCAGCAGGCGTTACGGGAGGTCACAAATAAATCATTTAATATGATCACTGTTGATGGAGACTGCAGTACAAATGACATGGTGCTTGTCCTGGGAAATGGTCAACAGAAGAATGCACTATTAAATGAATCCCACCCGGAATGGGATGTTTTCAAACAGGCATTGCAATATGTAAGTGAGGAATTGGCAAAAAAAATCGCCAGAGACGGTGAAGGGGCAACAAAGCTGATCGAAGTCCAGGTAAAAGGTGCTTCCTCTGAATCAGCAGCAGGCCAGGTTGCAAAAGCTGTGATCTCTTCGAATCTAGTAAAAACGGCTGTCTATGGTGCTGACCCGAACTGGGGAAGAATCGTATGTGCGGTAGGCTATAGTGAACAGCCGCTTGATCCCGATAAAATATGCGTATCCCTTGGTGACATCGAAGTCGTAAAAAACGGTTTGCCACTTGAGTTTGACGAAATGGAAGGTAAAAACTATCTCGAGGAAAATAAAACCGTAAAACTATTAATTGATTTGAAAAATGGCATGCATGATGCAACAGCATGGGGCTGCGATTTAACCTATGATTACGTCAAAATAAATGCTTCCTACAGAACGTAAAGGCGAGGTGACGAGATGAATATCATTGTGCTGAAAATGGGTGGAAGTGTACTTGCAAAGCTTCCAGACTCTTTTTATAAAATGGTCGTTGATTTAAAAAAGCAGAAAATATGCCAGCCGGTTATTGTACATGGTGGTGGACCCGAAATTAATCAGGCACTTAAGCAGCTGGATGTGGAAACTGAATTTGTTGATGGCTTACGGGTAACGACGAAGAAAGTGCTTGATGTAGCCGAAATGGTTATGAGTGGATCGATAAATAAAAAGATTGTTGGTAAACTGCAAAAAGAAGGCGGGACAGCGATAGGGATGAGCGGCGTCGATTGCTCCCTGCTTCAGACCACTCCAGTTGATCCTGAAGGTTCTTTAGGTTTTGTCGGGAAGGTCGAAAATGTCAATGTTTCGTGGTTGGAGCTTTTAATTGAGAATGGTGCCATACCGGTAATCTCTCCAATTGGAATGGATGCTTCGGGACAGCGATATAACATAAATGGAGATATGGCAGCTGCTGCAGTGGCACAGACATTGAAGGGGAAACTCGCTTTGATCAGTGACATTCCAGGTGTCATGGAAAACATTTCTGGGAAAGAGATCGTTCATAAACAACTGACAAATGAAGAAATTGAAGCGAAAATAGCTTCAGGTATTATATATGGCGGCATGATTCCGAAAGTACTCTCCGCTTTAAAAGGATTAACGAGCGGCGTAAAGGAGTCTGTCATTTTAAATGGTCTGGCCCCTGAGGATTTGAAAAAGTACATGGAAGGAAAACCGGTCGGAACAAAAGTAATACTTAAGAGGGAGGTACAGCATGTCTGACACAGTAATGAACCAATCAATAGATTCCGTCATGAAAACATATCAGCGATTTCCTGTCACTCTTGTGAAAGGGAAGGGAAGCTATGTATGGGACGATAAAGAAAATAAATACCTTGATTACACTTCCGGCATAGCAACGTGCAATTTAGGTCACGTACCGGAGAATGTCCATCAGAAATTAAGTGAGCAGCTGGAGAAACTATGGCATTGCTCCAATCTATATGAAATTCCATCGCAAAACCAACTGGCAGGACTGCTCACCGAAAACAGCTGCCTGGATCAGGTTTTCTTCTGCAATAGTGGAGCAGAGGCAAATGAAGCTGCAATCAAATTGGCAAAAAAATATGCCAAAGATAAAGGGCATCCTGAGCGAACAGAAATTGTCACGTTTCAACAAAGTTTCCATGGACGTACAGGAATAACAATGGCAGCTACAGCCCAGGAAAAAATTCATCATGGATTTACACCATTGACACAAGGCTTTCGGTACTTGCCATACAATGATTTGTCTTCATTGGAACAGGTGCATAATGGGTCTACAACAGCTGTATTGCTCGAACTGGTTCAAGGTGAAGGCGGAGTGAATGCGGCGGATTCTGAATGGATCAACAAACTGGCAGAGATATGCAAAGAAGCAGACATCTTATTGATGATTGATGAAGTCCAAACCGGAATGGGAAGAACAGGCACATTATTTGCTTATGAACAATATGGAATAGAGCCAGATGTTTTGACGCTTGCCAAAGGGCTTGGATCAGGGTTTCCGATAGGTGCAATGCTTGCAAAGGAAGAGGCTGGAGCAAGTCTTCAGCCGGGCACACATGGCAGTACTTTCGGTGGGAATCCATTAGCTGCAAGTGCGGGGATAGCCACGATTGAAACGATCCTGAAGGAAGACATTCTTAGCAAGGTGAAAACCAATAGCGAGTGGCTGAAGCAGCAATTGGAAGCAATCATGCAAGAACATGATGCAATTAAGGATGTTAGGGGAACTGGATTTATTATTGGAGTGGAATTCGACAGTGAAGCAGCTTCCTATATACAAGCTTTTCGTGAAAAGAGAGTTCTTGTGTTATCAGCTGGAGCAAATGTTTTACGGATTTTACCCCCATTAACTACAACAAAACGGGAGCTGGAGGATTTTATACTGCTCTTTAAAGAGGTAATGACAGAAGGAGGGAATAAATCATGAGCAAAGGATACCTTATGCTTGAAACAGGTGAAACGTTTGAAGGGGATTGGATTGGATCAGAGCAGAATATAAGTGGAGAGGTTGTATTCAATACGAGTATGACCGGTTATCAGGAAATGATGACTGACCCATCGTATGCTGGCCAGATATTGACTTTTTGCTATCCCATCATCGGCAATTATGGAGTGAATGACGAGGATGAAGAAAGTAAGAAGCTTTCCGTATCGGCAGTCATTGCAAGTGATGTATGCGATGACTATAGTCATTACCAGGCGACAACATCTTTTTCAGAAGAATTGAAGGCAGCTAACATTCCGGGTTTAAAAAACGTTGATACTCGTTCGTTAGTTGCAGCAATTCGAAAACATCAAACGGTCCATGGAGTCATCGTTTCTGAAAAAGATAAAGAGAAATTTGTTTCACCTTTGAAAAGGTACGATAATATGGAGCTCGTTAATCGGGTAGCAGTCAAAACCCCGGAAACATACGGTAGTGGATCTCACCATGTTGTCCTCGTTGATTTTGGCTATAAAAAGTCAATTCTGGAGGCATTGCTTGCACAAAATATTAAAGTCACAGTTGTTCCGTACCATACATCCATGGAAAAACTCGATTTATTGAAACCGGATGGAATAGTATTAAGCAATGGGCCAGGGGATCCCATGGAACTGGAGTCTTATTTTCCCGTAATAAAAGAATTAGTGGAAAAATATCCGACCCTTGGTATTTGTCTGGGACATCAGCTTATTGCACTGGCTTACGGAGGCAAGACGAAAAAAATGCCTTTTGGACACCGTGGCGGCAATCATCCTGTTAAGGACCTGCTGACAGGGAAGGTATGGATGACCTCTCAAAATCACGGCTATGTGGTGGAGGAGGAAAGTATCGATACCAATGCTTTCCAGGTCCTGTTCCGTAATGTAAATGATCGGTCATTGGAAGGGATGAAGCACGTGAGCAAGCCGATTCAATCCGTGCAATTTCATCCTGAGGCACATCCAGGGCCAAGCGATACGGTATATATATTCAACGATTTTATCCATCAAGTAATCACAGCAGCGAAGGAGGGAACATCAGCATATGTCGAAGCATAAATCTATTCAAAAAGTATTGGTTATCGGTTCCGGACCGATTGTGATCGGGCAAGCAGCAGAATTTGATTATGCAGGGACACAGGCCTGCCTTGCTTTAAAAGAAGAAGGAATTGAAGTTGTACTTGTTAACAACAATCCTGCGACAATCATGACGGATGCCGAAGTTGCCGACCACGTTTATATGGAGCCACTTACTGTCGAGTCGCTTGAACAGATAATTTCCAAGGAAAAGCCAGACGGATTGATTGGAAGCCTTGGTGGTCAGACTGGATTAAACTTGACGGTTGAACTGCATGACAAAGGTATTCTCGAAAAATATCATGTCGAGCTGCTTGGAACGAGTGTTTCCTCGATACAAAAGGGGGAAGACAGGGAGTTATTCCGTCAATTAATGATTGATATCAACGAACCTATCTCAGAATCAAAAATTGTTCAGTCGGTAGATGAAGGCATGGATTTTATCAATGAAATTGGTTTCCCTGTTATTCTTCGCCCTGCCTATACCCTTGGTGGAGAAGGTGGCGGCTTTGCATATGATATGGAGGAGTTTAAAAATCTTCTAAATAAAGGCCTCATGTTAAGCCCCATTGATCAAGTCCTTGTTGAAAGAAGTATTAAGGGATGGAAGGAAGTAGAGTACGAGGTCATGCGGGATGCGAATGATACATGTGTCATCGTATGTAATATGGAAAACATGGATCCGGTCGGTGTACATACCGGTGATTCCATTGTAGTTGCACCTTCACAGACATTATCTGATGTCCAGTATCAGATGCTGCGCAGTTCGTCGCTGAAGGTCATACGTGCACTTGATGTTGTCGGTGGATGTAATATTCAATTCGCATTAAACCCGCACTCCAATGAGTATTGTATTATCGAAGTAAATCCGAGGGTGAGCAGGTCTTCTGCACTTGCATCCAAAGCTACCGGATATCCGATTGCCCGGATTGCTGCAAAATGTGCCATTGGTTATCCCCTGGATGAAATCCTAAATCCGATTACAGGGAATACATTTGCTTCATTCGAGCCAGCATTGGATTATATTGTCGTAAAGCTTCCTCGTTTTCCGTTTGATAAATTTACGGAAGCGGACCGTACACTTGGAACGCAGATGAAGGCTACCGGGGAAGTCATGGCGATTGACAGGACATTTGAAGGTGCGCTCAATAAGGCGATTCGTTCCATGGAAATGAACATATTCAGCCTGAACTGGCCTGGTATGGCTTCGAAACCAAAGGAAGAGCTTCTGGAACTTTTGGAAAATCCAAATGATTTACGGCTTTTTGCATTGGCTGAAGCATTAAACAGAGGTATGACAATAGAAACTTTAATGGATATTACCAAGATAGATTACTGGTTTTTACGCAAAATCGAAAGAATTTTAACGTGCGAAAAGCAATTGGAAAAGTACCTCTTGCCAGAGGTGCCGTCCGATTTGCTTAAAGAGGCCAAACGATTTAATATCAGTGATATTCGTATTGCCGAGTTATTAGGTACTACAGCCAAGCAATTAAGAGAGTACTACAAGAAAATATCACTATTGCCAGCCTATAAGCTGGTGGATACATGTGCTGGTGAATTCGATGCGGTCACTCCTTATTATTATTCAACTTGGCATGGAAGCGATGAAGTGGTTACAAAAGAGAACAGTAAAAAGATTCTCGTTCTCGGTTCAGGTCCAATCCGAATCGGGCAGGGAGTGGAATTTGACTATTGCTCCGTCCATGCTGCGTTGGCACTCAAAAATAGCGGCTATGAAGCAGTAGTCATCAATAACAACCCCGAAACAGTAAGTACCGATTATTCTGTAGCTGATCGGTTATATTTTGAACCGTTGGCACTCGAAGATGTACTTGCAGTCATCGAGAAGGAACATGTGGCCGGCGTACTGATTCAATTCGGAGGTCAGACAGCTATCAATCTGGCAAACGACTTGAAAGACGAAGGAATCCATGTATTGGGTACAACACCGGAGCACATTGATCGGATGGAAGACAGGGAACAATTTTATGATTTCCTCAATCAATTGGATATCCCGCACATAGCAGGACATATCGTCCATCAATCGGAAGAACTGCCGTCGCTGGTTAATGAACTAGGTTTTCCGGTGTTGATCAGACCTTCCTATGTAATTGGCGGACAATCCATGTTTATTTGCTATAACGAGCAGGAATTGCATCATTATGTGACACGAATCCAGAAGGACACGAACGACCGCTGCTGGCCATTGCTGATCGATCAATACCTTCCAGGTCTGGAATGTGAAATAGACTGTATAAGTGATGGAAAGCAAATGGTGGTTCCGGGTATTTTTGAACATATTGAAAAAGCGGGTGTGCATTCAGGGGACAGTATGAGTATTTTTCCACCGGTTTCCTTGAGTCAAGAGACAAAAGAAAAGATGATGGAAATTGCACAAAAGATCACCAGTAATTTGCCGATTGTCGGAATGATGAATATACAATTCGTTATTCACGAAAATGTCATTTACGTGCTGGAGGTTAACCCTCGCTCATCAAGAACAGTTCCAATTATGAGTAAGGTAACTGATATACCAATGATTGAATGGGCAGTTAAAGCCCAACTGGGAACGCCATTGCATGAACTTACAGACGAAGTGAATCTATTGGAGGAACCATCGTATTACACGGTAAAGGCACCCATATTTTCGGCAAGCAAATTAAAGGGCGTCGATCATGTGCTTGGACCCGAAATGAAATCAACCGGCGAGATTATTGGGATGGCATATGATAGAGATGAAGCACTGAAAAAAGCTTCCCCCTTATCTGCCAAAAAAGGAACAGAAGCAGCGCCCCTGCAATTATTTGTCTCTGTTGCAGATCGGCTTAAGGACGAAAGTCTAGGTCTGATCCGGAAGTTTTCCGAGCAAGGAGCTGAAATAACTGCTACTGCAGGTACAAAAGATTATTTGCAAGCTAATGGAATCAATACAAAAGCAATGCTGAAAAATAAAAGTGACTTGCTTGCGCACTGGCAGGAGAACGCACCACATATTGTCCTCAATATCCCAAATCAAGGACGGGAAAAAGAGAAGATCGGTTTTTATATTCGTGAATTATCTGTCCGGTATCAAGTGCCATACTTTACAAGTCTGGAAACACTAGATGCTGTAATGGATTGGTCTAATAGCGGCATTGCAGACAAAAATCCGATTTCTCTGCAGCAGTATGTGAGCACGATTTCTGCGAATGAAGATGAAAAACCTGTTGTGAAATATCAATAAAGTTTATGACAGCTGGCTGTTTGCCAGCTGTTTTTTTATGGGTATTCCAAGCTTTTAGTCCCGTGAATAAGTGTATAATTATAGCTAGCTGATCGCCAAGTTTTTCAGGTGGAGGAAGAGAGGGGAAGGAGATAGCCGATAAAATTGAATACTGCCATCATTAATTCTCCCTAATCAGACGATAAAAAAAGCTGCCCACACTATGATTAGCAGGAGCAGCAATTTCATTTATAAATACTTTTCAAACCAGCGGCAGATCTGCTCAAGTCTGGCAATTCTCATTTCTGGCTTGCCGCTCCTGCTTAATTCATGATTTGCTCCAGGGAAACGGACAAACTCAACTTCCTTGCGAAGATGCTTCAATGTAATGAAAAGCTGTTCGCCCTGTTCAATTGGACAGCGGAAATCAAGTTCACCATGTAAAATCAATAAAGGGGTTTCCACATTTTCAGCATATTTTAATGGTGAAATGTCCCAAAGACTTGCAGGGTCATCCAATAAATTCAGACCATGTTCCCATTTGGTGAAGAAAAATCCGATATCACTCACACCGTAGAAGCTTAGCCAGTTTGAAATGGAACGCTGGGTTACTGCAGCTTTAAAACGGTTTGTATGGCCGACGATCCAGTTGGTCATAAAGCCACCATAGCTTCCGCCTGTTACACCAAGTCTTGTTTTATCGATAAAATCAAAATTATCCAGTGCATGATCAACCGCAGTCATTAAATCTGTGTAGTCACCTTTCCCATAGTTATGACGTACTGCATCAACAAATTTTTGTCCATAACCATGGCTTCCCCGAGGATTTGTGTACAGAACGACATATCCTTTTGCTGCAAGCAGCTGCATTTCATGGAAAAACGTCTGTCCGTACATTGCATGGGGCCCACCGTGAACTTCCAGTATAAAAGGATATTTTTTATCTTCTTCAAAGCCATACGGACGCAGCAGCCAGCCCTGTATTTCCCAACCATCCTCTGCAGTAACTGTCACTGTTTCCGGCTCTCCAATTGCAACTTCATTCAGAAAATCAGCATTTGCATTTGTTAACCGCGACAGTTTGAGGTCAGACTCCAATTTATAAAAATTACACGGGTTTGCAGGTGTGCTGATTCCAAGGATAAATGAATCGGTTGTATAATTATAAGTAAATCCAAAAACATGATTGTCATTTTTATAAAGTACGCTTAAATTCCCGTTCAATGTTGCCTGATAGAGACCTGTTGCACCAAATTCTGTAGCAATAAAGAAAATTCGATTTTCGTCTTCCGACCAGACAGGTCCCGTCTCCGATTCACCCAGCCTAGTGTCTCCTGCCATCGCATCTCCAAGCTGCATATCCCAATCTTTGCTTAGTGCAGTTCTTTCACTGGTCGCTGTGTCGAAAATATATAATTCACTTAATGTAGCACCACTATATTCATAGTCATGGCCGAAGCAGGCGATTTTTTTTCCGCTCGGCGAAAAACTTGCACTATAATAGAAACTTTTTCCATTCGACAATTTCGATATCTCTTTGGTTTGAAGGTCTAATGTATATAAATCACTGGTTAATTCGTAGTCAGAATCCTCACCAAGGTTGGCCGTAAATAGGATTTGACGACCATCAGGAGAAATGTCCTGAAAACTGTGGTCGGTAGCTTCCGTTGTCAGCTGTGTAAAGGAATCATCTTCAAAGCTGTACAAGATAATTTGAGTTTTCTTATTATCATGGAAGCCTTTCGCATCAGATTTGTATTTCAGTCGGTCGACGATTAAGGGTTGGCTGCTTTTCGCTTCATTCTCCTTTTGGCGTTCTTCTTCGGAAAGTTCTTTTTGATTCTGTACATCATCAAATTCATCAAGGGATGCACTGAATAGGAGATATTCTCCATCCTTTGACCATGCTGGATTGACTGCACCATTTTTGAATGTAGTTAATTGTCTTGACTCACCGCCTGTTGTGTCAATCAGCCATAATTGGGGAAGTCCACTTCTGTTTGACTGGAAAACAGCTTTTTCTCCATTCGGCGAGAAACGAAGATTACTATTTTTATCACTGCCGAAAGTCCATTGCTTCGCTTCTTCAGATCCCAAATCATAAAAGAATATATTGGACTGGTAGTCGTCATTTTCATTTATGGTCGTTGATATGTATGTATATGAATTCCCCCGGGGTGAATATTGCGGATCACTGCATACTTCAATATTTTTAAGATCCTTGGCAGTAATAGGCCGTTTATTCATTGAATTGCCTCCTAATATTTAATTGTCGGAACTTTATTTCATTCTAAACGGTGCACCACGGGGACAGGAACCTCGGTCCACTTTTAGGTAGATTAATCATTAAACAGGACTAGTGTTCCTGTCCCTCTGGACCACCTAAAACGGCATATAAAAATGCCCCGCACTTATTATATGCCGGGGCATTCCATATGTTGTTTTAAGGTCACCGTCTTAGACAGTATGCTTAATTCTGTTCTCTGTAATACTGGCATCCACTTCATATGCCTGCTGTAACTGACGGGTAATTTTTCCGGGCTTGCCATCAGCTATTTCCAGATTATCAACTTTTACAATCGGAGTGATTTCAGATGTGCTGCTGGATAGAAATAGTTCATCTGCCAGGCTGATATCCTCTACAGAAAACCCTTCTTCGATCAATGGAATATTCAATTGCTTTGTAAACCTTTCGATAGCCATTCTGACGCAGCCATGCAAAATATTGTTGTTGGAAGGGTGGGTATAAATTTTTCCGTCCTTTACTAAATAGGCATTGGATGCACTGCATTCTGTGACAAGGCCATCTTTGTGAAGGATGGCTTCGTAACAGCCATTTTCTTTGGCTGTTTGCTTTGCAAGTACATTTGGTAAAAGATTCAAGCTTTTAATAAAGCAATTTTCCCAGCGGATATCCCGGTGGGTAATTGCCTTCACTCCGTTTTCCAGGCCTTCCATGTTACGCACCTGGTCTTGGACATAAGCATAAATGTTAGGCATTACCTCATCAGGGAAAACATGATCTCTTGGTGCTGATCCCCGTGTTACTTGCATATACACTTTACCATCAGTGGTCATATTATTTTTTTTAAGCAGTTCGAGGAGAAGATCGGTCACTTCTTTTTTATTAAAAGGAAGCTGTATTTTTATTGCTTCCGCAGATCGGAATAAACGATCGACATGCTCCTCCAGTAAATAATATGTGCCATGATAGATTCTAATAACTTCATATATTCCATCACCGAACTGAAGACCACGTTCTTCAAATGGATATTTCAAATTATCTTGATGAGTAAATTTGGATTGTGTCAAGATTATTGGATAAATAGACATACATCTAACCCCTCCCATAAGAAACATAGTACTAGTTTAAACGGTCTTTTGCGTATTGTAAATAATTAATTGTTCTGACATTTAAATGATTAACATTCATCCCTTTGAAATAAGGATTTGTAATGCCGATTTAAATTTTTTGTAAAAAAATGATGAAATTATTGTTGATTTGTTAAACTAATGTTGCTATAATAGATTTTGCAATCAAAAAAACACATTAATTAAAACATGCGGGTGTAGTTTAGTGGTAAAACCTCAGCCTTCCAAGCTGATGATGAGGGTTCGATTCCCTTCACCCGCTCCATACATATGTGATAACGCAGTGTTTCGTAAAATAGATTACGAAGCGTTGCGTTTTTATTTGAGGATAGAAAAGTATAAAATTTTGGCAGCAATTAATTCTTACACATAAACGGCCACGTCCAGCTCCAGCGCCCAGGGACTACCGAGACTTCCTTCGCCTCCGTACGATAAGTCAACATCGACTCTCTTCGTTCGTCGTGTTTCCTTTATCTCCTACGCCTCAGTCCAGTCCGTACGTCCCTAAACGGGCGCTTGCGCTTTTGTTCATTTCTCCATAAACTCAAGTAAACTTGAATATTGGTTTTCCTGCATAGTATAGTACGTATTAGCAAATACAATAAAAATTTGAGGGATCATAATGAAGAATCTTTTTCGGAAATTAACTCAACTGGATAATAAAAGCTATAAAGCATATAAAAGTATACAAGGTAATTATAAATTTGATGACTACGAGTTATATATAGACTATGTGCAAGGTGACCCTTTTGCGACTCCTTCCAAAATCCGTGTTGTAGTATCAAACCAACAACGGCCGATAAATAAAGAGTGGCTCCTAACGCCGAGCAGAAAAGTCGCTGCTGAGGATGCTTTTGCAAGGGCAGTTGGCGATGCTGTAGAAGGGGAACGTTTTTCGGTTAAAGGTTCTGGAAAAAGTGGAATGGTAATCTTTGACCGTCCGGGGCAGGAGATACTGGAACGCACAGCGTTGCAGATTACCCCGGAAACGATTACCATATGCCTTTCCGTTGGATTGCCTGCAAATGGGCGGCACATTAATGGGAGAGAAGCAGAAAAATTATTTGCGAATATCATTCCTTCCATTGTAAATAACTCCATATTTAGGATCAGTGATAAAACCATTATGGAAGCAATTGAATTGGCGGATCAGCAGGAAGCGATCCGTAACGCAATGCATACTAATAATTGGATTGCATTTATTGCAAATGGATCGATTCTGCCAAGGGAAAGTGGCATCAGCAATCGGCCGCTGAAGAAGGCTGTCCCATTCCAAAGTCCTGTAGAGGATGAAGTTTCCATTACCATTCCTTATAGGAAGGAACCTTTAAGAGGGATGGCAATCAAAAAAGGAATTACGTTAATTGTCGGTGGAGGATATCATGGAAAAAGTACCATTTTAAAGGCGATAGAACGGGGTGTATACTTCCATGTTAGAGGAGACGGGCGTGAATTTGTCATTAGTGATCCGAACGCAGTGAAAGTTCGGGCCGAAGACGGTAGACAAATTACTTCCGTAAATATTTCACCGTTTATCAACAACTTGCCGCATCAGCAGACTACTGCATCTTTTTCGACTGAAAATGCAAGCGGAAGTACTTCCCAGGCTGCAAATGTAATGGAGGCGCTGGAAATTGGAGCCTCAACACTACTCATTGATGAAGATACAAGTGCAACGAATTTCATGATTCGTGACCATCGTATGCAGGAGCTTGTAGAAAACGACAAAGAGCCAATAACACCCTTTATAGACCGGGTTAGGCAGCTTGCAGATCAGTTGGACGTTTCTGCGATTCTTGTAATGGGAGGTTCTGGGGATTATTTTTCTGTAGCAGATAATGTTATAATGATGGATCAATATGTACCCCAAAACGTAACAAATAAGGCAAGAAAGATTATACATGACTTCCCAATGCAACGGGAGGAAGCAGGTATGGCTGACTTTGGAAGGATTACAAATCGTTATTTTCTGCAGCGTTCCTTACAGTTGGAAAAAGGGAATCGTATAAAAATCCAGGCTAAAGGATTGCATCAGATAATTATGGGAAGAACAGATATTACCTTCCATTATACGGAGCAATTGGTTGATTCATCACAGACCCGAATGATAGCCGAAGTGATTCACTATCTGGATCGAACGAATGGTTTAAAAAATAAATCATTACGTGAGGTACTTGATGCAGTGGAAAAACAAATGGATCAATCCGGACTGGCATCATTAACAACCTATAAAAATCAGCATCCGGGAGATCTTGCTCGTCCGCGTAAGCAAGAAATCGCTGCAGTTCTCAATCGAATTCGAACAGCAAAAGTAACCATATAAGCAGAAAGGAGGGACAGTGCCATGCAAACGGAAAAATTGAAACAGGAAGTCATTCAGTATGCCAAGGAAATTGGCATCGATAAAATTGGCTTCGCGTCAGCCGATATCTTTGGGGAATTAAAGGAACGTTTGCGGAGACAGCAAGCATTGAATTATCAATCCGGATTTGAAAAAGGCTCATTGGAAGAGCGAACGGAACCACAGCGTCTTCTGCCTGAAGCTCAATCGATTATTTCCATTGCAGTCGCCTATCCTTCCCGGATGAAAGGAGCCCCTAAAAGCATAAAAGAGGAGCGGCGCGGCTTGTTTGCTCGTGCTTCGTGGGGGATCGATTATCATGTTGTATTGCGGGATCGTTTGGAAAAATTGTCAGCCTTCATAGAGGATAAGTTCCCGGATACCGTCAATAAAGTGATGGTGGACACGGGAGAACTTTCCGACCGTGCTGTAGCTGAAAGGGCTGGCATTGGCTTCAGTGGGAAAAATACTTCCATCATTACACCAGAGTTTGGATCGTTTGTTTATCTTGGAGAAATGATCACCAATATCCCTTTTATTCCTGATGAACCACTGGAAGACAGCTGTGGGGATTGCAGAAAATGTATGGATGCCTGCCCAACGGGAGCATTAGTTGAAGGTGGACAATTAAATGCACAGCGTTGTATTGCCTTTCTTACCCAAACGAAGGATTTTCTTCCTGACGAGTTTCGAACAAAGATCGGCAATCGTGTTTATGGCTGTGATACTTGTCAGCAGGTCTGTCCTAGAAACAAAGGGGTCGATTTTCATATTCATCAAGAGTTTGAACCTGATCCAGAAGTATCGAAACCGAAATTGAAGCCGATGCTGCAAATATCAAACAGAGAATTCAAAGAAAAATTTGGAGATATTTCCGGATCATGGCGTGGGAAAAAACCGCTTCAACGAAACGCGCTGATTGCACTGGGCCATTATAAAGACAAAACAGCCGTCAAGGATATGATTCATGTGATGGAGAATGATCCACGGCCGGTTATCCGCGGGACTGCTGCATGGTCACTTGGTAAAATCGGTACAAAAGAAGCTTTTTCTGCCATCCAGGCTGCTATAGAAAAAGAAACCGATGAGCAGGTTCTATATGAAATGAAAAAAGGTCTGGAATTTCAGAACACTCAAGCAGTACATTAAAAATTGTTCTTTTTAAAAATCGTGAAACAAGCATCCCCTCCATATACTTTTTATGGAGGGGATTTTTATGGAAAAAATAAAGAAGCTATGGCTGGATTTTTTTCATACGGAAAGAGAACAGGGAAATTGGTGGACGAGAAAAGAGAATTTGTGGTCAGAAAGAAATGCTGAGATTATACGTGTTCAAGGGAATGGAAGCATTTTTCAGAAACTGAGGTATGATGGTGAGACACATTATCGGTACTTCATGCATCTGAAGTATGTAATACGGCAAAATAAAAAGATCCATATTGAAGAACAGGTTTTACCATATCAATTTCGATTGGCGGATGGTATCCTTACAAATCATGCACCGATAGAAAAGAGGATTCAGGAAAACAAAAAAGAAGCCCCTGCTGCCGAGGATGACAATCGTAAACAAGCAAATGAGCGGTTTTCCTATGACCGGCTGTCTGCTGTCCAATATGCAGAGAGATGGTGGAACAACTATAATCCAGCTTACCGGATGTTTGACGTAGACTGTACGAATTATGTATCGCAATGCCTCCGTGCTGGTGGGGCACCAATGTGGGGATCGCCTGTCAGGGAGAGGGGCTGGTGGTATGGTTCCAATACGTGGAGTTTCAGCTGGGCGGTTGCACATTCGCTCAGATGGTATCTTAGCGGGGCAACGCAAGGGTTGAGAGGGAAAGAAGTCGAACGTGCCGACCAACTTATTCCGGGAGATATTATCTGTTATGATTTTCAGGGAGATGGAAGGTGGGACCATAATACAATTGTTGTGGCGAAAGATGCAGAAGGGATGCCATTAGTGAACGCGCATACCGACAATAGCAGAAACAGGTATTGGTCCTACGAGGATTCTACTGCATGGACACCGGATATTAACTATAAATTTTTTCGAATCGGGGATGATTAATGGTATACTGATAGGGTTATCGAAATTGGTTACTATTTATTAAGGAGAATGAATTTTGAGTTTACATGTCGTATTATATCAACCAGAGATCCCGGCTAATACTGGAAATATTGGCAGAACGTGCCTGGCAACAGATACTGCCCTTCACCTCATACGTCCACTCGGCTTTTCAACGGAAGATAAAATGCTTCGCAGAGCTGGTCTGGATTACTGGAAGCATGTTGATGTACATGAGTATGATTCCATTGATGAGCTTTACGAAAAGTTTCCAAAAGGCGACTTCTATTATATTGAAAACTTTGGAACAAAGCATTATTCCGATTTTGATTACAATAAGCCTGAAGAAGATATATTTTTTGTGTTTGGAAGAGAATCAACAGGCATTCCTAAAGAACTTCTGATTGGTAAGGAAGCTCAATGTCTGCGAATTCATATGAATGACAAAGTCCGATCCTTGAATTTATCGAATACAGCAGCAATCATTATTTACGAAGCACTGAGACAGCAAGGTTATCCCAACTTAGTATAGGCGGAATAAAACTGGAGCTGGACGTGGCCGTTTATTTGTAAGATTTAATTGCCAAAGTTCATACTTTCATACTTGCCAAAAAAACCGTCAGGCATCTGTATGCTTGACGGTTTTTTTGGAAACTACCACAACTGTCGCTGCTTTTATGTGTTACTGATCCTGCTTTGGTACTCCTGGTTTAGCTTCATAGCCTGAAGTGAACATGGATATCAAAAATGTTACAATTACGCCCATTAGTAATGCTAATTTCATAAAAACACCCTCCTCGATCCCTTATAGAGATAAAGCATTTTTCCGTTTAGTTATGCCCTTATTATAACGAATAAAACCAATTATGTGAACTGTGATGAGATAGTTGATCAAAAATATTGTCGAAATAACTGGGTCTTTATTAGAAATTTAGCTAAAATTGTACAAATATCTGAACATATATTATTGTCAGGTCGCGGAAAATAAGGTATATTAGTTGATGAATGATGAAGGCAGTCTTATAATGAATTTGAACCGTTTACATAGCGGAAAAAGTTAACTTCTAATGGGGGTATCAAACGTGGCAGAAAATGGAGAATCTGTAGAAAGATTCTGGGGGCAGTTTCATGGACCAAACACGGGATATTTAGAACAACAGTATGAATTATACAAAGAGGATCCTGAAGCGATTGAATCTTCTATTAAAGAGATTTTCGATACTTATGGTGCACCTGCATGGATGGAACAAAAGAATAATGCAGGACAAGCACCATCACAATCGACAACTGAATACGATGTTAAGAAACTAACCTCAGCCATGAAACTTGTTGAGGCTATTCGGCGTTATGGCCATACAGAGGCGGATATTTACCCCGTCGGCGGCTATAAAGGCAGCAAAACTGAAATATTAAATCCAAAAACGTATGATTTAAGTGAAGAAGACTTAAAATCCATTCCGGCATCCTGGCTCTGGGACAAAGCTGCAGGTGATGTAGAAAACGGCTTGGATGTCATCAAAAGATTGAAAAAGTACTACACGGGAACCATTACATTTGAGTACGACCATGTAAATAACCATGAGGAACGCAGATGGCTATTTGATTTGATAGAAGAGGGGAAAGCAAGGCTTGAATTATCGGACGAAAAGCGGAAAGAAATTCTTAAGCGGCTTGTAGATGTGGAAGGGTTTGAAGCTTTTCTGCAAAAAACGTTTGTCGGACAGAAGCGTTTTTCCATTGAAGGCCTGGAAG
Organism: Oceanobacillus damuensis; assembly: GCF_001618145.1. Classification (GTDB taxonomy): domain Bacteria; phylum Bacillota; class Bacilli; order Bacillales; family Amphibacillaceae; genus Oceanobacillus; species Oceanobacillus damuensis. Next base: position 291,000 of record NZ_KV392042.1, read on the forward strand.
CAATGGTACCGATGATCGATCGGATTGTGCATTATGCCACCGAAGATAAGATTGAAAATGTCATGATGGGCATGGCCCACCGTGGGCGATTAGCTGTGCTTGCGAATGTGCTGGGGAAACCATATGACAAGATTTTTTCTGAATTTAATTATTCCAAAGAAAAGGAACTTATGCCCTCCGAAGGTTCTATCGGGATTAATTACGGCTGGACAGGCGATGTCAAATATCACTTTGGAGCCAAAAAAGAAGTTAATAACGGTGAAGAGGTTATGACTCGAATCACCTTGGCACATAATCCATCCCACTTGGAATTTGTAAATCCGGTTGTGGAGGGATTTGCACGTGCTGCACAGGATGATCGTTCAGATAAAGGATATCCGCAACGCGATATAAATAAAGCAATTCCTGTTCTGATTCATGGTGATGCGGCATTCATTGGTGAAGGTGTAGTTGCAGAAACATTGAATCTCAGCGGTCTTCCTGGTTATAACACAGGCGGTACATTACATATTATCGCCAACAATTTATTGGGTTACACAACAGATCGCGAAGATGGCCGTTCCACCCGTTATGCAAGTGACCTTGCAAAAGGGTTCGAAATACCTGTTATCCGTGTGAATGCGGATGATCCGATTTCATGTGTTTCAGCTATAAAAATAGCATATGAATACCGTAAGAAGTTCAAGAAGGATTTTCTGATAGATTTAGTTGGCTATCGTCGTTACGGACACAATGAAATGGATGAGCCAAGAACTACTCAGCCGGCACTATACAATGAAATCGACAACCACCCTTCTGTGGCAAGTATTTTTGCGGAAGCCCTTGAAAGTAAAAATATTATTAAAGGGGAAGACTTCGATAAGATAAAAGAAGATGTCGAGGGTAAATTAAGTGCTATTTATGAAAATATGATAGAAAACGAAATTGGTCATCCGGAAGCAAAGCTTATGCCTGAAGTGCTGTTAAACGGGTTGGACAAATTCGAAACAGCGGTTGATCTGGAAACATTAAAAGCCTTAAATAAAGAATTGTTGAAACGTCCAGAAGGCTTTAAAGGATTTAAAAAGACTGAAAAAGTGTTGAATCGTCGTGCAAAAGCTTTGGAAGAGGGAAATAAAGCGGACTGGGGTACCGGAGAAGCTTTGGCATATGCGTCTATTCTTCGTGATGGCATTCCAATTCGTTTGACGGGTCAGGATACGGAAAGAGGTACCTTTGCCCACAGGCATATTGTATTGCATGATACGGAAACAAATGAAAAATACAGCCCAATGCATGGCCTCTCGGATGCAAAGGCATCGTTTGATGTCAGAAACAGCCCATTATCCGAAGCGGGGGTGCTTGGATTCGAATATGGTTATAGTGTTCAATCACCGGATACTTTGGTAATTTGGGAAGCGCAATTTGGGGATTTCGCCAACGCGGGCCAAGTGATATTCGATCAGTTCATCTCTTCTTCAAGAGCAAAATGGGGAGAAAAGTCGAATATGGTTATGCTATTGCCGCATGGTTACGAAGGACAAGGTCCGGAGCATTCCAGCGCCCGGCTGGAAAGATTTCTGCAAATGGCAGCAGAAAACAACTGGATCGTGGCAAATGTGACATCATCTGCACAGCTTTTCCATTTGCTTCGCAGACAAGCCGCAATGCGTGGGCGAGACGAGGCGAGACCATTAATATTAATGACACCGAAAAGCAGTTTGATTCGTCATCAAAGTATGGCATCATCTGCAGAGGAATTTTCTGAAGGTAAGTTTCAGCCATTGCGTAATCAGCCTAACCTGGAAGTAAGCAGACAAAGTGCAAAACGACTCCTGATAGGCAGCGGGAAGATAATGATCGATATCGAAGAAGCCATTGACAATGCGGATGAGAATTTTGAGTGGTTACGTGTCTTGCGATTGGAGCAAATTTATCCATTTCCTGCAAAGGCGTTAAAAAAAGAATTGGAGCAACTGCCTAATGTAGAGGAAATTGTCTGGGTTCAAGAGGAACCAAAAAATATGGGGGCATGGAATTTCGTTGATGATTACTTGAGAGATTTGTTGCAGGAAGGTCAAAAGCTGCGTGTAATCAGTCGACCGAATCGTTCTGCACCAGCCGGAGGAATACCAAGTGTCCATAAAACAGCTCAGACTAAAATCATAAATCAAGCACTAACTACAACTGAAGGAGGAAATTCCAGTGCAAGAAGTTAAAATTCCTGAATTAGCAGAATCGATCACAGAAGGTACCATCGCCGAGTGGCTTGTCCAAAAAGGTGACAAGGTTGAAAAAGGGGATCCAATTGTGGAATTGGAAACGGACAAAGTAAATGTCGAAGTGAACGCTGAGGTGTCCGGTGTAATCACGGAAATTCTCAGTGCAGAAGGCGATGATGTTGCAGTGGGTGACACAATCGCAAAAGTAGATGAAAATGGAGAAGCAGGCGGCGGGGCAGCCCCAGCCGAAGCACCGAAAGAGGAAAAACAGGAAGCGCCTGCACCAAAAGAGGAAAAGGAAGAGGCACCAAAGGCGGAAGCAAAAGAAGAACCTGCACAAGGCAATGGTGAAGTCATCGCATCACCAGCCGCCAGAAAACGTGCCCGCGAATTAAATATTGATTTAAGTAAAGTAGCTGCACGCGACCCGCTTGGCCGTGTTCGTCCAGAAGATGTGGATGCGGCAGCAAGTGCTAAAAATGAGCCGAAACAGGCATCCAAACCGGCAAAACAGGAAGCACCTAAATCGGAAAAAACGGAATTTGACAAACCGGTCGAGCGGGTGAAAATGACCCGTCGTCGTCAAACCATTGCGAAAAACCTTGTGAATGTACAGCATGAAACAGCGATGCTCACTACATTTAATGAAGTTGATATGACGGCTGTCATGAAGCTACGCAGTGAACGCAAAGAGAAATTCCTGCAAAAGAATAATGTGAAACTTGGATTCATGTCCTTCTTTACAAAAGCAGTAGTTGGAGCATTGAAGGAATTCCCATTACTGAATGCGGAAATTCAGGGCAATGAGCTTGTCATTAAAAAATTCTATGACATTGGTATTGCCGTTTCCACAGATGATGGATTAGTAGTTCCGGTTGTCCGTGATGCAGACCGTAAAGACTTTGCAGGCATCGAACAATCCATTGTTGACCTTGGTACAAAAGCACGTGATAACAAATTGGCATTAAGTGACTTACAAGGCGGATCGTTCACCATTACAAACGGCGGTACATTCGGTTCAATGATGTCTACACCAATTCTGAATTCACCACAGGTTGGTATCCTTGGAATGCATAATATTGTCAAGCGTGCAATGGTTATGCCGGATGATTCCATTGAAGTCCGTCCAATGATGTACCTGGCACTTTCTTATGATCATCGTATTGTCGATGGTAAAGAAGCCGTACAGTTCCTTGTACGTATTAAAGAAATGCTGGAAGATCCATACGATCTGTTATTGGAAGGTTAATAAATATAATAGCAAAAGCCCATTGCTGTCAGACACAGAACAGCGATGGGCTTTTGTGTGAATTTCAACAAATATTGCTATATAAAAGAGGGAGTATAATAAGCTAGTATTCGTTCCCAAATTGAGATGTCCTTTTGAATATTTTATTATTATAGTATATTTTTGCTATTACTCACCAAATGCAATTTCATAGCTTCTCATTTAATCATTGCAAAATTATTACGAAACGAATATTATAGTAAACGTTGGTTAACTTATAGGGAATGCATATTCATGAAAGTGGCAGCTTATTTTTCGATTTTTCCAATATAATCGATGTACATATAGTCAACTAGTTTTTGTTACGTTTTGATTGAACGGAAAGAAGCAAAGAAAAGTACTTATCATGTTAACAAACACAAAATTAGGGAAAAGCTAAAACAAGAGCGCGAATTAAAGGAGGCATTACCGTTGGATATTCTTCTTGGTATTTTAGCAATTATTATTACATTGGGACTCGCCTATCTAATGTCCAATGATAAGAAGAACATTAATTACAAAGGAATTGGAATCATGCTCGTGTTCCAGCTGTTGATCACTTGGTTCATGTTTTCCACACAGTTGGGAAGGATAATAATCAATGGAATATCGGCAGGATTCAATAAATTAATCGAGTTCGGTACGGAAGGTATTATGTTTGTATTGGGTGGTTTTGTAGTTGAAGAAGGAGGCGTATTCTTCTTTAATGTGCTGCTGTTGATTATCTTCTTTGCAACGATTCTCTCCGTGCTCACTTACTTGAAAATTCTTCCGACAATCATAAAGTATGTTGGTGGATTTATATCAAAAATAACGGGTCTTCCAAAAATCGAATCTTTTAATGGAGTCAACAGTATCTTTTTTGGTCAGTCAGAAGCTTTAATAGCAATACGTTCCCAGTTCCATCACCTAACTGCCAATCGTCTGTATATTGTAAGTGCGTCTGCGATGAGTTCTGTTTCAGCTTCAATTGTCGGTGCATATATCTTAATGCTGCCGGCTGAATATATCTTAGTGGCTCTTCCTTTAAATATGTTCAGTGCTTTAATGGTGGCTTCCATTATCGCTCCAGTCAATGTACGCAAGGAAGAAGATTATGTCGATATATCGAATGTTACCGAGGATCGAAGTTTTTTTGAAGCGATGGGAAATGGTGCGCTGGAAGGCGGTAAAATTGCCTTGATCGTTGCTGCTATGCTTATTGCCTTTATTGCATCCTTAGAGCTCGTAAACTGGATTATCCAATCTATTTTTGCAGGTGTGACATTGCAGCAAATTTTAGGGTACATCCTTGCTCCGATTGGAATACTAATGGGAATCCCTGCAAATGAAGTAATAGACGCGGGTGCCATTATGGGTACGAAAATTATTACGAATGAGTTTGTAGCCATGCTTGATTTTCAGCCAATGATTGAATCAATGTCTGAGAAAACAGTTGGGATTGTTTCGGTGTTCTTGACAAGCTTTGCCAATTTCTCTTCCATCGGTATTATTGCTGGTACTGTAAAAGGTATTGATAATAAAAAGTCAGCAATCGTGTCACAGTTTGGGATGAAATTGCTGGCGGGTGCCATCCTTACATCCATCTTATCCGCAACTGTCGCTGGATTATTTTTATAAATTATATGAAAAAGCTCATCAGTTAAATGTGACTGATGAGCTTTTGTTTCTATTGGGAAAATTTCCTCTGAATATAGATCAACCTCCATAAAAGGGCTGCTGCTCCAAAACTTAGACCGACAATAATACCTACCCAGTATCCAAATGGCTCCAATGGCGTATAATTAGCCAGCACCCACCCTGTAGGAAGGCCTATAGCCCAATAAGAAATCAATGCAATGACCAATGTTATGTTTACGTCTTTATAACCGCGAAGCGCTCCTTGGATTGGGGCTCCGAAAGCATCAGCCAATTGGTAGAAAATCGCAAAATAGATAAACTGCCTTGTCAGTTCGATTACTTCCGGGTTCGAATTGTAAAGAGTTGCAACAGGTCCATTAAGGATATAGAGGATACATGATGCGAAAATCGCAATAAATATACCACCGCTCATACCAATATATCCATATGTTCGTGCATCTTTATATCGCTGTGCTCCAACTTCAAAACCGATTGTGATTGTTAACGCCATTCCTACACTTAATGGAATCATGTACAAAAGCCCGGCAAAGTTCAAGGCTGCTTGGTGTGCGGCAATCGTATAGGTGCTGTAGATACTCATTAATAATGTCACTGCTGAAAAGATGCTTGTTTCAAAAAAAATAGCAGCGCCTATGGGAAGGCCGATTTTCAATTGGTAAGACCAAGGTTTCAGAGCAGGCTTAAACCACTTTGCAAACACGTTGAACTTACTGAAGGGATGGACTCTAATCAGCACAAGTAAGGAAATTCCGCTTACAAGCCAATAAGTCAGTGATGTGGCAATACCGGCTCCTATACCTCCAAAGGCTGGAAGACCAAGCTTGCCAAATATAAATATATAATTAAAAAAGATGTTAAGTGGTAAGGATATTAATATGATAATCATGGAAGCCCGCGTTTGACCAAGCCCGTCCATAAAACAGCGGATCGTATTAAAAATAAACAATGGTATTATTCCAGCTCCAATAGCAATAAGGTAGTGCTTGGCGATATTGCGTACATCTGTCTCTAAATCCATTAACGAAAGTACAGGATCTAGTACAAATCCTCCAAAGCCAATAATGATGATGGATAAGATAATTGCCAAATAGATTCCCTGCTGTACAATATTAGGGACATCCTCATTTCTTTTGGAACCAATCACCTGGGCAATTATCGGTGTTATTGCCAACACAATTCCATTAATGCCGGTAGAAACAGGAACCCACAGACTTGATCCGATAGCGACACCTGCCAGATCTTCCGCACCGGCTCTTCCTGACATAACCGTATCGAAGAAGGTCATCAGATTAAGACTGATTTGTGTAATCAGTATCGGCAGCAAGATGATGCTGAATAACTTTATTTTTTCTTTAATTGTAGATGTTTGATACATGAAAACTCTTCCTTTTTATTATATTTTCTAATAGGATAGAGAGTGTAATCCCAATGAAGCATAATGTATATTATACTTGTTAATTATGATTTGTGGAAGAAAGGAAGTACTTTGCATGAAAAAGAAACGAATTCTCTTCACTGGCGGTGGAACAGCAGGCCATGTGATTGTCAATTTAGCTCTCATCCCTTTTTATCAGGATGAGGGATGGGAAATCGACTATATAGGTTCCTATAATGGGATAGAAAGAAAGCTGATCGGACAGATGGAGGGTGTTACCTATCATCCGATATCAACGGGAAAGCTGCGCCGCTATATGTCTAAAGAAAACTTCAAGGACCCTTTTAAAGTTCTGAAAGGTATGTTGCAGGCTTATCGAATCATCGGAAAACGAAAGCCAGCGGTTATATTCTCAAAGGGTGGCTTCGTATCCGTGCCTGTAGTTGCAGCCGCAAAATTAAGGGGTGTTCCTTCGGTCATACATGAATCTGACTATACTCCAGGACTTGCAAACAAGCTATCTATACCTTTTACCAGAAAGGTATTGGCAACATTTCCGGAAACAATGCAATATCTTCCCGAAAAGAAGGCGGAATATGTAGGAGCGGTTATTCGGGATGAACTTTTTAAAGGAAGCAAGAAGAACGGATTGAAGTTTGCCGGCTTAAGTGGAGAATTGCCCGTGTTATTGATTATGGGAGGCAGTGGTGGTTCCCATAAAATAAATGAGACGGTAAGAAACAGTTTGCCTGATCTTTTGACAAGCTTTCAAATCATTCACATTTGTGGACAGGACAAAATCGATAACTCCATCGATAAACCGGGATATGTCCAATTTGAATACATTCAGGATGAATTAAAGGATGTTTTTGCAGCAAGTGATTATGTGTTATCCCGGGCGGGTTCGAATGCTATTTTTGAATTTTTGGCTTTGCAGATACCAATGCTTTTGATTCCTTTATCGAAAGGGGCAAGCAGAGGGGACCAAATCATTAATGCAAAGTCATTTCAGGAAAAACGCTATGCGAGAGTTCTGGAAGAAGAAAATCTTTCGGAGCAATCGTTAAAAGACGAGCTGATCCAATTGAAAGAGTTTGCGCCTATAATGATGGATACGATGAAAGAATATAAAAGTGAGCAATCCCGTGATCAGGTCATTGAGATTATTAATAGTGTCAGCAAATAACAGTAGTAATGGAGACTGTTAAAAATAGAGAATTCCCTCATTTAATTCAGGGAATTCTCTATTATTCTTATTTAAATTTGTGTGTGAATGACCACCATTGCTGGTTACCGGAAAATGAACAAGAAAGCCAGAAATCGCTGAAAAATCAGCGATAAATGAATTGAATGCTTTATTGAATGGTTCCGTAATGGTTTATATCCATCTTTACATGAAAATCTACGGTCACGCCGGGAAACTTCTCCCGCCATTCCTCGGTTGTCAATTCACTGTCTCTTTTTTGGGCACGATAGAGAGTACCAAGACCAAAAGCATCGGAATTGAATTCCTGGAGTTTCGTGAGCAGATTATCATATAGAGTCTCTATTGCTTTTTCGGATTCCTTTTCAAGTAAATCAACAATAGCTTCTTTATCCACATTTATTGTCTCGGATATTTCATAAAGGTCGGCCTCCAGACTAATGTCCGTTTTAAATGCTAACTTCTCATCATCAACCAATTCTGTATTACTCTTGCCGTGTTCCACAATCAGACGAATGTGCATCTCTTCTTCATCATTTGCTTCGTAACCTTCAGCGATGTGTTCCAAAAAGGGTTTCAACGGTAACGTTAAGTCCAAGGGAGCAGACTTTGTCTTCTTCTCAAACAGATTGATCAAATAAGCCTCCTTCAGGGAAACCTTACCGATATATTTGTCATCTTGAAAAACAGCCAGCCCTGTCATGCCAGGTGAGTCGTTTTCATCCAAGTCCAGAACGGGCAAGACAGGGTCCTGGCCAATTGCTGTCATTTTTCGGTTGAAGTCATATAGTGTAGCCATTGGAATACTGTCCTCTTCTACTTCCTTTTCCAAAAGCTGATGCAAATACTGGCCGACGTTCGGGGCCAATTGGGTTTGCCCTTTCGTAAGTACCTCGCTTGCAGGACGATCACTGACTGCAAAAAACATGATGTCGGAAACGCGTGCATCACGTACAAGTGTACTTAAGAATTGGGATATCCCATCCTGAGCAGCTTCCTTTCCATATAATTCAAGACGGATCTGCCCAGGTGTCAGTTCATACCTTGTCTGATAACCAGCATCTCCAAGAGCTTCCTTGATTGTATTTCCTTTTCCTGTAATTTGTGTTGTGATTTCATCTGTCTGGGCATCGAACTGGAAGGTAATAAGGGTTGATTCGATGTTGTACCTTTCATCTTCGGATATATCCACGCCTCTTGTATGAATAATACTTAGGCTTTCGATAGGTCTTTGCTGTACACAGGCGGAAAGTAAGATGAAAGGCAAAATGATCAGCAATACTTTTTTATTTTGCACGATTTACACCTTCCTTGCTTTTTTCCATTTTTTCTTTATTAATACAAATGGTAGCAGTAGAATCGGATACACAAATATCAGCCAGAATCCATTATCTGATACAATAGTGATTACTTTTTGAATATGATAATGCTTTTCTATAGTTGCACAGCCTATTAGTAAAAATATTGACGCGGTGTACAACGTAACCTTTTGAGGAACCTTATACATCCGTTTCATACTGTAAGTTAAGGCCCACATCAGCAATACCATATTTGGCAGGCTTACCATCATCCACTCTGCGACGACGATATAGTCAAATCGCTCGATAAATGTAAATGTCTGTATTTTAAATAATGCAAGTACAGACCATTCTCTCCTCAACAATTGTTCCGGACTGAAGAAACCAATCGTTATGACTGTCGTAAGCAGGATGATTGCCCCTGTCCATAAAGCTGCAATGGTAATCGGTAATTTGGTTTTTTCTTTATTTACAATAAAAGGGTAAATTAAAAACAGGATTTCAATCCCCATAAATGTATAGGATGAAGCTTTTGCCCCTGAAAGCAGCTCGGTAACCGAAGCCTGTAAAGGAGGCGAGAAATGATCGAAGTTTATAGCGGTAGCTGGTTCGATCAGCAATAACAGTAACCAATGTGTAAGGAGGAAAAACAGAAAGCAAACCCCGACGATTACCCGCAAGCCACCAAGAACGGTATATATAATAAGGATTGTCAGCACAACGCCCATCAAGAGAGAGCTGACTTCAGGAAAGATGAAAATTTTCACTACCTCTATATAAGTTAAAACGACTGACAGTAATGCACCTGCAAAATAGGCGATATAGGCAAGTCCGAGTAATTTCCCGATCCACTTTCCGAAGATATCCACCTGAATGCCCAGTATATCTGCATTTTCATATTGTTTTAGAATGTAAAGCATCACAAATAGAACAATAAGGGAAAATATAATTGCGAGAATGATGGAGATCCAGGAATCCTGTTTCGCTTCCAAAAAAATATATCTTGGTGCACCCATCATTCCGACTCCCAATTGGATGGAAGTGATGATGAAGAACAAGTAAAACGCTTCAATACTTAGACTGGGCTTTAGTTTTACATTTACATCCATATAAATCCCCTACTCATCGATATCTTTTTTCTTTGAAGCGTATTTCCCGAACCTGATTAAATCCTTAGGCATGAAGGATGCAAATCGCTTGCCTTGAAAAGCTTGTGGCAGGCGGAATAATACCTTGTTAATGTCCTGCATTCGAAACGGATAGATAGGTGACAAATATGGACGCCCCAACGTAGTCACTCTCAATAAATGAATCAATAGAAAACATAAACCGAACATCATTCCGATCAAGCCTAACATTCCTGCCAGTAAAATCATTGGGAAGCGAAGCAGACGTATCGTCGTTCCCATCAGGTAACTGGGGACAGTGAAGGAAGCTAAAGCACTTATCGTAACGAAAATGATCAGAATATTACTGGTAATGCCTGCCTGAACTGCTGCTGTCCCGACGACTACCCCACCTACAATGCCGATTGTCTGACCTACTTTGGTTGGCAGTCTGGCGCCTGCTTCCCGTAAGAGTTCAATCATCAGCTCAAGAAATATCGCCTCAAATATTGGTGGGAAAGGGACGGATGCTCTTGATTGTCCAAGGGATACAAGCAGTTGGGTTGGAATGATTTCGAAATGGTAGGTAACTGCTGCTACATAAAAGGGAGTAAGTGTCAATGAGATGAACATTGCTATAAAACGCAAAATTCTTAAAAACGACCCCGTATTCCAGCGCATATATAAATCTTCGGTAGATTCAAAGAAGCTGAAGAAAGTGGACGGCGCAATGATAGCGGTTGGGCTGTTTTCCATTAACACGCCGATCCGCCCTTGTGAAATTGCGTAGGATGTCCGGTCAGGCAGCTCTGTTGCATAAAACTGGGGGAAAATTGTCATGGAAGAGTCCTCTATATATTGTATTAATACGTTGATGTCTTCCAGCTCATCTACTTCCAGGTCCTGCAGCCGCTGTCTCATCGTGTTGACATCCGTCTCATTGGCAATGGACTTTACATAGATTAATCGAACTTCCCTGGAGAACCTTTTGCCAACCATTATTTTTTCCAGCACAAGATCTGTAGAATGTATTCGCCATCGCATGATGTTTAGATTAGTAGTCAATGATTCCGTAAAGGCAACCTGAGGACCAATCACTACTGTTTCTGTTTCAGCTTTCGAAAGGTCTCTTTTTTCAATTGTTTGCATGGAATAGGAAACAATTTCATCTTCATCTTCTACATAGACAAAAACACAGCCCTTGATTAAATCCTCAAGGATATTCTCCATCCTATCCGATTTTTTACCTGAGCTTAATGGCATCTTATTAAGAATGGATTCCGTGTTCCAAGAGGTTTTATTTTCCAATAATTGCTTCAATAGTAAATTATCAACCTTATCGGGGGTTACCTGATATGGTATATAAAATACTGCTATATTTTTATTTTGATGATGAAACACTGTAAAACTTAAGTCATCATTATTTTCAAATTTACTAATCATCAACTTTTCGAGCTGATCTATTTTAATTGGAAAGATATTTGATGAGTTGCGTTTATGTCCTTTTCTCATATAACCCTCCGAAAGTACGATTATTTCTCTGTTAGTATGCCTAATACTAGGGGGTTTATGAATGACTAAATATAAAAAACTACCACTTGAATTTAATTAGTGGTAGTTCTGATTTTACTGTTCTCTTGTCACGACATCTACTTTACCTGTTCCCGGATCAATGACGAGTCCATGAACTTTAATTTCTTTCGGTAACAGCGGATGGTTTCTAATAATATTGACACTTTGCATCACTGATTCTTCCACAGTAGTAAAACCATGGAATTCTTCATCCAGATTAATGCCTCCATGTGTCAGATTGTTTATTGCAGCTTCAGAAATTCCCCGTTCAACCATCGTGTTTTTCAGTGCTTCCGTATCCACATTGGACATCCCGCAACCATGGTGACCAATGACAACTACTTCATCTGCTTTTAACTTGAAAATTGCAACGAGGATACTCTTCATGATACTGTCAAAAGGCTTCCGGATAATTGCCCCGGCATTTTTGACCATTTTCACATCACCATTTTGTATGTTCAATGCTCTATTCAGCAGTTCGACTAATCTCGAGTCCATGCATGTAAATACGACCATTTTCTTGTTCGGAAATGTATCGGTTTCATAGTCCTCGTATTGCTTTTCTGCTACAAATTGTTTATTATGCGCCAGCATTTCATCTAAATGCATATGATCAACTCCTTTATTCTTTACAAAAACTATAGCATTTTTTTTAGAAATAATAAATTATATTGAAGGTATATCAGTAGCTGTGACTAAAGCATTATTTTTCGAAAAATTCGAAACCTCTCATTGTTATGCGAAAAATTTTGATGTATTATGTAATTACAAACAATTAAGGGGTGAGGAAATGGGTGAATTCACTCGAAACTGTCGAGTGTGTAAAGAGCCGATGAAGAGCAGTCCATTCATTATGTGTTCAGCATGTTTAAAAGATAGTGAACAAATTCTTAATTATATCAGGAAACACCCCCTATCGTCTCTCGAAGATATTTCTCAATCGACCAATGTTTGTATCAGTAAAATAGAAATGATGGTCAGTATAGGTTTCAACCGGAAAGATGAATATGAACCGGAGATGAATTAAGTACTCGCCTCACAATTTTGCACAGAGAATTACTCAACCCTTTGAGCCGTTCTCTTTTTTCTTGCCTTCAATAACCTCTAATTTCTTTTCGCATCGGAAATAAAGCTGTTTGAATGTGATTTTCTTTTCAGAACATCACAATTTTTATTTTTGCCAAAATTGATAAACACCGTCATAGGATAATAAGCTACAATTCCTAATATGTTAGATGAGGATATATCCGATATAAAGGAATATACCAGCTAGACAACAGGTTTAATTGACTTTGAGCGATCCCGCATACATTACAACGTTCAAATGAAATAAAAAAAAGTATTGACTAAAAAATTTCTAAATACTATAATAATTGGGAATTGAAAAAAATCGGAAGGAGGTCATTGAAATGGAAAACGTAATCATTAATACCCAGCAAAACGATATATTATATTCTGTGACCTTCACTATGGATGAATTTGTTTTTTAATACTTAAAAAACGAATTGATCGTTTAAAGGGTCACATATGTCTGTGACCTTTTGTGATATGAGGGGAAATTCTGCCCTGTAATGCATGCGTCATAGACGTATGCATTTTTTTGTGCTGGCAAAAAGTATCTTGTGAATTGAGGATGTTTTCGTATGGTCTGTGGTCCTTTAGTCTTCGCATTGATATAAAATGCGAAGTAAATTAAGTTTATTCTTGGAGATAAGTGCTCTTGCCTCCGTCCGGGATCGCTCTGGGCGGATGCGCATCCTTAGGGCACGGGCTCAGCCCCGAAGAGAAAACCACTCTTCTGGTCTTCGGACACGTGCTTTTCCCGCAGGACAAGGAAGTCTTCGTCAGCTTTCACATCGCACGACGAAAATTGGTTTTTATTTTCGAGGAGTCACCGCCCGCCGCTCACCCGGACTGGTGAAGCTGTATAATTATATTTAATTACGGATGCAGTTTATTAGCAGCAATCTCAACCAGCTCGGGGAAATACACGGAGACTCCTACGGGAAAAGAGGCATAGGTGAGACACTGAAATGCGAAGCATGAAGGGGCTCACCAGCCGCCCGTGGAAAGCGCAGTGTATTTCCCCGAGCGGTAGCCGAAGACAATTATCCGACTTTGCATACTTCGTAGTTTACAGATTTTGTCTCAATAACAACAATTTAAAAAAGCCTAAACTATATAGAGATTAGAAGGTGAGAGGGATGTTTCAGGTTTTTAAAAAGCTTGATTGGTTTTTTAAGTATTATTGGAAAAGGTATCTGTTTGCGATAATTTCATTAATTCTTGCAAGTGCGATAGGGCTTATTCCACCAAAACTCGTCGGTTTGACAATCGATCATATACAGTTCGATTCTTTGACGGTGCAAATTTTGACAATGCTTATAATTGGTTATCTTGTACTTACAATTGTACATTATGCGATTTCGTTTCTTTGGGATTACACACTGTTTGGGGGAGCGGTCATTCTTGAAAAATGGATGCGGAGTCGTTTGATTTCACACTTTCTAAAAATGACTCCCACATTTTATGGGAAATATCGCACGGGGGACTTAATGGCCCAATCAACAAATGACTTGAAAGCTATAACTCAGACTGCTGGGTTTGGTGTTCTTACCCTTGTGGATTCCAGTATTTTCATGCTGATGATTGTATTGGTAATAGGAATCACGATCAGTTGGGAACTAACTCTTGCAGCGTTAATTCCATTGCCAATCATGGCTATTGTAATGAATAAATACGGCTCTGCAATTCATTCCAGGTTTACAGAGGCCCAGGCAGCATTTGGAAATATGAATAATGAAGTACTGGAATCAATCAGAGGGGTACGGGTAATCCGAGCCTTTGTACAGGAAAGACAGGATGCAGACAGATTTCAGGCGATGACTGAAAATGTATACAAGAAAAATATCCAAGTTGCCAAAATTGATGCATTATTTGAACCGACGATGAAAATACTTGTCGGAACCTCCTATACGATTGGATTGGGGTATGGTGCCTTTTTAGTTTTTGAAAGTGCGATGACACTTGGTGATCTTGTCACATTCAATTTTTATCTTGGTATGCTCATATGGCCGATGTTTGCTGTTGGAGAACTGATTAATATAATGCAACGTGGTAATGCATCCTTGGACCGGGTGAATAAGACATTATCCTATGAAGCGGATGTAAAATCCCCTGCAGACCCAAAGAAGGTTCCAACTGTCGATTCCATTCAATTTGAAAATGTGTCTTTCTCTTATCCTACTGTTGAAAGGAAGCAGTTGGAAAATATATCGCTAAATGTTAGAAAGGGCCAAACTATTGGTATTGTCGGGAAGACCGGTGCAGGTAAAACGACGCTTTTTAAATTGCTGCTCAGACAATTTCCAGGAGTGGATGGCACTATTAAAATCAGTGATACAAATTTAAATGATATCAGCTTGGAACAGGTGAGAAACTGGATTGGATATGTGCCGCAGGATCAAATGATGTTTTCGAAAACAATCCGAGAAAACATTCAATTTGGAAAGGCGGATGCAACCGATGAAGAAATATTCCGGGTAATGGACCTAGCGTATTTCCTTGATGATATGAAACAGCTGCCAAATGGATTGGATACACAAGTTGGCGAAAGTGGTATTACATTGTCTGGTGGCCAAAAACAGCGTGTAGCATTAGCTAGAGCTTTTATCAAAGACCCGGAAATACTAATTCTGGATGATTCAATGTCAGCTGTAGATGGGAAGACAGAGGCGAAAATTATTGAGCATCTTAGGAGAGAGAGGCAAAATAAAACGACCTTTATTGCAGCACATCGTATGTCCGCAGTTACCCACGCAGATCTTATCATAGTGATCGAGGATGGGAAGATTGCAGAAGAAGGGACACATGAACAATTAATGAAGCTGAATGGCTGGTATAAAGAACAGTATCAGCAACAGCAATTGGAAGATGGGGAGGTGTCGGTATAATGAAACCATCAACTGAAAAGAGGTTATTCCAGTACGCCTTGCAATATAAGAAAGGAATTTTAATCGGTTTATTTTGTTTAATGATAGCAGTTGCACTTGAATTGGCTGGTCCATTAATTGCAAAAACTGTTATTGATGATCACATTCTTGGAGTGGAAGGCTACTGGAATGAGGTCGCTGACAATGATGATAATCAGACAGTTGCTTACAATAATCGCTATTACAAACGGGCTGACCGACTTACTGGTTCAGATGAGGTAATCAGTGAGGAGGTTACATTGCTTCAAATAGGCACAACCTATTATTTTATTGATGAGGTTGTTCCTCTTGAAGGTGAAAGAGCATCTGGTGAGAATGGAATAATGGTTACAACACCTGCAGAAACCTATCAATATAATGCAGACAGGTTATCGTTAACAGAGGTATACCCTTTCTTTAAACCAGAACAGGGGCCTATTATTATGTTATTGGTATTATATATGGTTCTTCTGCTTATAGCGGGTGCCTTTCAATTTTTTAAAACATTTCTCCTCCAGAAGTCAGCCAACCAGATTGTTAAGAAAATGCGGAACGATTTATTTGCCCATACCCAGCGGATTCCGATTACTTATTTTGTAGATCAGCCAGCAGGTACAATTGTAGCAAGAATTACGAATGATACAGAAGCAATTCGGGATTTGTATGAGCGGGTATTATCGATAATCGTGACAGGTGTCGTCTATATGGGCGGAATATTCGTCGCTTTGTTCATATTGGACGCACAGCTTGCCGCATTGTGTTTGTTGCTGATTCCGTTGTTATTTGTCTGGGTAAAGGCATATAAGTATTTTGGGACAAAGTACAATAAAGTGATCCGTGCCACAATCAGTCAAATAAACGGGAATATAAATGAATCCATCCAGGGAATGCCGGTCATACAGGCGTTCAATCGTGAAAAGAAAACCAAAGAAGAGTTTGAAGTGTTAAATAACCGTACTTACACGTATCAGAAAAAGCTCATCAAGTTAAGTGCGTTGACATCATACAATCTTGTGACAGTCATCAGAAATCTAACATTTGTCGGTTTTATTTGGTATTTCGGTTCTTCTTCGTTCGGGCTGACCAGTGTCATATCCATTGGTATGCTGTATGCGTTTGTAGATTATATTACAAGACTTTTTGAACCTGTAACAGACATAGTGAACCAGCTTCCATTACTTGAGCAGGCCAGAGTGGCAGGTGGTCGAGTGTTCGAATTGCTCGATCGCGATGGGGAAGATGTCAATAATGAAAACATAGCAAAGTATCATGGGAAAATTAAATTTGAGCATGTCTCATTCGCTTATAATAAGGACGATTATGTTCTAAAGGATATTTCCTTTCAGATTCAGGAAGGCCAGACTGCGGCATTCGTCGGTCATACAGGTTCTGGGAAAAGTTCTATCATGAATTTGCTGTTCCGATTCTATGACGCTCAAAAAGGCAGTATATTGATTGATGGTCACAATACGAAGGACTGGTCCAGACAACAGGTTCGAAGCCATATGGGAATTGTTTTGCAGGATCCGTTTTTGTTCTCGGGGACAATTGTTTCCAATGTGACAATGAATGATGAGCGAATAACAAGAGAGGCTGCAATAAACGCCTTGATAGCTGTAGGGGCAAACAGGTTCATTGAAAAGCTGCCAAAAGCCTATGATGAAGTCGTAACTGAAGGCGGAACGACATTTTCACTAGGTGAGCGACAACTGATTTCATTCGCACGTGCGCTGGCTTTTGACCCGGCAATTTTGATCCTTGATGAAGCAACCGCCAATATCGATACCGAAACGGAAAATATCATACAGGAAGCATTGGAAGTACTCAAAGAAGGAAGAACAACATTGGTTATCGCCCATCGCCTGTCAACAATCCAACAGGCCGATATTATTTTCGTACTTGACCATGGCACTATCAAAGAACACGGAAATCATGATAAACTAATTAAAGAGAAAGGTTTATATTACCAGATGTATCAAATGCAGCAAGGCAAGGTGGAGGCTGTTGTATAATTTTTACCACTGTAAATCATTAATCGGTGTATGAGGTGACATATGGATCCCAAAGAGAACAAACCAAAGGATATTATAGATGAAGATTTATATGAAGAATTTGATGATGAGGAACTATATGAACTGGTTCAGGAAGAACGCAGAAAAGCATTAGAGCGTGCTGAGTCCGATGAAGCGTCCAAACCAAAACGTCCATTCCCAAAATGGGCGTTTTGGTTAATCGCTTTTGCATTGGCTTTTAATGTATTTGCTATTATACCGCAGACATTTTCCATACCGGCGATTGATTTTCTCATCACCTCTGCAAAATTATCTGCTGATGATGACATTAAAAGCTACAAAAAAGCTGTTGTCGTGGTAGAAACAGATAACAGTAAAGGAACCGGTTTTTCTATTTCAGAAAATGGGACCATTTTAACGAATCATCACGTGATTGAAGGGGAAGAGAGTGTGACAGTTGCTTTTCCTGAAGAAGGACTTTTTACAGCAGAGGTCGCTGAAATCTACCCTGAAATTGATTTGGCAGTGCTTCAAGTAGATGAAGAGAACCTGCCTTATTTAAACTTAGCCGAGCAAACGGTTTTCTCGGCAAACGAGACGGTATGGTTTATAGGTAATCCACTGCGATTCAATGGTATTGCAAATGAAGGGAATATTATCGGTTACACGGAATTGCGCAGCTGGAATGAAGAGGTACTGATGATAGAAGCACCCGTATATAGAGGAAACAGTGGCAGTCCGATCATTAATCAAAATGGAGAAGTCATTGGAGTTATTTTTGCGACAATGGATCATGATGATTTAGGGAAAGTTGGGTTATTTGTACCAATTGATTATTTTTATGAACATGCAGCAAAATAGAAGATGACAGGTTTAGCGCCTCCAAAATAGGGTATACAGTAACTAAATCCTTAAATGGAGGCGTATGTTATGTATAATTATACCTCGCAAATTAAAAATTATAATATCCATGCCACAGATGGAGAAATGGGTAAAATAAAAGATCTATATATAGATGACAAAAATTGGGAAATAAGGTACGCCATTGTCGATACAAGAAAATGGCTTCCAGGAAGAAAGGTTTTGCTCCCACCTAGTACATTTACCGCTATCCATGAAGAGGAAGAATCTGTTGATGTCGAATATGATAAAGATACCGTTCGCAACAGTCCTCCCGTTCCTGAAAACGAAGATCTATCCTCTGATCAGGAAAGTACTTTGATGGATTATTTCGGGTGGAACACTTATCGAAGCAATGCATTATTGGGTCCTGATGGAAAGCCGCTCGGTACGTTTGAGCATGACAGCATGTTACAGGATAATGTTCCTGAAGAGCCGCATGCACACAGACCAATAGATGGGCACAGAACTGGTAATGGTCTGCGGAGTGAAGATGAGACAATCGGTTTCAAAGTCCATGCCAAAGATGGAAAAATTGGTAAGATTACCGATATGATCTATGATACGGAACATTGGGAAATTAAATATATTGTCGTAAAAACCAGTGATAATTTCACTGAAGATGAATTATATATATATCGGACGGAGCAGATTGGCACTGTTGATTGGTTCGAGAAAGATTTATATATCAATGACTCAGTTGCCGGGATTTCTAGCAATAAACCGTTTACGGATAAAAAGGATATAATAGCCAGTCTGTCATACGCAAGGTAGAAAGCATAAACCTCTCCCTCGCGTAAGAGCAACTAAAGCATTCACCCAAAGGCTTAAGCAGTTAGTTTTCTAATCAAATGTCTTCTCTTCTTAAAGAAGGGCAGGCATTTTTCGTGTGCGCAGCATAAACCGAACGTTTATCCAAATTCAAACGTGGAGCAGGAGAAACAAAGCGCCAAGCACCTCTGATTGAACAAGGAGAAATACATAATATATTATGTAAAATTCAAAAATAAATATTCAAAGCGCTTTCGTTTTGTCTGAATTCTAATCCGCCACATGCAAATCAGGCGATAGTTACGGGATTTTAAACGAAATGTAATCTAATTGAGATAGCAACTCGTTAATTGATAGGTTAACATTAAAGATACTGAAAAATATTGTCGGATTTGCCGATATAAAAATAAAACTATAAAATGAAGATGGTGGGAACATCATATGAAATATATAAATGATAATAAAAAGTTAATGAATAAATATAATTCTGTAATAACTACGCCCAAAAAGGGTGCAAAATGTACGTATTCTATATTGCATGGGAGGTTTTCCCAGTGTTGATGCGTAACGGGGTTAAAGACAGGCCCCTTGAGGAAATGGTCGAAGCCATTCAGCAAGGGGATACATCCATGCAAAATTACTTATTGCGTACCTATCAGCCTTTTATCGCAAAAAGTGTCTCGGAAGTATGTAAACGATACATAGATCCTAAGAGAGATGATGAGTTCAGCATTGGTTTGTCAGCATTTAACGAAGCCATTTTTTCTTACTCTCCAGATAAAGGAAGTTCATTTCTGTCCTTTTCCAAACTTGTAGTTAAGCGTAAGGTAATAGATTATATCAGGTATAATCAGAAAAGACCTACACCATTGTCACTGGACGAGTCCTACGATGCGGAACAAATGGAAAACCCAATGGAATTGGTTGCCGTAAAAGAGAAATATAATCTGGAAATGGATGCCCTTCACCGCAGAGAAGAAATTATGGATTTCAAAGAAAAACTGAAGGAGTACAAGTTAACATTGATTGATCTTACCGATGCTTCACCAAAACACAAGGATGCAAGGGAATCAGCAGTGAAAACTGCAAGAATTCTTTTTGAGGACGAGGAATTAAGGGAGTTTGTTCATATTAAGAAAAAACTTCCCATTAAAGAATTGGTAAATAAAGTAGATGTAAGCAAGAAAACACTTGAGCGTAATCGTAAATTTATATTAGCGATTTTTGTTGTACTCAGTGAAGACTATATCTATCTTAAGGATTATCTTAAGGGAGTGGGGCAATGAAAAAAGGAATTGTGTTGGAACGCCATAGCGACTACACGATTATAATGACTAAGGACGGTTCCTTTGAAAAAGTGACTGTACCTGGTGAAAATGCAGATGTGGGAGAAGAAGTTTCCTATAAACCTTGGAAGACGGAGAAAAAGACGGTGGCCATGCTATTTCCCTGGAAAGAGATGAATATGCCGATCAGAGCACTCTCCATGGCTTGTATCGTGCTTTTATTAGCATTTCCTATTTATTTTCTTGCTGGAGAAAGTAAAACATATGCTTATGTTACAGTGGATATTAATCCAAGTATTGAAATGGAAGTAGATAAAGATTTTAATGTTCAGCATATACGAGCAATAAATGAAGATGCATCTATCCTTTTGGAAGATATTCCAGATTATGAAGATGAGTATATCGAGAAAGTAATAGAAATGATCCTTGCCGAAACGGAACAGAAAGGATTTATTAATGATGAAAGAAATATGATCGTCGGTATCAGTTATGCTGAGGAAAATCCTGAGGGAACAGCACCGTTGCCTGGAAAATTGGATTCTTATTTTTCCAACGTATCGGGATGGGAAATTGCCACGTTGGTTGTACCCAATAATATTAGGAAACAAGCTGTAGATAAAGAAATATCAATGAATGAAGAAATGGCCTCAAAGATATTGGATGAAGATAAAAACTCTTCTATGGAAAATTCACTGGATTCCACTGATAAAGCAATTATTGATTCTTTTTATAATGAAAAAAGTGATGTGGAAGAGGATAAGTCTTCAGAATTCAATAGGGATACAAGGGTCACTCCACCTGTAGTGAATGACACGGGTGAAAAAGCTCAGGACAGACCTAATATAGGTAATTTTTCTGATAGCAGCGATAAAGGCAATAGCAAAACGGATGCCCATCCTAGTGTGTTGAAGGAAAAAAACGGTGAGATGAACTCTAATGGTAACAGTTCAGAAAATAGCATGAAAAAGGAAAAACAAACTGAACAGAAACCGAGCACTCCGAATAACAGTAATGGAAAAGAACAAAAAATAGCTGATAATGAAAAATCAAAGGAACAACCTAAAGAAAAAAAGAAAAAATCCGATAATGGCAACAAGAACGAACATAAGCAAAATAACGGCAATGGTACGGATAAGAAAGACAAGGGCAATAGTAAAGACAAGAACAGTAATAATAAAGGCAATAACCAGAACCACGGTAATGGCAATAATCAAAACCGTGGTAATAATCATGGCAACGGAAATAAGTAATGGAAAAGCGCTAATAAGCACTTTTCCATTTTTTTACATTTCAACAATGGCTGGGGGGATCGTATTTCATCGCATGGTCCAAATAGTAAAGAAGTGTATCATGAGTATCGATCACTTTAGTCTGGTCTAATGAGTAATGGTAGGCATTCAGAAATTGTTCGATTTTTTTTGACAGGATATCGTCCTTTGTCCGAACCATTAATACTAGCAGGTCATCCCATTGTCCCCATAGCGTATAGTATAGAGCCTTGTCGTAGTCCGGAATCATTGTTACCCCTCCTTGATTGTCAAGGGTTACTTATATGTTTTCCCGCTTTATATATATAATGACCGTAACATATATGGTGTGAATACCATAAAAAGGATATTCTTAAAAAGAATAGATACATTTCTCCGTAACATACTAAATTCAAACACGTAAGGAGGAATGTAAATTGAAAACTAAGTTTAAATTATTAAGCATATTTGCGGTATTTTTGCTGACTTTATTTGCGTGTCAGAATGCCGACAACACAGGCCAGGAAGATTTAACTGGAGCGGGTAATAGAGCACCTGACGGGTACAATGACAATACTGGTGATGGAATGACAAATGTTCGTAATAATACGATGGAAAGAGATGCTGACCGCTTCCAAAACCGTGATAATACAAGAAATATTGGAAATCGCAATAACCAATATGATGTATCCGAGGAAGCTGCAGAACGCATAACAGAAGAAGTTGATGGTGTCAGTGGCGTACAAGTTCTCACAACGGATAATAATGCATACGTAGCGGCGACTTTAGATACAGACAACAATGAACAAAATCAAGGGACAAACAGAAATAACGGAAACCATGACAACAACAGAAACAATGGAAACAACGGAAACAACGGCATGGGCGAAGATGAACTTACAGAAGAAGTTAAAGATGAAATAGGGGATATCGTCAGATCAGTCGATAACAATATTGATAATGTGTATGTTTCAACAAACCCCGATTTTGTCGATTTAACAAATAATTATGTCGATGATATGAATGCAGGTCGTCCAGTGGAAGGTTTCTTTGATCAGATTGGAAATATGGTCCAACGTATTTTCCCACAAAACAGATAAATTGAGACTGGCACAAAAGTGGTTTATCTATAGAAAAATCCGAACAGTGATTCAGAATTCTTTAGTTAGAATTCGAATTAGTTCGGATTTTTTTCCTGTCTCGAAACCATTTGTTTTAGTAATGGTACTCATAGTAATGTCCTATCCACTTTATTTTATTTTTTTGATTAAGAAAGAAACCTATGTTATATTGTATACATATAATTCATAGTAACCATAGTAATTTACTATGTTTTAGTCAACTATGAGGTGATAAAAATGGGCAGAGAGTTTATTGAGTTGTTTGAGGAATGGGCAACGGATTATGATAAGAGTGTCGTAGGAGAAGACCCACAGTATAAAGATGTTTTTGCAAATTATGAAGAAATTCTGGAAGAAGTTGTGAGGCAAAGCACTGGGCGGGTTGCAGAGTTTGGTGTGGGGACTGGCAATTTATCCTTAAAACTGATTGCGGCTGGTCATCATGTAATCGGAATTGAACCTTCCAAAGCAATGCGACAAATCGCAAGCAGAAAAATTTCATCACTGATCGTACTGGATGGTGATTTTATCAACTACCCCGAATTGCCGAATGATGTTGAGACTATTGTCAGCACATATGCCTTTCATCATTTAACGGATGATGAAAAAGAAACAGCAATCGGGAGGTTTGCCGCAATTCTTCCTGGTAATGGGAGAATTGTGTTTGGAGACACGATGTTCAGAAGCGAAGCCGACAAGCAATTGAAGATTGCTGAGGCTATCGATAAAGGATTTCTTGATTTGGCTGCAGATTTGAATCGTGAATATTACCCGACTCTTGATATAATAAAGAATGCTTTTGAAAAGCATCATTTTGATGTATCATTTAAACAAATGAACGATTTTGTTTGGGTGATTACCGCTGACAAAAAATAAGCCAAAGAGGAGAGGGATTATACGATGGATAAAAAAATGAATGTGGAAAGTTTTAATCTTGATCATACAAAAGTAAAAGCACCATATGTTCGTTTAGTAGGAGTAACAGAAGGTGCTAACGGTGATAAGGTTCAAAAGTATGATATCCGTTTTAAGCAGCCGAATAAAGAACACATGGAGATGGCTGGACTCCATTCCTTGGAACATTTAATGGCGGAGAATATTCGAAATCATACAGATTCTGTTTTGGATATAGGACCAATGGGCTGCCAAACAGGTTTTTACTTGTCACTCATTAATCACGAAGACTATGAGGATGTCCTTTCGATGCTTGAAAACACGCTAAAGGATGTTATGGAAGCCAACGAGGTTCCGGCATGCAATGAAGTACAGTGTGGCTGGGCAGCAAACCATAGTCTGGAAGGTGCAAAAGAAATTGCGGAAGAAATGCTGAATCACAGAAGTGAATGGCACGAAGTTTTTTAGGATACTGAATCGGTAAATATCAAAAAACAGTGCGAAAATGACTTTGAGCAAATAACCTTATTTTTAGCAATATTAACAAAGAGAAAATCAGATGGTTACCCGCAGTTAAAAGATTATTGGTGTGAAATTTAGGATAGAATAGCATCAGCGGAAGTAACAAGCAGTAAATATATCAGCCCAGATCTATGGATTTTTCAACCCATCAGCTTCCGCTTTTGTTTAAGTGAGGGAAAATAATGGCACTTTATAGATCAATACATGAATTAATTGGTGAAACTCCTTTGCTGGAAATAAAAAGTTTTGCATTGCCTGAAGGAGTGCGCCTGTATTCAAAGCTGGAGTATTTCAATCCTGGGGGCAGTGTGAAAGATCGACTGGGCATGGAACTGATTAAAGATGCTATCGAAAGCGGAAAGCTTGCTGAAGGTGGCACGATTATCGAACCAACAGCGGGAAATACAGGTATTGGGCTTGCAATTGCAGCGCTGGAAAAGAACTTGTCTGTGATTTTTTGTGTACCCGAGCACTTCAGCAGAGAAAAACAGCAGCTAATGATTGCTTTAGGAGCTGAAATTGTTCATACACCCAGGGATAAAGGTATGACTGGAGCAATTGAAAAAACCGAGCAATTATTGAATGAGATTCCAAACAGTTTTTCTCCAAAGCAATTTTCAAATCGAGCCAATCCAGAAACTTACTATAAAACAATGGCACCTGAGATTTGGAGAGATCTTAACGGGAAAGTGGACGTTTTTATTGCTGGATCCGGATCTGGAGGGACATTTATGGGGACTTCCAAATTTTTGAAAGAAATGAATCCAACTATAAAAACCGCAATTGTAGAGCCGGAGGGGTCCATCATCGGTGGCGGTGACCCGGGTTCACATCTGACGGAAGGAATAGGGATGGAATTTTTCCCCGAATACTTCGATAGGTCTTATATAGACGAAATCTACACAGTTTCTGATAAAGATGCCTTTCTAATGGTAAAGGAACTAGCCGCCAGAGAAGGCTTGCTTGTCGGCAGTTCTTCAGGTGCTGCAATGTATGCTGCTCTAAAGGAGGCTGGAAAAGCATCTAAAGGGGAAAATATTGTAACGGTGTTTCCAGATGGAAGTGATCGATATTTGAGCAAGAATATATACGAAACTACCTGATAAAAGGAAGGGGAGAGTAATTAATGAGATCAAAAACAAAAATGATTCATGGTGGAATAACAGGTGATGAAAAAACGGGTGCTGTTTCTGTTCCGATTTATCAGGTGAGTACGTATAAACAGGATGGAGCGGGGAACCACCGAGGCTATGAATACTCACGCACCGGAAATCCAACCCGTACTGCATTGGAAACGGTAATTGCCGATTTGGAAAACGGCAATGCAGGATTTGCGTTCGGATCTGGAATGGCGGCTATCAGTTCGGTTATGATGTTATTTAATGCCGGTGACCATGTCGTCATGACAGATGATGTATACGGTGGGTCTTACCGGGTAATGACCAAAGTATTAAATCGTTTTAACTTGCACCATACATTTACAGACACAAGTTCAACGGAGGCTGTAGAGGCTGCGATTAACGAAAATACAAAAGCCATATTTGTTGAAACACCTACAAATCCGTTATTGAAGATTACCGACCTGCAAAAAATGGCAGAAATCGCAAAAAAACATGATTTATTACTGATCGTCGATAATACCTTCGCAACGCCATATTGGCAGCAACCTATGAACTTTGGGGCGGATATTGTTCTTCACAGCGCCACAAAATATATCGGTGGCCACAGTGATGTTGTTGCCGGTTTGGTTGTTGTCAAGACAAAAGAACTTGCTGAACAGCTTCATTTCATTCAAAACTCTGTCGGTGCGGTGCTTGGTCCACAGGATTCCTGGCTTTTGATGCGCGGCATAAAAACGCTGGCATTGCGAATGGAAGCAATCGAAGAGAATACAAAGAAAATCGTCTCCTTTTTGGAGAATCATAAAAAGGTCTCCACAATTTATTATCCTGGAAGAGAAAGTCATCCAGGGCATGGAATTGCCGTAAAACAGGCAGCAGGATTTGGCGGAATGGTCTCTTTTGATGTTGGCAGTGGGGAAGAGGCAGAAAAAGTACTTGCCAAAGTGAGGTACTTTACGCTGGCAGAGAGTCTTGGAGCTGTAGAAAGTCTCATTTCCATTCCAGCTAAAATGACACATGCCTCCATACCGGCGGACAGAAGGAGAGAGCTTGGAATTACCGACGGCTTAATCCGTATATCTATAGGGATAGAGGACGCTGAAGATTTAATTGAAGATCTGCAGGCAGCATTGCATGAATAAACACATTGGGCAGTCCATTTAACGGATTGTCCTTTTTATTTCCCCTTATGCTAATATAGAAGTATCAAATGAACTCGGAGGTATGTGTTATGAGCGAAAAAGCATTGCAATACTTGAAAGACAACAGAAATCACCTGCTGGGGAAATTAAATGAATTCCTATCCATACCAAGTATAAGCACGGACAGCAATCACAAAAATGATGTGAAAAAAGCGGCAGATTTCATCGTTACATACCTGAATGATATCGGTTTTGACAAAGTGGAACAACAGGAAACAGATGGACACCCACTTGTCTATGCCGAATATAATGGAGCAGGTAAAGATGCACCAACGGTATTGTTTTACGGGCATTATGACGTGCAGCCTGTAGATCCGATCAATTTATGGAAAAGTGATCCCTTTAAACCCGAAGTGAGAGAGGGAAGACTTTATGCGCGCGGATCGAGTGATGATAAAGGTCAGGTATTTATGCATTTGGCAGTTTTCGAAGCTTATATGAAAACAGAAGGCGAGATTCCGATCAATGTGAAGGTCTGCATTGAAGGAGAAGAAGAAATCGGAAGTGAAAATCTTTATGAGATTCTAAGGGAGAAAAAAGATCAGTTCCAGGCAGACTTCGCAGTAATTTCCGATTCTGGGATGGCAGCCAAAAATCAACCAACCATCCTTTATGGACTAAAAGGCTTTACGGGGATTGAGATTACCGTAAATGGTCCGGACCATGATTTGCATTCCGGAATGTATGGGGGAGCAGTCAGAAATCCAATTATGGCGCTAAGTCACATCCTTGCATCCATGAAAAACGAGAATGAAGTAGTCACTGTGGAAGGTTTCTATGATGACGTAGAAGCACTGTCAGAAGAGGAACGAAAGCTAATGGAGGAGGCTCCTGGGGAAGACTTTGTTGAAACAGCCGGAATCCAAGAGACAGTATCTGAACAAGGGTACACTGCAAAAGAGCATACGATGGGTCGTCCAACTTTAGAAATTAACGGTATTTTCGGAGGCTACCAAGGTGAGGGAACCAAAACAATTATTCCTTCTCAAGCAACAGCAAAGATAACCTGTCGTCTTGTTCCAGGTCAGGATCCAGATAAAATCCAGCAGTTACTGGAAGCACATGTAAATAAAGCAGCACCTTCCGGAGTAAGAGTGGAAGTGAAAAAGGAGAAGCTTTCAGCAAAAGCATATAAAGTAGAACCGACACACCCGCTTATTAAAAAAGCGGCGGAAAGCTATACGAAAGCATTTGGAAAAGACACTGTCTATCTAAGAATGGGCGGCTCTATTCCGGTTGTTGAATGGATTGAGGATATCTATCATATGCCAATCGTATTGCTCGGGTTTGGTACACCTGAGGATCGCTTGCATTCTCCAAATGAAAGTTTTCCACTCGACAGTTTTGATAAAGGAATGGAAACACTTGTGTATTACTGGAATGAAGTGAAGAAATAAGCGGATATACCTGTACCTATAGTTGCAGAACCTATGGGAGGAAAATAACTGAAGGATTAATGCAATCATCCGGTTTCTGTCCCTCTGTTTCAGGGTATTTTATTTAAAGCGACATAATGAGAAGGTGGGGATTATCTGATGAAATACGCTATTGTAACAGGTGCCTCAAAAGGGCTTGGTGAATCAATTGCCAAGCTGTTTTTGGAAACCGGAGTAAATGTTATTGGGTTATCGCGAAGTACAAATGATCATTTATCAGCAATAGCTAGAGAAAATAACACAACCTATAAACATATATCATGTGATCTTGCGGATATAGCTGTTTTGGAACAAACGTGTAAGGAAATAAGTGAAGCTGTTTTTCTGGAAAATCCGACAGCTGTTTATTTAGTCAATAATGCAGGTATTGTCGAGCCGATTGAACAGTCAATGCATATAAAACCCAATGATCTGTTAACACATGTCCACGTAAACTCTGTGGCTCCGATGGTACTTACAAATTATTTTCTTAATGAATCAACCGAAAAGGGTGTTCCACTTATAGGTGCAAATATCACTTCCGGTGCGGCAGAATCACCGATGTATGGCTGGAGTGCGTATTGTTCGACGAAGGCAAGTATGAATATGTATACAAAAACTGCAGCATTGGAACAGGAAGAACTGAGCACCGATAACAAAATTATAGCTTTCAGCCCAGGGATTATGGATACAGAAATGCAGAAGAAAATCCGTTCCAGCTCAAAGGCTGAATTTGCTGAAGTAGAGAAATTTAAGGGATATAAGCAAAATAATCTTTTAAAGGATACAGATCTTGTAGGCGGGGTTCTTGTCGATATAATAACTTCCGATGACATTCAGAACGGAAAAATATATTATGCGAGAGAATATTTATAGGACTCAACTTATGGACCAATAAAATAAGTTCTACCATTTAACTGGCCTAAACTTAGAGTGACTTTGATGTTCACCTAACTAACGCGTAGTTTCTGTAAACTGCGACAGGTTTTTTTCAGGAGATATGTGCATCTGCTGCCGTCCGGGATC
>NZ_LQNF01000003.1 GCF_001618145.1 Oceanobacillus damuensis
CCAGCAGAAGAAGTACCAGCTGAAGAACCGGTAACGGAAGACCCAGCAGAAGAAACGCCAGTTGAAGGTCCTGTAACAGAAGATCCAGCTGAGGATCCAGCAACAGATGAACCAGTAGAAACACCAGAAGTGTAATAGAAAATATTTAAAAGAAATACCTTTCCCACTTAGGGAGAGGTATTTTTTTGTTTAAATAAATACCTGCTTCGCATTATTGATAGTATCGTAATAGCACGAATGGGCTTTAAGCTATCCCAACATTCCCTTCTCATTCATATAATAAATTAGATTGTGTTCTGCTGATTAAATTATTTTAAAGGAGGTAATGAATCGTGACGCACGATCCGTTCAGGCAGCTGAGAAACATGAGAAAAGATTTCGGACGCATTTTTTCCGATTTCCCTTTTTCTTTAGATGGAATACTTAACTCTGATGGGATCCGAATAGATATCCATGAAACAGAGGACGAGGTGGTGGCAATCTGTGATCTTCCGGGCTTAAAGAAAAAGGAGGATTTGGAGATCGATGTTCAGAGTAATGTTTTAACAATTTCCGGTTCTATAAATGTAACAAATGAAGTAAATGGGGATAACATCCATAGGAAGGAGCGCTTTG
Organism: Oceanobacillus damuensis; assembly: GCF_001618145.1. Lineage (GTDB taxonomy): Bacteria > Bacillota > Bacilli > Bacillales > Amphibacillaceae > Oceanobacillus > Oceanobacillus damuensis. The sequence continues at coordinate 616 of NZ_LQNF01000003.1, forward strand.
CCGGTAATTTCCAGAGATCCGTACTGCTTCCGTCACCGGTATCTTCAGAAGGAGTAACCGCTTTTTACAGGAATGGGGTCCTGGAAGTGAAAATGCCAAAACTGCCAGACGACAAAAAGAAAATTAATATAGAGTTTGACTAACAGGCCCACAGGGACAGGTTCCTCGGTCCATTTTAAGAATAGGCAGGAGTTGTGGGGGCAGTTAATAACACCATATATCACTTTACTGACAGGGGTACGTAAGAGAGACACGCACTATTGCTCCCCTTCTGCATTTATATTCTATTTATCTTAAGAATAGCGGAGATTCTGAAATGCTTCGTAAGTGGCTGACCGAGGGAATTACTGAGCATGCAACTAGAAAGGTTAGATTTATCGCTCTTAAAAAAGCATAATTGAATCCAGAAATAATTTTATACCTCCACAATAACAAGGTCCCAACTGTAAAAATCTCCCTAACCCCACTCCATCGATGATTTCCTGTATACTGATTTTATTGATTAAATGATTTGTAAATGAACAAATGAGAAGGGTGAGCGTCGTGAGGCAGGTTTACAGTGACATTATTCAATTTCGCGGGAATCACTATGATTTCGGGTTTATGCAAGGGGAAAGTATAAAAGATTCTTTTATTGTCAAAAACAGGCATCGCCATTGGAAGCTAAGAAGACCTCGGTTTACGATTGATGAGAGGGAAGCGAAGCAGGCATTTTTGCAGTTCGCGCCTCAAATCTGGGAGGAGCTTGAAGGATTGCGGGATGCACTCGAGAAGCCGATGGATATCATTTTGCGTGATTTTGGCAATTATCGGGTCCAGCCAGTGTACAGCGGATGTTCAATCTTAACGGGAAAGGATTATCTGATCCGTAATTATGATTATCATCCGAAAACCTATGAAGGGCGCTATAACTTTTTCCAACCGACTGACAGCGGTTACGCGTTTGTTGGTCCATCACAGCGAATTACCGGTCGGATGGACGGGATGAACGAGAAGGGACTTGCGATGGGCTATAATTTTATCAATCGTAAGGAACCAGGTGATGGGTTCATTTGCCATATGATTGGAAGGATCATTTTAGAAACGTGTGCAAATGTTGAGGAAGCAATCGCACTTGTGAAGGAAATTCCGCATCGGACATCATTTAGCTACATAGTACTCGACGAAAAGGAAGAGACGTTTGTGCTTGAAGCAACTCCTCGGTCTGTGAAAGTAAGTCAGGCCAATGTATGTACGAATCATTTCGAAGTGTTGCAGCATGAAAATCGCCGTTATATCGATGAGTCTCAGGAGCGGTTGGATGCGATTCGGAAGGGAAAAGATCAGGCGACAGATGGATACAGTGCATTCCGACTGTTGAATGATACGGATAAAGGCGTCTTTGTAGATAATTATAAAAGCTGGTCAGGAACATTACATACATCAGCTTATTTCCCAAAACAGAAAAAGGCTTGGATTGCGATCGGTGGTGACCAGGAGCCGATTGAATTTGATTTTAAAGCATGGTTGGATGGGGAAAATGTTACTCAGAAAAAAATAGTTGGTCAAGTGAATACGGATGCAGGGTTTGCGCATATGGATGAAAACGCGCGTTGAGTGCAAAGGTTGGAATCAGTCCCACACAACAACTGACACGTTTATCTGTTAAATGGTTTATTCACACTTAATTTAAAGGGAAGCCAATACAAAGCCACCCAAATTTTTTAGGGTGGCTTTGTGATAAATATTTTTTGCCAAGTAATTAACTAGCTTATTCTATTCCATAATCCTCAGCGAAGAGCATTTTTGTATCAACCAGGACATTCTCGTCATTTTCATCCAAGTGGAATACACGGGCGCCGCGCAGCCTGTTGTTTTCCTCGCCGCCAAGGCCATAGGCTCCATATCCCACGCTGCCTGCGTAACCTAATTTAATGCCATAATAGTCACCAACATATGTATTGATATGGTCATGACCAGAGAAGACACCTTTCACATCGCCTCTTTCCAGCATAGCCGCAAACATCCCGCTGTTAAAAGGCCCAGTGCAGACACATTCGTTCTTTTCACCTACGATATTATGTTTTTCCACTGCTTCCTGATGACTTTCCTCTGTTCTTTCATAAGGACTTGCATACCACATAAACTCGAACTCTGGAAGAGGAATATGCATGAATGCCAAAGATGGAACTTTATGGCCAGTTGTTTGCTCCAGTTTTTCCGAAGTTTCATAATACCATGCTACTTGATCATGACGGAGCCAATCCCATGTTTGGTATCCATCGAAATTCTGTTCAGCTATTTCATCCGGGGCATATCTCCCACTATCAAACAGCCAAATGTTAAAAGCCGGCTCTGAATTTTTGGAGTTATTGATAACCAAGTTAGTGTTTCCAGTTCCGGTAATATCCTTAGCTCCCGGTTTGTTTACATTATGTTCGTAAGACATATAAACTTCCAGCATATCTGCTTCGTTCATTCCTGTCTTCGGTGTATGGTCCTCATCATGATTACCGAAAGTAACTGCCCATTGGACACCCCTATCTTCCATCGGTTGTGCAATGTTATCGATGGCTTGTTTCACCTCTTCCGGTGTTTCCATGTCAGCATTAAGCATGTCACCATTTAAAATTGCTAAATCTGGATTCTGCTCATCAAGCACCTTATCCATCAATTCTATTGTACGGGAATCGATATCCTCGTCATCCTGAATATCGTTAAATTGCACAATTTTGTATTCCCCCTCAGAGTTGAATTGAAGTTTTTCATTCTCATTGGTCTTCCCTTGTACGGAAGAATTGGTGAAGCTAGTTGTCATTAAGATTACAGCGATTGCAATGATGATTCCGGTTAATGATCTCATTTTCATAAAAAAACCCCTTTCTTAGTTGTAGTTAAATTTTAATATAATGGCATTAAACGCATATTAATTTACTTTATGATTTATGTGAAAATAGATAGTTTAATAGACCTAAGCCGAAAGCCACTCTGCAATAGAACTGGATGACCAATTGTTGGAAAAATATAGAAGTAAATAGGTTGACAAATTAGTTTAGAAGTCCTAAAATTTAGTTACCGTAATTTTATAAAAAATTATAATAATTAAGCGTAATTAAAATAATTTTTATTATTTTATGGTGGGAAATTCAATACATGGATTTCTTTATCGTTTTAATCTAGTAATTCATATGATTTAAGCAGAAATAAAGAGAATCTATTTTGATAGCTTGATTATATTGTATGAAAGCGCGACCATTATATTTGGCGACTAAATTCATGAACAAACCAAGCACAAAGAAGATGAATTATACAAATTCGGGGATAACTGCATAATCGACTGGGGAAGGAAATCCCTTACGATGCTTTTCCACCTCTCTTTACTTCAAATTTTCTAAGAATTGGAGGCTTTTTTTATGTCAACGAATGATGAGAAACAACTGAAGACAACCGATTCCTCAAGACGTAAATTCTTAAAGAATTCTGGTATGGCTGTTGGGGGTATTGCAGTCGGTGGAGCATTAGGCGGATTACTTGGAATGAATGGAACAAGTGAACCAGCAGAACCAGCATCTACTTCACCAGCAAATAGTCACACAGAAAATCATAATGTGGCGTTAATGTACTTCACCCCAGAACAGTTTAGTATTACAGATGCTGCTACAGAGCGCATTTTCCCGGAAGATGATAACGGACCGGGAGCTAAAGAGTTATTAGTCGCATATTACATCGACCACCAATTAGCTGGTGGTTGGGGCACTGGAGCAACTGAATACACTTCAGGTCCGTTCTTCCCTGGTGAGCCGACACAAGGTTATCAAGGTCGCCTGAATAGACAACAAATCTTTACAATTGGTCTAAAAGGAATCCAGGATTATAGTCAAAAAACATATCAGAAAAATTTTCCGGAGCTTACAGAAGAAGAACAGGATGCTGTTTTAACAGAGTTTGACGAAGGTAATGTGCAACTAAGTGGCACAACTTCATCCCATTTCTTTAGTGAATTGCGCACAGCTACACTTGAAGGTGCCTATGCGGATCCATTATATGGTGGTAATGCTAGAATGGCAGGATGGGAGATGAAGGACTTCCCGGGACATCAAATGAGCTACCTTGATATTATCGAAGAAGAGTTTACTGAAATTAAACCAAAAGCATTGAATTCACAACACAATCACTAATAATTGAATAAGTAATAAATTTCACTTGAGTTAGATAGCTTTAAAAACAAAATTTAGTATTTTACTAAGGGATCAATAAAATAGATTAAAACAACTGGGGGAGTTATAGATGGCAACGAAATTACCAAAAACGGACGCCGTAATTATTGGGGTTGGCTGGGCAGGAGGAATTATTGCTTCCGAGCTTACAAAAGAGGGACTAAAGGTAGTTGGTATTGAACGTGGTAACGATAGAAAAACAGAAGACTATTATATGATGCATGATGAACTTAGATATGCGCAAAGACATGGCATGATGCAAGACCTATCGAAAGAAACAGTTACATTCCGCAATAATGAAGATATGCGTGCACTCCCAATGAGAAGATATGGTTCTTTCTTGCTAGGAGATGGTGTAGGTGGTGCCGGTGTTCACTGGAACGGACAGAACTTCCGCTTCTTGCCATATGATTTCGAGCTCCGCAGTCAAACCATTGCAAAATATGGAGAAGGAAAAATTCCTAAGGATATGACAATTCAAGACTGGGGAATTACTTATGATGAAATTGAGCCATATTATGATAAATATGAAAAAATGGCCGGCATTTCAGGCGAAGATAACCCATTAGGCGGGCATCGGTCGAATCCGTTTCCAACTCCGCCAATGAAAAAGACTGTAAATATGAAATTATTCGAGGAAGCAGCAAAGAAGCTGGGATTAAATCCATATGTGCAACCATCCGCTAACCTGTCAGAGGATTATACAAACCCGGACGGTATTTCTCGTGTTGCATGTCAGTATTGTGGATTTTGTGAACGTTTTGGTTGTGAGTATGGTGCAAAAGCTGATCCGATTGTTACGGTATTGCCTGTAGCAAAGGAAACAGGGAATTTTGAATTACGTGCACATTCTTATGTAACACGCATTCTTCATGATGGTAATGGGAAGGCTACTGGTGTACTGTACACGGATTTGAATACGGGTGAGGAATTTGAACAGCCTGCAGATGTCGTTGTCTTGACAAGTTATGTCTTTAATAATGTACGCCTTCTTCTATTATCTGAACTCGGGAAAGCGTATAATTCTGAAGATGGTACAGGATCTGTTGGGAAAAACTATGCATATCAGATAAGAATAGGGAAGTCGACTGGTTTCTTTGATGATAAGAAATTCAATATGTTTGCTGGTGCAGGTGGATTAGGTATTCTTTTGGATGATTATAACGGCGATAATTTTGACCATACCGATTTAGACTTTATTCATGGGGGAATGATTATTCATCAGCAAACAGGTCAACGGCCGATTGCGAATAACCCTGTGCCATCCGGTACACCATCATGGGGGCAAGAATTTAAAGAGGCTTCCTTAAAATATACGAATGCTACACTAACCGTAAGTGGTGAAGGAGCATCCATGGCCTTTAAAGATCATTACCTTGATCTTGATCCAACATATAAAGATTCTAATGGAGATCCATTAATTCGTCTGACGTATGATTTCAAAGAACAAGACCGGAAGTTAGCTGAATACTTAGCCAAAAGATGTGAAGAGATCTTAATTGAGATGGGTGCAGATCATGTGGATACCATGCAAGAATTAGCGCCATACGATGTTGCTGTTTACCAATCCACACATAATACTGGCGGGGTGATTATGGGTGCAGATGCTGAAACGTCTGCGGTCAATAGTTACTTGCAAATGTGGGATGTTGACAATCTATTTGTTGTTGGCGCTTCAGCATTTCCGCAAAATGCCGGATATAATCCAACAGGAACGGTAGGTGCATTATCCTACCGTGCAGCAGAGGGAATCGTTGAATATCTTAAAAATGGTGGCGGACAATTAGTTCAAGCTAAAAAGGAAAAACAAAAAGCTTAATGGAAGGAATACACTAAAATCCAAAGCATACGTTCTGTGGGATTTCAGGACAAGTTCCAGGCTCCTCACTGCTGTAAACCAATAAAATAAAATACAAAAAACTGCAAGCATCGGTATAGTTAATCCCAAGCTTGCAGTTTTTATTTTGATAAAATCCAATATGAACTACACTAAAATCGTTCTACTATTTAACACTTACACGCAAAGGCTCTAATGCAAGTTTTTCGATTGCATGTGCAACTCCGCTTTCATTATTGCTTCGGGTTTGAAAATCGGCGGCTGCTTTGATTTCTGGAATGGCATTATCCATTGCCACGCCACACCCTGCATAGTTGATCATGGATAAATCATTTCCATTATCACCAATACTCATTACTTCCTCTTGCTTTATACCAAGCTGTTCGGCAAGTTTTTTCACTGCGTTTCCTTTGCTTGCACTAGGATGAACAAATTCTAGGAAATATGGGGAGCTTTGTACAATCGTATACTGTTCTTTTATGTTTTCTGGAAGTGCTTGAATGGTTTGAACTAAGTTGTCCGGCTGATCGATATACATGATTTTTGGTAAGGATAGATCTGCAGGCACGTCGCTCACCTGGCGATAACTTAATGGAATTTTATTCAAATACGATTCCAATACCGTAAATTCACTGATATTTTTGTTCGGGGAATAAAGACTTTCCGCATCAAAAAAATGCATTGGTGTGTTCAACTCGATACTGAGGTCATACAACTTTACTAAATCGTCACGTCCAAGTGATAATTCCGCTACAATCTCGTTTGTATGTGTATCTTGCACAAATGCTCCATTATATGCGATGACAAAGTCGCCTTCCTGATCTAAGTTTAGTGCTTTAATATATCTTCTCATGCCACCAATCGGCCGTCCGGAGCAGAGGACAATTTTAATCCCTTGTCTTTTTGCTTCATCTAATGTGTGTTTTACAGCTTCTGGTACTTCATGACGGTCATTTAAAAGCGTCCCGTCCATGTCTATTGCGATTAATTTATACAATGTTCATTCTCCAATCTCTTGTCTGATAGGACCATTATACGACAACGAGGTTTATTTGGCATGTGATTGTTTTAATTACTTACTTTCCATGACCTTCATGCTGCCAGTTATACAGAATTATCACGGTAAATAAAAGAAAAATACCCGGAATCATCAATTAAATTGACGGTTCCGGGTTGGTGATTGCTATTTAGTTTTGATCCGCTTTATCTACTATTCTACCCTCTACTTCAGGAGTGATGGTACCAAGATCAACTAGATGTTCTGCAAAATTACTCCAGTCAGAAAGTCCAAGGTCAGTTACGCGCCCTTCTGCATAAGCAGCTGCAAACATATCAAATCCGTCTCCACCTTGAGCTGTAAATGCATTCGTTGGGATCGTATACCTGACATCATCTTGAATTTCGACATCATTTCCGTTTTCATCCTGGTAAGAAACCGATACAACCCGCTGTCCTGCTGGTTTTGAAGAATCATAGGTAAGTTGTCCGCCAGAGAGGTGCAAGAAGCCACCACTTTCATTTGGATAGTTCTGTAAACTATGTTCAAAGGCTGCTTTTAGCTCAGCACCCGTTATATCCATTACGGCTAACGTATTCCCGAATGGAAGAACAGTAATTACTTCACCAACTGTAATTGGACCTTCATCAATTGCTGCGCGAATCCCACCACCATTTTGCAAAGCCATGATGACATCTTCGCTATATACCTCTTTTGCTTTTGCAAGCATTCCGTCGGTAATTAAGTTGCCTAATGGGGTTTCATTTTTACGTACACTTGGTGCAGTATTATCGCCATTTGTACGTGGGTTTTCCAATGGGGCAGTGGCTGTAGCCCCTATTTCCGTTTGAGCAACTTCATTAATTTGCGATTGGTATGGCTCGAGCATTGCCGCAGCCTCTGGATCCTCTTCTTGACTGCCGATAGCAATTAATTCACCAGCTTGTCCGATAACAGTACCGTTTTCATCGAATTGAACATCAAGCACTCCGAGATAGCTATTGTTTCCGCCCGCTTGAACAATTACAGTAGGATCTTTCTCTTCACCATTTCCATCTGCAGTTACAACTGCAGGCTCAGTAAGTGCTGTATGAGAGTGTCCGCCGACAATAACATCGATCCCGTCAACTTCCGCTGCCAATGTTAAGTCATTATCCACCGCTGCATTATCATCATAGCCAATATGAGTTAAAGCGATAATCTTATCTACACCTTGTCCTTCAAATGCCTCAACGGCTTTTTCTGCCTCTTCAAGGTAGTCTGAGAAGCTTATAGCACCAGGACTTGAAAGAGATTCTGTTTCGGCGGTTGTTAAGCCGAAAATACCGACCTTTTGCCCGTCCACTTCTTTAATGATCCCATTGTAAATCTTACCGTCTTCAGGCTCACTGGAAATTAAATCACTGAAGAGTCCAGTAAACTTTTCATCTTGTGAAAAATCTACATTTGAACTTACAAATGGGAACTGAGCCCCTTCAATAAAATCCACTAACCCTTGATGTCCTTCAGGTGTTGAACCTAAATCAAACTCATGGTTTCCAAAGGTCATTGCATCGTATCCCATGAGATTCATAAACTGCAAGTCTGCCTGTCCAAGGAATTCATTAAAATATAGTGTTCCAGAGAAAACATCTCCAGCACTAAGCAGGAGAGAATCGGCCTTTTCTGCTCGAACTTCATTAACTGCTGTTACTGTTTCAGCGATATTATCCAGATTTGCATGCGTATCGTTCGTATGCATAATTGTTAAGTCAAAAGGTTTCGGAAAATGAATGTTTTCAGGATTTGCCCCTTTTACATATTCAATCTCCTCAATATTTTCCGCGCCTCTGACTTCAGCGACCATGTCACCTTCAATGACCACGTTCGATATCTCATTGTTATTAAAGTCAACAACCGCACCAGCGTTTTTCGGCTTAATCGTTACAGGGGTATCTGCAAAACCGTCCCCATGGAATTCCGCATAATCCCCAGTTACGACAACGCCGTTTTTAATGTCCGCTCCAGGCTCTAATGTAATCGAAACACTAGCATCATGAACCATCAATTTACCAGTTTTGTAGTTTGCATCTAAATAGATTTCCTTTAAACCTTCTTGTTGAAGCGAAGCCTCTTGTTGTGAAAGATCTTCTTCAGCGCTAACAGTCATTGGTGCTGTTGAAAATAGTAATCCAAGCGACAAAGCAACATTAAGCGACGATCTCCAATTCTTATTGCTCATTTAACTACACTCCTCTACAAGAATAATTGTTTTCTATGAATCTAGTAACATAACTAAAGTTAGTATAGGGAGCGGTTAAAATACTGTCAATTTGGGATTGTGAAGGGTTTGTTAATTTGTGGGTGATAAGGATCAGAGTCTAAAGAACTAATTTTTGAGGGGAGGCATTTTCAATGTAATGTTTTTGGGTTTTTTAGGTGCATTTTAGTTTTTATTACCTACATTTCGAATGAGAAACGCTAAATTTAGTTAAAAATCGTGTTACAAAAATTTTAGTTTTGAGGCATTTCATGGATGCTGGGAGATTATGGTAGTTTGCTGAAAATAAGATCGAAGTATGTGGATTAGCATCTGAACTGTATCTGCGTTTATATCCTTACAATAAAAATAAAAACTGAGCAGCAGGAGGCATGTTCTCTTGCTTACACAGTTTAATTTACATTCCTATTCGCAGGGGATTGCCCATCATCTACCAATTAAACCATTCAATCATCTCTATCGGACCGTTATTTTTCCGTTATCTGCTGTCAGTTTGATTACATTATCTCCATTGCCAATCACTGAATCATAGTTTGATTCACCAAAAACATTCACTTTTCCATTATCTAGGGTGATATCAAAAGTGGCATTTGTGGGTGGCTCTACTGTTTGAATATCGATAGTTCCATTATCTGTTTCCAGTGTAAGTGGCCGATCCAATGATTCCGTTTTTAAAGAGATCCGACCATTATTTGATGTGCCGTGAATTTCTCCTTCGATATTTTCTAATGAAACCTCACCATTATCTACCTCTACATTAATCAAACTGCTTTTTATCTTATCCAGCAAAATTTTTCCGTTATCAGCTTCCATATTAACAAGATCTGCTTCCATTCCACCAGCAATTATTTGTCCATTGTCTGTTACAACTTCAACAGTGTCATATGCTTTCTCCGGGAGGTAAACTTTTAGAGATGTTGGTGATGGATTAAAGAAGTCGATGGAAAACATTTGAAACCTCTTATTCTCTACTTCGACATGAAGCGTATCTCCCTCCACATTTGTGGTAAGCTTGTATTTACCTTTTTTATTTCCCGCTAACTCAACTTCTGCTGTACTGCCACTTGCAGGCAGGATTTCAATTTTTACATTTTCAGTCTCTACATCGATGTTGTCAAATTGTTCGCTAATGGTTTGCTTTTGTTCCTCTTTCCCATTAAACCCATACTGTAAAAAATTTATTATGACTAACGCAACAGCAACTGCTATAAGTATAGCAATAATTGCTCCCCTCCTCATTTCAATCAACTGCCTTCCTTTTTAATATCTATATTACTGTCATAACAAAAGTATAGCTTAAACTTGATAACTATATCACGGTCTTTAAACGTAACTTTTATTAAGACTTAAGGCTTAGGTTATTCTCGTTGAATATAGTGAATTAATGGATCATTATGGATTAGTAAGCGATTTATTGATATTTGCTTAAATAGCAGTCCGAACAATGATTGTAACTATCGGCTATATAGTCAAAAAGAGGTAGCCACCCTTCTGTTAAGGGCAGCTATTTCTTTGCGTAGCACTATGGTCAGCCATTCAAATAGCCGTTTAATGGCCAACCTGGCATTTTAGAACGACCAAACGCTGCTCTAAACGTGGATGAGGCGAGCAAGAAAAAACAGCTAAGGGAAAGCGACTCGGGGACAGAAAAAGAAATGGACCAATAAACCTGTCCCCATGGACCACTTCCACCAAAAGTAAATGAGAACCCACTCCTATTTTACCGTAAGAAATCATAACTCAAATAAGAAGGTTAGGTGATAGCGATACCTAACTCAATATAATAAAATAATAAAGAGCTCTCCATAATGAACGGAAATCCTATGCTGTAGAACGAGAGGAAAACTTCGATGATCAATAAGTATTTTTTATGTTTCTTTATCCCATTTTCTTTTATTGGAACTTTGCTAGTTAACTATTATTTCCCATACCCGACACTTTGGATTTTATTTTTAATTCCAGCTGTTTCTGCTGTGGTCTTAATTCCAAAATGGAAAGTTGTTTTATTGGTTGGCTTATTAGTCTCCGCTGTCAAAGTGGTTATGCAGTTAATGTTATATTCCAAAGGGCTCAGTATTTTTGCGAATCCGTATTCCTTGGTTGTTTCAGAGATTGTTTGGTGGATTTTATTGCTTTTTATTTCTAACCTAAAGATAACGAACAGAAGATTAGTCCTAGAACTAGAGGAAATTTCTGTAACTGATCCCCTGACGAAAACGTACAATCGAAGGTTCCTGAATCTGTATATGGAAAAAGCATTAACCCTGGATAATAGTGGGGACAATCCTTTATTGATTTTGATCATGGACATCGATCACTTCAAAAAGATCAATGATACTTATGGGCATAATTGCGGGGATAAGATACTAAAAAGGTTAGTGAAAGTTACGAAAAAAGCAATTCGAAAAACGGACGTCCTTATACGATATGGCGGAGAGGAATTTATTATAATTTTACCTAACACCAGCCTGAAGCAAGGTTTGGATATAGCTGAAAGAGTTAGAAAAATCGTGGAAAAGGAAGGATTTATCTACAAAACTAAGAAGATTGATGTGACCGTCAGCATGGGAGTTGCACAGTATATTGAGGAACAGAGTTTGTCTGGGTTTATCAATAATGCTGATCAAGAACTATACCAGGCAAAAGAAAGCGGGCGGAACAAAATAGTTGTTTCAAATTGATAAAAGTAAAGCATGGGGAACGGATCTTATGTTTTCCTTTTATTATTAAGAGGAAGACGGGTATGCTTTTATGCTTCTAAGAGGGTTCCATGTCCGGGAAAGATTCTATTCTAAGCACTATTTGATTTCGGGAAATGCATGTCAACTTGATTTTATACATATTTAGTGTATAATTATACACTATATTTTCTGATATTCATTTATTCTTTTAGTATTAGAATTTATATAAATACATGTTTCTTGGAGGATTCGATGAAGAACAAAAATGATTTACACAATGAGGAGTCTAATCAATCTAAAAAATCCAGGTGGGAGATGCCGGATACATATGTTATTTTGTTTCTGGTATTGCTTGCAGGTTATATAGCTACATTTATTATCCCTTCAGGAGCCTTTGATAGAGAGGTTGTCAATGGAGTAGAGAGAGTCATTCCGAATACTTATCAGCAAGAAGAGGGGCAAACGCTTGGATTACTTGATATCTTTAATGCAATCCAAACGGGGATGATTCAATCGGCAGATATTATTTTTATGGTTCTCTTTACAGGTGGTATGTTTGAAATCATTGAGCGGTCAGGGGCATTACGCGGTGCCATCAACCGGGCTGTGAAGGTGACAAGGAATAATGAATTTTGGTTAATTGCCGTAGTTTCTCTATTTTTTGCTTTAACAGGAGCTGTCGGTGCTGTAGCAAATTCGGTCATTGCATTTGTTGTCATCGGTGTGATTATTGCAAGAGCAATGAAGCTTGACCCGATTGTTGCGGTTGCTATTACCTTTGGTGCCAATTTTGCAGGATTTAGTGTCGGGTTCATAAATCCTTATACACTTGGCGTAGCCCAGGGCATTGCAGACTTGCCAATCTTCTCAGGTATGGCATTACGTCTAATCATTTTTGCACTTATCGTATCGATTACAATCTGGTACACGTGGCGGTATGCGAAAAAAGTTATGGATGATCCGGGTCGAAGTCTTATGGGAGTATATGAAGAGTCCGATGAGGAGGGTGCATTAGATGCCCCATTTACAACAAGGCATAAGCTATTGCTGACCTTTGTTGGATTATGCTTAGTATTTTTCGTTTACGGTTCAATCCAATTAGGCTGGACAATTAATCATATGTCGGCATTTTTTATCTTTATTTCGATAGGTGCTGGTATAATCGCCGGTATGCATTACAACACCTTTGCCAGTACATTTTTGGAGGGAACGAAAAAGCTCGTTTACGGTGCTCTAGTTGTCGGACTGGCAAGATCCGTGATCGTTATTTTAGAAGAGGGAGTAATCATCGATACGATTGTTTATGCAATCTCCGTTCCTTTGGAAAGCTTAGCACCAGTATTATCGGCCATTGGAATGTTTCTTTCTAATGCATTTTTAAATTTCTTTGTTAACTCCGGAAGTGGTCAGGCGATGATTGCAATGCCGTTGTTGACACCTTTAGCGGATATGGTTGGGGTTTCCAGACAGGTTGCAGTACAAGCTTATCAATTTGGTGATGGGTTAACGAATCTTATCTTCCCAACCTCAGGTATTTTGATGGCAAGTTTAGCTGTGGCAAAGGTTCCTTACACGAAGTGGGTAAAATGGGTGTTCCCATTGTTCCTGATTTGGCTGGTGATTGCCATTGTGACGTTGGTTATTGGGGTTCTAATTAATTGGGGACCGTTTTAAGGCTTGATATGAGATGCAGATTGCTCTATTTGGAAGCATGGGGACGGTTCTCCTGCTTCCTTTTTGATGAGGGGGAGAAGGAACCATCCCATGCTCTCCACGGTCTAAAGCAATTTTTTTTATGGTTAGACAGCCTGACCTTTGAGAAAGTGCTTATTTACCGTGGTTGAGGTGAGCAAGAAAAAGGAGGGAGCCTAGGGGAAGGGGAGAGGGTCCTGAAAAAAGTGGACCAGCAAACCTGTCCCCGCGGTCCTACAGTGCTTTCATTGTTCGTTGTTTTTGCTGGAAGGTTGCGATTTCTTTGATGCCTTTATTCAGTAATATATTTTTGATTTCATTGGAGTAGATGCCCAGGTCGTTTGGGAAGTGGGAATCGGATGACATCGTGAATGCAACACCTGCTTCGATCAATATCTCAAGGAATGTGGTGCTTGGGCACATTTCTTTTACGGGATATCGGTAGTAGAGTCCGGGATTTACTTCTGTTGCAATATTGTTCGCAGCCAGTGTTTCTGCTACATTGCGGTACATTTCAATCAAGCTTGTTTCGTCTGGACGAAAATTAAACACCTTTATATTATCTAAATGTGCAATGATGTTAAACAGATTGCTTTTTGCTGCATTTTTTACTGTTTCAAAATGGTTTCTGTACAGTTCCTTTAAGTTGTAATTCTTAAATCTATGCTGAAGCTCCGGGTTATCAAAGCCCCATCCATCATAAAAATGCACTGACCCAATGATATAATCAAAGTCATAAGCGTTTAGAAGCGATGCGAGCTCTGCTTCGCCGCCACTGAAATAATCGGCCTCAATGCCAAGCCTCAACTGTATGCCTCGCTCTGCCCATATTTCTTTTTGTGATTGAATAAAGGACACAAATTCATCCAGGCTTCTAACCATTACTTTGTCGAGCCATTGCGCCTGCTGAGCACCGATTTCGTCTGAGGTTAGGTCCATATATTTTTCAAAATAGGCACGCGTTTCTTTGAATCGATAAAGATGGTCAACAATTCCTACCTCTTTGATGCCTTTGGCCAATGCTTCTTCTAAATAAAAATCAAGCCACCACTTGGAGTACTCACTTTCTGCTAAACGGTTGCTCATTTGATCCATTGCTTGGACGAGCCATTCTTTTGTGTTTCTCGGAGAATTTCCCGTATTTTTATGCTCCATTGCCTTTAAGCTTTTCTCGACAAACGAAAGGGAATAGGGGCCTTCCTCAAGATGGATATGATAATCAACTTTCATGATGCGTACGACCTTTCTTTTCTTAAAATTATGGTAAAATGTCAGATCTGTTCCGGACTTGGGCTAGCAGACCGGTAGTTTCTATATCATCGCCAGCCCTTTGTTCCCGGAAAACTTTACTTTTCAGCTTTCGGTAACATGAATCCAATCATATCCTTCGTTGGCCCAATCATCGGGCTTCGCTTTATCGCTAATGATTACTGATAGTTTGGAGATCGGACATATTTCAAACAATGACTTTTTGTTTAATTTCGATGAATCGGTAAGTAAAATTGCTTCTTGGCTGCATTTCATCATAGCCTCTGAAACAAGGGATTCGTCCATGTCGAAGTCATATACTGCGTCCTTTGTCAGCCCGCCACAGGATATGAAGGAGCGATTGAAATGAAATCGTTGTAAAAACTCGACCGTATAGATTCCTTTAACCGATGCCTGATAGGGATTAGTCGTTCCCGGAAGCATGATGACCAGTCCTGTCATGCGCTGTTCTTCGATTGCTAAATTGAATCGACTAGCCGCACTCAGTGAGTTTGTGACAACGGTAACGGATTGAAGATTTTCAATCATATCCGCTATATGAACGGTTGTTGTACCAACGTCTACGGCAATTGTATCGCCATTTTGAATCATTGCTGCTGCTTTCTTTG
Source organism: Oceanobacillus damuensis (assembly GCF_001618145.1). GTDB lineage: Bacteria > Bacillota > Bacilli > Bacillales > Amphibacillaceae > Oceanobacillus > Oceanobacillus damuensis. The sequence goes on from NZ_LQNF01000003.1 coordinate 16,156, forward strand.
CCAATTTCTTTTTTTCGTCCAAATGCAATGACATTTTCTTTTCGTAGACCATTTCCTTTTGGGAGGGAATATAAGGCACTGCGCCACCATGAACGCGTGTTAGCAGCTCATTCATTTCAAGCTCGGCCAAATCTCTCCGTATTGTTTCCGGAGTCACTTGCTGCTGCTTTGCTAAAGTTGTAACCAACACTTTTCCATGCTTGTTTAACTGATCCAAAATAAGCATATGCCGTTCATCCTTCATTGCTTCTTCCCCTCGATTCATTGCATTCTGCACTTACTTTTCAATCGAAATAATATTCGTTCGTTCAATATAAAGCTGTGCTTGTGACTGGATGCTTTCCTGATTTCTTTCGTTATTGATCAGATCGACGGAAAGCTTTATACCATTTACGTCATATATGCAGCGGATTGTGCTGCCTAAAACGGTGTAATTGATGAGCTGTCCGTTGAAAAAGATGCCCTTCTCACCGGAAGACGGTGCCAATTGAATGGACTCTGCGCGTATCGCAAACGTATTCTCAGCATTCTCAGCTGAAAATGTCGGATCAATTTTTTTCAGGTCCTTCGCAGATAAAATATTATAATTTCCGATAAAACTTGCGACGAACTGATTTTTTGGATATGCATAGAGCTCTGCTGGGGTGGCGCTTTGCACGATTTTCCCTTCACTCATTACAAAAATTCGGTCCGATAAAATCATAGCCTCTTCCTGGTCATGGGTGACGAAAATCATCGTGATCCCTAATGTTCTTTGCAATTCCTTGATATCCACTTGCAATTGCTTTCTGATCTTGGCATCCAGTGCACTTAACGGCTCGTCCAATAATAGGACTTTCGGTTTTGTGACGAGTGACCGTGCCAGGGAAGTCCGCTGCTGTTGCCCGCCTGAAAGCTGATGTGGGTAAGCGTCTATTTTATCCTCTAAGTTGACCAACCGTACAATCTTCATCACTTCACGGCGTATTTCATCCTTGGGCATTTTCTTTAATGCGAGGCCAAATGCGATGTTTTCAAATATCGTCATATTTGGGAATAGCGCATAGTTCTGAAACACCATTCCAACGTTACGATCACGAGGTAGAATATTGCTGATGTCTTCCTTATCGAGAAAGAGATTACCCTCCTGGAATACTTCCAATCCTGCAATTACACGTAATAATGTAGACTTTCCGCAACCACTTGGTCCGAGGAGCGTAATTAATTCTCCTTCTTCCAACTGTAATGAAATATCTTTTAATACTTTATGCTCACCAAAACGAAGGGAGAGATCCTCAATTGTAATAAAGCTCATCACTTATGCCTCTTTTCATTGTTGACTTTTATTTCTGTACTTGTTGCAGGTTCTGCCTGGGCAAGGGTTAATGGTGGAAATGGCTGATTTTCGTTAGGTTGCTGCTTTCTTTTTTTCCACGCAGTTCTCTTCCCTTTTTTGGAAGCTGTCAAGTGCGTGATAACTAGGCTGATTACAATCAGCAGCAGGAAGTATGCCACCATGACAGCACTAGCTAAGTGGCCATTTTCATTCATTCGTCGCATCATATAAATCCGAATCGTTTCATAACGCCCACCGATTAACAGGTTTGTTAACACAAACTCACCGAAAAATCCCGAAAAGATTAGTAGGGTAGTAATTAACAGGCCTAATTTGATGTTTGGCACGATAATTTTTAGAAAAGCTTGCAGTTTATTGGCCCCGAGCATTTCGGCAGCATGCATCAGGTTTCTGGAGTGAATGCTTTCCAGGCTGTTTCGGACACCTTGATACATAAACGGTAAAGAGCCGACGAAGAGTCCGCCGACCAAAACGGCAAACATCGGAATCGCTGAACCAGAATACATTCGGAGTAAGCCTGTCGCCAGAATCACCGCAGGAATCGCATAGGGCATTAATACGAGCCCCTTCATAAAATTGTCTACTCGAGGGAAATACATATACACTAAGAAAACAGTTGGAACCATGACGACAAGGACGACCGCTAATGTGACAAACGTTAAGGTGATGGATCGCATAACTGCAGATATGAAGTTAGGATCCTGGAACAGTTCGATAAACCACTTCAATGTGAAATCCTTTGGCAACAGGGTATTGGACCAATTTGTTGACGTTGCATATAAGGCAGTTGATATAAATGGAGAAATCATATAGAGACCAAATATTGTCAGTATGAGATAGGTGCTGTAATTCCGTTTTTTTGTTTTCATGCTAAATCTCTCCTAACTCTCCGTAGCATCGTTTGCGACAGAATTAATATCGCAATCATAATTACGGCAAAGATAACGGCTAATGTGCTGCCAAGAATCGGACGTGCATAAATGTCTCCAGAAACAAGGGATGCGATGCGAATGGTTATTAGATTAACATCACTTCCTGTCAGTGCGTAGGCCGTCTCATACGTGCCCATTCCATTCGCGAACATAATTACAAACGTCCCTGCAATCGCGGGGAAAATATTCGGCAGACCAATTTTCCGCCAGTAGGTCCAATTTGAAGCCCCTAAAATGAATGCCGCTTCTTTCCATTCCTTTTTTATCTTTTTTAACGAAGGATAGATGAAAAGTATCCCAAGCGGAATCTGGAAGTACAGGTATGTTAAAGCGAGGCCTTGCCAGGAATAGAGGTTAAAGCCATCAAATAGTGGAACATTTAATCCATCAAAGAAAAGACGCAAGACCCCGGAATTCCCAATCAGAATGATAAACGCAAAGGCTAGCGGAACACCTGCGAAATTTGCCGCGACATTAATATAAACGGCAATTTTATCCTGGATTCGCTCAGGTAAATTCGTTAAGGCATAAGAGACAATGATCGCTAATGCCAGCCCGACAATGCTTGAGAAAATCGATATCATTCCACTATTTATAAAGGCCTGGTAATAATAAGGGTTCGTGAATGTTTCTTGATAATTTTCCAATGTAAATGATCCAGTTGTTTCACTTGTGAAACTCGATGTGATCATTAAGACCATTGGAAGAATCAAAAAAAGTGCAGCGAGCAGGAAAAATGGGATCAGACATATCCAAATTTTATTCAACCGTTTCGTTTTCAAGGATATTCATCCCTTCTTTTAAAGTTTGCCAATCTACTTCCTGCATTTTGTGACCTTTCTCAATGCCAAGTAAATGACACACAAGCGGAGCGAGCTGCAATTGCTCCAGTGGTTTGGTTCCGATTCGGGGCTCTAGCTGATCAGAAATGATAAATAATGGGACCTCTCGATGTGCAGGCAGTGTACCGCCGTGATTTCCAAAGTCGTCCATGCCATGATCTGAAGTCACGATCACCTGATACCCCATCTCTAACCATCGCGGTACGTAAATCCCTAAAATCGTATCCACTCGGTTGACAGCACTGCGGTATTCGATGGAATTTCCGGTATGCTTATGCCCGACATCGTCGATATTCATGGAATGAACATACATGAAATCCGGGTTTGCTGAAGTGATTAGCGAGTGTGCATCCGCAAAAAGATGTGAATCTGGGTAGGTATCATCCGCATAGAAAATCCCATGTTGAATTGCCTGCTCCTCATCATGCTGAATACGATCTTCAAACATGGAAAAAGGTGCGCGATTATATAATTCGCTTACCCAGTGATAAGCAGCAGCTGCAGTCGTCTTCCCGGCATCTTTCGTCAGAGAAAAAATGCTTTGTTCCTTTGACCGCTGTACACTGTAATTTGTGTAAATCCCATTAACATGTGTAGGTACCCCTGTTAGCAGTACTTCATATAAAGGGCGTGAATTACTTGGTGTTTCAGAAATGACTTTAAAGCGACTAGCCAGTTTCTTTTCGACAAAATGATTCAGAAAGCCAAGATGCTGGATGGCCATGTCATAGCGACAGCCATCCAACGTAATCATAATGAGCTTTTTACTGGGCATTTACCAACACCTCTTGCTGCCATAATTGTGGTAATTCAATTGCTGTTTGATCCCATGCTTCATGATCATCAACTTGTTTTACATTTTCATAGGCTTCATCCGGAAGTAATTTTGCCTGTACATCTGCAGGCAGCTCGACATCACGGATCGGGCGTGCATATCCTTTTGCAAGGTTGATTTGACCTTCATCCGATAAAATATACTCTCTGGCCAATTTTGCCGCATTCGGATGTGGGGCATTTTTGTTGATGACAGTTGTATACCCGCTCATCACGGAACCATCTGTTGGAATCGTTACTTCAAAACGGTCAGCATTGATTTGATCACGGTAATTTAATCCATTGAAGTCCCAAACAACCGCAACATCGATTTCGCCTTTTTCCAAATTCGCCAAGTTAGCATCTGCAGAAGTTAAACGTCCTTCTTCTGCAAGTTGCTTAAAGTAGTCAAGCCCTGGTTGAATATCTGTTTCACTTCCACCGTTAGCCATAGCTGCAGCAAGAACTGCGAATTGTGCCTGGGTTGCTTTCGTCACATCACCTACAGAAATATTGTAGTTTCCATTTGCTGCATCTTCCCAGGAAGTAGGGGCTTCATCCACATTCTGCTTGTCCGTGATAAAAGCAATTGTTCCTGTGTAGCTTAGCAGCCAGTGACCTTCGTCATCCTTCGCCCAATCCGGTATTTCATCCCAGTAGGAAGTTTTGTACGGGGCAGTTAGACCTTTATTGACTGCCAATGGGCCAAAGTTAATTCCCACATCCCCAATATCTGCCGTTCCATTTTCACCTTCTGATTCGAACTTCGCTAATTCTTCAGCGCTGGACATGTCTGTGTCAGTTTGTGTAATGCCGTATTCTGATTCGATTTCGTCCCAAGTTTCCACCCAGTTCGCCCACGTATCCGGCATCCCGACACTTGCAATCTCGCCTTCTTCTTTTGCTTTTTCGATAATTGTTTCCAGTGAATCATCTGCGTTTGCTGTAGAACCTTCGTTATCAGATGAACCGCCGCATGCCGCTAACAGAAGCGCCAAAGCAATAAATCCTGTAATTAAAAATGTCATTTTTTTGCTTATGTTTGTTTTCATCTTAAGTTGCTCCTTAAATGTTTGATTTAATTCTAAATAATCTTAAGTATTTATTTATTCCTATGGGTAAATTCACTAAAAGATGAAGTAGCTATGCAAGTGTCCTCCTTTATTTGAGAAATTGATGCTCCTAATCAAACGTAGTTTTGATTTTGTTTTGTTTATGTTTGATTATGCTTTTATATTATCAAACAAATATTAAACAAACATGGAGGGAAGGTAAATTATTTGTAAAGCTATTGTGGGGGAGTGGGAGATGGGATGGGTAGACTGAAGGGAAACTGGGAACCTAACCCTTCAGTCCTTCCCGCACCCATAAAATCAATATTGTTTAAATTTACCCAGGTTGACAATAAAGAACAGGTTTGTTTTGCAGTAAGAGAAGGTGCAGCATTCTCTTATTTGATCACCTTCCTTTAAATGAAAAATCATATCTAGCTCTTTGCTCTATTTATAGTGTTAATCAAAAGGCAAGATAATGGAGGCTCAATAACTTTCGCAGAGTATGGAAGTTATTGAGCCGTTCCTTTTGGTGTGTATAATGCTGGTTTGGTTCAACATTAACTAATATTAATAGGGTACTCATTCCATCTTTCCTTCAAGCATTTACAAACAATTAACGGTGGCTTTATTGTAGTAACATATTTCGGAGTTACAATTAAAAGTGTAGGAAATGCATCAAAGTAGCAATTTTGTTGGAAAAACTACGATATGAGGAGAGTGAAATGCTATTGGTAGATTACATTTGGTTTGATTTAGGTTATACGCTGGTTCATTTGAATAGAGAAGAAGTCTACCAAGAAAGATTGAAAGATTTCGGAATAGAAAAATCATTAGATGAGATTGCTTTAGCTTATCATTTAACTGATAAATACTTTATGCGTGAGCATCCAGGCTTGTTGGGGAAGGATCGCAAACAGTATGCCGCTTATTATCAAGGTAAACTGAATACATACTTAGGCCTTGAAGTAGATTTAATTGATGAAAGTGAGACAAGCAAATTTAATCAAACAGTGAAAGTAGAATGGAAAGCATTTCACGCAACTTTACAGACCTTAATGCAATTAAAGGAAAGTGGAATTGGTGTTGGATTGATCTCCAACTGGAATCATACGGCAAGAAAAGTTTTAATGGAAAATAAGATCCTTCCATTATTAGACCATGTGGTGATCTCGTCTGAGCTAGAAATTGAAAAACCTGATGAACGAATTTTTGTACATGCATTTCGTCAATCAGGTGTTTCTCCTGAAAAAAGCTTATATATTGGAGATAACTATTACGACGATGTGGTTGGCAGCAGAAAAGTAGGTATGGATAGTATTTTAATTAATCCATTTGAGCGAAGTGGTATTGAAGAGCTTAGCAATGATATTCATACGATATCTAATATAAAAGACCTCGTTCCTGCATTGAATTCTGATTTAATAGTAGCTAGGGGATAAGTGATGGTACAAATTAATGAGAGAATCAAAGAAAAATTTTCAACATTAACTAGTTCACAGAAAAAAGTTGCTCATTATCTACTGGAAAATATGGAAGAGGCGTTCTCTGCATCTGCGATAGAAATTGCATCAAATTCCGATGTGAGTGAGGCAACGGTTCATCGATTAGCACAAGAGCTTGGTTTTGAAAGTTTTCGCCATATGAAGCAAGAGATTGGTACGTTTATCCGGCATGATTATCGTTCTATTAATAACCTTGTTACTTCTACAACGTTGAAGCAGGATATATGGCTTGAGGAACATTTTTTTCAAGAGGCGGAGAACATTATCAATACGAGTAAACATCTTAATCAAGCAGAGATTACAATCGCAGCAGAGGCTATATTACGAGCACCTAATATTTGGGTTGGTGGATGGAGAATGGGTTTGTCGGTAACTTCTTATATGCAATTTATTTTGAAGTATATGTTAGGAAATAGTGCACTCATTCCTCAAGGAGAAGCTGCAGAATATGCTGCATATTTCAAAAAAGAAGATGTTGTTTTTCTTAGTGCATTCCCCCGTTATGACGAGAAAGTACTTAATCTTGCTAAGATAGCGAAAGAAAAAGGTGCATATGTAATTGGTTTAACGGACTCGACAGTATCGCCAATTAAGGAATATACCAATCTGTGTTTAATTGCAAAATGCAAGTCAAAAAGTTTTCTGGATTCCTATACAGCGGCAGTTTCTGTTTGTAATGCGGTTGTCAGTGCCATTTCTTATATGGAAGAAGAAAAGGTGAAATCCAATATTAAACAGGTGGAGGATAATTTTGTTACTTTTCAGCAGAAATACGAATGGAAGCATTAAGAGCATTGAAAAAATAAACCTAAAAGGAGATTTAAAATGAAACGTTTAAAAATAGCTGTTTTCATATCTTTACTTGCTGTATTCCTTGTTGCTTGTGGATCTAATGAAGGTGGAGAATCAAACTCAGACGAAACGGAAAATGCTGCTCAAGCGGGAACAACAGAGTTGGACGAGTCTACAGAAATGAATACAGAAAAAAAGGAATTAAATATGGCATTGTCAGTAGATCCAGATGGATTAGATCCGCATCGTACAACAGCAGCCTCAACATTCCAAGTCACAAATAACATCTATGACACCTTGGTAAAAGTTACTCCAGATGGTGAGTTTGAAGCTGGATTAGCTGAATCTTGGAAGGTTTCTGAGGATGGCTTAACAATCACGTTTACATTACGTGATGGGGTTGTTTTTCATAATGGACGTGAAATGACAGCTGAAGATGTAAAATATTCATTCAATCGATTAATGGATGAGGAAAGTCCAAGAGCAGGAGATTTTGCAAATATCATTGAAATCAATGTAATAGACGAATTAACCATTGAATTTGTGACAGAAGAATTAAATGTTGCACTTTTATCTGATTTTGCATACCCATGGACAGCAATTGTTGCACAAGAAGCTTCAGAAGAATTACGAAATCAACCAGTTGGAACAGGGCCGTTTATGTTAGAAGAATGGATTCCACAACAACAATTAGTATTAACCAAAAATGAAAAGCATTATGATCCTGCTTTATTAGAAACAATTACCTTCAACATGATGCCAGATGCGACATCACAAGTATCTGCACTACAAGCAGGCGAATTGGATGTCATCGCTGTTACAGGTGATTTAGTGAGCCAGTTTGAAGGAAATGATGCCTTTACCATTTTAGAAAACGAAGCAAATTCGATTCAGTTAATGGCAATGAATACAGCGAATGAAGCGTTAGGGGATGAACGTGTCAGACAGGCAATCAATTATGCAGTAAATAAAGAAGCATTGATTGAAACAGTATGGTGGGGATATGGTCAGGAAATTGGTTCGCATTATCCACCAATTTTAAAAGAGTATGTAGATACAAATGACGTCATAACTTATGACCCAGAACAGGCGAAAGAATTACTTGCTGATGCAGGATATGCTGATGGATTAGAGTTAGACATGTATCTTCCGGCATCTTACCCGGCCTATGTTGATGCTGGCCAGGTAATAGCAGATGAATTAGGAAACGTTGGAATCACTGCTAATATTGAAATCGTAGAGTGGGCGACGTGGTTAAGTGATATCTATGCTGGTCGTCAATATGATCTAACGGTTGTTGGTCACACCGGCCGATTGGATCCATATGTATTGTTATCCCGATACCATACAGATAGCGAAGAGAATTACTTCAATTATTCCAATGAGCGTGTGGATGAAATTCTAACATTAGTTCAAGAGGAACAGGATGATACTAAGCGTATGGCTTTGTATGAAGAATTGCAGGAAATTTTAGCTGAAGAGGTTCCAGCATTTTATATTCAGTCACCAACTGCATTAACAGTTACTTCAAGTGATGTAGCGGGTTATGAGGCATATCCAATTGATATTTATGAAATGAAAGATGTCTATTTTACTAACTAATAAAAGAGGAATAATATGCTGAATTTTATTGTGAAACGTTTATTTAGTGGTTTGGTTGTGTTGTTTTTCATTTCTCTTGTCACCTTTATCGTGCTGATGTGGATACCTGGAGATCCGGCATTGCTAAGTCTTGGAACCGATGCGACACCGGAAAAACTAGCAGAGCTACGGGAATCGATGGGATTAAATTTACCATGGTATGAACAGTATTATCAGTGGTTAACTGGATTTTTGGTTGGAAATTTGGGCAATTCATATGTGTTTGGCGAGGACGTATTTACGTTGCTCGTCCAACGCTTGCCCGTCACGATTTCATTAGCAGTTCTGTCTATGGCGATTGCGATTCCGATTGCAATTGTTATAGGGGTTTTATCTGCTATTTATAAGGAACAATGGATTGATTATATTGCCAGAAGCGTTATGCAACTAGGAGATGCGATGCCACAATTTTGGCTTGCTCTCGTTTTCTTAGTATTCTTTTCTGCTGGGTTAGGATGGTTTCCAGTCGCGGGGTTTACACCAGTTGAGGAAGGATTCTTTGCAAGTTTGCATAGTATTCTTTTACCATCGATTGTTCTGGCAATCGGTCAAATTGGTCCGCTGATCCGGATTATCCGTAGTTCAATGTTAAGTTCTTTAGAACAAGATTATATGCTGATGACGAGTGTGAACGGATTTACAAAATTTCGTTCGATTGGCAAATATGCATTAAGGGGTGCAATCATTGCGCCTCTTACCATTATCGCTATGCAGCTGGCAGGTATTCTGGGTGGCGCTGTATTGGTGGAGAGTATTTTTGCACTGCCGGGCTTAGGGCGATTGCTTCTAATGGCAGTAGAACAACGTGATTTAATATTACTTCAGGGAATCGTTATTTTTGTTACTGGTACGGTTGTTGTCGTAAATATGGTGACAGATATTTTATATCAAATCGTTAATCCGATGATTCGCTTTGGAGGTAGTCATGAGTAAGTTAAAAGATAATAAGCTGCTCGTATTTGGGTTGATATTGGTAATGATTGTTATTAGTATTTGTGTCGTTTCGTTCTTTTACCTTCCGCATGATCCAAATGCGATGAATACATCCGATCGTTTTCAAAGTCCCTCTATTGAATACTTACTTGGGACAGATCAGTTTGGTAGAGATATCTTTAGTCGAATTATGGTTTCGTCACAATATGCATTGTTGATTGGACTTGTGTCTGTCACGCTTGGATCATTCCTAGGATTGATTCTTGGAGCTATTGCAGCAACATCGAAGGGATTTGTGCAAAGTATATTGATGCGAATAATTGATGGATTTATGGCCTTTCCAGGAATTTTGCTTGCTATGATGTTAGTTGCTGTGCTTGGGAAAGGTTTATGGAATGCCGTTATTGCAATTGCTATTTTCATGGTTCCGGTATTTGCCCGGTTGTCGTATTCACTTGTGTTAGATCAAAAAAATAATTTGTATGTAAAAGCTGCAAAAAGTTATGGCGCGAGTAAAGGCAGAATTATTTTTAAACATATACTACCAACCATTTTGCCGCGTTTGATTACACAATTTAGCGCAAGCATAGGGAGTGCGATTTTAATCGAGTCTTCTCTTTCCTTTTTAGGGTTAGGAGTACAGCCGCCTGACGCGAGTTGGGGGCTCATGCTAAGTGAGTCCAGGCAATATACGTTGACCTATCCATTTTTGGCCTTTCCATCCGGTATTATCCTAATCATTACGGTCCTTGGGTTTAATTTAATCGGAGATGCGTTAAATGACTCGATGGTAAAAAGGAGGGCGTCTGCATGATGAATCGTTTACTCCATTTGGAAAATTTGAATGTGAAAGATACGCATAACCATGAATTGGTGAAGGGTGTCTCGCTTGATTTATATGAGCATGAATTTGTTGGAATCGTAGGTGAATCAGGTTCTGGAAAAACGCTTAGTGTAAAAGCTGCGTTGCATTTACTACCCAATGACTTAGGTGTTACTTTTGAAGATAGTGAAGTGTTGGGAAAGTCTATTATCGATTTAAGTGATCACGAAAAAAGAAGGTTGATTGGAAGCGGAATTGGCTTTGTTCCTCAAAATACAGTTGCATTCTTGCATCCAATGATTAAAATTAAACATCAAATTGGTGATGCCTTTATCTATCATACAAAAGCGAATAAAAAAGAGGCATTACAAAAGGCAGAAGAGCTGTTGGTCAAGGTGGGAATCAAGGAGCCAAAACGGGTACTTCATTCCTACCCAGTTCAACTGAGCGGTGGAATGAAGCAACGTGTCAATATTGCGATGGCATTAATGACTGACCCGAAAGTAATTATTGCCGATGAACCAACGACAGCACTTGATACGGTCGTTCAAAAACAAGTCATGCAGTTATTTAATGATCTTTACACGAACGACGGCGTATCAATCCTATTTATCTCGCATGATTTAAAAATCGTCAAACGTTTTTGTAATCGTATCTATGTAATGCATGAGGGAAAAGTTGTGGAATCAGGGTACACGAGTGAGGTGTTTGCAGACCCTACGCATTCTTATACGAAGAAACTACTTCGTTTGATTCCTTCATTAAAATCAGGAAGAACGAGAAGGTTAGGATAATCCGAAGATAGGGTGAATCAAATGGACACGATATTAGAAGCAAAACAGATTATAAAAGAATTTAAGGTGAAAAAAGAGCGTCTTTTGGATAAGAAGTCGTATTTTCGCGCAGTAAATGATATTTCACTGCGAATAAGAAAGGGACAGACTATCGGGATTGTTGGGGAATCTGGCTCAGGAAAATCAACGGTTTCTGAAATCATCGGAGATTTGCAAAAACCAACATCAGGCACGATAAACTATGAGGGAAAAGATATACGGAAGTTGTCCCAAGCAGAATATCGTGATTTTCGGAAGAATGTCCAATTTATTTTCCAAAGCCCAAAGGATTCACTTCACCCTTTTTATACGATTAAGGAAAATCTATTAGAACCGCTTAAGATTTATGCGGAGGAATTTAATCAGAAGCAAGCAATGATAGAAATTGAAAATATGATAAAAAAAGTAAATCTTGATGTGTCAATTTTAAAAAAACATGCCTCGGAAATTAGTGGTGGACAGGCGCAACGGGTCGCTATTGCCAGGGCATTGTTGCTAAAACCAAAAGTAATTATTTGCGATGAGTGTGTATCGGCACTTGATGTATCGGTACAAGCGCAAATTTTGGATTTGCTGCTTGATTTGCAGGAAGAATTTGCGACGAGTTACTTATTTATATCTCATGATATCAGTGCTGTGAATTATGTTTCTGATTATGTTGTTGTAATGAAAAATGGTGAAGTACTGGAAGAAGGGGTCACCGATCAAGTGCTATTCCAACCGCAGAGTGACTATACGAAAACTTTGATTTCCAGTTCATTTCTATCAGAAGAGGATGAAGTACATGCATTGTAGAGTAATTGGAATGTGGGGCGGGTTTCCTAAAAAGAATGGCCCCTGTTCCGGATTTTTGATTCAACAAGATGGATTTTCGCTATTGCTGGATTGTGGCAGTGGTGTCGTCCCGCAATTACAAAATTATATCGATTTAAATGAAATAAATCATGTTGTCTTATCTCATTATCATTATGATCATTTTAGTGATATAGGTGTCATGTTATTTTCGAGGCTAGTGAATACCCAATTAAAACGTGCAGACAAACCTTTGTCTATTTATGGACCGCTTAGTGAGGAAATGGAAAGAAGAGTGGAAGAAGTTCCCCATTCGAAATTTGCTTATTTTAATGAAAAGAGTAAGTTGGAAATTGGCCCTTTTACATTGGAATTTAAGAAAAACAGTCATCCGGTAGAAGCATATTCTATCAAAATTACGTCGGATGATAAAACAATTGTATTTACTTCGGATACGACTTTTACAGAGGATTTAATTCCCTTCTCAAGTGAGGCCGATTTACTGATTGCAGAATGCAGTTTGTATGAAGAGATGGACGGGTCATCATCGGGTCACATGACATCTAAGGAGGCCGGAATATTAGCAAAACAATCCAACGCAAAAAATGTCATCCTTACTCATCTCCCTCATTACGGTGATTTGAATGAATTGCTGGAGAATGCGAAAAAACAAGGAAATCCAAACATAAAGCTTGCAGATGTTGGAATGGTAGTGGAGGTTTAAGGGGCATAGGAGGTTAGCTTCTTGACCAACCTTCGAATCCTAAACAATTTAAGCGGGGAAGAGTTGGCAGAGAAGATTGATATAACCGAACAGTCTATTTGGCAGTATGAATGGGTATGTTTCTCCTAAAATGGAAGTTGTAAATACATTAAAGCGTCTCTTTCACGTTAAGTCTTCTTGCTTTTAAGGGGATGATTTGATATAAGATGGGGATTGCTATAGGTTTGAGATAGACGGTGAATTGGATAGTTACCAGAAGTTGTTGTTGGAGCAATTGGTTGAAAAAGTAAAACAGGGACTGGAGACTACATATATTTGATAAGATAGATTTCCAAATGGCAGCGATATCAAACGATGACGAAGATGTTGGTAGGAAGGATAGAAAGCAGTGAAAACTCTTTGGATATTCCTATAGTAGTCATTGATGGAAAACTGCATTCCTGGGAGGAAGTAGAGAAAATGGGGATGAGTTATGAAGGCTTCCAGATTCAAATGGAAGTGGTTCGTCCCTGGCTTCAGACAATCAAAATTTGTTAATTCCTGCATATACAATATACGGTGGATATACGATTCGATAGATAAATAAGTGGAACGTGGGACAGGTTTTTCATTGTCACACGTTCAAACTCTTATATAGTCTCACCTACAGGCCTCACATAAACATTTTTATTTCTATAGTTTAACATCAGATAGGCTGTGACCGGATAGAATCAACCTCTAAACGAGAATGATTCTTATAATAGAGCAACATTTCTTCTTTTTGCCCAGTACCTTACTATGAACGTGCCCCCACTACCAACTAAATTCAGAAAGAGTAATGGAACAACAAACCAGTCACAGCGTCCCTTTCTATTTTTTTGCTACACTGGATTCTCTTAAACTTGGCCGGTTTAAGTTAAAGATTGATATATCATGACTTGTTTCACCTGAAATAGCTAATTGGGATAAAATTTCTCCTACAACACTCGCAAACTTGAATCCATGACCTGCAAATCCGGCAGCAATGGAAATATGAGCGTGTTCTGGATGTTTATCAATAATGAAGTGGCCATCTGGAGTTCTTGTATACATACAGATGACGCCTTTTTTTAGTGCCCCCGATGCTCCTGGCATAAATCTGTCCAAGAATTCGCGAATATGACCTTCGTCGTTTTCATCGAAGCCGAAATCACGGTTCACCGTATCCGGATCAATCGCTTCAACGTAATCATGTCGTCCTACTTTTACCCCGCACCCGTCAAAGGTTGGAAAGCCGTAATATATTGCTCTCGTATCCGTATCACCTGAAGGAACTTCAACCATAAAAGTAGGGAATACGTTTGAATTAAATAATGCTTCATCTGCCTCAAACCAAGCAACCGGTTGACGTGTTGGGACAAGCGGCAGATCAAGGCCAACTTTAGAAGCGATTTTCCCGCTCCAGGATCCTGCACTGATGATTAGCTTGTCTGAGGTAAATGATCCTTTTTCTGTGATGACTTTGACTGAATCCTCGTATGCCTCTATATCCTTAACCGGGTTGTTTACAGATAGTTCAGCACCGTGTTGTTCTGCTAATTCACGGTATGCCTGTATACAATTTTCGCTGAATAAAAACCCTGAATTCGGTTCATAAAAGGCACTATAATCATCTGGAACATTTAAACCTGGAAAACGCTCCTTCGTCTGTGCTCCTGTTAAATGTTCGACATTCAGATCATATTCTTTCCCACTTTCGATCGCCTCATCGATAAATGGCGCATTGCCTTTAGGACCAAAACCCATTGCGCCAGCTTGCCTGAATATCTTATGATGTGTCTTTTTTTCGAGCTCATCCCATAGCACCTGCGATCGAAGAGCTAGTGGTACATATTCTCGCCCTTCTCCGTAAGCGTGACGAATGATTCGGGTTTCGCCATAATGACTTCCCTGATCATGCGGCGGATCAAAAGCATCCACCAGCAGAACCTTCACTCCTTGTCTTGCTATATAATATCCCGCAGCCATCCCCATTGAACCCGCACCAACTACAATAACATCATAATGTTTTGTCATTTATAATCCCCCTCTTTTAATGTTTTGTTGCTATCGTCTAAGTAAGCATTTACATAAATGTCCTACTGATTGAATTAACTTACGTCTTATATACATTATAAGAATGATTTGTTGCCGTATATAATGATGGGAAAAGATGTTTCCTATCAGTTCTACTGATTGCTAAAGGAATAGGATTCAGCCTATTCTGTCATTTTACTTTAAAAAGAAAAAGTGTTCATATTGAGAAAGCATGAACTCCCTTGGAGATTTGCGTTAGAATCTGAGAAGCAGTCTGAACCATTATTTTTTAATGATATTATGTTTTGGACCGTACGGAAATTTGGTAATGTTTTCAGCACCATTTTCAGATAATACGATAATGTCATGTTCACGATAGCCGCCAGCACCAGGTTGACCTTCTGGAACCATAATCATTGGCTCCATGGAAATAACCATTCCTGGTTCCAACACAGTGTCAATATCCTCCCTTAGCTCTAAACCTGCTTCACGGCCATAATAATGACTAAGTACTCCAAAAGAATGCCCGTAACCAAATGTCCGATTTGGTAAAAGGTCATGTTCGCGATAGATTTCATTAAGCTCAGCAGCAATGTCCATACATCTGGCACCTGGTTTGAGTAGTTCTAGTCCTTTTTCATGTACTTTTACGTTAATCTCCCACAATTCCAATTCTCGATCAGATATCTCTTCAAAAAACAGCGTTCGTTCAAGGGCTGTATAATAACCAGCAATCATCGGGAAGCAATTTAAGCTTAAAATATCACCACGCTGTATTTTTCGGGAGGTTGCCCAATTATGAGCCCCGTCTGTATTGATGCCAGATTGGAACCAGACCCATGTATCCCTCAGTTCAGCATGCGGGTACGTTCTGGCAATTTCTCGTGTCATTGCTTGTGTACCATGGAGCGCTACCTCGTATTCAGGAACTCCCTCATTGATGGCTTCAACCACAGCCGATCCTCCAATATCCGCGATTCGAGCTCCATTTTTTATTAGCTCAATCTCTTCTTGTGACTTAAACATTCGCTGCTTCATGGTTACTTTTGACACATCTATTAGTTCAGCATCCGGAAATGCGTCTTTTACTTTTCTGCGCATCTCGAGGGTCATATGATCGTCTTCAACGCCAAGGCGCTTGACCGGTGCTCCTCCTAGTACTTTCTTGACTGCATACAGGTAATTGTCTTTGTTCCAGTCAGTATACACAATATTGTCCTCAAAACTGCGGCGCCACGGTTGACCGGCGTCTATATTCCCGCTGACCGTACAATGTTTTTCTTGGGTGACCACAAGGGCGTAGGATCTGCCAAACGATGTATAAAGGAAATCACTATAATAATTTATATTATGATAAGAAGTGAATAACACAGCATCTATACCTTGTTCTGCCATGTTTTGACGTAAAATATTGTTCCGGTTTGCCATCTCTTGTTTGGAAAAGGTTGATTTAACCTTTTCACCGTTTTCAATTATTTTAATTCTTTCCAAATCTGTTACGTTTTGCATTTTTAATATCCCCTTTCAAGTTTTTCAAATTGGCCATTTTAGAATTATGCATGGAAATTGATTACTAAGCACATATCACCTCCTTCGTATAGTCACTCGTTTTTTAAATCTTTGCGGTTGACTGAATACGCTTACATTGAAATGTGTTTGATCCGCTAACATCAGTATAGTAGATAGATGCGTTCCTGTATAATAGCTAAAAATGATAGAATATATCATTTTTACAGATCTGCTTCATGTTGTGCTTTCAAACTTCATGTAAAGCAAATTCCTTCTTCAAAAATAGAATAATATTATTTGTGACATCTTCCACAATCAACCTGCCTTTTTCTGCTGTACTGGATTTCCCGGTATAAAGACAGCCTGATGAAGGTATTAACGTTTTTGATGGTGGAAACCTTTGATAGGTTGGCGGGTTCTCAATCCCATCATCTGTAATTAGGTCTTCATGGACAAGTTCAGGTGTAAAATACATCATCATGGATGTTTCCGTAATGGCAGCATGCTCCATTGCCCACCCCTTAAATTCTACTTCATCAAATATTTTTGGCATAAGTTCAATTGATATATTATCCCACCAATTAGATAGAAGAATTTTAGGAAAAGCCTCTTTTTGATTTCTTAGTAAAAGGTCAGCAGCTTCAGCAAGAAATGCGTCATTTTCATAATGACCACTCATAATTAAAATGTTTTTCCAGCCGTCATCTACAAACTCTTTCAGCACATCATAGATTAGCGAAGTTAAAGTAGTGCCATTTAAATCAACCGTACCAGGAAAAAGAGGACCTCCTCCACTAGCAGGCTGGGATTTATAGCCATATGTTATTGTTGGAGCAATAACTGCCCTTACTTTCTCTGCTATAGCCTGACTATATCTTTCCGATATGATTGCATCAACACCCAGCGGTAAATGAGGGCCATGCTGTTCCGTTGAACCCACAGGTAGAATAAGGATATAATCCTCAACCTTAGAATGATATTCCTGCCAAGTCATGTTTCTCACTAAATTATTTTTCATATAAATCAACCTTCCTTTCTAAAAACTATTAAGTTAAATTCTATAAGACAATGAAATTATCCTTCTTTTCTGCAATTTGATTACGATGACCCCGAGTTGGTAGTGGGATATACCTTTGCTTCACATGCATATCAGCTAATATTTTTACTGTATTCGGAATCAGTTGGGACTTCATGGCGATCATCAATACTCAAAAAGTTAAAAATTTTATCCATTACAAATACTAAGCCGATTCCTAGTAGTATGCCATTAAGTGGTGGCAATCCTATATCAAAAATAGAGCTTAAATATGCGCCTAAGGTAGCCAGTATATAAGCTATCAAGTTTGAATAACGTACCACCCTGAACTTAACACTTTCAACTGTCGGAAATGATTTTCTCCAGTTAAATATATAGTCTCCTATGATTAACCCACCAAGCGAAGGAACGAACACACCCAAAAATGATAGGAAGGGAATAAATACTTCATATATTCCTGTAACTGCCATAATCGTGGCGATAATCAGCCCGCCAATAACAAATGGAACTTTATTAGGTTTATTGAAGAATTCGGCTCCTGCGATACCAAAGGAATATGCTGCTGTCGTATTTGTGGTCCATATATTAAAAATTAAGATGAGCATCGCCATTACAATGATCCCCAATTTCATCAAAACTTCTACCATATCAGCTTCTTGCATGACTAGTCCACCTAACATACCAGAGATGGCCATTACTATATTACCTATTAAGAAGGCAAAAAACCCTACTGCAAATCCTGTTTTTGGTGTTTTTGCAAAACGAGCCCAATTAGGTGCCTGGGTACCTCCGGAAATAAATGCTCCTATTATAATTGTGATGGCTGCTGCAAAGGTAATTGTCGTGGTAGGTTCTATTGCAAAAAGTTCTCGAAAACCTCCTGCAGTCTCTACACTTACAGAAGGAATCTTGTATGCTAAATAAAGGAATGGAGGTATTGAAGCATAAGCTACTATCTCCATTCCCTTAGTCCCCCAGATAGCAAAAGACCCCATAAATAGTGACCAAAATATCGTAATTGGTATAAAATATGCTTCCAAACCTAAGCCTAGTGTAAACACCTTGCCCATATATGCAGCCTGAAATGCGTACCAAAACACTTGTGTTCCACCTAATATAATGCCAGTCCATTTAGAGCCTACTTTTCCTAACGCGTAACGGGCCAGAATAATTGCATTTAAACCAGTTTTTGCAGAAATCCAACATAACACACCTACATAGGTAGAAAGAATCAAATTACCTACCAACAAAACTTTAATCAAATCACTGAGCTTCAGTGAGGTGCCAAGACTTGCCCCGGCTGCCATCGTCGTGACGATAAACGTGAATCCAAGCAGAACTGCAAATATAGAGATCCAGTTCTTTCGCGCGCTCATTGGTACATGAGTCAAGGTATAATCAACATCAACATATTCCTTCGACACTTGCTCTTTCATAACATGAACACTCCCTTAAATTAGATTTTCCAAAACGGAGTAACGCAAATCCAACTATTGATTATCTGTATTGAATTTTTCTCTTAATGTTAGATGTTCATATTTACTCCTTTCTTAGTGGTTGATTCGCCGTCTCTTCTAGTCAGGAAAGGGCTTTAAAAGAAACGAACTCAGCACCCATTAGATAGAAGGGACATACAAATTTGTTGTTTCAAAGAATATGAGAACGCTTACAATAATGGCTGTATATAGTCAATTCGTACACGCTAATAAAGAAAACCGCTATCCTCCTTCCAATTATGAAAAGAAATATATATATTTCGAATAGATTGTTGTGGTATATTTCAAATATATATATTTGACTATTATAATAATTTTAACTTGTCTAATACTTATAAAAATTATAAAATGAAATTGCCTTCTTGTATAATGATTTGAAAAGATGGCTCCTATCATTAATACTGAACGGCATGAAATTGAATCGATTATCGGAGGAGGGTTACAAATGGAAATAAAAGATTTGTTGATTTTTCAAAGTGTTGCCCAACATGGCAGTATCAGCAAAGCAGCAGATGATCTTTGTTATGTTCAATCCCATGTGACAGCCAGAATAAAATCCTTAGAATCGAAGCTTAACACACAATTATTTCATCGACACAGCCGAGGGACAACCCTCAATTCAGAAGGAAAGAAGCTTTTATCATACTCCAAAAAAATTTTATTCATGTTAGACGAAATGAATAAGGCGTTTCAGGACATGGATAGTCCCTCAGGTACACTTGAAATTGGAACAGTTGAAACTGTTATGAAACTGCCGTTGATATTATCCGCCTATCATAGGAAATACCCTAACGTTGATCTAACACTTAAAACTGGTGTCTCAAAATCCCTAATCAGTCAAATCTTACAATGCAAACTGGACGGTGCTTTTGTTGCAGGATTTGGTCCGCATCCAGATATACAACAAGTCGAAGTTTTCCAAGAAAAATTAGTTTTAATCTCCGATGATGAAAAAGTTTCCTTTGATCACTTAAAAAATAAACCTCTTCTCGTTTTCAATTCGGGCTGCAGTTATCGCGCGCGGCTGGAGGACTGGCTTAGTGATGAAGGGGTAATTAATGCAAAAGTTATGGAGTTCGGCACATTAGAAACGATTTTGGGCGGTGTCATATCTGGACTTGGAATCAGCCTCGTTCCTCAGTCTGCAGTTAGTCACTTAGAGGAAGAGGGAGTCATACAATGTCACGCCATCCCTGAGAAGTACGGTAATGTTTCAACTGTCTTTATTAGGCGGGAAGATACTTACCTAACAAATACAATGATAAAATTCATTGATACAATTAAAGAATTCACAAATGTAGTCCCCCCTTCGTTTAAACCGATTTTTAGCGTTACAGATAATGAGCAATCGCCTTTATTGAAAAGTCAATAGATGCAGTTGATGAAAATGAGTATCAATTTTACAGATGGTAAGTATCAATATTGGCTATTTTAACAGATGAAAGATACCTTCTATGACAGACGAAACAAAATCTAGAATAAAACCTGGCAAAACTGATAAAAGGAGGAATTTAGTAACAGCCTGAAATCAAGGTTATAGAAGCGCAGCAAAAGGTTATGATAGGAAGGATATGAATGGTAGCTAAGGGACTTCTGTCGCACTGAAAATGCCAACTTATAACTTAGCCGAAGCAACGATTCCTAATACTGAGCTAAGGCTGCCCCAAATGCGAAGTCTCAGGTGATAGAATTCAAAAATAATCCCGTATCACATTAAAGTGGTACGGGATTAATTATTTATCAAAAGTGATGGATAGAAAGTTTGAAATTTGAAGGAACTGGTTCTATCATTTGGAAATTGATAGGCTGATTCTATAGCCTTATATGATAGAAAGTTATTTTCAATTGATTTTTTTATCAGAACCCCGCAACCTGATCAAATTTATAAAAATACGGCTCCAATTCCTCATAGGTAATAACCCAATCCTGTAATGTATAGCCACTGAAACGCTTATCGTGACCGTATTTGATCCATCGTCTGAAAGGGAATGAGCAGACTTCTTTTAATAAGTAACATTTCTCCGAATAGCACACCTTCATGTAATGAGCGGGCGCCAACCACACCTAACCAGCACCCGCCACCAAAAGATCAGAAAGAGCAATGGGAACAAAACGGTTCCGGCGTTCCTCCCCAGTAGATTTTAAAATCGCAACCAATACATGCGTTTACAGAAAACTTATACTGTTATTATAGTAAATAGTCATGCTACTATATGATAGGTTGAAAATGATGGAATATATCATTCCTACAGATTGGTCTATTTTATCGCTCATAATCTGAACGTCTAAGGTCGATCACTGAGATGTGCTTTGCTTTTAAGCCATTATTTAGCAAATGACCCTACGATTTTAAAACTATCGAGAATTTTTATAGGCCAGCAGTATTTTTTTCGATTGGTGAATCTTCACTTTTATGCTGGTTGTCTACTTCTGAAAGCGAGATATTAAATGATTCCTTTGTTTTGAATAGAGCAATGCAAGCGATGATTGCTCCAGCCATTAGGTAGAAGGCAGGTGCAAAGTCATTGCCGGTGAAAACAATTAGGAAGGTTGCAATATAAGGTGCTGTTCCTCCAAATAGTGCATTTCCGGTGTTGAATGATAATGCAAAGCCACTGTATCTGACTTCTGTCGGGAACATTTCTGATAAGAAGGTAGCTAATACTCCATCATTACAGGCTAGGATTGCCCCTAATAGAATCATGGATAGGATGGTATAAATTCCACCCATGGCCATTAAAACGAAAATCGAATACGTAAATAGGACAAACAAAACACAAGCAGTTAGTAGTACTGGTTTTCGACCGACTTTATCAGTTAATTTCCCAACCATTGGTAGCATGATAACGTATGTTAATAATGTAAAGATAGTCGTTAAGGTACTTTGTAAACGGTCGAATCCCAATACAGTAGAAAGGTAGGTAGGCATGTAGGTTAAAATGATATAGAATCCAACAGCGTTCAAACAAATGACACCCATTGCAATGATAATTTTTCGGCCATTTTTGCGGATGCCTTCAATTGGACCCAGCTGTTCGACGGTTGATGTTTCCTTTCTCATTTCATTGAATACTGTTGAATCTTCCATTTTTAGACGAATATATAGACCAATTATTCCTAATGGCAAGGACAACAAGAATGGTATTCTCCAGCCCCAGCTGTGTAATGCTTGAGTGCTTAAGGTGAACTCCAATATGGCAGCAGCACTAGCTCCGAGTAGCATCCCTGCAGCTGTACTGGCCGGAATTATACTTACCAACAACCCTCTTTTTTCCCTAGGTGCATGCTCTGCAATCATTAACGAGGCTCCTGCATATTCCCCTGATGCAGAAAATCCTTGAATTACACGACAAGCTAATAATAAGAACGGAGCCAATATACCAATGGTGCCATAGCTCGGAATCAGCCCAATGGTAAAGGTAGACAAGGTCATTAAACATATTGTTAAAACTAATACTTTTTTACGTCCAATACGATCTCCATAATAGCCCCATATTAGACCGCCAATCGGCCTTACTAGAAAGGATAATGCAAAGATTGCGAAAGTATTCAACAAGGCTGCAGTACTGTCGCCTGGTGCGAAAAATACGGAGGCGATAATCGTTGCTAAATATCCATAAGTGGCATAGTCGAACCATTCAATCATATTTCCATAAGCGGATCCGCCTATTATTTTTTTTAACCCTTTTTGCTTTTCCATATCATGTATTGACATAGTCATTCGTCCATCTCCTTTTATTAGACCTTAATTTCGTACAAGAACATCACTAAGGGTTTCTTGGTTGTGAGCGATTACAATTGATCGGACAATTAAAAAAACGGAACCCCCTTTCAATTATGAGTATACTTGTCATAAAGTTTATACATTTGCTATTTTACAAAGTTATGGACCATACGATATCCACTCGTCCTAATGAGGATCTTCTTCCTAACAAGTTCAATCCAAAATAACAGGGTCCTTCAACTTAATTGGAAGTACGTTACTAAAATTTTCCCTTACTTATCATTACGCTTGAGAAAAAGACACAAGAGTAAGATCACTTAAATAATCCTTTTGAAAATAGACTCTCTCTATTTTTATTTAAAGATATTTACTTGAAGTAGATAGTAAATAATCTTTATTTCGCTTATCAAAGATGATTTCAATAGATAAAATCTGTAACGAATAACTTGTCAGTTAATTTAACCGCTAATGTGGATTGTAATCTTCCTTGGAAATTATAGTTAGGAAGTGCTTTCTTATAACAATTTAAAATGATGAGTATTATCTTTTAATCTGATGCCTAGCAAACATTATTTTGAACAAACTACTAGAATTCCTTCCAATTTAAAGTCACATAGGAGATAAGCAGGGTGGAATGTGCGTTATCATTTTCTAATTATTAAAAACTTATTTAATATTTAGATATATTATAAATTGAAATTTGCTTTATTGTATAATGATTTAAAGAGATGACTCCTATCATTAATACTGAAAGGGGTGAAATTGAATCGATTACCGGAGAAGGGTTCCAAATGGAAATAAAAGATTTGTTGATTTCAAAGTGTTGCCCAACATGGCAGTTTCAGCAAAGCAGCAACTAACCCAGGATGGAAAAATTGTGTTGGGCCTGTAGGTGTTACTGAAAGCAGTGTAGAACATGAGGTTCAAGAAGGACAAGCAACAGTTAACGTTAATAAAGCTTTAATGTTAGTGCTGGCCGCTAGATTAAAAAACCTCAGATAAATAAGACTGCCCCAAAAAGGGGAGCCTCAGGTAATCGAATTCAAAAATAATCCCGTATCACATTAAAAGTGGTACGGGATTATTTATTTATCAAAAGTGGTGGCTTGAGAGTTTGAAATTAGAAGGAACTCGTTCTATCATTGGGAAATTGATCGGCTGATTCTATAGCCTTATATGAAAGAAAACTATGTTAGAGAACCTAAGTAAATAGTAGTCATTTATGAGAAAAAAGACAGTTAAAAAAGGGCGGCATTCCATCAGCCGCCCCGACCTCTTCTCTAGACAGACGTTCCTAACTTATCCTTTTCCGAAAGCCATGTTTCGAATGTATACGACATTTCCCAGAATGCAAGTTCATATTCTTTGGCAATAACGAACTGTTCTTTAATCTTTTTCAGTTCTGCTTCACTCGCCTGGTCAGCTAATTTATCCAGCAGGTCAATCATTTCCTGTGTGGATTCCTGGAACCAGCTGCTTCCATACATGTTCAGCCAATTTTGGTAGATTTTTTGTTCTGGTTTGGCATCCTTAAATTTCAAACCGATATCCGCATAAAGCCAGTAACATGGCAGTATAGCAGCTACAATTTGGGCCAGACTGCCGGATAATGCAGCCCGGTACAAATGAGATGTATAGGCATACGCAGTTGGCGCTGGTTTAAAGTTTTCTACTTCCTTATTGGTAATCTTTAAAATTTCAGCATGCTCCTTGTGTACAGTAAGCTCTGCTTCGGTTGTCTTTTTTGCCTTTTCAGCCAGTCTGGCAGAAACATGAAAGTCATCCGCATGGGCTGCCGCAAAGGCATGCACCTTGCCGTAATGTTTCAGGTAATAGATGTCCTGCATAATATAGTTCTTGAAAGTTTCCAGCGGCAAATCTCCCTTGACAATTCCTTGTACAAACGGATGATTCAAGCTTAACTCCCAGCTTTGCTTTGTTGCTTCCCGCAACGACTCTGAAAAACGCATAAAAAATTCCTCCCCTATTTTCGTTTCCGACTGATGGAGGGAGGAATGGATGTACGCTTTTACTGACTATTCTTTCACATTACTGTCATTCTCTATGTCATCAGCTCGATGAACAGAAACAGCGTTCTTCCACTTCCCTCCGCTGGTATTAACCAGATCAGGTTCAAAGAGTGTATCTCAGCCATAATAGGCACCTCTAGCAGAAACGTATTTTGTTTTCTATTCTATCTTATCATAGTTACCGAAATTATTCTGATCTTTAATAGCCCACCTCCACGACAGCTTTCACGATATACATCAAATCGTTTCTATCCTGCTGTTCTTCAAGAAAAATTTCGCTTAACGTTGCCATGCCGCCGTTCATGACTTCGACTGGCACCGTACCATAGGGAATCAACTTCTTTATTCTGTGCAGATCTAATTCTTCCAAATCCCGCGGGACGCCTAGTTTTACGAGGGTGGGTGAGCAGAAAAATTACAGATACAGTAGTGCGGAGGAGACTTCCCTCGTTTCTTTTTCTATATAAGTACTTTTCTGTTATATTAGTAACTATAAGTTCAGAAAACATTCTGTAACTATTTAAGTGAATAATGCGACTAATTTTCTAAGAGGTGAAAAAATGAATACAAAAAAATTATTTTTCTTATTGATGAGCGCCCTGCTTGTAGCAGTTTTAACTGCGTGCGGTGGTACTGACGAGGAAGGTACGGAAACAGAAGAAAACGAAGTGGATGTAACAGAGGAGCCGGCAGAACAAGAGGAAAATGAAGATAATGAGGATGCAGAAACAGAGGATTCCTCATCGGCTGATGATCAAGTTGAAGAGACGGAATCTACAGAAGAAGATGCTGGTGAGGAAGGTACCGGATCAGAGAATGATGATGCTGATGCAGAAACCGTAAAACAAGAAGCAACTTATAGCGGGCAAGCAGATCCTCATACAATTGAAGTCGAAACGGCAGAAGGAACAATCGCACTACAGATTATGGAATTTATGGAGGATGATTGGCCTTCGTTAGAACCAGGAACACCGATGGACATTGAATATTACGAGACTGATACAGGTCAGTTAATGCTCGTGGATTACACGGTAAAGTAGAGGGTTATGGTTTAGTTCAACTCTTAAGGCATTGGGATAGTTATTATCCTGATGCCTATTTTTGATGCACGATTTTTACATGAAGCGAAAGAAACGTCGCCGTACTTTATTAAAACTGGACCAGAACCTTACCCTAACTTTCTTTTGGATAGGAGAGACACATTTGAGCATGTTGAAAAGGGCAAGCCAATGAGAGACTCGGATATGAAGCAGCTTGAGAAATTACTGATGTTTAAAGAATATGCGATTCAGTGGGAACTTATCGAAGAAATGTTAAAGTATGGCAAGACGATTGAGCAAGAGGCAGTGGTTTTGTAGTTGCAGAAGATTTGCAAATAATATTTAAAAAACATCGTATTCCATATGAATAATGGTATGATGGGGTCAGCAATTACATAGGTAGGATGGCGGTTGGCCATTTCCCTGAGAAAGAATGGTGACATGCGTTACAATAATAGAAATATTAATTAGTTTTGGTATATTATTAGCAACGTCACTAACGGTGATTGTAGCAATCATTGCGTTAACTGTCACCAATAAAAATAAAAAGTAACCGCCCTCCACACATACCAGTTGACGGGCGGTTGCTTTTTATGCTCACAAAATTGGCCAGCCGCATATCTGGCGGCATGTAGTTGCGCTGACCGGGTGTTGAGGCACTCGGTCATTTTTATTATACGAACTTTCTTTTTTAAGTATACCTTTATTTATTATGTGTTCCAATATTTTATTTATTATTGATGAATTGCATTTCTAATGAGAACTTTAATGAAATAGATTTTTTCATTTTTCCAATTCTCATCCTTAAACCTTCCGCAAATTAACCACCTTTGTATTCGAAAGTATAGTCAATTGCTTCATCATATATTCTCTGGAGTATAAAAAGATTCGGGATATTAGTCTATCAATATATATCCATCTTTCAAAACATTTCCGTTTTCCTAATCCTTCTATCCATATTCGTCATCCTCTTAAATAATAATACTAAACAATTCTATTATAACTGTTGCTTAAGCTTCATAGTAACTGTTTGTGTTTACCGTTTTTTCAAAAGTTCATGCTAGGATAGAGATGTAAGTTAGGAAATAGATTTCCAAGTAATGTAAGGGATTTCAACGAAAGAAGCGAGAAGTTTGTTCTATTAATTTCTAACCATTACAATAGAAATGTAAACGTTATCCAAGAAGGAGGATTTTTAATGGGAAGATTAGAAAATAAAGTAGCAGTAATAACTGGTGGTGCTGGAGGTATCGGGAAGGTAACGGCAGAAAGATTTCTGAAAGAAGGGGCCAAGGTTGTTTTAGTTGATTTATTCAAAGAGCCGTTGGAAGAAGCGCAGAATGAACTTAAATCATTCGGTGATGTATTAACGGTTGAGGCAGATGTCTCCAAAGAGGATGATGTAAAGAGATACGTTAAAGAGACAGTTGACCAATTTGGAGAAATCGATGTTTTCTTTAATAATGCGGGCATTGAAGGAAAAATAGGGCTATTAACGGATTTAGATGTGGAAGATTTTGATAAAGTAATCAATGTAAATGTCCGAGGAGTATTTTTAGGATTGAAACATGTATTGCCAGTCATGAGAGAACAAGGATATGGCAGTGTAATTAACACTTCATCTGGTGCCGGATTGATGGGTACTCCAAACCAAATTGCATACGGTGCTTCCAAACATGCGGTGACGGGAATGACTAAAACGGCAGCACTCGAAATCGCAGACGCAAACGTACGAGTTAATTCTATTCATCCATCACCTGTAAACACGAGAATGATGCGATCCATTGAAGAAGGAACAAGTCCTGGAAAAGGTGCGGAGGCAAAAGAAGCATTTACTCAAATCATCCCGCTTGGACGTTATGGGGAGTCAGAGGATATGGCTAACCTGGTTCTCTTCCTTGCATCAGATGAGAGTGCATTCATCACTGGCTCACAATACCGTATTGACGGAGGACTTGGGGCTAAGTAGTTTATAGATTGTTGCTGGGATAAAAGTTGCTTGTGAGACAGAATCATGGTGTTAGGCGACCACAAGCATGCTTCACCATTAATATTCACCAAATGGTTAACGGAAAAAGAGTTCTTTTTAATAAAGATAATACTGTTTATTAGTAGATACCACTACTATAACCAAGCAACTGTATAAAAAGAATGAAAATTGCCATTTCCTCGCAACGATTTTAGCGATAATTTCATTATTGAAACCAAAAAAAGTAACCGCCCGTCCCATATTAGGCAGTTACTTTTTTTGCGTAACAGGTTACTCCTCTTCTTGGGGCATATAGTTGCAATGCCACCGATATGTGTGAAATTGGAGCCTTTTATTCTGGACTCTTTTTAGTGGCAGTTTGCCTTGTTTTAACATGATTGAATCATTATAATTATAATGAAAGGCATTACAATTTGGATTTGATGAAGATATTTTTTAATTCAAATAGGCAGGTCTTCAAGTGAAGATACCAACCCATTTATACCAGACCAATACAAGGCGAATGTAAGTCCAATCTGATTTAGGTTACCTTACTAAAGAAGAATAAGAGGTGGATAAATTCATGAGCATTCCAAGATATGATAAGAAACTTTCCTATACGGATTATTTAAGTTGGTCTGGTGATGAGCCAATAGAAATTATTAATGGAATTCCACATAACATGTCCCCTGGACCCTCAACGAAACATCAACAAGTATCTATGAACTTATCTTATCAGCTAATGAATTTTTTTATATCACAGAACTGCCAAGTCTTTGCAGCTCCATTTGATGTTCGGCTATTCTCAGCAGGAAAAAGTGATGATGAAGTCTTTCATGTTGTACAGCCAGATATTTCTGTGATTTGTGATGAAAATAAATTAGACGAGAAGGGCTGTGCTGGTTCTCCTGACTTAATCATCGAAATCCTTTCTCCGTCGAGCGCAAAGATGGATAAAATGAAGAAGCGTAATTTGTATGAGAGGGCACATGTAAAGGAATATTGGATAGTAGATCCACTGAATGAACTGGTTGAAGTTTATCATTTAGATAAGAATGAATTATATGGAAAACCGCTTTTCTTCTCAACAGAAGATACGGTGGAATCGTTCATTTTTAAAGAACTAAAGATAGAGGTTGGAGAGGTGTTTTGAGGGAAACAGAGGTCAATGATTCAGTTTCCCACTACCGTAAGTTTTATATAAAAATATCTAGAAGCTGCAAGAATCGATGGAGTTAATCCCATTTATTTTCGTAGCTTCTATTTTTGAGAAAATATTTTTCATATTTACTGAGTGCCTGTGACTTCCCGCCGGTGTGTTATCATAAGTGGCAAAAATATAGTTAGGAACGATGACTCCACCAATACGCCCCCGCATTCTTGGGTTTAATGTTTTTCTCTCCACCAGTTGAATTACTCCTCATCGTGCGCCTAGAATGACTTCGGTTTGAAACCTCCTAAGCATTAAGCTTAAAAATTCGATATTTAACCACAAAATATTTAAATAATAAGTTACACCAAGTAATTCCACATAGTTAGTCATCTAGGATATAAAATACTGCACATCTGTGAGTATTTCATGCTTGAATTGGGTAAATTTCAAAGGAAGGAGGTTTTATTTATGAAGGAAATTAAGTTAACGATGCTTGGGACTGGCTCTCCTATACCCACCTTGGAAAGAGCAGCATCTGCACAGTTATTGGAGATGGATGAGATACCCGTATTGATTGATTGCGGCCAGGAGACAACGTCGCAATTGCAAAGAATTAATGTTAAACCGTAGAACGTAAACCACCTGCTCTTCACTCATCTGCATTCCGATCACTCCATGGGTTACTTCCAATTTTTAATTGGTGGATGGCATCTTGGAAGAGAAAAACTGACGGTGATTGGGCCTCCGGGTGTAAAAAAATTTCATGAAACGGTTTTGGAAATGTACAAAGAAGATATTGAATACCGTACTTCGCTAGGTTTCCCAAAGGAAGGTATTCTTGATGTGAATGTCATTGAAATGGAAGAGCCCGGCAATGTACCAGCCGAGGGCATTCCAGCCAATATAACCTCTGCATCCATGATACACAATTTACCTACTTATGCCTATCGCTTTGAAATTGATGATAAAATTATCGTATTTTCGGGTGATACATCTCCAACAAATAAACTGGTTGAACTCGCTCGAAATGCTGATTTATTGATTCATGACTGCTCACTGACAACTGAAAAGCTTGAAACTGAGAATTCTGATGAGATAGGTGAAAATCTGAAAAAAGAGCACAGTACCCCAACTCAGGCTGGAGAAACTGCTTTTCATGCAAACGCCAAAAGATTAGTGCTAACCCACTTCTTACCGAACATTAATGTTGATGAGATTAAAGAGGAAGTCAGGGAAGCATATGATGGTGAATTAATTCTGGGTAAAGATTTGCAAGCGATAACAATTTAAACAGCATCATTGTCTGTTGTTAATTATTTCTCTTTATTAACCATGTTAATTGTGTCATTACTGAAGGTTCATTTCCATGATGGAGATAGACCTTTAGTAATATAGTGAATTCCTTGCTTCAAGTATTTTTATTCAATTCCTGCAAAAGTCAAAATTCAACTTACCAGTTATATAATACAGAAAAGTTGTGGTGGGGTGATAGCTGACATTTGTTTATCTCAAGCGGGAGAGAGAAGCCCACACCCGGGAGAGCGTCCATCCGAGTCGGGAGAGAAGAGCCACTACCCGGGAGAGGCCTCGTTTCAGTCGGGAAAGCGGAGCCACCATACGGGAGAGCGCCCATCTCAATCGGGAGAGACGAGTCTACACCCGGGAGAGCGTCCGCCCGTGTCGGGAAAGCGGAGCCCACCCCCGGGAGAGCCAAGTCCTCACTCGGGAGAACCAAGTCCTCACTCGGGAGAACCAAGTCCTCACTCGGGAGAACCACGTCCTACCCAGAAAAGCTCTCTCCCCTACTCAAACTGAAGCCCCCACTACAACCGCTCCTCCACCAAAGTATAAATCTTCTCAGGTCTTAGTTCTGTGGACACCGAACGTTCTGTTTGCTGTGTGAGGGAGTATCCAGCAAGTCCCAATTGGCATGCGCGTGATAAGGAGTCTCCATTCATGATTCCGTATATGGCACATGATGCAAATGCGTCATCTGCACCTGTTTCATCAACAATATCGGTTTGTAATGGTGGAAAATGACCGGATTCTTCTTGTGAAGCATAGTAGACACCGTGATTAGGCATCATTATAATTACTTTGTTAACACCTTGCTTCTGCAGTTTTTCACAGGCCATTTTAAACTCATCCGCCGAATTAATCGTAGAACCAATCATCATCTGTGCTTCTTCCTGATTGAGAATCAGCAATTCGACCCCGTCGAGATCAGTGGGAAGTCTTTTAGCTTTTGTGGATGATACTGGGTTAATGTACAATGGAATATTTTCATCCTTACACCGTTGGATTATAAAATGGATACAATCCTCAGGGATATTTGTATCCAAAAAGATAGCTTGGGATGCGACAATGTAGGACCACTTTTCTTCAATCATTTCAATAGTGATATTATCGTATATATTCATATCTGCCATGGAAACGACCATTTCTCCATTGACATCCAGCAAAGCGGTATATGTACCTGTCCGTTTTGTTTCCAAAATCCAAACCTGGCTGACATCAACCCCCTGCTTTTTTGTTTCCCCTAAAAGCCATTCTCCTTCCCGATCATTTCCGACACAAGTCATGAGGGTGGTATTATGGCCAAGCCGGCTTAGATTTTCGGCAAAGTTCCGGGCAACTCCACCACAAGTCTCCGTTATTTTGACTGGATTTGACGAATGCAACTGCACTTTCTGATAGGAACTGGCTTTCCGGTCCGTATTTGCGCCCCCAATACATACAATCGAGGACTCCTCTTTCAGAACATATGCACGACCCTTAATTTCCCCAAGCCTAGTTAGGTTAGCAATATAATTGGCTACTGCTGGTCGAGATAGACCGACCTTTGCCGCCAACTCCTGCTGGGTAATGAAGGGGTTTATTTTTATATGGTGTAAAATCTGATTTTCTTTATTCATGGAAACGACCCCATTTCTAATTCCAACATCATTTGATTTAGTAATCTAGTGATTGATCCAGTTTGCCACCTATCTAATGCATCCTTAGTGCTTAAATAAATCCGACGAGTTATTTTGTCTCTATCGTAATTAATAATTGACAAAAAGTCCAATCTAGCTTTATAGTAAAAGCTATTTATTTTTTGGTGCAAATAAACGCTAACCTTTGTCTGCTGGCTTAGTATAAATTATTCCAAAGGATTTGAAACCTTGCGGGATATGGTTTGCTCCCTAAAATCAATAAAATTTATTCCGTGGGGATTTAGGCTGCCTCTTGGAAAATTAATATATACGGAGGAAATAAGTAATGAAAACATCCTGGTTTTATTCACTGTTAGTTATTATAGCGGCCAGTAGTTATGGTATTGTGTCAACGATTATTAAACTGGCGATGCAAGATGGTTTCACTGCATCAGAAGCGGTCACAAGTATGTTTCTGATAGGCTTTTTACTGGCATTCATTATTTTTATTTTTACAAATCGTGGAAAAATAAGTTTTAAGGGAATGAAAATTTTAGTTCTTGCTGGTTTTCTAACGGCGTTAACGAATATTTTA
Source organism: Oceanobacillus damuensis (assembly GCF_001618145.1). Taxonomy (GTDB): domain Bacteria; phylum Bacillota; class Bacilli; order Bacillales; family Amphibacillaceae; genus Oceanobacillus; species Oceanobacillus damuensis. Next base: position 48,675 of record NZ_LQNF01000003.1, read on the forward strand.
TATGGTCGCTCACTTGTTTATTTGCCTGCTTCATTAGCTGTCGTACTATTATTTCAATTTACCTGGATTGGCATGCTGATCTCCTCTGTCGCCAAGCGGCAGCTGCCAAGCAGAATTGAATTTATTTCATTAATCGTGTTATTCGCGGGAACGATCCCGGCAGCAGGCCTAATCGATGTTGATTTAAGTCAAACTCCGATTCAAGGCTGGTTATGGGGATTCGCTGCAGCGGTCAGTTTCTCCTTCTTTATTTACATGAATGGCAAAGAAATTAAAGGGATGAAAACTTCAAATCGGCTGCTGATTGTTGCCCTTTTTGCTTCTATCACAACGGCAATTTTGCAGTCACCGCAAATTATTTGGAATGGAACGTTATTTGGTGAGGGGCTATGGATTTATGGATTGGCATTAGGGCTGTTTGGGATGATTGTTCCTGTTTTCTTATTTTCGATTGCCATCCCGAGAGTAGGGTCTGGCAAGTCCTCAATCCTCAGTGCCTTTGAACTGCCAATTGCCGTGACAGCTTCCGTTCTAATGCTTGGGGAATCGGTAACATTCCTGCAAGTAGCAGGTATAATCATCATTCTCATTGGTATAGGACTACCTGCGAGACAATATAATGACACATTAATCAAGAAAGATAGAAAATTTACGTAAGAATAAAAGGGCGAGAATGAAAGCAAACTATTGCTATAGTTTTCTAAACAAATCTGAACGATATTCCGTGCTGATTGCAAAAGCATTGTAAGAGAAAGCATATCAAAAATAAAAAGTGCTGCTTCTATTTTCTGGGGTTGACACTTTTTAAGTGAAAGCGTATACTAAAACAAAAGTTTAATAATTAAACCTTTGTTTACAAGCCGTGAAAGTAGGTGAGAAAAATAACTTATGACACTAGCTATAATAGTGATTTAATCGTGGGGAGTCTATCCTCCGAGTCGAAAACAGAAAGCATAACGGATATGGAAACCTCAAATTCATCAAATGTTAAAGCAACGAAGAAGAGTTCTACAGCAAATACCAACCAAAAGCTGCCGGTTATCTGTATCGGTGGAGCTAACATTGATCGGAAACTTTATGTAAAGCAAGAGATCAGTACTGGAACATCCAATCCAGTAACCTCATCGAAAACGATTGGGGGAGTTGCGAGAAATATAGCAGAAAACTTAGGCAGACTTGGCGAAGACGTTACGTTGATCTCGGTAGGCGGGGATGATATAGAGTGGAAAGAAATTGATCTTGTTTCATCACCGTTTATGAATTTAGAACATGTTGCGCAATTGGAGCATGCAGCAACTGGTTCTTATACAGCGGTATTGGATCAACATGGGGATATGAAAATTGCCTTGGCTGATATGGATATTTTTGATGAAATAACACCTGAGCTGTTAAAGGGAAACAGCGATATTCTAAAACAAGCAAAGTGCATAATCATAGATTTGAATTGCCCTAGAGAAACCGTTGATTTTCTTAGTCACTTTACAATGGAATACAACATTCCATTCGTTGTGATCCCAGTCTCCTCCCCAAAAATGGACAGACTTCCGAGTTCATTAGAGTCGGTAAGCTGGCTTATTGTCAATAAAGATGAAACCGAAGCTTTTTTAGATGTAACAATCAAGAATATGGAAGATTGGAAACGAGCTGTAAAAAGCTGGCTGGAATTAGGTGTCAAGAATGTCATCGTCACAAATGGAGCGGAAGGTGTCATTCTCGGGAATGAAAATGGGAACTTCCGTCATTATCCAGCCGTAGATACACCCGTAGTAGTTGATGTGACAGGTGCTGGCGATTCATTTTGTGCCGCTGTCATCCATTCTTGGATACAGAAGAAGGATATTGATTATATCATTCATTCAGGATTGGTGAATTCGCATAAAACGATAACCTCAAAACATACCGTCAGACAAGAATTATCCGCAAAACAAATAAAAATCGACATGGAGGAAATTTTAAATGAAAAAATATCTTGAACTGGCAAAAGAAGTACAGGAAGCAAAAGAAGCAGGGAAAGCAATTGTCGCATTGGAATCAACAATCATTTCTCATGGAATGCCTTACCCGCAAAATGTAAAAATGGCTCGTGAAGTGGAACAAATTGTCCGTGATAATGGAGCGGTACCTGCAACAATCGCAATTATCGATGGGAAAATTAAAATCGGTTTGACAGATGATGAATTGGAAATGTTCGGTAACAGCTCTGGTATTGCCAAAGTGTCCAGACGCGACCTGCCCCAAATCATCGCAACAAAGCAATTAGGGGCTACAACTGTTGCAACAACAATGATCTGTGCTGAAATGGCAGGGATTGAAACGTTCGTAACAGGCGGCATAGGCGGAGTTCACCGTGGTGCGGAAACAACAATGGATATCTCAGCAGACTTAGAGGAATTATCACAAACAAATGTAGCTGTTATCTGTGCGGGTGCCAAATCAATCCTGGATCTTGGACTTACAATGGAATACCTTGAAACAAAAGGAGTTCCTGTTGTCGGATATGAAACGGAAGTTCTTCCAGCATTCTATACAAGAAATAGTGAATTCAAATTGAATTTCTCTACTGATTCTGTCGATGTCATTGCCGATACAATGAAGGCGAAGTGGGATCTTGAGCTTGATGGTGGGCTTGTGATTGCAAACCCGATTCCTGAAGAGTATGCGATGGATGAGGATTATATTAACGGAATCATCAATCAGGCAATCAAAGAAGCAGAAGAGAATAATATTGTCGGTAAAGATGCAACCCCATTTTTACTTGGAAAAGTTAAAGAACTGACAGAAGGCAAAAGTCTTGATGTGAATATCGAATTGGTAAAACACAACGCTAAGATCGGCAGCTTGATTGCGGTAAGTTTTAATAACAAAAAGAAATAATGATCAAAGAAAAAGCAACCTCTATACACAATGGAAGAAAGTGAAATTATAGGGGTTGCTTTTTAACACAAATTGAAAGCGTTATTTTATTGGTTTTAAAAGAAAGGGATTGTCTCAATTATAAGCTGGTGGGACCCGTATTGATACTATTCGTAGGTCGTCAAGAGGCAAGCAAGATTAATAAATGGTTTAACGATAGAGTAATAGAATTGAAACTTGTGTAATCGATTGCATAAACAGAGAGGGTGTAAAATATATGAATATTTTATGGGGGATTATAGGTATTGTAACTGTTTTAGGACTGGCTTATCTTATGAGTGTTGACCGCAAACAAATATATATGCGAACCATTTTTGGGGCGTTAGCAATTCAACTGGTTTTCGCGTTTCTTACTTTAAAATCTTCAACCGGACGAGCTGTGTTGGGTTGGGTCACGGAAGCGGTACAAGGTACTATTGAATTTGCAAATGAAGGGATATCCTTTATATTTGGATCTTCAGTTGACGATGGCTTTGTTTTTGCTTTTGAAGTATTGACTATCATCATTTTCTTTTCATCTTTAATTTCAATCCTTTATTATTTAGGGATAATGCAATGGGTTATTAACATTATAGGTGGAGCACTATCCAAACTATTGCGAACAACTAAAACAGAATCCTTATCTGCTGCAGCCAACATCTTTGTTGGTCACACGGAAGCACCATTGGTAGTAAAACCATTTATCAATAAAATGCATAAGTCAGAACTTTTTGCCATCATGGTAGGAGGTATGGGGTCTGTTTCAGGTTCTGTTCTTGTCGGATATTCACTGTTAGGCATACCGCTTGAATATTTATTGGCGGCAAGTTTTATGGCTGCACCATCAAGTCTTTTAATAGCAAAAATAGTCCTTCCTCTTCCAAAGGAAATTAGAGAAGGAATCGGTGATAACCAAGAGGATATTAAAATTGAAATTGATGAAAATGAGAAGGCAGCTAACGTAATTGATGCTGCAGCAAGTGGGGCATCTACAGGTTTGAAGATGGCATTGGAGATTGCTGGTACACTTTTAGCATTTGTTTCTTTGATTGCTTTAATCAATGGTCTGTTTGGTATAGTAGGTAATTTTGTCGGAATTGAAAATCTGACAATGGAACGAATTTTAGGAATCATTCTATCGCCAATTGCTTTTCTTATAGGGGTTCCTTGGGAAGAATCTGTACGTGCAGCACAATTTATTGGTCAGAAAATAGTAATCAATGAATTTGTAGCATTTGCTGGATTAGGTGAGGTAATTGAGACAATGTCTGCAAAAACCGGTATAATTTTAAGTTTTGCTTTAGCTGGTTTTGCTAACTTTGGATCGATCGCAATTCAAATTGGTGCATTAGGTTCACTTGCTCCAGAAAGAAGAAAAGATGTTTCCAAATTAGGGATGAGAGCAATGCTTGCTGGTACGCTTGCTTCCTTATTAAACGCTGCTATTGCAGGTATGTTCATTTAATAAACAGCGATAATTATACTACAAGGAGGATTTTATAGTGAAAAGAAAAGTTATATTGGACTGTGATCCGGGACATGATGATGCGATCGCAATTATACTTGCAGCATCTAAAATCAGCAATTTGAAAATTGAGGCGATAACAACCGTTGCAGGAAATGTAGAAGTTGAAAAGAACACTCTGAACGCTTTAAAGGTCTGTGACATTATTGGTTTAGAAAATGTTCCTGTTGCACAAGGTGCCGAAAGACCTTTAGTAAAAGAAAGAGAAATTGCTGAGGAAATTCATGGTGAAACTGGGTTGGATGGTCCTGTTTTACCTGAAAATCCAACCAAAAAGGCAATAGACAAACATGGTGTCGACGTCATTATCGAAAAAATACTAAGCTCCGATAATGATATTACGTTAGTTCCTACAGGGCCGCTTACAAATATTGCATTAGCGATGATCAAAGAGCCGAAAATAATTCCAAAAATAAAAGAAATTGTTTTAATGGGTGGAGGCACATTTGGTAATTGGACCCCTGCGGCAGAGTTTAATATTTATGTTGACGCAGAGGCAGCAAAAGTTGTTTTTGAAAGTGGAGTGCCAATTTCTATGTTCGGATTGGATGTGACTCACCAGGCCATTGCAACCGATGATATCGTAAAAGAGCTGTCTGAAATAGATAACCCTATTGCAGACTTCGTTATTGAACTCTTGAAATTCTTCTCAGAAACATATAAAGAAGTTTTTGGGTTTGCGGGACCACCAATCCATGATGCATGTACCGTTGCTTATTTAATCGATCCTTCTATTTTTCAAATGAATCATGTACGTGTGGATATTGAAACAAAAGGTGAATTTACGTATGGAATGACGGTTGTAGATACCCTTGAGACAACTGGCAAGGAACCGAATGTTCATTTTGCATATCAATTGGATTCAGATAAGTTTTGGGACTTGATGACAAGAGGATTGAAATCGTATTCTTGATTGAAGGACGGACAACAAAATAGATGTAAGAAAAATATGTTAGGAGGAGGTCTTGTTGAATAATCCTACGATTACAGTTATCGGGAGTATTAACGTAGATATGGTAACTACCACCGATGTTTTGCCCAATCAAGGTGAAACATTGGTAGGTAGGAAATTTCATATAAAGCCTGGTGGCAAGGGTGCAAACCAGGCAGTAGCAGCAGCGCGCCTAGGAGCGAACGTAAACATGATCGGCAGAGTAGGCCAAGATAAAAATGGGACGGATATGCTTCAAGTACTAAAAGATGAAAATGTCTCTGCTGGCATGGTAAAAACTGTGGCGAATGCTAACACAGGTATTGCGAATATTTTACTGTCTGACCGTGATAACCGAATCATTATCGTTCCAGGTGCGAATGATGAAGTTACCCCACAGTTCATCAAGCAATTCAAAAAAGAGATTATTCAAAGTGATCTCGTATTGATACAATTTGAAATTCCTGTTGAAACGATATTATATTGCCTTGATCTCTGTTATGAAAATAATGTACCGATAGTGGTAAATCCTGCACCAGCAAAAGAACTTCCTTATGATTATTGGCTTAAAGCAACATATATCACGCCAAACGAAACAGAGGCAGAACAATTATTCAATGGTGGTGAGAAAGATTCGGCCCTTAATAACAGATTGATTGTTACAAAAGGGGAAAATGGCGTTTCTTATTATGAGAATGATGAACCGTTAATCGCTCCTGGATATTCGGTTACTCCAGTAGATACAACTGGTGCAGGAGATACGTTCAATGGAGCATTTTGTGTGGCACTTTCTGAACGTAAGAGTCTATCCGCAGCGATTGATTTTGCAAATGCGGCGGCAGCTCTGTCCATTCAAAAATTTGGTGCGCAGGGTGGAATGCCAACAAGGTCAGAGGTGGATTCTCTTTTAACAGAATAATTCACTTTGTATAAGGTATCCCTTTTGCATGGCAACAACTTGTTTAATTTTACATGAAGGAAGTGACAGCATGGAAAAAAGGAAGATTATCATTGACACAGATCCTGGCATTGATGATACATATGCAATGACTGCAGCTTTAACCTATGAGGGTTTTGATGTACTAGGAATCACAGTGGTTGCTGGAAATGTAGGTTTGGATAACTGTGTCGTTAATGCTTTAGGAGTTGTTAATTTAATGAATGCAGATTGTTTCGTTTATCCTGGAGCACAAGCTTCATTAAATCAGTTGGATAACTTTGAGACCTATGATTTAAAAACTACGGTTCATGGAGAAGGTGGGCTTGGAAGTGTTACACTCACTCCTGATTTTTCGAAACGGTCTGAAACCCATGCTGTAGATTTCATATTGGAAACAGTAAAAGAGAACCCTGGAGAAGTCGAAATTATTACTTTAGGTCCACTAACTAATATTGCATTAGCGATCCGAAAAGATAGAGAAACGATGAAAAAGGTTAAGAAAATCTGGTCTATGGGTGGAGGTGTCCGATATGGAAACCGTACACCCGTAGCCGAATTTAACTATTGGGCAGACCCTGAAGCTGTTAAAGAGACCTACGCGTTAGGTGAAGATATTGACATCAATATGGTAGGGTTGGATGTTACACAACAAACTCGCTTTACTTTAGATGATTTGTTCTTTTTGCAAACAGAGTGTGGGGAATTGGGTGCGCTATTAAGTGAAATGTCAAATCATTATACGAAAATCTATTGGGATTCTCTTCGGATCTCCGGGGTTGTCGTTCATGATTTAGTTGCGGTAATGCTTGCAATTGACCCGAGTTTAAGCAATGAAGATGATATCTTTAATAGAGTCAATTTAAGTGTTGAATGTGAAGGAATATGCAGAGGGCAGACAGTGGTCCAATTATCTCCTAATGGGATGTACGAGGATGCGAGTCCCAAAAATGCAAATGTGTATATGGGAATTGACAATACAGCTTTTAGAAAAGCCTTTATTAAACTGTGCTTCCCAAAAGCGTATCCAATGTATATCAAATATATTTTATAATCTGCACGCTCAGAAAGCGGAGAGAGGGACAAGTACATGGTCTGACATAGGTGGATTTCGGACTTGGTACTGGTCCCTCTTTGTCTCTAATGGAAGCAAAAGAATCTTACTTGCACCTCTAGCCAACTCTCTTTTTTCTAGCTGTTAAATAGTCACTTGATCTACTGAACGCCTTGGGCTTGGAAGGGTGTTATTCAAAGCGTATCCTACTCGAAATAAAAACAATCCTTGCCATGAGGGGTCATCAGTAAAATTTTTCAGTTCCAGTCCAAACTTTTCTTTCGCTCCTAAATACTTTTCGCGGTCACTCATTTCATTCGGTTGATTTAGTGGGTGCATCCCCATTTTTTGCGTCGCTCCATATAAATGTATCCTTTGCCATGCTCTGCCCGCAAGCATTCTTTCTGTATTATCCATTGCATCCCTTACAGATATCATTCCATAAGCTCCGGCTGTGGCAGTGTGTGGTTTTTAATTATGTAAATAAATCTTAAACAATCCAGAAACGGTTCTGCTCCTTTTATTTCGGGAGCATGAGACAAAAGAATCAATTCTGTGCTTCTATTTTTTAAGTGGTCCCCTGACAAAAATGAAATAGTATCCAAACTGGAAGGTGAATCTAATGCAGATGTTGTTTTTTTGCGTGGATATCATTCTAATTGGCGCTGTTGCTGGACGCGGCAGTTTATGTGTAGAAATTAGTTGCTGCCAGTAAAAAATGCAGATGTCCTACCCGGTGATTGAAGAAAATATATTAATATTCATCATCCTATTTTACTATAAAAATTCATAAAATTCTTAAACCTATTTAATATAGTTTTGCTACTATTGATTATAAAGAACGGATGAAGGGGGGACTAGTGTACATAGTGCTGCAATCTATTAAAACAAATAGGGAGGGAATTATGAATGAATCGTAAATGGTGGATGACCATGGTTCTGATTTTTATTTTTTCTTTGTTAGCAATTATGCCGGTATATGCAGACAATGAACCGAATCCAATAGCCGATTCCCGTTCCGCGTCCTCGGACAGGACAGAACCGGAGATAACAGTTGGCCCCGATGGAAGAACGCTTTTATCGGAAGAAGATACCATTACAATCGGTCCTGGTATAGAATTAACAAGCTTTGAAAGATTTGATATACGTGGATGGCTGAATGGTGAAATTATGACAATCGACCTATCCAATGAAAATGTTTCAACGGACTTGCTGTTTCCCGGTGTAATCACAAAAGCAATGAGAGTTTCCGAGATGGCACAAGCTTCTGGAGCAGTTGGGGCTGTGAATGGTGATTTCTTTGACATTAATAATACGAAGGCACCTTCAGGGACGATGATTAAAGATGGGGACCTGTTGAAGAGTCCACAAGGCTCCCATACGTTGACTGCAGGAGTGGATGAGCAAGGGAAAGGGCAAATTGCAAATATTTTCCTTGAGGGTACCATTAAGCTTCCGGCTGGAGAGTATACGCTCTCCGCATTGAATCAATCTTCCATTCCATCCAGCGGAATTGGACTTTATACATCTGTATGGGGTCAGGCCCAAAGACCGGCCAGCGGATCTTCTCTATATGAAGTAACCGTACAAGAAGGAGAAGTAGTGGGTGTGTCTGAGGAACCTGGAAGTGGAGAGATCCCAGAGAACACCTTTGTATTGGTTGGACGTGAACAAGGGGCTGCTAATTTAAAAGAACTGTCGATAGGTGATGAAGTAAGCGTGGAATACGCGCCAAAAATGGATGAAGATACATTAATGAATTTTGCAGTAGGTGGAAATGTCAAGCTGGTTGAAAATGGACAAGTTCCTGCAACAATTGATGACAGCACAACAGCACCACGTACGGCTGTTGGGTTTTCTGAAGATGGGAATACGATGATTCTCGGGCTTGTTGACGGTCGTCAATCCGATAGTCGCGGAATGACCTATAAAGAGCTAGGGGAATTGATGAAGGAATACGGTGCATATACTGCCTTGAATATCGATGGTGGTGGATCATCGACAATGGTCGCACGAAAACCAGGTTATGAAAATGCCGAGGTGATAAATGAACCATCTGATGGTGTTGAACGCAGTGTACCAAATGGAATTGGCATTTATGCCGAGGCTGGCAGCGGCGAGCTCACAGATTTTTCAGTTGAGACAGTCTCGGATACGGAAAACAGTGATCGTATTTTCCCAGGATTGAGCAGAAGTTTTACTGGGATTGGTTACGACGAAAACTATTCTCCAGTAGAAGTTGGAGAAATATCCTGGCAGGCATTGCCGGCAGATGTCGGATCTTTTGATGAAGATGGCGTTTTTTACGCGAAAAAAACAGGCACTGCTGTAGCGGAAGCACAAATTAAATCTGCAAAGGGAACAAAGGAGATTACTGTACTCGGAGAATTGGAGCGGATAGCTTCTTCAAATTCCTATCTGGGACTTGAAATGGGCAGGAACAGCAGTTTTTCAGTTACTGGCTATGATTCGAAGGGTTATTCAGCTCCAATTGAAGCACTCGATATTGAGTTGGAGTATGATGATTCGGTTGTTGCAATCGAGGAAAAACATGACGGGAGCTTTACCGTGGTACCAGTGGAAGATGGGGCATCCACTACCATTTCAGTAACTGTACTGGATAAGGAAGTAAGTATTCCTGTCACGGTCGGACTTACATCCGTCAATATAGCTGATTTTGAAGACACAACAGGATGGGGTGTAACTAAATATCCATCGAGTGTCGGTGCATCCATGGAAGTAGTAGAAGGCAGAGAGGGGAATGGCATCCAGGTAAACTATGACTTTTCGACAACTACTGCAACACGGGCAGCCTATTTACAGACATCCCCTCGTCTCGAACTCCCTGGTGATGTTCAGAAAATCGGTTTATGGGTACATGGTGATGGCAATGGTGCTTGGCTTCGTACCGTCATTTCCGACGCAACCGGCACAAACTATACATTAACATTAGCGAATCAGGTGGATTGGACTGGATGGAAATACGTAGAAACATCCCTTCCGGAGGGTATAAGCTATCCAGCGAAATTATGGCGTATATACCCAGTGGAAACAAACAGTAATAAGCAATATACAGGACAGCTGATCTTTGATGATATAACTGTTGAAGTTCCGCCATCTGTTGAAATGATAAATGAAGAAGCACCGGCATCTGCTGATCCATTGATTATCCAAAATGATTCGATAGGCAATGACCGCTGGAAATTTGCAGTACTTACCGATAGCCAATTTGTAGCAGCTTCTCCTAACAGTAATCAAGTAGAAATGGCAAGGGAATCCCTTCGCCAGATTGTAGCCGAAGATCCTGAATTCCTGGTGATTAACGGGGATTTTGTTGATACAGCATGGGAAGAGGATTTCGAGTTTGCCAAACAGATCTTGGAAGAAGAAGTAGGAGATGAGATTCCAGTCTATTATATTCCTGGTAACCATGAAATTGCAGGTTCAGGGAATTTGGATAACTTTTTGGACGTATTTGAGGAAAACCGTTATAGCTTTGACCATAATGGCACCAGATTTATTTTACTGGACACGTCAACTGGAAGCTTAAGAACGAGCGATTTTGACCAAATGATTGAATTGAAGGAATCTCTGGATGATGCCGCATCGGATCCTGCCATTAAAAATGTGACGGTTATCGGACACCATCCAACTCGTGACCCGTTGCCAACAGACAATAGTCAGCTGTCAGATCGAAAAGAGGCTGAGCTATTGGAAAAATGGCTGACTGAATTCCGTGAAGAATCGAATGGAAAAGGGGCAATATATTTGAGTGGTCATGCCCACACTGTACATCTGGAACGAGTTGAGGGTGTTCCATACATGGTTACAGGACCTGCCGGGAAGGCACCTTATGGCGCAAAAGATAATGGAGGCTTCTATGCATGGACATTATTTGGAATTGATCCTACTGCTGTACCGAACAAGGCAATCGGTCCAGACAGAGCAGCAGAGCAAAGCAACGTAAAAGGCTCAGAATGGATCCAAGCAGAAGTTCTCCCACTGCTGGAATCAGTCACACTGCATGCACCTGAAACTGTTACAATCGGTGAAACCATTTCAATTGATGCAACAGGTCATCAGGCTGGAAATCTGGATTTCCCTTTACGCTATCCAGCATCTGTAACTTGGGAGGGAAGCGATAATGTTTATGTCGGCTCTGGAGATACAGCCGAACAAGCCGAAAAATCTGGCAGCTATGCAGCTATCTTCAACCCAGCAGATGGAAAGCTTAAACCATTGAAAGCAGAGGAAATTACATTAAAAGTTACATCAAACAACGTAAGCGATGAGCAGCAGATAACAATTCAATAGGAATCTATTTTTAAAAGAAAAGATGCAATTTCACTTTGGTGAATTGCATCTTTTTGGTGTTTTTTAATTTTTACGTTATATATAAAGTTACGTAGGATTAAGATTATTGCCGAGTGCTCGTAAACAGGGGTAAACACCCGTGCATTGACTTTGGGCATTCCAACATCGAATCCAAACGCTCCGTGTTATGTGAGGACTAGAGGCAGGTTTCTTCGTCCAGTGTCAAGTCCCACCCGGGAGAGGGGAGCTACGAGATGGGAGAGCGCTCTGCACAGTCGGGATAGTTCCGCCTCCAAACGGGAGAGCACTCCACCCAGCCGGGAAAGGCCCACCTCAACTTGGGAGAGCATCCACGCGCACACTCGGCTTAGCCAAGCCTCCACTCTCACTCGACATAATCTTGTGAAAAACAACCAGACAAAAATCGTTAATTTTGGTAATAAAAACCTCTACAGATGGCCATTATAAGGAGTGACTTATAATAAATGAATACGTAATCGTTTACATAACGAATTTTAACAAATACTTCAGAAAAAATATTGATTTTCTAGAAACAATGAGTATATAATATGTAACAGTCGCTCTGATTGTTAGGTGAATAGCTTGCTAAAGACCCGCATCATGGAGTGAATTTTCATAATAATAGAATTATACACATCTTAGAACGGAGGGTCTTTTTATGCTTAGTAATCCACTAATAGCTACAACATTAATTTTTGCGTTAATCGCTTTAGGGGAATGGCTTTCAATCGTTTCCCGAGCAAGAGTCCCCATGCTTCTGACAGCAATGGTAGGCTATCTGGTTTTAGTTTGGACAGGAATCTTCCCTGCGGATTTATTGGATAGATCTCAATTTGCTGCACTGGGTGCCATTCTGATTGGTCCTGCCATTTTACATATGGGAACAATGATCCCATTTGCTACATTAAAAAGTCAATATAAAGCAGTATTGATTGCGGTGGGCGGACTCATTGTGTCAGGAGTACTTGTACTGACCATTGTCACCTTCCTGTTTGATTATCCGACTGCTGTTGCTGGGGTTGGTCCACTTAGTGGTGGTGTTATAGCCCTGCTAATTACATCGGAGAAGCTGACTGAAATTGGACTTGCAAGCTTAGTTATTATCCCAGCCTTGATTGTTGCATTTCAGGGTGTGTTGGGAATGCCGCTTGCTCAATACTTCTTACGCAAATATGCTTTTACGATTCAAAAGGAAATGGATAATGGGACATTTGTTTCTTTCAATAGTACAGACAGTTCTCCAACTGAGAAGGTTTCATCAAGTCCATTCAAGTCGAGTATGACTTTAAAATTATTCTACGTGTTTGTTGGTGCGGCAATAGGTGTTGCTCTTGGCGAAATCACGCCAATTAATTACAGTCTTTGGTGTCTGATTATTGGTGTTGCTGGATTGAAGTTCGGTATTTTTGAACCGAAGCAGCTGGAGAAAGCTAATTCATTTAACATTACAATGATTGGTATTGTGTTTGTCGTTATTGGTACAATGGCAGGAGTTACTCCACAGGACGTTGTCAGCAATCTGCCAAGTGTTATCGTACTTATGTTGGTTGGTACTACAGGTCTTTGTATTGGAGGATATATTGTATCCAAACTGGTAAAATGGCATCCGCATAAAGGAATGCCTGTAGCTTTAACTGCCCTTTTCGGCTTCCCTGCAGATTACATACTCTGTGAAGAAGTAAGCAGAAGTATTGCCCGGAATGAAAAAGAAGAAAAAGCAATTTTCAATGAAATACTGACACCGATGTTGATTGGTGGTTTTACCACAGTTACAATTGCATCTGTAGTTATAGCTGGAATATTGGTGGAGACATTATAGAGGATATTCAAAAAGTCCGAGATTAATGTGCAATTAGGAGGTATTAGATAATGACTAGAACGCTGATTAAAAATGGTCTATTGATCGATGGAAATGGTGGCGAACCTCAGAAGAATGCAGCTGTTGTTCTGGAGGATAATCGCATTGTATATGCAGGGGAAGAAAGTGGCTATACTTCCACTGGTGAAGAAACGATTCTTGATGCTCAAGGTGGAACGATCATTCCTGGGCTGATTGATACACATGTCCATATGATGATGGAATTTTCCTCAGCTGCAGACAGACTGGCAAAACCTTTCTCATTTATGTATTACGAGGCTGCGAAGTATTTGGAAAGGACGCTTCATGCTGGGGTGACTTCCGTTCGTGACGCTCTAGGCACCGATCTTGGAGTAAAAAAGGCAGTTGAAGAGGGTTTGATAGCTGGACCGAGATTGCAACTGAGCATTAATGCCCTGACAATCACCGGTGGCCATGGAGATGGCTATACTGTTTCAGGGAGAGATATGGATATTCTCCCTTCCGGTTATCCAGGAATGCCAAACGGTAAGTGTGACGGAGTGGAAGAGGTGCGTAAGAAAGCCCGTGAAATGCTGCGTGCGGGTGCAGAGGTAATTAAGGTTCATGCAACTGGTGGTGTGTTAAGTGCAACAGACCATCCGGAATTTACGCAGTTTTCACAGGCTGAACTGGAAGCTATCGTTGAAGAGGGTAAATTCCGAAAAGGGGTAAAAGTCATGGCACATGCCCAGGGTGCAGAAGGGATCAAGAATGCGGTAAGAGCCGGGATTCATTCGATCGAGCATGGGATTTTCATCGATGACGAAGCAATTGAATTGATGCTGGAAAAAGGAACATTCCTTGTCCCAACATTGCTCGCTCCGGTAGCAGTTCTTGAAACAGCCGATGAAATGGGAATGCCGGAAACAGCAGTACAAAAATCCAAAGAGGTTATCGAAATTCACAAAGCGAGCATTGCAAAAGCATATCAAGCTGGAGTTAAGATTGCAATGGGAACCGATGCCGGCGTAATGAAACATGGTACAAACCTGCGTGAATTAGGGCTGATGGCGGATGTTGGGATGACACCAATGGAAACAATCGTTGCTTCTACGAAAACAGCTGCAGAATGTTTGGGCTGGGAAGATAAAGTAGGCACCATTGAGTCAGGAAAGCTGGCTGACATAGTCATCGTAAAAGATAATCCATTAGAAGATATCTACTCAATGGCAAATAACGATACCATTCAAGTTGTAATAAAAGATGGAAAAGTGGAAAAGAATATTCTTGTTTAATAAAAAGCCTATCCAACCGGATAGGCTTTTTTGGCACTAGGTATTATGATGAAATATATATTAAAATTAAAGTAAATGAAATACATTACAGGATTTATCCAATTTGGAGTTCCTCCACGAAACGTGATAAGGTTTGTGAAACTTTTGTCATCATAGCAGAGGAGGGCTTTTTTTATCAAGTAAGAAAGTATAGATTTTGGCAGCAATTAACTCTTGCACATAAAGAGCCACGTCCAGCTCCAGCGCCTACCCCCTCGAGGTCTAAAGTAGAAACTACCTGTGGCAAAGAACGCCACTGGTAGTTTCTACTTTAGCTTGTCGGGGGTGATCAAGGCGCTTGCGCTTTTGTTCTCATACTTAAAGGAAGTTCCGTTTCTGTTCCTACCAGAGCCTGGGGCTTAAGAGTTGGAGTTAAGTTATCTTTGACAAATATCTTATCCATGAATATAATTTAAGTAAGGAAATGTAAGGAATGGAGGTTAATCAAGTGTTTGAAGCTAAATTAACAAGTAAGGGCCAAATTACAATCCCTATTGAAATTAGACGTATGCTAGAGTTGGATACTGGAGATCAAGTGTCATTTACCATTAACGAGAATGGAATCTTTCTAGACAAGTTAAAACGGCCACTGACGATTCAAGAAAGATTTGCGCACTATGATATCAGTAAAACAAATAAAGAGGTAAGTGAATCAATGAAAGAAATTGATATGGGGAATGATGTTGGAGAGGAAGAATTCTAATGTATAGAGCTAGACAGGGAGACATTATTTATATAGACTTTAACCCGCAAAAGGGATCTGAACAGCGGGGAAGAAGACCTGCAATCATAGTTAGTAATGATTTTTTTAACCAGCTCAGCAGTTTAGCTCTTGTTTGTCCAATTTCAAATGTTTCTTCTGATTTCCCGCTGAATGTTAAGTTAGACCACAAGACAGAAACAACTGGCTCCATTTTATGTCAACATGTAAAGTCCCTTGATTTTACAGCACGAAATGCATCTTTTATTGAAAGACTCCCAACTGAATTGTTAGAAGAAGTCCTCAGTATTATTCGTAGTGAATTTTAATAAGGATTTCAATATTGAGGTAAGTATTATAGAGGTAAAGTCTAATTTTTAGTGACTGAGCTTATTAATGGGAAAATCAGACCTTGCTGCTCTGAATTTGGCATTTAGAGGGACTCGGGGACAAGCAGAGTCCACTGAAAAAAGGCCTGTTTTCAAGTAAACTTTCTTTTACTAAAGCAGGAATTTTCAGGTTTCTGCTATTTCCACCTGTCACACTATCCCGCGACTTCATTCTTCTGGGGCAATCAAAAATTTGGCGTGAGTAATTACATATGATAAGAAGAAGGCACAATGGCAGAAAAGATCCGCTAGTTGCGCCTTCTTCCGCGCAAAACCTTCGATTGTCCTCATATTTCTCTTTACTCTATATCGCTAGGTCAATCTAATTCTACTGATCCTTTATTTTATACTTGCTCTTCTGGTACTTGATTATAATCAATTTCAAATCCGAGGTCTTCAATCATTTTATGATCCTCCGTACTCTCCTGGCCGGCTGTCGTTAAATAGTCACCAACAAAGATTGAATTGGCTGGATAAAGTCCAAGTGGCTGCAGACTTCTCAAATTTACTTCCCGTCCACCCGAAATACGAATTTCCTTGGTAGGATTGATATAACGAAATAAGGCCAATACTTTCAAGCAATACTTCGGATGCAATTCTTCTGTTCCTTCTAATGGTGTTCCATCAATCGCATGTAAGAAGTTTACTGGGATAGAGTCTGCATCAAGAATTTTAAGACTTCTTGCCATATCAATCACATCTCCTTGTGATTCCTTCATACCGACTATCACACCAGAACATGGTGAAATACCTGCTTCTTTTGCTGTATTAACTGTTGCCACACGGTCATCATATGTATGTGATGTTGTAATATTGGGATGGTGAGCTTTGGATGTATTGATATTATGGTTATAACGATCAACACCAGCGTCCTTTAATTGCTCTGCTTGATCCGGCTTTAAAATCCCCATACAAGCACATACTTTTAAATCGTATTTACCCTTAATTTCTTTGACCGCTGAAGCAACTGTATCCACTTCCCGTTTGCTTGGCCCTCTGCCGCTCGCAACAATGCAATACGTTCCTGCATTTAGCCGATCTGCTTGCTCTGCACCACTTAGCAGTGAAACTCTATTTACGAATGTGTACTTCTCTACAGGTGCCTTTGATATTGAGGATTGAGCACAATATCCACAGTTTTCCGGACAGAGACCCGATTTCGCATTAATAATCATATTTAATTTCACTTTATTCCCGTAATAATGACGTCTAATATTATAGGATCCCTGCAGTAGCAATAGCAATTCGTCATCCGGACAATTTAGAATTGAAAGTGCTTCATCATCACTTATTTCATCGCCTGCTAACACTCTATTTGCCATACCAAACCAATCATTCATCATTTTTTATTCTCCCTTTTTAAAGATTTATAAGATTGCCCCGAGCGATTGCATATATTATCAGTTTTCAACCCTGTATGCCGAACGAGCGCTCCATACCATTTTCCAACAAAGAGTCTCAACACTTAAGCAGTTGTCTTATGTTCTGTATTTCTGGATCTGTAGACTTTTCCGTGAAGCCGGAATGCCAGTATACCAGCTAAACAAGAGAAGATAATATCTTTCGGAAATGGAGCAGCCATCCATAACCATGCAATCGCATAACTAAATCCCTCTGGAGCACCAAACCATAACTGATAAGCAAAGTACATCCAAGTTGTTCCAAAAACATAGTTAATGGTCATTCCTGCTAATGCTGCAATAATAAAGTTTGTTTTTGAAGATTTTTTCTCTACCATTTTTCCTGCAACATAGGCAACTAGAATATTAGATAGAATAAACCCGAAAGTTGGTGTGAGTATTGATGATGGGCCACCTGAGAATTGAGAAAAAACAGGAGCTCCAGCTAGTCCAATCAGGGCATATACTGTCATGGAAATAGCTCCTAATCTGCTCCCAAGCAGAAGCCCTGATAAAATACTGAAAAATGTAGTTAAGGTAATCGGTACTCCTCCGACAACAATAAAAGCTGTTATATTTGCACCGATTGCCATTAACGAAGCGAATAATCCCGCTAATGTAATATCTTGCGCTTTCAATTTAATTGTTCTTCCTCCTTTCTGCTTCACAAATCAGCTGAAATTTGCAACAATCTAATTTATTTATTGTTAAAACTAAGAATATTTTATTCCTGACTTAATGTCAACCCATTTATAAAAATGGATAACATTTAAGTTAAGATTATAGCAAGGGGATTCAATTTCCACTGCATTTGCAGGCTTTGATGGAAGTGTAAACGTTAAATTTTTTTATTAAGATAAAGGACCTTCACCCCCCTCAAAGAGGTTATTATGACAATTAATATGGCTAAAAAATAGCCGAATTATTATATAACTAACTATCCAAATAAGAGACCTATTGATATTCAGCTATCTCTTGCATACAATTTAATAGAAGTGCAATAAGTGCTTCCCTTTAAGAAATGATCTCTTTAATTAGAAATATAGTTAGTTTACTTATTCCTTATCAAGTGTTGCACCTCTTTCTGGTAAGATTTTGTTGAATAGGGTTTAATGTACTTAAGAAGATACCATGTCAGAAAATTCAGGGGAATATGAAGGGAGTTGCTTGTATTGGTTAGGATAATTAATAAAGGGATTGTAAAAGCGGCAGGATTTATGAATATGAAAAATAGAATCAATTATTTCAAGGTTGCACCAGAAGCTTTAGAGAAAATTATGGAAATGGAAAAGTACGTAAAGAAAACACCCATTGACCGAAAGTTGAGAGAACTGATCAAAATAAGAGTGTCCCAAATTAATGGTTGCTCCTACTGCATTCAAATGCATACAAAAGAAGCGAAGAAGTTAAAGGTCTCTGGCGAGCAGATTGACCAGTTAAGCAAGTGGAAAGAAACGAACATATACAGCGAAAACGAAAAAGCAGCACTGCAGCTTGCAGAAAACATAACATTAATTTCAGAAAAAGGTGTTGATGAGGAGTTATATAATCAAGTTAGAAAATATTATGATGAAAAGGAATATATTAATTTGGTTATGATCATCAATCAGATAAATATGTGGAATAGGTTATCCATTTCAGCGGGAAACAAAGCGAACATGGAACTAAACGATTAGCCCACTCTAACTTTCAAAGCACTTCTTTTAAAAGAGGTGCTTTTATTTATGGTTATTATCCGATAATTTATTGCCTTGTTGTTTAACCTTTCATTTGAAAGCAACTGCCAATGGGCGGACCAGCAACCAAAACAGTCAATCCAATGCTTTCCTAGTTTACCCAACAAACAGAGTGGGAAGGGAAAATAGTAGTCAACTCACATTTTATAAATTAAGGAGGTATATTTTGGGTAAAAATAACTCTTTTCTGAAAACAGGCAGACCGGTAATGGAAGGGAAGAATGGGGCGGTCACATCGCCGCATTATTTAGCCACGCAAACCGGAAAGCGGATACTGGACCGTGGCGGCCATGCGGTAGAAGCGGCGATTGCAGTTAATTCTGTACTTTGTGTTGTGCTCCCGCATATGGCTGGACTTGGTGGAGATTTATTCGCAATGGTTTGGGACGAGCAGGAAAAGGAAGTTAAGTCGTTAAATGGCAGTGGAAAATCCGGGAGTCAAGTGAACAGGGACGTATATAAACAAAAGGGCTTGGAAGAAATCCCGGAGCGTGGGCCTTTAGCAGCGAATACTGTCCCTGGAACGGTGGATGCATGGTGGGCCCTTCATAAACGATATGGAAAACTGGAATGGTCACAGCTGTTTGAAGACGCTATCCATTATGCGGAAAGTGGCTTTCCAATTACAGAAAAGGTGAGCGGTTATGTACAGGATAAGGCTGAATTATTAAGTGAATATCCGGAAACGAAAGCATTGTTTTTCAGCAATGGACATCCTATCCAAGCAGGAGAACTTCTGGTCCAGCCTAATTTGGCGTGGGCTTTCAAACAAATTTCCAAAGACGGCAGAGATGCCTTTTACCAAGGAGAGATTGCGGATAAAGTTATTGCTTCCATGGAGAAGCATGATGGCTTGCTCGTAAAGGAGGACTTCGCAAATCACTCGTCGGAATGGGAAAATCCAATCACGAGGGAGTATAGAGGATACGAAATCTATCAAGTAAAACCGAATACACAGGGGCTTGCTGTATTAATGATGTTGAATATGCTGGAAAAGTATGATATGGAATCGATAAATGATGGTACTGCAGATTACTATCATCTGTTGGCAGAGGCCAGCAAGCTAAACTTTCGCTATCGAGATGAATGGGTGACAGACCCTAACTCTATTCAAATACCCTACGATCAACTACTATCCAAAAACTTGTCATCGAAAATTAACGATCATTTCTCCAACGATAAGGTATTTCAGGAATCGAGCCTGGAAGAGCTTCCTTCGATTAAAGAAAGCAGAGACACTGCCTTCCTGAGTATCGTCGATGGAGATGGAAACTGTATTTCTCTGATTCAAAGCATTTTCCATGAATTCGGTTCGGCTTTTATCCCGGAAGGTTGCGGGTTCCTCCTGCAAAACCGTGGTTCATATTTTAGTTTGGACTCCAATCATCCAAATAGCCTGGAACCTAACAAGCGTACCTTTCATACAATCATCCCTGCAATGGCATTAAAGGATGGAAAGCCGTATATGTTATTCGGGTCCATGGGCGGAGAAGGCCAGCCGCAAACGCAATGTGCCATGCTGACAAGGGTGATTGATTTTGGCTATAACATTCAACAGGCGATTGAAGCCCCTCGCTGGCTTTATGGAAAAACGTGGGGCGAAGACAGCTCCACACTGAAGGTAGAGGCTAGGATCCCCAGTGAAATTGTTGATGATTTGAAAAAGCGTGGGCACGAGGTGGAGGTCGTTGAAGACTATTCCCAAACGATGGGACATGCACAAGGAATAATCATTGACAGTGAGAGCGGGATATATAGTGCTGGAGCAGACCCGCGTGGTGACGGGATTGCACTATCCTGGTAAGTGGGTTCTAAGAAAATGTTGGAATGGAGGAATTTGTGATGGATAATAATTTGCCGGTAGATATATTACATTGGTCTTTGGCCATCCTGCCATTGATCCTGCTTTTAGTCATGCTAGTTGGTTTCAAATGGTCTGGCGCCGCATCAGGCTGGATAGCGATGGGTGTCGCAACGTTAATAGGTTTCTTTATGTTTGAAGCTCCTTTGGATAACTTAGCAGTCGGGTTTGGCAAGGGACTTTGGGAAGCCTTTTTCATCCTGCTGGTCGTATGGTTTGCATTATTGCTATATCATGCAACAGAAGAAGCTGGTGCATTTGAAGTCATACGCGAGGAAATACAGGAGCATAGTGAAAATTATTTGTTCCTAGTCCTGGGCTTTGGCTGGGTGTTCGCATCCTTCCTCCAAGGAGTGGCTGGATTTGGCGTGCCAATAGCGGTAGTTGCCCCTCTTTTGGTGGGGTTGGGCGTGAAGCCCATTGCTGCTGTGGTTATTCCATTAATTGGACATGCTTGGGCAAATATGTTTGGTACGCTTGGTGTAGGGTGGCTTGCCACGGTTAATGCAGTACAGATTGAGGACACGACTGCTACACTTCTTTACACTGGATTCCTTTTATGGATTCCAAATATTATCGCAGGGTTCATGATTTGCTGGCTGTTCGCAAGGTGGAAAGGTATAAAAGAAGGTTTTCTTGCTGTAATTGTCATATCGCTTATTCACGGCGGAGGCCAACTAGCATTGGTAGCATTCAACCCTGAGCTTAGCGCGTTTATACCTACTATTCTTGCTGTTGGAGCACTTTTCCTGCTTTCCAAACGGAAGCGGTATAGTGAAAAGACAGAGCTGGAAGACGAAACAGATATGCTTGAAGAAAAGGACTCAGCTTCGGAAGAAAAACCGGACATATCGCTTCACCAAGCTTTTATGCCGTACTATGTATTGTCGGTATTGAGTATTGTGTTTCTAGGTATACCACCAATACAAAGCTTTTTGGATCAGTTTGAATTCGGCTTCTCTTTTCCGGCTGTAGATACCGGATACGGTTTTGAAATGGATGCGGAAGACCCTTATTCTCCGATTGCACCATTGACACACCCAGGATTCTATTTGCTTGTTTCCTTTATATTTGCCCACTTTTGGTATAAGTACTTAGGGTTGCACCATGAGAATACGACTAAAAATGTTTTCTCTGAAATGAAGGACAATGCCTTAGGAGCATCACTTGCAATAACAGGTTTTCTGACAATGACAATGATCATGGAGAATTCCGGACAGACAAATGTACTCGCACTGGGAATCGCTGAAGTTTCACCACCTGCTGTTTATCTTGCCTTGGCAAACGTAATCGGGATTATCGGCTCATTTATGACATCTTCCAACACATCGTCCAATGTGCTGTTCTCACCATTGCACGGATCTGTAGTGAACACGATGGACAATTTATCACTGCCACTCGTGATAGCTGCACAGTCAACCGGTGGAGCTATCGGTAACGTGATTTCACCTTCTAATATTGTACTGGGAACAAGTACAGCGAACGCACAAGGAAGGGAGTCGGAAGTATATAAAAAGACATTCATATTCGTACTGATCTCAGGAATTCTGGTATCAGTGACAAGCGTATTGATGCATTACCTGATTGGATAAAAAGAAGGGAGCAATTGGGGGAGAGTTCCTGTGCTTCTATGATCTGTAGGAAGCAAGTAAGGCCGGATTATTCTTGTCTTTAACATCGGAAAGGAAGCGACCGTCCAAACCGATTGACATAGGAAGTGTGGGCAGAGTGGTAACTGCCTGCCCTATGTCCTATACATAGTATGGTAGAATAAACAATTACCATTTTTCATTCGTTCTGAAAATATGGGTACTCCAGCTTATACTTGGCTCCTCCATCCTTATCGGCTGTATCTGTGGTGTATATCCAGCAATTAAAGCATCAAAATCGGCCAAGCCGGGGATCGCGGCTTGATTAGCTGAAGGGTTTGCTTCCTAAACTAATATTATTTGTTGAGCAAACAAATTGCCTTTGATTAATAAAGCGAATACAATCGACTTGTAATTGAAATAATACATTTTAATTACCAAAACATATGGAGAGGGATGGTTTAATGGGTAGGTTTACAGATAAAGTGGTATTGATCACGGGGGCAGGTTCTGGTTTAGGTCAGGCATCTGCATTGCAAGTGGCAAAAGAAGGGGCAAAACTTTCGTTAGTGGATTTAAATGAAGCCTCATTAGAAGATACAAAAAAACAAGTATTAGAGGTAGCTCCCGAAGCTGAGGTTCTTTTAGTTACAGCGAATGTAGCTGACGAAGAACAAGTGAAAAATTATGTGAACCAAACAGTTGAAGCGTTTGGCAAAATCGATAGCTTTTTCAATAACGCAGGAATCGAAGGAAAACAAAATCTAACAGAAGACTTTGGTGCCGACGAATTTAATAAAGTAATTTCCGTGAATTTAAATGGTGTATTCTATGGTATGCAATATGTACTAAAAGTAATGAAAGAACAAGGCTCAGGTTCTGTTGTTAACACAGCATCTGTTGGTGGTATTCGTGGGGTTGGTAATCAATCAGGATATGCCGCAAGTAAACATGGAGTTGTTGGACTGACCCGAAACTCTGCCATCGAATACGGTCAATATGGCGTAAGCATTAAAGCAATCGCACCAGGGGCGATTATGACTCCAATGGTAGAAAATTCCCTGAAACAAATCGGTGGGGAAGAAGGCTGGGAAGAAGTTGGTAAAGAATTTGTCCAGCCAAACCCAATGAAACGTTTTGGCAAGCCAGAAGAAGTGGGCTACTTAGTAGCGTTCCTATTGTCTGATCAAGCTAACTTTATCAATGCAGCTGTTGTTCCGATTGACGGTGGGCAGTCTTATAAATATTAAGATAATAAATAAAAATGACCAAGCCTCAGCAAGGCTTGGTCATTTTTATCGATTAACTAACTAGTGGTGGGAAAAGCTGGGGGATTACGGAGCATTCAGCATATAGTAGTTGAAGATATAGTTGTTCCTTATATGAATATTTAGTAAAATAAAGATAGATTTCCTCACCACGTTCTTCCCTCCATACCGGCCAAAGGAGAAGTGTCCCATGCTCCAAACTACTTTAGTACGAGATAATTCCACAAAGTACACCTACACGAGTCATGACCAATTATTTAAAGAACTAATCAACAACTATTTTGAAGAATTCCTCGAAGCGTTTTTCCCAGACGTCCATAGTAATATTGACTTTACTGCGATAAAACCAATGTCGGAAGAAGTGTACACAGATGTACTGAAAGGCACAGCTAGAAGGCTGGATATTGTGATTGAGACAAAATTGCAAGATGAAGAAACGATTATCATCATTCATCTGGAGCCGCAAAGTTATTATGAAAATAATTTTCATGAGCGGATGTATCACTATTTCAGCCTTTTGTATAATAAGTATCGAAAGCCAATTTTGCCGATTGCTATTTTCAGCTATGATGAAAAAAGAAATGAGAAAGATAAATTCATCATAGACTTTCCTTTCTTTCATGTACTGACATTTAACTTCCTGATGCTGGAGTTGCGCAAAAAGAATTGGCGCGCTTATATTGAATCAACTAATCCGGCAGCTGCAGCATTGCTAAGTAAAATGGGGTATAGCCAAGATGAAAAGGTTGAGGTGAAGAAGGAATTTTTAAAAATGATCGTTCGGATGGAATTAAACCCGGCAGAATCCAGATTTATCAGCGGTTTTTTTGATATCTATTTAACGTTAAACGAAAGAGAGGAGAAGCAACTGATGGAAGAAATTCAGCAAATGGAAAATGCGGAAGAGATTTTTGAGCTGTCAAACTCCTGGGAAAGAAGAGGGAGAGAGGAAGGATTGGAAGAGGGGCGCCAGGAAGGGCTAGCGATTGGGAAAAAGGAAGAGCGCAGAAATATCGCAATGGAACTTTTGAAAGAAGGATTAGCGCTGGAATTAATAGTGAAAGTTACGCACTTGACCAGGGAAGAGGTTGAAGGGCTGAAGGGAAATTTAAGGGTTACAAGATTGGATTAGCTGTGCCGTCTTATAAGGACATTGCTTCCATTGAGATTTATACACAACTAATGAGCAACAGATAATAATAAGAGAACTTTTTAATACAAACCAATGTTTAAATATAAAAATGTAGAGAAACTCAGGCTTTCATGTTGTGTATAAATGCAATGTGTGAGCCTCCTTTTTAAAAGGAGAAACATAGCGGAGGTTCTCGTCCTTTCTTACTGGCAAAATAATTGATTGCTCCTGAAGAATGATGTAGGGAAATAAAGTTTTCCCCTGGGAGTTTTCTTATTACACATTTTTATGTTTTGATATTAATTCCGAATAGACCGCTTAACTGAAAAAATAGAAGCTGAGAGGTTGAAATCATATGATTCTTGCCAGAATGAGGAAAGGAAATGCCTTTCTTACGATAAGGTCAATGTGTTATGGCAGGCGAATCTATCTATTATCATGAAAAAATCTCGTCTTTAATAACGGACCATTTACGGACATTGACACTTAGTGGAAACTGAAGTAAGGTAAAATAAATTATTGCAATAATAAAATTTTTAAGAAAGGAAGGGTTAATTATTTAGCACAACAAGAAAGGGGCATAGGATCATTTTTAATTGTAAAGACATACCAATTAAGGAAAATGGTGAAAAGCTTATCGCACTTTCTCAACTCTCTGAGAAGATTATAGTACAGCCATATTATTTTCTGAATGATATTCCAGGCTCCATTAAGGAATGTTACCTGAGAGAAGGTGCTGCCAATCGACTGTTAAAGGCAGCAGAGATGCTTTCAAATAAGCATTACCTTGTTGTATTTGATGCCTGGCGTCCATATGAAGTTCAATTAGAACTGTACCGACGGTTGAAAGAGGAACTACAGGCAAAGAGAATTTTGAATATTGAAAAAGAGTTATCTTTGTATGTTGATACACCTTCAAAAGACGCGATGAAGCCTTCCAATCATTTAACTGGTGGAGCAATCGATTTAACAATTGCAACAAAAGAAGTTCATTTAAATATGGGGACATGCTTTGATGATTTTTCTGAAGGTTCAAGAACTGATGCATATGAGAATATGACAGATTTAAACGATGAGGAACTTTTAATTCGAGAGAATCGTAGAATGTTAAAAAGGATAATGGAAAATGCAGGGTTTGCCAATTATTCAGAAGAGTGGTGGCATTATGATTATGGTAATCAGAACTGGGCTAAATCAGTTGGCAAGCACATGGCTTTTTACAGAGGGGTTCTAAAGTTAAAAGATCATATAAAAGTATAACTCATATTAATTTAGGTCTGTTTCTTTTACCGTTCTGGAGGTGGAAAATACTATTGCAGATTAAAGTGCTTGCAGTGGGGCCAAGTGATATCGAAGATTTAGTTTTAGATGTTGGGAGGGAATTTCCTGAGCTGGAAATTAACTATGTAACTTATACGAGTAAGGATGAGGTATTGAATATTGTAAAACATCATGTTAGAAATTATGAAATTCTATTGTTTGCTGGTTCTCTACCACATAATATTGCAAAAAAACAGCTGAGAAACAATATTCCAATGGTCTATATCCAATTTGAAGGGACTGCACTATATCGTGTATTATTCCAGTTAGTCCAAGAGTTAAACATTGACCTTTCGAAACGTGCGATTAATGTCAGTATTGATAATTTACAGAAGTTAGAAGTGGAAGAATGTCTTGTGGAACTAAATATACATGCTGATAAACTATTTTTTTACGAAAGTAATATGCAGCAGGATATTGACCTTACAACAGAATTCCACCATGAACTATGGCAGAATAAGCAAATCGATGTGGCAATAACATGTGTCGGTTCTATTTATGAAAGGTTAAAGACAACCGGTGTTCCAGCATTTAGAATTATACCAACACGATCTTCGGTAAGAAGCAGCTTGTCTCAAGTATTAATGGAAGGAAAAAATTTAAGACAGTTAGATTCGCAAATCGCGGTTGGAATCATTAATTTGAGTAATATGTATGAAGATGATTATCTTTCTGAGTATCAATTGCAACGTAGGATTTTAAATTTACAACAGATCTTGATCAATTATGGAGAAGAGTCAGGTTCGATCATTAAGGGTCCTGATCGAAAAGAGGTAAAGTTTATCTCGACTCGCGGATCAATTCAGTTCGAAAAAAGACAATCAAAAGAAATGAATTTACTTAAAGAAATCTTTAACAAGACACAAATAAAGGCTAGCATGGGTATAGGAATTGGACGAACTGTCACTGAAGCAGAGGTGCAAGCACGGCAGGCGCTGACAAAAGCATCGGAAAATCAGCCGAGCTGCTTTGTAATGGATATTGATGGGACAGTATACGGTCCTATTGGCAATGAGAGGCAGTTACGTTATTCCATTCGAAGTGATAATCAGAAAATATTAGACATGGCAAAAGAGACGAATATAAGTAGTTCTACAATTAACCGTATTCTATCCTTTTGCGACATACATGGGAAAAATTCAGTCACAACGATTGATTTAGCCAATGGTCTTGGTATTACAACAAGAAGTGCCCGAAGAATTTTAAGTAAACTTGAGCAGGCAAGCTTGGCCGTTATAACTGGAGAAGAACAACCAATTCACAGGGGAAGACCTCGTCAAGTATATTCACTATTCTCATGATGGAGGGCTTGGAAAACAGAGTTGTTTTTATTTTTTGTTGAAAGCGATGCCATATATAACCAAATCAAGATAATTTTTAGGGGGATGAAAGATGATTTATTCGATTATACAACCGGATGATACATGGATACTTTGGGGGTTTTTGGCCGGATGGGCAGCCATAAGTATCTACCTGGAACAAAAATATGCGTGGGCTTCTAAAGTTTCAGGGGCAATTATTGCGCTTATAGGTGCCATGATTCTGGCAAACTTGAATATTATTCCAACTGACTCGCCTGTCTATGATACAGTTTGGGCGTATGTTGTACCGCTCTCGATTCCATTATTATTATTCAGATCTAATATTTTAAAGATATGGAATGAGAGTGGCAGATTATTGATTATGTTCCTGATAGGTTCTATCGGAACAGTGACAGGGGCAATTGTAGGATTCTTTTTGCTGAAGGATGTCATCCCAGGTCTGGATAAAATCGGAGCAATTATGACAGGTTCTTATATAGGTGGCGGAGTAAACTTTGCAGCAATGTCAACAAAGTTTGAAGTGCCTGGAGAGACGGTGTCCGCTACAGTTGTTGCTGATAACCTGCTTATGGCTATCTATTTTCTTGTGCTAATTCTTATACCAACACTTACTTTTTTCAGGAAACGCTATAAAACACCATATATAGATGAAATTAACAGTAATGTAAAAGATGACGAAAATCAGGCTGCAACCTATTGGATGAGAAAAGACATTTCGTTAAGTGATATTGCTCTTGCAGTTGGTACTACATTTGTCATAGTTGCCGTATCCTTTAAACTTGCGGAAGTTTTTGATGGAATCATTCCATCCGGGGAAAATGTGAACTTTTTCCTGAATGCTTTAAATGGAATATTTGGGGATAAATACTTAATGTTAACAACGCTCACCATGTTAGCAGTAACAATTTTCCCTCGTTACTTTGAAAATATTAACGGAGCTCAAGAAATTGGAACCTACTTAATTTATATTTTCTTTGTAGTCATTGGGGTTCCAGCATCACTTCCACTAATATTACAACACGCACCACTTATTCTGATTTTTGTAGCAATCATGGTCTTTATCAATATGCTGGTATCGTTCGTGTTTGGAAAACTATTCAAATTCTCGTTGGAAGAAATTATTCTTACGAGTAATGCCAATATTGGTGGTCCAACAACAGCAGTCGCGATGGCTATCTCTAAAGGTTGGACAAAACTTGTTGGTCCAATACTGTTAGTAGGTACCTTGGGGTATATTATTGGTAACTACATTGGAACAGGTATAGGATATTGGATGGGAACTTTTTAGGACAAGAGCAGATGTTCATTGAATGGAATGTGGTGTGGGCTTGAGCTTAAAATCTTCCACATACATGCTGCATGCGGCATGTAATTGCTAAGACTGGGTGTTCACAGCACTCAGTCTATTTTTTTTATTATAATATAAATATTTGAATCAATGATTTCATTAAAATAGAATTTATTAAAGTAAAAAATCGGCAGCATGGCTACAAGATCTTCAGCGATGTTCCTGATGGGAGACAGCGCCAAAGACATTGGGAATTTTCTTGGAAGGGTTAAATTGTTATAAATCCCTTGAAGGCCAATTCAACCATGATTTTCTATCTGCTTGGTTTATTGATTAATTTTTGAAATAGTTGATTTGTAGATAATACAAAAAAAGGTGAGCATTATTCGCCATAATTCAGAGGGTGACCACTGTCACCGTAAAAGCAATTTTCCTCCTCCAATGACTGTGATACAACTCCTGTTCCTATCGTATTTTTCTAACAGGAGTAGGTAGGTTTGTTTTAAATAAATTAGCGAATGATCTTTTCTTTATTTCGTATACGGATGTAGTTGTCAACTGTTGTTTTAATGCTTCGATTTCTTGCCTCAGGTCATTTATTTCTTTTGTTGTTTGTTCTTCCAATTGCTGGATCTTTTTGTGTTGTTCCCGCTGAATCTGCTGTAATGCTTGTATTTCTTTTTCCTGGTTCGCGACATTCGAAACGGTTTTTCCTATTGTTTGCATGACAGTTAATATATTTTCCTTGTGATATCCTTCATCTATTGAATGTTGAATTTCTTCTAGTGATCTGGTTGCTGTGACTGGTATATTTCGATTTGCTAACATTTCTGAGATCTGATTGTTTTGGTAATCCTTTGCTTTACATTTTTTAATAAACTTTAATATATCAATCGCTTCTGGATGGTAATAGGTGATATTCTTCTCTACTGTTTTCGGGATGTAAACATTAAAATCTTCTATCCACTCTGACATCGTGTCTTTTGAAACATCTATAATGTAGCATAGTCCATCGATTGTTAACAATTCCAATGTTTTCACCGACTTTCAATTATTCTCTCACTGCAATCATTTTTATCTAGATTCCAAGTGATATCACGAGCATACACTCCAACATTGGAAACAATATGTGATAAATATGGGAAAAATAAGTAAGAAGCACAAAGATGGTTCCCGGACTTATGCTCGTACAAAGGAACTTTATTAGAAGGATGTTTTGCACTTTTTTTCCACATAAAAATATAAGCAAAAGAACCGTTGAACTTCTTCGACCGATGGATTCTGATACTTCGAAAAATTGCTGTTTACTAAATTATCTAATTATGGTATGCTCATTTTAATTTGCATTTTGTCGAAAATAGGCGAATTTTTCGAATGGATGCCAATACCCATTAGGGGACTTTCCTGTTATTTGGCAATTTCAAATGCGAGGAACAATGAAAGAAGAAAAAGAACAACTCAGGGAAGAGCCTAGCGGTGTTTGATCTGGATCGGATCTTGACGTTATTTCCGGATGGTTCGTTAAAAGGGAGGCTGGAATGATGAGGTATCATTTAATTTTTATGTTAACTATTATTGCTCTGCTTATTTCCGGATGTGGAGGTTCGGTAGCAAGTTCAAAAGACGAAAAGTTATCACTCGTTTTTGCAACAACAATGGATGATTCAGGTATCGATAAGGATATTAAGGACTTTTTTGGTAATAAAATAACTGAATTGAGTGACGACTCGATCGAAATCGAATTTTTCATGGCCGGGCAATTAGGAGGGGAGCGGGAGGCTTTGGAGCAGATGAATATGGGAGAGATTGATATCGGCTATAGTGTATTGCAGGCCGAATTGTACTTCCCGGAATATAATGCGATTTCCATTCCTTTCCTATTTGAGGACCTTGATTCCATGAGAGAATTTATGGACGGTAAGGTTGGCGATGAAATCAAAGAAATTGCCAGGGAAGTAGGCGGGATTATCCCAATGGGGCTGCACGGTTATGGTGCGCGCTGGACCACATCGAATGTTCCTTTTTCAAACATTGAGGAATTAAAAGGATTGAAAATAAGAATGCCGGAAATTGAGTGGTGGGTGGATGTTTGGGCTGAACTGGGAGCACTTCCGACACCAATCGCAGCTACAGAAATTGTATCTGCCTTACAAACGGGAACCGTGGACGCACAGGAAAATTTCCTTACTAACATCGCTGGACGCCAAATGTGGGATTATCAGAAATACTTGATGAAAACAGAGCACATCCAACTGTTTCAGCAGTGGGTTGTCAGTGAGGAAACATGGGAGAACAAGTTAAATGAAGAGCAGCGCAACATCGTCTCACAGGCAATTGACGAAACACTTGCATATGCGGATGAAATTGTAGCTGAAAGTAATGAGGCTTTTCTTGAAGAAATCGAAGCAAATGGCATGGAAATCATTTATCCCGACCAAGAAGAATTACGGGAAAAAGCACAGCCGGCAATTAAAGAAATTGTTGAAAATGAGTTAGCTCCCGGGGTGTATGAAGAAGTTAAAAAAATAATAGAAAAATAGAATGATAGATTCACGATGAGGAGGGAGCACATGCAAAAACTGTATAGAAAAGTGATGGCAGGCGTCACTTTTCTGATCGAACATCTTGCAACAATTTTATTTATTTTGTTTTTTATTGTAGTAATCCTGCAAATTTTCTTCCGTTTTGTATTGAACATGCCATTGACCTGGAGTGAAGAAGCTTCCAGATATTTGAACTTATGGTCGGTATTACTCGGTGCAGCGCTTGCAGTGAAATATAAAGACCATTTACGGGTAGATTTGATCGATGATTTGGTAAAAAGATGGCCATACAGGGCGCAGGTAGGATTTTACATGTTTACAACGGTTATTTCTTCGCTAGTGGCGTTAAGCTTTCTGACCGGGAGTATAAAAATGACGATCGATCGCTGGCACATTCCATTAACGATGGTGCCGATCTCGCAAGGTGTTCTATATCTGGCTTTATTCACCAGTTCGTTGCTTATGTTAGGCTACTTTGCCCATCACCTTGTTCGTTACATCATTGATTTCAGGAGAAATGAAGGCGGTGATGTCAAATGATCATGATTATTATGCTACTGACCTTAGTAGTCGCACTTATTATCGGTATTCCAGCCGTTTTTTCAATGGGTATCGCTACACTTACATATTTTCTGTTAGACCGCGGATTGTTTGAAATTCCTGATATCCTGATTGCGCAGCGTATCGTTTTTGGGCTGGATAGTTTTACATTGCTGGCAATACCGTTATTCCTGCTTGTTGGTAAGGTTATGAATGAATCCAATGTGACAACCCGCTTATTTGATTTTGCTAAAGCATTGGTAGGTCATCTGAAGGGCGGAATGGGCCAGGTGAATATTTTGGCAAGTGTCATTTTTGCCGGTATGAGTGGATCGGCAACTGCGGATGCTGCAGGCCTTGGCGCAGTTGAAATCAAGGCAATGAATGATGCGAAATATCCGAAGAAATTCTCTGCAAGTATTACAGCAGCTTCTTCCTTGATTGGACCGATTATCCCACCAAGTATTCCAGTTGTCCTCTATGCGATTGTTGCTGGTGTGTCTGTCAATAAGCTGTTGATCGCAGGAATTATTCCAGGGATATTAATGGCTGTCACCTTAAGTATTTTTGTGGCAATTCAAGCGACCAGAAATAATTTCCCTACAGAAGCAAGGGCTTCTCTGAGAAAAATAGCAAGTACAGCCAAAAAAGCATTCCTGCCTGTATTAACACCTGTTATTTTAATTGGTGGTGTGCTGACGGGGGTATTTACTGCTACAGAAGCTGCAGCTGTTGGAGCATTGTATGCCATTATTTTATCAACTGTCATATACCGGACAATTACGCTTCCGCATTTATATCAAATTTTCAAACAGACGATGCGTGACAGCGCGGTAATTATGATTATTCTAGGGGTAGCTAATATATTTGCATGGATCTTGATTCGCGAGCGTGTTCCAGTTACGTTTGCAAATACAATTACAGCAATTACAGATAACTACTATTTTGTGATGGGATTCTGTCTTGTATTCTTGCTCTTATTAGGAATGTTTCTATCATCGATTGTTTCCATTACCATTGCAACGCCTGTTTTGGTACCACTGATTATGGAAGTGGGAGGAGATCCGCTGCATTTTGGAATTATCATGATTGTAGCTTTAATGATCGGTGAGATCACACCGCCGTTCGGCATGGTTTTGTTTGCCATTACAAGGGTTGGGAATATACCGTTTAGCGAATTGGTCCGGGGTGTCGTTCCTTATATCATTCCAATTTTAATATTACTGGTTATACTTATTATTTTCCCATCAATCGTTACATTCTTACCTGATTTATTCCTATCATGAATGGAGATGAATTTTTTTGGAAAATGAAAAAGTAATTTTAACTGATGTAACTGGCAGAGATGGTTTTCAAATGGAAGATTGGGTGGAAACAGAGGATAAAGTCAGGATTATCAATGAAATTATTGCTGCTGGTGTGAAACGAATCGAGGCGACTTCCTTCGTTTCACCACGAGCGGTTCCTCAATTGAAAGATGCTAAAGAAGTAATCAAACAGATTAATCGCGAAAATGTACGTGTTATTACGCTTATTCCCAACGTAAGAGGGGCAGAATTTGCCTTGGAGTCTGACGTGGATGAAGTCAATGTGGTGGTTTCAGTCAGTGAAACACATAATCGGAAAAACGTAAATAATACGGTAGATGAATCGATAGCAGGCATTGCTGAGATAAATCGATTAATGCAATCTGGTGGTAAAAAGGTAAATGTAGGTTTAGCAACAACGTTTGGTTGTCCGTTTGAAGGTCTATATGAAGTGGACCGGGTAACAGAGGTTATTAATAAGCTGACAGCCAAGGGATTAAATAGCTTTATGCTTGCAGACACGACAGGCATGGCAAATCCATTACAGGTTTCCAGTTTTGTAAATAGTCTAAAAGCTGACTTTCCAGATGTGGGCCTTAGTTTACATCTTCATAATACAAGGGGAATGGGACTGGCAAACGTACTTGCTGGTTACGAAGCAGGGATCAGGAACTTTGATGCATCACTTGGCGGAATCGGTGGCTGCCCCTTTGCACCGGGAGCTACCGGAAATGTGGCCTTGGAAGATGTTGCCCATATGTTTGATCAGATGAATATTCCGATTGATCCCGATTTGAATAAGTTGATAGCAGCTGCCAGAGATCTGGAGCAAGTGTTGGGCTATAAGCTACCGGGACAAGTGATGAAGGCGGGTCAATCCACCGATTTGCATCAGGTATAATAGAGGGGAGACATAACGAATGGCATTAGATAATATGAAAGAAAACAAACCATTACAGGATATTAAAGTACTCGAATTCGGTTCCTTTATAGCAGGCCCTTTTTGTTCCAGATTAATGGCAGACTTCGGAGCAGAGGTCATTAAGATTGAATCCCCTGCAAATGGTGATCCTTTACGAAACTGGGGATCTGCTAAGTATAAAGGCGAATCATTATGGTGGCCGATCCAGGCAAGGAATAAAAAGTGTGTCACCTTAAATTTAAAAGAAAATGAAGGACAGGAAATTGCTAAAAAGTTAGTGAAAGAAGCGGATATCGTCATAGAAAATTTCCGTCCGGGTACGATGGAAAAATGGGGACTGGGTTATGATGATTTGAAGGAAATAAATCCTTCTATTATAATGGTGCGAATTTCCGGCTTTGGTCAGACTGGTCCATATAAAGATAAAGCAGGATTTGGGAGTGTCGGGGAAGCAATGGGTGGTCTTAAACATATCACTGGTTATCCGGATCGACCCCCTACTCGTGTTGGGGTTTCCATTGGTGATTCACTGGCAGCAATGTTCGGCGTAATCGGTGCTCTCATGGCACTTCATTATCGGGATCAATCACCGGATAGGCAAGGGCAATTAGTTGATACCGCATTATATGAATCTGTTTTTGCTATCATGGAAAGCAGTTTAACCGAATATATGAAGGTTGGCGCAATCAGAGAACGGACGGGAACGATCTTACCGGGCGTTGCACCGTCAAATAATTATCCTACGAAATGTGGCAAATGGATTGTTATTGGAGCGAACGCAGATAATATTTTTAAACGATTGACGCAAGTGATGAATATGGAAGAGCTATCTGAAGATGAAAGATTTTCAAGCCATAATGCAAGAGGAAAGAATCAGGAGGAACTGGATTCCATTATTTCAGAATGGACAGCAACCTATGAATTGGAACCTTTGACACAAATGCTTGATGAAGCAGGCGTCCCTGCCGGCGGTATTTATAATGCAGAAGATATCGCGGACGACATCCATTATCAAATGCGGGATATGATTTTAAAGATTACAGACAAAAAACTTGGCGAACTCCACATGCCAGGTGTCGTACCGAAATTAAGCGAAACCCCTGGTGCAGTGGAATGGACAGGACCAGAGCTTGGTGAGCATAATGAGGAAGTGTATAAGAATTTATTGGGGTATAGTAATAGAGAGTATGAAGAATTAAAGAATAAAGGGGTAATATAGGTGCCTGTCACTCCCCGAGTTTTGTGGTAATATGTCGAAGAGTTTTTTGCTTGGAAGAATGACCCTGACTTTTTGGATGATTGTGAAGTGAAACTTTAGGGGACGGAGGAACATCCATAAAATAAAGTTAACCATCTCCGCTCATGTCAAGCAACCCAACATGTATCCAAATGAAAGAGAGATATCCCCAAAGCATATGAGTTTTGGGGATGTCTCTCTCATTTAAGTGTAGAAAACCCTAATATTAAAATCAATCCTTATTTTTAATCTCTAACCCCAATCGATAATAACCTTCCATTACCTCCTCAGGTACCATACTTCCACCAGTTCCCCAAGCGATATGTGTTGCATTCGTCATTTTTTGTTCCAAATGTTTATCTTTCAAATATTTTTGCCCGGCCGGATTTTTAAATAATTGGACAGGCCCGTGAACACCAGCAAGTGCGGATGGCTCCAAACGAATATTCTCTGTATCTATTAGGCTGCTTAATAAACCATATAATGTTTGATCATCTACTGTATAACTTCCGCTGATTAAATTTTCCAGCGTCTTACCAACAAAGCCAGACGGTCTTCCAACCGCAAGCCCATCTGCATCTGTAATATTATCGATGCCGAAATCCTGGACTGAAATTTTATCATGTTTACCTGTCATGAGGCCGATCAGCATGGACGGTGAATGCGTAGGTTCAGCGATAAAGCAATGTACGTGATCTTTAAATATCATTTTCAGTCCAAATGCAACGCCACCCGGACCCCCACCAACTCCACATGGGAGATATACGAATAATGGATGATCCTGATCCACGACCACATTCATTTCATCCAGTTGTTTTTTCAATCTCGTTGCCGCTACAGCATATCCTAAAAATAGATTTATCGAATTTTCATCATCCACAAAATAACTATTTGCGTCTAAATCTGATTGCTTTCTTCCTTCTTCTACCGCTTTCCCATAATCAGAAGTATGCTCAATGACGGTTACACCCTTTTCGCGAAGCAAATTCTTTTTCCATTGTTTAGCATCAACTGACATATGGACGGTTACGTTAAATCCAAGCTTCGCACCGATAATTCCGATACTTAGCCCTAAATTACCTGTCGATCCTACAACGATCGAGTAATCAGAAAAAAAGTCTCTGAATTTCTGACTATGGATGATAGCGTAATCGTCGTCCATCGTCATCATTCCATGTTCTATAGCCAAATCTTCAGCATATTTTAACACTTCATAAATACCGCCTCTTGCTTTAATCGAACCAGAAACAGCAAGATGACTGTCACATTTCAATAATAGGTCCCCATCCACTTTTTGCTGGAACATTTCTTCAAGACAACGATGCATTTCTGGTATCTCGACCGTAGGGGACTCGATTATTCCGTTTAATTCTCCAGTTTCAGGAAAGGCCTCAGCGATATACGGAGCAAATCGCTGTAATCTTTCTTCTGCTTTTTTAACGTCCTCTTCAGTCAGTGAAATGTTATGTAATGCATCCTCAAAAGATAAGTAGTTCGGATTTTCCCAAAATACTTCTTTGGTAGAGATGATCTTCTCCAGCAGCGGATAGTCATTTTTCCATTGCTTTATTGTTTTGCCTGCGATTAATTGGTTGTTCATTTGTGTTTGCCTCCTAATGGTAAAATGTCTGGGCTATTATTTGGGTGTTCTTTAAATAAATTATAGTAGAAATAAAAAGAAGTGACCACTGAAGTATAGCTAAACAAATGAGATAGAACCGAAATGCCGATTAGGAACTAAATTGA
Source organism: Oceanobacillus damuensis (assembly GCF_001618145.1). Taxonomy (GTDB): domain Bacteria; phylum Bacillota; class Bacilli; order Bacillales; family Amphibacillaceae; genus Oceanobacillus; species Oceanobacillus damuensis. Next base: position 85,802 of record NZ_LQNF01000003.1, read on the forward strand.
ATTTCTAGTCAAATTAAAAGTTGATATTTTTTATACATATTGACAATTCAGAAATATATAATGTATTATGTATACATAACACAGAATACATGTATGAGTTTATTATGATTTATGGAGTGAAATACATGAAGCCAATTGCTAAAAGGAAAACAACAAAAGAAATGGTCTATGAGCAATTAAAGAGAGCAATCTTAAATGGAGATATCAACCATACCGAAATTTTAACGGAGACTTATTTAGCCAACTCCTTGAATACATCACGTACACCAATTAGAGAGGCTGTTGCAGACCTTATAAAAGAGGGGTTGCTCATTCATATTCAAAGAAAAGGTTTCTGTGTAAGGAAAATTGAAGATCATGAAATGGAACAAATTCTTTATCTTAGATCTTCGATAGAAATGAAAGGGGTTACACTATTAGCCAAAACAGTTTCTTCAGATGAAATAGAAATTCTAAATTCTATTATCTCTGGGCAACAGGATGCAATAAAAAATCAAGACCGAATAAAATATATAGAATTAGATCAAATCTTCCACAGACAGATACTAAAATTTTCAAATCAAAACCTATTGGAAGGCATATTACAGGAACTTTACAATCTAAGCTTATTAATAGGGCATGCGGCTATTATGAAAGAAGGTAGAATGGAAGAAGTTATTCAAGAACATAAAAATATTGTTAAAGCACTGGAAAAGAAAAACGAATATAACGCAGCTGAACTTATGAAAGAACATTTATTGATTACAGGTGCAAGTGTAAGGAAGGGAAAAAATTAGATTTCCTTTATCAAAAAAGAGCAGACATTATGGAGGGGTTAAAATGGATAAATTAAAGTATAAATTAGAGGTTAATAGAAATGAAAAGGAACTTGAGATTACTCGTGCTTATTGTATTGGTTATACTGGAAGAAATAAGGAGAAAACAATGGAACATATAAAGGAGCTGGCCGAGATTGGTATTCCAGAGCCTAAAGAAATTCCGATGCTCTATCCCGTTCGTACGAGTAGTTTAAATCAGGTCCATCGAATTGAAGTTCTTGGAAATGAAACAAGTGGGGAAGCTGAAATAGTACTAGTATTCGGAAATTCTGAAGATGAAGTTTATGTCACTGTTGGGAGTGACCATACAGATCGTGCATTGGAAGAGACTGATATTAATAAATCTAAACAAGTATGTGATAAGCCATTTGCAAAAAAGGCATGGTTACTTAAAGATGTTATTGATCATTGGGATTTCCTGGAACTTTACTCTGAAGTCTACATTGATGGAGAATGGAAGGAATACCAAAGAGATAAAATCTCAATGATTCTCTCTTTTGAAGAAATAAAGGGTTATTTGAATAAAAAAGATGTGCCTTTAAATAATAGCATATTCTTTTCTGGCACGGTTCCGTTACTTGACGGGTTTCATTATGGAACAAAATTTAGAATGATTTTTAAAGACCCTATTAGAAATCAAGAAATTGTATCAGGCTATGACATCAACAATATTGAAAGGTGGTAATGATAATGAAGTTCTCTATCTATCAAATGAATATTATACCAGGTGATCCTAAGCAAAACAGAAGCAAAGTTAAGAAATGGACACAAGAAGTTGTTCAAAATGATAGACCAGACACAATTGTATTACCTGAGATGTGGACTACATCATATACATTAACACATTTAAATGGACTTGCAGATGAGGCAGGTGAGCCGACGAAATCTTTTTTAAGTGAATTAGCAATTGAACATAAAATTAATATTATAGGCGGTTCTGTTGCAAATAAAGTAGAAGATAAAATATATAACTCTAGTTTTGTGTTTAACTCAAAGGGAGAACTAATCTATGAATATAATAAAATTCACTTAGTTCCAATGTTGGGTGAACCACTATATTTAACCGGGGGAACGAAGAGGGTCGAAACGTTTGAGTTGGATGGTGTAAAAATGGGGTTAATTATTTGTTATGATTTGAGATTTCCTGAATTGGCTCGTGCCTTAGCTCTAGGTGGTGCTCAAGTACTATTCGTCGTTGCCGAATGGCCAACTGCACGAAGGTATCATTGGAAAATCCTTCAAATTGCAAGAGCTATAGAAAATCAAATGTATGTCATTTCTTCTAATAATATAGGTTCATTAGATGGAGTAGAATATGCAGGGAAGTCTATGATGATAGATCCATGGGGAGAAGTATTGTATCAAGGATCTGAAAATAATGAGGAAACACTTACTGGCGTACTGAATGTTGAAAGAGTTTCTGAAGTTAGAAAAGAAGTACCAATTTTTGAAAGCCGAGTTCCTAATCTTTACTGAAAAATAACATAATAATATAGATTTTATAAGTAAGGAAGGTGGTGTACTGTGAAAAGATTTGGGATGGAATTCACCCACTTTAAAGAATTTGGATTGAATGATGTTACTAGAAGTGTAAAAGGAGTTTCAGAAAGAATTATTTCAAAAGATTCCAGTGATTAATATTTAGTTCGTATAGAGTTTGCACCTGGAACAGATACTTCAGTAAATGGCGTGCAGGTTCTTGATTATTGGGAAGAAATTATTATTGTACAAGGTTCTATTTATAAATTGACATTGAATGAGGAACTTTCAGGCGGAATAATTGCATCTAGGCTACCTGGGATAAAACATGGTCCATGGAAAACAATAAATGGATGTATTATGTACGAGGCACGTTATTTTAAATAAAATAAAATAAAATAAAAGGGGTTCATTAAAATGAAAAAAATAGTATTAGGGAGTTTACTTATTTTATTAATCATTTTTACCGCGGCATGTTCATCGGATACTGTGGGAGAATCTGGGGATACTATTACATTAAAATTAGCTCACACAGGATCTGACACTCATCAATATCATCTTGCAGCTGAAAAATTTAAAGAGTTGACTGAAGAAAAATCAGCTGGTTCAGTAGAGATAGAAATTCATGGAAATGCAACACTAGGTAGTGAGGCAGATGTAATTGAGCAAGTTATGGATGGATCCGTTGAAATGACAACTGTTGCTCCAGATAGTTCTTTTGCGAATACAGTTCCTGAAATGAATATATTTGGACTACCGTATTTGTTTAGGGACAGAGAACATGCTTATAGCACATTAGATGGAGAAATCGGTCAGGAACTGCTCGATCTTACTGAAGAGAATAATATGAAAGGATTAGGATATTGGGAGATAGGATTTAGACATATTACAAATAACACTAAAGAAATAAAAACTCCTGAGGATATGAAGGGATTAAAAATCCGTGTACAACCATCACCTGTGTGGGAAAACCATATGAAAGCATTAGGAGCAAGTCCAACGCCAGTTGATTTTAATGAATTGTATTCCGCATTAGATCAAGGAATTGTGGACGGACAAGAAAATCCACTCCCAACTATCGATTCGATGAAATTTTATGAGGTTCAACAATACGTTTCACTAACGGCACATACGTATAATCCGGCAATAGTGGTTATGAACAATAATGCGTGGGAAAATCTTACCGGAGAACAGCAAACAGTAATACAAGATGCTGTCGATGAAACAACTAGTTATCATAGAGAATTATTAGCAGATAAAGAGGAAGAAATACTAAACACTCTAAAAGAAAATGGAGTAACAATTACAGAACCCGATCGTGAGGCATTCCGAGAACAAACAGTAGAAGTGAAAGATTCTATCTCTGAAATTCCACATGATCTAATAGAGAAAATTGAGAATAACTAAATGATTTGACGTGGAAGGGAGAGATTTTCTCTTCCAGGTAACTCTTAGTTGATGAAAGGATGTAGCCTAATGACCTTAAAAAGACTAGATGCTATTCTTGGAAGGCTGCTTGAAATAATAATAACTGCTTGTTTGGGAGCAGTAGTTATTATTACATTCTTACAAGTTCTGTTTAGATATGTGCTACAGCAACCTCTTACATGGTCGCAGGAAGCGTTAATGATTAGTTTTGTATATAGTGTGCTTTTTGGGGCAGCTTTAGCTATTAAGAATAATGATCATTTAAAAGTTGATTTATTTGAAAAAATGCCATCACTTTTAAGAAAATTATTTATGATTGTCGAGTTTATTGTTGTGGGTATCCTAATTATTACTCTCTTTTATTATGGGTATCTACTAGTAATGAGCAATCTAGAATCTGGTCAAATATTAGGGATCCTACCCATAAAAAAAGCATATGTTTATATGGCAATCCCTCTCAGTGCTTTATTTATGTTGTACTACCATATTAAGAAGGTGCTCAAATGATCTGGTTAGTTGTATTTCTTTTCATACTTATTTTAATGGGGATTCCTATAGCTTTTGGATTAGGTTTCGTGTCTATTTTTGGAATTATACTCACTGAACCTGACTTGTTAGTTAATGTACCTAGAAGGATATTTAGTGGCATAAATAATTTCACACTGGTCGCTGTTCCATTGTTTATTCTTGCAGGAGAGATTATGACAAAAGGTGGAATATCAAAAAGGTTAATTGATTTTTCGAAGACGATTGTTGGTCCTTTACCTGGAGGATTGGCAATGGTTGTTATTTTAGCCAGTATGTTTTTCTCTGCACTTACAGGGACTGCTATCGCAGCTGCCGCAGCGATTGGTGGCATGATGATTCCAGCAATGAATAAAGAAGGATATGATACTCGCTTCTCTGCAAGTATTGTGGCAACATCTTCTACAATAGGACCAATTATTCCACCGAGTATTGTTTTAATTCTATATGGAGTGATCGCCAGTGTTTCTATTGGAGACCTATTTATCGCAGGAGTAATACCTGGTGTGCTAATGGGACTAGGATTGATGATTTACAGTTTCTTGGTAGGGAAGAAAAATAATTATCGTTCTAGTGAACAAATTGCAACTTTTAAAGATATCATAGTAGGTTTAAAAGACGCAATATTAGCATTAATCATGCCAATAATTATCATTGGTGGAATTGTAAGTGGTATTTTTACTGCAACAGAATCAGGTGTAATTGCAGTAGTCTATGCCATTATTATAGGGATGTTTGTTTACAAAGAAATAAAAATTAAAGATTTATGGCCAATCCTACTAAATACTGCAAAAACAACCGCTACTATCATATTCTTAATTGGTAATGCTTCCTTATTTATTTGGTTCTTGTCTTATAATCAAATCCCAAATCAAATAATAGATATGATGGGTAGTGTAGCTGATAATCCGATTTTGTTGTTACTTGTAATTAATGGTATTCTGTTAATAGCAGGCACATTTATTGATACAATAAGTGCAGTTTCCATTTTTACACCATTATTTTTGCCTGTAGTACTAGCTGCTGGTATAGATCCAATTCATTTCGGAATTATTCTTGCAGTAAACTTAACAATTGGAATGGTTACTCCACCTTTGGGTGTATGTCTCTTCGTAACATCATCAATTGCTGAGATAAGTGTACCAAAGATGTTTAAATATTTAATTCCTCAGATAGTGGTATTACTTGTAGTTTTACTAGTAATTACTTATATTCCAGATATTGTAATGTTTCCGGTAGAGTTATTTGTGGAGTGATATTAGTATTATGCTTATAATTTCTTAAGTTTAATAAAGTTGGTATCACGTTTGTTAGAATTGTTTTGATCAAACAATAAACTATTTTATATTAAAGAGAAAGGGTTCAAATTATATCTGTGACAGTATCTAGATAGCTTGTCACCTTAAATGGTGATAGGCTATTTTTTGGTTATTACTAGATTTAAATCTTCCAATTGCCTTGGATGGTAACATGCTATTATAGTTAACAAATTGGAATGAGAACGGTTTATAATTTTTTTATGATTCAGCTGTGGTATTTTTATGTATATGGATGACAAAATGCTGCTAGATAATTAATTCACTATGATATAATAATGAGAACTCAGAATTCATCGATAGTAATGATTTGATTTTCTCTGGCAAAGCTTGGTATAAACCGTTTTTACCTTAGCAAGTAAATCATTAGAGCTTCAATCTGCTCATTTGTATAACGAAAGGAGAGATTTTCATGAATATATCAATCCCAAAAATCACACTTAATGATGGATTGACTTTACCGGCCATCGGTTTAGGTACATACAAACTTAAAGGAAATGCAGGTGCCAGCGCTATTAATAATGCGATCGATATCGGTTATCGGCTGATTGACAGTGCTTATAATTATGAAAACGAAGGCACAGTTGGTGAAGCACTTAGACGAAGTTCGATTCCGAGGGAAGAATTAAGAGTAACATCTAAATTACCAGGTCGTTATCACACGTATGATAAAGCTGTAACTACGATTCAGGAGTCCCTTTATCGTGCAAATTTGGACTATTATGATTTATACCTCATTCATTGGCCAAACCCAATTCAAGATGATTATGTCGAGGCTTGGCAAGCATTAATAGATGCTAAGAAATGGGGACTGATTCGTTCGATTGGTGTCTGTAATTTCTTGCCGGAACATTTGGATCGCTTGGAAAAGGAAACGGCTGTGAAGCCAAGTATAAACCAAATTGAGTTGCATCCATTTTTCAATCAGGAAGAACAAAGAAAATGGCATGAAGCGAATAATATTCAAACACAGTCATGGAGTCCATTAGCTCGGGTGAAAAATGTTTTGGAAAATGAAACACTCAGAAACATTGCCGACCACCATAACAAGACGGTTTCCCAAGTTATTTTACGCTGGCATTATCAACTAGGGTCAATCTCAATTCCTAAATCCGCATCACCTGAGCGGCAGCTTGAAAATATATCCATTTTCGATTTCTCTTTAAATGAAGCAGAAATGATGAAGATTGCAAAATTAACTCGAACTGATGGCAGGCAGAAGAATCAGGACCCTGCTACATATGAGGAGTTTTAATAGTTCAAAATTAAAATGTCAGCTCTCTTTAAATGGGGGCTGACTTTTTTGAAAACTATATTAAAAATGGGAAAATATGTTCTGTCTAAAATAGACAATCAATGTTAAAATGAGACTTGTACAAGAAGGCTTTCATGGGTGGTGGCTTACTCCCTTTTTTCGAAAGGGGGTGATGCCTGATGACGGTATATGAATCGCTTGTTCTAATGATTTCATTTGGAACGTTAATCGTTGCATTGCTGTCAGATAATAAAAAATAACCACCCTGTGAGCCTGACAAGCAATTAGGGTGGTTATTTCGTAACTCTATTGTGAGTCGCCCCCTTGAAGGGCTATTGTATGTGACCGTTAGTGTATCAGCACTAGCGGTCTCTTTACATTTTATGCAACTGCTCTGCATTTATTATACCCCATATCCCAGGAAATGAAAACAGTGTCACTCCCCGAAAATTGTAGAACGTTAATTACTGTTTATGAAAGCTTTGGTAATTCTTATTCCCGCCAGAGAGGTTAAATACTTCCTTAAAGCCCATATTTCTTAACACATTTTGCGCTGCATTTCCGGTAACTCCACTATTGCAGTACGTTACGGTTGGGATGTCAGGATTTAAGTTTTTAGCTTCAGTTCGCAAGTTGGCTAGTGGGATATTAATTGCTCCAGCTACATTGGAGACTTCAAATTGCTTGGAAGCTCTTGTATCAATAACTTGAAGTTGTTCACCACTTTCAATCCGATCTGTTAATTCTTCTGGTGTAATTAGTTTGTTTTTCTTGTCGATGGCATTCTGCAGAGCCATACCGGTATACATGACTGGATCCTTCGTAGTGCTGAAGGGTGGTGCATAAGCCAAATCTAGATGGAACAGGTCTTCCGCCTTGGCTCCAAATGAGATTGCTGTTACAAATACATCAAGCCGCTTATCAATACCATCTGCCCCGAGTATTTGGACCCCGAGAACTCGGCTTGTTTTTCTGTCTGCAATCGCCTTAATGACCATTTCCTTTCCTCCGAGATAATCTGCTCTGGATGGTTTAATATTATGGAGAACTTCAATATCGAACCCTTCCTGAAGTGCTTCTTTCTCACTTAAACCGGTATAACCTACAGCAAGATCAAACACTCTTAAGATTCCAGTACCAAGAATTCCACGATGCTCCAAATCCCCACCAGTGATTACATCTCCGGCAATGCGACCCATTTTGTTTGCGGTGGAACCTAATGGACGATAAATGGCTTTTCCAGTAATAACGGAGAAGCTTTCGGCAACATCGCCTACAGCATAAACATCCGGAAGATTCGTCTGCATTTTTGTGTTGACTTTAACTGCGCCAGATGCTCCTAATTCAACACCAATTTCTTGCGCCAACTTTGTATTCGGACGTACGCCGGTTGCTAAAATGACCATATCCGATTCAATTGCTTTGCCTGACTTGGTTTCCACACTATTTTCTGAAATCGTACTGGCTTCTTCATGTAAAAGCAGATTTACGCCATTATTTCTTACATGTTCTTCAACTCTTTTTGCCATATCCTTATCCAAGTGTGGCATGACTTGGTCACTTCTCTGAATGAGTGTTACTTCCAAACCTTTATGTGTGAGCTGCTCAGCCATTTCAAGGCCAATAAACCCAGCACCAATTATCGTAACCTTTTGTGGGTTATTCGCCCTCATGTAGGAATCGATACTAGCCGTATGCTGAATGGTGCGTACTTGAAAGACATGTTCTTGATGAACGCCATCAATAGTTGGCGTTATTGGAGTTGCACCTGTTGCAAATACCAATGTGTCGTAATGATCTTCCTTGGTTTCATTCGTATCTAAGTTTTTAACAATGACTTTCTTACTTTCCGGATCGATGGTTGTTACCTCATGTCTAGTTAAAATATTTACGTTGTACCGCTTTTTAAACCAGGCAGCACTTCTGGGGGTCAAAGATTCTAATTCATCTACTTCTCCGCCTAAGAAATAAGGAATCCCACATATCGAGTAAGAAATATCGTAGTCTGCATTGTATAACGTTATCTCCGCATTTTCATCGTTTCTGCGAGCTTTCGCAGCAACAGAAGTACCAGCAGCAACGGATCCGATTATTATGATTTTCATTTTATAAAATCCTCCATAGGTATCGTGTGAATTAATAGTTTATGTTTTATCCTTCTGCTAGCAGCACTGATCTATTCCCAATAAAACAAACTGTGATCCATTTGCAGTTTCATCATTGTCTAGAGTTAATCCTTCCAGCGTATTCTTTACATCTTTATCAATAGCTACTTTTATTCCATTGATTTCTTCAATGATGTCATTCTCCTCCGGTGCATCCATGGATATTCCCAACTGTGGTCCGCAACAACCCGCTCCCATGGAATAAAAGCGAATTCCTTCTCCACCTTTTTCTTCAAAAATTGTTTGTAAATTTTGCTTTGCCTTTTCAGTTATATTCATTTTAAATCCCTCCAGTTTCATTTAATAAAAAACTTATGATTGAGTAACCTTATGATCATTGTTCAAGATGGCTTTCTTTGTCCACGGAATAAGTGCACACCGTCCAGACAGTTCATTATCTATGTTTTTAATCCATTGTTTTTCGCTTGAAGCCCTCATCTTTAAGACCTTGTCTTCTGTTCCCGCTGCAGACAAACTTCGGTTAATGATCCACCATTTTGGAACAATTTGGGCACGTTTAAGATCTTCTTGTAAGCGGGTTGATTCAAATACAGGTGTAGCTTCAGCCAATGTTACAATCACAACTTCTGTTTCTTGTGGATTCCGGAGACGAGGTAATAATGCTTTCACGCTTTCTGGCGTACTACCTGTAGAGCGACTCATCTCTTTATGATAGGCTTCTGATGAATCGAGTAAAAGCAATGTATGACCAGTCGGTGCCGTGTCAATGACAACTATTTCGTTTTCTGACCTTGCGACAACATCAGCAAAAGCGCGGAATACGGCGATTTCTTCTGTGCATGGTGATTCCAGATCTTCTTTTAAGTATGCTAATTCTTCTTCGCCCAAGTGTCCTGCGGCTGAAATGACTTCTTTTTTGTATTTTTCGACTTCCAATTCCGGGTCAATACTGCTGATGGATAAATTTTCATCGACAGCACTATTTTTAAACATGTAATCAAGATGGGATGCTGGATCGGTTGTAGTAAGATGGACCTTATGTCCTTTTTCAGAAAGGCCAACAGCAATGCTTGAGGCAACGGTTGTTTTTCCGACCCCGCCTTTACCCATTGTAAAAATCACACGCGTATTTTTAGCTGAGAAATCATCAATAACGTCACGTAACTCGGCTAATTGATTAAGTTCGATACCTTCATCGTTATCTTCTGTTAAAACAAATGGATTGTCGCTTACCAGTTGTCGTAGACTGGCAATATCTGTAAGAGAATAAGGGACATATGGTATGGATAATGTATCTATTAGCTTTAACGCTTTTGGCATTTCAGCTAAGGCATCCTGCTGACTTCCGTAAAACGCAGCTGCGACTTCATCATTAGTATCATGTGACTGAAGCAGTCCATTAATGATCAGCATATGATTTTGGATCCCGATTTCTCTTAGTTCTGAAGATGCGCGATTTGCCTCAATGAGTGTCGATTCTTCTGGTCGAGCAACCAATATAAGGGTCGTTTTTTCAGAGTCAGAGAGAGCCTGAACAGCTTTTCCATACATATCCTTCTTATCTCCAAGACCTGAAAGTGGTCCCAAACAAGAAGCGCCATGTGTACTCTCTTCCAAAAATCCATTCCAGGCAGTAGGGAGCGACAAAAGTCTTAGTGTATGACCAGTTGGCGCTGTGTCAAATAATACATAATCAAAATTAGTCAATGTCGATTCATCAGCAAGTAAATGTGAGAACTCATCAAATGCGGCAATCTCCACCGTACAAGCACCCGAAAGCTGTTCCTCCATCTGATTCACAACGGATTCCGGAAGTTTTCCGCGATATGGTCCAACTGTTTTTTCACGATAGGCTCTTGCAGACTCTTCCGGGTCAATATTGCTGGCAAACAAGTTTTCCGCCTTAGGAATTTCGGTTGGTTCGCTCCTTAGTTCCACCCCGAAGACATCCTGCAAATTTGATGCTGGATCAGTACTGACGAGGAGTACCTTGTACCCTTGGTCTGCAAGGGAAACCGCTGTTGCACACGCTGCGGAAGTTTTTCCTACACCACCTTTTCCGGTAAAAAACAAAATGGGTGTTTTTACATGTTGTACTGGATTATATAGTTGGTACATATCATTTCCTCCTGGTTAATCAAGATTGATGGATACACGAACTTGAGGTTTTTGCGTAAGTTCTTCCGTTTCCGTTCCAAACCATTCAGCAAAATCCTCATTCGTTGGATATGACCCCACTCTTACTACCTCATTGTCTAAAAGCGTTACAGGCAGTGCATCCGCTCCCTTTTCATGAAGTACCTGATTAACCGTTTTGTTATCCGTAAAAGCTGAAGGATCATTTGCCAGATTATAGCGTGTAATATTTGCTCCTTTTTTTTCTAGAGAATAAACAGCTGATGCAACCCTTGTCAAATCAGGGTCGACACTTGGTCCACAAACTCCCGTGGAACAACACATTGCCGGATCAAAAATTTCAACTTTTTTCATGTATGAACATCTCCTCATTAATATATAACTATATCCTTATCATAAAGTTTCAAAGTGACAGATATAACCCGAATAAATTAGTAACTAGGTTCGAAAATTTCAGGACTATCCCTGCCTTAAAATAGGTCTGCATGAAATATTGGTACAATTTCTCGATAAATAGGGAGTCATCACAGGGCTGCATGTGTATGCAGCCTCGGGAACAAGGTCAGACATGTTTGACATTGACGGTTTCTCCAATTAACAACATGTAATCCGTGTACCTTGTTTTTCCAATTCGTTTAATTTATCATCTTGATCAGGCAGTTGACTAAGGATTTGGCTGACAAACGGATAGTATTCGTTACTCTTATTTACTGAATAAAAAATCCATTGTCCTCTTCGTTCTTCCTTCACCAATCCGACATCTTTCAATTTACGTAGATGCTGACTAATCGACGGCTGACTCACTTTAAAAATTTCAACAAATTCACATACACAGCAGTCGTGGGAATCAAGAATTTTGACCATCGTCAGACGTGTCTTATCACCTAATAACCTCAAAATCATCGCCGCTCTATCCATTTCAATCGCAGTTTTTAACATGACTTAACACCTCCTGTATGTTTCTTTAACATTCTAAGATTATTATATAATGATTTGCTTATATATACAATGAATTGGATTATATTACCGTGACATTTTTTGAGGGCTTAAATATAACTTTTTATGAAAAAGAGGGTCATAATGAGAGGATGCTCACTGCCTCAGTGGATGGATGGTCAATTTTCGTTGCATTTTAGTAGATATTGTCTTATGAATTTATGCTCTCCATAGCGACACAATCGAAGCGGGTATATAGTTTTAAACCGCACGCAAAAAGTAATTATGTGAGACGGCCCCCTTTTTTAGACAATAAAATCTCCCATTCCCACTTTAAATAAAACTGTATACTTGGGATTTATTTGTAATAAATTGACTGCATAGTTCATAAATATAATTCACGCCCAATTTTGTTGTGTACAGTAGTGGAGAATCGTTGCTTGAAAATACGATATTGAGAGATGACATTGTTGGGGATGTGGATTATGTATCTTTTGAAGAGAAGGAGATATCATTGACCGAACGCACCTGCATTGCTGACATGGGTAGAAAGCAGGAAGAATAGTGTGCACTGAATTCCGGTTAAGCCAGAAAGCAGCTTCCCCTTTTATCCTCAAATTTATATCTTGTAATTCTCCCAAAACCAATGTATTATTATATCTTAGTAAACTCATAGGGATAATTAACAGAAATAGGAGGTTATGAGAATGGAAGGTTTATTTATACTGGTTAATATTGTCGTTTTACTAGCAATCATTGGTTTATTAATTAATATGCAAAAGAGACATGTTTCCTTTTCTAAGCGTGTATTTGCCGGTATGGGATTTGGGATTGTACTCGGTGGTATTTTACAGGCGATATACGGGGTTGGATCAGATGTTTTAGTGGGTACTTTGGATTGGTACAGTATCGTTGGGAGCGGATATGTTCGTTTTCTGATGATGATCGTTGTCCCACTAGTTATGGTATCCATTATTCGGTCAATCATTAATCTGGAAAAAACGAAAGAGCTTGGAAAGATGGCCGGATGGGTAATTGGCATTCTCATTTCGACGACGCTGATAGCAGCAGTGGTTGGAATCGGTTCGGCTTTATTATTTGACTTAAATGCTGAACAAATTAAAGCTGGTCAAGCTGAAAGTGAACGTGCAGAATCTATTGAAGGAAGCTACGCGTCGATGGAAGGTCAATCAACAGCACAAAGAATATTAAACTTTATTCCTAGCAATATTTTTCTAGATATGACGGGAGATCGTCCAACGTCTGTCATTTCAGTGGTTATCTTCTCAATTATTGTTGGGGTTGCGGTTCTTGGAGTGCGAAGGAAAAATCCGGAACAGGCAGATATGTTTCTTAAAATTGTCAATTCCTTATATGCTGTCGTCATGCGAATCGTTACCTTAATTCTGCGTCTGACACCATTTGGCGTATTGGCCATGATGGCAAATATGGTTGCAAGCACTAATTTTGCCGGCATTGTGGAACTTGGAAAATTCGTCCTTGCATCTTACGTGGCATTGATCGTTATGTTTGTGATTCATCTCGTTCTTGTAGGTGTATTCGGTTTAAACCCAATGACATATCTGAAAAAAGTAATTCCGGTATTAGGTTTTGCTTTTACATCCCGTTCGAGTGCAGGAACAATTCCGTTGAATATTCAAACCCAGAAAGAAGCACTTGGTGTTGATGAGGGTACGGCGAATATTTCCGCGTCATTCGGTGCAACCATGGGTCAAAATGGATGTGCAGGAATTTATCCGGCAATGCTAGCCGTGATGATTGCACCAACAATGGGAATTAATCCATTATCACCTGAATTCCTCATCCAGCTGGTACTGATCACTGCTATCAGCTCATTCGGTGTAGCTGGGGTCGGCGGTGGCGCAACTTTTGCAGCCATCATTGTACTTTCATCCATGGGTCTCCCGATAGGATTGGCTGGTTTGTTGATTTCTGTGGAGGCATTAATCGATATGGGACGTACAGCACTTAACGTAAATGGTTCCATTGTTTCAGGAACCCTAACATCTAAGGTTATGCGTAAGTTGAATGTGAAGAAATTTAATGATAAAGAATCGGTAACGGAGAGTACTGCAGTGTAATCGGTTTTCTTAAAAACAGTCATCTGTGGAGATGGCTGTTTTTGATGTGTCTTAGATTTTATAATTGATTTGTTGAGCGCATAGATAAAAGTGGGCAGTAGGGATTGCTAATCTCATTTTCTTAGCATATATTTATTTTCCATATAAATATGATAATATAATGGGACATGAAGAGAATCTATTCTAGATAAGAACATTTGGCTGTAAATATTCATAACAATCGAAAGGAGTCAATCATGCATCATACATTTTTAAACAGATTAACAGAGGAATATAATTCAGACTTAGATCACGCAGGCATTAACGGTGAAAGGATTGCCAGCAGACTTGCGGAGCTTTCAAAAATCGGGTCAGAAGAAAATGGAGGGTTAACCAGAATTGGTTATTCCATGGAAGAGAAACAGGCAAAAGAACTCGTTATCAGCTGGATGAAGGAGGCGGGATTATCAGTAGTCATGGATGGGGCTGGTAATGTTTTTGGCAGATTGGAAGGTCAGAAGGATTCCGCTGCCGTGATGTCAGGATCCCATTTGGATAGTGTACCAAATGGCGGCCATTTTGATGGTCCACTAGGTGTTCTGTCAGCACTTGAGGTAGTTGAAGCTTGGAAAGATACAGGGTATACACCACCAGCACCGTTTGAAGTAGCAATTTTTACAGACGAAGAGGGCTCCAGATTTAAAACGGGATTAACCGGCAGTCGATCTTTTATGGGGAAAGTCTCCAATGAGGAATTGGATCACTTAAGAGATGAAAGCGGAAAAACGTTTGATGAAGTCATCGAGGCCTATGGAAGTAACCGGGAATCCTACTTAGAGGCACATGATAAATCTAAGGATTTGAAACTGTTTGTGGAAGTCCATATCGAACAAGGAACAGTATTGGAAAAACACAATGAACCAGCGGGTATTGTTAATGGGATTGCGGGGCCTTCTTGGCTGGAAGTATCCTTTAAAGGAAAAGCGGGACATGCAGGGAATACACCAATGGAAAACAGAAAAGACCCGGTCATTGCGGCTGGTATTTTTGTACATGAAATTGAATCCCTGCCACGAAAAGTGAGCCAAACAGCAGTTGCAACAGTGGGGAAGATGAATGTCATACCAAACGGTGTAAATGTTATTGCACAGGAAGTCAATTTGATGGTTGATATAAGAGATATCACCGAGGAAACACGTGACAAGCTTTTAGAGATGATTCATCAAAAAGCTGAGGAGATTGCAGCTAAAAGAGGTATCGAGGTAACGTGGAATATTAATACAAGAATAAAACCGTTGCCAATAGATCCGGACTTGCAGGGGAAACTTGCGGCAATTATGGAAAAGCAAGGCATCAAGCCAGTGTACATACCAAGTGGTGCCGGTCATGATGCCATGATAATCGGTGGAGAAGTTCCAGTCGCCATGATCTTTACCCGCAGCAAAGATGGGATTAGTCATAACCCGGAGGAATGGTCCAGTTTGAATGATTGCGTGAATACGGTCCATGTGTTGAAACGGTTTGTAGAAGAGATTATGGAGGAAGATTGAGCGGGTTCGAAAGGCAGGGCAGGGGGCGAAGGAAAATTTACCGGCAGATAAACGTCTCCGGCCGGTAAATTCTGTTAATGGCAGATAAATTTGTCCTATGTAGTATATATTGCAGCTACGGAAATTTAATTTCTGTCGAGTTGCATTCAAGTTTAAATTACCCAAAAATAAAGCTAAAGACAAAGAAGTTGCTTCTTTGTCTTTAGCTTAGTTTATATTTGCAAGTAAGGCATTCGCCGAAAGGCTTGGCGCATGCCAGGTTTTCTAATATTACCTAACCTGCCCATTACCATTCATCAGATACTTAACTGTTGTTAAAGCAGGCAATCCCATTGGTCCGCGGGCATGCAGTTTCTGGGTGGAGATTCCAATTTCTGCACCGAAGCCCAATGCACCTCCGTCGGTGAAACGGGTAGAAGCGTTGTGGTATAATGCTGCAGCATCAACGAGCTTCATAAAGGTGGAGGCAGTTTCGGCGCTTTCGGTGATAATTGCTTCGGAATGTTTCGTGCCATATGCATCAATGTGTTCAATTGCTTCTTCCACATTATTAACAATTTTGACTGCAATGTCTGTGCTTAGATATTCATTGGCCCAGTCATCTTCACCGGCAGGCACAGCACTTGGGATAGCTTTTACAGCAACCTCATCACCATGGACAGCAATGTTATTTTCCTTAAACGTTTGAATCAAGGCCTCTTTGTTGGCATCGAACCAATCTTGATGAATGATTGCCGTTTCTGCGGCGTTGCAGACAGCGGGACGATCTGTTTTCGCATTGACCAAGATAGCTAGTGCTTTTTCAACATCAGCTTCTACGTCAATGTAAATGTGGCAATTTCCTACACCAGTTTCCAAAACAGGCACAGTCGCATTGTTGACGACCGCCTGGATCAGCGAACCGCCACCGCGTGGGATGAGCACATCGATATGCTGTTTCATTGTGAACAGCTGCTGTGTTGCCTCCCGGTCGGTGCTGGCGATAAATTGTACCGCCTCTTTTGGAATTTTTGTCTGTTCCAAACCACGGTGGATGACTTCAACGATTTTTTCGTTGGAATTAATCGCTGAGGACCCGCCTTTCAGTACGATTGAATTCCCTGATTTCAGCGCGAGGCCAGTGGCATCCACCGTAACATTTGGACGTGCTTCGTAAATCATGCCGATGACTCCAAGCGGGACGGTAATCTTTTGAACGTTCAATCCGTTGTCCAATGTCCAGTCAGAGTTGATGATTCCTGTTGGGTCATCAAGCTCTGCAACATTACGTAAACCCTGAGCAAATTCTTCCACACGCTCTTTTGTAAGGGTCAGACGGTCCATATAAGCATCATCGTATCCATTTTTACGTCCATTTTCCAGATCTTCCTCATTGGCAGCTAAAATGGTTTCGTATTCGGCATCAAGCACATCTGCCAGTTTGCGCAGTGCTTCATTTTTCTCTTCTGTAGTCAATAATGATAAAGTCTTAGCTGCTTTTTTTGCTTGAATGGCCTGTTCTTCGACGTTGACTTTCTTCATAATTGTCATCTAATTCCTCCTATAAAGAGTTTATACATTTGCGGGCACGGCAATATCAAGCATACATACGAGCTGTTCGCTTTCTATCGCAGGATCCGTGTAGTTTTCCAAATTTATATCTGTATTGCTAATCAATTGGTCCAGTGCCTTGGAAGAGTAATTTACGACCCCAAGACCGATTTCCTCTCCGGTCACATCGAAAATCTTGACGACTGCTCCTTTTCTGAAACGTCCCTTCACGCTGTGCACTGCTGAAGGTTCCAGGCTGGTTTCATTTTTAATGATCGCTTCTGATGCAGCGTGGTTGATTGTCACTTCGCCTTCAGGACCTGAGTTAAACGCAATCCATTGCTTTTTCCGATTTAGATTTTGCGTGTCATCCTGTGGCTCGAAATAGGTGCCGACAGCATTTTTACATACAGCTTCATAAATGATGTTGTCCGTACTTGACTTTCCTAAAAAGGAAGGAATGCCGGATGCCATTGCAATTTTAACGGCCTCAATTTTTGATTTCATGCCGCCTGTTCCGACAGCACTGCCCGGATCTCCAGCCGCTGCTTCGACCTCAGGGGTAATTTCATTCACTTCAAGTAAAAGCTTTGCATCTTTGTTTTTGCGTGGATCACTATCATAAAGTCCATCAATATCAGATAGAATGATTAATTGATCTGCCTCGACAAGTCCTGCCACTTTTGCGGAAAGTGTGTCATTGTCCCCGAAT
This sequence comes from Oceanobacillus damuensis, assembly GCF_001618145.1. Taxonomy (GTDB): domain Bacteria; phylum Bacillota; class Bacilli; order Bacillales; family Amphibacillaceae; genus Oceanobacillus; species Oceanobacillus damuensis. The sequence continues at coordinate 103,694 of NZ_LQNF01000003.1, forward strand.
CTTAAAAAGTCCATGGCAATCGTGTCATTTTCATTTACGATTGGAATGATTCCACGATCGAGCAATACGTTTATCGTGTTTCGTGCATTGTTATAACGCTTCTCATCGGAGAAATCACTCCGTGTGATCAATATTTGCGAAGCTACATATCCGTGGGAAATAAAGAGGTCTGAATAGGTTTCGATAAGCAGGCCTTGACCAATGGATGCTGCAGCTTGTTTTTCTGCTAATGAATCCGGACGGGTTAGACAGCCAAGCTTACGATAACCAGCTGCTACCGCTCCAGAGGAGACGAGCAGTACGTCATGACCGTCTTCTTTAACTCGCACTACCTCGTCGACCAGTTTTTCCAGCTTTCGATGACTAACTTCCCCGTTCATGCTTGTTAGGGAACTGCTTCCTATTTTAATTACAATGCGTTTTTTGTCTGTTCCAGGTGTCACAACGTCACTCCTATATATTATTAGAAATAGATTTTGAATCATTGTTTATTTTTTGGTGAAAAGACGATGGGATAAGATGTTTTCCAACATGTCCCACCTATATTTTAATTGGTTCTTTGCTTAATTCTTTGGAGCGGGATGCAGCACTTTTGACTGCTTCTTCAATTGCCATACCGCCTCCGAACTTATCTAATGCATCCAATCCGGCTGCAGTTGTGCCATTTGGAGAAGTGATGTTTTTTCTTAGCTCTGCCGGTGTTTCTTCCCGATTGAGCATCATCTTTGCAGCACCATAAAGTGTTTGTGCTCCAATTTCCCGTACCAGTTTTCGTTCGAATCCTGCTTCATGGCCAACTTCCTCAATATGTTCCATTAGGTTGTAAAAATATGCTGGGCCACTACCTGCTATGCCGGTATACACATCCATCATTTCCTCATCGATAATATACGCTTCCCCGATGCATTTCATCAGTTCCTTAACAAGGAAAACCTGATCCATTGCTACATGATTTCCCGGAGAAACAGCAGTTGCTGATTCCTGAATCATGCTGGAAGTGTTCGGCATTACCCTGATTACCTGCTGGCTATCGTTTAAGTTATCTTCCATATAAGAAGTGGAAATACCAGCCAACACAGAAATGAGTAATTGGTCCGCATGGATTTTGCCACGTAAATCTTCCATTACGCCATCTATATCTTTTGGTTTCATTGCCAAAATAAATATATCTATTGAATTATAGTCCAACTTGTCTTTAGTTACTGCTTTGATTCCGTACTTGCTTTGTAATTCGTTCAAACGCTCCTGATTGCTGCGGTTTGTAACGATAATCTGCTCAGCAGCCAATTTTCCTGATTGTACAAAACCTGAAATGATTGCCTCCGCCATGTTACCCGCACCTAGAAATGCGATTTGTTTGTTATTCAAATTAACAACGCTCCTAATTTCCGTTTTTTTTATTAGCCGTATACTAGCGTAACATGCTCAAATTTAACTTCAAGGGTTTACCAACAAGTCGGGTGCATATCGCTCAAATAATTAAGGTAAGCGGTAACATTCGGAGTTATATCCGTATGATCGTTGCTGAAGAGCTTTAATCGTGTTTTAACGCGAGATATGGAGGCTGGAAAAATGGGGAAAGTGGTTTTAATGGTATTAAGTGGGTTTGAGCAGCAAGCAAAAAGTGTAAGAGCGGGCGTAGATGAAGTGAAGTCGGGAGGCAGTGAAGTTGAACCGGGAGAGTAGGGAATGAAGTCGGGAGGCAACGATGTTGAACCGGGAGAGCGAGGAGAGAAGTCGGGAGCAGTGAAATTGAATCGAGCTGCTGAGAGTACAAGCGGGAAGAAGCCGAATCGAGCGACAGCGGGCAGGTACCTCGTCCCACTGTACGCGCTCGAAGCCCTTGTTTAATAGTTCAAACTCAAATTTTATCTCCATTATTAGGAGCTGTAAAAGAAAGAGCTGTTTACACTCCCAATTAAAGAGGGAAATGCGCCCGAATGAAGAGAATAATCTTTGCGAACATAATCGCTCCCTGAAAAGGCTGTTTCCATCACTCCCGAATCGTCATCCATGGCCGTTCTCTTCTCCATTCCACTTGCACAGGTTTATCGAAAAAGTGAGTTAAGCGCTCACTAGTCAGGACATCCTTACTTTCACCTTGATCGAAGACTTCACCTTGGTGTAACAGCAGTGTATGAGTAAAGACCGGCAGTATTTCTTCGATGTGATGGGTTACGAAAATGATTGTTGGTGCATTATCATCGGCAGCGAGCTTATTTACTGCAGCCATTAATTCCTCTCTGGAAATAAAATCAAGGCCGTTGGTAGGTTCATCCAGTATGAGTAACTGTGGTGTCCCCATTAATCCACGTGCTATAAGAAGCTTCTGCCTTTCACCATGAGAACATGTTTGATAGGTCCGTCCAGCCAATTGACTGCATCCAAGACCTTCCATTATTTTTACAGCCTTTTGAAAATCTTCCTCAGTCGGATTTTCATACAACCCGATTGATGCATATTTGCCACTGACGACAATATTCTCGGCATATTCTGTTCCCTTTATTCTCTCTTGAAGTGAGGAGCTGACCCAACCGATTGACTTTCTTAATTCTCTAATATCGGTTTTTCCAAATATTTTGCCTAGCACACCAATCTGTCCTTTGGTAGGCCAAATATAGCCATTTATCATATTAAGCAATGTTGTTTTCCCGGACCCATTTAAACCAAGTACGGCCCAATGCTCGCTTTTAGATACTTTCCAATTGATATTGGATAGGATTGTTTGATTCTGTCTTTTCCATGTGACGTTCTGCAAATTGATGATTGGTTCCATTTTTAATCTCCCTCGTATTAGGTTGTTATGTAACTAGCTATAATTATATGATTTTATTGCTTGTAGAACTAAATATTTTGATTTCATGCTAGTGGAAACGGGATTATTATATGAGGTTGAAAAGAGTGTTTGATGGGGACCTTGCTGAAGTTTCCGGTGTTATAAAAGCAGTAAAATATAGGAGGATGAAACGAGAATAACCAGACATACTAACACAGACTTTTAAACTAAAGGAGGAGAGAATATGTCCCAGCAGCAAGCACAACAGACACTTCAGCAAATCGCTCAGATTGCTCAGCAACTGCAGCAGCAGGAGCAACAGAATGCCCAGACCTTACAGCAACAAACCCAGCAGGGCGGAGCAAACATGGGAACTCAACAAAACATGGCTCAGCTTGAACAGAATGCTGCCCAGCAATTACAGCAGATCCAGCAACTTGTTCAACAATGCCAGCAACAGATGACACAATAACCTATTTGGTGTGAGAGCCTGTGAACGTTTACAGGCTCTTTTGTTATATAATATAGAAGGGATGTCCCTTTATAGATCATATCAATTTTAACCGTGAATATCTGATTTTCCTCGCAAATTCTGTAGACTATTCCGCGATTACAGGAAATCACGAACCGGATGCTCAGATAAAACCTTTCCCTCTCCCTTGTTATAAAATCTTATTCAAAAACTCCTTTGTCCGCTCAGACTGCGGATTGTTAAATAGTTGATCGGGGTTTCCTTCTTCAACAATGACACCATCGTCCATAAACAGGACTCTGTCACCGACTTCTCTTGCAAATCCCATCTCATGCGTAACGACGACCATCGTCATACCTTCAGTTGCCAGCTGCTTCATTACTTCCAGCACTTCTCCGACAAGTTCGGGGTCCAATGCGGAAGTTGGTTCATCAAATAACATCATTTTGGGTTCCATCGCAAGAGCTCTGGCAATTGCCACCCGCTGCTGCTGTCCACCGGATAATTGTCCTGGATATTGTTCAGCCTTTTCGGAAAGGCCTACTTTTTCAAGCAGCTTCATGCCACGGTCTCTGGCAGCTTCCGTCGTCAGCTTGCGCACTTTTTGGGGTGCAAGCATAATGTTTTCAATTACATTTTTATGTGGAAACAGATTGAACTGCTGGAAAACCATTCCGATTTCTGTACGTACCGAATTGATATTTGTTTTTGGGTCGGTTAAGTTTTTTCCGTCTACAACGACCTCCCCGCTTGTAATGGACTCAAGCATATTCAGGCAGCGCAGAAACGTACTTTTTCCCGAGCCACTCGGGCCGATCACACAGACAACCTCTGTGGGCTGGATGTGGCAATCAATCCCTTTTAACACTTCATTATCTCCGAACTGTTTATGTAAATCGTTTACTTTAATCATTTAATATCCAACCTTCTTTCGATAATGCGCAATACAAAGGACAACGACAGTGTAATAGCCAGATAGAAAACGGCAACCGTTGTATAGATTTCCACGGCATTAAAATGGTTCGATGCGATCAGTCTCCCTTGAAACATCAGCTCCGGAACAAGAATAACAGATAACAGGGATGTATCTTTAATACTGATGATAAACTGGTTCCCAAGTGGGGGAATCATCCGCTTGAATGCTTGGGGCCAAATAATGTAGCGCATTGTCTGCCCGTGATTCAAACCGAGTGATCGACCCGCTTCCATTTGTCCTTTTTCTATTGATTGTACAGAACCACGTACGATTTCAGCGATGTATGCTCCCGAGTTCAAGGCTATCACAACGATCCCCGCCGTCACAGAGTCCATGTTGTATCCGGTAATCAGCGGGAGTGCAAAGAATATCCAGATTGCCTGTACAAGTACCGGTGTGCCGCGTATCACTTCAATATATACTGAAGAAATACCGTAAACGATTTTATTTTTGGAAACCCGTCCCAATCCAAAAATGCCGCCTAAAATAAATCCGATCAAAAGACCGACGATTGAAATTAACAGGGTGTAATAAAGACCTGTTCCTAGTTGTGGTAAAAAATCTATTACACCCGCCCAATTAAATCTACCTACCATTTTTCCACCTCTTAATATAGTAAATCTAAGGGTAATCCTGTCTCAGATTATCCTTAGATTTTTTAGATTCTTAGAAGTAATGCCTGATGCTTATAATATTGAAACTTTTCTGCTGCATAAATCGTTTGCCTAAAGGCCTGGTGCAGATCCGCTTTTTCCCATGGCTGATTTATTCGGTCGGTTCACCAAACCATTTCGCATAAATGTCATCATACGTGCCATTTTCACGTAATTCTGCGAGCGCTTCATTGATCGCTTCCACCAGAGCTTCTTCCCCTTTTGTGATTGCGATACCATAATCTTCGGCCTGATAAAGATCACCAACGACCTTCAAGCTGCCTTCACCCTGTGTCTGAATATAGTAATTCACGTTTGGTGCATCGTAAAGAATTGCATCTGCACTGCCATTTTCAACAGCAAGGTAAGCCTGGTCCAACTGCTCATATTGATTTGCCTCGGCATTCTCAATATTATCCTCGATATAGGATGCGCTCGTGGATCCTAAACGAGTGGCAATTGTTTTGCCTTCCAAATCTTCTATTCCATTAATGTCTTCGTTGTCAGCCGCAACACCGATAGCCAGTCCAGATTCATAGTAAGGATCACTGTAATCGATTTGTTTTTTTCTGTCTTCCGTAATACTGATTCCGGCGATTGCAATATCAAACTGTCCTGTCTGTAATCCAGGAATGATTCCGTCAAAATTAGTTGTTTCCATATCAATTTCGAATCCTGCTTCATCAGCGATTGCATGTATCAGGTCAATATCAAACCCGACATATTCCCCATCATCCATAAATTCAAATGGAACGAAGGATGTATCCGATACAACGGTATATGTATCTGCCAGTTCTTCTGATCCTGTTGCTTCATTATTTGTGCCACATGCTGCTAGGATCAGAATCAGCATGAACGATAATAGACTAACCTGAAGTTTCCAATTTCTATTTTTCATGAACAAATCTCCCCTTTGTTTTATCTCTACTATGTTAAAAGTGACAACTATAATATTAACAAGGAATTGATTTTTTAGAAAATTGGGTATTAAGTGATATTTCATGAAAAAGGAGCGTTATTTAGGATGATGGAGAAATAACATAGGAAATGCTTAGATTTGTTGGTGATAACTGGCATATACTACTGGATTGCAGGAAATAATCTGACGAGGAAGAGGTATTCGGAGAGGGGGGAAAACTTATAAATAGACCATAGCAAGATTTTCCGGCAATGCCTGTGAGCTTCAGTCTAGTCGCTTCGACTTCAGACCAAATACACTGTCGAAAATTTTATCTGGGTCTATCGATGCCTTTAATAGAAATGTTCTCCTATCATAATAACATTACTGTATAATTAAAATATTCAAACTATAAAGGATGTGAATGTTGATGAAATTCAAGTCTTACTTGAAACAAAGGCTGCTATTGATCCTAATTGGAGCTTTGGCTGTGATTCCTTTCATGGGACAGGAAGAAGCGCTATTTGTGAATGCCTCCGAAGAAATTACACAAGCTGAGTTTGACGAGAGTGCGTCATTGGAAGAAAAGTTGGCAGTAATACTCGATAATGAGCGATTGGAAGGTACGGTGACTGGGGTCAGTGTCAAACATGCAGAGACAGGTGAATTGCTTTTTGCTCAAAACGGGGATATTCGCCTGCATCCGGCATCGAACCAGAAATTACTTACAGCAGCATCTGCATTGGAGACACTAGGAGTGGATTACAGGTTTAGCACAGAAGTACTGACTGACGGTAAGGTAAATGGGGATGTACTGCATGGAAATCTTTACATAAAGGGAAAAGGTGACCCAACTTTACTGAAAGCGGATCTCGATCAGTTTGCACAAGATTTAAAAGACCAGGGCATAAGCAAAATTAAAGGCAATCTTATTGGAGATGATACGTGGTATGATGATGTCCGACTTTCTCAGGATTTAAATTGGTCGGATGAACCTTTCTATACGGGTGCACAAATCTCTGCACTCACACTTTCGCCGGACACGGATTATGATGCGGGAACAGTAATTGTGGAAGTTAAGGCTGCAGAGGAAGCCGGCGGACAGGCAGTGGTGTCAGTGACTCCTGAAACAGATTATGTAACAATCGTTAATAACACAGAAATGGCTGCAGCGGGGGAAAGTAAAAATATTTCGATTGAAAGGGAACATGGATCAAACAATATTATAATAGAAGGAACGATGCCAGTTGGTGGAACTTTTTCCCGGTCTTGGGTTTCTGTCTGGGAGCCGACTGGGTATGTACTCGATGTATTTGGAAAGTCATTAGAAGAACAGGGAATGGAGTTCATTGGTGAGTTGGAGGAAAAATTTGCAGCAGCTCCCGATGATGCAAGATTACTTGCATCCAAGGAGTCCATGCCGCTGGAAGAATTACTGATACCTTTTATGAAATTAAGCAACAATGGGCATGGGGAAGTTCTGACTAAAGAGATGGGGAAAGTCGTTTATGGTGAAGGCAGCTGGGATAAAGGACTTGAGGTGATGGAGGATGTCGTGACAAGCCTTGGTGTAAATGGTGATACGATCCTATTACGTGATGGATCTGGAATGTCGCATAAAAATATGATTCCAGCGAATGACCTTGCCCAGATGCTGTACGAGGCACAGAATAAAAGCTGGTATCCAGTATTCAAACATTCCTTACCGGTTGCCGGTGAGTCTGAGCGATTTGTCGGAGGTACATTGCGTAACCGCATGACCTCAGAACCTGCTAAAGGAAATGTGACAGCGAAGACAGGGTCACTCTCTGGAGTATCAACGCTGTCAGGCTATGTGACAACAGCTGACGGAGAAGAATTAATTTTTACTGTGATGATTAATAACTACCTGGGTGCGGGCAGCAGTATGCGGGCTATAGAAGATGCCATTGCCACTGCGCTTGCAGGACATGCGTTTGGGGAATAGATTAGAGGAGGCCGTTTCTTCGCTTGATGGGGAGGAACGGTTTTTTTGTCGCTGGTCGGCATGCGGAACAGCTGCGAGGTTGGGAGGGGGGCAGGTTATACGATAAGCTTTTTCTGATAACCCAATCTATAACGGCGAATTTTAAGATTTATCAGCAATTTTTTTAAATTTATCAGCGAATTCAGCCTCTCGACAAAATACGACAAAACCCGGGAAGTGACAGGCACCATATTGATTGATTTGGATTGGAGTTCGGTATAAAATGGTTAGTAATTGTCGAAATATGACGACTAGTGGCGTTTTATTAAGATGATAATTTTGAATACTTAATCAGATATGCACATAGGGAGAGGGAAGAATGGACAAGCTTGTGAAACAACTAAGTGAGTTGAACGGACCATGTGGGTATGAACAAAATGTCGCTTATTTTATTCGCGATTATGTGCAGGATAAAGTAGAGGATGTTCAAGTGGATGCAATGGGAAATGTGACCGCCAGGAAGAAGGGGAACACTCCCGGACCGACGACACTACTTACAGCACATATGGATGAGGTTGGATTTATTGTTAAGAAGATAGAGGACAATGGTTTGCTTCGCTTTGAAAAGCTTGGTGGACACGATGACCGAATTTTACTTGCACAACCTGTAAAAGTTCTTGGAACACAGAAAGAATTGGATGGGGTAATCGGAACAATGTCTGCTCATTTTGTGAAATTTGATGATCCGAAGAAAGTCAGAGCCCACCAGAAATTGTACATAGACATTGGCGCAACCACCAAAGAGGAAGCATTGGAAATGGGTGTAGAGCTAGGTACACCTGTTACATGGGCAACCGAAACGAAGGTGATTGGAAAAGAAGATAATCAGATGATCATTGGCAAGGCACTTGATGATCGTGCAGGATGTGCTGTACTCTTGGCGGTTCTAAATGAAATCCAGGGTAAGGATTTTGCAGGCGAGGTCATTTTTCTTTTTACCGTTCAAGAAGAGGTCGGTTTGCGTGGTGCACAGGTGGGAATAAATCGTCTGCCCGAAGTGGACGTAGCCATTGCCATTGATACGACTGCGGTCAGTGATACGCCGGAGGAAACAATGGACCAGACACTTCACATTGGTGCGGGGACCGGTATTAAGGTAATGGACTTTAGCTTGATTGTACAAAAGGCAATGAAAGATGAGTTAAAGAAAATAGCCAAGCAGAAAAATATCGCCTATCAAATGGAAGTTTTCCCTGGTATCGGTACGGATGGAGGAGCGGTTGCATTAGCAAATGAAGGAATCCCAACCGGCGTCTTATCAATCCCGTCACGTAACGCACACTCACCAGTTGAGCTTGTTAGTATGAAGGATATGGCCGCAACAAAAGATCTAGTAGAGGAATTTATTTTTAGTCTGAACGAAACTACACGATTTACATTTTAATAATTGAAAGAGGGAAAACATCATGACAAAACTGAAAAAGTCATTATTAATTACTGTTTTTGTATTTGTACTAGGTACGCTGCTTGCCGCTTGTGCAAGTGAGCCGGATGAAAATGCTGGGGATGACAGCACGACACAGGAGGAAGGCACACGTGGTGGTGACCTTGTCATTGCAACACAATCAGATGCGGTATCCTTGGATCCGCATGCTACAAATGACACGCCATCTGCAGACGTACGCATTAATATTTATGATAATTTGGTAATCCAGGATGAAAACATGGAGCTGCAGCCGAGCCTTGCAGAAAGCTGGGAACAGATCGATGATACGACATGGGAATTTAAGCTGCGCGAAGGTGTTACATACCATGATGGGTCAGCGTTCAATGCCGAAACGGTAAAAGCAAACATCGAACGTATTTTGGATCCGGATATCGGAGCGCCGGTTGCATTTATGTATGACATGGTAACAGAAGTTGAAGTGGTTGATGAGTATACGGTACGATTTATCACAGAATTTCCTTTTGCTCCACTTCCTGCACATTTAGCACATCCAGGTGGACAAATGGTATCCAAGGAACAAATTGAAGAAGACTACGCTGCAATGGAAAATGGTGAACAGCCTGGTACCGTAATTAATCAAAACCCAATCGGTACTGGTCCATTCAAATTTCAGGAATGGAACAGTGGACAATCCATTGTATTAGAAAACAATGAAGATTATTGGGATGAACCTGCACTGCTTGACTCTATAACATTCAAAGTGATTTCTGAGGATCTAACTCGTATTTCCGAATTAACAACAGGTGATTCACATGTAACGACTCCACTGAGTCCATCTGATGTTGCACAAGTTGAAGGTACGGATGGAACGAATGTGCAAAGACAGGAAAGTTCATCACTTGCATACATTGGATTCAATATGGATAAAGAGCCATTTGATGATGTTCGGGTCCGTCAGGCGATTTCCATGGCTATCGATAAAGAAGAGATTATTAACGGAATCTATGATGGAGTTGGGATCCCTGCAAAAGGACCACTAGCACCAGGAATCTTTGGCCATGATGAGGATCTGAATGGCCTGGAATACGATGTAGAGGAAGCAAAAGCATTATTGGAGGAAGCTGGCTATGGAGATGGCTTCTCCGCAACAATCTGGACAAATGATGATCGCCAGCGTATGGATACTGCGACAAATGTCCAGGCACAGCTTGCAGAAATCGGAATCGACCTGGAAGTGGAAGTGCTTGAGTGGGGAGCAATGCTGGAGCAAACCGCACAAGGTGAACATGAAATGATGGTATTCGGCTGGACAACGGTTACAGGCGATGCCGACAACGGAATGTATCCATTATTCCACTCCGACAATCTTGGAGCACCAGGAAACCGAACATTTACAGTGGACGAAGAATTGGACAGCTACCTGGATGAGGCACGCCAAACTGCCGACCCTGAGGTCCGACTAGAATTATACAGCAAAGCACAGGAAAAACTAGTAGAACTAGCACCATTCGTATACCTGCTTCACCAGGAATATTTATTGGGAGTAAGGGATGAAGTGAAAGGATTGTCGCAGTTGCCTACACAGCTGCTGCAATTGAAAGAGGTTTATATTGAGGAATAGAGCAGAAAGCATGGGGGCGTTTCAAAACGCTCCTATGCTTTTTTGTTTATTTTGCTGTCTTATTTTTGTAAGTGTCAGAAGTTAGGATCGCTCTCCCGCAAGTTCGGGGAACTCTCCTGGAAATGACGCAGTTCTCCCGGCTGGCAGTTGCTCTCTCCCGACTTATGCAAGTCTCTCCCATATAGATGTTGCGCTCTCCCGAAAAAAGGATTCCCTCTCCCGCCTGGCCGGGGACTCTCCGAAGAAAAGACGCTGCTCTCCCGCCCGTCCGTCGCTCTTTCCTGACAAGCGACACAGCTCTCCTATATGACAGAGTACTCTCCCGCCTCGATTTAAAATAACTATTTACTAGATTGCCTTATTCCTATATAATATATATAAATATCCGAATATTATGTAAAAATAGCGAGGAGCATGTCTTTTGAAAAAATTATATCCCGAGGAAACATACGCACGAGATCGGGAGGCAGTTATTCAATTAACGAGAGAACTTGTAAGAATTCCCAGTGTTTACCGGGAAAACGACCCAACAGGCAATGAGGCGAAAGTTGCTGGCTATGTAGCGAATTATTTAAATCGAATTGGGATTGAGACACATATGGAAGAAGTAGTACCTGGCAGACCGAATGTCATTGGAATTGTCGATTCAGGGAAACCAGGAAAAACCCTGCTTTTTGAAGGACATACAGATGTTGTAACTGCGGGGAATCGTGAGAGTTGGGAATATGATCCGTTTGGTGCGGAGATTGTTGAAGGGAAAATGTATGGACGTGGGACGAATGATACGAAAGGGAATCTGGCTTGTATGATTACAGCCGTTCACTCGATTCTATTAGATCAGGCTGCATTTACCGGTAAAATTATCCTTTGCATTCCTTGTGACGAAGAGGGTCTCATGCAAGGCATCAAACATTTCATAGAACAGGGCTGGGCAGATGGAGTCGATGGGGCCATTATTTGTGAGCCTGAAGAAAATCAGGTTTGCATTGCCCAACGAGGTGCAATCCGATTACAAGTCGATATTTACGGAAAAATGGCCCATGGCGCTATATCATGGAGCGGTATCAATCCCAATTGGCGATTGGCAAGGTTGCTTGTTCAATTGGAAAAGCTGGAAAAGGACGAGCAAGAAAGATATGGGGAAGACCCCTTGTTAAAATGGCCTTCCATTACACCGACCATTATTCAATCTCCAGTCAAAGGGGAAGCCCAAATTAATGTTATTCCTGACCATTGCATGCTGACATTGGATATACGCACCGTCCCCGCTCAAAATCATGATGATTTATTACAACAGATATATTCCATTGTGGATCGTCTTAAAGCGGAAGATGCGGATTTTCGTGCAGAATTGACCGTCGTCGATAATCGCCCGCCTACCGCTACGTCAAAAGACGACCCAGTCGTACAAGCAGTATATGAAGCAGTGAAAGGTGTAACTGGCAAAACACCTGTTTATAACGGTGTGCCAGGTGCAACAGATGGGACATTTTTACATGTACATGGCATTCCAATTGTGACAATTGGTGCTGGTGATCGGGACGTGCCACATCAATTAAATGAATATGTTGAGATTGAGGAATTGGCTGAAACAACAGCGATATACCGGGAGGCGGCATTGCGCTTCTTAAACAGGGAAAATGATTAGAAAGCTAGATTGTCATCAAGCCTTTCGGTGACAGTCCTAAGTTGCGCTTATGAAATAGTTTTCCTATCCGCTAAATTATAAAGCATGAGTCGGCAAGGATTATTGTAGTTCAAATTCCGGGGAGGACCTGAAATGAAATCGTCAACAGTTGAAACTAACAAGCATAAAGAAGTCCTGCTCGAGGTTAATGACTTAAAGGTCTATTTCGATATAAACCGAAAAAAGGTTGCGAAGGCCGTCGACGGCGTGGATTTTTCTATACATAAAGGTGAAACAGTCGCTTTGGTCGGTGAATCAGGCAGCGGGAAAAGTGTCACTTCATTATCTGTTATGAGGCTGATCCAGATGCCTCCAGGGAAAATTGTCAGCGGCTCGATTAAGCTGGATGACAAGGAGTTGCTTTCCTTACCGGAGAAATCGATGAGAAGAGTACGAGGAAATGAGATCGGGATGATTTTTCAGGAACCGATGACATCCCTTGACCCTGTATTCACGATTGGTAATCAAATCATCGAATCCCTTGTCTATCATCAAGGCCTGTCTAAAAAATCAGCAAGAAAACAGGCAATCGAGTTATTAAATATCGTTGGGATTGCTAACTCTGAAAAGGTCATTGATGGATATCCCCATCAATTGTCTGGAGGCATGCGACAGCGTGTCATGATTGCAATAGCACTGTCAAATAATCCTAAATTATTGATAGCAGATGAGCCGACAACCGCTTTAGATGTAACCGTGCAATCCCAGATCCTGAAGTTGATGTTAAAAATGAAAGATACATTTAACTCTTCGATTCTATTAATTACTCATGATATGGGAGTTGTCGCAGAAACAGCCGATCGTGTACTTGTTATGTATGGTGGACAAATTGTCGAAGAAGCAGAAGTTAAAGAATTATTTCTGAATCCAAACCATCCTTATACGATGGCTCTCCTTAAAACGATGCCGAATCTGGATCAACATGTGAGAAGATTACCATCCATAAAAGGAAATGTTCCACCTGCACATATGTTTCCAGAAGGATGCCGTTTTGCGGATCGATGTGAATTTGCGATGGAAAGATGCAGATTAGTTGCACCAGAGCTCGAAAATATTTCAGATGGACATAAAGTTCGCTGCCATCTTCCGTTCATGAAAGGCGGTGAAGCCCTTGGCCAATAAAGAAGTCTTGCTAAAGGTGTCTCATCTGAAAACATATTTTCCAGTCAAAGCAAACTTTAAATTGGGAAAACGAGCCGTATTAAAAGCGGTAGATGATATCTCGTTAAGCCTTTATAAAGGAGAAACCCTCGGGATAGTAGGAGAATCCGGGTCCGGCAAATCCACCTTGGGACGTACGATTTTGAAGCTGGAAGAGCCAACAGATGGGGAAATTATTTTTGAAGGTCAGCATATTGAAAAACTGAAATCGAAAGCACTTCAGATCTATCGCAACCAAATGCAAATGATATTTCAGGACCCATTTGGTTCCCTGAATCCCAGGATGAAAATCGAAAAGATTATCGAAGAGCCGATAAAAATGCATACAACGCTCACAAAGTCAGAACGGAAAGAAAGAGTTCTGGAATTGATCGAAAAGGTCGGTTTGTCTGAGGAAGCCTTGAAGAAACTTCCTCATGAGTTTTCGGGGGGACAACGGCAGCGCATTGGAATTGCCCGGGCGCTGGCGATTAATCCCAAGTTTATTATTGCAGATGAACCTGTGAGCGCACTTGATGTATCCATACAGTCCCAAGTGCTGAACTTAATGATGGATTTACAGGATGAATTTGGTTTAACGTATTTATTTATATCCCACGATTTAAGTGTGATTAAGCATATTAGTGACAGGGTTGCGGTGATGTATTTAGGAAGAATCGTAGAAATTGCATCAAAGGATTCACTTTATGCTAATCCCTTACATCCTTACACGAAAGCGTTACTTTCGGCCATTCCCGTTGTTAACTTTGATCAGAAGCGGGAGGAAATTCCGATAACAGGTGAATTGCCAAGCCCTGTAAATCCACCAGTTGGCTGTGCGTTCCATCAACGATGTCCATTTGCAATGGAAAAATGCAAACAAGAAAGACCACAGTTAAAAGAAATCAATGAACAGCAGCAGGTTGCATGCTTTTTATATGATGATAAGGAAGAGATAGAGAAAAACTTGGGTTCCAGTATGGTTCAAGTATAAATGAATGGAGAGTGTGGTGATCAATGAATGAGATATAACAATATTACGGATGTACCTGGTGTCAAAGTGGGGAATTGCGAAGATGACCATGCATTAACAGGCTGTACAGCCATTTTGACAGAGGAAGGTGCTGTGTGCGGGGTGGATGTACGCGGGTCTGCACCCGGAACAAGAGAAACAGATGCACTTGACCCAATCAATGCGATTCAGGAAGTTCATGCCATTTGTTTGTCTGGCGGCAGTGCTTACGGATTGGAAGCGGCATCTGGAGTGATGAAGTATTTGGAAGAGCAGCAGGTCGGATTTGACGTAGGAGTGGCAAAAGTGCCAATTGTTCCTGGGGCCGTAATTTTTGATCTCAATGTTGGCGATCCAAACGTAAGACCGGACATCCAAATGGGATACAAGGCGGCAAGTATGGCAAAGGCTGGGGATTTTCGCCAAGGTAATGCAGGTGCTGGCTGCGGGGCGACGGTTGGTAAACTGGCAGGACCTGAGCTTGCGATGAAATCTGGCTTAGGAAGCAGTTCGGTTGAGGGTGCGGAAGATTTAATCGTTGGAGCGATCGTTGCAGTGAATGCGGTTGGAGATATCCGAGAACCACAAACAAACAACCTCCTTGCAGGTGCGTGGGATCCGGAAACATCGGAATTCATCGATAGTATTGACTACATAAAAAGAAACGTTTCTTCAAAAGCCCAAGCAGGAACAAACACGACAATTGGTGTCGTAGCCATGAATGCAAAACTGACCAAAGCGGAGGCGAAAAAAATAGCCGGCCTAACTCAGAATGCATTGGCAAGAGTCATCTTTCCCGTTCATACGATGTTCGATGGTGATGCGATTTTTGTATTAGGGACAGGCACAAAAGAGTATTCGGTCGATTATTTGGGCACACTTGCGGCGGAAACCATGGAAAAAGCCATTTTAAAGGGCGTTAAAGCAGCAGAACCGATTAACCATATGAAAAGTTATTCCAGCTTCATCGATTAAAAATATAAAAGGGGTGATTGATTTGTCAAAAAGAAAATATTGGTTGACAATCGTTTTGTTAGTGGCCGTGCTCTTCATTAGTGCCTGTTCCAACTCAGAAGAAGGAAGCGAAAAAGCAACGGAGAGTGAAGACGGCTCTGAAGCAACAGCAGGAGCATCAGATCAGGCGCAGGAAATTCGTGTACGGATTAATGACGATCCAGACTTCCTGGATCCGCATCGTGCAACAGCATCGATTTCATTTCAAATGATTCTAAATATGTTTGAAGGTTTATTTATTCCGCAAACAGACGGATCGTTAACGGAAGGATTGGCAGAAAGCTATGAAGTGTCTGAAGATGGGTTGACATATACGTTTACGATTCGGGATGATGTGACATTCCATAATGGAGAGCCATTAACCATTGATGACGTTGTATACACTTTTGAACGTTTGATGGGGCTAAATGGCGGAGAAAAATTATCCGGTAACTTTGATAATGTCGCGTCCATTGATGCACCAGATGAGAAGACATTTGTAATGACATTAAAAGAAGCACATTCCAATTTCCTCTATTCTTTAACTGCATTACAATCAGCGATCATACCACAAAGTAATGATGGCGAACATAATGAAAATCCGATTGGAACTGGCCCATTTGCCTTTGTTGACTATTCACCAGGTGCAAACCTTGAGCTGACGAAAAATGAAGATTACTGGCAGGATGGATTACCTTATCTGGATAATGTGACATTTGTCTTCCAATCAGATGACCAGGCAGCCGTAATGAATCTGTTGGCTGGAGAAGTAGATGTGACCGGTGTTCCAGGCCATCGTGTTTCAGAGGTGGAGGACAGCTTTAACATTTCCCATCAAAATAACAACTCGACATTAATCATCACCTTTAATCAAGAAAAAGAGCCTTTTAAAGATATGAAGGTTCGCCAGGCGATTAACCTGGCAATTAATAAACAGGATATTATTGACTCTGTTTTCTCTGGTTATGCAACTCCAATCGGTTCCAATATGAGTCCTGCCATGGGAGAATATTATCTTGATGGGCTCCAGGATGTATATCAGCGTGATGTGGAGAAGGCCAAACAACTGTTGGCGGAGGCTGGCTATCCAGATGGATTTGAAACGAAAATTACGGTTTCTTCCCACAATGATTTGTACTCCAGCGTTGCCCAAATCGCAGTGGAAAATCTAAAAGAAATTGGTATTGATGTAGAAATCGAAGTAGTGGAATGGGGCATCTGGTTAGAGCGTGTATATTTTGGACGTGATTATGAACTGACAACGATTGATTTAACGGGCAGACCGTCCGCATACGAGATTTTAGATGACTATATTTCAACCAATGATGCAGAAAACTTCTTCCTTTTTGATAATCAGGAATTCGATCAGGTAATGGCAGACGTACGAAAAGAAACGGAAATAGAAAAGCAAATCGACTATTACCACCGGGCTCAAGAAATCTTAAATGAAGAATCAGCAGCAGTTTATATCGCGGACTACCAGATTTTATGGGGATCGAAGCAAAATATTTCAGGATTAAAGAGCTACCCATTCTGGTTCCATGATATGAAAGAAGTCAAATTCGATTAAGCAGAGGGTTGGTACTATGTTTTACATCATTCGCCGCATACTATTGCTTGTCATTACTGTCGCACTCGTGTCAGTCATTACGTTTTCCGTTTTTCAAATATTACCAGGAGATCCGGTACGCACCATGCTGGGGACAGAGGCGGATGAAACGCAAATTGAAAGCTTGAGGAATGAGCTGGGTTTAAATCGTCCCTTGCATGAACAGTACGTTGATTGGATTCGCGGAATATTCACTGGTGACTTAGGCAATTCGATTCGGTTTTCGATGCCGGTAAGCGTCCTGTTGATGGAACGGTTGCCTGTTACTTTGTCTGTAGCGGGTATGGCATTATTCATCGTTGTACTCTTTGCACTCCCTTTAGGAATATTTGCGGCAAAACGGCAAAAGAAATTTAGTGATGTCGTGTTATCCTCTGTGACACAATTAGGAATGGCAATCCCATCTTTTTGGCTGGGAATGATCATTATTCTTTATATTGGAATGAACGTTGATTTCTTTAAGATTAACGGATATATTCCTTGGTCAGAAAGTATAAAGGGTGCATTAAGCACATTGATTCTGCCCGCTTTAACGATTGCCATTCCACAAATCGCCGTGAAATTCCGTTATGTAAGGACTTCTATTTTAGACCAAATGCAGCTCGATTACGTTCGTACCATCCGGAGCAAAGGATTACCGGAAAGAATAGTCGTATATAAACATATATTAAAAAACGCTTTGATCCCCATACTCACTATTTTTGGATTGATTACCGCAGAGGTAGTTGCAGGGACCATTATTGTAGAACAAGTCTTTGCATTGCCGGGAATAGGGCAATTGCTGATAACATCGATTAGTTATCGCGATTTTCCGTTGGTACAGGGAATCGTTATGTATATCACGATCACAGTGGTTTTTATTAATTTTGTAGTGGATATCTTATATTCTGTCATCGATCCAAGGATCCGGTTGCGTTAGGATGTGCCAACATGTGTAAATATATCAAAAATATAAATCTCGTTTTGGGGTCGCTGATCCTTTTTGTCTTCCTTTGCATGATGGTAGTGAGTTTCTTTTACACTCCTTACGATGTTAATTCGATGGATATCCCAAACAAACTTCAGGAACCAAGCAGCAAGCATATCTTTGGTACAGATGAATTCGGACGCGATATTTTCAGCAGGATATTAAAAGGGAGCCAAACAGCATTTATTGTAGGGATACTGACAGTGGCCATCGGTGTGTTCTTCGGTGTATTAATCGGTGGTATCGCGGGTTATACAGGTGGATGGATAGATGAGGTTTTTATGCGGTTCATGGATGCACTCATGGCCTTTCCTGGAATCATTTTAGCCCTCATGCTTGTAGCTGTTTTCGGACCGGGAATTATAAATACATCGATAGCTCTCGGTATTATTGCGATTCCAAGTATTGCAAGGGTAACAAGGAGCGGGTTTGTTCAGCAGAAGGAAGCGGAATATGTCACAGCATCCAAACTGATTGGAGTCAATGTGTATAAGATTATGTTCCGTCATATTTTACCGAACGTTTCTTCGCAAATCATTGTAGCTGCATCGATTGCATTTGCCCTGGCGATGTTAGCTGAAGCAGCACTTAGCTATTTAGGTTTGGGTGTTCAGCCGCCAGATCCGAGCTGGGGAAGAATGCTGAAGGATGCACAGGCCTATCTGATTGGTTCCCCATGGTATACCTATGCGCCAGGCGGTGCCATCACGCTTTTAGTTTTAGGGTTGTATCTATTGAGTAATGCGATTAGAGATATCATGGATCCCCGTTCGAAATCATAATAAATAACAAGGGGCTGTCCAGAAAGTTAGTGAAACACAGAATTAACTTTCTGGACAGCCATATTTTTTAGATGGTTATAATAACTGAAAACCTCTGCAAGGTTGTTTCACCTAACTAAATAGGCTATTTCCTCACTGCTCTCATAATCAGGCTTACAATGAAAATCAATACGATCGCACCGATTAAAGCCGGTATAATAAAGAAATCTCCAATTTCAGGTCCCCAGTCTCCTAAGAGTGAAGAACCAAGCCAAGCACCAATAAAACCTGCAATAATATTACCGATAATTCCACCTGGTATATCTTTTCCAACGATTAGACTAGCCAACCAACCGAGGATACCACCAATAATTAAACTCCAAATAAATCCCATTTCCATCTCTCCTTTATATCATGATGTATTATCTTGTATATCCTATTCTTTGGATTTATAAACGGATAATTATTTTATCAGAAAATAGAAAAAGCACAAACCTTCCAATTTGAAACTTACAACGAAAGTGATTGCCCTGGGTAAAGAGCATAAGGCAAGTTTTCTAAAAAAATAAGAAAGCATAAATTTTGGCAGCAATTAATTCTTACACATAAACGGCCACGTCCAGCTCCAGCGCCCAGGGACTACCGAGACTTCCTTCGCCTCCGTACGATAAGTCAACATCGACTCTCTCCGTTCGTCGTGTTTCCTTTATCTCCTACGTAGGAATGTTCGACAAGTCGAACCACCCCACAGTTCGGGGCGCAGTCCGTACGTCCCTAAACAGGCGCTTGCGCTTTTGTTCAATCAATAGGTGGTAAACCGTAATAGTTTCTGCAGCCAATATATTCCATACTTAATAGGGGTGATTGCATCGTCCTGTGTATCGTAAACGAGCGTAAACACTGCATCTTCGTTAAACCATATCCTTTGAAAATAGCTGTCGATATCCTGGATGAATGCACTGTGTGAAAGAGCGGTAATGCTGATATTATTTTCCAGATTGTAGTCATCAAGATTTCTTGAAGTGAAATTCGTGGAACCAGCAGTGACATAGCTTTCCACATCACTTTTGATATATGCGATTTTTGAATGGTACTGTTCCTCATTTGTATTGTACCAACGGATTTCAATCGTATCATCGGAGCGTTCCAGCAGTTCACGTGCAACAGGTATATTCGGAAGGCCGATTTTTTGTGAACCAAAGGCATTCGGATCTAAGATAATTCTTGTTCGAATATTACGCTCAGCTGCCCGCTGGATGGCATCGATTACATCCCTGTCAGAAAGATAGAACATACCAATCCAAACCTCATCCCCCACTAAAGTTCGATCCAGAGCACGTATAAAATCTTTTTGGATTTCCTGTTCAGTCACAATTTTGGCAGCAATGGCAGCATCATGCTGTGTGTCGGACGATATCGATGCATTCACGTCTTCTTCTGTCGGGAAGGCATCTAAATCACCACCGGAAAAAGCAGCCACTGCCCGCTCGGATTCGACCATGTCTTTTATAATAGGCCCCCTCACTTTGATGGCAATATTGGAATGAAACCCACTGGCATCATGCGCGTTGGCTGATAATACAAGTCCATGGTTTTCCGTAATAACCGCTTTTCGGTGGTTTGCTTTGACGTTCAATAACTGCAAGTAAGAGCGGGCTGTCACATCGGGGGAAGTTTCTCCAAATGGATTCGGTAGCCAGCCGTTCCCTTCCTGGCCGAACCATTGGAAAAACATTCTCCAGACACCGGAGTAAAGCAGATTCGGATCACGCAGTCTCGTTAGATCGGTATAGACGACTTCCGCTCCGTAATCTGTCAAATAATCAATGTGCTCGGCCTCATGCGAGTTATAGGTCCGATTGATGTCATCGGTAATAAAAACGACTTTCAGATTGGGATGTGCTTCCATCTGCTCCCTGATTTTTTGTGAAAAGGAGGAACTTAATTTGGGGAAATCCCTGCCTTCATCGGAAAATTCATTAACCATGAACATATCAATAATAAGAAATTCCTCTGCCTGTTCAATCATTGCAAACACTTCATCGAAAATTTCATGTTCATAGACTTCCTGACCATCCTTCGGGTAGGTCAGGTCATATAAAAACTCAATCTCATCTTCTGTAAGCATATGGGTATCCCCTGCATAGGAAATTCCTTCAGGCAGCGGCTTCTGCTGGTGATAGATGAGCGTACATATGTAGAGGAAAACGATCGCAGCCCCAAGCCATCGCTTTTTCTGATAACCTTTTCTCTTTTTCTTCATGACTGTTCTCCCTTATGTAAATTCGTTTTTGCAGACAAGGAAAGGTGAGGTCTGCAAAAATGCAGCGAAGGCCCGCGGGAGCGCCTAGCTTTCTAATTAACTTACCCTTTATGACGGATAATTACACTTTAGGAAGCGGCTTGGGAGTCTGTTCTATTTGAACGGGAAAAAGCATATGTATGACGATGTGATAAAATTTACAAAAAACTTTTCGAATATTCACCCCCTGGGCAACACTTATTTCGATTATATAGGTGAAGGCATAGTTAAAAAGAGTTGCTTTTTAGCGACAAAGGGGGATGTATATGGATAAAAAGAAAGTAACCTTTGAAGAGATTTTTGAGCACAATGAGCGCAGAATTCACTTTTACATGAGAAAACTAAACATTCGAGATCCACATGATGAGTTTTATCAGGAAGGTATTGTCGCCATGTGGAACGCATACGAAAATTATCAGCCTGATAAGGGAACACTGGCAACATACTTCAACTATACCATTCGCAACCGCATGATTGACCTCATGAGAAAGCAGAACAGGGAACAGGAGAAAGAAGAGCTGTGTGTACGAAGAAGTAGTGCACAGCTGTATGATGGCAACCTTTTCCAAAGTGCAGGAGCCGCCTATCCAATCATAAAGGCAGAGAGTTTTCAAATTCCTGATCGGGATTTTTGGCAAAACGTAAAGGACGAGCTCTCGGATAAACAATGGAAATGGGTGAAGTTCCATATTATGGAAGGTATGTCCGCCGATGCGGTAAAAAGCTGGGGGAAAGAGGCAAGGAGAAAGTTAAAAAAAGCGGATTTTTGGGAGGGAGGGGTGGATTAGAAGCATTCGATTTCCAACAGTATTCTGGATGAAGAACAATACATAAACCTTTATTGATAATATTTTTAAAAATGTAAAAATTTTAAGTTTATATGGTATGATATTTGTATCATGGTGAATTTATGTTGATGAATAGGGGGTCAATTTCATTATGTGTGGTTTTGTAGGTATGGTATTTAATAGTCCGACAGAATTGAATGAGAGAGATAAGCGCTTAGTTGAAATGCAAAATAATATGGTCACACATCGGGGTCCTGATGATGAGGGCTATTATTTTGATACCTACATATCAATGGGGTTCAGACGATTAAGCATTATAGATATAGAGAGCGGTAATCAACCATTAAGCTATGAGGATGGAAACATCTGGATGGTCTTCAATGGCGAGATATATAATTACGTAGAATTGCGTGAACGTCTGGCAGCTGAAGGCTTCTCATTCGCAACAGAATCAGATACCGAAGTCATTGCAGCAATGTTTTCCAAATATAGAGAGAATGCATTTCAATATTTGAGAGGCATGTTTTCGGTTATACTTTGGGATAAAAACAGTAAGACTCTATATGGCGCGAGGGATCCATTTGGAATTAAGCCGTTATTTTATCATGAAAATTCGGCTGCTGTGGTTTTTGCTTCGGAGAAAAAAAGTATCACATTGCTTCTTGAGGAGGAAATCCTCAGTAAAGAAGCTCTGCAGCACTATTTAAGTTTTCAATATGTACCGGAGCCGTTGACGATGACAACCGGAATCCAAAAGGTGGCACCTGGCCATTACTTTATAAAAAAGCTTGGTGAGCCAATTGCATTCACAAGATTTTTTCAAGCCACTTTTTCTCCAAAGACAAAAGGGAAAAATGAGTGGATTAAAAAGATTCAGGATGTCATGTACGAATCGGTAAAGCTGCATATGCGGAGCGATGTTCCTGTCGGTTCATTTTTATCGGGAGGTATCGATTCAACGTTAATTGTTTCTTTGGCCAAAGAATTTAACCCGAATATAAAGACATTTTCTGTAGGGTTTAGGCAAGATGGTTTTTCAGAGGTTGATGTAGCGAAGGAAACGGCAGATAAACTGAACGTTGAAAATATCTCCTATATGATTTCGCCGGAGGAATATATCGAAAAACTCCCTAAAATTATGTGGCACATGGATGATCCGCTGGCAGACCCTTCCTGTGTGCCATTATACTTCGTTTCCAGAGAAGCGCGGAAGCACGTAAAAGTGGTATTGTCTGGAGAAGGTGCGGATGAATTATTCGGTGGCTATAATATCTATCGTGAGCCGGATTCGCTTAGCATGTTCCAAAACATCCCGTCACCAGCCAAACAATTGCTGGCAAAGGTTGCTGCAGTTCTGCCTGACGGCGTGAAAGGGAAGAGCTTCCTGGAACGGGGAACAACGCCATTGAGGGAACGCTATATCGGAAATGCGAAAATGTTTGAGGAAGCTGAAAAGCAGCAGTTATTAAAGACGTATTCAACTGAGCTGTCGTATAGGGATATTACAGGGAAGCTCTTTGACCATGTTGCTGATTATCCACCTGTAAATCAAATGCAATATATTGATATTCATACATGGATGCGCGGGGATATTTTGCTGAAGGCAGACCGTGTGACGATGGCAAATTCATTGGAATTGAGGGTCCCCTTTCTCGATACGGAGGTTTTCCGAGTGGCCAATGAAATTCCTGTGGATATGAAAATTGCCAATGGAACGACGAAGCACATTTTAAGGGAAGCGTCCCGCGGCATTATTCCCAATCATGTCCTCCATCGTAAGAAACTTGGATTCCCAGTGCCGATTCGCCATTGGCTAAAGGATGAAATCAATGGCTGGGCAAAAAATCTTATTAACGAAAGCTGTACAGAGCACCTGATCGAAAAGAAATTCGTCCTAGGCTTACTCGAAGCCCACTGTCATGGGAAAGGTGACTACAGCAGGAAGATATGGACTGTGTTGATGTTTATGCTGTGGCATCAGATATTCGTTGAAGGTAAATATGATGTTGGTGAGTTAAGCAGGCTGGAAAATGAGGTTGTTGGTGATGATAAGGTGGAGCAGGAGCTGCTAAGTGAAGCAACTGTGTAAAGGGAACTAAATGGTATTTCTTCATAATAGTAAGTAGGAAGCAGAAAAAATCTTCTGCTTCCTTTTTTGATGAACGAGCTATAGTATCAAAGAATTACCTATAATATACAGGATAATATGGAGCGTAATAGCCATATGGTGGATATGTTGGATATGGCGGGTAAGGCGGATAATAATATCCTCCACCGTGTGGATAGAAAAGTGCACCTGCAAGCAGCCCACCTGCAATGCCGCCGACTAATGGAACGAATGGAAATCTGTAATCTTGAGAAGTACCTTCAACCGAATACGCTGGTTCAGAACGGTATTCGGCATACGGATATGCCCCATGGTCTCCTGTTTCTGAAATAAAATTATTCATCAATCAACCCTCACTTCTATATTTCTTTTCTCCAATAACCTATGCATCTGCCTAATGGAACTATTGGGCTATTGACCTGGATTGAGAAATAAATGGCGCACTGGTTGTTCTGTTCGGCACAGATTAATCCCCCCGTAAGAATAGTATAAGAGATGCAATTACATAGAAAATTATCAAAATAGATTGACAATGTACGGGAATCAAGGTAACTTAGATGAATGAACTTCTTATCAAGAGAGGTGGAGGGAAATGGCCCTTTGAAACCTCGGCAGCAGGCTCTATATGAGTACTGTGCCAATTCCATCAGACAACTGTCTGGTAGATAGGAAGAGGAAATCGGTTTAAACGAACCCTCTTCTTATTGATGGAAGCGGGTTTTTTGTATGCTTTTTCAAACAAAAAGCAGGAGCAGACCCTGTTCTTCCATATGACAAGATGCATAGATTTATTGCATAAAAGGAGGAAAAGTATGACAACGTACGGGATATGGATCATTATTTTAGCTATCGGTTATACTGCTGCATTGATTATTGCTGGGCAGCTTGCCAAACGGAGATTGACCAGGAAAGACAGTTATTTTGTTGGTAACAGGAATTTCAATAAATGGATCGTGGCATTTTGTATAACCGGTTTATTTTCGGGTTCTACATTTATATCCATTCTTGAGTTATCCTATTTAACCGGTGTATCAGCAATCTGGTATGGTGTGGCGGAAATTGTACAGATAACGATTATCGCCCTATTGATCATCCGGTCTTTCCGGGAAAAAATGCTTGTCACAATCACTGGTTTGATCGGTGATAAATATGGACGTACAGCAAAAGGTGTCTCTGGAGCGATCACTGCTTTTGCATTTCCGATGTGGTCGGTTGCAACAGCGATTGCATTTGCCTCGGCTGTTCATGTATTCACAGGGATATCGCTAAGCATGTCCGTGGCATTTACGGCTATACTGCTATTCATCTATTTGCAGGCTGGTGGTATGTGGTCCATCGCTTTTACCCAAACGATGAATATGGTCCTGTTCGGGCTGATGTTTATCATTGGAGGTATTGCCTTTTTCATCAATCCGGGAATCGATGGATTGCGCACACTGGCCTTGGAGCAACCAGCAATGTTTAACTTCGGCAGTGTCGGACTGCAGGTGATCGTCGTCTGGTTTGGAACCTTTCTCGTAAATGTCATTCTTGCCCAAGCGGCATTCCAAATGGCATTATCCTCCAGATCTCCTGAAGAAGGACAAAAAGGGTTGGTGCTTGCTAGTTTTATGGCGATTCCCTTTATTATCGGAGGAGTTTTGTTCGGTATCTCAGCAGCGGTCGTAATTCCGAATGCGCAAACAGGCCTTATTGCAGTTCCTCAATATTTAATGGAAGTTTTACCAGCACCATTGGTAGGTCTATTTTTCTTAGGAGTGTGGGGTTGTGCACTTGGATGGGGCGGACCATGCCAATTCTCTGGTGCGACCAGTCTCGGCCGCGATGTAGGCAGTGCATTAAACCCGGCAGCAACAGAGAACCAATTAATCAAATATACCAAAATATCCTTGCTGATTTTAACAGCCTTAATGATTATGTTTGGTTTATTGCGGACAGAGCAATCTGCATGGTGGAATGTACTCGCTTGGACAATCCGAAACAGTGCAACCTTTGCACCTGTTGTAGCAACATTATTTTGGCCGGTTGTTACCAAGCGTGCAGTTATTGCATCACTGTTTACTGGGTTTCTCAGTGGACTATCCTGGTATTACCTCGGCGATTGGCATCCACAGGAATTCTACCTGAACATACATCCGGTCTGGGTTGGAAGTACAGTTAATATTTTAACAATCACACTGGTAACATTAGCAAGCAGAAAATCGGACTGGGTCATTCAAAAACAGGACCGGGCTGGTTATGCAGCTATAATCGGTGCACTCCTATTTACTTTGGTAAATGTCATTTATTTCCAGGCGCTTTATGATAATGGATTATTTGGAATGGTTCTGTTTGTTGCGGTATTATGTTTCTTTATTTCTGCGATACGATTTGTCCGGCCGCAGAAAGAGGAACAGGTAATTAGTGACGTCTCTTGATGGTGCCTGTCACTCCCCGGTTTTTGTCGGTAATTGTCGAATGAAATCGGGGTAACTGGCGATTTTTTCTGACTTCAAATGGTCCTCTTTTTTGAATCAATTTGTCTAAACCTGTATTATACACTTAAACCGTATCCGTTAAAGGAGACAGAATTGATGAAAGATGAGAAATCGTGGTACCGACTTGATAATGCAGGAAAGCTATATTCATCCATAATATCTTCCAGAGCAACCACCTTGTTCAGGGTGTCCGTCACGCTTACCAAGCCGATCGAGCCGCAACTTCTCCAGGAAGCGCTTGAAGCAACACTGGAGCGATTTCCTTTTTATAAGGTTCAATTAAAGCAGGGCTTCTTTTGGTACTATTTTGAAGGAACGAACCAGACTCCAAAGGTGGAAGAGGAAATTTACTATCCATGTATGAGCCTCTCCATTAAGAGGCGAGGTTCCTTCCCATATCGGATATTATATTTCAATAAGCGAATTGCCGTGGAATTATCACACAGTATTACGGATGGTACAGGAGCGCTTAAGTTTTTGCACGTACTTATGGCCAATTACCTTCATTTGAAGGAATCAGTGCCACTGAAACGGGAAAGTATAAACGAGGAACAGCTGCATTCCGAAACAGAGAATGCGTTTCGAAAATATTATGAAAAAGATATTCCGGCCCCGATATCGCCTGTTGGAAAGTCCTTTAAGCTTCCAATCCAGCTCGACAAAAAAGGGCATTATCATATTGTGACAGGGATCATAAATGTGGAGGCTTTAAAGAAAAAAGCAAAAGCATATGATGTATCGATCACGATATTTCTGACTGCTGTTTATATTGATAGTCTGTTAAAGATTCAGGAAAGAATATCACGACGTAAAAAGCCAATCGTAATAAATGTTCCGGTTAATATGCGTTCTTTTTTTGAAAGCGAAACGATGCGGAACTTTTTTGTCAGCATAACACCTTCCATTGATGCAAGGCTTGGCGAATATGAATTTGAGGAAATCATCACAGAGCTGAAAATTGAATTCAGCCGTTTGCTCACTCCGAAAAAGTTAAAGCAGTATATTAAGCGAAGTGTAATCAGCGAAAATTCTTTCGTGCTGCGGTTAATGCCATCACCCGTAAAAGATATCGTCGCCCCGTCAATCTATTCTTTTTTTGGTGAAGGCCAATATACAAGTGGGTTATCCAACCTGGGAATCGTGCAGCTGCCCAGTGAACTGGAGGAGCATGTCGAAAGAATTGAGTGTTACCCACCACCGAGCATCGGGAATAAAGTAAAGGCGATGATGGTTAGCTTTCAACAAAATGTTTATCTCTCTTTTGGCAATTTGTCCAAAGACCGACTGCTGGAGCGGGAATTCTTTCGGAATCTGCGTAAGCTGGGAATGGAAGTCACGATAGAAACAAACGATGAGGGGGATTGAGATGGCATATTGTCCAAAGTGCGGCATTAAAGTTGAAAAAGATAATCGACCTTGCCCATTATGCAATTTTCACATCCCGAAAGTGAATGATACCGAGGACGAAACGGTCAGGAAATTTCCTAAGGCAGCTAATCCATATCCTGCACATTTGAGAAGAGTGCTGAATCGGATTTTCGTATTTGTGACATTATTGGTTTTCGTGGCTGTCAGCATCATGTTTTACGTAGACTATGAACTGAACGGCACGTTTACATGGTCAAGATACAGTAATATAAGTATACTTGCCGGCTGGGGTGTTTTATACTTTTCCTTCGGTTATGTTCAAAGCTATTATAAAGTGATTATTGGTATTGGAATGATATGCTTAGTCCTGTTATTTGGATTGGACAATTTTAATGGCAGACTTGAATGGTTCTTTCCGTTAGCATTTCCTATTGTTGTCGGGACATCTGTCATAGGTGTAGCATACTGGAGCGTCATAAGAGCCTTGTCTGTAAGAGGTTTTAACGTCCTCGGATTTTTCTTTATCGCAGTCGTAATCCTATCGATGTGGATAAACTTTTTTATCACCAGGTATCAAGGCGAAACAAATCTTTCAAATTGGCTAATTGTCACAGCACTGCAACTGTTGCCTGTAGTATTGATTATGATTTATGTTAAGTATGGGATGCCTGAAAAGGTGAAGCAGAAGATTGCGAGGAAGTTTCATTTGTGAGGAAGGCACTATGTGGTTGGAGTTTTGGGTATTGAGGGCGAACAGTGGAATACACTGCTCGCTCTCTCTCTGTTTAAATTGCGTGATTATTTGCCAGTGACTAGAGCGAGTAACAGCATACATCAAGTGATATTCATCTCGAAACAAGCGGCAGCCCCTAAACGCAACCTCCCAAATCGATCGCCTCCCAACAACTGCCCCTGTCATCTCCGTTCAAACCTCACTCCCCACAGCCTCAAACACAAGTCCAGCAAAAAAACATCATCCGGGTTATCCAGTGACCGGTCCGTCAGTTTTTCAATTTTTCTCAATCGGTACAGTAGCGATTGACGGTGCAGTGATAGAGTTCGGGCTGTCTGGCTTACATTTTTCTGATGGTGTATATAGGTTGCGAGGGTGTGCAACAGGTCAAGTCCTTTATTTTTGTCATAGGCTGCAATGTTTCCAATGGTAGAATGCATGATTTCGCTAGCGGACGGGTTGTTCATCAGTGCGCTCAGCAGTTGGTAGATTCCTGTGTTGGCATAGGTGAATCGTTGTCCTGGGCCTTTATGGGTCCTGCCAATCTCGAGTGCTGTCCTTGCATTTTGATAGCTTAGGTGGAACGTGAATTTTCCTGCCTGATTTTCTCCAATCCCCAAGGAAAATGCGGGAATCTTGCCTTTTTCAACAGACAGATCAATTTTATCCAGAAAAAGGTGTGCGTCCTCGCTAGCCTTTTCTTCTGTACATTCAATAAAAACGATAACGAAATTGCGATGAAAGGTGTATATCATCTTTTTCTTAAGTGACTTGGCTGCAGACTCGAGAATAGTTGATACGCTTTTTTTGAACGTATTTTCGATTTTACCGATGGAATCGCTGTTTGGGATTTGATAAAATTCCATAAGATTTTCAGGGTAACCAACGATACATACATAAGGTAACTCAACCTCGTAATTTAATTTTTCCCCCTGTTTAATAAAATCCTCCTTGCCATCGGTGGACCAGTCTCCATTCAATAGAATTTGCATGAATTCTTCTTTTTCCTTCTCTTCTCTGTTTATTTTTGTTTCTTGTTGCAGAATCCAGAGGGAAAGAATCGTAACGGCCTGTTTGAGAATCAGCCATGGAATTGGAGTGGCGTTCGGCGATTTCGATTCCAGCAGAAGCCGATATGATTCATGTGCTGGCATATGGATCGGGACGATTTGCGTAAAGCCGTGATTCTTGGAATGAATGATGTATGGCTCTTTCTGATGGTATGTGGTTAGTAGTGTATCTGAGTCATTTAATGTAGGGTCAATCCATGTGTTTTTGTCATCATTTTCTACAGTGACAGTCATTTTAAGATTCTTTGATAAATAGGAAAGCGCGTCGTTGAGGGATTTATTTTCCATATATAATCGGAGAAGCTTGCGTTGAATAATATCTGCCTTTGCCTGAGAGTTCTGTTCCCATTGGTTAATCTGTTCCAACGTGATCTTAATAATATCTCCAAACCGCAGCTCCCAGGGAAGTTCAATCAAAGGGAAGTTCTCGTTCTGACAAAAGCTGATAATTTGCTCGGGGATATCCAGCACATGCCTCCCTGTGGAAATGGCCATGGCCGCTGCACCGGCAGAGAAGACAGCCTCGACATATGAAAGAAAAAGGTCAGGATTGTTTCCGCATCCGATGGCTGTTGTTAAGACAAGCTCATTGTGATAAACAAAATCCTCGACAGGCATCTCCATTACGGTAACCGATTCAATTGGCTGGGAGGAAATGATCGTTTCAGCAGCCAATAGATTGGCAGAATTCAATAATGGATTCGTTAATAAATCCTTCACGGTATATTGCAATGTATGACCTCCTTTTCTGAATATGTATATGTTGACTATCGGCTTCTCTTGCTTTTAAGTGAGAGTATTGTTGTCATGCTTCATAAAAATCCTCAAAGGTTAGTTGCAGAGGCGCTTTTCCTAAACTTCCCCAACCTGTAAACCTCTCCAATCCACAATACCTTTGTTATGTATTCTGGCATATATCTATGTGGAATTCCACAAAAATCATTAAAATTAAAATAATAAAAACTGTCTAATAAACTTCATACAAAATGGTGAATAGTAATAGCAGACGATAAGTTATAAGATTATTATAATAATTCAATTAAATTTAATGGGGTTATTTTAATTACAAAGGGGTTGATTTGTGAAATGACTGCTTTTGAACTTACAGAGTATAAGGAACGCATTCGGAAGACAAAAGAAAAGATGACTGTAAATGAGCTGGATGTATTGCTTATCACCGACCCGGCGAACATGAATTATTTAACCGGCTTTGATGGGTGGTCATTTTACGTACATCAGCTTCTAATGATTCTTCCAGATGAAGAGGAGCCATTCTGGATTGGCCGTGAGCTGGACTTGAATGGAGCGAAGGCAACTACCTGGCTTAGTGAGACGCATATCATCGGTTACCCAGATATTTATGTTCATTCCAGGGAAAACCATCCCATGGATTTTGTCTGCCGGATTTTAAGGGAAATAGGTCAGGCAGGAAGCAGGATAGGAATTGAAATGGATACGTATTATTTTACGGCAAAATGTTTGACGCAATTACAGGCGGGACTTCCGCAGGCTGTGTTCATGGATGCGACGAATCTCGTGAATGATGTACGAATGATTAAATCGGATCAAGAAATCGAATATATGAAAAATGCGGCAAAAATCGTTGAGAAGGCAATGCAAACAGGGATTGATGCCATTGAAGTCGGTGTAAGGGAGTGTGATGTGGTTGCGAAGATCATGCATGCACAAATAAGCGGGACTGTTGAATTTGGCGGGGATTATCCTGCAATCATGCCACTTCTGCCATCCGGCAAAAAAACAGGAGCCCCGCATCTTACCTGGACAGATGCCCCCTATAAATCCGGTGTCCCAGTCACTTTGGAATTGGCTGGTTGCTATAAGCGCTATCATTCGCCGCTTTCCCGTACCGTCTATCTTGGAGAAGCTAATCCTAAAGTGACCTACCTGGCAGATGCTGTCATTGAAGGATTAAATGCAACAATCGATGGGATCAAACCGGGAATGACCGGGGAAGAGGTTGAGGCAGTCTGGAGCAAGTCAATTGCGAAAAGTGGTTTTATCAAAAATACGCGCATCGGCTATTCGATGGGTCTCAATTATCCGCCAGACTGGGGAGAGCATACTGCAAGCCTGCGACCGGGTGATCAAACAGTCCTGCAGCCAAATATGACGTTTCACGTTATACCGGGAATTTGGCTTGAG
The DNA here is from genome assembly GCF_001618145.1 of Oceanobacillus damuensis. GTDB lineage: Bacteria > Bacillota > Bacilli > Bacillales > Amphibacillaceae > Oceanobacillus > Oceanobacillus damuensis. Next base: position 135,659 of record NZ_LQNF01000003.1, read on the forward strand.
GAGTATGGCGTGGAACTCAGTGAATCGATAAGGGTAACGGAAAACGGATGTGAAACTTTTGCCGATTTTCCAAGAAAGCTGTTTGTCAAACCTTCACAACAGGTCTTTAAGATTGGTGGCTTACATGAGAATACTTGATAAAAGGGAAGGGAGCCATCCTGAGATGCTGATGGGTAATTTACAGGTAAAAAAGGGCTTTGGAATGAATGCCGGTTTCTAGGTCAAGGAGATGGTGGTTACAGCATTCAGATGCTGGCAGCTGATTGGTAAAAGGAAAATATAAATAAATGGGAGGCTGGTAACATGAGTAAAGAACATGGCAGGATTGGAACAAAATCAGTTTGGGCAGGGGAAGAGGATGTACTCGTTCATGGAGCTTCACAGGTTCCGGTCATTGTGAGTGTGGCATATAACTATGACGATATGGATGAATGGTATGATGTGGCGGTTGGCAAGAAACAGGGTCATATTTACGGAAGGAACACAAATCCGACGGTTCAGGCTTTTGAGGAAAAGGTGCGGATTCTCGAAGGTGCAGAAGCATCGACCAGTTTTTCCACAGGAATGGCGGCAATCAGCAATACGCTTTATACCTTTCTGAGGCCAGGCGACAGGGTTGTTTCCATTAAAGACACGTATGGTGGCACAAATAAGATTTTCACGGAATTTTTACCGAAAATGGATGTCGAAGTTACCCTTTGTGATACGGGGAACCATGAGAATATGGAAGCGGAGGTCGAGAAAGGCTGTAAAATTCTGTATTTGGAAACACCGACAAACCCTACCGTAAAGATTACCGATATCGAGCGGATGGCGAGAAAAGGAAAAGAGGCAGGTGCGCTTGTCATTGTAGATAATACATTTGCGACGCCAATAAATCAAAATCCGCTTGATCTCGGTGCTGACCTTGTGCTGCATAGCGCGACGAAATTTTTGGGAGGCCATGCGGATGCATTGGGTGGAGTCATTTGCGGATCGAAGGAATTAATTGAGCCGATCTATCATTACCGGGAAATCAATGGAGCTACGATGGACCCGTGGGCAGCCTACTTGCTGCTGAGAGGAATGAAGACGTTGAAGCTGCGGGTGGAGCAGCAGGAAAAGAATGCAATGGCGATCGCTGAATTTCTGCTTCAACAGGATGTGGTGGAAGATGTCTATTATCCAGGACTGAAGACACATGTCAATCATGATATTGCCTTGAAGCAGATGAGGGGGTTTGGCGGAATGCTCAGCTTTTCCCTTAAAGGTGGTATGGATGCTGTGAGAATCCTCCTTCCCAATTTAGTCTATGCCAATCGAGCTGCAAATTTGGGTGCCGTGGAAACAACATATGGACCTGCCAGAACAACAAGCCATATAGAATGTACACCGGAAGAAAGGGCGAAAATGGGAATTCCAGAAGGACTGGTGCGCCTTTCTGCCGGGATTGAAGATACAGAAGATTTAATTCGAGACCTGCAACAAGCATTCGCTACTTTATAGGTGCCTGTCACTTCCCGGTTTTTGTCATATTTTGTCGAGAGATGTGAGGAAGATGCTCGGCCAAAAGTGGTTTAGTTATAGAAAAATCCGAACTGTGATTCTGAATTCTTTAGTTAGAATTCGAATTAGTTCGGATTTTTTTCTTTTTTAAGCCTGCTAATCTTGCAATCACATGTTTTAGAAATGGTATTTTTAGTTATGGACCAGCCACTTATTTTCAATATACATAGTATATTTCTTAACTTCTCACCGTTCACTGCCACTTCATCAGATTCTATGATATTCTTATGCTAAACAGGAATATGAAAAATTCCGATAACGATGTCTTTAATCAACTTGATGCTGTTTGAATTAATTAACCACACAGTGGAACGCGGAAAAACACAACCCGCCTATAAACACATTATAAAGGATGGCGAATGATGGGAAACACGATTGAACAAAAAGTTAATGATACATTTCATTATCTGCATAATCATGCAGAGATCAGCTGGGAAGAGGTGGAGACGACTAAATATATTAAGAATCAACTAGAAAAAAGCGGCTGTAATGTTACAGTTTTTGAGGATTGTACAGGGGTCATTGGGGAGTTTGGGAATTTTGACAAAGGCCTTCCGGTTGTAGGGATACGTGCGGATATGGATGCATTGTGGCAGGAAGTCAACGGCAAATTTCAGGCGAATCACTCCTGTGGTCATGATGCACATATGGCGATGGTTTTAGGTGTGTTGTGGAAACTGGTGCAAACACCGGAAATAGCTGATCAGGTAGCGGTAAAATTTATTTTTCAGCCTGCTGAGGAAAATGGAACTGGCGCACTGAAAATGGTGGAGAAGAAGGTTATAGACAATGTCGATTATCTATTTGGTATTCACCTTAGACCTTCACAGGAAACTAAAATGGGACAGGCGACACCAGTAATCGTCCATGGTGCCACGAAAATGTACAGTGCAGACATTAAGGGAGAGGATGCTCATGGGGCGAGACCTCATCTTAATCATAATGCCATTGAAATTGGTGCACAGATTGTCAATATGATCAGCCAGATTCACTTGGATCCAAGGATTCCCCATTCTGTTAAAATGACTAAGTTCCAGGCTGGTGGAAAAAATACAAACATCATACCGGGAAACGCATCTTTCTCACTTGATCTCCGGGCACAAAATAATAAATTGATAGACCAATTGGAAAAGAAAGTGAACAGTATATTTGAATCGATTCGGAATTTATACGATGTAGATATCGAAATAACCTCTGTTGGCGGAATAGCTGCTGCTGAAACAAATGAAGAAGCAATTTCGATTATGAGTCAATCCATCAAAGAGACAATCGGTGAGGAGAATCTTACCCCGCCACTTGTTACACCTGGTGGCGATGATTTCCACTTTTATACGATAGAAAAACCATCCCTGAAAGCTACCATGTTAGGGTTGGGCTGTGATCTTCAGCCTGGACTGCATCATCCTCACATGACATTCAATGAGAAGGCATTGATGAATGGCGTGGAAATTTTGCACAGAGCGGTGCTGAATACGTATAACATTCAATAGGATTTTGAACTTCCGCAGTGGTTGCTGCGGAAGTTAGAGTTTTTTAGCAAGTAAGAAAGGGAGTATAAACTTTCTTGCTTGCATAAGTGCAACTAAGGCATTCGCCGAAAGGCTTGGCGCATGCCAAGTTTTCTAACGAAATAGCATCTCAGGAAAATGGATGTATGCAGCTATTGTTTTGGATATTACAATATCTTTCATGATAAGATAATTTGTAAACAGGAAAATTCATAGGAGTGGGGTGTAACGAATGAACATAGCTACAATTGGAACAGGAAGTATTGTTGAACTATTCCTTTCCGCCGTAGATGAAGTGGATGGGGAGCAGTGTGTGGCAGTTTATTCCCGCAGAGAGGAGTCTGCTGAAAGATTGGCAGATAAATTTGATATCTCTGCTATTTATACAGATTTGCATGCGTTAATGGAAAATACGGCGATTGATTTTGTGTATATTGCATCGCCGAACAGTATCCATTTTGAGCAGGCATATATGGCACTTCAACATGGCAAAAACGTTATTTGTGAAAAGCCATTTACATCAACCCTTCGAGAAGCGGAACAGTTAGCTGGGCTGGCGAGAGAAAAACAGCTGATGATTTTTGAAGCCATTTCAACGATACATATGCCAAATTATAAATTAATCAGCAAACATCTCGACAGTCTTGGTCCAATTAAGCTGGTTCAATGCAATTACAGCCAGTTTTCAAGCCGTTACGAAAAGTTGAAGAACGGTGAAATGCCGAATGTGTTCCACCCTAAATTTTCAGGTGGCGCTTTAGCGGATATCAACATTTATAATCTGCATTTTGTCATGAACCTCTTTGGCGGGCCGGAATCGGTAAGTTATACAGCGAATAAGCATGCGAATGGAATTGATACATCGGGCGTCGCTGTAATGAAATATCCGGATTTTATTGCCGAGTGTGTTGGCGCGAAGGATACGCAAAGTATGAACTTTGCAATGATCCAAGGGGAAAAAGGGTATCTGAATGTTTTAAACGGTGCGAATGGCTGTCAGGAAGTGATGATAACGATTGGCGATAGGGAAATAAGGATGAATGCCCAGACGAAAACAAACCGCCTATACTATGAAGTCGCAGAATTCCAGAAGATTTTTCAAGCGGGAGATTTTGAACGTTGTTATGAGCTGCTGGATTATACGCTGTCTGTTGTGGGTGTATTGGAAGAAGCAAGAAAAGACGGTGGGATAGTTTTTGAAGCGGATTGAATGGTGCAGGGTTACATAAAAGGAAATTTGCGTGATTCCAAAATAGATGTTTATTTCAACTTTCGAAAATTTAATTGCTGGAAGGAGTGGAATGATGGAGATTTTTGGTTACACAATTGATTTTGGGGAGATAGTTGGCGCTATTTTACCGGTGATTGGGCAAATAATTCTGCTGCTTATTCTATATGCGATCGTTGTTCCGATTGGCAAAAAACTTATAGAAAGAGCCTTGAACAAAGCATCCATTAGGCAGAAAACATCGCCTGGACGGATGAAAACACTTGAAAAATTGCTTGTTAACCTATTTTCATATGTAATGATTTTTATTTTAATTGTCATGTTATTAACGACACTCGGAATTGAAATAGGACCGATCATTGCTGGTGCCGGGGTAGCTGGGCTTGCAATTGCCTTTGGTGCACAGGGCCTCGTCAGTGATGTTGTAACAGGATTTTTTGTGCTGCTGGAGCGGCAAATTGAGGTCGATGATTATGTAACAACTGCAGGCTATGATGGAATCGTAGAGGAAATCGGTCTGCGCACCACTAAAATTCGCAGCTTTGATGGTACATTAAATTATGTGCCGAACCGTTACATTGAAGGGGTGGCGAATCACTCGAGAGGGAATATGCGAGCCCTCGTTGATATTGGCATTAGTTATGATACGGATATTGACCAGGCCATCAAGGTTCTGGAAACGATTTGCTCGGAGTTCCAGTTGGATGAACGTTTTAAAGATGGCCCAAATGCAATCGGCGTCCAAAGCTTTGGTGCCTCCGATGTTGTTCTCCGTGTGGTCGGCCAGACAGAGAATGGACTGCAATGGGAATGTGAGCGTGACATGAAAAAACGAATCAAAGAAGTATTTGATCAACAAAACATCGAAATCCCATATCCACATCAGGTGCTCATACAGAAATAACGGTGCCTGTCACTTCCCGGAATTTGTAGAATATTGTCGAATGAAGTAGTCCTTATTTTTATGGGGCTACTTTTTGTTTTGTTGGGGCCTACCTCACATACTGGAAATAGTTATCTGCCTCTAATAAATAGTCATTAATCCCTAGCCCACATTACCAATTTTTCCTGTAAAATAAACATCGGTGTTTATAAATATTACAACAAGAGGGGCTATTAATCATGAATGGAACAGCACACGCTGCAATAGGTGCAGCAGCAGGATTTATTGTTGCAAACAATGTTGCTTCAACGCCTGTTGATACATTCCTTCTAGTTGGATTGGGAGCGGTATCGGGATTGATGCCTGATCTTGATGTCGATGGCAAACTGCGCAATAGAATAACCTTTTCCCACAGGGTAATCCAGTCTGTTGCCCAAATAATCGGGCTATTGATGATTATTTATAGTATTTATGAAGGAAGGGCAGCGGATTGTTTTTCAGGTATAGGAATAGGTGTCGGAATGCTGGTATTATCCTCATACCTTAAGCAGAGGCATATGCTGTTGATTACAGGTATTGGAGTGATCGGGGGCGGTATTTCCCTGCAGGAAGTCTGGCTGATACTGCTCGGAGTATACATTCTGATCGCATCCTATGTTTCACATCGAACCTACACACACTCGGTATTGGGAGTTGTTTTTCTCGGAGCCATTGCTTATCAACTGGAAATATCCATTCAAGCTGACGGTGTTTTCTACACTTGCCTGGCTGGATACATAAGTCACCTGATTGCAGACAGCAAATTTCTCCCGGTCAACAAACGTGGAGTAAAATTGTTCTTACCTTTCTCTTCAGCGGAATTTTAGATGCCTGTCACTCCCCGAAATATGTCGAATTATGTCAAAAAGGATTTCCCGGAATCATACTTCCGATGGGAAATCCTTTTTTCATAGTATATATTTTATCAAGTTATATACGTTCAATAAAATAATCATCATTAGTGTTGAGTTAAATACCAGTTCTATTCGTACATTCGCCAGTTTGTTTACGAGTTTGCTACCGATAAAACCTCCGATTATGCCACCGACAATCATATAACCGATCATTGATAGATCATAATCGCCAAATCCTTCCGTTACAGCAATTAGTGCAAGAGCGGATAGCTGTGAGAAGAAAATGATGAATGTGGAGTTTACGACAGCATTTTTTGCATTCATGGAAAAAAGCAAATACAGGACAGCTACATTGAGTGGTCCACCGCCTATACCAAGGAAGGAGGAAAGCATCCCTAGGATGATGCCTACCGACAGAATAATTCCTTTACTGTACAGCTGGTAAGACTTCAGCAATCCTTTGTATCTCACATACAGGAAAATGATGGCTAATATGATGGCCAATAGCCCGGATTGCAGCATACCGATCATACTCGCCGAATTGACTTGATTAAGCAGAAAATTAAATAAACCTTTTCCTAAAAATCCTCCCAAAATAGATCCAAACGCAATAAGCAGTCCAATCTTTTTATCAACATTGGCATCCATATGTCTAACTTGGATAAGTGATACAGTAGCCATTGCCAGAACAGTAGCAGCTGACAATACGCCAATTGTCGCCAAATCATAATGACCGAACAGATCGAGTACAGGTTTTATAATAATTCCGCCACCCAATCCAGCCATTGCACCAAGCAATGAAGCTGACAGACCGATTAAAAAATACAAAATAAAAATCCAAATCATCTCCGCCCATAAGAAAATGGAGCTATCATATAATAGAATCACGTTTTCCAGAATAAATGAAAATATACCCTACAGAACTTCCATTTACCAATCCTAAATCAGGGAGCTATAAACGAAAGTATATTTATTATTGAATCATATTCCATGTGAAATTGGAAGCAGGTGGGTGCAAACCATAAGAGATACAGAGAAGACCACATGCTGCTTACAGCGATTGAAATGGACAAACGAAGTATATGCCTATGACAGTACACCTTCAAAAGTTGCCGGATATTACTCCTGATGAAAAGTTTTCATTAGAAAACTTGTTTGTCGCTAAGTCTTTTGGTGAAAGCCTTATCCGAACTTATTCAGATAGTTGCAGGAAACAGGCATTTATTAGCAGTAATGCAATTAATAAGTATAACTATTGTTAAGGTGGATTTTTTTACACTCTGACTAATGGCGGACGAACTGTTCATGATCGCCATGCAGGTTTCCGTCTGCCAAGAAAAGGAATCAGGGACACTATATCCCGGATTCCCCATGTTTGGAACATTTATTATCACTACCAACTGTAATTAAACATATCGACTCTATTTTCCGTACACAGAATCCACGATTGTACGTTTAAATGTATGCCCATCGTTTGTAATGCCTTCAATATCCACTGTTATATTATAAACGGTATTTGCTTTATCCAATTTCAATTGCTGGGAAAGATTTGATTTCCCTTTTACGGTCCATTTCTTTTCATTATTCGGTTTCGCTGATTCAGTTAAGTGATAGGTTGCACTTAAAGAGTCTTCAATAAGATGCTTCGTATCGATATTTAGTTGGTATAGATCGTCCTGCATCGTGAAATTCTTTATCAGTTCTGCCTGCATATACGGTTCTTTTTTCAAATCAGCAACCAATAAGTATGCATTGTCATCTGTATTGGTGCGCAATTCCAATTGCCATTCACCGGCTTCAGGATTTTCAATCGTAAGTGCGGAGCTGACAGCATCTTTGAAAATACCTTCTTCCAAATGAATCTGCTGTACATTCGTTTTCGCATTTTTTCCGGAGGGATTCGTTACTTTTAACTTGGATAGCTGTTTAGCGGTCAACAGATTAATCGTAAGTTTTTCAACATCCTCCTCCACATTTACAGTGATCACATCTTTCTTCGCCAATGGTGCCCCATGAACCCACTGGTTTGCCTTCGGTGGAAATGATTCGCTCTCACTGGTTTGAGTCGAAAAATCACTTGCAGGTGGCAATTGATCCCCTTCCAAATAGTCCTGAAAAGTTGGAAAAGTTATTCCAGTGCGAATGGTAGCGTGATTCCACTCTCTGATTGCCAATTCATATCCACCTGGAAGATTGCTGCTTCTGGCCGTGACAACCCCGTCGTTAGGTCCATAGCTTGATAGGTACATGCCGCCAAACCAGTTGGAGGAAAAAACTGCTCCCCAATCTGTTCCGCCGAGCGTAAAGTAGTCGTTCACATATGCATTGGGATTCGTGTCTGTCTCCGAGCGGAAGTTTTCCATATATGCCATTTGCATGGAATAGGTGCCCTCGCCCTGCATTCCGATTAAATCTGCAAGCCACCCTGCATCGGAGCTATAAGCAAGATCTGCCAGCTGGGAACCATGGTGTGGGCTCGATAAAGTGATGACATTGTCCACATAATCTGATGCTCCATAGTAAGTCAAGGCTGCCTGCGAATCGACCCCGCCTTTGCTGTAGGCAACAATGGTAATGTCTTTTCCACCAAAGTGATTTGAAATTTCTGTGATTTTTTCAGCCAGCAGTCTCCCATTATTCCACATGTCAGCCGACTCTCCACCAGCATCGTACAGCTGAACAAATGCCGTCTGATAACCTGCATGGTAGGCGGTCTGATACATATCATTGTCTTCCCAAAATATTTGAGCGACATTGTTTAATCCTGGAACGAACAACAATACGGGGGCATCGGGTTGTAAATCAGCAGGTGTTGCACCAAGATACCAAGTGCCAGGCGTTTCCTCATTGCCATTCCCGCCTTTTCCCATTATGGAGAATGATGCGGGGGAATCTATTCTGACGGGGTCGGTGACGGTTTTTGTGCTGGCGGAAACCTGTGATACCGGATAAATTCCAACGGTGATTAGTGCGGAAAGACAAAGCATAAAACCACTCCTTAAGCTTTTCATTTTTTCCTCTCCCTTAGAGTTTTTATAGGACATCATAAATGATGGGATTTTGAAAAAGCTGTGATTATAAGATGCTATTTTTAGAGGTTTAAATAAAATTAGGTGATATAGATAGGGGACCTTGGTGTAACCTTGGTGTATTTTCTACTATTATAGTTTATTAGAGTGTTAATTATACAGATGCTAATATTACTATTTTTATAAGAAAGTAGTATAACTTCATACTTGCAGTGGTGCAACTGAGGCATTCTCTGAGGAATTATATTCAGAGAAGAGTTCTCTTATACGGAAAAAATGTATGCTCCCTTTCCTATTTCGGAAAAGGAATATCCAATAACGGATGGTAAGCTCCGCTATAGATTTATTTATTCCAGTAATGACTGACCAATACACACTTCGACAATAACCGACAAAAACCGGGAAGTGACAGGCACTTTTTTCGTGGTTGAAATAAAACCGTCCAGCTAGTATAGTAAAAATATATTCCTCAGAAGTAGGTGAAATGATCATGGGAAGAAATTCTCGTAAGTTGGATATTTTGGATGCAGCTTCAAAGATAGTGAATGAACGTGGTATTTTTAATTTGACTTTGGATGCTGTTGCAGCTGAAGCCGGGTTTAGTAAAGGTGGTCTTCTCTATCATTACCCGTCTAAAGAAGCACTTGTTAGAGGAATGGTGGAGCATTTGGCTGAAAATTATCAGGAAAAGGTTCAAGCAGATATGGATAAAGATCCGGAACAAATAGGTAAATGGATCCGTGCCTATGTTAATGTCACTTTTAATCAAACCGATGAGAATAAGAATAAAAATGCAGTATTACTTGCCGCAAAAGCAGTGGGTCCCGAGTTGCTTGATCCGATCAGGGAAGTGTATGAAAGTTGGAAAGATCAAGCGGAGAAGGATGGAATTGATCCGATGAAAGCAACGATTATACAGCTGGCAGCAGATGGAATTTGGTTATCTGAGCTATTTGACATCAATCGGATGGAGGATAGTAAAAAAGAAGAAGTCTTTCAAGCGCTCATCAAATGGGCAAAAGAATAGCCAAACAGTTAACAATATAAATATCTATCGTGCGTGAACTGTCCTAAATTGTTCATTTACGATGGATTTTTTTATTTGCAATTTTCCTTTCCTGCTTCCAATTCCGGAAATTTTCAATTTAATTTAAATTTCGCCGAAGCCTTTTAGCATGTACATTGTAAGCGCCTAAAAATAGGTTTGAAACACTGAATCGCCTTGAAACGAATCAGGTATGATGTTATAGTTTCAAATGTATTTATAAACCGTCTGGATGGTAAAGTAAAAAATATTGGAAAAGGACACGGAGGTTTTACGATGAAAAAAGTTCTACTTACAGCTGCAGTTACTGGAGCTGGTGATACTTCACATAAAAGCAGCTATGTTCCTGTAACACCAAAGGAAATTGCTGATTCGGCCATTGCTTCGGCAAAAGCAGGTGCGACCGTAGCACATATTCATGCACGAGATCCGAAAACTGGCGGAATCAGTCACGATGTAGCGCATTATCGTGAGATTGTTGATCGTATTCGTGAGTCTGAAACGGATGTTGTCATCAACATTACAGCTGGTGGTGGCGGTGACTTTATCCCAAGCCTGGACACACCTGCAATGGGAGGCACCGGCACATTCATACAGACACCGGAGGAGCGGCATCGTCCAGTTGGGGAATTGCTTCCTGAAATGTGTACATTGGATTGCGGCAGCATTAATTTTGGCAACATTATTTATATGAGTCCGACTGATTGGTTGGAACAGCAAGCAAAATTAATTCAGCAAAGCGGTGTGAAACCGGAAATGGAATGTTTTGATACGGGTCATTTAAGCTATGCGAAACATTTGGTGGATCAAGGATTAGTCGATGGAGACCCAATGTTCCAGTTTTGCCTTGGGATTCCATGGGGAGCTGAAGCAGATGTGGAAACAATGCTTTATATGAAAAACCGTCTGCCTGAAAATGCAACATGGTCAGCATTTGGGATTGGACGCATGCAGCTTCCTATTGCACTACAGACTGCACTTCTTGGTGGAAATGTTCGCGTTGGACTTGAAGATAATCTTTATTTGGAAAAAGGTGTACTTGCACGTAATGAACAGCTTGTAGATAAGACTGTGAATATGCTTGGACAAAATGGTATTGAAATAATGACACCGGCAGAGGCACGTGAACAATATGGATTGCGGAAGATAAAATAGGAGGATTTTTTGATGAATAAGGAAATAATAAATATTGCCATTGTCGGTACAGGTGTGATCGGCAACGGATGGATAGCACGTTTTATAGCAAAAGGATATAAAGTAACTGCATTTGATCTTGCAGAGGGTGCAGAAGAACGTACGCGAGCAATGATCAATCGCGTTTGGCCTTCTTTGAAGGAGCTTGGGATAAGTGAAAATGCTTCCCTGGACAACTTAACTTTTGCAGAAACCCTGGAAGAGGCTGTTGTTGATGCTGATTATGTTCAGGAAAATGTACCGGAACGCGAAGACCTGAAAAAGAGCGTGCTTCAGTCAATCGATGCAAGCACTCGCTCATCCGTTATTATCGGCTCCAGTACTTCCGGAATTATGCCAAGCACACTGCAGGACGGACTGCAACATCCGAACCGACTGATTGTTGCACATCCATTTAATCCTGTTTATATCCTCCCATTGGTTGAGATTGTAGGAGGAGACAAAACGAGCAAAGAAACGATTGAAATAGCAGAAGCTCTGTTCACGGATATTGCAATGAAACCATTGATTGTCAATAAAGAAATCGAGGGGCATATAGCAGACCGCCTGATGGAAGCACTATGGCGCGAAGCACTTCACTTGGTTAATGATGGTATCGCGACAACAGAGGAAGTCGATAAGGCAATCATTTACGGTGCTGGTCTTCGCTGGGCACAAATGGGACCGTTCATGACATTCCATCTTGCTGGTGGAGATGCAGGAATGCGTCATATGCTGGAGCAATTCGGCCCGGCATTGAAACTGCCATGGACGAAGCTTGTGGCGCCGGAATTAACAGATGACCTGAAGGACAAAGTTATTACTGGTTGCGAAAGCAGTGCAGGTAATATGTCTATTTCCCAACTTGAAGAAATGCGAAACGAATTTTTAGTAAAACAATTGGAATTAGTAGCAGATTACTGGCCAGTGTTTAATAAGAAAGAAGAATCGATAGGGGGCTAACAATGGATCATACGTCTTTTGAATATGCTTGTCATGTTCCATCTGAATGGGTTGATTATAACGGCCATATGAATGATGCCGAATATGCGAGGATATTCAGCCTTGCTGTCGATAGCTGGATGGAAAAAATCGGTCTCGATGCCGATGCAAGGGAACGTTATGCCTATACGATTTTCACATTGGAAACCCATCTTTGCTATTTACAGGAAGCACATGAAAAAGAAAAACTCACGGTTTCCCTTCAGCTCCTTGATATGGATGCAAAAAGAGTCCATGGAATTTTTCTTATGAACAATGAAGAAGGACAACGGATTGCAACAAGTGAGCAAATGCTGATGGGAATTGATGCAGCCAGTAATCGTCCTGCACCATTTCCAGAAGCTGTTAATGAAAAAATCATTGAAATCTATAACAGGGATAAGGAAATGGAAAAACCGATACAAGCAGGACGGACAATAGGGATAAAGAGATAGTTCGTTCATAGACAAAAGAAAAGAGGAGAAAAGAAGCATGAATAAGATTGAAGTAAAAAATCTGACGAAAATTTTTGGTTCCCATCCTCAACAAGGTCTTAAACGAATGAATAATGGGGAAACGAAAGAAGAAATTTTGAAGAAGACTGGAATGACAGTTGGTGTCAGCCAGGCGAATTTCTCCGTAAAACCAGGAGAAATCTTCGTTATTATGGGGCTATCCGGAAGTGGTAAGTCAACTTTAATTCGTCTGGTCAACCGGCTAATTGATTCAACGAGTGGTGAGGTATACATCGACGGGGAAGACATCACCCAGATGAATAAAAATAAGCTGATCGAAACACGCCGTAAAAAACTTGCGATGGTGTTTCAAAAGTTTGGTTTGTTGCCGCATCGTACCGTATTGAATAATGTCGCGTATGGCCTGGAACTACAAGGTATTAATAAACAGGAACGCGAGGAACGTGCTGAAAAAACAATTGCAGATGTTGGCTTGAAAGGCTATGAAAGCAGTTATCCGAGTCAGTTGAGTGGCGGTATGCAGCAGCGTGTCGGACTGGCGCGTGCACTGACAAACGACAGTGACATTCTGTTAATGGATGAAGCATTCAGTGCACTCGATCCGATTATTCGTAAAGAAATGCAGGACGAGCTGATCCGTCTGCAAAATAAACTGGAAAAAACAGTGCTGTTCATTACGCATGACCTTGATGAAGCATTAAAACTTGGCGATCGGATTGCAATTATGAAAGACGGGGAAATTGTTCAAATTGGCACACCGGAAGAGATTCTTGAAAATCCTGCCAATGATTATGTCTCAAGTTTTGTTAAAGATGTGGATCGTTCCAAAGTTCTGGATGCCAGCGTTGTTATGAAAAAACCCGAAGTGCTCGTTACCTATAAGGATGGTTTACGGGTGGCTGTAAGAAAAATGGAAGATGTAGGCGCTTCAAGTATCTTTGTCGTAGATAAGGAGAAGAACTTCAAAGGCCTGCTGACCATTGATGATGCTATTCGGGCTTACAAAGAAGGCATACCGATGGAAGACGTTCTAGTAGATAATGTGTCGATAACATCTTCAGATACATTGCTGAATGATCTTGTCGGAATAGCTGCCGAGGCTAAATATCCAATAGCAGTAGTAGATGAAGGGAAATTAAGTGGGATTGTCTCCCGAGTATCAATCCTTTCAGGTCTTGTACTTGGTAAGGAAAGAGAGGAGGAAACAGAATGAATTATTTCAATTTCCCGCTCGAGGATGTTACCAACGATTTTGTAAATAATTGGCTGCTGCCAAACTTTAGTGGTTTTTTTGATGAAATCAGTGTCATTCTGCGATCTTTTGTAGATTCCGTTACAAATGTTTTGATTGCTACACCAGCTGAAGTAATTGCGCTTATCTTTGTTCTGCTTGCCTGGTGGATATCTGGAAAGGGTGTTGCGTTTTTTGCTGTCATTGGATTTTTATTTATCGGATCGATTGATTTATGGGATGAGTCGATGCAGACACTAGCAATTGTCATTGTATCAACAGTAATATCCATCATTTTCGGTGTTCCAGTCGGAATTTTAAGTGCAACGAATTCAATCATTGATAAAATTGTCAGGCCAGTTCTTGACTTTATGCAGACATTACCAATATTCGTTTATTTGATTCCTTCCATTTTATTATTTGGTTTAGGAGGAGTGCCTGCAGTAATTGCGACATTTGTATTTGCTGCACCACCAGCAGTAAGAATGACAAGTCTTGGTATTAAACAAGTACCTGAAGAAGTCGTTGAAGCTTCCAGGGCATATGGATCAACACCAAAGCAGTTATTGCTAAAAGTGCAATTGCCACTTGCTATGCCAACCATTATGGCCGGTGTCAATCAGACGATTATGTTGGCATTATCGATGGCAGTAGTTGCATCAATGATCGGTGCACCTGGACTTGGATCAACCGTATTGACAGGTATATCCCAGGTTAATGTAGGTCTTGGATTGACTGGTGGACTTGCGATTGTTGTATTGGCCATTTTGCTGGACCGAATTACACAAGGAATTACAAAAAAAGTTTAACGTGAGGAGTTTTATGGATGAGAAAAAAATTATTATTTTTAACAGTATTGCTAACCGTGTTAGTGCTGGCAGCATGTTCATCAAGTGATGAAACATCAAATGCGGCAAATGAGGAATCAGGAGATAAACCTGTCATTACCTTTGGTGTAACTCCATGGACAAGTACTGTACCACCAACAGAAGTAGCGAGCCTTATCTTGCAGGATATGGGATATGAAGTGGAACAAACGAGTGCAGATGCAGGTAACGTCTATATTGGACTTTCCCGAGGAGATATCGATGTGTTTATGGATGCATGGCTCCCGGCACATGAAGTTTATTTGGATAAATACAGTGAAAACATTGAAAGTGTTGCTGTTAGCTATGATGGAGCAGATGCAGGTTGGGTTGTCCCTACCTATATGGAAGATATAAATTCTATAGAAGATATCAAAGGGAATGAAGAACTGTTCAAAAACGAAATGTATTCCATTGAAGAAGGTGCAAGTGCAACTGGAATTATTGATGAAATGATTGCTGACTATGAACTTGACATAAACCAGGTGAATTCCTCAGAAGGAGGTATGATTGCACAGGCAATGCGCTTGATGCAGCAGGAAGAACCAGTAATTTTCTATGGATGGCGCCCACATACCATGTTCAATAAATTTGATTTGAAATTTGTTGAAGAAAATCGTGGCCACTTTAACAGTGCATCTGTTGAGGTTATCGCAAATAATGAACTAAAAGAGAATGCTCCAGATGTGTATGAATTCCTAAGCAATTGGACGATTTCGATTGATGATGTGGAATATATGATCCAGCAGATTGAAGATGAAGGTCGTGATTCTGCCGAAGTAGCACAGGAATGGATCGACAACAATCAGGATTTAGTAGATGAAATGCTTGGAGAGTAATCTTTAAAAGAAGGTGATGGACATGTTGTAGCTTCAAGAGCTTCAACGTGTCTATTCCTTTATCTTAGGCTTTTTTTGTAATGTTTGTTGCTTAATGGTAGTCGGGAGTTGATATAAAATGCGAAGTAAATTAAGTTTATTCGTGGAGATAAGTGCTCTTGCCGCCGTTCGGGATCGCTCTGGGCGGGTGCGCATCCTTAGGGCACGGCCTCAGCCCCGAAGAGAAAACCACTCTTCTGGTCTTCGGACACGTGCTTTTCCCGCAGGACAAGGAAAGCTTCGTCAGCTTTCACATCGCACGAAGGAAATTGATTTGTATTTCCGAGGAGTCACCGCCCGCCGCTCACCCGGACTGGTGAAACTGTGTGTTGCTAGTTTAGCTATTGCACAGGTAGTAATTGAGAGTAATCTTCAAACAAGCTCGGGGGAATACACGGAGACTCCTACGGGAAGAAAGGAATAGGTGAGACAACGTAGCGCTTTAGCGCAAGTTGGCTCACCAGCCGCCCGTGGAAAGCGCAGTGTATTTCCCCGAGCGGTCGCCGAAGACACCTTTCCCGCGTCACGGCTTATTCAAATCCAATTGTAATTAATTAAGTTACGTCGCAGTTAACATATTTTTTGTCATAAACAACAATTTCTTTGGTGAACGAGTAACCGCATCTCAAACTTTTAGAAAACAGCAATATTTAATAACAAGTGAGGGGTAGAACAATGAATGAAACGAGTAAAAATGTCCAGATTATTGTAGATCGAGAAGTTGCATGTACCCTGCGTGATGGAATAAAATTATATGCCAATATTTATCGGCCAAATGACGATGGTAAATATCCGGTTTTACTTACGCGTCTTCCATATGATAAAAATCTTCCTAATTTTTCACACCGGTATATCGATCCTATTAGGCTTGCCATGAATGGGTATGTTGTAATCATCCAGGATGTACGCGGAAGATTTGCTTCTGAGGGAGAATTTGAGCCATTTGTACAGGAGTTGAAAGATGGATATGACACGGTCGAGTGGGCAGCAGCACTACCATATGCCAACGGTAAGGTCGGTATGTTCGGATTATCTTATTATGCTTTTACGCAATTGTATGCCTTGATGGAGCAACCACCATCTCTAAAAGCAATTTTTCCTGCTATGACTGGTCATATATTTGGTGATGCTTTTAAACAGAGTGGTGTGCATATGCTGGCTTCCACAGAAACATGGGTATTGGATTCTGTTGCTGCTGATTATCTGAAGCGTAAACAGTCAGCTGAACAGTATGAACATACGATACAGGAGATTACGAATGATTTGGATAAGATGGATGAATGGCATGGATTCAAGCCTGTTAAAGAGTGGCCACCGGTCAAAAAGCATCCGGAACTTGTGGAGTTTTTCAGAAAATATCTGCATCAGGACTTCACAAAGGATGCTATGAAGCAATTCAGCTTCAAAGGGGATCCAAGTGAATTAGGTGTTCCGGCATATCATCTTGCTGGATGGTATGATAACTTTTTAGACGCTACAATCCGAAATTATGAATCGATGAAAGGATCTGCCAATAATCAGAAATTGATTATCGGGCCATGGGGTCATGGCATGTTTCATTCTGAACTTGGCGAGCGTAATTTTGGCATTAACAGTTCAGGTAATTCCATAGAAGGAAAAGAAGATATAACAGGACTGCATATCAAATGGTTTGATTACTGGTTGAAAGCTGATTTCGAGCAGCTTCCTGAAGATGAGGATCCTGTGAAAATCTTTATCATGGGAGAAAATAAATGGCGTTCTGAAAAAACATGGCCGTTGGAGCGGACCGTCTATACACCGTACTATTTACATGAAAATGGATCACTGTCTAAAAATGATCCAGCTGAAGAAGCACCGGATTCGTATGTTCATGATCCGAATCATCCTGTTCCAACTACTGGTGGTGGCGTATTATTTTACAATGGCAGAGGTGCTGGGCCACGTGATCAGAGCGAGTTGGAAAAACGGGATGATGTGCTTACTTATACATCAGAAGTCTTGGATACTCCTGTCGAAGTGACCGGTTGGATCAAGATGAAGCTTTGGGCTTCATACGATGCTCATGATACAGATTTTGTTGTAAAACTTATTGATGTTATGCCTGATGGAACTGCCTATAACCTGACAGACGGTGTTATTAGGGCTAAATATCGCGGTGGTAATGGGGGTAATAATCATTTACCAGAGGAAATCGTTGAGTTGGATGTGGATATGTGGGCGACAAGCAACGTATTTTTACCTGGACATTCCATTCGAATTGAAATTTCATCAAGCAGTTTTCCACGATACGATGTGAATCCAGGAACAGGGAATACAACAATTGATTCAACGGAAATGGTAACATCCAATCAAAAAATCTACCATGACCAAGAACACCCATCACATGTAATATTACCAATCATTAACTAGTGCCTGTCACTCCCCGAATTTTGTCGAAAACCGAACAGTGCCAGGCACCACCCGGATTTTGTCGAATATTATTAAAGGGCAGGAAATCGTTAACAGATTTCCTGCCCTTATTCATGTTTTGCCTACTTCCCAAAAAAAAGAGATTGTCCTTAGCTCGGGACAGGCAGTCACAACATCAACTAAATATTTTCAGAAATCCCATCTCGAAGGAAACGATCACGGCTGTGGTGAATCCAATCAGCATTACTAATGGAAAGAACCAATCTGTTTTCCTGATGGTAAATTGGCGGTAAAAGGTTCTGTCTTTATCCCCTGTAAATCCTTTCGATTCCATTGCCATCGCAGTTCTTTCGGCTTTACGAATTGCGCTTGCAAGCAGCGGAATGGAATAGCGTTTGTAATTATTCCATTTTTCCTTAATTGTTTTCGCCTGGTTCACCCCGCGCACACGATGTGCATCGTGAATAATTTTTATTTCGTCACGCATCATGGGCAGGAATCGATAGCCAGCCAAGACAGCATAAGCAATTTTAGGCGGCAATCGCAATTGCTGCATCATGCTCAGAATAAAATGAGCAATGTTTGTTGTGAAAATAAACAGCAAGGACAGTGCTGCAACATTGAGCACCCTCAAGGAAAGTGCAAGAGCGGTAAGAATGGATTCCCTTGGGTATTCCATGCCAAATATCAGAAGAATATCATTTTTGTTTGCTGGTGCATCAGCAAAGATGACAGTCGTCCAAAGCATTCCAAAAGCAAAGATCATAAAAGGTATAAAATACAATACATATTTTTTCCATGCCACTTTCCCAAATAAAAATGTAATGGATACTGTCCAAATCAGAAACAGCGACGGTGTAATAGGATCAAAAATTAATGCCAGCAGTACAACAAACAACAATATCGTCAATGCTTTTAAACTTGGATTAAGACGTTGTAGAAACATAATAAGCTTCCTCTTCACATATTTTTTGAATCTGGACCGAGACAGGGAGCTCAAGCTGCCATTCTTTTAATTTTTCTGGAGTCATGTCCCATAACTTTTCCGGCGGGCAATCGGCGACAGGCGCTCCATTATTCATGACGATGACCCTCGTTGCATATTGGTCCACAATTTCCATATCATGCGTGATCATTACAATTGTCGATCCTGATTGATGACGCTGCTGTAATAGGTGCATTAGCTCAGCATTTGAATGTGCATCCTGGCCGAACGTAGGCTCATCGAGAAGCAGGAAGGATTGATCGTCCACTATCATCGTCGCAACGCTCAAGCGGCGTTTTTGCCCCTGGCTTAATGAGAAAGGATGTTCATGCTTCAGCTCAAGCAGTTCACAAATTTCCAATATCAAATTGACTTTTTCTTCCATATTGTTTTCATTTTTTAGTTGCAAACTGAATGCAACCTCCTCAAACACAGTATTCGTAATGAATTGATGCTCCGGATTTTGAAAAACATACCCAATTTCCTGGCGCAGAAGCGATTCTTTCCAATCCTTCAATGCTTTTCCCTTTACCATGACACTTCCGGAAGAGGGCTTTTGAATGCCTGCAAGTATCCTGGAAAGAGAGGTTTTCCCACTGCCATTCGCTCCAACAATGGCGATAAATTCCCCGTCCCCGAACATGAGGGAGACATTGCTTATGATATCTCGTCTTTTTGTGGACCATGTGACATCATGTGTTTCAACAATCGTATCTGCCGTATATGCTGCTGTGCGTTTCCTCGGTTGTGGTTTTACATTAACTAATGTGGAAGCGAACTTGGAAAATTCCTCAACGGTGAGTGGAAGCTCCTCCAAGTCCGGCTGGCTATTTAATAAATACTGTGCCGTTTTTGGCAGCCAGATGCCTTGTTCCATCAATTGCAGACGATTTCTGCGTATTGCATGGCGTAATGAACCATCATAAAAGATTTCGCCTTGGCGATTCAGCAGGAGGCATCTTTCCGCTAAATCGGTCCAGCCTTCCAGCTTATGCTCAATAATGATCAGCCCAAAGGGAATTTTCCCCTGCAAATTTTTGATTGTTTCAATTAAATCTTTTGTTGCAATGGGATCCAAATTGGCAGTAGGCTCATCCAAAATAAGCAGGGATGGCTCCAAGGCAAGTATGCATGCAAGGGCAAGTTTTTGCTTTTGACCGCCAGATAATGATGCAATGGCAGATTCTTTGTATTCCTGCATGTGAACCAGTGAGAGGGCAGCATCAATTTTTGCTGACATCTCTTCAAATTCTTCACCGATATTTTCCAACCCAAACGCTACTTCATCTTCAACAGTAAGCATGCAAAACTGTGTTTCCGGATCCTGAAAAACAACTCCGACCTGTCTGCTTAGTTCACCTGGTCGGTAATCGGTTGTTCTTTTACCATCGATAAAAATGTCGCCTTCCATCTCACCATCCAATTCACGGGGGAACAGCCCGTTTAAACAGGAAGTTAATGTGCTTTTTCCACTTCCGCTTGGGCCAAGTAATAAGACACTTTCACCAGGATTTAGCTTGAAGCTAATATTGGATAGAATATTGCTTTGACTCGTTTCAAAACGTAAGCAAAGCCCGTTTACTTCCACAAATGGTTTCATGCCGCATTCTTCTTTCGGTATTCTTTTCCTAATGCAAAGCTTGACAGGACACCAGTTTGTGCCAGCCCATCACTCAATGCTTTACCAAGCAGTCCTGCAATCAATGCCCCACTGATCATACGGACAATGAACATGGCGGTCACATAGCCAGGTGCAAGTGCCGCATAACCACTCATGAAATATCCATAGATAAAACTAGTCACTGCGGAACCGACACCGGCAGCCATCAGTATCCATACGGAATAATTTTTCCAGCGGGTTGCAGCAAATGCAGCTTCCGCACCTAGTCCCTGAACCATCCCGGTAACGATGAGCATTGGTCCTATTGCATTCCCAATTAATACTTCAACCATTGCCGCAATCGTTTCGGATAGAAATGCGGCTCCAGGTTTCCGAATGATATAGGCTGCAATAATGGAAACGATGAACCAAATACCAAAAATGAAATCATAACCAATTGGTCCAAAAAATCCGACCAGAACCCCGCCTAGAGGTAAAAATGCTAAGTAAACAACTCCAAAAACGACAGATAGTGCTGCCATCACAACAATTTCCTTAAATCTCCAATTAGCCATTTGCTGCATCTCCTTTATGGGAAGGGCTGTTTGCTGAAATCGATAAGGTCATAACGGTGTGACTTGATCCGCCTTCAACGGTTGCCTGGAAGACCTGTTCCAACCCATCAAAAATCGCTGTGGCCTCTCCATCCAGACGTGTTGAATAATGTGCCGGGGATACGGTAACATGTTTTTTCATTGCTTCAATCTGTCCATAGATCACATCCATATAATCTCCGCCGCCTAGTGGGTAAAGTGAAAATTTGGATGCGACTGGTTGTTTGATGTCTTTTACACTTTCAAAATTTAGAGGTGTTTCATCCTCCGCCATGTATGCCTCGCCTTGGGAATCTCCAGGACACCCGAGGGAATAGGTTGCCTGAAATGCTACATGTTCTCCGGTTTTTGCTGCGTGAAGAAAGACTGCTTTTGTTACATCAAATACATGGACAAGCTTCCCTCTTACTGTTGTTGTAACGTCATCCGTTTTCATATGAACCTTGGAAGTATCGACTTCCTCAAGTGCACCCAGGATGATATCGATAAATTGATTGCTCATCGGGTGAATGGAAAAGCTTGCTCCTGCGATATCGCTTTTTGTACATGCTTGACTTTGATTGACCATGTAAATTTCCTCCTCGTTAAATTTTTTGAATAAAAAAGACTGCATCCCGGGGGAATGCAGTCTTATTGTAGGTATCTTTACTATTGCAAAAATGCAGATATACATGTCGACCGCACTTCCCCACGCTGGTATTATCCAGTTCGGGTGCAAAGGGTCAGAACAAAACAGTTCTTCTCAGCCGTTCAAACAGCTCCCCCAGCGCTACTAATTATGAAATTTTCTAATTATAGCCTAACACGATACATGACCGATGTAAAGACAGCAGTGCCGACTGTAGTGCCTGTCACTTCCCGAATTATGTCGAAAACCGAACAGTGCCTGTCACTTCCCGGATTTTGTCGAATGGCCAGTATGTTGCCACTGCCGGTTTCAGCTCCAATGAAAGCGGGTATAAAAGCCTATCTGATTTATTCAGTACACTACAAGGTAAAGGTGGGTGATTCAGCATGTTATTTACAATTATATCCTGTGCTTTTTTTATGGGATTGGTCGCATGGTATTCGTATGTGAAAACGAAGAATACGGTGAGTGATTCAGATGGGTACTTCCTGGCGGGTCGCGGATTGACTGGTGGCTTCATTGCTGGATCGCTGGTGCTGACAAATTTGTCCGCAGAGCAATTGGTTGGGTTGAACGGACAGGCATATAACGCCAATTTATCCAATATGGCATGGGAAGTAACTGCTGGTTTGTCTGTTATTATTTTGGCTTTAATCTTATTACCGCGCTACCTCGGTGGAGCTTTTACGACACTTCCTCAGTTTTTGAGTAACCGATTTGATAATGGGACGCGTACATATGTCGTTATTTTGTTTATGCTTGGGTATGCCTTTGTAACGATACCATCTGTACTGTATTCAGGTGGAATTGCCGTGCTTCAGCTGTTCAATGTACCGGAGCTTTTGGGGATTTCCCTTGAGCAGGCGCTTTGGATTGTTGTCTGGATTATCGGGATCATCGGTGCTGCTTATGCAATTTTCGGCGGTCTGCGGGCGGTCGCTATTTCCGATACATTGAATGGGATTGGTCTTCTTATTGTTGGTCTGCTCATCCCGATTCTTGGGTTTATTGCCCTTGGGGATGGAAGCATGGTGGAAGGGATGAAAACAATCTCTACAGAAAATCCGGAAAAATTGAATGCGATTGGTTCAGCGGATGACGCAGTCCCGTTTGGCACGATATTTTCCGGGATGATTTTTATGAATCTCTTTTACTGGGGGACCAATCAGTATGTTATTCAGTGAACCCTCGGAGCAAAGAGTTTGGCGGAAGGGCAAAAAGGGGTGCTGCTTACAGGATTTCTGAAAATAATGGTTCCGTTCATGATGATGATCCCTGGGGTGATCGCATTCCATCTGTATGGGCCTTCCTTGGCAACGATGGACTTAGCCTATCCAACTTTGGTAAATGATCTTTTTCCCGCGTTATTAACGGGTTTTTTCCTTGCTGTATTGCTAGGTGCAGTATTATCGAGCTTCAATTCATTATTGAACAGTGCCTCTACGATGTTTGCATATGACATATACAAGGCAGCGATTAAAAAGGATGCTACCGATAGGCAGATGATCCGCGTAAGTCAGTGGTTCGGCACTTGCCTTGCACTCTTTACGTTTTTCATTGCTCCATTGCTTTTACGGGCTCCGGATGGATTGTGGAACATCATCAGGGAGTTCACGGGGTTTTTCAATATACCGATCGTAGCTATTGTTCTAGTCGGGATTTTTGCAAAACGGGTACCGCCAATTGGACCAAAGATAGTCATTATATTTCATGTGATTACCTATTATATGCTGCTATGGGGATTACCTGCCTTCTTTAATGTGGAGGTGCCAATTAACTTTATTCACATCTCTGGAATGTTATTTGTTATTGAAGTAGCTATTATGCTTGTGGCAGGAAAAGTCAAACCATTGCCTAAGGATTTTGTGTTTAAAGCGAATGCAAAAGTAAATACGACTCCATGGAAATATGCGGTTCCAGTCTCAATACTGCTGTTTGGATTGATGGTGTTTGTGTATATTCTGTTTTCACCGATTGGACTCGCATTTGCTGACGGTATTGTTTCCCAGTGGTTCTGGCCTGCCAGCATCGCATTGGTGATTGTTACAGCATTGCTTTATTTCCTTGCGTTAAAATTATGGAACCAGAAACATGCAGTAGCGGAAAACGAACAAGAAAAATTGCAGATTTAATGCTGCAATACTTATCGACAAATTTCGGGCGGTGCCTGGCACTGTTCGGTTTTCGACAAATTTCGGGGAGTGACAGGCACCTTAAAATTTAGTATAGTAGATTAAAAGATTAAAAGATTGAATGATAGAAAAGGAGATTTGATAATTGTCCAGAGTAGCGTTTAGTCGTCTGATGTGTCTATTTTTTTCTTTATTTGTTCTCATTTCATTTGCCCCTGTAACCTCATATGGTATGGATAGTAATGAGGTTGAGGTGATCATAGGGTATGAAAATGAAGCTGGGAAACAGGTAATATTGGAAAAAAGTAGTGAGCTGGATTTTGATTTTAGTCGCATATCCGCTGTTGCCGTAACTATTGACCGAAATAATCTAAATGAATTCTATGACAATCCCAATATTACGTACATAGAAAATAATGCAGCTATAAAACTATCAAATACTGCTCAAACAATTACAGAAATTTCCGGGACGGATAGCGTAAACGAAACAGAACATTGGAATATACAATCAACTGGTGCCCCATTTGCATGGGCAGAAGGTTTTACCGGTAAGGGAATTAATATAGCAATCATTGATACTGGCATCTCCTCACACCCTGATCTGGAAATCGCTGGTGGATATTCAGCGGTTGATTATACAACAGAATGGACGGATGATAATGGCCATGGGACACATGTGGCTGGCGTTATCGGTTCAAAGCGGGATGATATTGGTGTTGTTGGTATTGCCCCAGAATCCAGCCTTTATGCTGTCAAGGCACTGGATGCTGATGGTAAAGGTGGGATATTCAATGTAGTGGATGCTATTGAATGGTCCATTGAAAACAACATGGATATTATTAATCTTTCCTTAGGTTATGAAAAGGATAGCGAAGACAGCGAAGCATTGCGAAATATGCTGGATGAGGCGTATGACTCTGGAATACTTGTCGTTGGAGCAAGTGGCAATGATGGAAACAGTGTCACCTATCCGGCCAAGTATGATAGTGTTATCGGGGTTTCCGCTGTAGATGGACGTTTGAACATTGCCGGATTTTCTTCAACTGGGGCGGAAGTGGAATTTTCCGCACCTGGATTCAATATTATCAGCACTTATTTGAATGATTCATATGGGATGGGAAGCGGTACATCACAGGCATCACCGCATGTGAGCGGAATGCTCGCCATATTGAAGCAAAAGTTTCCCCAGATGACAAATGGTGAACTCCGGGAAGAACTAATTAACCATACTGAAGATTTAGGAGAGCCAGGAAGAGATCCACTTTACGGCCATGGATTTATTACCTACACTCCTGATGATCAAATTGCTCCCGGAGAAGTTGCAGACATTAAAGTGAATGAATCAACTGCTGATTCTCTTTCAATAGGGTGGAAAAACCCGGAAGATGAGGATTTTTCTTCGGTCGCCATCTACTGGGATGATTCCTATCTAACAACTGTTGATAAGGATGAAGAAGCTGTTTATTTCGTGGAGGGATTGGAAGCTGATACGGAATATACCTTTACTTTTTATACCGAGGACATTTTCGGAAACCAATCTGAAGGTATATCCTTTACGGCACGTACAGTAGCTGAGGAACCCGAAGGAAATAATGAAGAAGTTACCATTAAAGAAAAAGACGATGAAGCAACGTTGGATAACGAACAAGATGAAAAGAAACAGAACAGCACTAGTGATTCTGATAATGAGCAAGTGGCCGTGACACCTGTAACAGATAAACCTAAGGAGGAGCAATTGAGCTCCGTTAAGGGAAAACACAGTTCCGAGAAAGAGGAGCAGCCCGCCGTATCAGACACAGTCGATGATTCAAAAGGTACCGATGGTGAACAAGGGGTTATTTCAGAAGATAATGAGGTTACTGAAGAGTCTCCTTCCAAAAGACCAGCTGCAGAAAAAGCATCACAAACGAGTGGCCGAGGAAATGCTAACCCAGTTGATTCAGATAAAATCAGATCTTCGCTTAATTCAGGGAAAAATAAGGAAGACGTTAGTGACTCGGAACAGAACGAAGCGGAAGAAAAAGAACAATTCGAGCTGACTCAACAGGCTGATGAAGGATCAGATGAAGAAAAAGACGAAGAAAATACAGAAGAAAAAGAGAGCGAAAGCAAAAACATTTTTACGCGTTTCTTCAACTTTATCGGAAACTTATTTGTAACAATAATTGACTGGCTAGGCAGCCTATTTAGTTAGGTGCCTGTCACTCCCCGAATTTTGTCGAATAAAAAGGCTGCAAGAATTAATGTTTAGTATGGACATTAAGCAGGGCAGCCTTTTAATATGTATATTAAAGATATGCAGTATTTCGGTGCTGTAATCGACAATTTATGACAAAAACCGGGAAGTGACAGGCACCATCCTGGAAAGAAATGGGGAATATGATGATGAACAGTTACTCTGAAGGAAAAATAAAAGCATATCAAGATAAAAATGAAAACCGTGCTCGTTTTTTAATCAAGTGTCCAGACCAGCCGGGAATTGTAGCGGCAGTGTCTCAATTTCTATATGAACACGACGCAAACATTGTAGCTTCCAATCAATATACAATAGACCCTGACGGTGGGGAATTTTTCATGCGGGTTGAGTTTGACTGTCCGAACCTTAAAAGTCGGAAAGAAAAGCTGGAAGAGTCATTTATTCCACTGGCAGAGAATTTCCATATGGACTGGAAAATCATGTATGTGAGTGAACTTAAAAATATGGCGATCTTTGTTTCGAAAGAACCACACTGCTTGCTCGAGCTTCTTTGGGAATGGCAAAGCGGCGATCTCATGGCAAATATTTCTCTTGTCATCAGCAATCATGAAACATCAAGAGAAATGGTAGAATCACTGGGTATCCCGTACTATTATATCCCTGCAAACAAGGAAATACGCAAGCAAGTTGAAGATAAACAGAAAGAGCTGCTCAAGCAATATGATGTGGACCTGATTGTGCTTGCGCGCTACATGCAGATTCTCACGAATGATTTTGTCCGGGGGTACGAAAACCGGATAATCAACATCCACCATTCATTCCTGCCAGCTTTTATTGGAGCAAAGCCATATGAGCGCGCATACCAGCGCGGGGTAAAGATGATCGGGGCAACTTCCCATTATGTAACGAGTGACCTGGACGAGGGTCCGATCATTGAGCAGAATATCGGCAGGGTCGACCACCGTGATAATGAGGAAGATATGAAAAAAATTGGCCAGTCCATCGAGCGGAGTGTGCTTGCTCGGGCAGTAAAATGGCATTTGGAAGACAGGGTCATTGTGCATCAGAATAAGACGATCGTTTTTTAAAAGAAAAAATAGTAGATGCTCCCCATCAGACAGCAAGATATTTTTTATTGCTGTCTGATGGGGAGTTTTTGCATTCTTATGGAATAATTGTTAATACGTTTGAAAACTGCAAAAAATAGCATTAAACATAGTAGATTCCCTCTAATATTTAGACATAACACCCTTTTTACTAGATACCGAAAACATAATCCCCTATCATTCGCAGCAATCTGTTTTAACCTAATAGGTAAATAGAATCAGAGATAATCACGAATATAGTTCCAAATGATTATTTTAGAATAATAGATTGTTATTACAATTTTTATACTATAAAATCGATTACAATAATTGAAATAACTTATATAGTTATTTTACAAAACTATCAAGGGGGAAAGTTGATGTACAAAAGTAAATACAAGCAAGCAGTATGTATTCTATTTAGTGTTTTGCTAGTTTTGACACCTTTTGCCAATGTACAGGCTGAGGGGTTTGATTATGATGAGAATTTTGTAAACTCTTACTATGAGCAGGAGCCAAGTGCAATAGGGAATGGGGGAGCAGTAGCAACAGAGCATCCGCTAGCATCAGAGGCGGCCATTGAAATTATGGAAAAGGGAGGAAATGCGATTGATGCTGCCATTGCTGCTGCAGCTGTGCAAAATTTAACACGACCGTTTTCAGGTGGAATTGGTGGTGGGGGAATGATGAACATTTACTTTGCAGAGGATGAAGAGAATGTAACACTTACCCATCGTTCTATGTCTCCCGCTTCGTTTGATATAGAATCGTTTGAGGACGAGAACGGAGATATCTACCCAAGTGACGTACGTATAAATGGAGGCAGATCTGTAGGAGTCCCTGGTACCGTATTAGCATGGGAAGAAGCCTTAGATAACTATGGAACGATGACATTAGCAGAGGTTCTTCAGCCGGCTATTACATCAGCTAAAGAGGGATTTGTCATTGATGATAACTTTGTCAGAGAAGTTACTGAAAATGCAGATCGTTTCCGTTTGTTTGAATCGACATCCGAGATTTTCTTGACGGAAAATGGGGAAATTCCCGAGGCTGGCAGTATATTAAAAAATCCCGATTTAGCATATGCATTTGAGCTGATAGCTGAGCATGGAAGTGAGGTTTTTTATAATGGCGAGATTGGAGAGGCCATAATAGGGGCGGTAAATAATCCGCCAACAGTTGATAATCCTGGTGCTGAGGTTTTAGCAGGAGAAATGACAATGGCAGATTTTGCCGCTTATGAGGTGGTTACTGGAGAACCAATCACGACGACGTACAGGGGATATGATTTTTACGGAATGCCTCCTGTGTCCAGTGGTGGCCTTTTAATTGGAGAAATACTTAATATTCTTGAGGCCTATGATCTCAGCAGTATGTCAGATACGGAATTTTATCATCATTTTATTGAAGCTTCCCGTCTGGGATTTGCTGATCGCGGTGCCTATCATGCGGACCCAGAACATATTGATGTACCAGTTAATGGATTGATTTCAAAACAGTTTGCTGCAGATCGTCGTCAGCATATAAATGATACGGCAGCCGTCGGAAAAATTGCTCCTGGGGATGCTTGGAAGTATGAAGAAGACCCCAATCGTGATCCTGATCCATTACCGGAGCTCGAAGCGAATTTCTCTTATGATTTTGCCGGAGATCAAGGGGATGCATGGGATAGTGACACGTTTTTTGTAGATACATCTTATGATACGACATTCGAGCTTGATGGAGAGGGGTTTGCTAACCTTCATATAGGAGATCGCAGAAATTCAGCCGGTCGTGCAACAGCTCAAATGGAATGGTCGGAAAATCAGGAATTATTAGTACCGTTTCGAATTAATGATCCTGGTCCAAATCGGTACATGCGTTTTTGGTTACGTGCTGATGGCTTTAATTTAAGCTCGAGTCCACATAACGGGTATGGGGTGGAAATCCGCTCTGGTTACAATGATATCCGATTGATTAATAGAGCTGATGGTGAAGGTGGAGCCTTCGCCCAATTCGATCATGATTTGACAGACGAATTACAATGGCTGCGATTTAAAGTTGTAGACAATCAACTATCTGTAAAAGTATGGAAGGACGGTACTGAGGAGCCAGAGAACTGGAATCTGGTTGTCGAGGATGATTCTGTTACAGATCCAGGAAGATTATTGATCAGTACAATTGAATTCGAAGACACAAACGGTGGTGGATCCTTCAGTATAGGACCACTTCAAGTGGAAGAAACGGACGAACGAAGCCCTGATTTAGAACCTGGATTTGAATACGACTTTTCCGGGGCTGAAGGTGATGGATGGGATAATGGTAAATTTTCCACTGAGACCGAGGATGGTGCCGTAGTCGATCTTGATGGGGAAGGATTTGGCCGTGTTGAACTTGCTGATCAGGATAGATCATCAGCAAGAATGTCAGCGCTAATGAAGCCAGCTGAAAATCAGGAATTGCTTGTCCCGTTCAGTATGGACCCAGGTAATAGCAGGGATCTGCGTTTCTGGTTGCGTTCAGACAATTTCACGAACCTTCAGAGTCCGAGTAATGGATATGGTGTGGATATTCGATCAGCATGGAACAGTATTCGGCTCGTGAAAACTGTAGATGGTTCACTTCAAGAGATTGGGCGATTCAATCATACAGTTACAGATGAACTGCAATGGCTGCGATTTAAAGTTGTGGATGAGCAATTGTCTGTAAAGGTCTGGAAAGGTGGGGAGGACGAACCTGACGACTGGAACTTGATTGCTGCAGATGATTCGGTTTCTTCTCCTGGAAAATTACTGATCAGTGCCCGGGAGTATAGGGATGGAGAGGGTGCAGGCGGATTTAAGATAGGATCCATCTCAGTAGAGGAAACGGATGAACAAACCTATACAGAACAAGGGTTTTCCCATCAATTTACCGGTGATGCCGGTGACCCATGGGATGAAAGCAAGTTTACACTTTATACTAGAAATTCCATTATGGACCAAAGTGGAGATGGTTATGGACGCATTGAGATACCAGAAAATACGTCTTACGGAACTGCAGTTGCCAATATGAGTGCAGCTGAAAATACAGAAATGCTGGTTCCATACCAATTTACAGATATGGATGAAGGTTCCAATCCACATCTTAGATTCTGGCTGCGTGCAGACTACCCTTCTCCGACTGTTTCACCATACAATGGTTACGGGGTTGATATCAGACCGTCAGAGGACCGAATTCGCCTGGTCAAAGCAGTGAATGGCGATAACACATGGTACCATGACATTGCATATGAATTTACAGATGAAGAACAGATGCTGCGGTTTAAGGTTGAAAATAACCAAATTTATGTCAAAGTATGGAATGGAAA
Source organism: Oceanobacillus damuensis (assembly GCF_001618145.1). Lineage (GTDB taxonomy): Bacteria > Bacillota > Bacilli > Bacillales > Amphibacillaceae > Oceanobacillus > Oceanobacillus damuensis. Next base: position 166,355 of record NZ_LQNF01000003.1, read on the forward strand.
TGATGAAGAACCTAGTGAGTGGAGCTTTGTGACAGAGGATGATTCAGTTAGCACATCCGGAAGCCTGATGATCGGTGCGTATGAGTTCGGAACAGATGGTGCTGGAATTCATATTGGTGATATTCAAGTTGAGGATTTGGAAGCTTCCACGGTTGATAGCATGCAAACAGAATCTCAAGAAAATGAGCAAGATGAAACGGAAGAAAATTCTGATGAAGAAAAGAAGAATAGTGAAACAATTAATTTAACCGTAGCAGATTCGTATGGAAATGTTGTTGCATATACGAATACCATTGTCTCTATCGGTGGAAACGGTATGGTGGTTCCCGGGTATGGATTTTTACTGAATGATGTTTTGGCTAATCGGACCCGTTCTTTTGCCGCGGAAGGAGAGCCTAATAGTGCCGCTCCACATATGAAACCGTTAAGCACGATGGCTCCTACGATTATTATGCAGGATGGCGAACCTGTCTTTGCGGGTGGTGCTCCTGGCAGCCTTACCATTATTTCAACCGTAACACAAATTATTTTAGCTTATCTTGATCGTGGTGTGGAATTGCCGGATGCAGTTGAAATGGCCAGGCTGTCACAACAGAATAAAATATCTGGCAGAACAATTATTGAAAAACAATTTACAGAGACAGAAGAATATGAGGAGTTAAAAGCTCTGGGGCATAAATTTGAAGTTTCTGATCTTACTCAAGGTATAGGGTCATTTAACGGAATAGGATTTATGCCGGATGGTAATAAGCAGCCTGTTGCAGAAGCGGTTCGCAGGGGTGGCGGAAGTGCCATGGCGTATGATATAAATCTGGAACAAATGAATAATCTGTTGGAGCATTATATAGAAACAGCTGAAGTTAACGATCCGCTTAAAAGTCAGTTAACTACCAGCTTAAATCAAGTAGAACACCATGACGACAAAGGTCAAATGGAACAGTCAATAAAGAAGATGGAAGACTTTTTGAAGAAAATAAATAACAACGAATTGGAAAATCATATTTCACAAGATGCCAAAAATGCACTAATTAGTCACGCAGAGACTTTGATTGGGCAATGGAAGTAATGAATTGTGCTTGAGAAAAGCAGAACTATTTTAAGAGGCTGGGCCATAAGTAAAAGTCCCATTACAAAAGACAGATGATTGCAAGATAAATAATTTTATAAAGAAGAAAAAACCCGAACTAATTCGAATTCTAACTAAAGAATTCTGAATCAAAGTTCGGGTTTTTCTTTAAATAAACCAATTTTATCCAAGGATCTATTATGTTTTCTAGCAGTTAAGAAAAGCTGTCTTACTATATTTGCAACCAGCGCTGACACTGAAAAGACTTGGTAACAGTCCAAGTTTTCTATAGATTCTTCATATAACCCAAACAGCTGAAAAATAGATTCGAAAAAACCGGGCAAAATAGAGGCCCGGTTTTTCTAATTAAACAGCTTGCCGTTTATTCTTCTGAAGTTTCGCTAATGAAAACACTGCTACAACTAATAGGGCAGTTGTTAAAATAAGTGTCCATGCGCTTCCGGTGATACCGGCAACGATAAATCCTACAAAGGAAACAATCCCATTAAGCAAGGCATATGGAAACTGTGTTTTCACGTGATCGATATGGTCAGCTCCTGCCCCTGTCGAGGAAAGCAAGGTAGTGTCGGAAATCGGTGACGTATGGTCACCAAACATTCCGCCTGAAAGAATTGCACCGATACAGACAAGTAAGTGTGCATCCAGTGCAAATGCCATTGGGATAGCAATTGGGAGCATAATTGCGAATGTTCCCCACGATGTTCCGGAGGCAAGAGACATAATAAGACCTACAACAAATAATAGTGCAGGAATAATGAATACTGGAAGATTGCCATCGATGATTTCCACAATATACATTGCCGTACCCATTTCACTGATGATTGTGCCCAGGGCCCATGCAAGGATGAGTGTGACAGCAACATAGGCCATACGCTGCATCCCGGATGTATAAATATCAAAAATCGCGTTGAAGCTTTTAATCTTATAGACAAGCATCAAGATAATGATTGTTACTGCTGCAAATAGGTATGCAGTTGTCAATGAAATTCTGAAATCACTGCCTGCAACTTGTTCGAACGGGAATCCGAAAGAGATCATCAATCCGAATAAAGTTGTAAACAAGACCAATAGTGGCAGCCAAATCAGGATGGCTTTCGATCCTTCTGTATATTTCGCATTTTCATCAGGTTTCCGAAGTGGTTTGGACTCAGGCCAGTATAGTTCACCTGTCTCCTGAATTCGTCTTTCTGCCGTTGCCATCGGTCCAAAATCCAAATTTGTCATCGTAATGAGTGGTACCATGATGATCGCCATGATGGCATAAAATTGGAAAGGAATGACCTGGACAAGCGTATCAAATTCAGATGCGGTAATATTCAGCAGATCGAATTCATTTCGAATCAATCCCATGATATAGACTCCCCAACCGATGAAAGGAATCAGGACAGCAACTGGAGATGAGGTGGAATCAATGATCCACGCCAGTTTCTCCCTTGAGATCTTCAATTTATCAAAAACTTTTTCAAAAACAGGTCCAACGATCAGTGGCGTACCTAAATCAGAGAAAAAGATAATAATGCCGCCAATCCATGCAGACATTTGCGCTTTTGCGCGCGTATTGATGTATTTGATCGCGTTATAAGCAAGCGCTGCTCCCCCGCCCGAATTTTCCATCAGCGCAACAAATCCACCAATGAAGAATAATAATACGATGATCCCTGCATTATATCCATCTGACAGCTGTGGATAGATATAGTTGCCGATGGTCGACATCGTTGCTTCCAGTGGATTTCCTCCTACTATAATCAATACACCGATAAATACACCTGAAAATAAAGAAATAATAACATTCTTAGTAATGATTGCTAAAATAACTGCTACAATCGGCGGAATTAATGATATGAGTCCCATGTGTTCCAAAATAGTCTCTCTCCTTCTTTGTCAAACAATAATGTATATTTATGCACTTTAATGTAAAAATATACACTTGAGTATACTACGGTTTTATTGCTTTGTAAATAATATTTTTAACTTTATATATCAAAGTGATTAATAGTTGAAGAATTGCTTACCGCACATCTTCTTTTATTATATTCGACAAATTCCGCCAAAAAACGGGGAGTGACAGGCACTAGTTTGCAACTTCTCTGTAAAGGGTATTTTTTCTTTTGGGAGGGGATTTGCGTGGCGGCGATAACACATATTGGACTGGCTGTTCCTGATATTGAGAAGGCAATTGAATGGTATGAGGAAGTACTTGGTTTCAAATTAATAGCGGGACCCTATTCATTTAATGCAGAAAAGGAAGATAGGCGCAATATGACGAATGATTTGCTGGGCGGTCATATCAAAAAGATGAGAAATGCCCATCTGACGTCAGATAATCAGGTAGGGATCGAGCTGTTTGAAATTCAGGATCCAACGATGGAAAAAAGCGATAACAGGAATTATGATGGCTTTTTTCACATATGCCTGATAGCAGATGATATTGAAAAACTGGCTGACGAAATAGATTCTTCTGGAGGGAAGAAGCGGAGTGATATATGGAATACATGGAAAGGAAAACCATACTATCTTATCTACTGTGAAGATCCGTACGGCAATATTATTGAACTGTACAGCCACAGTACAGAAACGATGTATGTTAATAAAGATTAATAATTTATATAACGTAGAAAAAAGTTAGAATTGCGTGATAAAATAGGTATAGCAATAAAAAACAGGGAATAAAAAAGCAATTCTATCAGTGAGTATGATAACAAACAAGGTTTCTGAGAGTTTACACAGATTGAAAATGGAGGGGATTTTATGGGGAAAGTTCGAAAAGCCATTATTCCGGCTGCCGGAATGGGAACGCGGTTTTTACCTGCGACAAAAGCGATGCCCAAGGAGATGCTTCCTATCGTTGATAGACCGACAATTGAATATGTCGTACAGGAGGCGATTGAATCCGGTATAGAAGATATTATTATTGTCACTGGTAAAGGAAAACGGGCAATAGAAGACCATTTTGACAATAATTTTGAGCTTGAAAATAATTTAATGAAAAAAGAGAAGTATGATTTGCTGGAGAAAATAAACAAGTCGGCAAATGTGGAAATCCACTACATAAGGCAGAAGGAAGCGAAGGGACTTGGCCATGCGGTATGGTGTGCAAGAAAGTTTATCGGCAACGAACCTTTTGCAGTACTGCTTGGTGATGACATTGTCCAAGCTGAAAAGCCTTGTTTGAAACAGCTGATCGAACAATACGAAGAAACCCGTTCATCCATTATCGGTGTTCAAAGAGTTGCCGATGAAGATACACATCGGTATGGAATCATTGATCCCAAAACAACCCAGGGCCAACGTTATCAGGTTAGTAATTTTGTTGAAAAGCCTGAACAAGGGACTGCTCCATCAAATCTGGCAATTATGGGACGTTACATTTTAACTCCAGAGATTTTTGATTTTCTAGGCAAGCAGGAAACCGGTACAGGTGGAGAAATACAATTGACAGATGCTATCCAGAAACTAAATGAGCATCAAACTGTCTTTGCTTACGATTTTGACGGTAAGAGGTATGATGTGGGTGAAAAACTCGGGTTCATACGGACTACTATAGAGTTTGCCTTAAATAATGAAGAGATTGGTGAAGATGTCCGCAAAATACTGAAAGAGCTTGTGTTAGACAAAGAGGTTGTTAAAGAGTAGTACGGACATCGGAAGTTATCCGATAATTTTCGACAAATTTCGGGAAGTGACAGGCACTCTAGGAGGGGTAAGGATGAATATTTCAGTGGTTGGAACTGGCTATGTTGGGCTTGTGACAGGTGTGAGTCTATCGGAAATAGGCCATACCGTAACATGCATAGATATCGATGAAGTAAAAGTCGAGAAAATGAAGAAGGGAATTTCACCTATTTATGAACCTGGTTTGAATGACATGATGAAGCAAAATATCGAGAGGGACCGTTTATTTTTTACAACCTCCCATAAAACCGGTTTTAAGGATGCCGATGTTATCTATATCGCTGTAGGCACTCCTGAAAATACGGAAGGGGCTGCAGACCTGACATATGTGATGCAGGCAGCGAAGGATATCGCTGTGAATGTAACAAAGGATGCTGTCGTGGCGACTAAAAGTACGGTGCCTGTAGGAACAAACGATAAAATCAGGCAGACGATCAATCGGCATCTAAAAAACGATGTAAAAATTGACGTTGTATCCAATCCCGAATTCTTAAGGGAAGGTTCAGCCATTTACGATTCCTTTAACGGGGACCGCATTGTCATTGGGACAGATAGTGAAGAAGCGGCAAATATCATGGAAGAAATCAATAAACCGTTTGGTGTTCCGGTCTATAAAACAGATATCCGCAGTGCTGAAATGATTAAATATGCATCGAATGCATTCTTGGCCACGAAAATCAGCTTCATTAATGAAATTGCCAATATTTGCGAGCTTGTTGATGCAAACGTTGATCAAGTGGCAGCCGGAGTAGGTATGGACCAGCGGATTGGAAACCAGTTCCTGAAAGCGGGAATTGGCTATGGAGGTTCTTGTTTTCCGAAAGACACAAAAGCGCTTATTAAAATTGCTGGAAATGTAGATTACCATTTTGAACTGTTGAAAGGGGTCGTCCATGTTAACACCAAACAACAGGCACTTCTGGTCGAAAAATTAAACGAGCGCTTTTCATCTCTGGAAGGAAAGCGCGTTGCCGTCCTCGGACTGGCCTTTAAGCCGAACACCGATGACATGCGGGAAGCGGCGTCTCTGATCGTTACAGAAAAATTGATCGAACAAGGTGCAAATGTGGTCGGCTATGATCCAATTGCTGCAGACAATGCGCGCAGGTTGTTAAGCGAAAAAATGCACTATGCAGACAGCGTGGAAGAAGCCATAAAAGACAGTGATATCGTACTGATTTTGACAGAATGGGATGAAATCAGAAATGTCGATCTCAATGTTTTTCATACAATGAATATGCCACTGATTTTTGATGGAAGAAACTGTTTCGATTTACAGGGAATGAAAGCTCAAGGAATTGAATATCATTCGGTTGGCCGCCCACCGGTTTTGAGAAACGAGGATGTGCTGCTAGCCGACTAGTTAAAAATCTTTTAGGAAGGGAACGATTTCAGTACGAATAAGTATTTTGAAATCAAAAATGAACATCCCGTAGTTCCGATGAAAGATTCAGGAACTGCTGTGACAGAGGAACGGCTGTAAAGAGAATTGAAATGGGGGGTTCTGCCCTGTCCCTCAATTTCCCCGATTCGTCAAGAGTGACAGGCCCGCTTCCTGCTGCAAAATGTTTTCACCATAGGATTCCGGTGGTATAATAAGAACCTATGGTAGAAAGGATTGGTTTTGTGAATACATTTTCAGTCATAAAAGTACTCAACAATAATGTACTGATTGCAGCAGATACCGAAGGCCAGGAAGTGGTGCTCATAGGCAAAGGCATTGGTTTCAACAGCAAAAAAAATGACCCCATTGCCAAGGAAACCGTCGAAAAGCTGTTTGTGCTCCGAAATGAAAATGAGCAGGAGAACTATAAAAAACTGGTTAATGATATAGATGAAGATACACTGAATGCAATTGTATCGGGGGTTGAGATTATTAAAAAGAGATCCCAATCCATGCTTAATGAAAGTGTCCATGTAGCGCTGACAGACCATATTGTATTTGCAATTACACGTTTGCTGAAAGGCATGGCAATACGCAATCCGTTTTTGCTGGAAACGAAAGCGCTTTACCCTGGAGAATATGAAATTGCCGCTGAAGTAGTTGATTTCATTAACCAGTCACTGGATATCAATTTGCCGGAGGGAGAAGTCGGCTTTATTGCTCTGCATGTGCACAGTGCAATCACAGATTCCACTTTATCGGAGATTAACAGATATTCCCAGCTTGTCACTAAACTAATTGGAGTTATCGAGGAACAGTTTCGTATGGAAATAGACCGTGAAAGTATCGATTATATTCGTCTTATTAGACATCTTCGCTATACAATTGAAAGAGTGATGAACGATGAAAGGCTGGAAGAACCAAAAAAGATCGCAGACCTGTTGAAAAAAGAATATCCATCATGCTATAATCTTTCGTGGAAGCTTGTTAAAATCATGCAGCAGACGTTGAAAAAACAAGTTTATGACGCCGAGGCTGTATATCTGACGATGCACCTTCAGCGTTTAAGTGAAAAAATCGAAACGTATTGACAAGAGTGCAATTTTAATAAAATATATATCTCTTACGTGTTACTGATTCGATCAGGCATGAGTAGAGACATGTAAAAGTGGTATCAGGGCATAATAATGTGCACCTGTATCTTTTTTCGTGTTCTCTGTTCATGCCTTTTTTCGTTGTTTTAAACAAATGAATGCTGCAAATAATATTGATAAAGGAGAATTTCTTATGTTTAAAAAAGCTTTTGGTGTACTGCAAAAAATCGGTAAAGCACTGATGCTGCCAGTGGCACTTTTACCTGCTGCCGGTCTGTTGCTTGGGTTTGGTAATGCTGCCCAGCAGGAAACGATGATCGGCTATCTGCCATTTTTACAGACTGAATGGATTCAGCTTCTGGCAACCGTAATGGAAGATGCAGGGGGCGTTATTTTTGATAATCTGCCACTTATATTTGCCATTGGTGTTGCGATAGGACTTGCCAGTGACGGCGCGGCAGGACTTGCTGCACTTGTTGGTTATCTTGTGTTGAATCAGGTAATGGGTTCCTGGATGGGCGTTACCCCGGATATGGTTGCTGAGGACCCCGGATTTGCATCGGTTTTAGGTATTCAGACATTGCAAACCGGTGTATTTGGAGGGATCATAGCCGGGCTTATTGCGGCATACTGTTTTAATCGGTTCCACGATATAGAAATGCCTTCCTTCTTAGGATTCTTTGCCGGAAAGCGGTTTGTACCGATTGTAACTGCCGCATTGTCGTTTGTGGTTGGTCTTTTATTGATGATTGTATGGCCGCCAGTACAGGAGGCAATGAATGCTGCATCCTACTGGCTGATTGAAGAAGGCACATATATCGCTGTATTTATGTTTGGCTTTGTTAAGCGTCTATTGATTCCATTCGGATTGCATCATATTTTTCATGCGCCATTCTGGTATGAATTTGGTTCTTATACAAGTGCTGCCGGAGAATTGGTACGTGGGGATATGACAATCTTTTTCCAGCAATTGAAAGATGGCGTGGAAATTACTGCTGGTAACTTTATGGCTGGGGAATATCCGATTATGATGTTCGGTCTGCCGGCAGCGGCACTTGCAATGTACCATACAGCCCGTCCGGAAAAGAAAAAACTTGTTGCAGGATTACTCGGTTCTGGAGCACTGACATCTTTTCTGACAGGTATCACAGAACCACTTGAATTTTCATTCTTATTCGTTTCACCAGTATTATTCTTTATCCACGCAGTGTTGGATGGTCTCTCATTCGTACTTATGACATTTCTTGGTGTCAATATCGGTTACACGTTCTCGGGCGGCGCGATCGACTTTATGCTGTTTGGTATTTTACCGGGAAGAGAACCATGGTGGATTGCAATCCTTCTTGGACTCGTATTTGCGATACTTTACTACATTATTTTCCGATTCTTTATCAAAAAGTTCAACTTGATGACGCCAGGTCGTGAAGAGACAGTTGAAGCAGAAGAAAAAGAAGGCAAAAAAGCGGGAAATGGAGATCTTGCTTATAATGTACTTGAAGCGATGGGTGGACAGGAAAATATCGCACATTTGGATGCTTGTATCACTCGTCTGCGTGTCTCCGTCAATTCTATAAGTGATGTAAATAAAGCTGAATTGAAGAACTTAGGCGCAGCCGGTGTTCTTGAAGTAGGAGACAATATCCAGGCGATATTCGGTCCCCGTTCAGAAATCATCAAAGGACAAATGCAGGATATCATTTCCGGTAAAAAACCTCGACCAGCTGCCAAAGTGGATCAGCAGGAAGAAATACAGCAACAGATTGAGGACGTAAATCCGGAAGCATTACGTAACGAGGAACATAAGGGTGCAGAAGAAGTTATTTTCTCCCCGTTAAAAGGTAAAATTGTACCGATTACCGAGGTCCCCGACGAAGTGTTTGCAGGAAAGATGATGGGTGACGGCTTTGCGATTGACCCTTCTGAAGGGCTTGTTGTTTCCCCTGTCAACGGAAAAATCATCAATGTTTTCCCGACGAAGCATGCTATCGGAATTCAATCTGAACGAGGGAAAGAAATCCTGATTCATGTGGGTCTTGATACGGTTAACCTAAAAGGTGAAGGTTTCGAATTGCTTATTGAAGAAGGACAGGAAGTGAAAGCTGGACAGCCATTGCTAAAAGCCGACTTGTCCTATATTAGTAAACATGCCAAATCAACGATAACGCCAATTGTTTTCACCAATTTAGGCGAAGCTGAGAAGATTGTCTTCAAAAAAGAAGGCAATGTAGAAAGGGAAGATGATCTAGCAGAAATAGAATAGATATTCTTCGTTTACAAAAGCTATTCGTACGTCATGGTAATTTTAAATCATGACGGTACGGATAGCTTTTTATATTTTGTAACTATAGCCTCAATTTTTTTTGCTGATTGTTCATTCGTCCAGTAATATTCCAGTATTTAGCTAATGAACATGTCTGAGGTGTTCTTGACTTTTTTAAAGAAATACTATAAATTTTAATATATTGTCGTGAATTGTCGAATTATGCAAAAAATAGGATAGTTAATAATTTACGTACATAGCTTGGCTGGGGGAGTAACATATTCAGAAAAGTCTCAAGTATTTTCGCAAAGTGAAGGATCACCTTAAGAGAAACTATCTCATCGAGGAAAGAATGGAGGATTTTTATTGGAAACGAAGGAAAAAAATGGGTTTATGGATAAATTTTTAAACAAGATAGAAGTGTGGGGCAACAAATTGCCCGATCCTATCGTAATTTTCATCTTTTTAATGGGAGTTATTCTCGCATCTTCTTTTATTGCCTCATTATTCAATCTAAAAGCAACTAACCCCGCTACGGGAGAAGTGGTAGAAGCAGTGAACCTGCTATCCGGTGATGGATTGATCCTCATCGTCACGGAAAGCATCAATAATTTCAGTGCATTTCCACCACTTGGTATGGTGCTCGTAGTGATGCTGGGTATCGGGATCGCTGAAAAGACTGGTTATTTTGAAACAGCGATGAGACGTGTTATTGAAATTTCACCACGCAAATTAATTATTCCTGCAATCATTTTGGTCGGTATTATCGGTAATGTCGCCGGTGATGCTGCACCAGTTATTCTCCCGCCAATTGCCGCTATGGTTATGATCAGACTTGGTTACCATCCTTTTGCAGGTCTTGTAATGGCATATGGTGCAACACTTGGTGCATTTTCGGCCAACTTTATTATCGGAATGACGGACGCCCTGGCATTTGGCTTTACAGAACCTGCCGCACAGCTTGTTGATCCAAGCTACACAGGGAACGTTGCGATGAACTATTATTTTATCGCTGCTTCTGCTGTTCTATTGCTTATTGTGACGTATTTTATTACTACTAAAGTAACGATTCCTCGTCTAGGCAGCTACAAAGGTGAGGCAATCAATGAAAAGGCAGTGGGGGAAAGGGAAATCAAAGCACTTCGCTGGGCTAATATTTCCTTGTTGATTACTGCTGCGGTCATTTTGTCATTGGTAATCCCTGAAAACGGGATATTACGTAATCCAGAAACGAACTCTATCATTAACAATTCTCCATTCATGGATGGGGTCGTATTTCTTATAACAATTTTATTCTTTGTACCTGGCCTTGTTTATGGCTTGAAGGCAAAGACGATCAAGAACACGAAAGATTTTGGCGCAGTATTGAGTGATTCGATGTCAACAATGGGAAGCTATATTGTTCTCGTCTTTTTCGCAGCACAAATGCTTGCCTACTTTAGCTGGAGTAATCTTGGGCCGATTATAGCCATAAATGGTGCAGATCTGCTTCAAGCAATGAACTTTACTGGAATACCTTTGATTATTTGCTTCATCTTGCTTGCTGGTATGATTAATTTACTTATCGGAAGTGCCTCGGCAAAATGGGCTATCCTTGCACCGGTATTTATTCCGCTATTTATGTTTTTAGGGTATGACCCGGCATTTACGCAAATGCTTTATCGAATTGGAGATTCTTTCACAAATCCGATTACACCGATGCTGCCATATTTGCCATTATTATTAGCGTTTGCGAAACGATATGATAAAAATGCGGGGATAGGAACTTTGATTTCCAATTTACTCCCTTATTCTATTGCATTCTTTATCATCTGGACATTATTTATAATCGTTTGGTACCTGATTGGGCTGCCAGTAGGTCCAGGGGGGCCAATCTTCTTGTCATAGAAGCAACAGGAGTTTGACCTGCGATAGCTGCGATTTATAAATTAAACAATCAGTTAATATTTTTAAAGGGGTTATGAAGCATGGACATAAATAAACAAATAGAAGAAATAATGCCAAAAGTGATTGACTGGCGCAGAACAATGCATCAGCACCCGGAGGTATCTTTTGAAGAACATTGGACAAGCCAGTACATCGAAGAACAACTCCGTGAACTGGGCAATGTTGAAATTTCAAGACCGACAAAAACGAGTGTTCTTGGCATTATAAAAGGTAAAAATCCCGGAAAGAAAATTGGTTTGCGAGCAGACATTGATGCACTTCCAATCCAGGAAGAACGGGATGAGCTTGCGTTCAAGTCAAAAAATGATGGCGTCATGCATGCTTGTGGTCATGATGGACATGCGTCGATTCTTCTTGGAGCCGCTAGTGTGCTTTCAAAAAACACGGATTTATTGAGTGGTGAAATTTATTTGATTTTCCAGCATGCAGAAGAGCTTCCACCAGGTGGGGCGCAGGAAATGGTCGCAACCGGTATGTTTGATGATCTGGATTTTGTGTATGGACAGCATTTATTCACACCGATTCCTGTTGGACAAATCGGAATCACAAAAGGGCCAATCACATCCAATTCAGACACGTATGACCTTGTTATCAAAGGAAAAGGCGGGCATGCCGCACTGCCGGATAGCACAATTGATCCAATTATTGTCGGGAACCAGATTATCAGCCAGTTCCAGACGATTGTATCGAGAATAACCTCCCCATTGGATTCTGTAGTTATTTCAACGACGACTTTCCATGCTGGTACAGCGAAGAACATCATTCCTGATACTGCTGTAATTGGAGGAAGTGTCCGTACAATCAATGATGAAACAAGAGAATTGGTAAAGCGAAAAATGGGGGAAATCGCAGCCTCTGTCTGCGATTCCTATGGCGCTGATTGTGATTTCTCATTTAACTATGGGTATAGTGCTGTGGTCAATAATGAGGAGAAAACAGATCAAGTCCTGGATATTGCCACTGACTTATTCGGTGATCGTGTTTTCAATTACCCATTGACAATGGGGGGAGAAGATTTTTCCGCATTTTCCCGAATCATCCCAGCCACTTATATTTTCATTGGGGTAGGAAATGAAGAGAAAGATTTTGACTTCCCACACCACCATCCTAAATTCGGGATGGATGAAGATGGTTTCATCGACGGCGTAAAAATGATGGTCCACATCGCCATGGAAATGGGAAAATAGAGGTTCAAATAGAGGTGCCTGTCACTTCCCGAAATTTGTTGAAAACCGAACAGTGCCAGGCACCACCCGGATTTTGTCGAAAAAAAGGGCGAGTTCTAATTCATTTTAGAACTCGCCCTTTTCATGTTGTTCTGAATTATTATCCATCTCGTTTAAGCTCTTTTTCTTTCATCAGTAGTGGAGGTCTTGGTTCTTTGGCTGTTTGCTCTGGTTGTGCGTTTTTTTGGTGCCGGTTTTTTAGATGCTGATTGGCTTGATTTTGCAGCAGATCTCTTCGTAGCAGTGGAGGATTTTTCTTTTTGCTCATTCTCCTCCTGTGCCTCATTTTGATTATCTTGGTCTTCATAATCCTGCTGATCTTCCTGGTTTTCCGCTGTCATCCCCTCATCGCTTTCCTGCTCATTACCCATTGCACCTTCCATTTCATTCGAGTGCAGTTGTGAGCCATTTTCAGTGTCTTCATCTTCTTCATTGTCCTGGTCATCTGACTGTTTCTTCCTGCTTATTTTGTCTTTTAATCCCTTGGTTTTGTTCGTAGCGTTTTCTTTAATAGAATTGTATTTCTCCATTGTCGAATCACTAAGCTCTTTTGATTTGTCTACTGCTTTCTCCTTTGCACTGCCGACCTGATAAGTTATATCTCCACGAAGCTCTTTCCCGGATTTGGGTGCAAGGAACATGGTAGTGGCGACACCAAGCGCCCAACCGATTGCACCGCCTTTAATTACGTCTTTTTTTGTGTATACTTTATCAAGTACCTCTACATTGTCCTGTTCCTTATGGTTATTTTGCATTTCCTGCTTATTTTGTTCAACCATCATTAATTCCTCCTAGTAAAATTTTTGAATTATAATCTATGGTAAACGGCTATCATCAGCCATTTTACCTTCCAGTTTTTCCAGCCGTTCCAGCAGCATTTGATTCTCTTCCTTCAATTTATCCTGTTCCTGCATTGCTGCCTGGGAGTTGAGGTAGGGGTCTGTTTCCCACCAATCCATTCCGATTTCTTTTGCTTTATCGACAGATGCAACAATCAGTCTGATTTTAATGGACAGTAATTCCACATCTGCAATTCCTACCCGTATATCACCTGCAATGACAACACCTTTATCCAATACGGTTTCAAGAACGTCCACTAGACTACTGGATTGTGCTGTTGTCTGTGGGGAGTTTCCATTGGCCATGATTATCCTCCTTCAGGGGAAGGTCTCCTACAAAAATTATAGTAAATTCCCCAGTGGTCCCAAATCGATATTTAAATCCTCATCGGTAAAATTAAATATCTCTTTCAGTTCTTCCATCTTCAAATCCAAATTCATAAGCGCAACACCTAACTTTTCAATTTCTTCCTCCGTCAGGTTTCCACCGTCCACCCGGCGAATTGCCTGTCTCTCAACGAGCTGGCGTAACAGCTCGATAACGGTAAGAACCAGCTGGGCAAGCCCTTCTTCAGCACCTTCAGAATCAAGCTCAATGCGCCCGCTTTTTTCCGGGCGATGGTCCAAATTTGCGAATGATCCTGACTGGTTATTAAGATTGATGGATGACACGATCCAATTCCTCCTTTTCATAATCAAATTGTTTGGATGATAATTTCTCGGCAGTTTTCTTATTCGATTCTATCAATGTCTCAACGGATGAAATCAAAACCCGTAAATCGAGATAGACTAAATCAATTCCTGCGACGGAGAGGATCAGGTCGCCTTTGATTGCCACACCTTTATCAAGCACCACATCCAGTATATCAATGAGGCCGACTTCCTTATTTTCAAACTCCTGTCTCTGTGACATGTGTATCCTCCAAACTAGCTGATCTTGGCGAAATGGTAGGATGGCCATGGTCCAGTAACTTCTATTTGCCAGCCCGATTCCGTCCATTTCTCCTGTAGCTTTTTAATAACGGATATGAAATCCTCGACTGCAGATTTCTCAAGCAGATAGACACTGTTCCAGCACATTTCTTCTACACGGCCAGTAACATCCTTATTCCAATTCTTCTTCACTTCGTTATCAACACTCAATGCTGCCAATTCATCATGGATCTTTTCTGAAAAGGTCTGTTTTTCTTTTTCCGCTTCCTGATCGATCAATTGGTTTAATTTTCTTTTCTCCAAATACTGCCGGCCTGGCGACATAGATGCGATTTCCTCTTTTTTTGTCTCGATTGTTTCATTGTGGCCTGCCACCGCATCTTTAACCTTGTCTGCTTCACAATAGATTTTCATTATCCATTCTTCTTTATCTGTGATGCCATCAAGCAATTCGATCATGTTAGGCTTATGTGAATCAATCGTATTTTTCAGGCTTTCGGCTCCGGAATAGATGGTACCGAACTTCATTGGGATGATGGGATATTTCTCATAAAGCTTCATCAATGCTTCATGGTGATGAAATGCTTTTTGATGAAGCCAATTTGCATCATTTGTTTTCTTCTCGAGTTCCTTTTCACCGTATTCGGCAGCGTCCAGCTCGCAGACAACCGCTTCGATTTCTCCAAAAGGAATACTGTAGACCTCCGATTCCCCATCCAGGCCTTTTAAAGAGGGGAGGGGAGACGAATCATTTTCCTCAGCAGGTATGATCCCATATAAATAAATTAATTTTTCCATGGTTTGTTCCTCACCTTTTACCTTTGGTTAGTTCATTGATTTGTTCCATTTCCCGCTTTTTGGCAATTTCATATCGGAGTAACAATTCTGCCTCCGATTGCTTGTAGGATTCTTCATCGATTTCCTCAAGCTCATACATCATCTGCAAATGAATTAATTTCTTCTGGATATGCTCCAGGTCATAAAACTCTTTTTCCACTTCCTCCTGAACCTTTTCCCCAATTCTTACAATCAGATTGATAGGCGAAGTGAAAATTTTGTGAATCATGTGGAGGGCTCCTCAACCTTCAATTTAATATTGATAAAGTTATATGCCGGCCATGGACCCGTGTATTTGAAGTCCACTTTATCCTGCCAGCTGTCATGGAGTTCATTTACCTTCTCATCGAATTCCGCTTCCTTCCCGCGGTCAATGAGGTAGGCTGCATTCAGAAGCATTTTTTCGCCAATGGGATCATTGATTTGATCTGCTTCGGCAAGAGGTGTTAATGCATCATGGATATCTGTCTGGATGTCATTCTGCAGAGCTTGAAAGAAGTTTTTCGCCATTTCCCCAAGCTGAATCCTGTCAAAATAGCCGGCAGCCTCCGATTTGGAATGTACCACCTGTTTTTTCTTCATGACCTCTTCGTTTTGGTTGATGTTTTTCTCCAGCCAATCCTTCTTGCCGACAACTTTCAAGCCAACTTCGATTTTCCCTTTAATTTGCGGAAATATCTTCTCCAATTGTGGATAGAGACTTTCGGCTAGTGCCACCACATCCTCTTCACTGTGGAACATATTACCGAAACTGATTGGAACGACCGTATCCGCCGTTTCCATTACCTTTGAAAGCACCTGCTGATGCATCATCAGGTTGTCTTTGCTTGGATGATAGATCTTCATCGGAACGTTGGTGACGACCATTGCGGCGTCTTTATAATGGACCGTATAGACTTCTCTGTCCTCTCCTTCAAAATGTACAGTTCCAAACGATTGCTCTTGGTCTGTTTGTATCCCGCAAAAAACATAAATTCCTTGTTCCTCACTCATGTTAGTCACCCCACTGTTATTTTTTTGCATTCCTGTATGAGCTGTCTTTTCACCCGATGTTTATGTTTGTCATCTACACATGTCTGAAGGGGAAACCATGTGATGTCAAAACAGAGCTGATTAAACTCCTCATTTGATCCATCAACCGGAATATCATAACGATTTACCAATTCAGCAATCATGATGGAAGCTCTCAGTGACGGACCTTGAAAGTCCTGTCCGGAATGGCAAAGCTTCCTGATCTTCATCATAAATTCAACAATTGCTTCCGCTTTTTCCCGTTCAATCGATGTCTTATTGATCACGGCTGTAATTTCCGCCTCCTGCTCCAGGGATCCGAGCGTCAGTGTCACCATCCGGTCAAGCAGGGCATCCTGAGACTCGTAGACTCCGGCATACTCGACAGGGTTACTTGTGAAAATGACGGAAAAATCCGGATGGACATTGATATATGATTTTTTCTGCTTCGTTCCATAGAGAGGCAAAATCTTCTCTTCCAGAATCGGCAGAAAAATGTTATTTGCCTCTGGCTGGGAGCGGGTAAACTCATCATAAACAAGGGTATAGCCTTTTTTGACTGCTTCAAGGAGCCGTCCATCTGACCAGGATTCCGTTACATTTTCCTCGATTTTATGGACGCTTCGTACGTAATTGTCTTTTAATTTTCGCCGCTTATAGCCTGAAAACGCACCAATCAGATCTTCTGTGGAAAGATCTTTATTCCCGTTGATCAGCATCACTGGCCGTTTTCTCTTTTTGGCAATATGAAGGGCGAGTGTTGTTTTCCCAATGCCTGAAGGTCCTGTGAAATGAAGCGGATAGCCAGTTTCAAGGTATCGCAATGACCGTTTGATGATGCCTTTATAGTAGGATGATTGTTCATATAAGCTTGTCTGGTTTTCCTCTGCATGTTCGGTCATGTTTGATCCTCCTGTCCATCTATGCCTGTTCCTCCAAATCACTTCGGTACCTGAGGCTTATTCTTGAAAAGCCGGTAACCTCGGAATCGGCATCAAGAAAAACCTCATACAGGCCAATCATTTGATCGTTGGCGTATTTTTTCATATATTCTTTTTCCTCTATTACTTCGACTAGTGCCCGCCATCCATTCTCAGCGTTATCCTCGTGCTTTTTTACGGAAATAATTTTATGTGGAGGGGCGATATTTTCATTGAAGAACTGTTTTACTTCCTCCATAACTTTCATATGTTCCACTTCCTTCATGGTTTGTTGTAAGTATGGGAGGAATCAGGATCTGTTGCACCTGATTCCAGTCTGTGACTTATGCTTCTTCCTCTTCATATTCCAGACTGTCTGACCGTGCAGACAATCGGTCTGACAGGCCATCCTCCTCGAAATCATCCTGCAGCAGACCAACAGCCTCCGCATATCGCAGCCATGTATCCACACTGGCAATCACCACGCGTGCTTCAACGGTGATCAGTTCAATTCCCACTACAGAAACTCTCGCAAATGCATCAATGACAATCCCTTTGTCAAGTATTCGGTCAATAACCTCCGCCAAACTTGAACTATCGGTTGATTTTTGAATAGCCATGTAAACATGCTCCTTTCTGGTTGTTAAGTTTTATATTTAGGAAATGGTTACGCTCTTTTCAAGTCTGAATGATGCTTAATACTTCCTGGACCTTTTATATTTGTAGAGCTTTTTATGGAAGTGGCGCTTTTAATGTGACGCACTCCTTTTATCTGATTTACACCTCGTATACCTGATTCTGAATTCGTTCTTTTTTTCATGTTCCTTTGGAAATCCTGGCCGCTTTCCTTTACCCCAGCCACTTTATCTCTTACTTGCATGAGGGTGTTTTGCATTCTGTCTTCTACTTTTTCTGCATTGGCGTGAACCTTTTCGGCATTTTCATCTTTCTTTTTCCGAAGCTTTTCAGCAGCCTCATTCGCTTTCGATTGAATTCCTTCCGTCAAGTGATTGCGGAATTGATCCGCCATTTCTTCCTTCAATTCTGATTCTACCGATTCTTTAAGTTCTGTTGGGTCATCTGCCCGCTTGATTATATTTTTGACTCTCGGCAGTGCATGGCCCAGGCCTTTTCGAATTTTTGGAAACAATAGTGGTGCGGTAGTAGCCACAAACGTAATTCCGCCAGCAAGGACAGATGCTTGTACACCAGGATTATCAGCTATTTTTTTAGGTGCTTCCATAGGTAACCTCCTTGAAGGAATCCAGGGTGTATACGCCCTTTGCAAGTAGATACCCTCCCAATTTTTTTGAGAAACTGGTTATTTTAACCTGCTATGGATGATTATGAGAGAATGTAACAAGGAAAATGCACTAAAAACAGGATACACAGGAGATTAAGGGAGGCAGTATTACAAACATTACAGTTTTATTAAAGGTGCCTGTCACTTCCCGAATTGTGTCGAATATTATTTAGAATTGTATGTGCTTGGGTTGGTACATCTGATTTTCTGTCGTGTAGTGAAAACTCCGGGCTTCTATGTTGTTGCCACCACTTTGGAAATGTCATTCTCCGGTTTTTCGCTTAAATAGCCGACATTTAATAGAATTTTTCAAGAAAATGAGATTAATAGGGAGATTTTGTGAGCATTTGGCAGTAAATACGCATCAAATCAATGCTATAGTGTTATAAGCACTAATAGCATGTTTGCCTGTAAGCAAGCAAAATGATAATCTATAATGGAGTTCATAGTGATTGTGAAACACTTCACAATATTTAATCGTTTTTATTTAAAACTTAATAATGGGAAAGGAAGTTGGTATTTATGAGATCTGGGGAATTTGCAGATCGCAAAGTAGTCGAAGAGAGCAGTGATGATTATTCACTAGAAAGGATCCCTCGAGACAAAAGGAATATGGGTTGGTTAAGTATTACAAACATTACTTTCGGTATAGCTACTGCTATTTTTTATTTGCAAATGGGGAGTGTCATGGCTCTTCAATTCGGTGCAGTAAATGCAATCATTTCAGCCGTTTACGCTATTATTGTTGCTGGTATACTTGGAACAATTATTGCCTACCTATCCGCTAAAACCGGTATGAACGTTAATTTATTATCGAGAGGTGGAGGGTTTGGATATATCGGTGCCTCATTAACATCCTTAATTTACGCATCAAACTTTATCATGTACTGTGCTTTTGAAGGAATGATATTGGTTGCTGCAATCAATGCATTTTTCCCCTCTATTCCAGTATGGCTATTAATAATAGTATTTGGAACAATCATCATCCCGCTAAACTGGTTCGGAATTAAACAATTGGATAAATTACAAAAATGGTCATTACCGCTTTTCGGTATTTTTTTAGTTGCAGCAATTTTAGTGGCACTCAATACGCCATCCGTGTATGAGGGAAGTTTTTGGAGCTATATGCCTGAGGGAGTTCAAATGGGAGGAACTGCTCTGCTTCTTTGTATTGGAATGCAGCACGGTATTATGGGTCTTACTGCACTAATTGCTTCGGATTATGCAAGATATCTTAAACCGAAAGACATTAAGTTTGGTTCAGTAATAATCGGATTTCTCCCGCAAATTTTCTGTTTCGGTGTCATGGGCGGCCTGGGAATATGGTTTGGTGTTCGTTTAGGTGAAGGAAATCCTGGTATCTATATTGTATTTCTTCTGGGACTGGGTGGAGCAATTTTCACATTGCTTACTCAAATAAGAATTAATATCACTAATATATACAGCAGCTCACTGTCCTTATCGAACTTCTTTGAGAATGTCTTTAATTTTAAACCTGGAAGACGTTTTTGGGTTGTTGTGGCAGGAATTATAGCAATATTATTAATGCTTGGTGGCATCGTCGATCATTTAGGTACAGCGATGACATTCCAAGGGGTGTTTCTCTTAACTTGGGCAGCAATCCTTGTTACAGATGCATTGGTTGTTAAAAGACTTATGAAAACTGGGCCTGGTTATTATGAATCAAGACAGCAATATTTGTTCAAATGGAATCCGGTAGGTGTTGTGCCACTACTTGTATCCAGTGCACTTGGTACCATCGCTGCACTAGGATTCATGGGAACATTCCTGCAAAGTACTGCCGCATTCTTCGCCGCATTTCTTGCAGCAATACTAACTATTGTTTTTGCAAAAATTACAGACGGAAAATACTATATTAAAGAACACAAAGAAGACATACCAAAACAAGACTACATCGCTTAATGGTGCCTGTCACTCCCCGAAATATGTGGAAAAATATAGTGAAACATAATGAAAAAGCATCCCAGCTGACTGATATTGGTCAGCTAGGATGCTTTTCTTTTCAAAGGGGTGCCTGTCACTCCCCGAATTTTGTCGAAATTATTTTAGGATTTTATTACCAGTCTTCGATATAAAATATTCTTGTATCCCTCACTGATTCTCCGTTTTCGGCTGCTGCTTCAAAAGTTACGACATGGAATTTTTCCCTTAGTGGTTCTTGTACCTGTACGGACATGGTAGATTGGTCAGAATCGAATTGGGCTTCATATTCTATTCCATCTACAACAACATGAAGACTACTTTCCTCAATTTTTACATCATTGGCAGTTTTGATCTCTGCTGTAAGAAGGGGGGTGGTGCTGTCCAGCATTTCACCCATCTCGAATGCAGCGTCGATTGCCAAATCAGTGGTGTTGCCATTATTGTAAGGTACGAGTTCCGCTGCTTTTTCCACATCCATAAGCAGTCGCAGCGTATTTTTACCAAGGATTTTTTCTATGTCCTCATTGGAGTAGCCTCTATTTAAAAGTTCGTCCGTGATTTTTGGAAGGTCAGTGACATCTTGTATATCTGCTGGCATGTCAGAACCGTCAAAGTCTGAGCCAAGTGCAACATGGTCGATGCCAATCAGATTTACGACATACTCAATATGATCGACAACATCTTCTGCATATGCCTCAGGTTCGTCTGTTAAAAATGCCGGGTAAAAGACAATCCCTACGACACCGTTATTTTCTTTAATTGCCTTCAGTTGCTCATCTGTTAAATTGCGTTGATGGTCATGCAACGCATTGACACCGGAATGTGTGGCCATAATAGGGGCTCCAGTAACTTCCATGACATCCCAGAAGGTACTTTCGGCCATATGGGAAACATCGATAACCATTCCTAATTTGTTCATTTCCTTGGCAACAGCAGCTCCAAGCTCTGTTAATCCGCCCTGTGAAGGAGTTTTTTCCGGGTCACCATAGACGCGGTTGGCACCTTCCCCAAGCGCGTTGGAGTAATTCCAATTAAACCCGACAGCTTTTATACCCAAGTCATGGTATTGGTGAAGCAGTTCGATTGCATTGTGTTCCTCCAGGGAATAACCACCTTCAATTGTAGGGACTGCTGCGATTTCTCCTCTTCTTATTGACTCGATAATATCCAATGTATTTGACGTGATTTGCAATTGATCTGCATTGTTTTTTTCTGTCCAATAAAGAGCGTTGATCATTGCCAATGTACGGCTGATGCTGCGAGGGTTATTGCCATGATAGCCGGATGTATAAGCAGCGAAAAATATTGCGTCGAGGCCGCCTTCCTGAAGCTTTGGTATATCGATATTCAGGGAGGTATCCTCGCCAATGTTCACTTCCGGAAGCCAAGAATCCTCGTTGATGATATGCATCATTGTGTCTGCGTGCCCATCAATTACGGTAGAGTCAAAATGGATATCACCGGTAATCTGATCTTTCCGCTCTGGTGAATAAAAGGTATTGACCAGCTTCTCAATCTCGGGTATCGGATTAGGCGAGCTTAAGAGTAAAGAAACAATCATCCAAAATACCGAAAAAGCCACATTAACCCCTCCCTTTTTTTAACGGTGCCTGTCACTTCCCGGAATTTGTCGAAAAATATTATGCTCCGCAGCATTTTTTAAACTTCTTGCCGCTGCCGCAGATACATGGATCATTCCGACCGATTCCTTTGCTTTTTGCTTCTTCCGCAATATGTTTCTTCTTTTCCAATTCCCAATAACTATCCGTCTCGACGATGTCTTGCTTCCATTCCGCTAGACGTGGATGATCGATTTTGTTTATTACACAAATTGGGTAAAGGACCTCTGCTAAGTGGACTATTGCAGCATCAAAGCCATCTTCCAGCATCTGTTCGAGCTTTGGTATTGCCTTCGTAGAGAGCTGGAGGCAAAGTGATTCGGCTATTAATGTTTTCGTAGTTATATCTTTTTCTTTATCAAAATAACGCAGCAATATTTCTTCAGCTGCCGGATGTTTAATGCTAGCAACAATATCAAGGGCGCCGATGGCAGTAGCTTCATTATCAATATATTTCTCCACTGCCTCAAGGACACCCACACTGCCAATTTTGATTAAAGCAGCTACAACTTCTTCGATCAACAGGTCTTCTTCTGCCCGGACCAATAGTACTGCCAGGTCCTGTATGAGGGGGGAAGCTTTTTGTTCACCAGCTACATAGGCATTATATATAGCATTCATGGACATGTATTCTTCATCAGACTCATTTTCAAAGGCATGTCTAATGTCCTTGAAATTCTCCTGATCGTATTCACCGCGCTCAATAAGTTCCTGAAAGATTCGTTTTCCGTAAAGGTAGTTATCATCATCAAACTTACGCTCGAGGCGATTCATCACTTGACCGGCCTCCATAAAGAGGGACTCTGTATCTAATGATTGCAATTTAGTGATCTTAGCCATCTTCGTCTTTTTGACATATGGCGTCAGTTTTTCTTGATATGCTGCAAAAAGATCTGTTGGACAGTAATCTAAAATAGATAGATACCATTTATGGTTCTCGTCTTTTTTATCCAGACGCTTTAAAACTTCCAGGAGTACTTTCTCTGTAACCGGAAGATTCCTTGTGTACGGTACAATCGGGTTTACGTTGGAATCAGGAGTGAGCTTGTCCATTGCCTGTAAAGCCAGCAAAAATGTGTGCTCCGTACCTAAATAAGCGCGATCAATAGCTTCCAATACAAAATCCCGTACATGTTTATCATCACTTATAATAAAAGGCTCCACTTTTTCTAAGAAATTCATCCAAAAAACCTCACTTTTCCCTTCATTGTACAGAAGAAAAAGTGCCTGTCACTTCCCGGAATTTGTCGAAAACCGAACAGTGACAGGCACCACCCGAATTATGTCGAATTTGGTACAGTGCCTGTATGTTTTGCTGTTTACTTGTTGGTATCCTTTGTGCCAGTACTGGTGCGTTCCCAACACTCGATACCGTCCTGGTTATCCAGTACATCTTTGTAAAATACAGGATCTTTACCTTCTTTTCGTTGTTTCATGTAATCATTGAGCAAGCGATTTGCGATTTTGAAAAGCCTTGTGATGGCATATAAGTTAATCAAAGCCATGATTGCCATCGTCAAGTCTGCCAGTGCCCAAACAAAATTAAATGAAGCTACTGCTCCGAAGACAACCATAGCCAGCACGGCAATACGGTAGATAAACAGTCCGGCTTTGCTTTCTTTAATATAGGCGATATTGCTTTCCCCATAATAATAGTTTCCTAAAATGGAACTGAATGCGAAGAGGAAAATGGCGATGGCGATAAATACACCAGCCCAGTCACCAAGCATTTGTGCAAAAGCGTTCTGTGTGATCTGAATCCCGTCAGCTTCACTACCAGCAAATCCACCGGCAGAAAGAATGACGAATCCAGTGGCGGTACACACAAGAATGGTATCGAAAAACACTCCCATCGCCTGAATCAGTCCCTGTTTAACGGGATGTGTTACTTCTGCGGTAGCGGCTGCATTGGGAGCAGCCCCCATCCCAGCCTCATTGGAGAACAGTCCACGTTTGATCCCCATCATAATTGCGGCACCAAATCCACCACCTGCAACCTGCTGCAGACCAAATGCATTTGCAAAAATAAGTGAAAACATATCTGGTATAGCTGGAAGATTCATGAAAAGAATGATAACAGCCAGTACAACATATAAGACCGCCATTACTGGAACAATGATCTGAGAAACATTAGCAATGCTTTTTAAACCACCGAAAATAACGGCGGCTGTCAAAATTACTAAAGCAATTGCGATGATTGTAGGATCAATCGAAAACTGCCCTACAAAAGCAAGACTTATTGTATTGGACTGTACGGAGTTGAATACGAGGCCATATGTAAATGTAATGGTGACTGCAAATACAATACCAAGCCATCTCTTTTTCAGACCTTTTTCAATATAGTAGGCGGGTCCACCACGATATTGATCAGCATCCCTGACTTTATAAACCTGTGCAAGCGTACTCTCCACGAAGCCTGAAGCAGCACCTAAAAGAGCAATCAACCACATCCAGAACAACGCTCCAGGCCCGCCAAGTGCAACAGCTGAAGCAACACCAGCCATATTACCTGTACCGACACGGGAAGCTGCACTGATTGCGAATGCCTGGAAGGAACTTGTCCCTTTCTTGCCCGAAGCATCGTATGCCCGTTTATCCGTAATTACCCGAAACATTTCAGGAATGGTCCTGAACTGAACAAATTTTGTTTTAATAGTATAGTAGAGTCCTAATCCAATTAAAACAATGATTAATATGTAACTCCACAGAAAATCATTAATGATACCAATGATTCCTTCCAAAAATTCCATAACTAACACTCCTTAAAATAATATAATACCTTGATACCCTAAATTAAGCAAAACGAACCCTAACGGTGCCTGGCACTCCCCGAATTATGTCGAATATTCTCACCCCCTTCTCTTTAAAAAGTAGGATAGAATCCGCAGAAGGTCCATAAAGAGATTCACAAAATCAAGATACAGACTTAAAACCATTCTTGGAACATCTTTCTTTGTTAGATTTCTATGTTTTATCCGATTGAAATCGTACATAATATACACGGAAAACAGCACGGCTGAAATACAGGCAACAATTACCAACATCGTCTCAGACTGTGGGACGAAAAAATTAAAAATGCTAAAAGCAATCAGCCCAATTAATATAATGAACAGGGTAGATCCCATGAACGATAAGTCCTTTTTAATCACCCAGCCAAATATTCCCATGAAAACAAAGATAACCAGTGTCAGCAGAAAGGCAAATAAAACAATATCTGCTCCGATTTCACTGAGATAGTAATAGATTGCCGGATACATTGTAATCCCTGAAATGGTTACAAATAGGAAAAGGAAGGTATAACTGATTTTTTTTCGTCTTCTTAAAAAGGCTGCGGCAAGAAGCATAATGAGTTCGATTACCATTAGCGGCAGCATCAATGGTTCCGGAACAAATTGACCAATGTATATTCCGAGACAGGCTACCGCAAGAGAAAACGTAAAAATTCTAAGAATCTTATTCAGTAATTCACTTTTGCTCATAAAAAAAGCACCACTTTCGCTTTCTGAGTATTTTTCGACATAATTCGGGTGGTGCCTGTCACTGTTCGGTTTTCGACAAATTTCGGGGAGTGACAGGCACCCAGACTTCGAGGAGGTTTGTGATGGCTGTCGGCAGTTCTTCCTCTGGGACGCCGGCAAATCCTAGAATGATTTTCGGCGGATTTTCATAGTTTTTCCCCAATGAATAGCCTGAAAGGGGGTAAACCTTAATGCCTGCAGCTGTTGCCTTTTGAACGAGCTCATCCTCACACATGCCATTATTGACCGAAAGTACGATATGCAGTCCAGATCGCTCTCCTATGATGGAAACTGTTTCCTCGTACGGCTTCACCAGCTCTGAAATTTTTTCCAGTTTGCGCCGGTAGATTTTTCTCATTCGGTTTAAGTGTCTTTCAAAATCTCCCTCTTTCATAAACTGAGCAAGAATATGCTGGTCGATCCGTGAAACAGAAGAATGATAGAATGCCAACTCACGCTTATATCGCTTAAGCAACGGTTTAGGCAAAACCATATAACTGATACGCAATGATGGAATCAAAGACTTGGAGAAGGAACCTAAATAAATTACTTTTCCTGCCTGGTCCATGCTTTTTAAAGATGGTATCGATTTCCCTGTATAACGGAATTCACTGTCATAATCATCTTCTATAATGTACCTGCTTTCTTGCTCAGCTGCCCAGTTTAATAGCTGTGTCCGCCGATTTACAGAAAGCACAGTACCATACGGAAAATGATGGGACGGTGTCACATAAACGACATCTGGATTTGCTTTTTCAATTGGCTCGACTTGAATCCCCTCATCGTCAACTTCAAGCGGATAAACATCATTAGGAAAGCTTTTTAAAATTCGAGAAATCAGATGGTAACCCGGATCTTCGACACCATAAATCGTATCTTTATTGAATAAAAGCAGAAGCTGCTGCAGTAGCACCTCAACCCCAGCTCCTACGATAATAGCTTCCGGTGAACACTGCATCCCCCGGGCATGATACAAATAGTTTGATATTTCCTGGCGAAGCGCAAATTCACCTTGTGCATCTCCAAGCAAGAGAAGGGAATGGTTTTGTTTATCTATCGTATTTTTTGCATATTTTCGCCACTGTGCAAAGGGGAAATTTTCAGTATCCACCCAGCTTGGATGAAAATTATATCGAATGGTTGACTGCTTTTCTTCATGGAGCTCATGGTTTGGAGGCACATCTGCTGCCTGCACATATTCCAAATCACCGCTTGCCATGACAAAATAGCCTTTTCGCGGCAGAGATTCTACATAACCCTCAGCAATCAACTGATCATATGCGGTTTCCACGGTATTTTGACTAATATTAAGAAAATCCGCTAGTTTACGTTTAGAAGGAAGTTTGGAGCCATATTCCAGACGCCCCTCCGTAATTTCATTTTTTATATAAATATATAACTGCTCGTATAAGGGTAAATCAGTATCTCGGTTTAAATGACAGGATAGCATTTCCATAATATTACCTCCATTCCATCTGACCTTATTATTTTTTAAAAAACTGACACTTTCAATAGGTTCACATAGTTTTTATAATAAACTACATATTAGAAAATTACAAACTGACTTTTAAGGAGTGGGGATATTGGAAAAATTAATAGGCAGTGAAACAGTTAAAAGAGGGATGGCCCAGATGCAAAAAGGTGGCGTCATTATGGATGTCGTCAATGCAGAACAGGCAAAAATAGCGGAAGCATCAGGAGCGGTCGCTGTAATGGCCTTGGAAAGAGTACCATCTGACATACGTGCGGCTGGTGGGGTGGCAAGAATGGCTGACCCGCGAATTGTGGAAGAAGTGTTGAATGCTGTATCCATTCCGGTCATGGCAAAAGCGCGTATCGGCCACATTGTGGAAGCGAGGGTGCTTGAAGCGATGGGTGTTGACTATATCGATGAAAGTGAAGTACTCACTCCGGCTGATGAAGAATTTCATCTTTTAAAAAGTGACTATACCGTGCCATTTGTCTGCGGCTGCCGTGATTTAGGTGAAGCCTCCCGACGTATCGGTGAAGGTGCTGCAATGCTTCGTACAAAAGGCGAGCCTGGTACAGGGAACATTGTGGAAGCTGTCCGTCATATGCGCAAGGTGCAGGCACAGGTTAGAAAAGTCGTTCACATGAATGATGATGAATTGATGACAGAGGCAAAATTATTGGGTGCTCCTTATGAAGTTTTAAAACAGATCAGAGCGGAAGGAAAGCTTCCAGTCGTTAACTTTGCTGCCGGTGGTGTAGCAACTCCAGCAGATGCTGCGTTAATGATGGAGCTTGGCGCGGATGGAGTCTTCGTAGGATCAGGAGTCTTCAAATCGGAAAACCCGGAAAAATTCGCCAGTGCGATTGTTCAGGCAACAACTTACTATAATGATTACGAATTAATCGGAAAACTATCAAAAGAACTTGGCAGCGCAATGAAAGGAATCGACATCTCCAAACTATCCGCCGAAGAAAGAATGCAAGAACGCGGCTGGTAATCGAACAGTGCCTGGCACCACCCGAATTTTGTCGAATATTTTCAGGTTAAAAAGGGGTCGAACAAGTATGGAAAATAAAATGAAAACAATTGGTGTTCTTGGACTGCAAGGTGCAGTACAAGAGCATCTAAAACAAATTGAAGCTTTAGGCATGAACGGATTAATTGTGAAAAAGCCTGAGCAGATGAACGAAATTGACGGCTTAATCATACCAGGCGGGGAAAGTACCGCAATAAAAAACCTGATCGTCAGGTATGGTTTTCTTGCCCCATTAAGAGACTTTTCTCAAAAAGGAAAACCAATCCTCGGAACGTGTGCAGGCATGGTGCTTCTTGCGAAAGAGATTACGGATACTGACGAATCACATTTAGGTTTGATGGATATTAAAGTAAAGCGTAATGCCTATGGAAGACAGCGTGACAGCTTTGAAGTCGATTTAGAAGTGAAAGGGATAGAGGACGTTTTCCCGTCTGTTTTTATCCGTGCTCCATATATTGAAGCGGTTGGTGGGAATGTGGAAGTCCTGGCCACTTATGAGGACAAGATTGTCGCAGCCCGTCAAGGGAATCTCATGGTCTCATCTTTTCATCCTGAATTGACCGCTGATACAAGATTTATCAATTTATTTGCCGAATTGGTTGATGCACCTGCAATGGCCCCGGTTGCCCCATAATTTCAGCAAAGCCAAATAGATGCCAAGTTTAAAATCTCCTGCAGCGGGTACTCGTATATTAACTTCAAATTGGAGGGATTTATATGGCAGACAATGGTTTTAAAGAAAAAGCAAAAGGCGCCGGAAATAAAATAAAAGGTGAAGCAAAAGATCAATGGGGCAGTGCAACAAACGACTCCAGCAAAAAGACAGACGGAAAGCTGGATAAAGTAAAAGGTGAAGTCCAAGATAGTGTTGGGGATAGCAAGAATAATAATGTAAATAATAAGTAAGATAACAGAAGCCATTGGAGTGGAATCATTCCAATGGCTTTTTCCATCGACAATATTCAACAAAATTCGGGTAGTGACAGGCACTCCAGAATGGTTGTATAAGAGTGGTAATTCTGTTAATCTATTTAAAACCATACTAAATATATAGGGATTATTACCTTTAACCAAAAGGAGGAATAGGAAATGAGTAAAGTACCTCTCATTGTGAGTACGGAATGGTTGGCTAAAAGGATGGATGATCCTAAATTAAGGCTGCTGGACGCTACAACGTTTTTAAAGCAATCCCCTGAAGGTGGCTATTATGATGTTTGGTCAGGAAAGGAAGCATACGAAAAAGGTCATATTCCAGGTGCGGTATATGCCGATTTACTTGGAGACCTTTCAGATCCAGATTCAGAATACAAATTTACTGTCCCATCGAGAGCAAGATTTGTAAATAAAATCAGTGAACTAGGTGTTGGAGATGACACGTATGTGGTGGTGTATGATCAAGGATATGCGGTTGCCGGAGCTCCTGTGATTGCCTCTGATTGGGCTTCCCGACTTGCATGGCAACTGCGCTACGAAGGGTTTGAAAACGTAGCGGTGCTTGATGGCGGATTTCCTAAGTGGCAAGAAGAAGGGCGGCCTGTTACAACAGAGCCAGGTTCTTATCCTCCCGCAACATTTACCGGAGAACGCCGACCAGAACTTTTAGCAACAAAAGAGGACGTGAAAAATGCACTGGACGATGATAACGTACTCCTGCTGAATAGCTTATCTGAAGCGGATTTTAAAGGAGAATCAGATACGTATGCAAGAAGCGGCCACATTCCAGGAAGTGTGAATGTATTTTTCGGTGATCTATCCGATATGGAAACGAAAAAACTTTTCGATGATGAACAGTTACGTGAGAAATTTGAAAAAGCAGGCGCACTGGACCAAAATAAAAAGGTAATTACTTATTGCGGAAGCGGAATTGCTGCAACATGGAATGCCCTTGTACTGAATAAACTTGGACAAAATAATGTGGCAATGTATGATGGATCGATGACCGAATGGGCGGCTGATCCTTCCTTGCCATTACACAAGATTAAAGACTGACAAAATGAAACCAAAATAAAAGGTTAGCTCTGAAGTTGGGTTTTCACCACAAAGAGCTAACCTTCTCATCGACAATATTCGCCAAAATTCGGGGAGTGACAGGCACCTACTTCTTTTTAAATTTACTTCCGCTGCTTTTGGCTCTTAGTTTGGCCATTAGGTCAGATGATTTCTGCGCTTCTGCCTGTGTGCTGGCAGTATCGACGGAAAGAATGGTATATTCCCCATTATTCTCCTCTACAAGCAAAACAGTGTTGACTTTGCTTCCCGGTGGTAATTCGCTTTTCTCAACAATAAGCTCGGTTTTATTTTCTTCAACTAGGATGACTGCTTTGTCACCTTCAAAGCGATCAAGAATCCCCTTCATATGTTAACCTCCCTAAAATGATTATCCTCCATAACGAGGTTAGCTATCTGCCAGTTTAACAGACAGTCAGACCAACGCAGTGAAGTTTTACTTTACGTGCACGCTAATCCTTCATTTTTTATATCGGTAATACGGGCAGGGCCAATTCCGCTGATGCGGCTTAACTGATCTACTGAATCATATGGTCTCAAGTCGATTAAATCCTGTGCTCGTTCTGGTCCAATATGAATAATTCCTTGTACTTCCTCAAATGAAGCGTTATTGATATTGACACAGGAACTGTTGGAGGGAGTTTCTTCGACAGCTTCTTCCTCAGTCTCACCCTCGTCGGCCTCTGATTTTTCCTCAGCAGGTGGTGCAGAAGCTGGCTCTTCTCCCGGGCTTACAGTGCCATCTTTGTTCGTTGCAATGGTATAGTTCTCTCCATCTGAAGTAACGATGATTGTTCCGTTCACATCTGTACCATAAAGGTCGATTCCTGCATTCTGAATCAATGAAACCACTTCAGCGCTTGGATGTCCATAACTATTATTTTCCCCAGCGCTATAAATGGCAACGGACGGATTCACAGCCTCAATGAATGCGGGATCACTGGACGTTTTGGAACCGTGATGACCGAGCTGCAGGATATCTGCCTGTATATCAATTCCACTGTTTATCATTTTTAATTCATCACTTCTGCCGGCATCACCAGTAAATAAAAATTTTGTGCTGCCATATGTGAAAAGCAATGAAACAGATTCTTCATTTGCTTTCCCTGAGATAGTTTCAGGGTATAGCACATCAATTTCAAGCGGGCCAATTTGATATTCTTCCCCTGTTCGCGGTTCATGAAAATCTGCCCCGCTGTTCAGTACTGCTTCGATCCCCCGTTGAAATGTTTGGGAGGAGCTTTCATTGCCGGACATCCAAACCTCACCGACATCAAACGTATTCACGACTTTATCCAGCTGACCGATATGATCGGCATCCGGGTGGCTCACTACAACAAGATCAATGGAGGAAACATTTTGTGCTTGGAGGTAATTAACTACCTCATTCCCTCGCCAATCACCTGTATCGTAAAGAATCGTGTAGGCTTTCCCATCATCGGAATACTGAAAAAGCGTTGCATCTGCCTGTCCAACATCCATATAATGAATTTTTAAATCGTCAAATTCTGTTTGACTGATTTCTTCTTTTTCCTCTGCGGCTGTTTCTGACGCAGCATCATCCTCATTTTCCTTTTCCTCAGGCTCATCGGATGCTTCGGTTTCATTTTTACTTTCATTTTCACTTTCAGAAACATCTTCCGTTTCTGATATAACTTCGGTGCTTGTATCATCCTGACTATCTTCTATCGGTTGTGTTGTGTCCCCTTGTCCACATGCAACAAGGAAAATTGATAGAATCATTGCTAATAAAAATTTTATATTCAATTTTATTCCTCCATAATTTTACAGTCGTCTTTAGCGTATCAAAGATTTTCTGAGAAATCTATGTGATTCGCCAGTTGAATTTATAAAATCTATGAAAAATAAGTTTTACATATCATTTTGCAAGGAACTATTGCATTTTATCTAGGGGTAAAATTGGTTTTTCCAAGGTATAAAAGTATCGATTTTTCATTTTTTGGAATGTGCAAGTTTTCAGGACAGTTGGCATAATGGAGAAAATGGAAAGGAGCGATGTGTATGTTAGTTGAATTGAACAGCAAACGAAGCATTATCTATTTTCTCTCGGTGATAGTCGGATTGATCGTTTTTTTATTATTCAGTGGCATAGTGTTTTCATATGATGAAGGAAACAGAGTAGAGATTACCGGTTTAATCGACCGATTCGAAGATGATTCTGCTGTTATACTTCTGGAAGATATTGGGGAAGAACTGATCCTGCCCCCAGCACTTCTCCCCCAAAACAGCCAAGACGACACATACCTCAAACTCGAAGTGGTGCCTGTCACTCCCCGAATTATGTCGAAAAATAATTGAAAAAGGAGATGGTTTATTTGCCAAGAAACAAACGATTATGGATTCCCGATACGTACTATCATATAACATCACGAGGAAATCGAAGGGAGCAATTATTCAAGGAAGAAGAAGATTATAAGACCTTTTTATCCATTCTGCGCATGATTCATCAAAAAACCCCCTTCAAACTGGCTTCTTATTGTTTGCTATCAAATCACTATCATTTGCTGATGAGCACAACCGAGCAACCGATATCCAAAGTAATGGCTTTGGTAAACAAGCGATATGCCGATTATTTCAATACTAAAAATAATGTAAGTGGCCATGTTTTTGAAAAACGATACTTTGATAAACCGATTGGTACGGCATATGGTCTGTTGGAAGTAAGCAGGTATATTCATCTAAATCCAGTAAAGGCAGGTATCGTTGAGCGGCCAGAAACCTATCAATGGAGCAGCTACCGCCACTATTACTACCATTCGAAGGCAGCTTTATTAAATAAACAAGATATATTACAGTACCTCGCTGAAGATGAAAGTGACCAGAAGAAAAAGTACGAAGAGTTTATGAACAGAACAGACGAAAGTATCATTTTAAGTAAGGTATGAACTTGCAATTTATGACCTTTCTGCAGGATATTCAACAAATATCAAAGGGATGATTCACTGTCCCTCCTACACAGGATATTCGACAAATTTCGGGAAGTGACAGGCACTCTGATTAGCATGGCATTTAATAGGGAACAGTTCAATGTGTGGCAATGAGCTTTCTATCTTGTCAGCACTGATTATTTCGCATACTGCAGGGAGGAAGTCGAAAAAAATCTGGACGCAGCTATTTTGGAACAGCATATGGAATCAATGATTTTCAGGTTTTTTTAGTCATATAACAGATAATTATAGATAGATGGAAGGATTGAATTCATACCTAAAAAATTACGGCATATATAAAAGGAAGCTAAACAAATCGTTTCCCGGCACTAGTTCAAAGGCATACAATACAGCTTTAATGTTTACCAGAACAGAATAAGAAGAATCGCGAGCCATCATCAAAGGAGGTAAAGAATGGAAATCGATCTAACCAAATTGCAGGATGACAAAAAAATGGACAAGGCAACGTATAAGAAACAGCTTGATAAATACCAAAAAAGATTAATGAGCTTACAAAGGAAAATCGTCGATGAAAACATTGGTGTGATTATCGCGTTTGAAGGTGTTGATGCCGCGGGGAAGGGAGGGGCGATCAAACGTCTGACATCAGATCTTGACCCACGCGGGATTACAGTTCACCCAATCGCAGCACCAAAACCGCACGAAAAGAGGTACCATTACATGCAGCGTTTTTGGCGGAAAATTCCTCAATATGGTCAGTTCGGGGTTTTTGACCGTTCTTGGTATGGAAGGGTGCTCGTCGAACGTATTGAAGGTTTTGCAACGAGTGAGGAATGGCAACGGGCCTATGATGAAATTAATCATTTTGAGAGGCTATTAACGGATGATCACTATATTCTTCTGAAGTTCTGGATTCAGATTTCAAAAGAAGAGCAGTTAAATCGCTTTGAAAAAAGGCAAAATGACCCACTGAAAAGCTGGAAAATAACAGAGGAGGATTGGCGTAATCGGGAAAAATGGGATGAGAATTTAACGGCAGCAGAGGAAATGCTCCGTCGTACCGATCACGGTTATGCTCCGTGGATAGTCGTTGAAGGAACGAATAAAAGATATGCCCGTGTCAAGGTACTTAAAAGTACGGTGAAACACATGGAGAAATATTTTAAAGAAAACGGAATCGATTTACCGGACTATTCTTTATTCGAAAAGTAAGTCGGACAAGTGAATCTTGCCCGGCTTATTTTTATACGGATTCACCAGCACTTTAAAGTTGACGGAAGTTATGTTAGCTGGAATGGTTAAGAAATCAGTGCACCGATCGCTCCAGCATATGGTCCTTTTTCAAGAAAAACAGGTTCATATGGCATTATGTTCTGGAAACTGCTTAATGCGTCTTTAAGTGGTTTATTGCCATTTAATGTGCTGCCAACGAAAACAATTTTCTGCGCATTTTTCATTGCAGCTGCCTGGGTGGCGAGTAAAATGGTTGATTCAGCAATTAATTGTATAAGTGCAGCCATGTGGTCATTGGTAGTTGCAAGCTCATGATCATGTGCTTTGCCAAAATTAGCTGCGGTGAGATCACCAAAAAGCGGTGGTACTTCAGGTGCATAGATATCTTTCACCAATAGATCACTGTTTTCATGTTTCCCATTTGCAGCTGCCTTAACAAGTTCTTTAAATTCCTTTTTGCCAGTGATCAGTGAGCCAAGTCCGATTAATGTGCCACCGCCAATTCCACTCCCGGTTACTCGTTCAAAATTCGTCTGTGTGACATGGAAAATGGATGTCCCGGTCCCAATACTGACTACAATATAATTATCGATCTGACGATGGCTTTCCATGTCGAGTAAATAGCGCGTCCCTTCCACTATTGCCTGAAATTCATCTGCTTGCAGCTGTTTATGTTTCGCGATGGTGGTCATGTGCCGGCTCTTTCCCCCTGTCATATGTAATTCAGCATCAGGGGTGACATTGTTCAGCCAGTGCACAAGCTTTTCCATTTCCTGATTGGGATAGGTCTTTACATGAAGCCTGCCGCGTTCCTCATAGGCAATTTTTATAAGCGTTCCTCCTGCATCAATACCAATTCGTTTCATCGATTACCCTCCTCCATTCAACACATTTCTCTATTTAAACATCATATCGTACACACTCCTCTTCGACAAAATTCAACAAAACCCGGGGAGTGACAGGCACTGTTCGGTTTTCGACATAATTCGGGGAGTGACAGGCACCAAAAAAGTATGAAACCTTTGGCGGGTGGCTATCGTAGTAGTATAATAGAAGGTGTAGTTTTAATTTAACTAAAAATCTATTGGGATTTTATATAGGAGTGTTGGAGATGAGGGCTGTGTTTCAACTAATGATTCAGTCGATGACAGGTTTCGTCGGTACCGTAGCGACCTGGCTGATCAGTTTTTTTGCTTTTGAACAAACGTTTCTGCTCTCGAGTTTATTTGCGGTTGCAGGGGGAGCAGTGGTCTATCTCACCTCGAAGCAAATGCTGGATTACCGTTTTGTAAAGATTAATGGGCTTACAAGACGGGAATATAAATTTATCGAAAATAATCTGAAAGACGCCAAGCGGAAGATTTCACGGCTGCAAAAGGCATTATTCCGGGTTAGGTCGCTTCAGCATGCAAAGCAGAATCTTGAAATAGCGCGAACTGCTCAAAAGATCTATTCCAATGCAAAAAAAGAGCCAAAGCGTTTTTATCAGGCGGAGGGATTTTTCTACAATCATCTGGATTCCCTCGTCGAATTAGCTGAAAAATATGCTTACCTCTCTTCTCAGCCGGCGAAAACACGAGAGATGGAACAATCACTGCGGAATACCCGCCAGACGGTTTCCATGCTGGGCGAGACAATAAAAAAAGACTTGCACATTATGCTGGATGACGACATCGACACATTGCATTTTGAACTGGATGTGGCCAAACAGTCCATTAATAGAACGAACAAGAATAACAGGAGGTTAACGAAATGAGTGAACAAAGCGAACGCCGAGAAAAAACGTCCGAAGAAATAGATGATTTACTTGCAAATCCGTTTGGCATATTGAAAGATGAAATCCCGGCTGCCCCGGTAGCACAGCGGAATCAGCCAAAGGACAAGCCTGAAAAGCTAATCAATAAATTAACGGATGAAAATCGGGAGCGGGCAACTCAACTGGCAGAACAAATTGATCCGAAAAATAATCAGTCTATTGCCCAATATGGTACCGAGGCACAGTCAAAGCTCTTGGATTTTTCACATGGAATGCTTGAACACGTGCAAAATCAGGATGTCGGTGAGATTGGTTCCATCTTAAGTGATCTAATGAAAAAGCTCGAGCAAGTGAACCCCGATGAATTGAAGCCTGAAAAGCGTGGATTGATTTCCCGTGTATTTGGAAAAATTTCTGGCTCAGTGAATGAAATCCTATCCAAATATCAAAAAACCGGTGCACAGATTGACCGAATCAGCGTAAAACTGAATCGCAGCAAAGATGTACTGATGTCTGACAATAGCATGCTAGAGCAGCTTTTTGAGAAAAACAGAGATTATTATGATGCGCTGAATATTTATATTGCAGCTGGGGAACTAAAGCTGGAGGAGCTTGAGACACAAACCATTCCGGAACTGAGACGGAAAGCTGAACTAAGTCAAAGTCAGATGGATTTTCAGGAAGTCAATGATATGATGCAGTTTGCTGACCGTCTGGAAAAACGGACACATGATTTGAAACTGAGCAGACAGATTACGATGCAGAGCGCTCCGCAAATCCGTCTTATCCAAAACACGAACCAAGCACTGGTCGAAAAAATTCAATCTTCCATTCTGACAGCTATTCCATTATGGAAAAACCAGGTAGCCATTGCACTCACACTTCTGCGCCAGCGGAATGCGGTCGAAGCACAAAAGCAAGTATCGAAAACGACCAATGATTTACTGTTGAAAAATGCGGAAATGCTTAAGACGAATACAGTTGAAACAGCAAGAGAAAACGAACGCGGTCTGATTGATATCGAGACATTAAAGCAGACACAGGAACACTTAGTATCAACGATTGAAGAAACAATCCACATTCAAACAGAAGGCCGGGAAAAACGAAACCAGGCCGAACAGGAACTGCAAGGCATGGAGGAAGAACTCAAACAAAAACTCCTCGAACTTCGTTAGTGCCTGTCACTCCCCGAATTTTGTCGAAATTAGTATGGTCGGCGATTCTCCATAAACGGAGGGTCGCCGATTTTTGTATACGCTCAATTTCATTTGCTTCTTGAAAATGATATGATGGTATAATAAATCTCTTCTGACTTTATGTATCGCAGCCATCCATGCGAAAATACAAAACATCCATCTTCCTCCAAGTAATACTAATATATTCAGTAGCATGGTAACATCCTAATAGAAGACGCAGAAAAAGGAGAGTGACATCATGACAAAAAATGACCCGAAAATGATGACAGAGAAAGATAAAAAAAGCAGAAGAAATTCGTTGATTGGTGCCGCTTTTCTGATGGCAACATCAGCAGTCGGACCAGGATTTCTGACACAGACTGCCGTTTTTACGGAAACACTTCTTGCAAGCTTTGGGTTTGTAATTTTAGCTTCCATATTTTTAGATATTGGTGCACAGCTGAATGTATGGCGGATTATTGTTGTATCAAAGAAACGGGGGCAGGAAATAGCCAACGCTGTTTTACCTGGATTAGGATTTGTTGTAGCGATTTTCATTGTGATTGGCGGACTTGCTTTCAACATCGGAAATATTGGTGGTGCAGGGCTTGGTACAAATGTACTGTTTGGATTTGACCCGAGAGTAGGAGCAATCATCACTGCAGCCATTGCGATTTTTATATTTTTATCCAAAGAAGCCGGTGCTGCGATGGACCAGATTGTGAAGTGGCTCGGTGGCATATTGATTATTTTGATTGCCTATGTGATGTTCGTCAGCCAGCCACCGGTAGGAGAAGCGATTTATCGGTCTTTCGTTCCTTTAGAACTTGATTTTTATGCAATCATTACGATTGTTGGTGGTACAGTCGGCGGATATATTACTTTTTCCGGTGGCCATCGCTTATTGGATGCAGGAATTTCAGGGAAGGAAAGCATACCTGAGGTTAATCGGACATCTGTCATGGGGATTTTAGTGGCATCCTTTATCCGGATTATGCTTTTCCTTGCTGTGCTCGGTGTCGTTTCTGCTGGTGTGAGCTTGAATCCGGAAAATCCCGCAGCAACGGTGTTTCAGTATGCTGCCGGAGAAATCGGCTACCGAATGTTCGGGCTCGTTCTATGGGTTGCAGGGATCACTTCTGTAATCGGGGCAGCGTATACTTCCGTGTCATTTCTAAGGTCGTTTCACGGAAAAATTGAAAAACATTACAGATATTGGATTATCGGTTTTATTATATTTTCAACAACTGTTTTTGTTTTTGTCGGCCAAGCAGTAACGCTGCTCGTCCTGGCTGGTGCTGTAAACGGATTGATTTTGCCATTGACTTTGGGATGTATTCTGTTGGCTGCACATAATTCGAAAATTGTCGGTGATTACAAGCACCCCGTCTGGCTGACCGTGTTTGGTGCAATTGTTGTTATCTTAACAGCATATCTCGGAATCAGAACACTGCTCCAAACATTGCCGCAATTGTTTTAGGGGCAGTTTGAAAAGCGTCTAATAAAAAATGTTATAATATAAAGAGGATAATGAGTAAATCCTCTTAATCTTTATGATGGTGGGATACGAATGTTACAAATAACTGCTTATGGGGATGCAGGCCTGCGGGTTGATTTTGGAAACACTATTTCCGAAGAGATAAATGAAAAAATCCGGAGCTTTTGCATGTACCTTGAAAAAGAACAGATACCAGGTGTCATCGAATGGATTCCAACATATACGGCGGTTTCCATAGTCTATGACCCGTATCTTATTTTATTTGATGAATTAAAAAAGCGAATAAAATTGATGGAGGATCAGCTTTCCAATCTAGATCTGCCTGCAGCAGAGGTCGTGCATATTCCTGTGCTTTACGGGGGAGAAAAAGGTCCAGATCTTTTACGGGTTGCACAAAGAAATGGGCTTTCAGAAGAGGAAGTCATCTCAGTTCACACCGGAACAGACTACTTAATCTACATGATGGGCTTCATTCCAGGTTTTCCTTATCTTGGAGGTATGTCAAAAAAAATTGCCGCACCGAGGTTATCCAATCCGAGGGAGGCAATTCCAGCCGGGTCAGTGGGAATCGCGGGCGAACAGACCGGAATATATCCGCTCGATTCACCGGGTGGCTGGCAAATCATTGGACAAACCCCAGTGACCATCTATGATCCGAATCGGGAGCAGCCAATTTTGCTTCGTGCGGGAAATTATATACGTTTCGTTCCAATTACTTCGGAGGAATTTGACAGGATTGAGGCGGAAGTCAAAGCGGGAAGCTACATTACTCATGTCGAAAAATATAAAAAATAACGATGGGAGAGAGATACGATGGCAAATCACGTCGACCTGAACAGCGATTTGGGAGAAAGTTTTGGCGCATATACAATTGGGCAGGATGATTTAGTGATGAACTACATATCTTCTGCCAATATTGCCTGCGGTTATCATGCCGGCGATCATAATGTCATGCAACTGACAGTAAAAAATGCAACGGAAAAAAACGTTGGACTTGGGGCACATCCGGGATTGCAGGATTTGATCGGGTTTGGTCGCCGTCCGATGAAAATTGCTCCGGAAGAAGTCTATAATCTCGTTGTATACCAGGTAGGAGCAATCGAATCGTTCGCAAAAATCAATGGCAACAGACTGAATCATGTTAAACCACATGGTGCTTTGTATAATATGGCTGCAAAGGATAAGGAAATATCCCAGGCAATTGCCGAAGCAGTTTATGCTATAAATCCAAACCTTATTTTATTTGGCCTTGCAGGCAGTGAACTTGTTAAGCATGGAAGAGAAACGGGTCTTACTGTTGCCGAAGAAGTATTTGCAGACCGCACGTATCAGCCTGATGGCACATTAACCCCACGCACTGCGGAAAACGCGATGATTGAAGATGCCGATGAAGCTGTCAGTCGGGTCATCCGCATGGTAAAGGATGGAAAAGTGGAAGCAGTCGATGGCTCTGATGTCGCAATTCAAGCGGATACGATCTGCATCCATGGGGACGAACAAAAGTCATTGGAATTTGCAAAAAGACTTTATAATGAATTAACAGCACAAGGTATTTCTATAGAAAAAGTAGGGAAGTAAATGGGGAAACTATTTGAAGTAATCAAGTCAGGGCTGGCAACCTCTGTACAGGATCTTGGCAGAACGGGCTACCAGCAGTATGGCGTAGTCGTCTCGGGTGCCATGGACAGTTTTGCGTTGCAGGTAGCAAACTTACTCGTTGGAAATCACCGAAATGAAGCAGGTCTAGAGGTAGTAATTATGGGTCCAGAGCTGCGTGTGCTCGAAGAAAC
The DNA here is from genome assembly GCF_001618145.1 of Oceanobacillus damuensis. Taxonomy (GTDB): domain Bacteria; phylum Bacillota; class Bacilli; order Bacillales; family Amphibacillaceae; genus Oceanobacillus; species Oceanobacillus damuensis. Next base: position 206,827 of record NZ_LQNF01000003.1, read on the forward strand.
GGTACTTGCAATTTGTGGGGCCGATTTATCTCCTAAACTGGATGGTAAGCCGGTTGCAAATTGGAAGTCCTTTAAAGCAAAAAGAGGGCAACATCTGACATTCGGCCAGCCTCAAAGCGGAAGCTATACTTATATCGCTGTGGCTGGAGGCATAAAAACTTCTTCAGTTATGGGAAGTAAATCCACGTATGTCAAAGCAGGGATAGGTGGATTCGAAGGGCGTTATCTTCAAAATGACGATCGTTTGGATGCAGGTGAAGCGAATGAACCGCTTGGAAAACTATCTGGAAGAGGGTTATCCGACAGTCTTGTCCCGGATTATCGTTCACAAAAAAAAATCCGAGTGATTCCAGGGCCTGACCAGCAAGCATTTTCGGAAGAAGAGTTTGAAAAATTTTGCACGTCAACATTTACAATGACTGCTCAATCTGATCGTATGGGTTACCGTCTGGAAGGACCCGAAATATCCCATCTTAATGGGGCAGATATTATCTCAGATGCCATTTTACCTGGGGCGATCCAAGTGCCAGCAAACGGACAGCCAATTATTTTGCTTGCAGACAGGCAAACGACAGGAGGCTATACGAGAATCGCCACGGTAATTACCGTCGATCTTCCATATGTCGTTCAGAAAATGTCCGGCAGTGAACTGCAATTTGAAGCCATGAGCGTGGAAGAGGCACAACAGCTGTATGTCGAACGTGAAATTTTATTGCGAAATCTGAGTCTGCATGCGGGAGTTATTTGATTGTAGATTTAAGTGAGGAAGCCATAGTTCACAGTGACTTCGCCGTAGTATTACTCCATTTTGCCGAAGTTTCCTGCAACTATGCCATAGTTCACAATATAAATAACAATGTTCACAATTTCAAAAGCCATAATAGTAATAATACATTCATCTCAACAAGGAGGCCTTCGCATGTATCAGAGCCCGAAAGAAATTCGCAGCGCAATCAGAACTGGTGAGTGGACGAAGCCAACAACCGGTTTGGCTCCAAGGTTTACACAGGCAAACCTTGTCATTATGCCGAAGAAATATGCTTATGATTTTTTACTGTTCTGCGTACGCAATCCCAAATCCTGTCCGCTTATTGAGGTTACGGATGCAGGTTCAGCAGAGCCAGGAAAAACTGCACCTGAAGCAGACTTGAGAACGGATCTTCCTAAATATCGTATTTATCATGATGGTGTTCTGACGGAAGAGACAACAGAAATTGCTACCTATTGGCAGGAAGATTTCGTTTCTTTCCTGATCGGCTGCAGTTTTACTTTTGAAAAGCCACTTCTCGAAAACGGGATTCCAATCCGCTATATTGAACAGGAACGTAATGTATCGATGTACAGTACAAATATTGCTTGTGATGCAGCTGGAATATTCAGCGGGCCGATGGTAGTAAGTATGCGGCCAATGAAACCTTCAGAGGCAATCCGCGCAACACAGATAACATCACGCTTTCCTTCCGTCCACGGGGCACCTGTTCATATTGGTGATCCTGCAGCAATTGGAATCGATGATATAGACAAGCCGGATTTCGGAGATGCTGTTACGATTCATGAAGGAGAAGTTCCCGTTTTTTGGGCTTGTGGTGTAACACCACAGGCAGCTGTAATGGCCAGCAAACCGGAGCTGGTCATTACCCATGCACCAGGTCATATGTTTATTACAGATGTGAAGGACGATACGCATGCTGTAATATAATTGGAAAAGGTAAGCTATTGTTTGGCTGAAAACGAGTCTGGAGTGGATCTCTGGCTCGTTTTTTATTTTGTCTGGAAAAAGAATGCAGAACTCTATTAGGATAATTTAGTTATAACCAACCTACATAAATAACGAGACAGTATTTAATGCCTATTTTAACTTCATTACAACATCTAATTGGCATTATTCGTCAAAATATTTCCCGGGTAATAAATCAGGAGTTTTCCCTTTCATATTAGAGAGTGAAGGAGGCTGCTGATTTTTTTCACGAAGGTCTCAATCTCAATTGAACTGTTAACTTCCTCAGGGTAATTGTGCTTAATCTTTAAATCACCCTTATTAGAGTTGCTGAGACACTCCTATAACATATCCATAAGCACTTTTAAGAAATGAAAATCAGAAAGGAAAATGACTTTCCTGAAATTAAAAATATTTCTTAAAACTCTATTTACAAATAATTTTAAATTAGGTAGTATATGTTTTAAACATTGCGACAAATTTATTGAAATTACGTCAATTAATTTTATGTTGATTTCAGTAACATGTAGCATGCAGTAATTAGTACTGGGATCGTACATTATCTGTTTTTTGAATAATGTGATTTTGTGTTAAAAAGAGTAACTGGTGTCTTTAGAAAAAAATACAGAAAGTAACGGGGAGGCAATTATTGTGAAAAAGAAACTGATTATGGTTATGATTTTTTCGGCCATGGTGTTAATGGCAGCCTGCAATAGTGGTGACGCAGATGGGCAAGAAGTTTATACATTACAGGCAGGACATTCTTTACCGGATGATCATCCATATCATCTTGGGTTGTTGGAAATGAAAGAAAATGTGGAAGAGAGAACAGATGGCAGGGTAGTAATCGAAGTTTTTCCATGCAGTGAACTAGGTGCTGAACGGGAGTTGACGGAAGGCATGACATTGGGTACTGTCGACCTTGTTGTCTCATCAACCGCACCTGTGACCAACTTTGTTCCCGAACTTGCAGTATTGGATGCACCATTTCTATTTAATGATCGTGAATCCGCTGTTGAAGTTTTAAATGGGGAGATTGGTAATGAACTGTTCGATGCTTTAGATGAAAAGGGGATTATCGGTTTGTCTTGGGCTGAAAATGGATACCGACACATTACAAACAGTACACATCCAATTGAAAAACCAGAAGATCTAAAGGGAGTAAAAATCAGAACACAGGAAAATGAAATCCACTTGGCTGCTTTTGAAAAGTTGGGAGCACAACCGACTCCAATGGCATGGACGGAAGCTTTAACAGCTTTGCAGCAGGGAGTAGTTGATGCCCAGGAGAATCCGGCAATCGTTGCAGATCAATATAGTCTCTATGAATCCAATCAAGAATACATGACATTAACCGGACATGTCTATTCTGTCGCGATTTACATGATGAGTAAGCAGACATATGAGGAACTCCCTGAAGATTTACGTGACATCGTTGTAGAGGAAGGTGAACGAATCGGGGCTGTCGAACGAGATATGATCGTAGAGATGGAAAAAGATTCAATTGAAACATTGAAAGAACAAGGTATGGAAATTATTGAGGATATCGATGTTGCACCATTCCAGGAAGCTGTAAGTGAAGTATATGAATTGGTAGAGCATCAGGAACTATTGAATAAAATTTTGGATGCACAAAAATAGAATACATGCTTTGATAAGCGGAGGAACAGGAGAATCTAATTTTCTCCTGTTTTCTCTCATGAAATAGGGAGAGGATTTAGTGCAGCGAATTGTAAATTACATAAATTACGGTATGAAACATTTTCTCAATATCATAATGGCTGTTCTCGTGTTTTCCACTTTTATGCAAGTCGTGTTCAGATTTGTTATGAATAATCCACTTGCCTGGACCGAGGAACTTGCGAGATATAGTTTAATCGTTTTGACATTTTTGGGTGCTGCCTATGCAATGTCTTTAAAACAACATATAGGTATAGAAATTTTAGTAGATAAATTTCCACCGGCTGGAAAGAAATTTTTGCAAACAATTGCACTTCTTGTCTGTCTGTTGTTCTATCTGCTTATGATTGTTCATGGATTCAGTTTGGCGAATAGCGCTATGAACCAATTATCTCCGGTGCTCCGCATACCGATGGGGATGCTCTATTTAGTCATTACGATCAGTGGCCTGCTTTTGGCGGTAAATCATCTGTCCAATTTCGTGGAAGCTTTGAAAGGGGGCGGTGAGCATGACGATTCTGTTGTTTAGTCTGATGATTTTATTGTTTTTCATAAATGTACCGATCGCAATTGCACTTGCCATCTCTGCTTCGTTTATTTTCCTGATTCAGGGAGATGTTTCATTGATTGTAATCATGCAACGAATGTTTAACTCAGTAGACTCGTTTCCACTTCTTGCCATTCCATTCTTTATACTTGCCGGTAAATTAATGGAAAGTGGGGGTATCTCCAGAAGGCTGATTCACTTTGCCAATGTAATATTTGGTCGGGTAAATGGTGGACTGGCGATTGTTTCGATTGCAGCGTGTGCATTTTTTGCAGCCATATCTGGCTCGGCAGCAGCGACTACAGCTGCCGTCGGCTCCATTCTGATCCCGGCAATGGTGAAAAAAGGATATGATAAAAGTTTTTCTACAGCGATCCAGGCTGCTGGCGGAACAATCGGGGTGATGATTCCTCCAAGTGTACCGCTTGTGTTGTACGGGGTTACTGCAGGTGTATCGATCAGTGAGCTGTTTATTGCTGGTGTAATTCCAGGGGTACTGGTTACGTTGTCTCTCATGATTTTAGTTTATGTCATATCTTTGAAACAGGGGTATGGTGGGGGAGAGACATTTACATTCAAGGAATTGACCAAAGCTTTCTTTGACGCCATTCTTGCGATGCTGATGCCTGTTATTATATTAGGCGGTATTTACGGAGGTATATTTACTCCTACTGAAGCAGCAGTCGTGGCTGTGGTTTACGGGCTTATCGTTGGAATTGTTATCTATCGGGAAATCAAGTTAAAGGATCTGCCGGAGATATTTTCTAAATCTGTTGTAATGAGTGCGGTTATTATGTTCATTATTGCGGGGGCTTCCGTATTCGGATATTACCTGACAAGGGAAAGAGTACCTAGGGAAATGGCAGAATTCATGCTTGGTATTACGGATAATGTAATCATTGCTCTCTTGATCATTAACCTGTTATTGCTCATCATCGGTACGTTTATCGAGACTTCTGCCGCAATCATTATTATGACACCAATCCTTGCTCCGATTGCAACGGCACTTGGTATTGATTTGATCCATTTTGGGATTATCATGATTGTCAATCTAGCTATCGGATTTATTACGCCGCCGGTCGGAGTGAATCTGTTCGTAGCCTCCAATATATCGGGCACAAAAATCGAACATGTCATACGGGCAATCATACCGTTTATTATCGTAATGATCATTAGTTTATTAGTTATTTCATTTCTACCGGCATTAAGTTTGCTGATGCTGAATAGATAGGAGAGGTGTTTAATATTGAGTACTTATAAAATTGCTGTCCTGCCTGGAGATGGTATTGGACCTGAAGTTACAAAGGAAGCAGTGAAGGTTTTACATGCTCTGGCAAAGATTGACGCCAGTTTTGAATTCGAAGTTGAAGAGCTCAATTGGAATAGTCAGTATTATTTGGATCATGGACGAATGATGCCTGAGAATGGGTTGGAAGTTTTAAAGGAATATGACAGCATTCTGTTTGGAGCAATCGGAGACGAACGTGTGCCTGATCAGATATCGATTTGGGACTTGATTATGCCAATCCGCAAGAACTTCCAGCAATATGTCAACTTCAGACCCGTCAAGCTATTGAAGGGCTTGGCAAGTCCATTGAGGAAAGAAGACCCAATAGATTTCGTAATCATTCGTGAAAATGGTGAAGGTGAATATTCCAATATTGGAGGGACAATGTTTCATGGAGAATCTCGTGAAATGGCCGTCCAAAACACCATTATGACGCGGCAGGGTGTAACCCAGATAACGGAATTTGCCTACCGCTATGCCCGTGAGCATGATTTAACTAAAGTGACCAATGCGACAAAATCCAATGCCATCATCCATGCGATGAAATTCTGGGATCAGATTGTGGAAGAAGTTGCGGAAGCCAATTCCGATATTGCTTATGAACGCTATTATATTGATGCGCTTGCCGCATATTTTGTCCAGCGGCCGGAAAGCTTTCAGGTCGTATTGGCCTCAAACTTATTTGGCGATATTTTATCTGACTTGGGTTCGGCAATTGTCGGCGGACTTGGCGTTGCTCCCTCGGGAAATATCAATCCGTCTCGTGAGTTCCCCTCCATGTTTGAAGCTGTTCATGGCTCGGCACCCGATATTGCAGGAAAAGGAATCGCGAATCCAATTGCACAAATATGGTCGGCTGCACTAATGCTGGAACATTTGGGAAGAAGAGATTTGCACGATAAAATTTTACAAGCAATTGAAGAATTATTGGTAGAGAAAAAACATTTGACTCCAGATATTGGAGGTTCAGCAACAACAGAAGAAGTAGGTAGTGCCATTGCAGAAAAACTGCTTGGATAGAACAAAACAGTTCACGAATAACTCACATGAAGCAAAACTACAGTAAATGGAGTGATAATGATGACTGTCAAAGGAAAAACAATTGTAGTAACAGGTGCAGGCGGCGGAATGGGAAAAGCTACCGTGGAATTACTTTTGAAGAATGGTGCGAATGTGGTCGGCTGTGATCTCAATACAGATTCACTGGAACCATTTGCTGGGCAGAAAAATTTCATGGCTTATAAAGGTAACTTTCTGGACGAAGATACTGTTAAGAGAGCCTTTAAAACAGTGTCTGAGAAATTTGGCAGTATAGATGGCCTGGCGAATATCGCAGGAATTGCGCAAAGCAATACGCCAATTGAGAAAGTGAGTTTGCAGGAATTCCATAAAATAATGGATATCAATTTGACAATGACTTTCCTGACCTGCCGGGAAGCGGCACTCTATATGAAAGGAAACAAAACCGGTAAGATTGTTAATGTGGGTTCTGTCTCAGCGACAAGACCGAGACCTGGACTGCAAGCTTATGTTGCATCAAAGGGAGCAGTCGAGTCATTTACGAAGGCGATGGCATTAGAACTGGCACCATTTCATATAAATGTAAATATCTTGCATCCCGGGCCAGCGGACACAACGATGCTTGGCAAATTCACTGCAGCAGAAGCAGAGATAGAAGACACGAAAAAGGAAATCTTCGAAAAAAGTGTACCACTCGGAAGACTGATTCAGCCAGACGACATAGCAAACTCCATTAAATTTCTATTATCTGAGGAAGCCAACATGATTACAGGCACCATCCTGCACGTAGACGGCGGCAGAAATATATAGGTGCCTGTCACTCCCCGGATTTTGTCGGTATTTGTCGAACAGAAAAATAAAAGAGGAGGGTTTATGTGGAAAGATTAAAGATGTTTATCAATGGAGAATGGGTTGAAAGTTCGAATGGTGAGGCAATCGATGTAAAAAATCCATCTTCCGGTGAAGTGATTGCGAGTATCCCTTGTGGCACGAAGGAAGATGTAAGTTCAGCTGTAGAGGCGGCGAAGAAGGCATTTCACGATGAAGAATGGCGAAAGGTTAACCCCCATGAAAGAGGGGATCTATTATTTGCCATCGCAGACAAACTGAAAGCGAACCGTGATGAACTAGCCAAATTAGAGACAATTGATGTGGGAAAACCACTGGCCCAGGGATATGCAGATGTCGATGCAGCCATCCGCTATTTCCGATTTTATGGAGGAGCGGCAGATAAAGTTATGGGTGATACGATTCCGATTGAGGATGGGCTGATTGATTATGTCGTGAGGGAACCGGTAGGCGTTACCGCACATATTATCCCTTGGAATTACCCGATACAAATCATCTCACGCAGTGTTGCGGCAGCGATAGCAATGGGAAATACCGTTGTTGTAAAAAGTGCAGAAGATACGCCAATGACAGCAAACAAACTGACCGAATACTTTGCTGAACTGGGGCTTCCAAATGGCGTCTTCAATCATATTACAGGATATGGTTTCGAAGCTGGTGCAGCCTTATCAGGACACCCGTCTGTCAACCACGTCACGTTTACCGGATCTGTTCAGACAGGCGTTGCAGTAGCACAGGCAGCAACTGCAAATGTCGTCCCGGTAACATTGGAGCTCGGCGGGAAGTCACCGAACATTGTTTTTGCCGATTGTGATGTTGAAAAAACGGTTGATGGCGTTGTCCGCGCAATTATCCAAAATGCAGGACAGACATGTTCGGCAGGTTCCAGGTTACTCATTGAGGAATCGTTTAAAGATGAATTCTTGGGTAAAGTGGTCAATCGGTTTAAAAGTCTCGAAGTCAATGCCGGCATAGAAGATAAGGATATCGGTCCGATCCTGAATGAGAAACAATTCAATCGTGTGATGGAATTTGTGGAACTTGCTAAAGCAGAAGGGCAAATTGTAACAGGTGGAAATCGTGTACACGTTGATGGTTATGAAGGGGGTTATTATCTGGAACCTACCATTATTGATGGAGTCAGCCCCGAAAGCAAGCTTGCCCAGGAGGAAATCTTTGGACCGGTCTTGACTGTATTTACATTTAAAGATACGAAGGAAGCGCTTGAATTAGCGAACAGTACCGAGTATGGGCTGGTTACCGGAATTTGGACAAAAGATATTAATCGTGCCCATTATCTTGCAAGCAGAATTGATGCAGGACAGGTATTTGTAAATAATTACGGTGCCGGCGGCGGTGTCCAGATGCCGTTCGGTGGATATAGGAAGAGTGGATTTGGCCGGGAAAAGGGCTGGATTGCGCTTTATAATTATACGGTTGTTAAGAATGTCGCAATCAAGTACGGCGATTAGCTGCAAGATTCAAAATAAAACTGTTTATCTCAAAAACTGGAGATAAGCAGTTTTTATTGTTATTGGAAATCAGCAATCATGTGTGTCGCTATAGACGAACTGATGAATTTATGAAAAAATAGGAATAAAAAGTAATTTAGGAGCATTTGCTATGAAGAAAGTTATCCAGTGGGGTTTAACCCTTTCGATTACCTTATTTACGATTTTGCATTTTTATACTTATTTTAATGAACACGATATATTACTTACTTCACTGTCCATCAGCGGTATGGGCATATTTGTTTTCACTGTCATTATCTATACACCGCCAAAAATAAAAATGCCGCTTGGTCTGTTTATGGTAGGCGTCGTGATTTTAGTATTTTCGGACACCTCGCTTACACAAGGTGTGTTGAATGGTTTTCTTCAGATGCGTAATATGATCGGGTTGCTTGTTATTGTACCGATGATCAGCTGGGTGCTGCGGGAAGAGCCTTATTTGGAAGCTATAATGGGGTTTGGTCATCGCCTTCTCAATACAAGCAGAAAGTTTTACTTCGGCATTATTTCATTTACGCAAATCATCGCTTACTTCATGTTATTTGGTTCAATTCCAATGATGTATCAATTTGTGAATATGATTTTGAAAGATGAAAAGGGAGAAGCCTGGGAGAACTTTAAAGGGACAGCCATCCTTCGTGGTTTTGCACTTTCCGTCATGTGGGTTGTGAGTATCCCAAGCTTTGCATATGTTGTGGAAACAATGGATGCCTCGCTTGGAGTTTCCATTTTACAGGGGATGCTTGTAGCTGTTGCCGGTGTTATTGTCTCACTTATCTTTTCCAAATTTGAGGAAAGAAAATATGGCGTGAACCTTACTGCTGGGCTAACGTCAGAAATAGAAGATCTTCTCAGCCATACTTCCAATAAGAAGGCAATGAACCGGAATGTTATCGAATTTAGTATTCTATTTGTTTCACTTTTCGGTTCCATTTTTATTCTAAGCTCCTTCGTGGATATCGAGCTGCTTGTGTTAATTCCACTAATCGTAATGATATGGATTGTTTCGTACTATGTATTCAAAGGCAAAATGAATAGACTGATAGATACTGCAAAAACATACGTCCGAAAAGACATGGCACATCAATCCTATCAGCTCTGTGTCATGCTTGGCGCTGGAATACTTATTTTTGGACTGAGTCAAACTGGTTTTGCAAGCTTCTTCGTGAATGGTATCTATTCCCTTCAGGAGGTGCTGCCTTTCCTGAATGTCTTATACTTCCTTCCCTTTATGATTATTATACTTGGGTTTGTGGGGCTCGGGCCACTCACGGTAATGGTTCTGGTTGCAGGGATTCTGGAAAGTATCTATCTTCCTTATCCACCTGAACTTATCGTTCTTACTGTAACGTTGGGAAGTTCGATATCAATTTTATTGTCGCCGGTACTGATGCCCATTATCGTGCTGAGTGGTGCAAATGGATTGAGTGGATTTAAGAATGGGGTGAAGTTTAATTGGAAGTTTGCGCTCGTCCTCTATGTGATGGTGATGGGGTATGTGCAGGTTAGGGTTTATATGGGGTGGTAGGTGTTTAGTGACCTGAATAATAGTAATACAAAATTAACTTTTCTAAAATTAATAAAGATGGAAAGCGCTAATACATTTAAGCTGCTTTCTATCTTTTATTTACAATCCTTTCACATCCAACGTCCGAATAAAACTAACAAATGCATGAACAATATTCATCTTCAATGATTCTTCATGATAATACATCCATGTTTTACGTGTAATTGGCTTACCTAAATGATTATATAATGGTTTAGTGATAAGTTCGGGGTGTGGGCGGACAACTAAGTCTGCCAAAATAGCATAGCCTAACCCATTGATAACCATCTCTTTACATGTTTCCACTTGATTGACTTGAATATTTATATTGGGACTTTGCTTGTAATTATTGTACCACCAATGATCTACGAGACTTTTCATCCGTTCATCCGTAAAATAATCGATACGTGGTAAGGTTGGAAGTGATTCCCATTCAAATTCCCATGGAGATGCGATGCAGATATTCTCTTCATAGAGTAATTCTTTTCGTTCCTTCCAGGGATAGTCCCCTTTGATAAAGCTAATATGTACATCATTATTCAAAATTAACCGATGCATTTCGCTGCTCCATCCAGAAACAACTTGGAATTCCACGTTTGGATATTCTTGTTTAAATAAACGTAGCAATTTAGGCATTTTATTTAGAGCAAAAAAATTAGAGACTCCTACTCGAAGTGTTCCTGCGACTTGTTTTCCCATGTTGTTTAACTTTTCTTCAATTTTTCTTTGCTCATTTAGCATATGTATAGCATGTTCAGCAAGCTTTTCTCCCTCGGGGGTAAACGTGACCCCTCTTCGCTTTCTCATAATAATTTGTATCTTGTAATAGTCTTCTAATTTCTTTATGCGAGAAGTCAATGTTGGCTGTGATAAAAATAAACGGTGTGCTGCCTGTGTGATGTTCTCTGTAGAATGCAATGTTGCAAGCATTTCCCAATCTTGATAATTCATTCCCACCACCCCTTAGTTTTGGAAAATAATGGATTAAGCAAATAGGTATTGATATACTCTATGGCTGATTATAAATATTATATATTTTCCTAATCTTCAAATCAATATTATAATAGAATCAGTTGATATGATAACGTTTTCAAAAATGCTTTTAGTTGAAGATTTTGCATCATAAGATACCTCATAAAGATTAAATAAGGAGGATTTTGATGAAGACAGTAGACAAGTATTTTCCAGGTTTAGAAGGGGTTATCGCATCAGAAACAGCAATTTCTTTTCTTGATGTGGAGCAAGAGAAAATCATTATTAAAGGGTATGAACTGATTGAACTATCGAAGGACAAGGAATACGTCGACATTGTCAATCTATTATTGGAAGGGACCTTGCCTTCAGCAACTGACAAAGTGGGTTTGGAAGAAAAGTTAAGTTCAAATTATGATGTGCCCTCAAGGCTATTTGATGTCCTTCAACTATTACCAAAACAGACTCACCCGATGGATGGATTGAGAACTGGAATATCCGTACTTTCTGGTTACGATGAGAATATAGACAATCGTTCACTAAATAAGGAAAGAGCATACCAACTTTTAGGGAAACTCCCAACCATTACTGTAAATAGCTACCGAATTATTAATGAACAAAAACCTGTATATCCGCAGAAGGACCTTTCCTATAGCGCTAACTTCTTATATATGATCACAGGTGAGAAACCAACCGAACTAGAGGCAAATATCTTTGATCGCTCTCTTCTTTTATACAGCGAACATGAAATGCCTAATTCAACCTTCACTGCAAGAGTTATTGCATCGACCCAATCTGATATTTACGGTGCTCTGACCGGTGCAGTTGCCTCTTTGAAAGGAAGTTTGCATGGTGGAGCGAACGAAGCGGTTATGTATATGTTGAATGAAGCTAGTTCAGTTACAGAATTTGAAGATTTACTGAGAGAAAAATTACTGAATAAAGAGAAAATTATGGGATTCGGTCATCGTGTATACATGAAAAAGATGGATCCAAGAGCACTTATCATGAAAGAATCCTTAAAGCAATTATGTGATAAAAAGGGCGATTATCTGCTGTTGGAAATGTGTGAGGCTGGTGAAAAGATAATGGAGCAGGAAAAAGGACTATATCCAAATCTAGATTATTACGCAGCACCTGTTTATTGGATGCTAGGTATACCAATTCCATTATATACGCCAATTTTCTTCAGTGCGAGAACAGTTGGACTATGTGCCCATGTTATGGAACAGCATGAAAACAATCGGTTATTTCGCCCTCGAGTAAATTATACTGGTGAACGCTATGTGTAAGGAAGGTATTCTGTAATTTTTAATGAATACAAAAACGAAACATAAAGAGAAAGGGAGATAAGCATGTTGAAAGTGGATGAACGGCAGAAAACAGATGCCCTCATAGAAGAAATTACTGACTATGTATTAAATAAAGAAATAACAAGTGAGGAAGCTTTCAAAACTGCGCAGTATGTATTAATCGATACCCTTGGGTGTGGAATTCTGGCGCTCAGTTACCCTGAATGTACAAAATTACTAGGACCAGTTGTACCTGGTACGGTTGTTCCTAATGGAAGCCGTGTTCCAGGAACTTCTTATGTGCTTGATCCAGTACAGGGGGCATTCAATATTGGGGCGATGATTCGTTGGCTTGATTATAACGATACATGGCTTGCTGCAGAGTGGGGGCATCCATCCGATAACTTAGGAGGAATATTGGCAGTAGCTGATTATGTCAGCCAGCAACGTATTTCCAAAGGTCAAGAGCCACTTAAAATTTATGATGTGCTGGAAATGATGATTAAAGCACATGAGATTCAAGGGGTTTTAGCATTAGAGAACAGTTTAAACCGTGTAGGGTTAGACCATGTGCTATATGTAAAAATTGCAACAACAGCAGTCGTAACAAAGATGTTGGGTGGTGAAAAAGAGGAAATTAACAATGCATTATCGAATGCCTGGATAGACAATTCCAGCTTACGAACGTACCGACACGCACCTAATACAGGGTCCCGCAAATCTTGGGCTGCTGGGGATGCTACAAGTAGAGCGGTTCGTTTAGCGATGATGGCTGTAAAAGGAGAAATGGGTTATCCTACCGCACTGACTGCACAGGGCTGGGGATTCCAGGACGTGTTATTTAACAAACAAAGCTTAAAGCTTAGCCAACCGTTAGATAGTTATGTGATGGAGAATGTATTATTTAAAGTTTCCTACCCAGCAGAATTCCATGCGCAAACTGCTGCAGAGGCAGCAGTACAATTGCATCCAGATGTGGTAGATCGGATAGATGAAATTGAAAAAATAACCATTACCACCCATGAATCAGCTATCAGAATCATTGATAAGAAAGGACCTTTAAACAATCCAGCTGATCGTGACCATTGTCTTCAATATATTACAGCAGTGGGACTTTTAAAAGGCGATATTACAGCTGAAGACTATGAAGATACAGTGGCTGCAGATCCTAGAATTGATTTATTGAGAGATAAAATGGTTGTTGTGGAAAACAAACAGTATACGAAAGATTATCTAGATCCGAGCAAGCGCTCAATCGCAAATGCAGTTCAGGTTCAATTTAAGGATGGATTTGCAACGGAAAATGTTGAATGCGAATATCCATTGGGGCATCGGTTCCGCAGAGAGGAAGCAGGACCGAAAATTTTAGAAAAATTTACGGCCAACCTCGCTACACACTATACAGAAAAGCAGCGAAAGAAAACCGAAGAAATAAGCAATGATTATCAAAAGCTCATCAAAATGAATGTAAATGAATTTGTTGAGTTATTTATTTAAGGAGGCTCATCTAGTATGGCATGGATTGTAAATCAACAGTCAACGCAAATAGAATTAGCAAATCAATTTAAGGAACTTATACAGTTAGAAACTATTTTACAAATCCCCGGTGCACATGATGCGATGGCCGCACTGGTTGCAAAAGATGCTGGATTCTCAGCCCTTTATTTATCTGGCGCAGCATACACCGCTAGTCGCGGATTACCAGATCTTGGCATTGTAACCTCAACAGAAGTTACCGAACGAGCTCGGGATCTCGTTCGGGCTACTAATTTACCGGTACTTGTTGATATTGACACGGGATTCGGCGGGGTACTTAATGCTGCACGAACTGCACTTGAAATGGTGGAAGCCAATGTAGCAGCAGTACAGATAGAAGATCAACAATTACCTAAAAAATGCGGACATCTGAATGGGAAACAGCTTGTTACAACAGAAGAGATGGCACAAAAAATTAAAGCTATAAAAGAGGTAGCTCCATCCTTAATTGTTGTAGCAAGAACTGATGCTAGGGCAGTTGAAGGGATAGAAGCAGCTTTAGAGAGAGTGCAAGCATATATTGATGCTGGTGCCGACGCTATTTTCCCAGAAGCATTACAGAATGAAGAAGAGTTTCGCTGGTTTGCAGATAAGGTAGAAGTACCGCTGCTTGCAAACATGACTGAGTTTGGTAAGACACCGTTTATATCGGCAGGGGCATTTCAAGATATGGGATTTAGTATGGTGATTTATCCCGTGACTTCGCTTAGAGTAGCTGCGAAAGCTTATGAACGTATTTTTAATTTGATTAAAGAGCAGGGATCTCAAGAAGAGGGCGTTTCTGATATGCAGACGCGAAAAGAGCTTTATGAGACGATTAGTTATGATGCGTTTGAGGAGTTGGATGAGAGTATTGCGAAGACGGTGTTGGTGGGAGATGAATAGGAAATAAAAATAATGCAATTTTATCTTTACTAAATTCTAGTTTTAAAGCAATATACCTTTTCTCAAAAATTAGTATTTAATTCTTTTTTACTTACTTTTGAATAGAGAGGATTAACAAAAATTAAAACTATTATGAGTATAATTTCGTAAAACAGTTTAGTTTGAAATGACAGCGTTTTCTGATTTGCCTTATAATCCAAAGGAGGGATTTTATGGATGTAAAAAAAGTGGGGTTTATAGGTTTAGGTAACATGGGATTTCCAATGGCATCAAATTTGTTGAAAGCTGGATATACCGTTTATGGGGTGGACGTTAATAAGGAGAATGAAAAACGTTTTGTTGAAATCGGTGGCAGAGTTGGTTTTACTCCAGCAACTCTTTCAAGTGAAGTAGATATTATGCTTACTAGCTTGCCTACTCCACAGATTGTAGAAAGTGTTTATTTGAATCCAGATGGACTTATACCGAATGGCGAGGCACCGTTAACATTAATTGATTTAAGTACAGTATCTCCTGAAGTAAATAAAAAGATTGCCCAAACTGCCGAAGAGAATGGTATTCAATATTTGGCTGCTCCAGTAAGTGGAAGTGTGACAGGAGCTGAGGCAGCAACATTAAGTGTGATGGTTGGTGGAGCTCAGGATACCTTTGAATTCGCGATACCTTATTTAAATACAATTGGGAAAAATATTTTCCATGTTGGGGAAGACCATGGACTAGGGACTATTGTTAAATTGATCAATAACTTAATGGCTGGTATTCATACCCAAGCAGTAGCTGAAGCTTTATCGCTTGCAGATGCCGCGGGATTAAGTCATGAAAAAGTTTACGAAATTGTAAATGTAAGCTCTGGCCAGAGTGGAGTATTTACACGAAACTATAAAAGCTTTATTGAAAAAAATGAGTATATTAAGGGATCATTTACAACAGCTCTTTTACTGAAAGATTTGAAGTTAGCAAATCATGTATCGGAATCTCTGAATAGAGAGTTACCTTTAGGGAAAATGTTAGTTGATTATTTCGAATCAAATATTGAAGGTTATGCTGAGAAGGATATGTCATCAGCATATCTCATGCTCACAAATAAAACAGTAGAAGCTGCTAAATAGTTATTTACAAAAGGTCTACTTTTGGGCAATTAATTAACAGATTATACATTAAATATAAGCTATTCCAAAAATAGGGAGTGTAATTAATGGAAACAGTGACGTTAGAAGCCGTATCACATTATATTAATGGTGAAAAGGTTAGAGGGAAGAATGATAAGTTTGGTTATGTATATAGTCCGTCAACAGGTCAAAAAATAGCCACCGTCCCTTATGCATCGGTTGAAGAAGTGGACGAGACCGTAAAACTTGCGAAAGAAGCGGGAAAAAAATGGGCTAATACTTCAGTTGGAAAAAGAGTAGAGGTTCTTTTTAAATTTCGTCAGTTATTAGTAGATAATACAGACAAATTAGCCAGATTGATTGGTAAAGAAAATGGGAAAACTGTGTCAGATGCCGCAGGTGAAGTAAGTAGAGGAATTGAATCCGTTGATTTGGCTATAGGAGCACCACAAATCCTAAAAGGAGAACATTCTGTTAACGTAGGTGGGGAAATTAATGCATACTCTATGAAGCAACCTTTAGGTGTTGTCACTTGTATCTCACCTTTTAATTTTCCTGTTATGGTTCCACTTGCTATGAGTACAATGGCAGTTGCTGTTGGAAATGCAATGATCTTAAAACCATCTGAAAAGGTTCCATATTCTGCTCTTTTAATATCTGACCTGTGGGAAGAGGCTGGATTACCTAATGGAGTTTGGAATGTTTTAAATGGTGATAAAGATACTGTAAATTCTATTATTACACACAAGGATGTACAGGCAATCAGCTTTGTAGGCTCCACAAAAGTGGCTGAAATCATTTATGAAACAGGAACCAAGCATCATAAGAGAGTAAATGCCTTTGGTGGTGGAAAGAATCACATGGTTATCATGCCAGATGCAGATTTAGATAAAGCGGTTGATTCCTTTTTAGGTGCTGCTTATGGATCCGCTTCTCAGCGATGTATGGCAATTTCAGTAGCGATGACTGTAGGTCAAAAAACAAAAGAATTATTTACGGAAAAACTAAAAGTAAAAGTGGAAAACTTAAAACCTGGGTCCTATGATGACGTAAGCGCAGATTTTGGTGCAGTAATTAGTGCAGAAGCGAAGCAAACTATTCTAGAAGCAATTGACGAAGCAATTAATGAAGGAGCTAACATTGTTGTTGACGGTAGAAATCCCGATGTTGAAAATAAAGAAGGTTTCTATCTTGGTGCAACGTTGTTAGATAATGTTACTCCTGATATGAATGTATACAAAGAGGAGGTATTTGGTCCCGCACGTGTAATCGTTTCAGTAGACTCAATTGAAGAGGCGATACAATTAATTAATGATCATCAATATGGTAATGGAGTGACTGTATTTACTAACAGTGGACGTGATGCTCGGAAATTTACACAAGAAATTGAAGTGGGAATGGTTGGTGTAAATGTTCCTATCCCAATCCCAGTAGGATACCACAATTTCGGAGGGTGGAAGGATTCTAGATTTGGTGAGGGTCAAATGTTTGGACCGGACACTGCAAGATTCTTCACAAAAACCAAAACAGTATCTGAGAGATGGTTTGACGAAACAGACTCTGACGAAACAAACTTTGCCTTTCCTAGTAGCTAAAATAAGGGGCCATTCAGTTGGCCCTTGTTTTATAAATATTGATTGTGAGTATAAAAATTTATTTTATATTTTAATAATGTAAGGGGTTACATAAAGGTAAATATAATTGTTGATTTAAGGGGGGATTTAATGTTAGGAATATTATTAGGACTAATTTTGTTAATAGTCCTAGCTTATCGTGGTTGGTCAATTATATGGATAGCTCCGATTTGTGCTGGGGTCGTGGCAATTTTCGGAGGACTCGACTTACTTGATGCATATACAAACACATATATGCAAGGATTTGTAGATTTCACGAAAAGTTGGTTCCCTGTATTTATGTTAGGTGCAATATTTGGTAAATTAATGGAATACAGTGGAATGGCTCAATCCGTCGCTCAAGGTATTATTAAACTATTTGGTGAAAAGCAGGCAATAATAGGTGTGATTATGGCCTCTGCGACATTGGCATATGGCGGTATTAGTGTATTTGTGGTTGTATTTGCAGTTTACCCACTTGCAGTAAGTATGTTTAGACAAGCCGATATTCCCAGAAGACTTATGCCGGGAACAATTGTAGCGGGCATGATGACCTTTTCAATGACAGCGCTTCCTGGAACGCCGCAAATCCAAAATTTAATTCCAACCGTGTATTTTAATACTACGGCAACCGCAGCGCCAATTATGGGGCTTGCTGCTTCGTTAGTTATGGGTGGAGGAGCTTTTTATTATCTTAAAAGAAGAGAAAAAAAATTAAAAGCAGCTGGTGAAGGTTTCAAAGAGTTAAAAAAGGATGCCGAATCGAAAGGCAAATTAATTGAAAATCCTCCACATATTATTATATCTCTACTACCTCTTGTTTCAGTAATCTTTACACTTAACGTACTTAAATGGGATATAGTTGTTTGTTTAATAGTAGCTGTTTTACTAATCATTTTATTATCTATCAATAAACTGAAAGGTTTTATTCCAGCTTTAAACCAAGGGGCTTCAGATTCGGTAATGGCAATGATTAATACATCTGCTGCAGTTGGATTTGGAACAGTTGTACGTGTTGTTCCAGGATTTCAAAAATTAAGTGATTATATTCTAGGAATTGATGCAAATCCTTTAATCTCTATGGCAATTGCATCAAATGTATTGTCAGGTGCAACC
Source organism: Oceanobacillus damuensis (assembly GCF_001618145.1). Taxonomy (GTDB): domain Bacteria; phylum Bacillota; class Bacilli; order Bacillales; family Amphibacillaceae; genus Oceanobacillus; species Oceanobacillus damuensis. The sequence continues at coordinate 225,508 of NZ_LQNF01000003.1, forward strand.
GGTTCTGCATCTGGAGGTTTAGGTATTACAATGGAAGCATTAGGTGAAAAATACAATGAAATAGCTCTATCTTCAGGGATAGCTCCAGAAGCTTTTCACCGTATTGCATCCATTTCATCTGGTGGCCTAGATGCATTGCCACACAATGGTGCAGTTATTACAATCCTTATTGTAACAGGTTTAACACATAAAGAATCATACAGAGATATTGCGGTAGTTGCAATTGTGTTCCCGATATTATCGTTAATTCCAGCTATTTTACTTGCTAGTGTAGGGGTTTACTAACTTTTAGGAACCTGGAAACAGATCGAACTAATGGGGGAAGTTACAATATGTTGAAGTGGCGAAAAACAGCTAGTACTATGCTCATAGGAGATTAATGCGAAGACTTGAAGCCAAAACCTGGAGCAGGCGACAATAAACCCATGCTAGCTGATAGAATCGGATATCCTTCAAAGAAGGGAGTGTCTAGTTCCAGACTTGTATGTATAAGTGCAGGATGCTTTTGTTTCCTGATGTTGGTGTTGATAAGAGAAAAAGTATTAACCGGGCTCGCTTTTGATCTACTAAATAACATTAATTAGTAGCTTTGACCCTGTCTATTTTCGTCAGTATTGTTCTACAATAATTTTACTTACTAGCTTCTGACGATCAAGAGAGCAGCTGCAGAAAATATTATTCCAATTACACTGGAATTGGGAGGTAAATCACCACAAGTTGTTTTTGCAGATGCAGATCTCGATGAAGCAGCAAAAGTTGTTGCAAAAGCAATTACCTTGAATACTGGCCAAGTATGTTCTGCGGGATCCCGTTTACTTGTGTCCGTACATGAATCCTTTGTAGCAAAAGTAAGAAACTATATGAAAGCAATGACAAGAAGACCAGGTGAAAGCAATCCAGATCAAAGACAATTGGAAATAGTAGAATCATATGTTGATTATGCAATGCAAAAGAAAAGTGGTATAGGACGCGAAAAGGGTCTGGAAGTATTGAAATATTATACTTAAGTTTAAGAATGTAGCGATAAAATATTGATAAATATATTAAGTAGTGGTACATTACAATCTTTTTAATGATTGCTGTGCCACCTTTTTGTAGTATTTTACCGTTGATTTTTATGTATAGGTGCAGGTAAAGTCTTTCTGCACTTATTATAATTCACGCCACTTTTACGTCCAAGTCCGAATAGTTATTCCTGAACATTATTCGCCTTTAATGAAACTTCATGCTAATACATCCACATTTTTGGATAACAGAACCAAATTTATCAATGTATTGTATCCTTAAGGGAGTTTATGGACACAAACATTGAGGTAATCACTTTAAAAAAATTTACAAAGGATTTAATAGATTGATATAAGGAGATTCTTCAAAAATATTAATAAGGTTCTAAAATGGAAGAACTGTAATATATCTCTAAAGAGACTTACTAAGGAGGAAAGATATGAATACGAATAGACAAATTCTATTAATTAATAGACCGAAAGGAATGCCGAGTCAAGAAAACTTTAAACTCATTAGCAGTCAGATTCCTGAAATAAACGATGGTGAAGTGCTTATTCAAACTATTTATTTATCTGTCGATCCTTACATGCGAGGTAGAATGCGTGGAATTAAAACATATACGAATCCATATGAATTGAATGAAGTCCTTACTGGTGGTGTTGTTGGGGAGATAATCGAGTCTAAAAATGATTGGTTTAGCCCTGGAGATATTATTGAAGGAAGGCTGGACTGGGCTGATTACTCGGTATCAGACGGTAATGGTATTCGGAAAGTTAATCCTACTATTGCTCCAATTACAACAGCATTGGGAGTAGTTGGTATGCCAGGGTTGACTGCTTACTTCGGATTACTGGATATTGGAAAACCCAAAGAAGGAGAAACGATTGTCGTATCTGGAGCAGCTGGCGCTGTTGGAACAGTAGTAGGTCAGATTGCGAAACTAAAAGGATGTCGAGTAGTTGGAATAGCTGGTTCACAAGAAAAAAGGGATTATCTGGAGAAGGAACTGGGTTTTGATGTGACAATTAATTATAAAGAAGAAAATATGCTACAAACTTTAAGGAAGAAGTGTCCGGATGGAATCGATGTTTATTTTGATAATGTTGGAGGAGAAGTATCGGACGCGGTAATGCATCTAATTAATTTTCAAGCTAGAATTATCGTTTGTGGCCAGATATCTGAATATAATAAAGAACAACCACAGTACGGCCCACGAGTTCAAAGGTTTATGCTTAACAGTAGTGCGTTAATGAAGGCATTTATAGTTGGGGACTATGCTGATCGATTTCAGGAAGGGTATAATCAGTTAGGGAAATGGGTGCAAGAAGGTAAATTAAAATACAGGGAAAATATAGTAGAAGGATTAGAAAACACTCCTCGTGCTTTTATGGGATTATTTATGGGGGAAAATATTGGAAAACAGTTAGTTAGGGTCTTGACTGAATCATAAGATAGTTTAAAGATTGCTAGGATATCATGAAATACCAGCTATTCATTTCATCGTATTTCATATACAAAAACAAACGTGAAAGCGCTTTACTTTTTGATTCGCCTTTGCTATAATATAAGCAATATTCAGAACATACTATACAGTAGGTATGTAAAAATAATGTTAGGGGAGAAGAAAAATGAATTTTTCACATTCTGAGAAAGTACTAGATTTACAAAAAAAAGTTAGCGCATTTATGGAAGAGCATGTTTACCCAAATGAAAAGGTTTATCAGGAACAATTAAATCAGCAAGAAACCAGATGGTCTAATACCCCTCCAATCATGAACGAATTAAAAAAGAGGGCGCAAGCGGATGGATTATGGAACCTATTTTTACCTGAAAGTGAGTATGGAGCAGGATTAACTAATTTAGAATATGCACCCCTATGTGAAATCATGGGAAGATCTGTAATAGGGCCTGAAGCATTTAACTGTAGTGCCCCGGATACAGGGAACATGGAAGTGATTGCACGCTATGGTTCAGAAAATCAAAAAAAGAATGGCTTGAACCGCTATTAGCTGGTGAAATTAGATCATGTTTTTCTATGACAGAACCTGACGTTGCTTCCAGTGATGCAACGAATATCTCTACAAGTATTGTAAGAGATGGGGATGAGTATGTAATTAATGGAAGAAAATGGTGGTCTTCTGGTGCTGGGGATCCAAGATGTAAAATTGCAATAGTTATGGGGAAAACAGATACGTCAGCATCGAAACACGAACAACAATCCATGATTCTAGTTCCATTAGACACTCCTGGAGTTAAAATAGAAAGAATGCTTCCGGTTTTTGGATATGATGATGCTCCACATGGTCATGCCGAAATTCATTATGACAATGTAAGAGTACCTGCTGAAAATATGTTATGGGAGGAAGGAAAGGGCTTTGCCATTGCTCAAGGAAGACTTGGACCAGGAAGAATTCACCATTGTATGCGTTTAATTGGGCTTGCTGAACGAGCACTGGAAGATTTATGTAATCGCATACAGGAGAAGGAGACATTTGGTAAAAAATTGTCAGAACAAGGAGTTATTCAAGAATGGATTGCAGATTCTCGAATTGAGATTGAACAGGCACGCTTGTTAACTCTTAAAGCAGCCTACATGATGGATACGGTTGGAAATAAAATCGCAAAAGCGGAAATTGCAATGATTAAAGTTGTTGCACCAAATATGGCATTAAAAGTGCTGGATCGTGCTATACAGGCTCATGGTGGTGCAGGAGTGAGTGATGATTTTACTTTAGCATATCATTGGGCGAACGCTAGAACACTTCGACTTGCAGACGGTCCGGACGAGGTGCATCGCCGTCAAATTGCAAAATTAGAGTTAAGAAAATACAAATAAAAGTAATGGAGGAATAGTTATGAGTGTAATGGATTTATTTGATTTAAAAGGTAAAACTGCAATTATTACTGGTGGAGGACGTGGGCTTGGTGCACAGATTGCAGAAGCCTACGCAGAAGCAGGTGCAAATGTGGTATTATGCTCAAGAAAAGTTGATGCTTGTAAAGAAAAAAGTGAAGAGCTTAAAAATAAGTATGGTGTGGGGGCACTAGCATTCAGTTGCGATGTTTCCAACGGTGAAGATGTAAAGAAGGTAGTTAATAAGACGGTCGAACATTTTGGTACGGTAGATATTTTAGTAAATAATAGTGGTGCAACATGGGGAGCACCGGTAACTGAAATGCCATTTGAAGCCTGGGAAAAGGTAATGAATGTAAATATAACCGGAACATACTTAATGAGCTTAGAGGCTGGAAAAGTGATGATTAATCAAAAGAGTGGAAAGATCATTAATATAGCTTCCGTTGCAGGGTTTGGTGGAACAGATCCTAGTGTAATGGATACGATTGGATATAATACTAGTAAAGGGGCTGTGATGACATTTACAAAAGATTTATCAGTAAAATGGGGACCTCACAATATCAATGTAAATGCAATTGCCCCAGGATTTTTTCCCACGAAGATGTCGAAAGGTTTATTGGAAAAAGGTGGGGATAAGATTTTGGCTAGAACACCATTAAATCGTTTCGGAAGTGATGAAGACATGAAAGGTGCTGCACTCTTTCTGGCATCAAAGGCATCGGACTTTGTAACGGGAGACGTTTTAAGGGTTGATGGTGGATCGAGTGCCTATGCATAATGGATTATGATTTATGATAGACGTTGTGTTACATTAAATATGTACAAAAATCTACGCAGCGAGGAAAGATAGTATGAAAGATAAAATAATAGGAGAGAGTATCAAGCTTTTTGAGAGAAAGGGATTCAGCGCAACGTCTATCCAAGATATTGTAGATGCAATTGGAGTAACAAAAGGGACCTTTTACTATTATTATCCCAGTAAAGAACAATTATTAATGGATATTCATAACGATTATATTACAACTCTGCTAAAAAGACAGAACAGTATTGTGGAAAAGAGGCATTTATCACAAAAGGAAAAACTTACGGCAATTATCCAATTACTAATTATGGATGTTGCTGAACAAGGTCCTCATGCAAGAGTCTTCTTTAGGGAAATGAGACATTTAACTGATGAAAATGTTGAGAAAATCAAAATGATCAGAAAACAGTTTTTTATAAATGTTAGAACAGTGATTCAAGAAGGAATTAATCAAGGAGAATTTAAAAAAACTAATCATCCGGATATGCTTGCATATGGTGTAGTAGGTATAACTAACTGGAGTTATAATTGGTATAACCCAGAAGGTGTTGTATCGCCGAGTGAATTGGCAAAAATTTATACAAATATGATTTTAAATGGAATAGAAAACTAGATTATTATCTATACATAGGTAATAGTCTGGTATAAAGTTTCTGAATAAACATAAAATACCTACCGGTTAGTATTAGGTTTTTATATGTTATTAAAAGTATTTGTTACCACGAGAGGAGAAATTTAATGAAGTCTTCTTTTAATGACACAATTCATGTTAGAAAAGGTGAAGAGTTAAATAAGGACACCCTATCGAAATTTATTCGTGAAAACCTTCCTCAAATTCCACGTGGTAATTTAGAAATTAAGCAATTTGGTGCAGGACATTCCAATTTAACCTATTTACTGAAAATTGGGACTTGGGAGGCGGTATTGCGCCGTCCTCCCCTTGGTCCAGTTGCTCCAAAAGCCCACGATATGGAAAGGGAATTTAGAGTTTTGAAAAATATTCATCCTTTATATTCTACAGCACCAGAACCATATATTTTTCTAGATAATAAATCAGTCGTTGGCAGTAGCTTTTTTATTATGGAACGAAGAAAAGGAATTATCATTGATACAGACTTCCCACCATCAGTCACTTATACACCAGAAATAGGACGTAAACTTTCCCAAATTATGGTGGATAAATTAGTCGAATTACATCAAATAGACTACTCCAAAACAGACCTATTGAATATTTCTAAGCCTAAAGGATTTATGGAACGCCAAGTGGCGGGATGGACAAAACGGTATTACCTTTCCAAAACAGATGAAATTACAGGGGTCGATGAGTTAACAAAGTGGCTTGAAGAAAATGCCTCAACCTCTGAGGAACCAGCAATTATTCATTATGATTATAAGTTCAACAATGCCATGTTCGCGGAGGACTGCGGTGAAATGGTAGGCCTCTTTGATTGGGAGATGACAACGGTAGGAGACCCTCTTGCAGATCTTGGAGCAGCTTTAGGATATTGGCTTGAAGCCAGTGACCCAGAACCATTAAAGAATGGATTTGGAAAAGCACCAGTAACTATTCGAGATGGATTTTTTACTAGAGAGGAATTTATGCAGGAATATGCAAAGAAGAGTGGGAGAGATTTGTCTAACATCCATTTCTATCTAACCTTTGCGTATTTCAAGCTTGCTGTTATTTGCCAACAGATTTATTACAGGTTTAAGAGAGGACAGACACAAGACCAGCGATTTGCAAATTTGAATTCGTATGTTGAGAGTTTGATTCATCATGCATTGAATTATAGCAAAGGTGTGTGACACATTGAAAATTCATCTTTTACTGAAGAAAGAAGAAATTGATTCCATACAGATGGACCAAAATAAGATTGCCGTTGTCTTTGATGTCCTGCTAGCAACATCAACCATTACCGCTTGTCTCAATTTTGGAGCAAAATGTGTTATTCCAGTTATGGATGAAAAAGAGGCATTGTTAGAGGCAAAAAAATATCTCCCTGAGGAAATTGCATTAGTAGGTGAATATAATGGTCTCACGATTGGTGGTTTCCATAATCCAGCACCATCTTTTCTTAAAGATCATGTGGGAGGGAAAACAGTAATCCTTTCTACAACCAATGGGACGGTAGCTATTCGTAAATCATCATCGGCGAAGAAGGTCTATGCTGCTTCATTATTAAATGGCGAGGCAGTTAGTGAACATATTGCCAAAACTATTTCTAACGAGACGATAATTGTTGTTTGTTCCGGATCATCCAATCAATTTTGTATGGAAGATTTTTATGGTGCAGGGTATTTCATAAAGAAATTTACTGAATTGGTGAACGGGGGAAACGTAGAGTTAACAGATAGTGCGCAAGCTTCTATGTTATTCTATGAAAGCTTTTCTAATAGTGCCTACCAGATACTTGACCATACAAGGGTTGGAAAAATGTTAAATGCTTATGAATTACAGGAAGATATTCGTTTTGTAAGCCAACAGGGGATTATGACAATGATACCCCAATTTATCGATGGGAAATCTATTGCAGCAGGAAATTAAGAACATGATTATTGGTCGATTTAAGGAGGAGAATATGTCATGAGAGCAGTACAATTTAAAGAATATGGCGGTCCAGAAGTATTGGAAATGATAAATCCTGAAATACCGAGTATTGCAGAAAATGAGGTATTAATCAGCATAAAGGCGATTGGTGTAAATTATGCCGATACAGCGAGACGGGAAGGCGTTTATGTTGTACCTACTCCTTTACCTTATATTCCTGGGTCAGAGATTGCTGGCGAAATTGTGGATATAGGCAATAAGGTAAGGGGCTTCAAAAAAGGTGATAGAGTGATGGCACTTATTGAATCTGGCGGTTATGCAGATTCTGCTGTGATAAAAGCTAATCAGATTATTCCCGTTCCAGATGGAGTTACATTTGAACATGCCGTGGCTCTTCCACTACAAGGTTTAAGCGCTTACCACATTCTTAAAACAATGGGGAGACTGAACAAAGGGGAAACAGTGCTTGTACATGCGGCAGCTGGTGGTGTTGGTTTATTAGCTGTCCAGCTTGCCAAGTTGTTTGGAGCTGGAAAGGTTATCGCAACAGCGAGTACAACAGAGAAGTTGCAATTAGCGAAAGAAATGGGAGCGGACGATTTGGTTAATTATACAGAAGAAGGTTGGGAGAATAAAATACGAGAAATTACACAAGGGACTGGTGTAAATGTAGCGCTCGAGATGGCAGGTGGAGATGTCTTTCACAAGACGATAAACTGTCTAGCTCCTTTTGGTCGACTCGTCATTTATGGAGTTGCCAGCGGAGTTATGCCGAAATTTTATCCCTCGAAACTGATGAAAAGAAACCAATCCGTTATTGGATTTTTTCTTCCTCAAATTATGAAAGACTCAGTATTATATCAAACGAGTTTGAAAAAATTACTGAAATTTGCGGAACAAGGTGAAATTAAGACAACAATAGGAGGAACTTTTCCTTTAGAGGAAGCGGCTCATGTTCATCAAATTTTGCAGGGCAGGAAAACGACAGGGAAACTTATCTTAACTCCATAGAATAATAAATTTATATAAAGGAGAGGAGACCATGAAAAATACAAATCATTTCGAATATTGGCCGTCGAGATTACCTAAAAATTTAACTGTTCCAGAAACTACATTATATGAAAATCTGGAAATGTCAGTTAGGAAATATCCAGATAAAATAGCTTTCCACTATTATGGAGCATCCTATTCCTACAAGGAGTTCTTTAATGAGGTGGAACATCTTGCTGGTTATTTAGAAAAAGAATTGGATATTAAGGAAAAAGACAAGATTTTACTGTTCATGCAGAATTCTCCTCAGTTTATTATTAGTTTTTTTGCTATTTTACGGCTAAGAGCGGTTGTTGTACCAATCAATCCGATGAGCGTGGCGAAAGACTTGGAGTTTTATGTAAAAGACTGTGGTATTAATCAAGCAATAGTAGGCCAGGAATTATTTGAAAAAGTCATTCCACTAAAGAAAGAGGATCTATTAAAAAATATTATAGTGGCGTCTTATTCCGAATATATTAATGAAAGAAATTCACTGCTTGACATGCCATCAGTAGTTTCTGAACCTGTTAAGAGATTTTCGGAAGGAATTCCATGGGAGGTTGCATTGAATAGGGCACATCTAGCTTCTGCATACAAAGGAAAGAGTGATGATATGGCCGTAATTCCTTATACATCAGGAACTACTGGCCTACCTAAAGGATGTGTACATACCAATAGTACTGTTCAAGCAAATACCGTAGGAACTTACCATTGGATGAATTTGACAGCGAATACAGTTACTTTAACAACTTTGCCACTATTCCATGTAACTGGATTAGTACACAGTACACTATCCCCGATTTATGCAGGAAGCACACTGGTCATCATGACTCGTTGGGACCGTGAGTATGCAGCAAATGCGATAGAGGAATTTAGATGTACTCATTGGATCAATATCAGTACGATGTTAATTGACTTTTTATCCAATCCGAATCTTGAAAACTACGATATTTCATCCCTTGAAGCAATAGGTGGTGGAGGGGCACCACTTCCAGCGGCTGTAGGTGAAGACTTGTATGAACGAATAGGACTTCACTTTATCGAGGGTTATGGTTTATCAGAGACAATATCTCAGACACATTTTAATCCCCCCGACCGGGCAAAATTGCAATGTCTCGGGATACCTTCCTTTGATGTGGATGCAAGAATAATTGATACTGCAACAGGAAAAGAACTAGGGGTAAATCAAGAAGGTGAACTTATTGTCAATGGACCTCAAGTTTTTAAAGAGTATTACCGGCGTGAAGAAGACAATGAAAATGCACATATTGAATTAGATGGAAAGAGGTTCTTTAAAACAGGTGATATCGTCAAAATGGATGAGGAAGGATATTTCTTCATTGTCGATCGTTTAAAGCGGATGATCAATGCATCTGGTTTTAAAGTTTGGCCTACAGAAGTTGAATCTATTTTATACAAACATCCAGCAGTTCAACAGGCGTGTGTAGTAAGTGCACCAGACAAAAAACGTGGAGAAACGGTTAAGGCGTTTATTATTTTAAATGATAATTATAAAGGCAAAGTTAAAGTTCAAGACATTATTGAATGGTCTAAGGATCAAATGGCTGCTTATAAATATCCAAGAATAGTAGAGTTTAGAGATAGCTTCCCAACAACGAGTAGTGGAAAAATCCTGTGGAGAGCACTACAGAAAAATCGACAGTAAGTGTAAGGTCAGTTATTTATCCTATGTTTTATCTTTAAATTTGGGCAATATGATACGATATCTCAAAACTTCTCTAGGGGAGGAATCGTAATGAGAAAATGGTTGGAGTATTATCCGGAACATATCTCTAAGGAAATAACTATTCCTGATATATCTTTAGCTGATATGTTAAGAGAAACAGTCTCAAAGTATGGGGACAACAAAGCACTCTATTTTTTTGGAAAGGAAACGACCTATAAAGAGCTTGGTAATCTTGTTAATGCATTTACATCGGCCCTTCAGCAAAAAGGAATAAAAAAAGGTGATCGAGCGGCTATCATGTTGCCCAACTGTCCGCAGTATGTGATTAGTTACTACGGGATACTACAAGCTGGCGGAATTGTTACTCAATTAAATCCTATGCTTGTCGGTAAAGAATTGGAATATATATTAAACGACTCGGGAGCAGAGACCATTGTTATATATGAACCACTATTACCTGTACTGAATCAAGTAATCGATAATACTTCCGTGAAAAATGTGATTAAGGTAAATCTCGAGGGGCCAGATACAACAGACGATTTTGCTACGGGATTCCAATCCTTTTTAAAAAATATTAATAATAAGCCGGTCAGAGTTGAAAGCAATCCTAGTGAAGATATAGCTATTCTACAGTATACAGGTGGAACAACAGGACGCTCAAAAGGAGTAATGTTAACGCATCGCAATCTTTTAGCAAATATTAAGCAGTCATATGAATTTTTTCAAGATGCTATTGATATGGGGAAAGAAAGGTTTCTAAGTGTTATTCCATTATTCCATGTTTATGGAATGAGCTCGTGTATGAATCTATCGATTTATACAGCTGCAATGAATATTTTATTGCCTAGATTTGATGTGGATGAGGTCCTTGAAACTATTAAATCAGTTCAGCCAACTTCATTCCCTGGTGTACCTACAATGTATATTGCACTAATTAATCATCCTAAGGTGAGTGAGTATGGTCTCGATAGTATAGAAATTTGTAATAGTGGAAGCGCACCGATGCCAGTTGAAATTATGCGAGCCTTTGAAGAAAAAACTGGAGCGAAAATAGCAGAAGGCTATGGACTTTCCGAAAGTTCACCGACAACACACTGTAATCCGTTATTTGCTGCTAGGAAACCAGGCAGTGTTGGAATTGGTGTACCAAGCACAGATTATAAGATTGTGGATTTAAGTACTGGCGATAACGAGCTTCCTCCTGGTGAGGTGGGAGAGATTATTATTAAAGGTCCTCAAATAATGAAGGGTTATTGGAATATGCCTGATGAATCCGCCCAAACATTACGAAATGGTTGGCTTTATACTGGCGATATTGCCTATATGGATGAAGATGGCTACCTTTATATCGTGGATCGAAAGAAAGATCTGATAATAGCAAGTGGCTATAATGTTTATCCACGGGATGTCGAGGAGGTATTATACGAGCATCCGTCTATTCAAGAAGCAGTAGTTGTCGGAGTGCCAGATTCCTACCGAGGGGAAACGGTTAAAGCAGTTATTGTCTTAAAAGAAGGAAGTACGTGTACAGAAGAAGAATTGATTAATTATTGTAGGAAAAATCTTTCTGCATACAAAGTACCCCGTATTATTGAGTTCAGAAAGGAACTTCCAAAGACTGGTGTTGGGAAAATCCTTAGGAGGAAAATTCGTGAAGAATCCTCTAAATAAATCATAGGATTGAGGGAGGAAAATAGTGATGAATATAGATCAAGTTCAAAAGGTTGCTGTTTTAGGAGCAGGGTCCATGGGGCATCAAATATCTATGCTCTGTGCCCTAGGAGGTTATGAGACTTACTTACAGGATATTGACGGAAAGGCATTGGATAAAGCCAAATCAACATTGGAAAGCCGCATGAATGAGTGGGTGAAAAAGAACAAAATTACAGAGGATGAAAAAAATACTGCTTTCTCAAGATTACAACTTACAACAGATTTAGAAACAGCAGTTAGTGAAGCAGATCTAGTGATTGAGGCAGTAGTGGAGAAACTAGATGTGAAAAGAGAAATCTTTTCTAAACTAGAGAAATTAGCACCGAAGCATGCAGTCTTAGCAACAAATAGTTCAACAATTGTAAATTCCAAAATTGCAGATGTAACAACAAGACCAGAGAAAGTGATAAATATGCACTTTTTCTTTCCGCCACTGGTCATGGATTGCGTAGAAATAGTTAAAAGTGATCAGACATCCGATGAAACAGCCCAGGTGGCTATGGCCTTTTGTGAGCGTCTTGATCGAACCGGAGTCTTACTAGAAAAGGAAATTTATGGATTTATAGCTAATCGTTTGCTATTTGCTCTTTCAAATGAAGCTATTTACTTATATGAGAATGGCTATGCAGATTTTAAGGATATAGATTTGATTGCCAAAAAGGCTTTAAGCCATCCACTTGGCCCATTTGAATTGGCAGACCTTTCTGGAATTGATGTTGGTTACTATGCAAATCTACAACTCTATGAGGAAACAGGGGATTCGAAAGATAAACCAGCTAGGTCAATTGAAGAAAAAGTAAAACAAGGTAATCTTGGAAGAAAAACCGGTAGAGGTTGGTATGATTATACAAAAGGAGCAGTGATGAAATGACGAACCTAGTTTCTTGGGAAAAAGATGACGGAATTGCAGTCATCACAATCGACAATCCCCCATTAAATGTGCTTAATCAGCAAGTACAAAAAGAACTAAAAGTAATTACGACAGAGATTAAGGAAGATAAAGAAGTGGTAAGTGTACTATTAAGAACTGCCGGCAATAAAGCCTTTATGGCAGGAGCAGATATTAAGGAATTTCCGCAGATGATGAATAACCCCAATATGAAAGAAGAAGTCATGTTTATGCATGGCGTTCTAAATGACTTGGATAATTTACCGAAACCAACGATTGCTGTTCTAGATGGTCTTACTTTCGGTGGGGGATTAGAGCTTGCATTAACTTGTGATATTCGTATTGCCGAAGAAGATACACGGCTGGGATTTCCTGAAATTAAGCTAGGTCTATTCCCGGGTGGAGCAGGAACGCAACGACTTCCGCGGCTTATTGGGGAGGCAAAAGCAAAAGAAATGATGTATATAGGTGATCCAATAACCTCAAAAGAAGCTGAAAGAATTGGGTTAGTAAACCATGTAGTAGAAAATGGGGCTTCCTTTGAAAAAGCTATGAAAATGGCCAAACAGATTGCGGCGATGTCACTACCCGCGCTATCACTAATTAAGGAGGCAGTGGATAGAGGACTTGAAATGGAATTAAGCAAAGGGATAGAAAATGAGGCTGCCCTTTTTGAAGAGGTATTCCAAACGGAGGATATTAAAGAAGGGGTAGCGGCATTTATCGAAAAAAGAAAGCCACAATTTAAACATAATTAAAATGAATAGTCTAGTAGGATGATAAAATTTCTTCTTACTAGGGTTTAATCACCTTCCACTTAGTACGGGAGAGGAGGAATAGATGTGAGCTGGCAACCAGAAATTAATGAGTTAAGAAAAAGGGAAAAGTTAGCAAAGGAAATGGGTGGGGAGAAAAACGTAGAAAAGCACCGATCTAGAGGGAAATTAACCGTACGGGAAAGAATTAATCATCTCTTAGATAAGAACACATTTCATGAGAAGGGTGCAATTGCTGGAAAAGCGGAATATCAGGGAAATGAATTAAAGAACTTTACTCCAGCTAACTTCTTAATAGGAACAGGAGAGATTGATGGAAGAAAAGTTGTCATCGGCGCTGATGATTTCACTGTTCGAGGCGGGGCAGCAGATGGGGCTATCAAGGAAAAGCAAATATATTCGGAACAATTAGCGCATGATTTACAATTACCAATGGTTAGGCTTGTAGACGGAACAGGTGGGGGCGGTAGCGTGACATTTCTTGAAACAGAGGGTCACACTTATGTCCCGGTTAATCCTGCTTGGGATTACGTTGTTAGAAACATGGGGAGAGTTCCCGTTGTTGGAGCATGTTTAGGTTCTGTTGCTGGTTTAGGGGCTGCACGAGTTACTGCTTCACATTTTTCCGTCATGGTCGAAGAAATATCTCAACTGTTTGTCGCGGGACCTCAAATTGTTAATTTTGGTGTTGGTCAAAACCTGACGAAAGAAGAACTTGGCGGTACACAAGTCCACCGTTCAAGTGGAGCAATTGATAATATTGTAAAAACAGAGGACGAAGCTTTTGAACATATTAGGAAGTTTTTAACCTATCTTCCAAGTAATGTATTTCAATTGCCACCTGTAAATGATACAAATGATGACCGTAATAGAAGAGAAGATGAGCTGATTTCAGTTATTCCTAAAAACCGAAGAACACCATATAAAATACGTCCTATTCTAAAAATGATTTTTGATAAGAATTCAATTTTTGAGATGGGGCGTTACTTCGGTGGCGGAACAGTAACTGGATTCGCACGCTTAGATGGCCATCCTGTTGGTTTCCTAGCAAATGATTCGTATGTGGCTGGTGGGGGATTAACCGTAGAAAGCTGTGAAAAAATAGAGCGTTTTGTAGATTTATGTGAAACATTCCATTTACCGATTGTTAACCTAGTTGATCAACCAGGAATTTCAATCGGTCTTGCGGCTGAGAAGAGAGGAACAATTCGGAAAGGAGTTCGTGCCATCTCAGCTATCTATCAGGCAACCGTACCCATGATTGAAATTATCATGAGAAGGGTGTTTGGAGTTGGTGGTGCTGGAATGATTAATGGTCATGGATTGCACTTCAGATATGCTTGGCCATCTGGTGATTGGGGTTCCTTACCAGTTGAAGGGGGTATACAGGTAGCTTATAAACGGAAATTAGAAGCAAGTGATAATCCTCAGGCATTACTGGAGGAGTTAGCGGAACAGATGGAGAGTGTCCGTTCTCCACTAAGGACAGCAGAAGCATTTGGTATAGAAGAAATTATTGACCCAAGGGATACAAGACCACTTTTATGTGATTGGGTTGACGATGCATATAACCTATTACCTCAGCATCTAGGACCATCAAGACATACTATGCGGCCTTAAGAAAGAGGGGATTATAGTGGAAATAAAGCGTTTTGAAGAAACATTGGGTACGGAAGAAGAACTAGTTACCAAAAAACTAGAAAGATGGGCGGAAGCAATTGGAGATAAAACGTTTATCTATTATGGCGAGGAAAATCAGTCTATTTCATATCGGACATTCAATCAACTAGCAAATGCCTTTGCAAATAATTTAATAAAAAAGGGAATTAAAAAAGGAGATCGTATTTCTCTTTTCTTAAGGAATCCACTTGTTACTACTATTGCCATGTTTGGTGTATGGAAAGCAGGGGCTGTCTATTGTCCAATTAACTTTAATTATAAAGGGAGATTACTATCCTATCAAATTAATGATACACAGCCGAGTATGTTCATTACAGAAAGACAGATGGTTCCATTGTTAAATGATGTTCATTCTAAGTTGTTCCCTTTATCTGTAGTTGTATATGATCCAAAGAAAGGAGATCATGATTATCAACCAGAGCTAAAGGATGTGGAGTTACATGGGAAACTTCCCTCCGTATCGTTTGATGATATGGTTTCTGGTAATACAAAGAATCCAGAAGTCACTCTAAAATACTACGATAATGCAAACATTATTTACACTTCTGGCACAACAGGTAATGCAAAAGGAGTCGTTCAATCTTATCGATGGATTCACGGTTATACGTATATGTTCCGAGTATTTAATAAGCAAGAAGATATAATCTATAATGATTTACCAATGTATCATGTTGGGGGTGCGTTTGCATTGGTTGCTAGAGCTGCTTTTCTAGGTTGTACCGTTGCACTTTGGGATAAATTTAGTTCTAATGATTTTTGGAAAAGAATAAAAGTAAGCAAGGCATCGAATGCAATACTCTTAGATATTATGATTCCTTGGCTTATGAATAAAGAACCTAGTGAAAATGATCATGTAAATACATTAACACGTGTCCATATGCAACCACTTCCTAAGTATCATCATGAAGTAGCGAAAAGATTTGGCATTAATTTTGTTTCAGCTGGTTATGGACAAACGGAAGCGGGAGTTGGATTTGTCGGAATTATAGACGAATTAGAAGAAGGCCAAGGGACACCTAAAGGCCTGTTCAAAGGATTTACAAGGAAAGAGACATTAAAAATTTCCAATAAACTAGGGATTCCTTTCCAGAAAGGGAACCAAGATTTGGCCAAAGGATATATGGGTAAAGCAACAACATTTTATGAGGCCGCAGTTGTAAATGATTATGATGAAGAATGTGGTCCGAATGAGACTGGTCAGCTTGTCTTAAGGCCTCGCTATCCACATCTCCAACTCAATGAATATTTCAATACACCTAGAGCAACCGTAAATGCATTTAAGAACTTGTGGTTTCATACAGGAGATGCAGGCTATAAAGATGAACAAGAGAATTATTATTTTGTAGACCGGATGAAAGATGTAATTCGACATAAAGGAGAGAACATCTCTTCTTATCAAGTTGAAGATATGGTGAATCAACATAAAGATGTGAATGTATGTGCTGCTTTTCCAGTATTAGCAGCGCAAGGGGATGAAGATGATATTGTTGTATATGCAGTTGCTAATTCTGATGATCTACAAGTAGAGGACTTAAAAAAATGGACACAGGAAACTATGCCAAAATTTATGTGGCCTAAATATATTAAATTAATATCAGAGTTACCTCGAACCCCTACAAATAAAGTTGAAAAGTACAAATTAAAAGAGATGTTTCAAAACGAATTAATTGAAAAATCTAATTACTAAGGGAGTAGTTCTATAATGGAGATTAAAGCGAATATGGCAGGAAGTGTTTGGAAGGTATTAGTTAGTGTTGGTGATGAAATCAGCGTAGAACAGGATGTGGTTATTTTAGAGTCAATGAAAATGGAAATACCGATTGGAGCAGAGCAAGGTGGCAGGGTAAGTGAGGTTAAGATAAATGAAGGTGATTTTGTTAACGAGGGTGATATTTTAATTGTTGTTGACTAATTTGATATGAAACAAATAGATACTAATTATTTAAGGGAGGAGAAAAACGTGAAAACAATATTAAGGAAAAGCTGGCCAAAAGACCTTCCAGAAAAATTGGAATACCGTTTAGGTGAAAAACCTCTTCATGAATATTTAATTCAAAATGCAAGAGAACATCCAGATGAGCCAGGATATATATATTATGGAAATAATATTTCTTGGAAGCAATTAGTGGGTTATACACGTCGTCTTGCTAGTTGTCTTAAAAGTCAAGGCATTGGTAAGGGTGATCGAGTAGCACTGTATATGCAAAATTGTCCCCAATATTTGATAGGCCATTATGCCATACAAATGCTTGGTGCTGCCGTTGTCCCGCTAAATCCAATGTATAAGGCATCGGAACTAGATTATTTTATTACTGAGGCTGAAATTAAAGCGGTAATAGCTGGGCAAGAACTTTATCAAAATATCGAGACTATTAAAGATCAAACTCCGTCTCTTCAATTAATAGTTACAACTAATTATGCTGATTTTCTTCCTGATAATTTAACTCTTCCTATACCTAATGAATTAAAGACCGAAAAGAAATATATAGATAGCACATTTGATATGGAAAGAATGATTTACTCTACTGACCCGTTAATGGAAATAGAAGAAATCGATATATGGAATGATGTTGGGCTAATGGTTTTTACTTCTGGAACTACAGGTAGACCAAAAGCTGCTATGTTAACATATGGAAATGCGTTATTCAAAACTGCTGCCACAGTGCACGGATATCGATTGGAACAAGAGGATAATACCATAGCTAGCGCACCACTATGCCATATTGCCGGAATGGTAATGGGGGTCAATATTCCTGTGTATAGAGCGCTATCCTGTGTTCTTCTTACTCGTTTTGATCCTGGAGCAGCTATTCAAGCAATAGAAGATTATAAAATCAACAAATTATATACCGTTGCAACAATGAATGCGGCTATATTAAATTACCCTGGTATTGAGAAAAGAGACCTGTCTTCACTTGAGTTGAATTTTGCAACGAGTTTCGGAATGAAGGTAGACGAAAAGTTAGCAAGTGATTGGAAAGAGCTAACAAACGGTTGTGTTTTACTTGAAGCATCATATGGTTTGACTGAAACACATACATGCGACACCTTTATGCCTATCCAACAAATTAAATTTGGTTCATGCGGTATAGTCACGTATGATACAGAGCTTCGAATTGTTAATCCAGAAACAGAAGAATCCCTTCATCCTGGAGAGCAAGGGGAAATTGTCGTAAAGAATCCGGGTGTTTTTAAGGGATATTTAAATAGACCTGAAGCAACGGCGGAAACATTACACAATGGATGGGTATTCACAGGTGATATTGGTTCTATAGATGAAGATGGGTATTTATATTTCCATGGACGTGTAAAGGAAATGATTAAATCATCTGGTTTTAGTGTGTTTCCAGAAGATGTTGAAGCACTAATGAGTGAACACGAAGCTATATCCCAAGTTGCCTGTATTGGTGTTCCTGATTCGAAAAGAGAGGAAAGTGTCAAAGCATTTATCGTATTGAAACCTCCATACAAAGGGAAGGTTAGCGAGGATGAAATGATAGATTGGGCAAAAGAAAAAATGGCTGCTTATAAATATCCGCGTTCAGTGGAATTTATCGATAGTCTTCCAGCAACAAGCTCTGGAAAAGTACTGAGGAGACTTTTGAAAGAATAGATTTAAGATGACAGATTATAATTTATTTTAATCTAATGTACGTAATAGTCTTACAAAAGAGGAGATCAATCATGGAAAAGGATATCCAAGAATTATTAAAAAGAAAAGAAATGGCGAAATTTGGGGGAGGAAAGAATAAAATTAAACACCTGCATGAGCTAGGCTTTTATACTGCTAGGGAGAGAATAGATAAATTAGTGGATCAAGGCTCATTTTTAGAACTAGGTTTACTAGCACACTCAGATGAAGAAGGACAAGAACATAAAAGTGCTGGTGATGGTATTGTTACCGGACTTGGGAAAGTTAATGGACGTCCAATTGTTGTGCAGGCTGCAGATAAAACAGTTTTTGCTGGTACAGAGGGAAGGGTATATTTTCGAAAAACGAAGGCATTACATGATTATGCCGTAAAACGTGGTATTCCCTTGATTAATTTAATGGAGGGCGGCGGATTGCGTATGCCTGATGGAATGGGATCAGATGGAATTAGTCAAGTATTATTTCCACAAGAACTACTACTACATTGTCGGCAAGTTCCAATGATCACCTCCATCCTAGGAGATAGCTTTGGTGGTCCAACCTGGACAGCGGTATCATCAGACTTTGTTACACAAGTGAAGGGAACAACAATGGCTGTTGCTGGACCTAGGATGCTCGAAGTAGCGACAGGAGAAAAAGTATCAAATGAAGAACTGGGTGGATGGAATATCCATGCGGAGTACACAGGGCAGGCGGATGAGTTTTCTGAGAGCGAAGAGGATTCGATTGAAAAAATAAAGAGATTCCTTGAATATATGCCGCAGCACGCAGGGGAGGAGCCGAATTATAAAGAAACTAACGACGACCCATATCGCAGATTAGATAAAGTTGTAAATATCGTGCCTACCCGAAGAAAACGTGCCTACGATATGAAAAGGGTCATTGAATTAATCGTGGATGATGGGGACTTTTTTGAGATGAAACCGACTTATGGAAAGGCTCTTATCACCGTTTTATCTAGAATAAATGGAAGAGTAGTTGGAATAGTTGCTAATCAACCCATGCATTTTGCAGGCGCTGCTGGTGCCAAGGAATGTGAAAAAGCAACCGATTTCATTTGTTTATGTGACTCCTATAATATTCCGTTAATTTTTTTTCATGATATACCAGGATTCCGTGTGTCGAGTGATGCTGAAAAGCTTAAAATGCCAACAAAGATCATGATGTGGAATCAGGCGTTAGCACAATCTACTGTACCTAAAATTTCCGTAGTCATTCGAAAAAGTATTGGTGCAGCTTATGGTAATATGTGTGGACCGACAATGGGAGCGGATTTTGTTGTGGCATGGCCGATAGCTGAAATTAACTTTACAGGACCAGAAGTAGGTATCAATGTGGTATATGGCCGGGAGTTGGAAAACACAGAAAATATTAAGGAAGAACGTTCGGAATTATTAAAATCATGGGGATTTGATAGTTCGCCATATAAAGCGGCTGGTAAGTATTTGATTGATGATGTTATTGATCCAAGAGATACAAGAAAGTTTTTAAGTCAAACTTTAGAATATGCTTGTGCTAAAAATGGATCAATGAGTGAGAAAAACCTAGCAAATTGGCCAACAGGATTTTAGAAAAATAAATAAAACATGTATTGAATATTCGGAAAATATATTATATAATAAATTTACCTAACATACCGTACGTTTAGTATTTTAATTTAACGAAAAGATAAAATGGTGAATTTTATGGGAGGAATAAAGATGCGTAGCTGGAAAGTGACAAAATTAGGTGATCCTAAAGATGTATTGGAATTATTAGAAACGGAGCGACCAGAAGTAAAAGAGAATGAAGTGTTGATAGAGGTAGAAGCATCCTCGCTCAATTTCTTTGACATTTTACTGTGTCAGGGAAAATATCAGGAAAAACCCCCACTTCCATTTACACCTGGTGCAGAAATAGCTGGGGTTATTCGTGAAGTAGGGGATAATTCTATACTCAAAGTGGGGCAACGTGTAATTGCAACACCTCCACTTCCAAATGGAGGGTTATCTGAGTTTGTCAGTGTGTCAGAGGATACTGTCTATGTTATTCCAGATTCGATGTCTGCAAGTGAAGCTGCTGGAATGTTTATTACTTACCAAACATCCTATTATGCTTTATTCTACCGAAGCAAACTTCAAAAAGGAGAAGTTCTTGTAGTACATGCAGGTGCTGGCGGAGTAGGTTCTGCTGCCATACAGTTGGGTAAAGCAAAAGGAGCAACGGTTATTGCGACAGCAGGAGGTCCAGAGAAAATCAAGGTTTGTAAGGAATTAGGGGCGGATGTTGTTATTGATTATACCTCTGAAGATTTTGTATCTGTTGTTAAGAAAGAAACAGATGGACGGGGTGCTGATGTCATTTATGATCCAGTAGGAGGAGATATATTTGACCGTTCTCGTAAATGTATTGCTTTTGATGGACGTATTTTAGTAATTGGCTTTGCAGGAGGTCGTATTCCAGAAGCACCTGTTAATCATGCATTAGTTAAAAATTATTCCATAGTTGGTGTTCACTGGGGGTTGTTTGCTAGAAAGAACCCAGAGGAAGTAATAAAGATTCATAACGAGTTAGTTAGACTTTATAAAGAAGGATCTGTTCGTCCGTTGATTTATAAAGAGTATTATTTCGATGGAGTTCCAGACGCACTAGAGGTACTTGCAGATCGGAAAACGTATGGAAAGCTAATTGCGATCCCTTAAAGGACATATATGAAAGCCTTATAAAAAGTCAATGAAAAGGTGGAGATGTAGTCTGAACTCTAAAGAGAAAATATGGTTAAAATCCTATCCTGATGATGTAGATCCCAATTTGGAGATTAAGGAGAGGTCTTTAACTGAATTATTAGATGATGCAGTTAAGAAATTTGGTGAAGCAATCTCTCTTCAATTTGAAAATCACTCTTGGACCTATAAAGAGGTTCAACAGGTATCTGAAAAGTTAGCGGGTTGCCTTTTTCAACAGGGTTTCAAGAAGGGTGACCGATTATCCATTATGTTACCGAATTGTGCTCAATACGTTTTTTCTGTCTTTGGTGTTATCAGGTTAGGCGGAATCGTAGTTCAGACAAATCCCATGTATGTGGAAAGAGAAATTGATTATCAATTGAAAGATACAGAAGCTGAGTTTATGATCTGTCATGACACGGTTTATGAACGAGTAAAAAGAGTTCAAGATCAAACCTTACTAAAGAAAATAATCGTTGTACAGTTCAACGATAAAAAAAATATAAAACTTGATGTGAATGATATGTACTTTGATGATTTTTTAGAAACGTATCATTCCCCTCCACCAAAAGTGGAAATAAACCCAAACGAAGATATTGCAGTTCTTCAATATACAGGCGGTACAACTGGAAGGTCAAAAGGTGTCATATTAACTCATCAAAACTTTGTTAATCAAGCGGAGCTAGTCAATGAGTTTCTATTAAAAGAATTTGAATATGACCAAGATGCACACCGAGTGGTTATAAGTTTTTTGCCATTATTTCACATCTTTGGACTGGCAAGTGTAACAATGACGGGCTATCTATTTGGATATAAGCAAATCATCCTTCCACGTTTCGAAACAGAATCCGTATTGAATTTAATTAAGAAGGAACAACCTATATTCTTTTTTGGGGTACCAACTATGTTTACCTCGATGCTTAATTTTCCTAATGTTGAATCGTATGGGATAGAACATATTAAGGTGTTCTTTTGCGGCAGCTCTCCTATGCCGTTGGAAACATATAATAGTTTTAAAAAATTAATGGGAAAGAAAGCATATCTTTCAGATGGATATGGATTATCTGAAATGACTTCTGGAACTATTAGCAATCCCCATTCAAAAATGAAAATAGGTAGTGTTGGAGTACCTTTGCCATTAACAGAGGCTAAAATTGTTATTGAAACAGATAACGGGTTGGAAGAAGCCTCTTACAAAACGGAGGGCGAGATTATTGTCAGGGGTCCTCAAATGATGAAAGGGTACTGGAATAATCCTGAGGAGACGGGGATAGCATTACGAAATGGATGGCTGCATACAGGGGATATAGGTTATATGGATCAAGATGGGTACTTTTATATCGTTGATCGTATGAAGGATATGATTATTGCGGGCGGTTATAATGTTTACCCGCGAGAAATCGAGGAAGTAATCTATCAAATTCGACAAGTAAACGAAGTAATCGTAATAGGTATACCCGATGAATATAGAGGAGAAACAGTAAAAGCCTATATTACATTAAAGGAAAATCAAATAATAAAGGAAGAAGAAATTATTACTTTCTGTCGTAGTAATTTAGCAGCTTACAAAGTTCCAAGATTTATAGAATTTAGGGAGAATCTTCCGAAGTCTAGTGTTGGAAAACTTTTAAAACGAAAACTTAGGAATGAAGAATTATCAAATAAAAATATAACCTAGGTAATAGTTATTAGTTCAATATTGGAAAGGGTGGATGACATGCGTTTAGAAAATAAAGTAGCAATTATTACTGGCGGAGGAGGGGATATCGGTAGAGAAACGGCTATTCGATTCACAAATGAGGGAGCAAAGGTAGTTGTCGCAGATATTAGAGAAGAAGCCGCCCAACAAACGGTAGCAATCATACAGGAAAGTGGGGGGGAAGCAGAATATATTCGTTGTGACATGACAAACCCGGAAGAAGTAAAGAATATGGTGGAAATGGCAATAGATACATTTGGTAAACTCGATATTTTCTTTAATAATGCAGGGGTGAATAGTGTTGAAAAGAAACTGCCTGATGTTTCTTTAGAAGAATGGGAAAAAGTGATGGACATAAATATAAAAGGTGTCTTTCTTGGAATGAAATACGCTATTCCGAAAATGAAGTCCGGTAGCTCTATTATTAATACTGCAAGCATTGCTGGAATTAAAGGGCAGAAGCTTGTATCTGCTTATTCCGCATCTAAAAGCGGTGTGATTACATTAACAAAAACTGCTGCAACCGAATTCGGGCGAAAGAATATACGAGTGAATGCAATAGCACCGGGAATAACGGATACAACCATGGTAGAGGATTGGAAGAAAACAGATAAGTGGCCCATACTTTCTACTGCGAATGCTTTAAGAAGGATTGGAAAACCAGAAGAAATAGCAAATGCTGTTGTATTTCTTGCATCAGATGAGGCATCTTTTATAACTGGGGAAACCCTTGTCATTGATGGTGGTACATTAAACCTTTAATAAACTCAACTGATTCTTAAATGGTTTTTAAATGGTTTAATGAAAGGAGAGAATTGAATTCAGTGTTAAACAAAAAATGGGAAGTATATGCAAATCTATCCCAAAATGAAGCTTTTCAAACATTTAAACAGATCTTAGAAAAACAGAGAATTCCTTTTGAAGTAGAAAAAGCTTCACCGAATTTTATGTATGATTCTAACAATGAACAGTATATTATTAAAACAGAAAATTTTGTAATTAATGTAATCTATGTTTCTGCTGATCCACTAACACGTATTTTCGCATCGTTGCTAGGGACAGCCAAAAACTTTAATGGCATTACTTTTTTATCAATTAGATATCACAAAAGAACTAGTGTAAAGCTAGTAACCGTTCTAAAGGAATTTGTTAGTATAAGCACTAATGTACCTTGGAATATTACAGCGTATCCACGTTTTAGATTTGCAGTATTGCTCCAATCTATTACAAAACTAAAGTGGAAGCGTTTTCTAGGTAATCACTAATAAAGTTTTACAAACATCGGAGGTTATAGTGATGGAAAAAAATAAGAACTGGTTTAAAATGCCAAAGAAAGACGCAATCTTTCTTATCGGTATTGTTTTATACGTACTTATGTTTTTTCTGCCTTGGACTTACGAAATTAAAATACTAGGTGTATCTCTACTTGCCTGGGGTGGGGCGTTACTATTCTTACTTGCTCCAATAACAGGAATTATATTAACCCTGGTAAATGCCCATACAGAAAATAACCAAGGAACTAGGGGGCTGTAATTTTGAGGGCTACTGAGATTTCAATAATTATTGTTTATATTTTATTGTGTATCTTGTTAGGTTTCTGGGCACAAAAGAAAATTTCTTCTTCTAATTCCGAAATAGATAATTATTATGCAGCAGGTAGAAATATAGGTACGGTAGCAAATTCGCTGGCAATCCTTGCAGCATTAGGAAGTGGCGGTTCTTTCATGGCAGGTCCAGGTTCAGTATGGCAACTAGGAATTCCTTTTTTATCCTGGATGACTGTAGGTTCTATTGTAGGTTTTGCCTTGGCAAGTATTTTGGTAGCAAAACCACTCAGAAATTCAAAAAAGGTTACGGTTACAGAGTTTCTCACTGACCGATATGATGGAAGTAAGGCGATTAAAATCGCCGTACCCATTGTCATTATAATGGGATCAGGGATGTATTTAATGTCCCAGATGAAGGCAGGGGGATTGATAACATCATATGTCACTGGCCTGTCCTATGAATGGGGATTGGTTATCATTGCCTTGGTATTTATTTTATACGTTTCCATGGGTGGAATGCTTGCGGTTACGTGGACCAATTTGGTTCAAGGGTTTTTAATGATTCTAATTACACTAACTTTACTTTGCGCTAGTCTAATCCATTTACCAACTGCATGGGGAGACTTTATTAAAGAAACTACCGTTCAAAACTCGAATCTAGGAACAGTGGGTTCAACCGTTCCAATAGCAGGCTATTTAGGAGCATTTGTTACTTGGGCAACAGCTGTATGTATAACCCCACATCTCGTAATGCGGATCTTTACTTCTACTAACGCCAGGTCTGCAAAATTATCACTTAATATTAGTATGTTAATCTACGGGATTTTAATGCTAGGACTAGTATTTTTTATAACCCCCTATATTGGAACGCTCGAAGAAACATTATTACAGAGTCATGCTTCAGATATGTGGTTATTATTAATAGCGGAGAGCTTTTTCGGACCAATTATGATGGGAATAATTGCTGCTGGAATCATGGCTGCTGTCATGTCATCAACTGATTCACTATTACTTGCTATTAGTAGTGCTGTGGCATATGACTTGTATAAAGGTGTTATTAATACAAAGGCCGATCAAAAGAAAACCTTGTGGGTGTCTATGGTCGTAACTTGGTTCATCGGACTTGTAGTAATGCTATTAACATTAAACCCCCCACAATATTTGGTGGTGCTTTATACAGGCGCAGTTGGTTTTATGGTAGCAGCGCTATTTAGTTCAATGGTCTTAGGTATTTGGTGGAAACATGCTAATGTACAAGGAGCCATTACTAGCATTTTGGTTGGCGGAATTAGTTTTTTAATTTCCTTTTTTATTTTTGATATGCCTTATAATTCGGAAATATTAATTGCACTTCCACTTTCATTTCTAACGATGATTACTGTCTCTTTTTATACGGAGAGACCATCAAAAGAAATACTGAAAAAAATGGAAAACTATCATTCTAATAAGGCCGAAGAAGGTATAAGTAATGAGAGTATAAAGAAAGTAACTTAATTTAAAAATAGGTATAAAAAAAAAGGAGGGAAAATAATGGATTTATTTCTCCAACAATTATTAAATGGGCTTTCAAATGGTAGCGTTTACAGTTTGGTGGCTTTAGGTTTGACAATGGTATTTGGTATTCTACACGTACCTAACTTCGCCCATGGGGCATTTTATATGATTGGTGCATACGTTTCTTTAACAATCATGTCGTTGTTTGGGATACCATACTGGATTGCAATGCTGATTTCTATGTTTGCAATCGCTTTACTTGCAGTTATTTCTGAGCGTCTGATCTATCATCCTTTAAGAAATGCTGCAGGGTTACATCAAATGATGGGTGCTATAGGGATTTTGTTGTTTTTAGTAGCCTTTGCACAAGTTGTATGGGGACCAAACTATCAGCAAATGTCTAGCCCATATAATGGAGCAATTAGTATTTTTGGAACAACATTTACACAGCAAAGAATAATTGTCATTATTGCGACCGTGATTATTATGCTTATCCTTCATTTCTTCCTGACAAAAACCATGATTGGTTCAGCAATCATAGCCATGGCACAGAATAGAGAAGGAGCCTACTTAGTTGGAATAAATGCCAATATGGTCGTCATGTTAACTTTTGCAATTTCAGGCATATTAGCTGCAGCTGCTGCTACACTTGCTTCACCTATCAATTTGGTTTTCCCAGGCATGGGTGATTTAGTTATTATGAAGGCCTTTGTTATTATCATTATCGGTGGAATGGGAAGTATTCCAGGAGCTATCATAGCTGGTTACCTTTTGGGAATTGTTGAGAGCTTTGGGGCAACTTATATTTCAGGTGATTATAAAGATGTTATAGCGTTTGCTTTACTCGTGATTATTTTGACCGTGAAACCAACAGGATTATTCACAAGGAGGGCATATTAATGAAAGGTTTTCTAACTAAAAGAAACGGTATATTGCTAGTTCTGATCATCGCTCTTTTATTACCTTTTATTGTGCCAAATGAATATGTGTTGCATGTGATGGCTCTAGTATGTATATGGTCAATCAGTGTCTATGGAATTAATATTTTTACAGGATTTACAGGGAATTTATCGCTCGCACATATTGGTTTTTTTGCAATTGGAGCATATACGCTTGGGATATTGACAGTGAAAGCTGATTGGAACTTTTGGCTAGCTCTACTTGCAGCGGGTGTCCTATCCATAGTTTTAGGAATACTAGTAGGACTAATCTCACTTCGAACAAGTGGACATTTTTTCACCATTTTTACGATGTGTGTTGGCTATATTATTTATTTAGTCATAGATAAATGGGATACTCTAACTGGTGGGGTGCGAGGGTTAATTGGAATCCCAAACCCATCACGAATTGGACCAATTACGTTTGATAGTTTGACATCCCATTATTATCTACTTCTATGTTTCTTAATTTTAACTATTTTTATTACGAAACGAATTGTTTCTTCTCTCCTAGGACGTACATTCATCGCCATTCGAAATAGTGAAGAACTTGCACAGACGATTGGAATTTCCACAAAGAAAAATCGGTTATTATCATTTGTTATCTCCTGTTTTTTTGCAGCATTTGCAGGGGCGTTATATGCATCTTTTGTTCGTTTTATTGGCCCTGAAGTTGGAGCGATTTTTCTCGGCTTCGAAATGCTAATCTATCTTGTTATAGGGGGCCTTGGAACCCTCACCGGGCCAGTTATTGGAACGATACTTATTGTAACGTTAACCCAGTCGTTGCAGTTTTTACAGGAATATAAAATGCTTATTTTCGGTCCTATTTTGCTGTTGATTGTTATCTTCTATCCCCAGGGAATTGCTGGTGCAATAAATAAATTAACCAACAAGTGGAAAGCAAAAAGGACAAAAGACAACAAAGTGAAAGAACAGCAAACGACTATTAAGGAGGTTGGATAATGGTCCTAGAAATTGGAAAGTTGACAAAAGCGTTTGGTGGATTAACTGCAGTAAATGGTGTTGATTTGAATGTGAAAGAAGGACATATTCAAGCTGTTATCGGCCCGAATGGAGCAGGGAAATCAACATTCTTTAATCTGATTAGTGGCTTTTATCCACCTACAGCAGGAATTATTACCTTTGACGGAAAAGATATAACCAAAATGCCACCTAATAAAATTGCTAAGCTTGGCATTGCAAGAACTTTTCAAACAACAAACCTTTTTGAAGATGCAACTGTTTTAGATAATGTCATTATTGGCAATCGCTTAAGAACTAAATCAGGCCTTTTTGATGCAATATTAAGAACAAAAAGGGAGAGGACAGAAGAAAAAGAAAGTATAGAGAAGGCTTATAAAGCTTTAGAATTTGTGGAGATAACTGATTTAGCAGACGAACCAATTGGAAGTATTACACAAGAACAGAAGAAAAGGGTTGCTTTTGCATTGGCACTTGCTACAGATCCTAAGCTTGTACTCTTGGATGAGCCTGCTGCGGGTATTAATCCGGGTGAAACAGATGGATTAGCTGCACTCATAAAAAAGATGACAGACAATGGGCTTACTGTATGTCTTATAGAACATAAGATGTCTATGATTATGTCACTAGCAGATCGGATTATGGTATTGAATCAAGGAAAAAGAATTGCTGAAGGAACACCTGAAGAAATACAGAATAATCCAGTTGTTATTGAAGCATATTTGGGGAGTGAAGAAAATGAGCCAATTAAAGTTTAAGATAACTGATATGTCTGTAAATTATGGACCTTTTACTGCTCTACAGGGTATTAATATAGATGTCAAACAGAGTGAACTAGTTGTTTTACTGGGGGCAAACGGCGCAGGGAAAAGTACCATCTTCCGTGCTATTAGCGGGTTGAACAAGCCAAGTAAGGGAGAAATTAAATTTAGTGAAAAAAAAGTAAATGGCATGTCACCAGATAAACTAGTTAAACTCGGAATTGTACAATGTGCAGAAGGAAGAAAACTATTTCCTGAGATGACTATATCTGAAAATCTTAGGATGGGAGGGTTTGTACATCGGAAAAACAAGAAAGAATTAAAGACAATGATGGAGCATGTTTATGAATTATTTCCAATTTTAAAAGACAAAAAAGACGATCACGCGGGTTCAATGAGTGGTGGTCAGCAGCAAATGCTAGCAATTGGAAGAGCATTAATGTCAAGGCCAAAATTACTTATGCTTGATGAACCATCTTTAGGTCTTGCTCCGTTAATTGTTAAGCAAATGTTTGAAATCATTCAACGAATTAATAAAGAGGGTACTACTATTTTACTAGCAGAACAAAATGCAAGTGCAGCTTTAAAAATTGCTGATAGGGGTTATGTTATTGAAAATGGCCAAATTGTTGTAACGGGTAGTAGTGATCAACTATTAAATAATGAAGAAATTCGTAAGGCTTATATTGGTGCATAAATAGTTTAAGTTTGAGTATTTAGGGAGGATATAAAATGGGAAAATTGAAAAGCCTTTTAATACTGGGAATACTACTGTTATTAACTATTGGTTTAATAGCCTGTGTCGATGTTTCATCAAGTGATCCTGCTGAGAGAGAAGCTAGTGAAACAGAGGAAGTAAATGCAGTGACTCCAGAAGTAAATGATGGAGAAGAAATAGTCCAAATTGGTTACAGTGGACCATTAAGTGGTGCTGCAGCACAATATGGGGCAAACGTAATAAATGGACTAGAAATGGCAGCAGATGAAATAAATGAAACAGGCTTTGAAGTCGGCGGGAAAACATATAAATTGGAAATTATTAAATTGGATGATAAATATTTACCGAATGAAACGGGTGTCAACGTGAAAAGAATGGTTTCCGAAAATGACCCAGTAGCTGTTTGGATCCCACACAGTGGAGGTGTTTTTGCAACACAAGTATTTAATGAACAAGATGATTTTATTATCATGGCTCAAACGAGTGAACCTAGAATGTACGAGCAAGGTAACGAATTAATGATAGGAGTTTCACCTCAATACAACATCTGGCCTGTAACATTTAGCGAATATATGTTAGCTAACTTTGGAGATAGGATGGCCCTTCTGCCAACTAATTCACAATACGGTAAAGATTGGTTAAACGTAATTAAGCCAGCTTGGGAGGAATTAGGTGGAGAAATTGTATATGAGAGTGAAATTGACTTCGCAAAAGAAACGGATTACTTTACGATTATGACGAATGCTTTAAACCAAAAACCTGATGTACTCTTTGTAGGAGGGCCTTCTGAACCAACAGCTCTTGTTATAAAGCAAGCAAAGGAATTAGGGTTCGAGGGTGGTTTTATGATCATGGATCAGGCGAAGATGGAAGAAATGTCAGGATTTCTAGGTGGCTATGATTTGCTTGAAGGCTCTATTGGTGCTCTTCCTATTGATCAGCAAATTAACAATCCAGCAAGTGTCGATTTTGTAAAAAAATATACAGAACGTTTTGATGAACAATTTGCTACGGCTGATTCTTCTTTAAGTTACCAAAGTTTGTATGTATTAGTAGAAGCTATGAAAGCGGCTGGTACAGTTGAGGATAAAAAGGCAATTATGGAAGCGGCGAATGAAGGTATTCAAAATTTGCCAGAGGAAAAAATGGTACTTCCTTTAAAAGAGATAAGTGATGTTGGAAGTCTTCAATGGGTATTTGATGCGGCAGCTGTTAAAGATGGGGAAGTTATCCCCGTCCCACTTGGAGAATAAGCAAGGAATACAATCATCCACTATACAGAGGAAATAATCTGTAGCTATAAGTTAGAATTTTAAAGTAACACTTTTAAATTAAGTTTCAAAGGAGGTAAAAATGAGGATTCTCAAAACTACTTATCTGAACGGGATTCTACTATTACTTGCTTTTGTATTAATAGCTTGTGTAGATGTATCGTCAACTGATTCAGTCGATGAGGAGAGTAAAGAAGCAGTAGAAAATGTAGAAACTCCAGAATTAAATGAAGGGGAAGAGACTGTCGAGATAGGTTATAGTGGCCCATTAAGTGGCCCAGCAGCTCAATATGGAATAAACGTAATGAATGGACTAGAAATGGCAGCTAACGAAATTAATAAAAATGGTTTTGAAGTCAATGGTACAACGTACAAACTTGAAATTGTTGCATTAGATGATAAATACTTACCAAATGAAACGGGGGTGAATGTGAAGAGAATGGTTTCTGAAAATGATCCTGTCGCAGTTTGGATCCCACACAGTGGGGGAGTTTTTGCTACTCAAGAGTTTAATGAACAAGATGATTTCATTATCATGGCCTATACGAGTGAACCAAGGCAGTATGAGCAAGGAAATCAGTTAATGATAGGCATCCCACCTCAATACAAAGTTTGGTCAGAACCATTTAGTCAATATGTAATGGATAATTTTGGTGGGAAAATGGCTCTTCTTCCTACAAACTCACAGTATGGTAAGGATTGGTCTGAATCAATCGTTCCTGTCTGGGAAGAAATGGGCGGGGAAATTGTCTATGAAACTGAAATTGATTTTGCAAAGGAAACCGATTATTTTACCATTATGACTAACGCATTAAACCAAAAACCAGATGTTCTTTTTGTAGGTGGCCCTTCAGAACCTACTGCGCTTGTTATAAAACAAGCGAAGGAATTAGGATTTGAAGGTGGATTTATGATTATGGATCAGGCGAAGTTAGAAGAAATGTCTGGATTTTTAGGAAGCTATGATTTGCTTAATGGCTCAATTGGCTCTCTTCCTATCGAAAACTTTGATAGTGATTCAAGTGATGCATTTGTAGAAACCTATAAAAATAATTATGGTGAACCGTATGCAACTTCTGAGTCTGCATTAAATTATCAGAGTGTATACGTTTTGGTAGAAGCAATGAAAGCTGCAGGTACAGTTAGTGACCGAAAAGCAATTATGGAAGCTGTGAATACAGGCATTAAAAATATGCCAGAGGATAAATTGGTCCTTCCACTTAAAGAAATAGACGAGGTTGGGAGTCTTCAATGGGAATTTGATGCTGGTATTGTTGAAGATGGAGAAGTTGAAATATATCCAGTAGAGTAACTATTTAGTCAATTTGTTAATTATTAAAGGAAAATTTAAACTAGTCTAGAATATATATAATGGAGAAGGGGTAAATTTTTCTTTAAATTTTATATTCAACATACTTACTAGTTAGTATGGAGCAATAAAAAAGAAGAGGAGTGGACCAAATGCATTTACGTCTAACAGATGAACAAAAAATGGTACAAGAAACAATCCGCAAGTTTGTAGAAAAAGAATTAATCCCTTTAGAAAATGAAGTTCTTCGTAATGAAAGAGAAGGAAAGCCGAGCCTATCTAAAGAAAAATTAAAAGAGCTTCAATTGAAAGCAAAAAAAGCTGGATTTTGGGGTATCAATACCCCTGCTGAATATGGTGGTGCAGATATTGGTCAAATGATGCTGGCAATTGTACAAATAGAAGTTTCAAAGACTTTTGTGCCGTTTCAATTTGGTGGAATTGCAGATAATATTCTATATTATGGAAATGAAGAACAGAAAAAGCAATATTTAATTCCTACAATTAATGGAGATAAAAAGTCGTGCTTTGCTATGACAGAGCCTGGAGCAGGATCTGATACAAGAGGAATAACAACGACTGCTGTGAAGGATGGAAATGAATGGGTAATAAATGGTGAAAAGACATTTATTACGGGTGGAAATGAAGCGGACTTTGTAATGGTTATGGCTGTGACAGATAAAGAAAAACATCAACGTACGGGAACAGATGGTGTTACATGCTTCATTGTTGATCGAGAGATGGGATGGAAATCAGAGTATATTCATACAATGGGAGAATGGGGTCCTGCAGGATTAGTATTTGATAATGTACGTGTTCCGGAGGAGAACATTCTGGGAGAAGTGGATGGCGGTTACCAGCTTGGCTTAGAATGGATTGGCTTTGCTAGATGGGTTGTTGGTGCTACTGCTGTAGGCGCAGCGGAACGACTACTTCAAATGGCAATTGATTATTCGAAAGAAAGGGAAACATTTGGTAGACCAATTGCTGACAGACAGGCAATTCAATGGCAAATTGCTGACTCGGCAGTTGAAATTGAAGCTGCGAAATGGCTTGTATTAAATGCGACATTTACTCTTGATCAAGGAGAAGATAACCGTCATTTAGCATCAATGGCAAAGCTATATGGAGCGAATATGGGTAATAATGTGGTAGATCGTGTTCTTCAGATACATGGTGGAATGGGGTATACAAGGGAACTACCAATTGAACGGTGGTATCGTGAAGCGAGATTATGGAGGATTTACGATGGTACGGATGAAATTCAACGTTTAATTATTTCTAGAAACCTATTAAAGGGTCATGTTAAAGTGGGCCAATTTATCTGAAAATGAGGGAGGAAATATTTTATGGCAGGTAGATTTGATGGAAGAGTTGCTTTTATTACAGGTGGAAGTCGAGGAATAGGTAGAGGGATTGCACAAGCATTTGCTGAAGAAGGGGCTAAGGTAGGAATCATTGATATTAATGAAGAGGCTTTAGTTAAGACGACTAGGGAATTAGAGGAACAAGGTTATGAAGTTTTTTCTAAAGTCGCAAATGTTGTTGATGCAGACGAAGTAGAGACTGCGATGAAAGAGTTTGTTACAACATTTGGTTCGCTTGATATCCTAGTCAATAATGCTGGAATCATTCGTGATAATTTATTATTTAAGATGACTGATAATGACTGGCAACAAGTAATGGATGTTCATCTGAAAGGAACATTTCATGCTTCTCGTGCAGCTCAAAAATATATGGTAGACAAAAATTATGGACGTATCATAAATATTTCATCTACATCTGCCTTAGGAAATCGTGGGCAGGCGAATTACGCAACAGCTAAAGCTGGGTTACAGGGATTGACTAAAACTCTTGCCATTGAACTTGGGAAATTTGGAATTACGGTAAATGCAGTAGCACCAGGATTTATTGAGACAGAAATGACGAAAGAAACGGCTGAACGAATCGGTATTTCCTTTGAAGAAATGGTGAAAATGAGCGTTGAAACAATTCCTGTGGCTAGAAGTGGAAAGCCTGCTGATATTGCGAATGCAGTAGCTTTTTTTGCAGATGAACGGTCTTCATTTGTCAATGGCCAGGTAATTTATGTGGCTGGCGGTCCAAAAGATTAAATCTATGAACTTGAAAAGGGAGAGGTGTGTATATGTTTAAAGATGCAATTGGAAAAAAGTCCAAAAAAGTCAAAAATACTGTTGAAAGAGGAGCAGTTAAAAAATTTGCAGAAGCCATTGGTGACGTACATCCTATTTTTGTTGATGAAGAATATGGCAATCAATCGAGATACGGTCGAAATATTGCACCGCCAACGTTTCCGCGAGTTTTCGATTACGGAGAGATAGAAGACTTTTACTTACCTAATATTGGACTTATTCACGGAGAGCAAATCTATCATTATGAAAGGCCAATACTGGTAGGTGAAGAGATTTATTGTTATACCGAAGTTGTTGATTATTATGAGAAAACAGGAAATATGGGGCTCCTTGGGTTTGTAATATTAAAAGGATATGGTGAGGATGCGGAAGGAAAAAACATATATACAGAAAAGCAATCTGCGATTATATCAGAGGCAGTAAGAAAGGAACTGGTCAGATGAATAGCATAGTTGATTTACAAATTGATGATTCGTTGGAAGAGATTACGCTTAACCCAGTTTCTAGAATTGATTTAATTAAATATGCAGGTGCGTCTGGGGATTTTAATCCTATTCATACAATCGATGCAGAAGCAACAAAAGCTGGACTACCAGGTATTATTGCTCATGGAATGTGGACAATGGGGAACTTGGCAAAATTGTTTACTCCTTATTTAGAAGAAGGATTTATTCAAGATTATAAGATTCGTTTTGCGGGGATGGTTTTTCTGGAAGATGTTATTACACTTAAAGCTAGATTACAGGAAGAGAATGAAGAATTACTTGATTTTACAGTAGCGGCAGTGAACCAAAATGGAAAAGAAGTAATTAAAGGGGCTATCACATTTAAAAAGTATGTATAAACCAAGCCCTACTGATTTTCTTATACTTGGTCACTTAGATATAAATCAACAGAGAAACTTTTATAGATTAAAAAGTAAAAAATCATAGAAGGAGAGTATGTAATGAAAAGGGATGCAGTTATCGTATCAGCTGTTCGAACGCCTATAGCAAGACAAGGAGGGGCTTTGGCAACTGTTCCAGCACATGTTTTTGGAGCGGAAGTAATTAAAGAAGCTGTTAAGCGGGCAGGTATTGATCCGCAATCCATCGATGATGTGATTTTTGGAAATGTACTGAGCGGTGGTGGGAACATTGCTAGGTTAACAGCCTTACAAACGGGATTATCAATAGAGTTACCTGGTCTTACAATTGATCGTCAGTGCGGTTCTGGAATTAATGCCATTAATTTAGCAGCACAAGCAATTAAAGCGGGTGATGGTGATATTTACATTGCTGGTGGTACAGAGAGTATGAGCCGTGCACCATATCTAATGGATCGTGCTGAAAGAGCATATAGTTCAATACCTCCAAAGTTTCGGGGATCTCAACTCTCACCAAAAGAAATAGGTGATCCACCAATGGGAATTACGGCAGAAAATTTGGCGAGCAAATATGAAATCAGCAGAGAAGAACAGGATGAGTTTTCACTAAGAAGCCAACAAAGAATGGTAACAGCGATGGAAGAAGGTCGCTTTGAAGAACAAATCGTACCAATAAGCGTTCCAGTTCGAAAAGGAGAACCGATTGTTTTTAAAGCCGATGAACATCCTCGTCCAGAGACGACAATCGAAGGGCTATCTAAATTGCAACCGGCTTTTCTAAAGGGTGGTACGGTAACAGCAGGGAGTAGTTCTGGATTAAATGATGCTGCGTCTGCCCTTGTGATTATGTCTAGGGAAAAAGCAGAAGAATTAGGTATTCAGCCATGGGCAACCATTCGCGCTTCAGCAGTTGCTGGTGTAGATCCTAATATTATGGGGATAGGTCCTGTACCTGCGACCAAGAAGGCTATAGAAAAGTCTGGTCTTAAACTAAATGAGATAGACATTATTGAACTAAATGAGGCCTTCGCTGCACAAGTAATTGCCTGTGATAGGGAGCTTAATCTAGATTCAGAAAAATTAAACGTCAATGGAGGTGCCATTTCACATGGTCATCCACTAGGTGCTACAGGAGCAATACTTGCAACAAAAGCAATCTATGAATTAAGACGTTCAAATGGGAAATATGCACTTATCACTGCCTGTATTGGTGGAGGACAGGGTATTGCAACGATTATCGAAGCGGAGTAGGTGTATTGATAGATAGGCATTAAAGAGATTATTCTATCCCACTTGAATATTAGAATACTGTTTTTCATTCAAGTGGGGTTTTTAGAAAATCAACTTAATATAAGGAGGTTACCATGACAACATCGTTTGATATAGAGGTATTTGTTCGATTCGCAGAAACAGATGCAGCTGGCCATATAAATAATACAAGTTATTTTTTATATCTCGAGGAAGCTCGGACAAAATTTTTCTATGAAGTAGGAATTGGGAAGACAAATAAACCTTCTATCATTAATTTCATTTTAGCTTCTACAAAGTGTGATTATGTATCACAAGCTTTTGCCGGTCAAATTTTAAAAGTTACAACTACTGTCACAAACATTGGTACAAAAAGTTTTACAGTTGATCATGTGATTACTACGGATATGGACCAAGTAGTTGCGCGTGCAACAGCTACACTAGTTTGCTTTAACTATGCTGAGCAACGAACAGAACCCATTCCAGATCTGATCCGGAATAATCTTGAAAAAAATTTTACCAAAATAAACGGATAGTATATCCATTTGGAGAGCTACCCTTAATTAGTATATTTAAAAGGAGAATGACAATGAGAAATAATCAAAGTGAAGATTTAATTATTACAAGAAATGAAGGTTTGATGCATCTTACCCTAAATCGACCGGATAGTTTAAATGCTTTTAGTCCAGAAATGATTATAGATCTAAAAAATGCGCTTAAACTGGCTAAAAATGACAAAACAATTCGTGTAGTCATCCTATCAGGTGCTGGACGTTCATTCAGTTCTGGCGGAGATGTGAAGACTATGGGGAAAAAAGAACCGTTAGAAGCTTATGATCATATTGGGGAATTAAATGAATTAATTTTATTGATGAGGGACTTAGAAAAGCCAATTATCGCGGCTGTACATGGATTTGCGGCAGGAGCTGGATTTAATTTGGCTTTAGCTTGTGATATTATACTGGCTGCAGAAAATAGTAAGTTTGCTTTAAGCTTCTCAAAAGTGGGATTAATATCCGATGGTGGAGGGCTATATTTCTTACCGAGGCTACTGGGCCCATATCGTGCTAAAGAGTTATTATTCAGTGCAGAGCCAATTACTGTTGAAGAAGCACATGCTTTAGGTATTGTTAACCATATCTATCCATTAGATGATTTTCAAGATAAGGTAGATGAATTTGCTAACAAATTAGCTTCAGGACCTTCCATTGCGTATGGATTTATAAAAAAGATTACTGATCAATCTTTTAATTCGACACTAGACGAAATTCTTGAACAGGAACGTATTACACAAGCAACCATCATTTCTACCGAAGATCATGAGGAAGGTGTACAGGCTTTCAAAGAAAAGCGACAACCTAATTTTGGTAAAACAATAGCGAAAAGCGTAAACACGAACCATTAAGAGAAAATTTTACCTCTACCCCTCTTTTTTGGAGGGGGTTTGTTTTAGCAATCTATAATGAAAGGAAATGTTATTGATGTACCAATTTATTTCCCCAATCAAAATCTATTACGGTGAAGAATCTTTAAATAACTTAGATAAGATTTTATTAGATTTAAAAGTTCAACATGTTTTCTTACTTACGGATCCAATATTAAAAAGTCTAGGTGTAATCACTCCTATACTTGAACGGTTGAGTAAATTAAATATAAAAGTCGAAATCTCTATAGATACAGAGCCAGAGCCGTCACTGCTGGTGGGGAATGTAATCTTAGAAAAGGTAAAAGAAAGTGAAGCAGAGATAGTTATTGGCATTGGTGGCGGGAGTACATTAGATTTGGCTAAAGCAGCATCGGTACTTGCAGACAATGAGGGAGTCATAGAAGATTATTTAAATTTGACTGGTGAAAGGAAATTAATTGGTAAAGGCTTGCCGAAGATTTTAATACCCACAACAGCCGGTACAGGATCTGAAGTAACGGATATTGCTGTATTTTCACTGGAAGATACGAAAGATGTTATTGCTCATGATTATTTGTTGGCGGATTATACAATCATTGATCCAGTCTTAACCTATACACTACCACCTAAAGTAACAGCAGCAAGTGGTATTGATGCGTTAACACATGCAATCGAGGCTTATACCTCGGCAAATGCAAGCCCATTAACCGACATTTTAGCATTAGATGCTATAGGAAGAATCACGAAACATATTCGAACTGCTGTAAGGGATAGTAGTGATAAAGAGGCAAGGGAACAAATGGCTTTTGGAAGTTTGCTAGCTGGTATGAGTTTTTATAATGCAGGTGTGGCAGGAGTACATGGACTGGCATATCCACTAGGTGGGTTATTTAAAATCCCCCACGGAGAATCAAATGCTGTTTTACTTGCTTATGTGTATGATTATATTTGGCCATCATGTTTAGTTAAGATAAAGGAAATAGCAGAGGCTTTTCAGCTTCCAACCGATGGAAAAACAAATAATGAGATAGCTATTACAGTAGTTAAAAGCTTAAGAGATTTGGTAAAGGATGTAGGACTACCGACAACGATCAAAGAATATAAAATCAATGAAGAGAATATTGACCGTTTAACAACTAATGCACTTAAACAAACAAGATTGTTGCAACGAAGTCCGGAAATTTTAAATTCACGAGCAATAAAAGGAATATACAGAAATGCTTATGAAGGGAAATTGACTAATCATAAATGAAAAGGAAGGATATATATGTTTAAAACTATCATAGAACCACGTGTTTCGGAAACGGATGGAGTAGGTCATATTAACAATACAATTGTTCCTGTCTGGTTAGAGGCAGGCAGGAATAAGATCTTTAAATTATTTAACCCGGACCACAGCTTTGAAGATTGGAAAATGATTATATTGAACACGAATATCGATTATGTCCATCAAATTTATTACGGAGAAAATGTGGAAATTCGGACAGGGGTAAAGAAGCTTGGAAATACAAGTTTACAACTATATGAAGAGATTTGGCAAAATAATATATTATGTGTAAAAGCTACAACAATTTATGTTAATTTTAATTTGCATAAGAAGGTTTCAGTACCTATTCCAAAAGTAATTAGAACAAAATTAGAAAAACACATCCACAATGTCAAATGATTTTCCAAGGGTATCTTAACTTTTCTTAATAAACAGAAATCTCTAAAGACTGAAAACTCGTAACAAAATAGTGAAGGGAATGAATGATCATTATTCAATTTCAAGAGATGGAAGATGTTACATGTGTCAAGACACAGGTGATTAGGTCTGATAGAAAAGGGAACCCCGTGTACCTTTTTTTAGTAGATGGGATGCTGATTGATACTGGACAACAAAGTCTTGAAAGTGAAATTATATCCTTTTATAAAGAACATCCAGAAAAGATAAAACTCGCTGCACTAACACATAGCCATGAGGATCACTCAGGGACAGCAGCATGGTTACAAGAAAAACTTGAGATTCCAATCTATGTTCATCCGAGTGGCATACAAGTTTGTCAAAAAAGGAGCCCCTACCCAAAATACCGGCAAGTCACTTGGGGGATTCGAAAAGAATTTAATCCTTTACCACTTGAAAATAAAATAAAGTCATTAAATACGGAGTGGGAAGTGATATACACACCAGGTCATGCGGATGACCATGTTGCTTTTTACCATGAGCAAACCGGTCGTATGTTTACTGGTGATCTTTTTGTTTCGCCGAAGACAAAAGTAATTATGGATACAGAATCGATCCCCATGACAATGGATTCAATAAGAAAACTTCTAACCTATGATTTTAAATCCATATATTGCTCACATGCAGGTTATTTTGAAAATGGTAAGAGAAAATTAAAACAAAAGCTAGAACATTTGGAGCGTTTATATAGTGAAGTGGAAATATTGTATCAGGAAGGCTATTCTATTGACGAAATAAATAAAAGCTTATTTCCAAAAGTATACCCAATTGTAGATTTTTCTAATGGTGAATGGGATTCACGACATATTGTATCGTCGATTATTTCAGAAATCAATAAAGAATCTTTTTTATAATTATGATAAAGAGTCTTTTTATTCCGCGATTCAAATTTGAATCATTAATCAATTATAAATACGAATATTTCAATCGAATTCTTCAATTGTTATTTAATTTAACTATAATTGCTGCTGTCCTACTGCAGGATTATTGTTTGGGGAACAATATCTCTAACAATATTAGTAATTTTCAAGGTTTATAATTAATCTAGTAGGTGGAAATTTACTACTTCTCTTCTTGTTATCCTAGCTCCATTATTGGGAATGGGGGAGCATACCATTTGAACACAGGTGATTCTTGCTGTATTTCAAGTGAATCTTATCTCCGAAATTTTTACCTCCCCTACTTGACATTCAAAAACCTACCCCATAGAATAAATGTAACCGATTTCAAAATAATGCGAAGATTAGGAGGTGTCCCCTTGTCTTTACGAGAAAAAAAGACAGCAAAGAAAAAAGAAGAGATTATTAGCACTGCAGTAAGCATCATAGCCGAAAAAGGCTACCAGCGAACGACAATGGAAGACATTGCCTCACGACTCCTCATGACAAAAGGATCCGTTTATTACTACTTCAAAGATAAACAGGATCTGCTTTTTCAAAGCCATCAATTGCTGCTCGAACGCAGTATTGAAAACATACATGACATCCAACAACTAGACATACCCATAACAGAAAAACTAAAGCAATCAATGATTGCGCATATTGATCATTTAATTAGCGAAAAATCAGGTTTCGAGTTAATGCTCAAGCCGGAGCAGTATTTTTCTGATTATCAATTGCAGGAGATTCAAAAGCTCCGGGAAGACTACAGTCGTTGTTTTGATCAGCTAATCGCTGAAGGTATCGGGACAGGTATTTTCGTATCATTGGATAAAAAAATCGTCCGCAATCTAGTTCTTGGGGCAATGAACTGGATTACTCAATGGTATTCATTGGATGGAAAACTTGGGAAAGAAGAGATGTCCGAAACGATTTCTGACTATTTAATGCGTATTCTTATCAAAAAAAAATGAAAAAGGATTAAGGTGAAATCTATGAATCTGGAAAACTGTATTGCGGTTATTACAGGCGGGGCTTCCGGACTGGGAGAAGCAACTGCCAGAAAGATTGTTGCCAGCGGGGGAAAAGCAGTATTGCTCGATCTGAACGAAGAAAGAGGGAATAGCATAGCTGAAGAGCTCGGTGAAAATGCAATCTACCTCAAAACCGATGTTACAGATGAACAAAGTGTAGAGCATACGCTTAATGAGGAAATTCATTCATTTGGCAAAATTAACACGGTCGTTAACTGTGCTGGTATTGCCATAGCAGAAAAGACTTACGGCAAAAAGGGCACCCACCAATTAACTTCCTTCTCCAAAGTAATCCAAATTAATTTAATCGGTACTTTCAATGTCATCCGTCTTGCAGCTGAAAAAATGGCCGCAAATGAACCGAATGCTAGTGAAGAGCGGGGCATAATCATCAATACAGCATCCGTCGCCGCCTTCGAAGGGCAAATTGGCCAGGTAGCATACAGTGCCTCCAAAGGCGGCGTTGCAGCCATGACCTTGCCGATTGCACGAGACCTTGCTCCACTAGGGATAAGGGTAATGGCCATCGCACCTGGTGTTTTTATGACACCGATGTTTGACACACTTCCGGAAAAAGCCCAGGAAGAATTAGGGAAGATGACACCATTTCCATCGAGGCTCGGTAAACCCGAGGAATATGCACAGTTAGTCCAAAGTATTATCGAAAACCCAATGCTTAATGGCGAGACAATTCGGCTTGATGGCGCAATTCGCATGCAGCCTAAATAATAAGGAAGGAAGTGTGTATATGAGAGAAGCGGTAATTGTTGAAGCAGTAAGGACGCCGGTAGGAAAACGAAATGGGGCATTGAGCGAAATCCGTGCGGAAGACTTGGCAGCTAAACCTTTGGAAGAAGTAATTAAGCGAGCGGGGATTTCGGCAGAGCTTGTTGAGGATGTCATTATGGGATGTGTAACGCAAACTGGGGAACAGGCTTTTGATATTGGCAGACAAGCGGCTTTGATTGCAGGATATCCCGTGGAAGTTCCGGGGACAACTATTGACCGGCAGTGCGGGTCAAGCCAGCAGGCAGTCCATTTTGCTGCACAGGCGATTATAAGCGGAGATATGGATGTGGTTGTTGCAGCTGGGATTGAAAATATGTCTCGTGTGCCAATGGGGTCAAATCAGCAGGGTGTAAAGCTGAGTAAGGCACTGACTACGAAATACGAAATCATTAATCAGGGACTCTCTGCGGATCGAATAGCCATTAAATGGGGAATCAGCAGGGAGGAAATGGATGCTTTCGCTATTCAAAGTCATGAGAAAGCGATTGTCGCGAGAAGCAATGGACATTTCGAAAAAGAAATAATGCCCTTGAATATCACGCGTGCTGATGGGACGCAAGCGATCATTAAAGAAGATGAAGGTCCCCGTGAGAATTCCTCCATGGAAAAGCTTGCAAGTCTAAAGCCTGCGTTTAAAGAGGATGGAACAATTACAGCGGGAAATGCGAGCCAAATCAGTGATGGAGCTGCAGCTATTCTTCTTATGTCACGCGAGAAAGCGGCAGAGCTCGGATTGAAACCGAGATTTCGGGTACTTGCAAGAACCGTGTTAGGGTCGGATCCGACGTTAATGCTGACAGGGCCAATTCCTGCAACAGAGAAAGTATTGAAGAAAGCAGGACTGAAACTTGATGATATCGATGTCTTCGAAGTAAATGAAGCATTTGCTTCGGTAGCAATTGCCTGGCTAAAAGAAACAGGTGCAGACCCGGATAAGCTCAATCCAAATGGTGGGGCAATCGCGCTCGGGCATCCCCTGGGTGCAAGCGGTGCGAGGCTGATGGTAACGATGATGCATGAGCTGGAGCGGACTGGTGGCCGGTATGGATTACAGACAATGTGTGAGGGGCATGGCATGGCCAATGCTACCATTGTCGAAAGATTGGACTGATCCATTCCGGAAAGGAGATACATCCATGCCATTACATTCAATTCGTGTGCTTGATCTTACCCGGTTACTCCCAGGTCCATACTGTACCATGATGCTTGCAGACTTTGGTGCGGAAGTGATCAAGGTGGAAGATCCTGTTGCAGGAGACTATTTAAGAGATTTCCAGCCGAAGACCGATGAGGACAGTGCATTTTTTCATTCTTTGAACAGAAACAAAAAAAGTATTTGTCTGGATTTGAAATCTGAAAAAGATCGAAAGCATTTTCTGATGCTCGTCGAAACTGCTGATGTAGTCGTTGAATCCTTCCGTCCTGGAGTCATGGAAAGGCTCGGTTTGGACTATGAAAACTTGAAAGACATCAATCCTGGAATCATCTATTGTGCGATAACTGGATACGGGCAAACAGGTCCGTACAAGGATAAACCTGGGCATGATATCAACTTTTTAAGTGATGCAGGCTTGCTGCATGTGATGGGAGAAAAAGATGGTAAGCCAGTGATTCCTGCAACGCAAATTGCAGATATCGGCGGCGGGGCTTATCCGGCCTTGACGGGTATCCTATTGGCATTGCTGGAACGTGGAAAATCAGGCAAAGGACAGTTTGTCGATGTTGCCATGCTTGATGGCGTTGTTTCCTGGATGCATATGCTTTTGCCAAGTTTTTTTGCTGGGCAAGATGTAAATCGCGGGGAAGAACTGCTCAATGGTGGATTTGCATGTTATCAAGTATACGAGACGAAAGATCAGCGGCACCTTTCAATGGGAGGAATCGAACCTAAATTCTGGGAAGCTT
Organism: Oceanobacillus damuensis; assembly: GCF_001618145.1. Classification (GTDB taxonomy): domain Bacteria; phylum Bacillota; class Bacilli; order Bacillales; family Amphibacillaceae; genus Oceanobacillus; species Oceanobacillus damuensis. Next base: position 269,575 of record NZ_LQNF01000003.1, read on the forward strand.
TTTGTGAAGGAATCGGGCGTACGGAGTTTATTCCTCTTTTGAATAAGCCGTTACATGTCCAAGAACAATTAATAGAACAAATCGGAGAAATTATTGCCGGCAAAACACTGGAAGAATGGCTGAAGATTTTTTCTGGAAAAGATGCATGTGTCTCCGCAGTTCAGACATTGGATGAGGCAGCAAAAGACCCTCAAATCATGGCAAGAGAAATGATTCAATCGGTTCAGCATCCACAATTGGGAAATATGAAACAGATTGGAATACCAATTAAGCTATCCGAATCACCAGGGAGAATTATAACGCATGCTCCAAAACGTGGGGAACATACGAATGAGATTCTTAGAGAAATTGGTGCAGTAAAAACTTAAAAGAAATTAATCCGTCAATAAATATCAGATTTTTTAAAATAGATAATCAGATAGGATTCTTAAAAACATTGATAAATAAGGTAGATTCTATTTTAAATCCAAGCCAAAAAGGAGTTTTAACCAAATGCAACTAAATGATCTAAAACGAAAGCTCACATTGCCCGTCATCATGGCGCCGATGTTTCTCATATCGAATCCGAAAATGGTAATCAGTGCTTGCGAATCCGGCATTATTGGTTCTTTTCCAGCTCTCAATGCCCGGACAAGGGAAACACTTGATGAGTGGATGGGTGAAATCAACACCGTGCTGGAACAAAAACGAATGGAAAACCCAGAAAGTGAGATTGCACCCTGGGCAATTAATTTTATAAGCCATAAATCAAATAAACGATTTTTTGAAGATCTGGAACTAATCCAAAAACATCAGCCTCCGGTTGTCATTACATCCCTGGGTGATCCAAGTCCTGTCGTTGAGATCGTCCATGAATATGGTGGGGTTGTGTTGTCGGATGTCATTAATACGAAATTTGCCAAAAAAGCATTGGAGAAAGGAAGCGATGGCCTCATTCTTGTTGCAAATGGTGCAGGTGGTCATGGAGGGACACTTAACCCGATTGCTTTTGTGCACGAAATAAGAAGCTTTTTCAATGGTCCGATAGTACTTGCAGGGGCGATGTCAAGGGGAGAGGATATTCTTGCGGCAGAGATTTTAGGGGCGGATTTTGCGTATATGGGTACACATTTCATCGCTGCAAAAGAGAGTGGAGCGAGTAAGGAATATATTGAAACGACCATTAAGTCAACCATTGATGACATTATCTACACGCCAGCATTTAGCGGCATTCCTGCCAATTACCTTATACCCAGTATCGTGAAGGCAGGTCTGGATCCCGACCATCTGCCTCAGAAAGGAAAGGTTGACTTTTCTGAGCTTGGAAACCCGGATATTCGTGCATGGAAGGATATATGGGGTGCAGGTCAGGGAGTCGGTGGAATCAAGAAATCCCAGTCTGTTGCAGAAATTACGAAAGAGCTGCTCGAACAGTATCGCACTGCACAGGGAAAAGTGGCAACAAAATATAAAGAGCTGACAAACAGCAAATAGATCAAAAAGTGAGGTGGCAGCATGTCGGAAGTTGTAAAGGTAAGAAAAGAAAATAAGATTGCCTATATTTCCATGAACAGGCCCGATAAGCGCAATGCACTATCCGTTGAGATGGCAAACCAACTATTGGATGCATTAAAAGATGCCAATCAGGATGAAGAGGTAAAAGCAATCATCCTTTCTGGAGAAGGAAAGGCTTTTTCTGCAGGCGGGGATTTGGAAACTTTGAACAGCCTGAACAATACAGCAGAAATTATGAAATATATGAAGCAGGCACTCGAGGTTATTCAGTCTATCAGAAAAAGCGATAAATATGTAATCAGTGCAGTCCATGGATTTGCGGCAGGAGCTGGATTCAGTATTGCGATTGCTGCTGACTTTGTCGTTGCTGAAACAAATGCAAAATTTGTCTGCAGCTTTACGAATGTAGGGATCATTCCTGATCTCGGACTTGTCAAGGCACTGTCGGAAAAACTGCCTTCAGCGATTGCCAAGGAATGGATTTCTTCCGGAAAACCAGTTTCCGCACAGGAGGCGTATGAAAGAGGTATCGTCAATAGAGTGATTGATGGTGACCTGTTGGAAGGAGCAGCAGATTTTGCCCAATTTATTGTGGATGGTCCACCACTGGCAAATCAGTTTGTAAAACAGTTGGTCAATCATTCTGATGAACTCACCTTTGATACGAATGATATGCAGGAAACTGCTGTACAGACGCTGCTTCTTCAAACGGAAGACAATCGAGAAGGAATCCGCGCATTTTTTGAGAAAAGAAAACCAGCTTTTAAAGGAAGGTAGACTACAACCTCAAACAGAAAGGAGGCGGGCAATGGCACAAGTAAAAAATACAACCGGGGATTCAGAAGAAATCGCGTTACTCAGAAAAAGTGTTCAGGAGTTTTGCAGAAAAGAAGTAGCTGATCACTATGCAGCATGGGAAAAACAAGGAAATATTCCAAGAGAAATGTGGAATAAGCTTGGGGAGCAAGGATTTTTATTGCCTGAAGTTCCGGAGCAACATGGCGGTCTGGCTACGAACTTTTTATATTCGACAACGATTATTGAGGAGTTCAGCAGACTTGGATTCAATTCTATTGCTGCAAATCTATCTGTTCATGATACGATTATTGCTCAGTATCTACTTAACTATGGAACGGAAAAGCAGAAAACGTATTACCTGCCTAAAATGGTTACAGGGGAACTTGTTGGGGCGATCGCAATGACGGAGCCCGCTGCGGGAAGTGATTTGCAGGGGATTAAAACAACCGCCATTTATAATGAAGCAACATCTTCTTATGTATTGAATGGATCGAAAACATTTATAACGAATGGCCAGCATTGTGATTTTGCCATCGTAGTTGCCAAAACAGATTTAGATGTAAAGCCTTCAAGGGGTACGACCTTGTTTCTCGTTGACGTTCCTGTTGAAGGGTTTGAACGTGGGACTAATTTAGAGAAAATAGGTCTGCATTCCTGTGATACCTCCGAGTTGTTTTTTGATGATGTACACGTCTATAAAAATGCCATTTTGGGAGAAAAAAACCAAGGCTTTAAAATTCTTATGAGCGAACTTCCGAGGGAAAGGCTGATTGTAGCAAACAGTGCAGTTGCATCGATGGAAGGCGTTTTGGAAAAGACCGTCCAATATGCAAAGGAGCGGGAACTTTTTGGTACGACGCTCGATACGTTTCAGAACACAAGATTTGTGCTGGCAGAGATGAAAACGAAGGCACGCGTGCATCGTTCTTTTGCAAATGAATGTACAGCGCTGTTGATCGCAGATGAGCTGGATTCAGTTACAGCAAGTATGGCGAAATTGAGTTGTACAGAGGCACAGGGCGAAGTGATAGACAAATGTCTGCAGCTTTTTGGCGGTTATGGCTATATGACGGAATATCCGGTAGCAAGAGCATATGCAGATGCAAGAGTACAGCGTATTTACGGGGGAACATCTGAAGTGATGAAACTGATCATCAGCAAGGATATGTTTTCCTAACCATAGCTAGTTGAAAACCTTCTATAAAATAAAAGGAGCTGGTAACATGTTTTCACCACTAACCCCCTTAGATTGGAAACGCCGTGCAATCAAATATTATCCAGAAAAAACGGCTGTCATTGATGGAGACAAGGAATTTACGTACAAAGAATTTGGTGATCGTACAGACAGGCTATCCGCTGCATTACTAGAAGCTGGTATCGAGCAAGGCGACCATGTGGCAGTCATGCTTCCGAATACACATTACATGCTCGAATGCTTTTATGGAATCTGTCAACTGGGGGCAGTCATGGTACCGTTGAATTACCGACTGACTGCAAAAGACCTGGAATATATTATCAATCACAGTGATGCAAAAATGTTGATTGTAGATGAGGAATTCACGAAACCAATCGAAGAAATTCAAAATAACCTATCACTCGATGAAATCATTGTAGTTCATGTAGATGGTCAGGAAACCTCGTTAACCGGTATAGAATACGAAAATTTTCTCGAAAAGGTTCCTGAAGATTATAAGCTTCCTGAGGTTGAATTTGATGAGAACGACCTTTTGACACTTAACTATACGAGTGGTACGACATCCAATCCGCCGGTTCACCACCAGCGGCAGCACTTATCGGAAAAGCACAGGATATTCTTGGGCTGAATATGATTCATGTTTACGGGCTGACGGAAACTTCACCTTTTATTTTATATAATGAATGGAAGAAAGAATTTGACTCCCAATCTGCCGAGGAACAGGCAACAATCAAGGCAAGACAAGGAATAGAACTTGCCTTTAATGGAGAGACAAAGGTCATCCACCAGGACGGGGAAGAGGTACGCTGGAATGGTGAGGAACTGGGGGAAATCATAACCCGCGGGAATGTTGTCATGAAGGGATATTATAAAGATCCTGATAAAACGAATGCCGCAATCAGGGATGGGTGGTTCTACACTGGGGATCTTGCAGTGACACATCCGGACGGGTTTATCGAAATACGCGACCGCGCAAAAGATTTGATCATTTCAGGCGGGGAAAATATTTCTTCTACAGAAGTAGAGGGGGTCCTGTACAAACATCCTGCTGTTTTAGAGGTTGCAGTCATTGCTATCCCCGATGAAAAATGGGGAGAGGTTCCGCTTGCTATCATTGTCCTCCATGCTGATGCGCAGCTTACCGAAGAGGAAGTTATTCGATACTGTCGTGACAATATGGCCCATTTTAAAGCACCAAAGGCGGTAACATTTGTGGAAGAACTTCCGAAAACAGCTACAGGTAAGCTGCAAAAATACCGTTTGCGTGAAATGTTCTGGGAAGGCTCAAAAAAGGTTAATTAGACAAAAGATATGCTGCGGCTTATAAGAACCAATCAGCATGCCTTTTTCAAAAAAAGAATTGGATGTGAATTTATCTTGCTGGATGAATACGGACTTAAAGTAGTTACGCTCGATCTCCCCTTCCGACTGAATCACGTTAACTGTTTCATTGCAGAAGGGGAAGATGGAGTACAGGTTATTGATGCTGGTCTTCATAATGAGCCTACAATCAGAAGATGGGAAAAAGAACTCGATGGAAAAAAGGTAACTGATATTCTGATTACCCACTACCATCCGGATCATTTTGGATATGCAGGTGCGTTGCAGGAAAAAACCGGTGCTAACGTTTGGATGACAAAAATCGATGCTGAAGCAGGGCTTGACGCTTGGCAAAACAAATTTTTAAATGAACTGACAGATAACTATCAACTGGCGGGTATTCCAGAAGATAAAGCAACTAAAATGATTTCCAATACAAGGGAGTTCGTGCCATTGGTTACACCATATCCAAAGGTGAATCATTATTTGGAGGAAGGTGATTTCATTCCAATTGGCAAGTACGAGTACGAGATCATCCATACTCCGGGTCATTCAGATGGATTGGTAACGTTCTATAACAAGGAAAAAGATATACTGCTTTCTACCGACCATATTCTTCCGAAAATAACACCGAATATTTCCTATTGGTTTCACGGTGAACCGAATCCATTGAAAAACTATCTGAACTCCTTGGACAAAATAAAAAAGCTGGATGCCGAACTCGTCGTACCATCTCATGGAAAGCCTTTTTATGGCGCAAACAAGCGGATTGAAGAGATAAAAGCACATCACAAGGAACGCCTGGAAGCACTGCTTGAAGGAATCAAAGGCGGCCGCACTGTCCATGAAGCTTCGGAAAAGCTGTTCAACAAAATCCTGACGATACATGAAATGCGATTTGCCATCGGAGAAACCCTTGCCCATTTGGAATACTTGCGCTTGGAAGGTCAATGTAAACGCGAACTGGTGGACGGGAAATATCGATATTTTACCTGATTTAACTTTCTTACCAATAAAATAAGTTCAAACGTTTAGCTGGTTGAAACTTAGAAAGCTACTAATAAACACTTTGCTAGATTGAAAAAATAAGGCTGGTTTTCGTAATTTTGTTGCCCTATGAGCGTCTCATTTTCTGTAAACTCCGAAGTAACTTAGTCTTATTCCCGGAGATATATGCTTCTCCCGCCGTCCGGGCTCGCTCTGGGCAGTCGCGCACCTTAGGGCACGGCCTCAGCCCCGAAGAGAAAACCACTCTTCTGGTCTTCGGAGACGTGCTTTTCTGCAGGACAAGGAACGCTTCGTCAGCGTCTGCACCTTCGTAAGAGAATTGGTTTATATTTTCGAGGAGTCGACTATCCGCCGCTCACCCGTACTGGTAAATTCGTATAATTAGATTTTGTTATTTAGTATGCAGTTTATTAACAGCAAACTTAACCAGCTCGGGGAAATACACGGAGACTCCAACGGGAGGAAAGGCATAGGTGAGACACTGAAATGCGTTAGCATGAAGGGGCTCACCAGCCGCCCGTGGAAAGCGCAGTGTATTTCCCCGAGCGGTCGTCGAAGCCACTTGTCTTAGCTTACGTCGCATTTTATATCAACTAGGATAAAAAAACAATAAAGTTATCTAAAAGAGCCCTGAGCTACTCAAGGCTCTTTTTTCAAGCCGATTGAAAATTTTTAATAGAACCCGCCTTTCAAACTCGGACATTCCTTTAAACACAGAACTCAAAGGTATATGATAGAAGAAAAATAACTTGGAGGAATCTCAAATGATCACACACCTGCAAGATACAGTCACACTGAACAACGGAATCAAAATGCCTGGATTCGGTCTTGGTGTTTACAAGGTTGAAAACGGCCAAACGGTTATAAATGCAGTTAAAACAGCAATTGAGCATGGGTACAGAAGTGTTGATACAGCTTCCTTTTATGATAATGAAGAAGGCGTTGGGCAAGGAATAAGGGAAACAGGCATCTCTCGCGAAGAGATTTTTATAACGTCAAAAGTATGGAATGAGGAACAGGGATACGAGAGCACGCTGAAAGCTTTTGACCGGAGTTTGGAGAAACTGGGTACAGATTATCTTGACCTGTATTTGATTCATTGGCCGGTTAAAGGTAAATATAAAGAAACATGGCGGGCGATGGAAGAGCTTTATGCGGATGGCAAGGTTCGTGCGATTGGTGTCAGTAATTTCCATCTGCATCATTTGCAGGATCTGATGCAGGACAGCAAGATTAAACCGGCCATCGATCAGGTAGAATACCATCCACATTTATCGCAGCCCGAGTTACGGGAGTTTTGTGAGATGGAAAATATTCAACTGGAAGCATGGTCACCATTAAAGCGAGGCAAGTTATTGGATGAGCCTACTTTAAGGAGGATTGCTGAAAAACACGGTAAATCTATTGCACAGGTTATCCTGCGCTGGGATATTCAGAACAATGTCGTAACGATTCCAAAGTCAGTTACAGATAAACGCATTATTGAAAATGCCGATATCTTTGATTTCATCCTGAAAGATGTGGAGATGGAAGAAATTAATTCGCTCAATATCAATGACCGCACAGGGACCAATCCGGACAGCTATGACTTGCAGGATTAATCAATTGAATGTTTTCACTCTATTTTGCAGCAGTGAGCATCCCAGAAAACGATGTACATGTTTTATTTTTCGAAACAAAGGGCAAAGAAAAGTAAAAATATGTTAAGGGATGTGAACATCATGCTAGCTGTAACAAACCAAGGAAAAAACAAAGTGGAAGTGAAAGACGTAAAGGCACCAAAGATCGAAAAAGATACAGATATGATCGTTAGGATAACTACGACTGCTATATGTGGTTCTGATTTGCATTTATATAGAAGCACGATACCACTCAGCAAAGATTATGTAATTGGTCATGAGCCAATGGGAATTGTTGAAGAAGTCGGGCCCGGGGTAAAAACAGTAAAAAAAGGGGATCGGGTTGTCATCCCTTTTAATGTAAGCTGCGGGGAATGCCACTTCTGTCAAAACCAGATGGAAAGTCAATGTGACAATGCCAATCCGCATCAAGACACGGGAGCATACTTCGGATACTCGGAAATGTTTGGAAATTACCCTGGCGGACAAGCAGAATACTTACGGGTACCATATGCTGACTTCACTTCCTTTGTCGTTCCGGAAAGCAGTGAACTTGACGATGAAAATCTGCTTTTCCTTTCAGATGTAGTGCCGACTGCATATTGGAGCGTGGAGAACAGCGGGGTAAAAAAAGGAGATACTGTCATCATCCTTGGTTCAGGTCCAATTGGTCTAATGACACAGAAATTTGCATGGCTTAAAGGAGCAAACCGTGTCATCGCGGTTGATCATAATGAACACCGCCTGTCACATGCGGAGAAAACGAATAAAGTGGAAACGTATAATTTTAAAGAATTTAAGGATATCGGAAAGCATCTTCATGAAATTACAAAAGGTGGAGCAGAAGTTGTGATTGACTGTGTAGGAATGGATGGAGATGTAACCGTGAAGGAGCATCTCAAAACGCTGACCGGTCAGGTTGGTTCCATTGATCCAATCATCACTGCAGCCCATTCGGTCAAAAAATTTGGTACAATCCAATTGACTGGTGTATATGGCTCACCGGCCACAGCATATCCACTGCAGTCGATCTTTTCACGAAACGTTACAGTGAAATCAGGTCAGGCACCAGTCATTCATTATATGCCAGAACTGTATAACATGGTTGAAGAAGGTGTATTCAATCCTACTGATATCATCACACACAGAGAAAGCCTGAGCAATGCGGCACATGCCTATGATATTTTTAATGCACAGGAAGACAATTGCATAAAAGTAGTTTTGAAACCATAGATCATCTTCATAGAAGAATGGCGCTCCTTTTCCAGGGGCGTCATTTTTTTGAAAGAAAATCTATAAAATTTAAAAAGCTATACCATACTGAACCAAAAACGAGCATACACTATTAACAGGCTCATTAATGAGAGAACTATTTCGACAAGGGGGGAGCCTATTATAAAAAACAGGGGGGATTTTTTTGAATGGGCATAAATTAGTCTGGGCGGTTGCAGTATTTTCTTTCTTAATTATTGTTTTTACTATAGCTTGGGAATTAGCGAGGGATAATGAAGAGTCTGTTTTAACGGAGCCAGATATTGAAACGGAAGAAAATGCAGAGATAGAAGAATCAGAAGAGTCAGAGGAAGCAGAAGGAGCGGAGGAAGTAGACTCCGAGGAAGAGACTGCTGACGTTGAAACAGATGCATTTGTTAAACAGCATAAACCTTATGATTATGCTGTCGCGCCTGCTTTTACGGCAGAAGAATTGAAAGCGCATCCAAAAGATAACTGGCTGACGAATGGTGGGAACTTGTCTAACCAGCGTTATTCGCCATTAGATCAAGTCAATACCTCCAATATTGGGGATCTAAAAGGGGAATGGGTTGCCAATTTAGGTTCCGGTATTGATTTTAAGTATTCGGGCGAGGCTTCTCCAGTAGTATACGACGGGGTTATGTATGTAATCACTGGGGCAAATGATGTGCTGGCACTGGATGCTGTCACCGGAGAAACGATTTGGGAATACCGTCCGCATATTACTGACAAGTTAACCACCGTATGCTGTGGGTGGACTAGTAGAGGAGTAGCGCTTGGAGAGGGATTGGTATTTGTTGGTCTGCTTGATGCAAGGCTTGTCGCCCTCGATCAAACGACTGGGGAAGTAGTGTGGGAGACGGTTGTTGATGATTGGAGAAAGGGGTACACAATAACAAATGCGCCACTTTACTATGACGGAAAAGTATATACTGGTGTTTCCGGCGGTGAATATGGGATCAGGGGCAGAATCACTGCTTTTGATGCAGAAATCGGCCGTGAATTATGGCGTTTCTATACCGTTCCTGGACCTGGTGAGTTAGGGCATGAGACATGGCCACAGGATAACAAAGCGTGGCTGTCTGGCGGGGCCCCTGTATGGCAGACGCCTGCAGTTGATCCGGAGCTCGGACTGATGTATTTTTCAACGGGAAATACTGCACCGGATTTGGATGGAAGCAACCGGGAAGGGGATAACTTGTTTGCTGACTCGATTGTAGCTTTGGATGTGGAAACCGGAGAGTATAAATGGCATTTTCAGCAGGTTCATCATGACATATGGGATTTGGATTCACCTAACCCGATTATTCTCTTTGATGTCGAAATAGATGGTGAAATGCGTAAAGGACTCGGCCAGGCAGGAAAAACCGGATGGATCTACTTCCTTGACCGGACAAATGGAGAACCATTGATTGGTATTGAAGAAACACCTGTACCGCAGGATGAGCGGCAAAAAACGTCGCCGACCCAGCCGATTCCTAAAGGAGACGCATTTGTTCCGCAGACTATTACACCGGAAGATATCGAACGTGATCTATCGGATGAATTTGCAGGAGAATATGGAGGGATATTTACACCATTCTGGGAAGAGCCGATTACATTAAAACCATCACCATTTGGCGGGGCGAACTGGCCAGCATCGTCCTACAATCCTGAAACTGAATATTTCTATGTGCTGGGAACTGACTCTTATATGGCATATACAAGGAGTGATGAAGAGTTTGATCCGGATGCCATTGAAGAAGGACATACTTGGATTGGAAGTATCATGGCTCCAGTAACCGATGCACCTGTAAGGGGAACAGTAACAGCGATGGATGTAAAGACGAATACGATCGCCTGGCAGCAGGAATGGGACGCGATGGCATATAGTGGCACAATGACGACGAAAGGAAATCTCTTGTTTGTAGGACACAATGATGGCAGGTTTATCGCATATGATGCAACGACTGGGGAGCAGCTTTGGGAATTTATGACAGATGCAGGAGTAAATGCTCCTCCGATATCCTATGAAATAGACGGAAAGCAGTATATAACCGTCTTTGCGGCAGGTAATTCTCTGGCAGGAAGCAAGCATGGAGATTCTGTATGGACGTTTTCTTTGGAAGGAACCATTGAGACGGTGGATGATGTAATCAAAAGCGGCGCTGAAGAAACAACAGATGAAGAAGAGGATGAATCAGCTGAGGGTGCTGCATCGCTGGAAGGGCAGACTGCAAGTGGCCTTGAAATCTATGAAAGTAACTGTCTTGCATGTCATGGAACTGAAGGAGTAAATGGACATAACGGTCCAAATCTTCAGGCGAGTAATATAGCTCCAGACAAGCAAGCAGTCATGGCGAGAATAAAAGAGGGCGGAGAATCGATGCCATCTTTTGAAGGTACACTCACAGACCAGGAAATTGATGACGTTGCCGCTTATATTAGTGAGATAGTCGCAAATCTGGGTGACTAGAATAATATTGATGCAGGAGGCTATTATCCTGCATCAATTTTTTTTTGCAAGTAAGGCATTTTCCCAAAGGCATGGCGCATGCCAAGTTTTCTAAAACAAAGTATGCATGTTCAGGGTTTTAATTTAAGATGATATAGCTTACAATCTAGATTGGAATTCATTTTGCCAGATTACGAGGAGAATATATAATCATGAAGCGATTCATTACCATTACCATTCTAGTTTTACTCCCTGTCCTGTTTTTGAGCGGCTGTTTGAACCCCTCCGTTGTTACAGTGGTTGAAAGAGCCTATGAAGCAGCTTTGATGGAAAATGATGCACTGCTCGAGACCTTTTTTTCGGAAGAATATCTTGCTGAGCATCCATTGGACGAGTTGTCGATTGAGATGGCCGAGGATGTACGAAACAGACAGGGGACGAAGCTGATGAACATGAAAGAGCATCGAGGTCATTTAAATCCGGAAATTGTGAAACTGCTTGATGATGAATATGCAGGAGAATGGAACTTTGTCGCTGTACAAACAGATGACGAGACAATCATGACATGGATTGTGCAAAAAGGGGAAAGCAAGTATTCTATTGTAGACGGTAAGAAGATGAATGCGGATGTATATCTTGAGGAAGTTCTAAAATAATGTTTTTTTATCGCAAAAAGGGTTAGGCTAACAATATCGGTAATATTCTCAAGTCTATTCCCTAAAAGTCTTAATATTTACAAATTATTTCCAGTAAACGAAACTAATTGACACTAGTCTTTTTCTGTTTTATTATGTACACCTAGTATATTTTTACCATATTTTTAAACTGCTTTATATGTAATTCCGTATGTATTCCACATGATACCTTTGGCGTATCATTTAAATTCCCTTGAAAAAAGAATAGGTTTTCCCACCATTTCAACTATCCCTGGGTTTATCAAAATCAGAATTTTCAATTAAATATCGCTGTATTTGGCGTTTTAAAATCAGATGAGGAGGGCTAATATGACCCTAAAAAAGAGTATAACACCAATTATTATTGGATTAATTTTTATAAGTCTTGTGTTACTGGGAAATTCGGCATTAAACAAAGGAGTTGACGCCGATGATTCCGATACAATTCATTTACGTCTTGGCCAGGTTAAAGCAGCATCTCATGCAGTGTCGTTGGGTATAGATAAGTTTGCGGAATTAGTTGAGGAAAAATCAAATGGTGAAATCGTTATTGAAACATTTCATGATGGACTGATTGGTAATGATCGTGAGGTAATAGAAAGTGCCCAAATGGGAAGCATTGAGCTTGCCAGTTCATCGACACCGAACATGACCAGTTTTACGAATTATTTTACCGCCTGGGATCTTCCTTACATTTTTGAAACGAAGGAAGAAGTATATACGGCTATTGATGGAAAGCCTGGCGACATCGTACGTGAGCAAATGGAGAATAATGGATTTAAAGTTATATTTTTCCCGGATTATGGTTACAGGCAGATCGTAAATAATGAACGGCCTATAAGGGTTCCCGAAGATATGGAAGGGTTAAAAATCAGAACGACCAATTCAAGAATCGAACAGGCCGATTTTATTCAATATGGTTCAAACCCGACACCTGTAGCATGGTCGGAAGTTTTCACGGCTCTTCAGCAAGGAACGGTTGAGGGAGAAGGAAACAGCTATTCCTTACTTTGGGATTCGAAGCATCAGGAAGTATTGGATTATGCGACAGAAGTAAACTATAACTATAGTTCAGATATTGTTGTCATGAATTTGGAATTTTTTAATGATCTGTCTGAGGAACACCAGCAGATCATCATGGAAGCTGGAGCGGAAGCAACAGAATGGCAGCGTGTGATTGCAAATGAAAATGATGAAAAAGCGAAACAGGATTTTATAGATTATGGCATCGAAGTATATGAGCCGACCGAAGAGGAAATGCGAGAATGGAAACAAGTGGTGGAACCGGTATGGGATCAGTTTGTAGTTGAAGGAATTGCAGATCCGGAATACGTCGACATTATCCTGGATACGTTAGGTAAAACAAAGGAAGACATTTTTGAGTAACCATTTCCCGACAAGCGATTTTATGATTAGGAGGATGAAAAAATGACACAGGATACAACTATAGGTAGCAACACCAACCATGATAAACCTCCAACAGATAATGGGAGTGCGCAAAAACGTATTTGGAAATTTCTAGATCATCGATTTGAAGAAATATTAGTAGTTGCAGGATTTGCCATTTTTATCCTTTTAATTAATCTTCAGGTTATCAACCGGTACGTTTTAACATTCGTTGAAGTCGGAAACCTTACGACCTGGACGGAAGAAATTGCACGATACATTTTTATATTTGTATCGTTTCTCGGAGCAAGTCTGGCAATTAAAAAACGGGAAAGTATCCGGGTGAATATTATTGTCGACCGCTTTCCGGAGCATATCCGAAATGCGATCGATGCAGCGAATAGTGTGTTTATGCTCTATTTCAGTTTTATCATGGTCACTTATGGATATGAGTTAATCAGTTTTCAGATGGAAACGAATCAGGTCACTCCTGCATTAGGGATACCAATGGCTGCCGCGTATAGCGCCATTCCAATTGGGTTTCTTCTGATGGGCCTGCGTCTGATTCAGACTTTGATTGAAGATATTAAAGGAATGACAGCAAAGGATGGCTTATTGACTGCGGGTATATCGCTATTGTTTATTTTGCCAGCTGTATTATTTAGGGATGGCAGTATTACATTACTGTTATTTGGTTACTTCATTTTATTTATTGTTTTTGGTATGCAGATCGCATTTGCGCTTGGGATTAGTACACTGGCTACTGTACTTGCTACAGATGCAATTCCAGTCGACTTTTTCCCGCAAACAGCATTTACGAGCATCGATAATTTCCCAATCATGGCTGTACCTTTCTTTATTGCAGCCGGAATCATAATGGGAAATAGTGGTATTATCCAAAAATTATTGAAGCTATCGGATGAATTATTAGGGTTTCTTCCTGGTGGGCTTGCATTGGTTGCCATAGTTACAAGTATGTTTTTCTCGGCAATCAGCGGATCTGGTCCAGCAACGGTTGCAGCAATCGGTACACTGCTTATACCTGCAATGATCAAACAGGGTTATAATCCAGGATTTTCAGCAGCTGTTGTAGCAGCCGCGGGTACGATTGGAATAATTATTCCACCAAGTAACCCCCTTGTTATTTACGGGGTTGTTGGGCAACAGTCGATTACTGAACTATTCATGGCAGGCATTGTTCCTGGAATTCTGACAGGACTAGGACTTGTAGTGGTCACCTTTATTATCTCGAAGAAACATGGGTGGAGAGGTGACAAAGAGTCATTTAGCATGATAGGGACACTGCAAGCAGCGTGGGATGCAAAATATGGCTTAATGGTTCCTGTAATTATTTTAGGTGGTATTTACGGTGGAATAATGACTCCGACTGAAGCTGCCGCAGTTGCAGCAGCTTACGGATTGGTTATTGGTGTATTTGTCTATAAGGATCTTGACTTGAAAGGTGTATATAAGAGTCTTTCTGCAGCTGGTGTAACGTCCGCTGTTATCATCCTTTTGATTGTTATGGCAAATATCTTCGGCCGTTTGATTACACTGGAACAAGTAGCAGAGACTGTTGCTAACTTCGTGTTGTCCATCAGTGAAAATAAAATTGTTATCCTGCTGCTATTGAATGTATTCCTGTTACTCGTAGGTCTCGTGCTGGAAGCATTGGCAGCAATCGTAATTTTAACTCCGATTCTTTTGCCAATGGCGATGGAGCTTGGAGTCGATCCGATCCATTTCGGTATCATTATGATCATCAACCTTGCTATTGGCCTGATAACACCGCCAGTTGGTGTTAACCTCTTCGTATCGGCCGGGGTTATGAAAATGAAAATAGAGGAAGTCATTAAGGGCATTATTCCTCTGTTAATCACGATGATCATCATTCTGTTAGTAATAACGTATATTCCAGAAATCAGTATGTTTTTTGTGGAATTGACACGTTAAGACTAAAGGGAAATTCGGCTGTCATGATTAAAAATAAATGATTTCAAGATAAGGAAGCTTTAACAAAGAAAAATCCGAACTGATTCGAATTCTGAATCATGGTTCGGATTTTTTTTAATAACCAAAACACTTTTGTTCCAGCCTTATTTTTTTAAGGTTTGTCAGGACAGGGAGTTAAAAGGTTTTAATATCTGTATTGACTCTTCCAGCGACTTTGTTAGAAATACTAATAGCTATAATTTACAGAAGTTATTGACTACTATCGTCCCTTCTAGAGCTGGTTTACCGATCAAATGGATAGATTCAATTTATGTTTCACTATTGATTTGAAACTTCTGTAAATTCCTTCTAAAATAAATATTGGGACCAATAAAACAAGCGTTGCATTTCAAGCTGTATAACTTGTCAACCTGCATAAGTGCTAAGACTGTCACCGAAAGGCTTAATGTCAACCAAGTTTTCTAAGAAAGAGTGATCTACTGTAGTTAATTTTTTAAAAACTTCAACATTTATAAGGAGGTTAACGTATGTCATCAACGTATTTGCCAAGGCGAATAGAGGCAGGTCCTGACAGTCTCGAAAAATTGGGAGAGGTTGCAATGGAAAACGGTATTTCTAACCTTTTTGTTGTTATTGATGCGTTCCTTGTCTCTCCTGATCTTCAATACGCTCAGAAAATAAGAGATATCATTTTAAAAGAAGAGTTAGTGGTTTCTTTCTTCTCTGATTACAAGGGAGAGCCAACGACAGACCATTTGGATGCAGCATTGGTTCAATTGCATGCATCCAATGCAGATGGTGTCGTGGCTATAGGTGGAGGAAGTGCAATTGATATTGCGAAAGCTGTTTCTTTATTCGCAGTGAACTCAGAATTAGACTGGGGTGATATTCCAAAACAAAAGAGATTGAAAAGGCTGCCATTATTGGCTGTTCCGACAACAGCAGGGACTGGATCTGAAGCAACAAAGGTAATGGTGATCAAGAACATGGAAACAGAGGTCAAGATGAATCCAGGCCATAAAGATTTAATACCGGACGCAGCAATTTTGGACCCTGTTTTGACTAAAAGTCTGCCAAAACATTTTACTGCCTATACAGGATTAGATGCGCTTGCACATGCTATGGAGGCATATATTTCAAAACGATCCAGCAATACGACAGATAGCTATGCACTAAATGCCATCCAGAAGATAGGGAAATCATTGCCAATAGCATATGGAAATGGTCAGGATATAGAAGCGCGGGAAGAGATGTTGCTAGCCAGTTGTTATGCAGGAATAGCCTTTTCGAATGCTTCTACTAATCTAGCACATGCCGCCGGCCGGCCATTGGGTGCCCGCTTTCATATTCCACATGGTTTAAGTGTTGCACTGCTATTGCCGTTTGTAGTTGAATTCGGTTTGGAGATTGCTGAAGAAAGATATGCAAGGATTGCTATAGGCTTAGGTGAAGAAGATTTAGATGATCGTAAACTATTGGCAGCTAAAACTTTGAAATTGACAGAATACTATAATGATAAATTTTCTATATGGAAAGACGGTTTACGATATATAAATTTACAGGAGTTTAAAGAAAATATTCCACTGCTGGTAGAAGATGCTCTCAGTGGAAATGGTATCGCTACAAATCCTAAAGTGCCAACAGGTTCTGATATTGAACAAATTTTCAATGCACTTTTGAAGAAATTAATGGAGACAGCCATGATAGAAGCAGTTTAAATCGTTATCTGAACTGGTACGGACGTCACGATTAATATTTTAGGAGGTGGTCAGTTCGAAAACTAGTTACCTACATTGATTGGTAATTAAAGAAAACGTACAGCATTGCAAAAAATATTATTTAGGAGGAATTAATAAATGGCACAGTACACAGAGGTAAAAAATCAGGTTAATCAGAAGGTGAAAATGACTCCAAGTGAAGCAATTGTTGAAACATTGGTAGCAGAAAATGTGAAGGAAGTTTATGGGATAGTAGGGTCAGCTTTTATGGACATGCTTGATTTATTTCCGACGGCTGGCATACGTTTTCTTCCCGTAAGACATGAGCAAAGCGCTGCCCACATGGCCGATGGATACGCCCGGGTGTCAGGGACAGCAGGAGTGGTTATCGGCCAGAACGGGCCAGGGATAACAAATATGGTCACTTCCGTAGCAGCAGCGAATCAGGCACATACACCAATTGTTGTTATTTCCCCTTCTGCTGGAACTCCAACAATTGGCTGGGATGGATTCCAGGAGGCAAACCAAGTCTCAATTTTTCAGGATATTACCAAAGAAACGGTACGCGTTACTCATAAAAGCCGCGTAGCTGAATGTTTGAGAACGGCATTCCGAATTGCCTATGCAGAAAGAGGGGCTGTTCTTTATGATATACCACGGGATTTGTTTTACGGAGAACTAGAAGACCATATTTTAAAGCCTTATCAATATCGAGTTGACTCTAGGGGAAGTGGCGATCCTGCATCAATCCAGCAAGCAGTTACACTACTTGAAGACGCAAATAATCCTGTAATTATTTCAGGACGCGGTGTTGTCGATAGTGATGGTGTAGAGGCTGTCAGGGAAATAGCGGAACATTTAACTGCTCCTGTTGCTGTATCCTATATGCATAATGATGCCTTCCCAGCTGACCATCCGCTTTCAGTGGGACCAATTGGATATATGGGATCGAAAGCAGCGATGCACTCTTTACAAAAGGCGGATGTCGTTTTAGCTATCGGAACACGTTTATCCGTTTTCGGTACATTACCATGCTACGATATAGATTATTTTCCAAAGAATGCTAAAATTATTCAAATCGATATTAATCCCCGTAATATTGCACGTACGCATCCGGTAGCGGTAGGTATAATTGGTGATGCGAAATTGACAAGCGATGAAATTATTAAACAATTACACTCAGAAATGCCGAACCGTAAAAAAAATCAGATTTTAATTGAAGAGGTCAGCAAATTAAAGAGTGATTGGGAGCAAGAGTTGGTTAATCTTGCTATGGTAGATGGGAATCCAATCAATCCACGTCGAGCATTGTTGGAATTAACAAAGGCGTTACCTGAAAATACGATTATCTCTACAGATATAGGGAATGTTTCTTCCACAGCCAATGCCTATTTAAAGTTTAACCAATCCAGAAGACATATTGCAGCATTAACTTTTGGTAATACTGGATTCGCTTATCCAGCCGCTCTAGGAGCACAGCTGGCAGAACCGAATACCCCGGTAGCAGCAATCATTGGTGACGGGGCATGGGGAATGAGCTTACATGAGGTAAGTACTGCAGTTGAACAAAATATACCTGTCATTGCATGTGTCTTTAATAATAGATCATGGGCTGCAGAAAAGAAAAATCAGGTGGACTATTACGACAATCGATTTGTAGGTTCTGACATTGAAGCTCCAGATTTTGCGGAAGTTGCAAAATCTATGGGGGCACAAGGCTACACCGTTGAAAATCCCGAGGAGATTGCAGCTGTTATAAAAGAAGTGTTGGAATTGCGCAAACCAGCAGTACTGAATATCTATGTAGATGGCACACAGCTCGCACCACCTTTCCGTAGAGATGCGCTACAGATGCCAACACGTTTCATGGATAAATATAAACACTTGGATCATAATTCTTGGAAAAAGTAGAAACAGAAAACTCCCGGACGAGGAAACATGTCCGGGAGTTTTTCTGAATAAAGAGGGTATTTTAAATGTATGTAATTCAATCACCCAGCTGCAGCTTTAAACGACTGCTCGACCTTCCTCTCCTTTATGCGTTAAGTCAACTTCGGCAAATAAAATGGGTGTTCGGTTAAATGCCCGGTGTCCGGTTGAAACACCAAACTGAATCCGACCTGCAGACTTCCGGATTCCTTTACCACAGTCGGCCGAAAGATGTACATAACGTCGCTAACCAGATGATTATTGCGTTTATGCTCAAGAGCATATTTTTGGAATTTCGCCAATTTCATGGGATAATATAAAAATACCACATGATTGGAGACATTTAAATGAAATGCAAAATTAATCGCAATGCCGCTAAAGTATTAAAAGATATGCTGACTACCGAGGAAGCAGAGGGAAAAATGGTACGAGTGTATATTTCTCATATGCACGGAGATCATGCGCATTATGGAATTTCCTTTGATACTCCGACAGAGCATGATGAGATAGTAAAAACAGACAAAGGTGTGGATATTCTGCTTGATACCCGTGAGGAGTTTCTTGATGGAATATGGATTCAATATTTCTTCGTTGAAAATGAAGGTTTTGTAATTACAAATCCATCCAAAGGTTCAGGACATCACCATTAAAAAAATCGGCGCATATGCCGATTTCTTTTTTGGTAAGTAAGAAAGTATAAACTTCCTTACTTGCATAAGTACAACTTGGCATACGCCGAAAATGCTTGGCGCATGCCAAGTCTTCTAAGCAGGTAGGAAAGTGCGTATACAAATTTCTCTTACCATGGCGATTTAGGCTATGTGGAACCCGACGGCCCGTAAACCGCGCCCTGTCCAAATCACCAACTATTCCTCATCATCCAATACACGATAAGCTCTCTCAAATAAAGCCATCTGACTATCGACTTCTTTTTCACCGTCACGCACATAATGGTAGGTTCCGTCGGATAGCTGTTCTCTTGCTTTTACGTTATCCTTCAGCGAGATGGTCAGGACTTCTTTTATTCGCTTTTTAACGGACATATCATAAATCGGGAAAAGAAGCTCGACACGCTTCTGCATATTCCTTGTCATCATATCTGCTGACGAAAGGAATATTCGTTCATCTCCGTTACTATGGAAATAAAATATTCTGCTGTGTTCGAGAAAACGCCCTACAATACTTCGCACACGGATGTTTTCACTGACCCCGTCTATCCCCGGCTTAAGGCAGCAGATTCCCCGTACGATCAGATCAATCTTAACGCCGGCCTGTGATGCCTCATAAAATTTCCGTATCAGGTCTTTGTCTGTCAGAGAATTCATTTTGGCAATAATTATTCCATTCGCTCTCTTTTTATGAAAGCTGATTTCCTCATCAATATAGCGGATAAAGTCATTCTGTATATCAAAAGGAGCCATCGATATATGATTGAAATTGGGTTTTTCGGTAAAACCGCTTAAGTAGTTAAAAAAATGTGTCGCATCGATCCCAAATTTCCGCTTTGTTGTAATGATTCCCATATCGGTATAGGAATTTGCTGTGGAATCATTATAATTTCCGGTTCCCAAGTGGACGAATCGTTCTATTTTTTCTTTGCGTTTTCTTACGATTAACGTTATTTTGCTGTGTGTTTTAAGAAAGGTCATGCCATAGATGACGTGACATCCAGCCTTTTCCAGTTCTCTGGCCCAGTGAACATTCTGCTCTTCATCAAATCTTGCTTTCAGTTCAACGAGTACGGTAACCTGTTTGCCATTTTCTGCAGCCTGCTTCAATCCCTTTATAATAGGGGAGTTTCCGCTGACACGGTAGAGTGTCTGTTTAATTGCCAGGACATCCGGGTCTTCTGCAGCATCTTCAACAAGGTCGATGACAGGAACGAATGATTCATATGGATGATGCAGAAAAATATCCCTTTTCTCCGCTGCTTCAAATACTGTTTCTTCATGTCCGATATCTTGAGGGGGCTGTGGCATCAGTGTCTCATATACCAAATGTTCATTCTCCATTTTGACTTCCTTATAAAAGTCAAAAAGATAGGTCAAATCAAGTGGTCCATCCACTAGATACATATCTTTTTTATGTATTTCCAGCACCTGCAGTAGAAAGCTTGCAATCGTTTCATCGTATTTATTTGCACGGACCTCGAGACGGACAGCGGCTCCCCATTTCCGTTTTTTGAGTTCCTTTTCAATTTCTCTCAGCAGGTCACGGGCGCCTTCTTCGTGAATGGTCATATCCGCATTTCGAGTAATACGAAATTCGGTAATTGTCTTGACCTGATACCCTTTAAACAACTTATGGATAAAGTGTGAAATAATATCCTCCAGCAAAATATATTGCCTTGTACCAGGTACATTGATAAACCGATCCAATAATGCCGGCACCTGTACAATTGCAGTTTTTGTTGAGAGCACTTCCTTATCATACATGTCCTCCAATACTACGGCCATGTTGATCGACTTGTTTGAAAGCATTGGAAATGGATGATAGGCATCGATTGCCATCGGTGTTAAAACAGGGAAAATATGTTCATCAAAATAAGCTTCAAGCTTCCGTTCCTGGTCATCGGTCATATCTTCAGCGGCAATCATCGAAATGTTTTCGTCTCTCAGTTCGGTTAGCAGAGAGCGATAAATGGAATATTGCTTTCTTACAAGGGTATGGTTCTCTTCTGAAATTTTTTCGAGCTGCTGCTTTGGTGTCAGTCCGGCCTTATTTTCAGGCTTGTTGAACCCTGCCTTTACCTGGTCTTTAAGTCCCGCAACACGAACCATGAAAAACTCATCAAGATTTGAAGAAAAGATGGCTACAAACTTAAACTTTTCCAAAAGGGGATTTCGTTTGTCAAAGGCCTCATCCAGAACTCTTTTGTTGAAAGCCAGCCAGCTGAGTTCCCTGTTATTATAATAACTTGGATTGTCCAAATCGATTGTTTTATCAGTTGTTGTCAATTTAACCACCCTTCTCTCTACCATAATTATATCGTAATAACCACTGATTAAATGCTAAGTTTTAGTAAAATTTTTTCAATAAAGGATAGTAAATCAACTTTCACGTACAGATTCACTATACAAGAAAATCAATTCAATCGTTTTTCCGAGGTTTTTCTCCAAATGCTTTTTCTGTTTTTCTGCCTGATATTGTTCTGGCTTGTAATCTTTATTGCAATGCAGTGTCAGTGTAATCGTTTCATTTCCAATCTCCAATTCAAAATCATCGATTACTTTTCTGTTGGTGGCGTCCAGACAGTAAGTGAATTTGAGCAGGGATCCTAGCATATCCAACTTTTTTCTTTCCTTCTTCAGAAACCAGTGCTTGTATGGCCCGATAAACTGCTTGAAAACCGTTTTGTTTTTATAGGATGCAATTAATGCCATTTTCAGACGTTCAAGATGCATCAGCCCATCAATGGTGCGGTTTGCAAGTAAGTAAAATGTATGCTGTGGACTGGATTCTGAGTCGATGTATTCTCCCAGGTTATAAACATAGCAGGCTCGCTCAAGAAGAATCCAATCTTCTTTCGTCAGTGAACCGATTCCTTTGGCTTGCAGTCCCTTAAAAAGCTTTTCGGTGATAAACTGGATTTGATGAATGTGTTTGACATCAATATCGTATTCATAGATGAGCTCGACAATGCTATCCTCAAGCACGTTCGGGTATAGGTTTGTTTCGGTATTCTGAGATAAATATTCATAAAATACACCATCGCGCAGCCCTTTCCTGCTTAGGATAAAACTATCAGCGTCTACAGCCTCGTACAGATTAAGGAAAACACAGGAAGCAGGTAATATTGTGTCAGCGCGGTCTTTTGAAAGACCTTCAACTTTTTCCAAATCTTCCTTACTAAGGCTAGAAAGAGAGGCAATAATATGTGCTATATCACTGCCATTCATCTGGTATTGATGGAGCCCTGCAAGTGGATATGCTTTCATATTCTGATCGATTTGAGCAAGGTTACGGGCACTTCCGCCGATACCGATCAAAGGAACAGCCTTATTTTGCAGCCAGTCCAGTGTTTGAAATTGTTCCTGGAGATAACCTCGTAACTTTGTCATCGCTTTCTCGGTTGATTTGGTATTCGTAAAGAATTCTTTCAATGTCAGAGCACCAAATGGAAAACTGTGATAATGCTTTAGAATACGATCCTTGAAATAGGTCACTTCCGTACTGCCACCACCAATATCTATGGTTATTCCTTCTGTGATGGAAGTGGAATTTACAACAGAAAGATAACCGTAAAAAGCTTCTTCCTTTTCCGAAAGAATGCGCATATCCCAACCAATTTCTTTCTTGACAACTTCTTTGATTTCTTCTTTATTCCTTGCCTGACGGATTGTTGCGGTCGCTATACAGGCAAACTTAGTCAGCTTATATGTTTCGCTTACATTTTTAAAGCTTTTTAACGTCGTAATGAGTTTCTTGATACCTTCTTCACTTAGATAGCCATCTTCATCGAGGTAGTTACGCAGTCGGGCTACAGCTTTTACATTTTCTACTTCATGCAGACGTCCTGACTTCTGCTGCGAATATACGACCAGTCGCATTGTATTCGAACCTATGTCTATTATGGAGTAGTAACTTTTAATCATCTTATCACCAGTTTCTTTCTGTAGTTAATAAAAGTATATCACAGCTAAATGTGCAAAGAAAAAGCCATGTGTTGACGGATATGGTGTTCACATTAATCTGGGCATGACATAAAATATAAAAAATATCGAAAGGATGTGTCGATTTGTCCAATCAAAGATATTATGTGAACGGGAACACGGCTGAAGGCCTTCTAAACTTTTTACCCTCAAATATAGCAGACTTAAACCGAATTATCCTGTTAAAACATCCTTCAGAAACTGTAAAAACAGCAGTGATCAGACAGGCGATCCAAGATTGTGACTCCAAGTATGATTTGGAAATTCTAAAAAGCCCACTAGGTTTCAACTATCTGGATGGTGTCATTATTAGGGAGATATCCACAGCTGTTTTTACAGACAGAATTGCCTCGAAAGAGCTAAAAAACACAATTGATTTTGATTTAAACAGCCTATTTGGAGTGAGTCAGGAAACGACCGATTATCATACAAAAAACATGGAAAGCTTTCATACATTCGTAAATCATGCCCATCAAAACTTTGCGGTTGGTCTTAAAGTCCATGATGAACTTGAAGCAATTTATATAAAGGAAATGGACTTTGAACGTGCGGACCAATTGGCAACTAATTTTATACATGATTTATTGCATAACAAGGATAAACAAAACAGACGAGCACATGTATATCACCGGTTTTTCGGTACCAATACTCCCGAGGGGGCAGTCAATGAAGTACCAAGCTTAATAGAGAGCATATCAAATGTATATTTTATTAAAGGGCGTGCAGGGACTGGGAAATCTACATTTATGAAAAAAATAGCAATAGCATGTGAACAGCATGGTTTTGATGTGGAAGTATATCATTGCAGTTTTGACCCGAACAGCCTTGATATGGTACTTGTTGGTGAGCTTGATTTCTGTATTTTTGACAGTACAGATCCACATGAATTTTTCCCAAAACGAGTTGGAGAAACGATAATTGACTTATATGAAAAGACTGTAACTCCCGGAACAGATGAGAAGTTTGCAGGACAGATTGATGCCATTAACCGTCGCTATAAAGCCTACATGAAAAAGGGAATTCAGGAATTACAAAAAGCTGGAATTTATTTTGAAGAAAATGAACAAAAATTCGGATACACAGAAGAGGAAGTCGCTCGAGCATATGGAGAATTAATGGTAGAAATGGGAGATTAACGGGCTATTTTTCTACTTTTTTATTCGATTGCAGCTAATGGGAGGACTGCTCCTAACCGCAAAAGCAGACAAAAAAACAGATATTATTTCCCGGGTAATACGATGTGTTGATTTATCGGTTGCGTCCGAATGCAAACCGATTCGTCAAAGCATGAAATGGGGTGTCCGTGCATAGGATGTATAAACCGCTGCATAGATGGAGGGAGTAATATATGAATATACTAAACAAGGTGAGAAACTATAGGGATGAAGAGAAACGACTGATGTGGGAAGGGACGTTTGCGGAATACCTGGAAATTGTGAAAGCGCAACCTGAAGTAGCTCAAACGGCTCATTCACGTGTATATAATATGATTAAAAGTTCTGGTGTTACGGAAAGGGATGGACAAAAGATGTTCCATTTCTTTGGGGAAGGAATTTTTGGACTGGAAACGGCAATTGAACGTCTGGTAGAGGAGTATTTCCATCCTGCTGCCAAAAGGCTGGATGTCAGAAAGCGGATATTATTGCTGATGGGACCTGTAAGTGGAGGTAAATCAACAATTGTAAGTATGTTGAAGAGGGGTTTGGAACAATATTCACGTACAGATGAAGGGGCCGTCTATGCGATAAAAGGCTGTCCAATGCATGAAGATCCGCTCCATTTAATTCCACATCATTTACGTGACGATTTCTTTGAAGAATATGGAATCCGGATTGAAGGAAGTCTTTCTCCACTGAACACAATGCGGCTCGAGAAGGAATATGGAGGCCGGATTGAAGATGTGAGAGTGGAACGAATCTTTTTCTCCGAAGATAAGCGTGTTGGAATTGGAACATTCAGTCCTTCTGATCCGAAATCACAGGATATTGCCGATCTGACAGGCAGTATTGATTTCTCAACCATTGCCGAGTTTGGTTCTGAATCAGATCCTAGAGCCTATCGGTTTGACGGGGAGCTGAATAAAGCGAATCGCGGAATGATGGAATTTCAGGAGATTCTGAAAAGTGATGAGAAATTTCTTTGGCATTTATTATCACTGACACAGGAAGGGAATTTCAAAGCGGGCAGATTCGCCTTAATTTCGGCCGATGAGCTCATCGTTGCGCACACGAATGAATCAGAATACCGCTCTTTTATAGCAAATAAGAAAAACGAAGCACTTCATTCAAGAATGATTGTTATGCCAATTCCTTATAACCTTCGAGTAAGTCAGGAAGAACGAATTTATGAAAAAATGATTAAGGAAAGTGATATTTCTAATGTCCATGTGGCACCACATGCTTTACGAGCGGCGGCAATATTCTCGATTTTAACGAGACTTCGAGAATCAAAGAAGCAAGGGATCGACCTCGTTAAGAAAATGCGGCTTTATGACGGGGAAAGTGTCGAAGGCTTTAACCAAATTGATACCGAAGAACTGAAAAAGGAATTCCAGGATGAAGGAATGGGAGGAATCGATCCACGGTATGTAATCAACCGTATATCTTCCACTATTATCCGTAAAGAAGTTCCATCAATCAATGCACTGGATGTATTGCGTTCCTTGAAGGACGGACTTGACCAGCACCCGTCCATTTCAAAGGATGACCTGGAAAAATACATGAACTTCATTGCAGTTGCAAGAAGAGAATATGATGAAATAGCGAAGAAGGAAGTACAAAAAGCGTTTGTTTACTCCTATGAAGAATCGGCTAAAACATTGATGGATAACTATCTTGATAATGTGGAAGCATACTGCAATAAAAATAAACTGAAAGATCCACTAACAGGTGAAGAAATGAATCCGGATGAAAAGCTGATGCGCTCCATTGAAGAGCAAATCGGCATTTCGGAAAATGCAAAAAAAGCATTTCGTGAGGAAATCCTTATCCGACTTTCAGCATATGCGAGAAAAGGAAAGCGCTTTGACTATAATTCACATGAGCGCCTGCGCGAAGCTATTCAAAAGAAGCTATTTGCTGATTTGAAGGACGTTGTGAAAATAACTACCTCATCGAAAACGCCGGATGAATCCCAATTGAAAAAAGTGAATGAAGTGATAGCGCGTTTAATTGACGAACATGGCTATAATTCCATTTCGGCAAATGAATTGCTACGTTATGTTGGAAGTCTTTTAAATCGCTGACCGGATATAGACTGCAGGACTAACGCCAATGTTAGTCCTTTTTTTTCTTTTGGAAAAGGAATTTTTGTAAATAACTTGTTTTAAGTTGCATAGTATAAAGAAAGTAAATAGAAATAAAGACAGAAAATTTAAATAATAGGAGAGGATAGAAATGCAGAAAAAGCAAGAGCCTCATTTTGTTGTCTCCCAGGAAAACTGGTCTCTCCATCGTAAAGGTTATCAAGATCAACAAAGGCATATTGATAAAGTGAAGGATGCGATTAAAAATAATTTACCGGATTTAATCAGTGAAGAAAACATCATCATGTCAAATGGAAAAGACGTTATTAAAATTCCCATTCGATCATTGGATGAATACAAGATTCGTTATAACTATGACAAATCAAAGCATGTAGGTCAGGGAAATGGAGATTCGGAGGTTGGGGACGTAATTGCAAGGGATCCGAATGCAGGATCAAAAGGACAAAATGGTTCAGGAAGTGGCAGGAAAGCAGGAGATAAACCCGGAAGTGATTACTACGAAACAGAGGTATCCATTGCTGAAATTGAAGAAGCACTTTTCTCTGAACTGGAACTGCCGAACCTTAGGCAGAAGGAACCTGCAGAAATAACTACCGAGAAAGTTGAATTTAACGATGTCCGAAAGAAGGGACTAATGGGGAATGTCGATAAAAAGCGGACAATTTTGACAGCATTAAAGCGAAACGCACGAGAGGGAAAGGCGGCAATTACTCCCATCCATAATGATGATTTGCGATTTAAAACCTGGAATGAAGTAATCAAACGGGAATCGAAAGCAGTTGTCATTGCAATGATGGATACGAGTGCATCGATGGGTACCTTTGAGAAGTATATGGCCAGAAGTTTTTTCTTCTGGATGAATCGTTTCTTACGTACAAAATATGAAACCGTCGAATTTGAATTTATCGCCCATCATACGGAAGCCAAAGTAGTTACAGAGGAAGCATTCTTCTCGAAAGGAGAAAGTGGTGGGACGATATGTTCTTCCGCATATATGAAAGCTCTGGAGGTCATTCAGGATAAATTCAGTCCATCCCGTTATAATATATATCCTTTTCATTTCTCGGATGGAGAAAACATCACTTCCGATAATGCGAAATGCATTGAATTGGTAAATGAAATCATGGAACTCTCCAATATGTTCGGTTATGGGGAAGTTAATGGATATAATCGTTACTCCACATTGATGAATGCTTATAAAAAAATCGACGATCCGAAATTCCGTCACTATATATTGAAGGAAAAGGGCGATGTATATCACGCGATGAAGAGTTTCTTTCACAAGGATACAGCAGCGGTATAGTCACTCTGAAGCTTTGTAACGCAAATAGGAGAATCCCCCACATTCAGGGGATTCTCCATTATTCTTCTTCAATCGTATAGGCAGCCCGTTCGGTAGCCAATGAGAAGGATGAACCATTAAATTCATAGCTGGTGCCTTCATCCAATGGTATTTCATAGAGTGGGGCAGGCATGGGCTCCATTTGTTCGTCTTCATTCTCTATTTCACCATCACCATTGAGTAATAGGGAATGTTCGGGTACATAATCATCGACCCGTCGTGTATTATTTGAATAGGAAACGGATTTCAATTCCATTACAGTTTCATCAAGGTCATCGAGCTCCTGTTTGGTAATTTTTACGTTTTTTCCCGTCCAGGATTTTAGTTTTTCATTAAATTCTTCAATTGTTAAAGATTGCTGTCCCATAAGAATCCCTCCTGCTTTTAGTTTACCCGGAAATCGCCCATCATACACTCCAACCTATTTTTTGGGGACATTATTTACAGGACGAATCATAAACTGTATAAAGCACTTCTGGGGGGATGAATGTGGAACAGACAAAAGAACTGAGTCGTGCAATAGAGGAGATCACTGAAATAGCTTCCGGATTCGGGCTGGATTTCTATCCAATGCGTTATGAAGTCTGCCCTGCAGATATTATATATACATTTGGAGCATATGGCATGCCAACGAGATTCACGCATTGGAGTTTTGGAAAGCAGTTCCATAAAATGAAACTACAATATGATTTGGGGCTAAGTCAGATATATGAGCTTGTCATCAACTCGGACCCTTGCTATGCATTCTTGCTTGATACGAACAGTCTGATTCAGAACAAGCTGATCATCGCACATGTGCTGGCACATTGTGATTTTTTCAAAAATAATGTTCGTTTTTCGAATACGAGAAGAGATATGGTGGAAAGTATGACAGCCACTGCAGAACGCATTGCCGACTATGAAATGACTTATGGGAAAGAGGAAGTCGAGAGTTTTCTGGATGCAGTCTTATCGATTCAGGAGCATATCGACCCATCGATTGTTCGTTCCAAACTGCCTGCAGATGGGGAAGAAGACACTGAGAAAAAAGATAATCCTAAAGCAAAGTCGCAGTATGACGATTTGTGGGGACTGGATGAAAAGCCTGCAGTGGAAAAACCAAAAACGCGCAGGAAAACAAAAAAGCTCCCTCCTAAGCCTGAGAAAGATATTTTATTATTTATTGAAGAGCATAGCAGAGAATTGGAGGACTGGCAACGCGATATTCTGACAATGATGCGTGAGGAAATGCTTTATTTTTGGCCACAGCTTGAGACGAAAATCATGAACGAGGGCTGGGCTTCGTATTGGCATCAGCGTATATTACGGGAAATGGATTTAAGCACAAGTGAAACCATTGAGTTTTCCAAGTTGAATGCCGGAGTTGTGCAGCCATCGAAAACATCCATTAACCCATATTATTTAGGTTTAAAAATATTTGAAGATATTGAGGAGCGATATAATAATCCAACCGAAGAGATGCAGCGCCTCGGGTATAAGCCGAATGCAGGCAGGGAGAAGATTTTTGAAGTACGGGAGATCGAATCCGATATTTCGTTCATTCGGAACTATTTAACGAAGGAACTCGTTCAGCAAGAGGATATGTATTTATTTGAGAAGAAGGGCCGAGACTACCGGATTACGGAGAAGGATTATGAGCAGGTCAGAGATCAGCTCATTTCCATGCGCGTCAATGGAGGCTTTCCGTATATCGTTGTAGAAAACGGGGATTATTTAAGAAACGGCGAGCTGTATCTCGTGCATGGATATGAGGACATTGAACTCGATATCAACTATTTGGAGCATGTGCTGCCATACATTTACCAGTTATGGGGGAAAACAGTTCATATGGAGACAACGGTTGAAGGAAGAGAGACGGTTTTTTCATATGACGGCAAGGAAATGTCAAAGCGGCATGTATAATGTAAGTGAAAGAGCTTGAACCTGGAGACACCAGAATCAAGCTCTTTACTTTTTTCGACAAATTTCGGGCGGTGCCTGGCACTGTTCGGTTTTCGACATAATTCGGGGAGTGCCAGTTGAACCTATTTTTCTTTTTTGGTTTTTTTGCTGAAATGTTCGTACAGGGATTTTAATGAATTGGCGTCGAGCTCGATATTATTTTCGTAGGCATATTTGATTGCATAGCCTAATGTCAGGGTCATTCCGCCTGCAATGCTTCCTCCGGCAACAGAGCCTGCCCCAGGAACAAATTTGACAACCTGACGAAACAAGGTTTTGCCAATATTCCCTGTAATGGTGGCAATCGCTAATTCTCTTGCTCTTTCTTTGGAAAGGGGCTTTTCATATAGGGCGGCCAATTTGACCATCAGTCCAACCTGAATCCCTGTCAGCGGAATGAAGTCGGAACCAGGCAATGGAGCGGCACCAACTGCTGTAGCGGAACCGGAAGCCCCTAGGATCCACTTATTGGCTATCGGAGATTTTTCCTTGATAAGCCTGGCAAATTGGATTTCTTTACTCTTTTTTTTAAGGATTTCCAAAATCTCATTTCTCAGTTTATCAATATTTTCACCAGTCCGTGAAGATATTGGCACTACTTTATATTTATGGTTCGTATTTTGTTTCACGTAATGGATAAGACCTGGTATATCATCTGCAGCATCGATCTTATTTAATACAAAAAGAATGTTTTTATTCGCTTTGGAAATCAGCTCAAATGATTTTCTCTCCCCATCGGAAAAGACAGTACCTACAGCATTCAGGAAAAATAAAATAACATCAGCATCTTTGTAGAACTTCATTGTTTCCTGGGAATTTTCATTATTTATATCATCAAGCCCTGGTGTATCAGCAAAAATAATTTTTTCCCGATATACAAAGCGATCAATTCCAGTGGTTTCGCCCGGTTTTGCTCCTACCATGGCAACCTCATCACCAATGATTTGATTGATTGTGGAGGATTTGCCGGTGTTCACATCCCCGATCATGGCAAATAATATTTCTTCTTCCAGCTGTTCATTGACTCTGTTTGTTTCCTGCTCGTATGCTTTTTCGAATTCTTGTTCATCAAATTCCTGTCCATTGGATTCTCGTTCGTTGAATTCTGCCAAGACAACCACTCTCCTTGTTCTTTATATTACCAAATTAGCCGTTTTGAAACACGCATTTATCAAAAGGGATAGAAAAAGCTTTAGACGGTAACAAGAATATAAAGTTTTATTGAAAAATCACTGTCCCGTGGAAAGTGACATATTCAGCCTTGGAGCTGGATAGCTACATCCTATGTGCTCCTAATAATGCAGTAGCAGCATATGTATTGTTGCAAATGATAGTATTTTTGTACGTTCTGATGTATAACTATATTGTATGAAACTGTTATTGAAATTCCCAATTCCATTTAATTATTTGAAGCGATTTCATTGACAGTTATTTGTTTGGGCAGTAACCTAATAGTAAGCAGTGATTATTTTATAAAAGCAGACATAGCTTCTTTAAGTTAGGATTAAAAATATAAAGTGAGGCGAAAAACATGAGTAATACGCTTAATGAAAAAAATGAACAGCTTGGTGGGATCCTATCTGACATGGGTCGTGTTTTAGTAGCTTTCTCCGGCGGGGTGGACAGTTCATTCCTGCTAAAACGGGCACAGCAGGAATTAGGGGATAACGTGCTAGCGGTAGTTGTCGCTTCCGAACTTTTCCGTCAAGAAGAGTTTGATGGTGCTGTAAAACTTGCAGAAAGCATGGGTGTCCGTGTTCTGAAAACAGAAATGAAGGAATTGGAAAATCCTGCAATTGCAGCAAATACACCAGACAGCTGGTACCACAGCAAAAAAATGCTTTACTCTCGTCTGAATGATATTGCAAAAGAAATGGATTATCCGTATGTTTTAGATGGTATGATTATGGATGATATGGATGATTTCCGTCCGGGTCTGAAGGCCAGAACGGAAGAGGGCGCGCGCAGTATACTACAGGAAGCAGGGCTTTATAAACATGAAATTCGAGAACTTTCCAAACAGCTTGACGTACCAGTATGGAATAAACCCGCATCATGCAGCCTTGCATCGAGATTCCCTTATGGAAATCAGATCAATCGGGAAAAAGTGAAGCAAGTAAACGAGGCGGAGCTATTCTTAATCAAACTTGGATTTGATATGGTCCGTGTACGCTATCATGAAAATGTTGCAAGAATTGAAGTTACAGAGGATAAGATTACAGACCTGCTGGCTAAACGTGAACAGGTACAAATGAAACTGATTTCCCTCGGTTTTGACTATGTTTCGGTTGACCTAAAAGGATATCGTACAGGAAGTATGAATGAAGTATTGCCAAAAGAGCAGATGGAAACAGAAATCGTTTAACTGACAGGATAAAATAGAAATGCCGTTCGAGCAGAGGGAAATATCCCTTGCTGTGAACGGCTTTTTTAGATTTTCACTACTACAGTTACTTATTCATCTGTATCAAAAGCTGCTGATAGGCGGCTGCTTCTTCCTTATTCCCCAGTTGGTGATAAACTTTCGATAAATATGTAACAGGTTTTCGATCTTCTGGATGCATTTCCATTTCCCATTTAAAACAGTCAATTGACTTCTCCAATTGCTGGAATTGAACATAGAGCTCTCCAAGTGCAAATTGCTGATCGGGATCTTCCATCATTGCTGCCATTTTTAGAAGCTTCCGTTCAATAGGCAGATGATAACCCGCTGCTTGAAACGGATTGAGCCAAGTCAGGATAGAGTTAAGCTGGTAATCCTCCAAAAATGCGGATACAAAAGGTTTAACCATTCTGTCCAATGTGTGGGCTTCATTATTGCAAAGTTCCAGTAATCGTTTGCCTGACCTGTCAAAGGCAGAGGATAAAACCTCTTTATCTGCTTTTTCAAAAGCCTGGATAGTTGTTTCGGTATGTTCCTGCTGGGGAGTGATGCTGGCATTCATCAGAAATTCAACGATTGCGTTTGCATTACCGGAGGACATGATCACATTCATTAACTGTTCCTTAACCGCTTTGGTTTGTTTTAGTGATTGGAGAAAGAGGATCTGATCTTCCATCGAAAAATCGCTCAGTATTTGGAGAATGGCAGTAAGATTACTTTTGGAAAATTTATTGTTCAGTCTCATTGTTCGTATGGCAAGTTCATCGAGGGGACGATCTTGTTCGCTGTATAGTTGAATCAGCAAATCGAAGGCATCTTCCTGAGCTAACACATCAAAAGAGATCGCTTCAAAATTTATAGGGTCATTTTCATAAACATTTTTAATGTCTTCATATATCGTTTTATACTTCTGGAGCTGCAGATCATTCATCATATCCTGCACAAATTTACTGTCACGGCCGCTGTTCAAGGACGTTTTTAATAGCTGATATGCAGTCAGATTCTGGCCGTTTCTACGAAAATCGTAAAAGGTGCGTTTAAATAACTTTTCAACGGATCCTGCTTTCGTAAATGAATCGAAATAGGAGATGATTAAAGCAGTTTCTATTTTAGGATAGGATTTTTGAATGGTTTTATAGAGCTGATTAATTGAAACACAGTGGAGAGAAGCTTGAGATTTAAGTAAATGTGTGGTTAACGGATGGGATCCGCTGAAGTGAATGCCATTTTTAAATGCTTGATGAACGTGGGAATTTAGTTTGATCTGATTTCTTTTAATGCCATTGATAAAATCGTTTTTATAGAAGATCAGGTAATAATGATTGGCATTTTTGTCAGATGCTTCAAGGACTTTGCTTTGTTTATAAAATACCAGCTGTTCGGCGGTGAGTGTAAGGTTCTTCTTATCTGAATGAATTTGGAATTGACAATTACTCATTATAAATCCCCCCTCGTATTTATCTTTATCATACCATATTAAAATGATACCAACGAATTTAAAATCGTTTATTAATTTATTATTATCTGATACAATGATTAACAATTAGTATCAGGTACTAAACAGGAGGGTGATTTTAATGAATAGAGAAGATTTAATTGCTCCACAAAATTATAATATTGTGATGGAAATTGAAAAATATGCAAGAGATGTAAATTGCAAAGCAGTTATTTGGGAAGATGAAGCTGGAAACAGAAAAGAAATTACATATGAAAATCTTGTAAAGAACGCTAATCAGATCGGTAATCTTTTTTACGAAAAGGGATTGAAGCGGGGAGACAAACTGTTAGTGATGATGCCCCGTATCATTGAAACCTATGAAGTATATCTGGCCGCTTTAAAAACAGGAATTGTTATTATTCCAAGTTCCGAAATGTTCCGTACGAAGGATTTACAGTACCGGATTACCCATGGTGAGGTTAATGGAGTTGTCAGCTACGCCGATTATGCGGATGAATTCAAGGGAGTCAAGGAGTATGATCGTTTAGTAAAATTTTCTGTTGGAAAGTCTCTCGATGGCTGGAATCTGCTTGATGATTTAAAAGAGACTGCATCAGATCAACTGGAAATGGTGTCCTCAACACGTGATGATATCGCATTTTTACCATATACTTCGGGTACGACAGGTAATCCGAAAGCGGTTATGCACACACATGGCTGGGGGTATGCCCATATGCAGACCGCTCCAGAAAACTGGCTTAGTATCCGTGAGGGGGATACTGTCTGGGCAACTGCCGCCCCGGGTTGGCAAAAATGGGTATGGAGTCCGTTTCTTTCTGTACTTGGTTCAGGAGCTACAGGCTTTGTTTATAATGGGAAATTTGAACCGAAGAAGTATTTAAGCCTGCTGGAGCAAAATGATGTGAATGTATTCTGCTGTACCCCGACTGAATACCGTCTCATGGCAAAGCTAGATAATCTATCAGACTATCATTTACCTGAATTGCATAGTGCAGTATCTGCAGGAGAACCATTGAACCGTGAAGTTATTGACCAATTTGAGAAATACTTTGATGTAACTGTCAGGGATGGTTACGGACAAACAGAAAATACACTTCTGCTTGGTTTCCTAAAAGGAATGAAGGTGAAGCCAGGCTCCATGGGTAAACCTACGCCAGGAAACAATGTCCAATTGATTGATGAGGACTGTAATCCGGTTGCGGTCGGTGAAGTCGGCGACATTGCGATTCCATTGGACACACCTGCATTATTCAAAGCATATTACAAGGATCCTGAGCGAACGAAAAAATCGCAAAGAGGGAACTATTATATTACAGGTGATCAGGCATCACTGGATGAAGAAGGTTACTTCTGGTTTGAAGGAAGAAATGATGATATTATCGTTAGCTCTGGCTATACAATCGGGCCATTTGAAGTGGAGGATGCATTGGTGAAGCATCCCGCAGTAAAGGAATGTGCAGTTGTTGCCAGTCCTGACGAAATACGTGGAAATGTCGTAAAAGCATATATTGTACTTCAGGAAAATGCAGATGCCAGTAATCCGGCTCTTATTAAAGAATTGCAGAATCATGCAAAACAATTAACTGCACCCTATAAGTATCCTCGTAAAATTGAATTTATTGATGAGCTTCCGAAAACCTCATCAGGGAAAATTCGCCGGATTGAGTTAAGACAGCGTGAACAAGAACAAACCAAATAAGAAAGACAAACAGGGCGAAGAGGGTCATTCTCTTCGTCCTGTTTGTTATGAAAATGGTGGTTATACAGTTCTGGAGATGAAGGGGGAGGAATTGCATATTAAAACCATGTGGTCATTTAGCCTGGAAATTAACGCCGAGGTATATTTTTTCGCGAATTTACCAATATTACCTTAATGAATGAGGGTTTTCATTAATTTGATGAATGGGCTGATGAAGATGAGAAAACGAATGATGGCAATGAGTCTCTTATATGCATTTTTTGTGACAATGCAGCTGACAGAGTCAGAAGCGGCAGTTATGGATAAGGATATACAGGGAACGGCTGTTGAGCATAATTGGGTAGAATATAGTACAGATATAAAAGAAATGGAAGTCGATACCCATGATATTACATATTGGAAAAATCTTATGAGGTATACTCGTACGTGTACAATCTCTCATGTAATAAGAACAGTCGTATATTATTGTGATATTCATGATCATACAAAGTCTGAGACATTCCTTGACGATGTTATTCACAGCGAAAAGCATTCGCATTAAATAGACATTCCAGTGCAAAAACCATGCACTCGGAATGTCCTTTGCTAGCGTAGAGTTCCTGAGCAGTCACGAACTTCCAGCGCTAGCGGACTGCCTCTTTTGTCGGACGTGATCTAGGAGCTTACGCTTTTGTCTGTTAAAAAGTTATTTGACAAGTAGAGCATGTTGTTTTGCTGGATGATGGTCTGCAAGTTGATCCCCCTTACCAAAAAGATTATCTCTAAACGAAGTTCCTTCATATTCCTTTCTGACGAGTCCTCTTTCCTGTAAAACTGGAACAACCAATTCAACAAAGTCCTCAAAAGTTCCAGGTGTAATGGCATATGCAACATTAAATCCGTCAATTCCAGCCTCGTCTACCCATTGCTCCATAATATCGGCAATTTGCTCTGGTGACCCAACAGCAGAAGCTCCCATTCCTCCAATGCCAATAGCATTTATGATATCTTCCACCGTGGCTGGTCTATCGGGTATCACTTTTGTGAAATTTTCAAGTGCTGATCGTATTGAATCATTTTCAATATAGCTTATTTCCTGATAAGGTTCATAAGCTGATAAATCTATTCCGGTCCAACCCCCAAATAGAGCAAGTGCTCCTTCTGTACTTATATATTTTTTATATTCGTCATACTTTTGTCTAGCTTCTTCTTCTGTTGGAGCTACAATCGGTATTAACATGGAAAGTATTTTCACTTCTTCAGCAGATCTCCCGGTTTTCTCAATATCAGCCCGTATTTTTTTTACGGTCTCTTTAGCTGTTGCAATATTTGGTGCACCAATGAAAGCCAATTCTGCATTTTTGGCTGCAAATTCCCTACCTTTTGTTGAGGCCCCTGCCTGAAAAAGCACAGGTGTACGCTGCGGTGATGGTTC
This sequence comes from Oceanobacillus damuensis, assembly GCF_001618145.1. Taxonomy (GTDB): domain Bacteria; phylum Bacillota; class Bacilli; order Bacillales; family Amphibacillaceae; genus Oceanobacillus; species Oceanobacillus damuensis. The sequence goes on from NZ_LQNF01000003.1 coordinate 306,512, forward strand.
ACTCAGATGTGCGCCAGGTACTTTAAAGTATTTTCCTTCATGGTTAATATTATGAACCATAGTCGGATCAGTATAGATTGCTTTTTCCTTGTCGATTTTAACAGAAGCTTCCTCCCAGCTGTTTTCCCATAGTTTATAGCAAACTTCCAAATACTCTTCTGCAATATCATACCGTTCATCATGGTTTATCTGATCGTCCAATCCCATATTAACTGCGGCACTTTTCAAATAGGATGTAACGATATTCCAGCCTAATCGACCTTTAGTTAAATGATCCAACGTACTTATTTTGCGGGCGAAAGTATATGGATGTTCATGGGTAACAGAGGCTGTAACACCAAAGCCAAGATGTCTCGTCACAGCAGCCATAAATGGCACAATTAAAAATGGATCATTAACTGGAGATTGTACGCCGTTACGTAAAGCGGCATCCCGCGAGCCCTGATATACATCATACGTCCCAAGCACATCTGCAATAAATATTGCATCAAACCTGCCCTTTTCCAGCGTTTTTGCGAGATCAGTCCAGTATTCACTATCTTTATATCGATAGGATTCGTCATCAGGATGCGTCCAAAGCCCGGGAGCCTGGTGTCCAGGAGTATTCATATCAAATGCATTCAAATATATGCGTTTCTTTGCCATATTTTTCATCCTCCTTTTTTAACTTTGATAGGATATTGCAGCAGAAGTAACCGTATGATTAACCAATTGTATAAAGTAATCGAGCTGCTTTTTTGTTCGCTGAAGTACTTCCACATCAATAATTGGATTATCGTTTTGCTTATTGATTTGCTCGTCAAGAATGTAAATGCCTTTTAAATTATGTGCCTTTAACGTCGCCAGGACTGGTTTGAGTGTGTACTCCACAGCCAATAGATGTGAAGGGCTTCCACCTGTCATTAGAGGAAGTACAGGAGTATGTTTTAAAACGTCCTGCGGGAGAATGTCGATTAATGCTTTCAATACTCCCGAGTAGGCCCCTTTATATACGGGGGACCCTACAATGACACCATCAGCTTCCTCAATAAGACTTGCAATATGTTTTACTGCGGCACTTTTAAAATTCCCTGTGAACAAATCTTCGTAGGACACATCCTTAACAGATACATGTGTAACTAAAAAGTGCTCCTTTTTGAGCAACCCCCCCAAATATTTCAGGACCTGCTCGGATCGGGAAAATTCTGACGGACTTCCTGATATAATAACGATCGAACTCATGGACACCATTCTCCTTTTGATATAAAATTATTTGACATATACAGAAAATACAGCAAAAAGCCCTCTTTTCCAGATAGCAAGAGAAAAGAGGGCCTCATTTAAAGTATCAGCTCTTATCTCTCAAGAAAGAATCTCGCTGGATTTAGCACCTTTCTGACAATGTCAGAGGTTGCTGAAGCTTCACAGGGCCAGTTCCCTCAGCTTCTCTTGATAAGAATGTTTGATTGTTGGATATATTCTAATATATTAATTCATATAAGTCAACTGTGTTTTATAAGAATTATCTAATTGACATTTCATAAATTTTATACTATTATTCAATAAATAATAAATAATAAATAGTTAATTTTATCTTATCCTGAGAGGTGGAGGGAAGTGGCCCTGCGAAACCTCGGCAACAGGTTCTGTTGAGGAATACTGTGCCAATTCCATCAAGCAAAAGCTTGAAAGATAAGAGAGAAGAATGGTCTGTATAAAACTCTTTTCTTATCAGGAAAGAGTTTTTCATGTTGAGGAAGAGGATGTGAGCTCATGAAGTACGGATTTTGGCTGCCGATATTTGGTGGATGGTTAAGAAATGTTGAGGATGAAAATATGCCACCTACATATGGGTACGCAAAAAAGTAATTCAATCAGCAGAAAAATGGAGCTACGATACCACGTTAATTGCTGAGTTATATTTGAATGACATTATAGGAACGGATGCTGATTCAATAGAGGCTTGGTCAACCGCTGCGTTGTTGGCTGCCGTTACAGATTCGGTTACAGGACTACTCGGTTTCAAATCGGGGATACGTCCGAATCTTGTTGGTACACCAGAGCAAATTGCGAAAGGAATTTTGGAATTTGCAGATGTCGGTGTTGATCAGCTGCTATTGCAATGTTCTCCACAGCTTGAGGAATTGGAACGTTTCTCAAAGCAAGTCATGCCTAAAGTGGAAGAATTAAGAAAAACTGCAACAAACATTTAACAAGGAGTGGTATATATGAGTAAGATTTATGTTATACACGAAAACCATGAATGGTCTCAGCATCTATTCAACCGTCTGGAGGAGCTGAACCTGCCTTATGAAGATTGGTTTGTTGAAAATGGAGTGGTCGATCTTGCTTCTGTTCCGCCAGAGGGTATTTTCTACAACCGGATGAGTGCTTCGTCACATACAAGAGGACATCGTTTTTCACCAGAGTTATCAAATGCAATTCTTGCATGGCTGGAGCATCACGGGAGAACAGTGATTAACGGTTCACGCGCACTTCAGCTGGAAGTAAGTAAGGTACTGCAGTATTTGGAGCTGGAGAAATATGGGGTTCAGACACCGAAAACTGTTGCAGCAGTTGGAAAGGATGAAATTTTGAAAGCGGCAGATAGATTCGATGGCAAGAGGTTTATAACGAAGCATAATCGGGCTGGCAAGGGACTTGGGGTACAGCTATTCAACTCTGCTAGTGCACTGCAAAAATATGTAGAGGGTGACAGTTTTGAGGAACCCGTTGATGGGGTCACATTGCTGCAGGATTACATTGAATCACCAGATTCGTTTATCACACGATGTGAGTTCGTTGGAGGGAAATTTGTTTATGCGGTCCAGGTCGATACTTCCGAAGGCTTTGAATTATGCCCGGCAGATGCTTGTACAATCGATGATTTGTTCTGTCCTGTCGGGGAAGAGAGCTTAAAACCGGCAAAATTCCAAATCAGAGAAGGCTTTGATCATCCGATTCTCCAAAAATACGAACGTGTTCTTGCCGAAAATGATATTCAAATTGCAGGTATCGAATTCATCGAGGATAAAGATGGTAATATTTTTACTTATGATATTAACACGAACACCAACTACAATAGTGAAGCAGAAGCAATCAGCGGGAAGTACGGCATGCTCGAGGTTGCCAAGTTTTTAGGTGAAGAGCTTGAGAAATCTCGTGAAACCGTTCAAGTATAAGTGAGTGGGTGTGTGAGTCAAAAATGATGTTAAACCCCCTCCTGATTGGGAAGAGGGTTTTTTCATTCTCAGATAAATAGTTTTTCTATCTTCATAAGTACCGCTATAATTTTTGCCCATAGTACCTGTCCAATGAAAATCCGCGTCCGAGAATTTCCGATGCGTTAATAAAAATAACAAACGATGTCGGGGATTCTTTTTGCAGAATTTTCTTCAGCTGGACTGCCTCTGGTTGAGATGTTACACAAAGGACCATCGTCTTATCGAGATTCGAATAGCCGCCGACAGAACGAACTTTTGTCAAACCGCGGTCGATGCCGTTATGGATCAGTGACTGAATTTTTTCCTCTTCTTCGGTAATGATTAGAATCAGTTTTGTGGCGGAAGTGCGCAATTGTACAAAATCAATGGCTTTTCCGGAAATATAAATGGCCATTAAAGCAAATAACGTCAGTTCCAAATTAAAAACAATGATGGAGGCGGTCACAACAAGTCCATCCACGATAAATTGGGAATAGCCACTGGAAATGCCTGTGAATTTCTTTACAATCTGGGCAATTGCTGCCGTTCCGCCGGTAGATCCGTTTCCTTTATAAACGATCCCAAGACCTGCCCCAAGGATTATTCCACCATACAGCGCTCCTAGGAAGGGATTTGTGACTGACAGAGGAATATCTGCAGAAAGAAAGATAATGAATGGAACCCAAAATGTTCCGAGCAATGTTTTGAAACTGAAATCTTTACCCAAAGCGATCCATCCGATGAAAAAGATGGGAATATTAAAAAGGAATTGTATCAGTGCCGGGCTTAATGCATACACCTCGAACAGGATTGTACTGACCCCGGAAATACCCCCTGCAGCGAGTCTGGCAGGTAGGAAAAAAATATTGTAGGAAAGACCGACAAGCGTGGCACCTACAAGGATGTAGATATACTCTGAAGCAGTTTTATTACGAATAATTTTATTCATGCTCTATTTCCTTTCAGTGTAAAGGTGCATCTTATACTTTATCACTGAGCAGGTAAGTAGTAAATAGCTGTAGGATTTATTAGAAAACTTGGCATGCGCCAAGCCTTTCCGGCGTATGCCATAGTTGCACTTATGCAAGTAAGAAAGTTTATACTTTCTTACTTGCAAAATAAAAGCATGGATTCTAATAAAAAATCCATGCTTTCTAAAAGGCTATACGGTAACTCTTAATTTTTCCTTCTCCATGATTTTTGCCGTTACTTTTTCAGTAAGATCCTTTCCGATTTTCGGTACAACGGTCTTTAAAAGTGGGTTCATCATCGGACCCATCATACCTTTTACAGTTACATTAAGATAGCCTGTAATCTTTGTTTTCTTTTCAGAAAGCGCAGTCGCCAGGAAGTAACCATCCCCAACACATGTTTCATTCAATCCACTTAGGTTAAAACGCACATTTGAAGGCTCAGTCCATTCTGTAATGTGAACTTTTAAATTTACAGTCCTGTTGATGATTCCTATGTCGCCATGCAATTTCCAAATCGATTCCGTACTGCTGATAATTTCATGATCTGCATATCCCGGAACGAGGACAGCCCAGTTATTCATGTCACTGATGAAATTCCAAATTTCATTTATTGAGATATCCACTTCCATTTGATGGGTGCTGCGCGCCATTACAACTATTCCCTCCTTATGTAACCCTGCTGATAATTTTCATGCAAGGTTAATATATGCTGTAAATTGCATTCTTAGACCTTGTCTATCCCATTTGAATAAAAAAAGTAATGCCGCAGATGATAAGAGGGAACAGAACTATTCTGTTCCAATACACCGAGGAGTGATCATTATGGCTGATAACAATCGAAATAAGTTGTTGGTGCCTGGTGCGGAAAATGCAGTGAACAAGATGAAGGAAGAAATTTCCAGTGAGTTAAATGTAGAGCTTGGAGCTGACACAACTGCACGTGAGAACGGATCGGTCGGTGGTGAAATGGTCAAACGAATGATTAAAATTGCCGAAGAAAGCATGGCAAACGGAAACAATCACTAGAGCAAGGTAATAGGGATACCTCCAAAGCGACTTTTACCGCTTTGGAGGTATCTTTTTCATTGGGTTATTTTCTTAATGTTATACGACGCAGTTGATATAAAATGCGAAGTAACTGGAGATATATCACCGAAATTGTCCTATTGTCGCCGT
>NZ_LQNF01000004.1 GCF_001618145.1 Oceanobacillus damuensis
CAACTATTGGGGGTCACACCAAAAGCGCAGTGTATTTCCCAGAGCGGTCGCCGAAGTTACTTGCTTCCATTATCAGCTATAAATTTATCGCAAATAGGCAGTTACGTCGCAGTTTACACAGAATGCGAGTCTTTTATAGCGGTAAAAATTCCTAAAACCAGTCTGGCTTCTATTTCTCCACAAACTCTAATTCTGGCATCCATTGTGACAGGTGATTCTTTATTTCACTATAATGTTTTTCCGCTTCTGCAAGTTCGCTGTTCGTTAGCGTATACATTGGCAAAACCTTATATTCAGACCAATCGGAACGGAAATTTACATATGTAGGCATAAATTTCGGTGAATGGACTTCGATCAGCTCATCGGTTCCCGATAACGTTTTCTTTATCGAAAATGTAACAATCCCACCTATTCGCTGATACAAATCCTGTTGGTTCGATAGGAAGTTTCCTAACGAATAGGCAACGAAGGTATTATTTCCATCCTCGCCGGTTACCCATTCCGTCGGCTGCAAAACATGAGGGTGGTGACCCAGCACTGCATGTACTCCCTGATCTGCTGCGAACTGAACAATCTCCTTCTGTTTTTCATTTGGCATGCGTTCATATTCATTGCCGAAATGAAGGCTGAGTACAATCGCGTCTGCCTGTTCCTTTGCCATTGATATTTCTTCAGCAATCCTCTTTTTATCGATTACGTTTACTAAATGATCCTTGCCTTCTGGTACTGGGATACCATTTGTACCATACGTATAGGATAAGAATGCGACAGCAATTCCTTCATCAGTTTCATAGATACGGAGAGTATCCCTGTCGTGTTTATCTTTAAATGCACCTGTATACATCATATCAATTGTTTCCCAATGGCTGATAGCACTTTGGATTGCTGTCTCTCCACGATCCAATGTATGATTATTGGCAAGGGTAACAACATCTATACCAGTATTCTTTAAAGCATCTCCCACTTCGTGAGGGCTATTAAAAGACGGATATGCGGATAAGCCCAATGAAGCTCCACCAATCATTGTTTCCTGGTTTGCAATTGTAACTGTCGCACTGCTCAAGTAGGTCTTTACATCTTCCATCATAGGTAAAAAATTATAGCTATCTTCCACCTTGGCATCATTGTATACAGGACTATGAATCAGTATATCTCCAATTGCCGATAATGTTATTTCCTGTTCAATTATTTTGTGGTCTTTCATTTGAATGCTCACCTGCTTCAGTGAGATACTTTCCTTGCTGCTGTTCATTTCTTCTATTTCACTTCCACAAGCAGCCAGCAATATGGAGATAAAAAGATAAAGAATTAAACAGGCTGATTCCCCCCATTTCATAGGTATTTCTCCTTAAGTCGTTTTTATTACATCATATCATTAATAAGAAGAATATCGACAAATAGTATAAAATTTTTACAAATTTTTCTAAATTATAATTCATATTATCCACAACTTAAATCACTTCGTTAAGCATGTTATTCATTATTTAGTTTGTTATAATAACACTGGGTAAAGGTACATAATAATACGTGTGGACACATGTTTGGAAAGTATCATTTTGCAATTTGCCTGCTATGATGGGGGAGTTATGTGTGAAACGTAATTTAACTTATATACTGATCGGATTAAGTTTGGTCATTATATTAATCGGAATCAGCTTGGATTTTTATTGGAGCGGGATTGTTTCCTGGGGACTGGCAATTGTCCTGTTATTGTTTGCAGCGTACTATTCCAAATATATTCCTAATGAAAAGAAGGGCAAAAAATAAAAAACGGAGAAACTGCCTAAGACAGTTACTCCGTTTTTTATTTAATGTGGATGAAATGGACATTTACCTTCAATCGGCTTAACATCATCTCCGATAAAGAATTGCTTCCATTCGCGATGATCCTTGTCCCCGTAATGGCTGATATTGGGATGCTTCGGCAAGCCATCCCATTTTTCCACTCTTTCCCTGACCTTTTCACGTGACATGACCCCGTTTTTCTCCGTTCCTTTTAAGCCTTCAAAGATTCTCCTCGGTTGAAACCCGATGACAAGGCTGTTACCTAAGTCTCTTGTTTTCCTTTGTTTATAGGCAGGAGCATTTCCGAAAGCAAAATAAGGCTCTTTCGCAAAGCAAAAATTCCATAAATAATGATCCGGATCTTTCGGATAATCCGATGGCCACTCGTATTGATCATTATCATGCAGGTATTGAAGAACATTCCAGAAATATTCCCGGTAATACTCCAAGGATTTTTCTTCCTTTTCAGGTTCGACAAATAGAAAGAAACCGTGACGAACGATCTTTTCCTGATTATCGAACAATCTATTAAAGTCCTCGAGCATCAATGGAAGGTTACTCCAGTCATCGTGTGAAATATAACCATACCTTAGCTCTCCTCTTTTTTGACCAGACATTCCAAAATAGCATGGGAAAGTTTTATTGGTTACGACATTCACAAAGTTGCTGTATTCCTCATTGACCCATTCGGGCAGTAAATCTTGGTTGTTTTCCATATCCTCTTTCGTAAGTAAATAAGCTGCTGTCTTATTCATATATTTTCCTCCACGTTGGCTTTTCTTTTAATTCCTATATTAGTTAAAATTACCCGCAGTGGATTTTTTCAAACTAATGCGCAATAATGTTTATAAAATGTTATATAGGGTAAACTCATTTAGATTATGTATTGGAGGACAAGTATATGAACACTGCCATACAAAAGGAAATTACTCCTAGAGTTAATTGCCGGAATGAATATGATCCACTGAAGCAAGTCATTGTTGTTCCCCCGCATTATATGAAAATAAAAGAAGTAATCAATGTGACACAACGGCATTATTTAAATGAAAATATCAATATAGAAAAAGCAGTGGAACAGCATAACCATCTTATACATACGCTTCAATCGGAAGGTTCACATGTAATATCCTTAGAGGCCAAGAAACAGCTGAATGAGCAGGTTTTCACACGGGATATCGGTTTTACGATTGGCGATAGATTTTTTGTATCATTCATGAAAAAAGATATTCGCAGGCAGGAAGAAAGTGTGTTGACCGATTGGTTAGAGAACAAACAGATTCCATATTATAAATTTGCCACGCCCTCTATAGAAGGTGGAGATGTTCTCGTTGATAACAATAAGGTATGGATTGGCCAAAGCGATCGAACCTCACCTACCGCAATTGACCTTCTTGAAAAAGAGCTGCCAGACCATACAGTGACACCGATTTTTATGAGGAAGGATATTCTGCATCTTGATTGCATATTCAATGTCATCAGTGAAGACACTGCATTAATCTATTCTCCCGCAATGGATGAGGGTTCATATAAGCTATTGAAAGCTTCCTATAATCTGATAGAAGTGACAGAAGATGAGCAATTCCAAATGGGGCCGAACGTCCTTCCAATCGGGAACAAGAAACTGATTAGTTTACCAGAAAACAAACGCTTAAATCACGAATTGACACAAGCAGGATTTACAGTAATTGAAGTTCCTTTTTCAGAAATCATAAAGTCAGGCGGCTCTTACCGCTGCTGCACCCTGCCCTTGATCAGAGATTAGGAAAACTTGGCATTTGCCAAACTCAAATCCATATGTTTCAGATGCATTGACCTTTTGCATGAAAGTAAAGCATTAGCCGACTGTGGTCAGCTAATGCTTGTTTAAATACCTTTATATACTCTTGCTTCATATGGTTTTAATGTAAATGAACGAGCATTGTCGCTTTCATCCACTTCATTCATATAGTTTCCTATCATCAGCTCTTGTGCTTCAAACTCAACATTCTCGGGCAGATGGAAGTGGACTGCTTCCTTACTGAAGTTCGTTATAACCAGTAACTTCTCGTTTTCCAAGGAACGCATGTATGCATAAATTTTATCATGTTCGGGCAATAACAATTGGTAGTCACCATAGACAATAATTGAATGCTGTTTCCGCAACTGAATTAATCTGCGATAATAATGATAAATAGAATTCTCATCTTCAACAGCTTGCTTCGCATTAATCTCTCTATAGTTCGGATTCACTTTTATCCATGGTTTTCCAGTCGTAAATCCTGCAGAAGTACTTTCATCCCATTGAAACGGAGTTCTGGCATTATCTCTTCCCTTTACATAAATAGACTCCATGACTCTCTCATGGTCTTCATTACCTTCCATCACTTTCTCACGATAAAGATTACGTATTTCAATATCCTGATAATCTTCAATAGATTCGAAGCGAATATTGGTCATCCCAATTTCTTCTCCCTGGTAAATATATGGAGTGCCTTGGAGCATATGGAGAAAGGTTCCCAGCATTTTCGCCGACTCCACACGAAACTCCTTATCATCTCCAAATCTGGAAACAATTCGAGGCTGATCATGATTGTTCAAGTATAGGCTATTCCAGCCGATATCGTGTAAACCGGCTTGCCATTTTGTTATATTCTCTTTTAGGTCTGTCAGTGCAAGTGGCTTCAAATCCCACTTCCCATTGTTTCCGGAATCCAGATCCATATGTTCAAACGTAAAGACCATCTGCAATTCCTGCCTTGTGTGATCTGTATATCTCTTTGCTTCTTCCACATCAACACCTGGCATTTCGCCAACAGTCATCACATCATATTTTGAAAGAACTTCCTTGTTCATTTCCTGCAGAAATTCATGGATTCGCGGACCATTCCTGAATAATTTACTTCCGGATACATATCTTTCCCCTGCTTTTTCAGGACCGTCGGGCAATCCAGGTACTTTAGAGATAAAATTAATGACATCCATACGGAAACCATCGATGCCTTTGTCCAGCCACCATTTCATCATTTTATAAATTTCCTGCCGGAGTTGTGGGTTTTCCCAGTTCAAATCCGGTTGCTTTTTACTGAATACATGCAAATAGTATTCATCTGTATGGTCATCATATTCCCAAGCAGAACCACCAAATGAAGACTTCCAGTTATTAGGCTCCCTGCCATTTTTGCCTTCACGCCAAATATAGTAATCCCTATAAGGGTTGTCTTTGGACTTTCTGGCTTCCCTAAACCATTCATGTTCATCAGAGGAATGATTTACGACCAGATCCATAATTAATTTCATTCCACGTCTATGCGCTTGTTCGAGCAATTCTTCCCAATCGCCCATCGTTCCAAAGTCATCCATAATGGCATAATAATCTGATATATCATAGCCGTTATCATCATTTGGGGATTCATATACCGGAGATAGCCAAATAACGTCTATACCCAATTCTTTTAAGTAATCCAGCTTTTCGATAATCCCCTGAATATCTCCAATTCCATCCCCGTTGCTGTCATTGAAGCTTCGGGGATAAATTTGGTAAACCACACTCTCTTTCCACCAGGCTTTTTCCATCAAAATACCTCCCATATGAAGAACACTGCTCACTAAAAGTAGCGGTAGTTTTATTTCTTCACTCTTCTGGCGAAGTCAACAAACCGGAATTTGTCCGGTCTGTGTCTCGATTCGGTGAATTGAAACAAACTGGCATCATCCAAATAAACCTGACTTCTGATTACCACCACATTTGAAAATCCTTCCAAATCCAATAACTCCCGGTCTTCTTCCGTTGGTTCTTCCACAACTATTTCTTTTTGGGCAAAACCAATCACAAGACCCAAATTATTTTCGATATGCTCATAAATGGATTGCCCGCAAATTTCTTCGGAGAGCAGCGGCACATACATTTCATTGAAATAATCTTTATCCAATATTATTTTTTCACCGGATATTTCCCTGATCCGTTCAACGGTCCATACAGAATCGGATGGATCTATTCTGAGAATTTTTGCAATATCATTATCTGCTTCCAGATAGTCGAGTGTATGAACGATTGTCCTGGTTTCCAACTGTAGTTTTTCTGCCAGTTCTGTATAGCTTTCAATACCAGATACCGGAAACGAAAACTTATGGATATCGAGCACGACGGACCCTTTGCCGCGGACTTTTTGTATATATCCATTCTGCGACAAAAGGTTCAGTGCTTTTCTGATTGTTTCCCTCGACGTATGATAGTGAGATGTTAGCTCATTCTCTGATGGCAGCATACTAGATGGCGGCCACACGTTGGACTGTATCTGTTTTACCAAATCCTCATATATGGTCAAATATTTCTTTTGCATCTTCATACCTCATTATTTCACATAATAGACAATGGATTCGTAAGGTCTTAAGTGTAATTGCTCCAACGTTTCAGGAGAATCAGGGTAGTTGGACAACAGGATTTCAGGATTGATGATATTTTTCTCCAGCTGTAGATCAACCGTCACTTCTTCACCATAGAAATTATTGATAACAATCAACTTTTCCCCGTTCCAGTTTCTCGTATATGCAAAGATTTGAGGATCATCTTCAAAAAGTAATTGATAGTCCCCATAGGTAATAATATCATATTTTTTACGTAATTCGATTAACTGCTGATAGTGATAAAAGATGGAATCGGGCTCATTTACCATCTTTTCTGCATTAATTTCAGGATAGTTATCTGCAGTTGCAATCCAAGGTGTTCCAGTTGTAAATCCAGCATGTTCTTCATTTGACCATTGCATTGGTGTACGTGCATTGTCACGGGATTTTTGCTGCAGGATACCAATGATTTCTTCCTCTGTTTTTCCTTCATGCTGTAATGCTTTATAGGCATTCAATGATTCTACGTCGCGATATTCTTCAATGGATGAAAAGTTTGGATTTGTCATTCCAATTTCCTCACCCTGATAAATATATGGTGTACCCTTCATCATATGAATCGTTGTTGCAAGCATTTTTGCTGATTCGGAATGATAATTTTGATCATCGCCGAAACGGGATACTGCACGCGGCTGATCATGATTACACCAGAACAGTGCGTTCCAGCCATCCCCTTCATGCATGCCCACCTGCCAGTCGGAAAGAATTCTCTTCAACTCCACAAAGTCAAACGGCGCTTTTGTCCATTTCTCACCGTTTGGGTAATCGACTTTCAGATGATGAAACTGGAATGTCATTGCAAGTTCCTGACTTTCCGGCCTTGTATATAAAATGCAATTTTCCAGGGTGGTAGAAGACATTTCGCCAACTGTGAGCATATTGTGTTTTGAAAAAACTTCCTGATTCATTTCATGTAAATATTCATGGATACGGGGGCCATCTGTGTAAAACTTACGGCCGTCCCCGCTGTCATCATTTGGGAAATCCTGATTTTTAGAAATAAGGTTGATGACATCCAGCCTGAAACCATCAATCCCCTTTTCTGCCCAGAAACGCATCATTTCAAATAGTTTTTCACGCAAATCTTCATTTTCCCAGTTTAAATCTGCCTGGGTCCGATCAAATAGATGGAGATAATATTGGTCTGTTTTCTCATCGAATTGCCATGCGGAACCACCGAATTTCGATTGCCAGTTATTCGGCTCTTCTTCGCCCTCGGCATCTTTCCAAATATAAAAATCACGGAATTCATTGTCTCTTGAAGATGCCGCCTGTTTGAACCATTCATGCTCCGTGGAAGTGTGGTTAATCACAAGGTCCATGATGAGTTTCATATCACGCTTGTGTGTTTCATCCAATAATTCCTGAAAATCCTCCATCGTGCCATATGCCGGTTCGATGGAATAATAGTCGCTGATATCATAGCCATTATCTTTTTGAGGGGACTGATATACCGGTGTCAACCAAATAACGTCGACACCAAGTTTCTTAATATAATCCAATTTTGAGATGATCCCTTGGATATCACCTGTTCCACTGCCTGTTGTATCGTGAAAACTTTTTGGGTAAATTTGATATACTACTGATTTTTTCCACCATGCTTCACTCATGTTTTCACTCCTTCATCTAGTTGTTGTGTATTATTTTATTTTGCGTTTTGCAATAATAAACGTAATGATAAATGGTACTGCGATAACGATTAACATTCCCAGGAAGAAGGATACCATGCCGCTATCGATAGATAAAAATGCCGGAATACCGCCAACTCCGATGGATGAAGCCTGTACGTTAGCAACGGTGATAAAGGCTCCCGCAATTGCAGTACCGATAAGCGCTGCAAAGAATGGATATCTATATTGTAAGTTGACCCCGAACATTGCCGGCTCCGTGACGCCCAGCCAAGCGGAAATACCGGAAGTACCAGCCAAGCCTTTCAGTTTTTCATCTTTGGCTGCCAAGAAAATTGCAAATACTGCAGAACCTTGAGCAATATTAGATAGTGCAACGATAGGCCATAAGAATGTCGTTCCCGTACTTCCAATTAATTGTAAATCAACAGCAAGGAATGTATGGTGCATCCCTGTTATAACCAATGGTGCATAAAGTGAACCATAGATCAGTCCACCGATGATTGGTGCTGCTTGGAAAATGGATACTAAACCATCTGTTATCCAGTTACCGATTGTAAATGTAACTGGTCCGATCAGAATAAATGCAAGAAAACCTGTAACCAATAATGCAATTGGCGCAACTACCAATAGCTGCAGGGAATCAATCACTCGTTTTTTCAGCCAAATTTCAATTTTTGCCAATACCCATGCCGCTACTAATACAGGCAATACTTGCCCCTGATAGCCCATCATGTTTACTTCGAGCCCAAATAGATTCCAAGTAGGCGCATTCCCTTCAACTGCAGCCAGAGCAAATTCACTGGCTGGCATTAACGACGGGTGTACGAGTATCAAACCGAGTACAATACCGAGTAACGGATTACCACCGAACCGTTTTACTGCCGACCAGCCAATCAATGCCGGCAGGAAGGTAAAGGCCGTATTGGCAATGACGTTAATCATATCAGCTACGCCCGCCCATGACGGATACATTTCGATAATTGATTCGTCCGTAAATATCGGGTTTACTAATATATTATTAAGCCCTAACAGCAAACCTGCTGTAACAATCGCCGGTAAAATCGGAATAAAAATATCTGCCAGTGTCTTAATCGCTCGCTGAAGTGCATTCTGTTTTTTGCCTCCCGCAGCTTTTACGTCATCTTTTGAAGCTTCTTCTATTCCCGTTTCGTGAACCATTGCTTTGTAAACCTTATCGACGGTCCCTTGTCCGATAACGACTTGATATTGACCATTCGCCGAGAAGGTTCCTTTGACAACTTTCAAGTTTTCCAATGCATCTTTATCGACAATGTCTTCGTCGACAAGCGCAAAGCGAAGTCGGGTTACACAGTGGGTTGCGGCATCAATGTTTTCCAGACCGCCAACAGCGGCAACAATCTGCTCTGCTTCCTCACTGTATTCCATGCCTTGAGGTTTTTCCTTATTTCCTTTATCTTGCGTTGTCTGATTTTCAGCTGTTTCCTCTTCCTTCAGAGCCAGCCGTAATAAATTTGATTCTCCTGCAATTACAGTGTCATCACTTGTTTTCTCTATGGAACTTAGTACATCTCCATTTGTGAGTATGACCGGTGTAATATGGCTGGCAGCCTTCTCTTTGATCAGTTGTAAGTCAAACGTTACTAAACGATCGCCAACTTTTACTCGTTCTCCTTGTTTGACATGCAGCTCAAAGCCTTCACCTTCCATGTTTACGGTTTCGAGACCAATATGAATCAATACTTCCACACCGTTCTCGCTTTTAAGCCCAACTGCATGTTTTGTCGGGAAGGTCAATGTAACCTCTCCATCGATTGGTGAAACTACTTCCCCGTCTGTCGGCTCTATTGCAATGCCGTCTCCCATCATTTTTCCTGAGAATGTTGGATCCGGCACATTCTCAAGCGGTGTGACTTTACCTGTCAGTGGTGCGTAGAGCAGTACTTCGTTTGTTCCTGCATCTTGATTTGCCATCGGTAAACCTCCCCATATAATTTGAATATCTATCATCATTTTGAACTTGTATATACATGTTACGTTTTATAGTATAACTTTTATGAATAATATTTGCAAATGCTTACATTGAAATTTTGTTGCTATCTTTATCCAGTAACCTGTTTATATTCTATTTACCTTTCCCTCAACCACCTAACACTTAAACCTTCCATGGCAAATGTATGCAAGCCTTCCCATTCATGAATGAATCATTTGATGTCATGAATTTATACTTTTCCATAAAAAAACCTCTTATCAGATTTGCTGACAAAAGGCTTACACGTCTATATATTCATGGTTCAACTTTCAAACCAATGAAACAACCTCAATCACTTAACTTAGGCTAATCTTAGAATGTCTTTAATAATCACCTTGCTAAGTGCAGTAAAAATAAGGCTGTTTCTAAAGTCTATTTTTAAAATTTTTGTCAAAATCTTCACAGTTTATGTAAACTGCGACGTAACTGCTATTTGCGATAGACCTGTAGCTAATAATGGAAACAAGTTGCCTCGGCGACCGCTCGGGGAAATACACTGCGCTTTCCACGGGCGGCTGGTGAGCCCCTTCATGCTACGCATTTCAGTGTCTCACCTATGCCTCTCTTCCCGTAGGAGTCTCCGTGTATTTCCCCGAGCTGGATAGAAGGTTGCTGGCATTTACTGTATTTGCAACAGCTAATGAAGACGGAGGAATCTTTTGTTTTAAACATATATGAAGCATTGAAAGTAAATCAAATATATTGAACTTTCTTGAGCAGAATTTTTTGTGAAAATTCCATACCAGCAGCCCGTATACACGTAGACTCCAGCGGGAGGAAAGGCATAGGTGAGACCCCGCAGTGCGGTAGCACGAGGAGGGCTCACCAGCCGCCCGCGGAAAGCGGAGTGTGTACGGGCTGCTGTAGCCGAAGTAACATGCTTCCATTACCAGTGTATAGATTCCACAAATAGTGGTTACGTCTCACTTTATATCAAATGCGATGATAAAAAGCAGCAAAATGAACGAAAGGGTCTTGGAGTCCTGACTGTTGACTAAAACTGTTAATCCAAAGCCATTATGCAGAATATCTTCAGTCCTTCTTATCCACCAAAACATAGCTTCCAATTCCACTATGCTAACGTCGAGTAAATGTATCTAACTATCTGGAATAGGAATGAAAATAAGCTGATCATCCTCATCAGAAGGATTACCACGGCCATCTGTATTATTTGTAATGATATATACGCCATTCTCTACTGCCATTGCATCCCGTACCCTTCCGACATCTGATACAATAAGATCCTGCGTTTTATTTATAGGATCAAACATACGCAAACCTTCCCCGCGCAATGAGGCAAAATAAAAGTTTCCTTCATGATATGTCATTCCAGAGGGTGCCCAGGTCTCTTCACCAGAATGGATCAGGGGTGACTCCATTCCATCAGCCGTTTCGTCTCCTTCAATAACTGGCCATCCGTAATTGCTTCCTGCAGTAAGATGGTTAATCTCATCAAGCGCCTGATCCCCATGCTCTGTTGCGTACAGTTCGCCATCAGGAGTCCATGCAAGGCCCTGTGGATTACGGTGCCCATAGGAATATACGTAAGAATCTTCAAATGGATTATCGTCTGGGATTGTTCCATCGAGGTTCATGCGTAATATCTTACCGGCCAAACTGTCCAGATCCTGGGCTGAATCAGGAATGGAAGCATCTCCAATTGTAATGAATAATTTACCGTCGGGACTGATTTCAATTCTGCCACCATGGTGATACGTACCACCAGGAATTTCATCAAGGAGTATGGAGGTTTCCTCCCACTGATCGCCCGTCTCCTCAATGGTAACAATCCGTTGGTAATTTTCATTATCCCGTTGATAAGAATAGTATGCATATGCTCTGTTCGACTCCTTGAAGTCGTCAGGAATTGCAATTCCAAGGAGACCAGATTCCGGTTGTTCTGCCAGGTTTTCGTCAAATTGGACAGGCTTTCTGTTTTGGTTCTCTCCTTTAACAGTCACGATTGACCCAGTTCGCTCACTAATATAGAAAGTATCGTTGACTTTTGCGATTTCCCACGGCTCTTCCAGGTTTTGAGCAATTATTTCCCTTTCTTCATCAGGTACTGGCTGATTTACCGCTTCCGTATCTTGGTTTTCTTCATGCTCGTTTTCAGTATCTTCTTGACCGGAAGTGGCACGTTCAGAAGCCGGTTGATCTTCTTCACAAGCTGCCAAAAATAGTAATAAGCTAACGATGACAATCAAAAATTCGTGATTGCGAATAGGAAACACCTCCCATTAATTTCCGACACTATCTTTTACCCGTTTGAAGTTTACTCAAAAGCAAAAATGAGACTGCAAAGGGTGCCCGTAAATAAAGAAACAGCAAAAGCATCATTAATATGCCTTTGCTGTCAGATGTTTTAAACGTATTATATCTTCTTTTTCGCAGCTCTTTCACGTTCATTTTTATTCAGGATTTTCTTACGTAAACGAATGGATTCCGGAGTAACCTCACAGTACTCATCTTCGTTTAAATATTCCAGTGCTTCTTCCAATGACATCTCACGCGTTTTACGGATTGTTGACGTTTGGTCTTTATTTGCGGAACGAACATTAGTCAAATGTTTCTCCTTTGTGACGTTTACCGTTAAATCATTTTCACGATTATGCTCGCCAACTATCATTCCCGCATAAACTTCTGTACCTGGGTTTACAAAAATAATCCCACGGTCTTCAAGTCCCATAATTCCATATGTGGAAGCTTTGCCGTTTTCCTGTGCAACAAGTACACCTTCACGTCTTCCACCAACCTGGCCTTTAATTAAAGGCTCATAGGCATCAAATGTATGGTTTAAAATTCCGTAACCACGGGTTTGTGACATGAATTCAGTTGAATATCCCAGTAGTCCGCGTGATGGGACCTTGAACTCGATACGAACCTGTCCATTACCATGGTTAACCATATCAAGCATCTCACCTTTTCTTTCTCCAAGTGATTCCATTACGGCTCCAGTATATTCTTCAGGAACATCAACCTGTACGCGTTCAACCGGTTCACATTTAACACCATCAATTTCTTTAATGATAACCTGTGGTTTTGAAAGCTGTATTTCATATCCTTCACGGCGCATATTCTCAATAAGAATAGATAAATGGAGCTCTCCACGTCCTGATACTGTCCAGGCATCCGGTGAATCGGTTGGATCGACACGTAAACTTACGTCCGTTTCCAATTGCTTCAATAAACGCTCCTCAATTTTACGGGAAGTGATGTATTTTCCTTCACGTCCGGCAAATGGGCTATTGTTAACAAGGAAAGTCATTTGCAATGTCGGTTCATCAATTCTTAACCATGGCAATGCTTCCGGATGGTCAACGGGACAGATGGTATCTCCGACATTGATGTCTTCCATACCGGAAATCGCCACGATATCCCCTGACGCTGCTTCTTCAATTTCAATACGCTTCAATCCGATGAAACCAAATAATTTGGTAACACGGAAGGATTTTTGTGTTCCATCTTCTTTCAGGAGAACTACTTGCTGTCCAACCTTAATAGAGCCTCTGACAACACGTCCGACACCGATACGCCCGACATAGTCGTTATAATCCAGCAGTGTCACCTGGAACTGCAGCGGTTCAGTGCTAGTATTGGCAGGTGCAGGGATATGTTCCATGATGGTAGTAAATACTGGATCCATCGTCTCCTGCTGATCTTCCGGCTCTAAGCTTGAAGTTCCATTTAATGCAGACGCATATACAACCGGGAATTCCAATTGCTCATCATCTGCCCCCAGTTCGATGAATAAATCGAGAACTTCGTCGATAACCTCAGTTGGTCTCGCATTCGGACGATCGATTTTGTTCAGTACGACGATGGGTATGAGCTTTTGTTCCAATGCTTTCTTCAGCACGAAACGAGTTTGCGGCATTGTTCCTTCGTAGGCATCAACCACAAGTGCAACACCATCAACCATTTTCATAATACGCTCAACTTCACCGCCGAAATCGGCATGTCCAGGCGTATCCAGAATATTAATTGTAGTATCTTGATATTTAACAGCAGTATTTTTTGCTAAAATTGTAATTCCACGTTCACGTTCAATATCACCAGAGTCCATGGCACGTTCATCAACGTGTTCGTTTTCACGAAAAGTTCCGGAGTATTTTAACAGCTGATCCACAAGTGTTGTTTTTCCATGGTCAACGTGAGCAATAATTGCGATATTGCGAATGTCTTCTCTTAATTGCATAAAAAGTACGCCCCTCTATTATTTACAGGATGATTAACTTGACAATTATAACATAATTATTTCCGTTTGAAAGAAGTTTTACTTAAAATTGTTAAAATTTTAAGTAAAACTTATCATTCACCAAGCTTTTACACGAATGCTCTGCTGGTTATACAGGAAGAAAAATTTTATGCATCCTTCCTGCTAAACCAATTACTTTTCATTGCCTGACCCCAAAAGGATAATGAATTTTGCCCCACCAAGTTCCGACTTGCCTACAGAAATAGTTCCATTTGATTGCTCAATGATAGCCCTGGCGATAGCCAGGCCTAAACCAGTTTCGCCATTTTTCCCCTTTACAAACCGATGAAATATTTGATTTGCTTCTTCCTGTGCAATCCCTTCACCGTCATCTTCAACCAGTATTTCCACCTGATCTCTTTTTCTGTTTACTTCAATCCTTACGACTGAGTTTGCATGTCTGATTCCATTGAAGACAACATTGAGTACGGCTCTTAGTAATTTTTCCTCATCGGCAACGATTTTAATATTATTTTCCACAATATGCTGAAAGTTAATCCCTTTTTCATTGATTAAAGGAATTGCCCGATCGACTACTTTGTCTATCAATTCTTTTACATCCAGCTCGACAGGTTCTGCAGCTGAAGGTTCACTGTCCAATTTGGCCAGCAGTATCATTTCATTAATTATGCCTTTTAACCGTTTCACTTCTGTTACCATTACATCAAGGCCTTTTTCACTTTCCTTCTCATCGAAGATTCCATCTTTAATTCCTTCTGCATAACCTTGAATTGTCATTAACGGTGTCTTTAGTTCATGACTTGCATTTTGGAAAAATGTTTGTTGCGATTTCATGTATCGTTGCAGTTCCTGTGCCATATCATACACACTTTGCTCTACTTCTTTAATTTCACCGGTTGCTTTCACACGTTCCATATCATCAAATTGCCTTTTTTCCACCTTTTTCACTTGAACCTTTAACTCAGACAACGGAGTAACTAATTTGTTTGTCAAAAAATAACTAAGCAGAACAGCTGCTGCCGCCCCGATAAGGAACACAAGAAATAACCTGATGAAGAAGTTTTGCTGGACTACCTCCAGATCACCTAAAGGCGTCAACAGGATTAACTCCAGTCCGGAAATTTCCGGAAAGAATAAAATTCGCGAGGTGACGAATTTATCATTTCCAAATTGCCAAAGTGTTTCATTTGTGGCAGAAAAGTCATTCTGCTGGAAAAATTCATTCACAACAGACATCGACATCGTAGAAAAAAGAACAGCATTTTGGTTTCTGTCATACATAAATAGCTGCAAGTCCTGTTCCTGCAAGAAGTCATTAAATTGCCTTAAATCACTCACTGTTCCATATTGTTCATTCAGGAAGCTTACCAGAAGCTCTCCCGTCTCTCTTAACTGCCGCTGCTCGTCCTGGATCAGCAGGTCGAGAATAAGGGAATAGATAACAAGGCTGGCAGCAGTCAAAATAATCAGCAATAATGTTGTAAATGCTGCATTCAGCTGTGATTGTAGCTTCATACTTATTCCTCTTCTTTACGCAGACGATATCCGAAACCCCATACGGTTTCGAGCGGAATATTGCCCATTTTTTTTCTTATCCTCTTAATTAAGTCATCCACTGCGCGATCACTTCCGAAATAATCATTTCCCCAGATTTTCATTAATAATTCTTCTCTTGAAAAGGCCCGGTTCGGATTTTCCGCCAATAGGAGCAGCATATCATATTCCTTCGTGGTCACTTCATATTCCTTACCATCGAAAAATATCCGACGGTCATTTTTGTATATTAAAAGGTGATCGACTTTTAATCTGTCTTCGTCCTCTTCATTCACCTTGTTGTTAATCAAAGTCCTCCTGAACAGCCTTTTGACACGGGCAATCAATTCCCTCGGACTGAAAGGTTTTGTAAGGTAATCATCTCCACCGAGCTCAAGTCCAAGAATCTTATCAATCTCTTCATCTTTAGCGGAAATGATGATAATTGGCACTTCACTCTCGTTTCGGATTTTTTTGCAAAATTCATAGCCATCCATACCTGGAAGCATGATATCAAGGATCCACATATCCGGTGGGTCATTCTCCCACAGCTCCCAACCTTTTTCGGCAGAGTCCATAATGGTGATTTCATAACCTTCTTTTTTTAAGTATGCTGATACGATATTTTGAATATTGCTGTCATCTTCAACCAACCCAATATGATAATTCATTATACAGTCACCTTTTTCACGTAATATTGTTCCAATCTGTCTATATCGTCCGTGTATATTCCCATTTTTACATATCTTATCAAATCTTTACACCAATACGCGCGATTACACATTTTTTCCACATTTATCCCAAACCAATTCCTTCATACCTATATAAAATAAAGTTATACAATAAATATCGAGGTGATTTACTCATGGATTATCGAGAACAGAAAGAGACAGGATCATATGATAATTTCGAACGACCTAATGATACAGAAGAATCTGAAATAGAGAATGCCGAAGCGAGCGAGCAAGAAAACAGTCCGCATCACGAGACACAAACAGAACAAAGAAGCACAACAAAAGGCAAAAATAACTGGAAGAGCGGTATTTTCGGCGGGGTGATCGGAGGTGCAGTTTCCGCTCTAATTGTTGCCTTCCTGTTCATCTCTAATATAATTCCACTTAATGAAACTAGTGAGAATAACAATGAATCCGCAAATAATGATTCTTCTCCAACTGCTGTACAAACGCTGGCTGCAGAAGAAGCCGATGTTTCCACAGATATCAACGAAGTGGCCGAAACGGTAGTTGGAGTAGTAAACCTTCAGCAGCAAAGTGTCTGGACAGGAAGCCAAGAAGCCGGGACTGGATCTGGAATCATTTATAAGAAGGAAGACGGAAAGGCATATATCGTTACAAATCAGCATGTCGTGGACGGTGCCGAGGAAGTGGAAATTGTTTTAAATGAAGAGGAACGGATTCCAGCCACAGTTTTAGGGGAAGATGCTTTGACTGATTTGGCAGTATTACAAATTGATGGAGAAAAAATAGATAAGGTTGCCAATTTAGGATCATCCGAAGATTTACAGGTCGGTGAAACGGTCCTTGCCATAGGGAATCCTTTAGGGTTGGAATTTGCCAACACAGTAACAAAAGGGATTATCAGCGGCATAAATCGCTCCGTTAATGTGGATACGAACAGTGATGGTCAAGCTGACTGGGTAACAGAGGTTCTGCAGACAGATGCTGCAATTAACCCAGGTAACAGTGGAGGGGCCCTCGTAAACACGGCCGGAGAAGTTATCGGCATCAATTCCATGAAAATTGCCCAGAGTACTGTTGAAGGTATCGGATTTGCAATTCCAATTGATTCGGCCCTTCCTATAATGGAACAGCTTGAAACGGAAGGCGAAGTTTCACGTCCATTGATCGGTATCAGCACTGCATCCCTGAATCAGGTACCACCACAATACCGCTATGAAATCAATCTCCCGGATGATGTGGAAGGTGGAATGGTCATAGCCAATGTGCAACAAGGGTCACCTGCTGACGATGCAGGACTGCAGCAATTCGATGTCATCACTAAAATCAATGGCCAGGAGGTAACAACTATTCTGGAACTTCGAAAATACTTGTATTCTGAAACAAGTATCGGCGATAATATCGAAGTAGAATATATCCGTGATGGCGAGCAGCATACAACTACACTGGTGTTGGAGGAATTAAACCGACAAGCGCAATAAATGTACTGCTTTAACCAAATTGTAAAAGAAGGGAAATCCCCTTCTTTTTTTGTTTTTAATGGCACATTATTTTTTGAAATTTTAAAAGGAATAAGGTGAATGATGTCGATGTAATCTGTATTTTTTGGACAAAAACATGTAAAAGAAAAAAGCCGAACTAATTCGAATCCCAACTAAAGAATCCTGAATCATAGTTCGGATTTTACTATAACTAAGCCACTCTTGTCACAGCCTCTTTCATTCATTCCGTTTCTTCTTCCTCATACTTATTATGATTTGGAGTTACCCCACTGAATTTCCCATGAATATCCGCTGCCAGGAAGTTTTCCACATCCTCAACAGAACCAACACGATCATCACTGTTTGAAAACATTTCGTTATAATGATCTTTGTCTCCATATAAATCTGACTGGGTTTCTGAAGTTCCATACCTGCTCACTTCCTGCCACGTATCCTCGGCATCATAGCTAACCTGTTCTTCATCTTTGACTTCATTTGGATTTATGTTAGGGCTGAACACTTCTTCCTCAATTGTTCGCTGGTTATCGAACGTATTATTTTTGGCGTGTTCTATACATTTATCTGTAGTCGGAACTGCTGCCAAACGTTCATAAGGTATATCCGCTCCACAAGTAGTGCATATCCCGTAAGTCCCTTCTTCGATCGCATGTAATGCTTCATTAATTTCTTCCAATTCATTTTCGGCATGTTCATTCAGTGCGAGATCCTTTTCTCTCTCAAAGAGCTCTGTCCCGGTGTCTCCCGGATGGTTATCATAATTTGATAACTCACTCACCGTTTCTTGAGCAAATTCATATTTCATACCAAAGTGGTCCTTTATATGGTCAATTAATTCCGTTTGCCTTTGCGATAAATCAGCTTTGCATTTTGATAGTTGCTCTTTAGTAATCATGGATGTCCTCCTCTATATATTACCGAAAGTTGCGTGCTATCTATACTATGTGTAAAAGCTTTGTATTGATTCCTGATTAGCCTTCCCAAATCATGTCAAAAAGGGTAATGTCATCCTTCAGATACGTATCCGACTGAAAGCAAAAGCTGAATAAAAATCTTCGAGGCAGTCTTAAGCTTGAATTTTCATGATCATGCCATGCTTTCCACCCTTCGACTAAATATTAATTGAAATTGCAGGAAATTGTCGCACGTTTGTAGAATTAAGAATATATATCAAGGATAAAAGGAGAATCGCATTGATGCTTTCGACAGAGACTACAGTTGGATTCGTTGGTACAGGCGTTATGGGGAAAAGTATGGCTCGAAACCTGATGAATGCAGGATATTCCGTTAATGTCTACACACGTACAAAGGAGAAATCACAAGAGTTGCTTGACAATGGTGCTGAATGGATGGAGACAGCAGCCGAAGTTGCAGCCACTTCCAATGTAATTATTACAATGGTTGGGTATCCGTCAGATGTGGAAGAAGTTTATTATGGAGAAAATGGCATTCTGGAAAATGCAAAAGCCGGATCCTATACTGTGGACATGACAACGTCCAAGCCATCACTGGCAAAACAAATTTATAGGAAGGCTAGAGATAAGGGTATCTTTGCTTTAGATGCTCCAGTTTCCGGTGGTGATATCGGTGCCAAAAGCGGTAAACTTGCCATAATGGTCGGCGGGGACGAAGAAGCGTTCGCAAACCTCCTCCCTCTTTTTGAAGTAATCGGAGAAAATATTCTCCTCCAAGGTAAAGCTGGTGCTGGGCAGCATACAAAAATGGCAAATCAAATTACCATCGCCTCCAATATGATTGGGGTCTGTGAATCAATAATGTATGCAAAAAAAGCCGGTCTCGATCCTGAGCGTGTTCTGCAAAGCATCACAACCGGCGCGGCAGCAAGTTTCTCGCTTACCAAGCTTGCTCCCCGTATGCTTCAGGGCGATTTTGCACCCGGTTTCTATGTGAAACATTTTATTAAGGATATGACCATAGCCATTGAATCAGCAGAAGAACTTGGGTTGACCACTCCAGGCTTATCCCTGTCACTAAAATTATACAAAGAACTCGCGGCAAAAGGTGAGGAAGATAGCGGTACACAGGCTCTGATTAAGCTTTTTGAGCAGGGCTGACAACTACGAAAAGCGGGGATTTTCATTTCTCCTGCTTTTCTATGTATTCCTGGACAACAAAAGCCAAATCGTCATTGCCAAAGAGCTGTAACACATTTAAGACAGTCTGGTCAGGAATCTCTTCGGACTCATGTGCAGGTACTGTCAATTCGAGCACTTCTGTCATCGTATTATTTTTTTCCTGATGTGGATATGCCTCTACATAAAGTTTCTCGGGGTCTAACCCATTATTGATGCACCACTGCGAAAAAATTAGAATCATCATCCGTTCATCTTTTTGATAGCTTTCAATCACTTGCTTTTCCATTTCATTTTTATTAATCTGATTCACCTGCTTTCTTCAATAAGAACACCCACATAAATGTTAAAGCCTGTTTTAATTTAGTAGGGAGACTTTCCATATTTACTGCTTTTGCACCTTCTTTATAAACACCAAAACCATCTGCATATCCCAGCCCAAGATCTGCAGCAAGCTTACGGAACTCCCAAGGCATCATCGTATTGCAGATTGCCTTTTCACCAACCAGCCGTCCATAACTGTTTTCCCTTGGACCAGCTGTTGGACCAAGTACTCCTGCACAAATAATTCCACCATCTTTTACCACACGTTTTAATTCATTGATTGCCTGCAGTGGGTTTTCCACCCATTCCAGTACATTGATGGCCATAACTGCATCAAAATAATTATCCTCAAAAGGAATTTCGTTTACATCCCCCTGCATAAAGGAAATATTCCTTTCTTTCCTTCTGGTGTTTGCCAAACGAATCATTTCCTCGGATAAATCGATCCCGGTAACCTGGAAACCACTTTGATATAGTTTAGTGGTGCCATAGCCGTCTCCACACCCAATATCAAGCACTTTGCTTCCCTGTTTTAAATGGCTGGACAACAGTGGCACAATATCTTTTCTGCTTCCATTATCCCACATATCCCTGCTTTTTTTATTCCAAAAGGCTGCCCTGTTATCCCATTCCGATGCAGATTCTGATTTCCAATTGAATGATGACATGGAATCCCCCTTTTCTTAACCAAAAAAAGACTTATCCCGATAAGAGACAAGTCTTTATAATTATTATATATTACAGGCGAGTTACGTTAGCAGCCTGTGGTCCACGGTTACCTTCAACGATTTCAAATTCAACTTCTTGACCTTCTTCAAGCGTTTTGAAACCTTCAGCCTGGATTGCTGAGAAGTGTACGAATACGTCATCTCCATCTTCGCGCTCGATAAAACCGAAACCTTTTTCTGCATTAAACCATTTTACTTTACCAGTCATTTAAATGACCTCCTTATACAATATCGTGCAAAGTAATTGAATCATAAATACTTTCCACCATCTTGAACAAGAGATCGTAAAGTATTATTCAACTTCAATTTCCTTTTGCTAGTTTAACTTTATCTTTTTTTAAAATAAAATGCAAGCGTTTCTATATTAATTTATGGTAAAAACTAATTGATTTTCACCTAAATAAAAGGAGCTAAAAGAAGGGATATTTTCATGTATGGTAAAAGAGGGCTAATCTGAAGTAAACACTTTGGGATTCGCCTAGCCTGTGGCTGAACCCCAAATACGCTTAAACAAAATCTCCCCGCCTGCATTTTCAGGTGGGGATGATTTTATAAATACTGTACTCATTTTTTTGAGTGAAAATTACAAATAATCATTAGCTTGGGTATACTGTTTAAATTGACTTTAGTTTTTTAAGATAATATCGCCTAACGAAGACGATTCTTTTTAGGATAAATAGACCGCAAAAATAAGCGGGAAAGGACACTGCCTGCTTTATGCAGATAATTTATATCTCCCTGACATTTCTTACCTTTCTAATAATCATTACATTAACTTATTAGAGAATATCCAAGCTGGCGACGATAGCTACAAGAATCTGTACTAATAATTGGATATTAACTGCTATATCCGTGTCAGTTGTAGTGATTTCAACATTTCTGGAGCCTTCTATAATCGTTTTCTGACGATTGCTTTGTCTTGTTTTGGAGACTTGGTTGAAATCTTGCATGACATGCTTTGCCTGGTCAGAATCTCCAATGGTTATACTAAGAACTACGGCAATTGCAACCTGAATACCAAGCTGCAAAGAAACTGCTGCTTGCGTATCTGTTGTAGTAACATCAATACCTTCAGAATCCTTTATTATAATCCATTCATTTGATACTTGCTTAATGGAATCGTGCTGAACAGCCTCTTGTTCAACAACTGCGTTATCATCGCTATCAGTATCACAATGGTCTAAAGCTCGCCATTCTTTAAGCTGCTTTGTCATTCTACACACCTCTTTTCATCATTATTTTTGTTTTATAAGATATCGACTATAACTGTTAACGCAACTAGTAGCTGCAGCAAAACTTGAATATTGATTGCTAGGTCTGTATCCGTAGTTGTAATATTGGCATCTTTTGTATTATAGATATAGATTTTCTGTTTGTTAGACTGCGTCATATCAAATTGTTGCATTAACTCTTGTGATACTGCTTCACTTCGATCAGTATCTCCAATTGTAATTCTAAGAACCAGCGCAATTGCCAGTTGTAATCCCGCTTGAAGTGATACTCCTGCTTGTGTATCCGTGGTATTAATCACGATATCACAGGATTCTTTCACCCAAATCAGCTCGGCTGACTCTTGATCCATAAATGCATATTCGCTCCCCTCTTGGGAAACTGTTTCATCATTGTTATTATCTAATTTGTAATTGAATTCTGGTTTACTGCTTAATCCATGTTTGCATTTCCCGCTGCAATTATTGCCGCAGCTGCACTTGTGACGACCTTCGCTATCTAAATAAAAATGTTTATTTTTACGACTGTAGCCATAAGGGGCCCTTGAAATTCTATAAACTGCCATATTGACACTCCTTTCTTGTGGTTATAGGATAATTTATGGTTTTTACAACCAGAAGATTGTACAGATGCACTAGTGCCATGAAAAATAAAGAAAACACCTATCAAGAGGTGTTTTCCTTCAGTTTTATTCACTTGTTTCATTATTTCTGCTATTGAATTGGTCCACCTGTTTCTTTAGATCCTCTACCATTTCTCTAAGCACTTTTTTCTGCTCATCTGTTAAGTTCTTTTTCAGCTCTTCAGGTTTAATTCCGTTTTTTTTAAATATACTATCAACCGCTAATTCCACTACTTTTTCAGGGACCATTGGTTTGGATGCATCACTCATGTTCACTTCACCTTCTTTCTTTAAATATAATTTATATTATGGTTAGCCGTCATGAAGTGACTATGCTGTTGTCTATGTATGCTACTGTCGATATTTCTGAAATGGGCTGAAAATGACTATTTTTCAGTGAATTCCTCCCAACGCTTCATGCCTTGATATATCTGGGTATATGAATGGTGCCAAATAAATTTAATTACATAAGATAAACAGAACGAAATTTTTTATAGGGCTTAGGGTTATTATTTAGTCAACAAAGTGGAGATTAAGTCCCTCCACCTTTTTTCTATTAAAAGAGTTCTACCGGTTACAAAATAAAATGCGATGATTAAATCGGGGGCTAGTTCTGTAAATAAGCTGGAAGTCATATGTAACCATAATCTTCACTTTGAATTAATTTCGATTCGCTGTTATAATATCTTTTGCAAGATGTTTAAAACCAAATATCGACACCGACATTTGTATCTTGCAAATATAAATGAACAGGTGGTAATAAAAATGGAAAGCAATAAGAATTATCAAGTTTTATTGTATTATAACTATGTGCATATTGAAGATCCCGAGGGCTTTGCAGCTGAACATCTCCAGTTTTGCAAAGACTTAGATCTAAAAGGGCGGATTTTGGTAGCCAAGGAAGGAATCAACGGGACTGTTTCCGGAACCATTGAACAAACCCAAAAATATATGGATGCAATGCATAATGATCCACGCTTTGCAGATATGGTATTTAAAGTAGATGCCCATGATGGTCATGCATTCAAGAAAATGCATGTTCGTCCACGTAAAGAATTGGTCACACTTCGTCTGGAAGATGATGTCAATCCTCATGAAACTACTGGTAAATATTTGGATCCAAAAGAATTTTTCGAAGCCATGCAGGATGAAAACACGGTCGTGCTGGATGCCCGTAATGATTATGAGTATGATTTGGGACATTTTCGTGGCGCGGTTAGACCAGACATTAAAACCTTCCGCGACCTACCTGAATGGGTCCGTGAGAACAAGGAACTGCTCGAAGGTAAAAAAGTATTGACCTACTGTACTGGCGGCATTCGCTGTGAGAAATTCTCTGGGTGGCTTGTAAAGGAAGGCTTTGAAGATGTAGGACAGCTGCACGGCGGAATCGTCACCTACGGAAAAGATCCTGAAGTTCAAGGAGATCTATGGGATGGACAATTGTACGTATTCGATGAGCGCATCGCTGTTCCAGTCAATCAAAAAGAACACGTTGTAGTAGGCGTTGATTATTTTGATGGACAACCTTGTGAAAGATATATAAATTGTGCAAACCCTGAATGCAACAAACAAATTTTATGTTCTGAAGAAAATGAGCATAAATATTTGCGCGGCTGCACACACAACTGTCGTGTGAGCCCTCGCAACATGTATGTGAAAGAACACAATCTTTCTGCTGAGGAAGTTGAAGAAAGACTGGCACTTCTAGGAGAGAGCATGAAGCAGGAAGCTTAATATAATGAAGAGAAAACGACTATATTTACGGGTCGTTTTTTTTCTTGGCAGATAATATAAAACTTCCTATCTGCATAAGTGCAACTAAGCTGTCACAGAAAGGCTTGGTGACAACCAAGTTTTCTAACACTATTGGAAGATGTTTCAAAAAGGATTAGCGGGGAATATGTTTTACATGAGTCAATTTCGAACTCTTTAGGAGGTAAGTATAAAATGGCTAAACATATCATTGGAGCATATAAATCAGAAGAAGAAGCTATACAGGCAATAGGTGAATTTAAACTTGCCGGCTATACCACAACAGATCTTACAATTCTTGCTGACCGTAAAAGTAATATAAAAAAAGGTGATCTGGAAAGTTTTACAGACGTTAATATTGAAAAAGGCCCTTATGTAACAGAGGATGCTTCATTTTGGGATAAAATTAAAAAGGTATTCAAAGATGAAGGCACTTTAGATGTGACGCCGTATGAACAATTAGTTAAATACGGTGTAGACAAGGAAGAAGCTGAGAAATATACCAGCACCGGAGAACAATTTAATCTATTTTTAATTGCAGATGAGTTAATTGGCACTTCAAGTTCAGATAGCGCTTTTCATCATAATCCAGAAGTATCGACCAACCTTGACGAAGATCTAAAAAGACCTTTATAGGAATACAGAAAACAAAGACTGCCTAAACGGCAGTCTTTGTTCTTATAAGGAATGTTTCTATAAATTTAAATTTGACTTTCTATTTTTCAAATCGCAAATACCAATCATTATTTCTATATTCCATTGCTGTTCCGCGGTATCCTTCGTTCAATAGCATTTTTTGCTGCTCCATAGCACTCATGTTGATATTTTCGGTACCGCTGGCGAATGGAGAAGGGTTTTCTGCTGTCAGTTCCTTCACAAATAAGTAGCGGAGTTTCCCACCGAACTTTTCCTTTAATTCAGCAATCTCCATACCAAGAGAGAACTTATCTTTTAAACTTGCTATGTTAAACGGAGCTACTGTTGCCAGTACATACTTATACTTTTTTCTGTCAATGTTACTTATAAGTATTTTTCCCATATACGTCTGTAAACCATTTCCACGAAAATCCGGATCGACATTTGAGATTTCAGAATAGATGATGGAAGGAAACTCCTCCACACGTAACCCAATATCCGCTCCCAACCCCTCATCATCGTTCTCCGGAGCGAGCATCGCCCGAAAAGCGATCAGCTTCTTACTTACGAACACACCAATCACCATGTCCTTATTATTTAATATCTTTGCGTACTCTCCTTTAGTAAGCGGTTGTAGAACATCCGGTTCAGGAAGAGCTTTTACAACCTTGTTTTGCAGGTTCATCACTTCATCTATATCATTCAAGTTCAGGTATCGAACGGAAAATTCCTGGCCATTACCTAGTTTTCCTGTTGTTATATAAGTACCCATCCAACGATCCTTTCTGAATGTATGCTGTTGCCCCTGTATTGCTTTAAAGTTCTGGGGCCATACCTTCCTATTGTACTTCATGATGCCGGTAGCAGTATCGACATTCTTTATATTTTGACTTAGAAATCCTCTGGTTGCTATACTTTTCTATAAGAAGGGAGGCGCTACATATGACTGTTTATGATTTTACCGCAATAACGATCGAGGGTGAAGAAAAACCCCTTAGAGAGTATCAGGGGAAAACATTGCTTGTCGTCAATACTGCAAGTGAGTGCGGATTTACTCCACAACTAGAGGGATTACAAAAGCTATATGATCAATATCATGATCAAGGGTTTGAAATATTGGGATTTCCAAGCAACCAATTTGGAAATCAGGAGCCGGGTTCAGATTCAGAGATATCCAGTTTTTGCCAAAGGAACTATGGAGTTACTTTTCCCATGTTCAGTAAAGTCGATGTAAATGGTGAAAATGCACATCCGCTGTTCAAACACCTTACTTCCGAAAAAAAGGGCTTGCTTGGCGGCCAGATCAAATGGAACTTCACAAAGTTTTTAGTGGATAAAGAAGGTAATGTCGTGGATCGGTTTGCTCCTCAGAAAAAGCCGGAAAATCTTGAAAGAGATATTGAGAAATTACTGAATGCATAATAATTCCCCTCCATTGATTTATGGAGGGGAATTATTTTCACTACGGTAGAGAATAATAGCACTTTTCGTATGTTTTTTTTATTTAGTTTCACAGTTGATATAAAATGCGAAGTAACTGCTATTTGCGATAGATCTATAGCTAATAATGGAAGCAAATTACTTCGGCTACCGCTCGGGGAAATACACTGCGCTTTCCACGGGCGGCTGGTGAGCCCCTTCATGCTAGCGCATTTCAGTGTCTCACCTATGCCTTTCCTCCCGTTGGAGTCTCCGTGTATTTCCCCGAGCTGATTAGCGCATACTGCCAATTATAACCTGTGCGATAGCTAAACTAGCAATACACAGCTATACCAGTCCGAGTGAGCGGCGGGTGGTGACTCCTGCGGGAAAGCACGTGTCCGAAGACCAGAAGAGTGGTTTTCTCTTCGGGGCTGAGGCCGTGCCCGCGGAAAGCGACTGTCCGTAGCGATCCCGGACGGCAGCAGAAGCACATATATTAAATATATAAGTTACTTCGCAGTTTACCTATTTTGCGTCTAAAACAACATTTTTAAGGTTTGACGAGTAAACGAAATCCCGATCTTTTAGAAAACAGCCATGGTCATTAATATGCTTTTGCCCAGTAAACCATTTCCTTTGCTTCCTTGCCGCAGCATACGCATGTCTCTGCAACGGTCTCCTGTTCAAATGGTATACAACGCGATGTCGCAGTAGTATCTTCCTTAATTTTCTCTTCACAAGCCAAATCGCCGCACCACATTGCTTTAATGAATCCGCCTTTTTGATCAAGCGTTTGTTTAAGCTCTACCATATTCGTTGCAGTGGAGGTCATTTCATTCCGATGTTCCAAAGCTTTCGCATATAGGTTGGATTGAATTTCATCCAGCAATACCGGTAAGCGTTCTTCAAGCTCGCTCAATGATACAAATTCTTTTTCCCCAGTATCACGGCGAACAAGTACAACCTGCTCTTTTTCAATATCTTTAGGGCCCATTTCAATACGAACAGGAATCCCTTTCATTTCATATTCATTGAATTTCCAGCCAGGCATCTTGTCACTTCCATCAATATCAACCCGTACTAAGTCCTTCAACTGATCGCGCAGAGCATATGCTTTATCCAATACACCCTCTTTATGCTGGGCAATCGGAACAATCATTGCCTGTGTTGGTGCAATACGTGGTGGTACCACTAAACCGCGGTTATCGCCATGCACCATGATCAATGCACCCATAATGCGTGTAGAGAGGCCCCATGATGTTTGGTGAACAAACTGGCTCTCCCCATTCTCATCCAGGTAAGTAATGTCAAATGCTTCTGCAAAGCCAGAACCGAAATGATGGGAAGTACCTGATTGCAGCGCCTTTCCATCATGCATTAAGCTTTCGATTGTTAACGTGTATTTTGCACCTGCAAACTTTTCTTTCTCTGTTTTTCGACCTTTCAGCACTGGGATTGCCAGATAATCTTCTACAAGAGAAGCATATACTTCAAGCATTCTATCAGTTTCTTCAGATGCATCCTTATCTGTCGCATGTGCTGTATGCCCTTCCTGCCAGTGGAACTCAGAAGAACGCAGAAACGGACGTGTTGTCTTTTCCCAGCGAACAACATTTGCCCATTGATTATACAGCTTTGGCAAATCACGATACGAATGAATGTTTTTGGAATAATAGTCACAGAAAAGAACTTCTGATGTAGGACGGACTGCTATGCGTTCAACCAGCTCCTCTTCCCCGCCGTGTGTAACCCAGGCAACTTCCGGTGCAAAGCCTACCACATGATCTTTCTCCTTTTGCAGAAGACTTTCAGGAATAAACATCGGGAAGGCAACATTGGAGTGGCCTGTCTGTTTGATTTTACGGTCCAGTTCGTCTTTAATATTTTCCCAGATAGCATAACCGTATGGCTTAATGATCATCGTTCCACGAACCTGACCATAATCAACCAAGTCCGCCTGCTTTACGACATCTGTATACCATTGTGCGAAGTCATCTTCCATCGCAGTAATTTTTTCAACAAATTGTTTATTCTTCTTACCCAAAATGAACACCTCATTTTATTATTAGTTATTTCGTAGTAATTTTGTTAGCAACCGCTGTTTGGGCACAAAAAAATCCTCCATCCGAAAAGGGACCGAGGTCTGGTGGTACCACCCTTGTTTGCAGGAGATATTATCCCTTGCACACTTTACTTGATAACGGTTATGAACCGCGCACATCTTACGGCATGATGCCTTTCCGATGGCGAACTCAGGAGGCAGGTTCCAATTGATGTCTTTGGAAACTCACAGCAAACATTTCCTCTCTTTGAAAGACAGACAAATTGTACTAATCCTCGTCAATGTTTCGTATATGTTCTTAATATATAGTGATGAATTTGTAAAGTCAAGGGCCAACAAATCTGGCTTAACATGAGTTTAACATGGCACCTGTTCCGCAGACATTTTCCAGCCCTCCAATTATAATACTTTTGCCCCCAATGAATGAACAAAATGCCCAAGAGCCCAATCATGCCCGGCTTGATTGAAACTAGCCACTGCATCTTTATGTATAACAATCTGGAATCCCTTATTATAAGCATCCACTGCTGTATGCAGCACGCAAATGTCTGTGCACACTCCAATAATATGAACTTCATCAATGCTTCGTTCACGCAGTCTGATTTCCAAATCAGTACCTGCGAAAGCACTGTAACGCGTTTTATCGAAGTAATAAACATTTTCTTGTTGCTTGATATTTTCATAGACGTCGGCTAGCTTGCCATACAAATCACGACCGGAAGTTCCCACAATATTATGTGGCGGAAAAAGTTTTGATTCTGGATGAAGCTGGTCCCCTTCCTCGTGCGCATCAATAGCAAAAACAACATAATCACCAGCTGATTCGAATTCTTTTGTCAGCTCCACTACCTTGTCTTCAATAGCCTGTCCGGGTTCTCCACAAGTGAGTGCACCTTTTTCTGCCACAAAATCATACGTATAGTCTACATTGATTAATGCTCGTTTTACCATGTCCATCCCCTCATTTCATATCGTTTTTACTATTATACGATGTGCTTCCCCATTTTTCCTCTCTGCAGCATGATATGTTGGCCCAACGATATCTGTATAGGAAAATCCATGTGCGATTGCTGTTGTTACAAAGCTTTTAGCCAGATGTACCGCTTCAGTGACAGGCTTCCCTTTTGTTAAATATGCTGCGATTGCAGCCGAATATGTACATCCTGCCCCGCTTGTGTTAACCGTATCGATTCGGGGTGCTTCAAAAGCAGTCAGTTTCCTGCCGTCATATAATACATCAATTGCCGGTCCTGCCAGCCTGCCGCCTTTTACCAGTACATATTTCGGACCAAGTCGATGCAATTCTACCGCTGCCTGCTGCAAATCATCGATAGAGTCAATTTCTCTGCCATCTAAGAGCATAGAAGCCTCAGGCACATTTGGAGTGATGATGGTTGCCATAGGAATAAGTTGGTGTTTTAATGCTTCGATTGCGTCATCCTTCAGAAGCTTCGAATTCATCTTACCAATCATTACCGGGTCGACAACAACCGTTTTAATGCCAGAATTCCTTATCAATCCCCCAACTGTTTCAATGACTTTTTCTGAAAATAACATTCCTGTTTTCAGACCGTCCACACCTACTTGCTTTATTGCCGTATCAAATTGTGCTTCAATTGCTTCAATTGTTTGGGAATGGACATTTTTTCCCGTATCAGGATGTCTGCCAACAATTGCAGTTACAATGCTCATCCCATAGACATCCAATTCTTGAAAAGTTTTCAAATCTGCCTGAATCCCTGCACTTCCTCCAGCTGCCGATCCAGCAATGGTCATTACTCTTGACGGATAATTCATCTAGGAAGATCCTTTCTCTGCATTTTTTTAAAACCACACCAACATAAAAAACCATATAATCATAATAAGCTGTATAACGATCTTAGCAAAACTGCCACCTAAAAATCCAAATAAAGAACCTAATGATGCTCGGAAAGCTTCCTTTAACGTCCTCCTCTGAATCGTTTCGATGATAAATACGACGATGAAAGGCACGTAAATAATACCGAACGGAGGTGTTATAAATGAACCGACGATGACTGCTACCGCAGCACCTCGTTCTCCCCATTTACTTCCACCATATCGCTTCACAAAGTAACTGTTCGCAATTATATCAGCCGCAAACAGCAGGACTGTGAATAAGATCATGACCATCCAGAATAACGTATTCAGTTCGTTCCCATCCAGAACAAATTGATATAGTAAAAAACCGCCCCATAATACAAGAACGGAAGGAACGATCGGAAAAATCACTCCAACGAAACTTAAAATAAATAGTGCAGCAATAATTATCCAGATGATAACATCCAGCATAAAGTCTCCTCCAATCATTCCTCTTTAAAATTTCTGCGACTGCCTATCGATTAACAAGTATATCGTAAACTTTGATTAAAGAGCAGTACTCGCCTTATACATTCGTAATATGATTAAAGTTTATCATACGATTGCTTACTCGTTTTAACAAATCATAATCATGACTTATCGCAAGAACACCAATATTTCTCTCATCTGCAAGGCGTAAGATCGTTTGCCAAAGATGTGCCTGTGTTATCGGGTCAAGCATTGTTGTCATCTCATCGGCAATAATATATTTGGTGTCCTTATGAAGCGCACGTGCCACACAGAACCGCTGTAATTCACCACCAGATAACTCACTTGGCCAGCGAGACAGCCACTCTTGTCTGATGCCTAATTCGCCAAGCAGACCATTATCCGTCATTCCTGCTTCCCTCAACACTTTAGACATTTGCCATCTGGGATTAATTACTTTCTCTGGGTGCTGCCAAACCAACTGCACTGGATTTTTGCTGCCAGAAGCTGTTTTACCATTCACTGATATCCTGCCAGTTTCCGATTTCAAATAACCGGCGATGATTTGAGCCATCGTTGACTTCCCAGATCCGCTATAACCATGCAAACCTACTGCCTCGCCAGGCTTTACGTACAGTTCCAAGTCTCTAAAAAGATAAGGATTTTTTCCATAATGGTAACTGATCCGTTCTACCTTAAGTCCTTGCCCATCTGTTTCTATTGATTCCGGAAGCCTCCCCTGCAAATTAACTCCTTCGATAAATGCATTCTGTGGCATGGCATTCCATAATTGTTTCGTAAAGGAATGCTTTAGCTTCTCACCATTCCCAGTAAAATTATTTGCATCCGCAATCTCTACAGTTTTACCCTCCTTAAATACAACCACTCTGTCAGCGATTTTAAGTGCAGTTTCAATGTCATGGGTAATGAACATAATTCCTTTTCCATCCAAAGCCAGTTGTTTCATATATCCGACTGTCTCGTTAAGAACTTTCGGATCCAATCCAGGGGTTGGTTCATCAGCAATGATCAGGTCAGCACCGCTCGCCATTGCAGTGGATGCCAAAACGCGCCTTGCCATACCTCCTGATAATTCAAATGGATATTTCTCGGCCGTTCCGATTGGTAACCCTACTTCAGCAAAAATAGACTGCTGGGCTTTTTTTTTATTTCCCTTTCGAATAACGGATTGCACTTGTTTTCCTGTTTTCATTAATGGATCGAGCGCATTGACCGATTGGGGAATAAGTGAAATTTGATTTCCTCGTAATTGACGCTGGCGATCAGAAGTGAGTGCCTCCCCTTTATAATTTAAAGTCCCGTCAAGCAGTGCGTGGTCAGGAAGTATGCCTAATACAGCATTTGCGAGCAAACTCTTTCCTGAACCACTTGCACCTATTACTGCGACAATTTCTCCTTTGTGTATCGTCATGTTCAGGTCTCGGACCACTTGAAGTTTTGTTTCACGTAATCCTTTCTTATATTGAATAAAGGAGAGGGAAAGATTTTTAACTTCAAGCAATGGTTCGTTTCCTTTACTGTTTTTCATTCCGTACCAGCTCCCCTTATCCTCTCTGACCCTGAAATGGGCCTCCTAATTTATGGATATTTTTTCCTAATAAATCAAACAGTGCCACCATTAGCAATAATGATAGTCCCGGGAAAAACGCCAGCCACCACAAGCCGGTTGATAAATAGCGCATCGATTCGGATAATATCACACCAATTGCAGGCTGATCGGTAGATAACCCAAACCCGAGAAACGTTATTGCAGCTTCATGCAAAATTACATGGGGAAACAACAGAATAAATCCGACAAATAGCTGAGGGGCTAAATGAGGAATTATATGGTGTCTTAAAATCCAAAGTTTGGATTTACCCAGCTGTTGAGATACCCCCACGTATTCTGCTGATTTTATTTGCAGCACTTCCGATCGCAACAGTCGCGCTAAACTCGGCCAATGGGTAAGAGCCAGGCCGACTACGACACCATTGAAACCTCCACCAAAAGCAAAAGAAATCATAATTAATAAGACAATATGTGGAACACTTAAAATTAAATCAATAAGCCATGTAACCATGTAATCAAATGTTTTATTCAAGGAGGCCAATAAACTCAGCATTAAAGCGATCCATGCACTTAGAAAAGCCGCAAGCAGACCTACTCCCATACTCATTGTAAGCCCCTTCAAGGTACGTGCCAGCATATCCCTTCCCAGCCAGTCGGTTCCAAAGAGATGATTCAGTGATGGGGCATTATTCTTACTATCTAAATTGACTGTAAGCCTGTCATTATCCATAAATATCCCATTCAGCATGATGACTGAAAGCAAGACGATTGCCAGAATAATAATCACTGCCGTTCGTTGTCTTAGATTAAGCATAGGAATCTTCCCCCTCATTAAATAGGCCCCTTTCTAATGCGAGGGTCGATAATCTTGTACAGCAGATCCGCAATCAAATTCCCTGTAAATACAAATATCGTACTGAATAATACGATACCCAATAATAGCGGCACATCCCCGCTTAGTCCCGCCTGGACGACTGCCTGACCGAGACCCGGATAAGAAAATACTTGTTCTGCGAGTACGGCTCCGCCAAAAAGTTCACCAAATGAAGCGAAATGCAAGGAAACAGCAGGCAGTGATATGTTTCTTAATCCATGCCGCCATACCAAAATAAAACCATGTTCCCCTTTTGCTTTGGCGAAGCGCACATAATCACTTTGCAGCACTTCAATTAACTTTTGTCTTGTATGCAGTGCTACATTTGCAACCCCTGTAATGCTTAAAGTCAACGCCGGCAAGACAAGATGCCTTACACGTTCAAGAAACGATACGTCCTCAGCACGTACGCCAGCAGGTGTCCCTAGACCTATCGGAAACCAACCGAGCCGTACAGAAAACAGCATGACTAACAATAACCCCATCCAAAACGCCGGAGTGGAGGCGAGTGTAAAGCAATATCCTTTTATTAGGCGATCAACCCATGTGCCTTCTTTCATACCTGAGATAATCCCCAGTAAAAAGCCAAATACCCCTGAAAGCACCCAGGCTGACGCCATCAATGCCAAGGATGCAAGGAAGCGTTCCGCAATCGTTTCGGATACCGGGCTCCGATACAACAAGGAAGTACCCAAATCACCTCGGAGTACATTTTTGCCCCAGTTAAAAAATTGCTGGACTTTTGGTTCGTTTAACCCCCAATATTCCGTGATGGCTTCCCTCTGCTCCGGACTTACTCTAGTCATATCAGCACCTATATATGACTGCACAGGATCCAAAGGTGAATAACTAATCAATGTGAAGGAAATTATGCTGACCGCTATTAGCAATGTTGCCAATTTGATTGATTTTCTAATGATGTAAAGTGCCAATTGTCGATAGTGCATGTTTACCCTCTTTCCATCCTACTACTCTCTCCAATGCCATTGTTCAATAAAGTCGGTAACTGGCCATCCATGTCCATGCGGCTGGATTTTTTGTTCGCCAATTTCCAAATTTTCGTCAATCAAATACAGATGATCCAGGTTGACAAGCCATGCCCACGGTGCATCTCCTTGAGCAGAAAATCCTGTTTCGCCGTCCCATTGTGCTTTTTTCCAGTAGCTATTTGCTTCCGATTCGGAAGTCGCCCGTAATGCTTTATTTAAATAATCGTCAACTGATGGATTGGAGTAATAGTTGGCATTATAATACCCAACCCCTCTCGTTTCGCTGCTGTATAAATTATAGATTTCAAGCGGATCATGACTTCCCCAGCCCATCATGACCGGGTTTGAATACATTAAGTATTCCAAGTCATTCCAGCTTTTCCCTTCCGGAATAACATGGATGCCGAGTGGCCTCATCATTTCTGCAAAGGTGATTGATAAGGATTGCCGAATCTGATCACCTGCAGGATAGAGCAACGTAAATGCCGCACTTAATCCGTTTTTTTCCCGTATGCCATCCTCATTCTCCAGCCAGCCGGAATCCTCCAGTATTTTCCTTGCCTGTTGCAAATTATTATCATCTATTGTCGTTTCCGGATTCCACCAAGG
Source organism: Oceanobacillus damuensis (assembly GCF_001618145.1). GTDB lineage: Bacteria > Bacillota > Bacilli > Bacillales > Amphibacillaceae > Oceanobacillus > Oceanobacillus damuensis. The sequence continues at coordinate 34,981 of NZ_LQNF01000004.1, forward strand.
CAAATTGTCTGCTACGGTATATGCCGGTGTGCCAAAACCTTCCAGCACTCCACCAACCAATTTTTGGCGATCCACCCCAACATTGATTGCTTTCCGGATAGCAATATCGGCTGTGACATCATTGCCTATAGGGGCCCCTTCCTCTGTTTCTCCCCCTGCTTGTTCGAAGGGAAACATAATCCCTCTATTATCAACGCTTTCCAATTGTATCAGCTTCATTCCAGCTACTTCTTCATCAGCGAAAGCCGGTTGTATGGAAACAACATCCGCTTCACCAGCTTTTGCGGCTGCAAATGCGGCATCTTCAGAAAGGAATAAAAAAGTCATCTTTTTAAAATAAGGTTTATCACCGTAATAATTGGGGTTTTCCTCCACAATTATTTGCTGTCCTTTATCCCATTGCACCAATTGATAAGGCCCCGACCCAATCGGATTTTCATTGTAGTTTTCACCGTAAGCATGTTCTGGCACAATCCCTGTAGATACGAGCAGGTAGATGAATGTTGATTCTGGTTCTTTTAAGTTGAATTCAACCGTATATTCATCCACCTTATGTAGATCCTCCAAATTGCTAAGGTCTATAATCGATCCACTTGATTTTGCCGTTTCGAATGTAAAAATGACATCATCAGCAGTAAGCGCTTCTCCATCTGAGAAGGTCGCATCCTTTCTGAGTTCTACCGTCCACTTCAGACCATCCGCACTTACTGCATAGTCAGTGGCTAAATCATATTGAATGTTGAAATCTTTATCATAAGTCAGCAGTGTGCTCTGAAAAAGCGGTGACCCATAGCGTCCCCATCCCGTGGTAGGATCAAAGCCTTCATCAGGTTCTCCCCCAATAGCGAGAATAAGCTCATCATCTTTTTTAGGGGAAGAATTGTCCGACTCTCCCCTACAACCTGCAAGTAATGCGACAAATATAAGTATAGTCATGAAAGTTAATTTTTTTATCTTCATCTGTGTCAAAGTCCCTCTCTGTTAATTAACCGCTCATTACATTGTAAATCCTCTTAAATCATACTGCAATATTGCATAACACATCTTACTATCCAAATTTGTTTTTTTATACGCAGCTAAAAGCAATTCATCAGGAAAAAAATCTGTTATGATTAAGGTAACATTTTTAAAAGGGGAACACTACTGCATGAAAGGCTTTGGCAACATAGTAGCAACATGGATGATTATTATTTTGTTTTTAATACTTTTATTCTTTCTATATAACAAGCTCCAGGATAACAGATATATATACTTAGGTGAGGACGCATCCATTCCTGCAGAACTCCATCCAATCGTCGAAGAGAACAAAAACATTCTGGTTGAAATGGCAGAGGAAAGAAATATAGATATCGTAATCACGGATGAAACCCGCTCTATTGAAAGACAGGATCAGCTCTATGAACAGGGCAGGTCCCGTAATGGAAATATCGTAACAAATGCAAGGGGTGGAGAATCGTATCATAATTATGGTCTGGCAATAGATTATGCATTGAAAAACGATGCTGGTGAAATAATCTGGGACATTCACTATGATGGTAACGGAAATGGAGAATCCGACTGGTTCGAGGTTGCTGAAATTGCAAAGGACTTAGGATTTGAATGGGGCGGAGACTGGGGGAGCTTCAAAGATTACCCTCACCTGCAAATGACCTTTGATCTAAGTATCCATCAACTTCAAAAAGGGTTCAGACCTCCCGAAAATATTCCGTCATCATAAATAAATCACTGAATTTGGACAAGGTACAAAAATAAAGCTATACTTAATTTATGTTTAATTAAAGATATTTTCTAATCTTAGGAGGAAAATCCATGGAGATAAAAGGAATTCATCATGTATCTGCCATTACGGCAAATGCTAAAGATAACCTTCATTTTTATACCGAAGTTTTAGGTATGCGTCTAGTGAAGAAAACCGTTAATCAGGATGACACATCTATGTATCACTTGTTTTACGCCGATGAAGCAGGAAATCCCGGTACCGATTTAACGTTCTTCGAAATCCCAAATGCCGGAACGACGTATCCGGGCGTCGGCAGTATTTCAGCTACCTCCCTGCGTGTGCCAAATGATGCGGCATTGGAATATTGGCAACAACGTTTTACTGAATATAATGTTGATCATGATGGTATAACGAAGCAAGGGGCACGGAAGGTAATCCATTTCCGTGACCATGAAAAACAACGTTTAACACTTATATCCGATGAAAATAATAAAGGGGTTCCAGGTGGGAAGGTATGGGAGCATAGCACTGTCCCAACTGATAAAGGTATTATCGGCCTTGGCCCAGCCAAATTGACTGTACGGAAGCCTGAACCGACAATAAATATATTAACCAACCTGCTAACCTTTGAACAGATTGGCAGTTATCCTTCTGACGTTGATGACCAGCCCGACATACTCGTATTTTCAACAGGCGAGGGTGGGACAGGTGCAGAAGTGCATCTTGAAGTCAGAAAAGACCTGCCACAGGAAAGACCTGGAAGAGGAAGTGTCCACCATGTTGCCCTTCGTGTGGAAGATAAAGAGGAGCTGACAATATGGAAGGATCGATTGGAAGAAATCCAGCTGCCCAATTCCGGCATGGTCGAACGTTTTTACTTCAGATCCCTTTATTTCAGAGATCCTAATGGGATTTTATTTGAACTTGCGACAGATGGACCGGGGTTTGCCACCGATGAAGACTTTGAACAGCTTGGAGAGTCATTGGCATTGCCTCCATACTTGGAAAACCAGCGCAAAAAAATTGAGACTGCCATTAAGCCGTTAGATACAACAAGATCGCACTGAAATGTGCGATCTTGTTTTACTTTTGGTAACAAAATAAGATGATTTCCTATTTTTTATTCTTTTCTTCCAAATCTTCTTCCTTCTTGCCAGCAGGCAAGGGGTCAATCGAATGCTTGTATCCATAGCCTTTAGACAAGGTGGCAAGTGAAAGGCCTACAACAAGTCCAACGATCGCCACGGATACAATTCCCACTGCTATATATGCGCCCATTGTTTAAAACCTCACTTCATTATGCCATGAAAAGCTTCATCTCTTTAATATACAGATTAAACCAGAAACAGTGCCATTTCAATTGGAAATGTAAACTTTTGTTGAACCCTGCCGCTTATTCTTCGACTGAAAGTATTTGGGAGGAAACAGCACCATTTACAAGTATGTTTCTGTATCTGTAAGCATACATACTATCAACGCTAAATTTCAAAGTAAATTACAAATTATCGAAAAATACAATGTTTGATGGAAAAGTTATTAATCTATAACATTATATCTATGAATGTTGGAAAACCCCATTTCTTCCATTCTCTTTTTTTCACCTATACAAGGTGATATATACCTAGTAAAAAGTCACCAAAAGGAAGAACATAAATCTCTTTACACTATACAGGGAGGTCATTTAATTTTGAAAAAATTATTAGTTACAGTGCTTTTCGGGTCTATGCTAGTTTTTCTGGCTGCTTGCGGATCAGATGAGGATACTGCGAATGCCGGTAGCAGTTTGGAACAATTACAGGAAGCAGGAACAGTTACAATTGGTTTTGCCAATGAAGCACCATATGCATATGAAGAAAATGGGGAACTTAAAGGAGCATCAGTAGATATTGCAGGAGCGGTATTTGAAGAGCTTGGTATTGAAAATATGAATTCTCAGTTATCGGACTGGGCCCAATTAATTCCAGGAGTTCAAGCTGGACAGTTCGATGTTATTACTGCAGGGATGGCCATCAATCCGGATCGTTGCGAAAATGCCGCGTTCAGCGAACCAACGATGCAATATGGTGAAGGACTTATCGTAGAAGCCGGGAACCCCTTAGGGTTAGAAAGCTATGAAGATATTGCTGATAATCCGGACGTTACTGTAGTTGTAATGGAAGGTGCAACCGAAATTGAGTTTCTAAAATCAGAAGGCGTCAGTGAAGATCAAATCCAGACGGCGTCAGATATTCCGGCAACATTTTCTGCTGTTCAATCAGGTCGTGCCGATGCAACAACTGGCACGGAAATGACAGTCAAGATGGCTTTAGAGTCAGCTGATACAGACGCACTGGAATTTGTTGAGTCATTTGAACAACCGGATGTTGAAGGGGTACCAAGTTATGGGGGAGCAGCATTCAGTCTGGAGAATACTGAATTGCGTGATGCCTATAATGAAAAACTTGCAGAATTAAAAGAAGACGGAACAGTTGCTGAACTGTTGGAAGCAAATGGATTCAGTGGAGAGAGTAATTTCGTTCCTGTAGGTGAAGTGACGACAGAGCAACTTTGCAATGGTGAAATTTAATCAAGTTCTTAGAAGCTAAACTTACATGAAGTAAAGACTCCATAGGGTCCGGTTCCCTCGCCCAGGGGACTGGACCTAATTTTTTTCAGGTCAGCGTAAAAGCAACTTTCAAATATTTACATAGTATCTTGACCAATCATTCAGTTGATTAATAAAAAACAAAGGAGTGGTTACGATTAATGCAATCATTGATATTGCCCCGCAACTTGCGAGAGGATTGAGCGTCACAGTAAGTGTACTGCTCGCTTCAGCTATATTTGCCTATCTGATGGCTTTTATTGCTGGGCTAAGCCGCCTTTCTAAAAATACTTTCATTCGTAAATTCACTGGTCTATATGTTGAGGTGTTCCGTGGAACTTCCCTCATCGTTCAGTTATTCTGGCTCTATTATGCTATACCAATGCTATTCGGCATTCAACTTGGGTCCAACTGGTGGATAGGTGTCATAGCGATAGGCTTGAATTATGGAGCCTACCTTTCAGAGGTCGTACGTGGTTCCATTCTTTCTGTTGCAAAAGGACAGACAGAGGCTGCAACAGCACTTAACATGTCCAGCTTTCAACGAATGCGGCTGATTATCTTTCCTCAGGCAGTACGGATGATGCTTCCGGAATTCAGTAATTATACCATTCAAATGTTAAAGGGTACGTCCTTAGTATCACTAATTGGAATGACCGACATTCTATATTATGGAGATATTATAAGAAGTACCAATTTATCTCAAGCACCACTTGTTTACTTATTAGTCCTTGTATTCTACTTTATTCTTGCCCTTCCATTGATTTGGCTGACAAGAAAAGGTGAAACTATTTCCAAAAAAGGGGTGGCTAGCTAATGAATTTTACTTACTGGAGCTGGGACACATTTTTTGATGCCCTTCCCTTCGTCTTACAAGGATTGGGAATAACGGTAGGTCTTACGATCACTTGTTATTTATTTGCGCTCACTTTCGGGTTCGTATGGACATTTCTACGCAGAGTTCCTAACAAAGCATTTAACTGGATTGTTACATGGACAATGGAATTTATTCGCTCCACCCCCCCTCTTGTTCAGCTATTTTTCATTTACTATGCGTGGCCGATGATACCCGGAGTCGGATTTGCCTTAAACCCTTTTGCAAGCGCCGTGCTTGGCCTTGGTATCCATTTCAGCACATATGTAGGTGAAATCTATCGTTCTGGCATTGAAAGTGTTGACAAAGGGCAATGGGAGGCTTCCAGAGCATTAAACTTTACGACGCTTGATAAATGGAAGAAAATAATCTTACCACAGGCTATCCCTCCTACCATCCCTATGCTTGGAAACTACTTTATCATTATGTTTAAGGAAGTTCCTCTTGCATCAACAATAGGGGTCGCTGGTATAATGCTTATGGCAAACACTTATGGGGCACAGAACTGGGCTTACTTGGAACCCTTGACAATAGTGGGGATTATCTTCCTTGTACTAAGCTATCCTTCTGCAGTCCTGATCAAGAAATTGGAAGTGAAAATGAATACACGCTTTGATAAAAATGCAGCTGTCAAAAGCGATCAAAAAGGAGCAGTGATGTAATGTCTGAACCAATCGTAAAATTCCAGGATGTCCACAAATCCTTTGGAGACATCAAAGTTTTAAAAGGGATCAACCTGGATATAAAACCAGCTGAAAAAGTAGCCGTCATCGGACCCAGTGGTTCAGGGAAGACTACAATCATCCGTATGCTTATGACCCTTGAAGAGCCTACATCAGGAGATATTATTGTCGATAGCACAAACCTTTGGAAGATGGAAAAGAAAGGGAAAATGGTCAAAGCAAACGAAAAACATTTGAGACAGGTTCGCGGAGATATCGGAATGGTGTTCCAGCACTTCAACTTATTTCCGCATATGACCATTCTGGAAAACTGTATGACAGCACCCATTCACGTCAAAAAGGAAAACAAAGAAGAAGTGCGTGAACGTGCTATCCAAATGCTTGACAGGGTTGGACTTGGTGATAAACTGAATAATTACCCAAGTCAGCTTTCAGGAGGGCAAAAGCAGCGTGTAGCGATGGCCCGTGCACTGGTCATGCGTCCAAAAATCATGTTGTTTGATGAGGTGACATCTGCACTGGACCCGGAATTGGTCGGAGAGGTTCTTGAAGTTATCCGTGATATTGCAAAACACGATGATATGGCAATGGTCCTCGTTACACATGAAATGGACTTTGCCCTTGATATAGCAGATAAAGTTCTGTTCCTAGACGAGGGTGTTATTGCTGAGCAGGGAACTGCAAGCCAGGTTATCGAGCACTCTACCAATGAAAGATTGCAAGGATTCCTGCATCGATTCAGAAGATAGATCATACTATACATCTGCACTCCCGCTGGACGGGAGTGCTTTTTTTGCAAGTAGGAAAGTATAAAACTTTCCTATCTGCATAAGTGCAACTAAGGCTGTCACCGAAAAGCTTGGTGGCAACCAAGTTTTTCTAAAAAGAAAAGCCGTGAACATTCCAGATGTTCACGACTTTAGAAGTTATGCCAGTTCCTCACCGATTATTTTTACTTCACGCTCAAGTTTTACGTCAAACTTTTCTTTCACGGTTTTCTGAACATATTTGATGAGGTCGATATACTCTTTTGCAGTAGCATCATCTTTATTCACGATAAATCCTGCATGCTTAAGGGAAACCTGAGCCCCACCGATTTGCATTCCCTGCAGCTCACTGTCCTGTATCAGTTTCCCTGCAAAATGGCCAGGCGGACGCTTAAATACACTTCCACATGATGGGTACTCGAGCGGCTGCTTCGTTTCCCGACGATTTGTCAAATCATCCATGACTTCCTTTATTGCATCATATTCGCCAGCTTCAAGAGTAAAAGTAGCCTCCAGAACAATATAGCCATTTTCAGGGATGTTGCTAGTGCGATAAGCCAAATCCAGCTGATCAGCAGTTAATGTCAGGATTTCACCTTCACGGTCAACGACTACAGTGCTCGTCAGGACATCCTTAATCTCCCCGCCATAGGCTCCTGCATTCATAAACAGCGCCCCGCCTACAGAACCGGGAATTCCGCAGGCAAATTCCAATCCGGTCAGCTCCTCTTTCAATGCTTCACGGGAAGTATCGATAATTCGTGCTCCACTTTGAGCAATAATCGTATTGCCCACTGTTTTAATATCCGATAATTTTTGGAGGTTCATTACTATACCGCGAATCCCACCATCTTTAACGATTAGATTGGATCCATTTCCAAGCATCGTAAAAGCAATATTCTCCTGATTGGCAAGCCTTATAACTTCCTGTACTTGTTCGTAAGTTTCAGGGGTTACATAAAAATCGGCCTTCCCGCCTAAACGGGTATACGTATGATTTTTCAGGAGCTCATTCACCATCACATTACTCTTAGATGTTATTTGTATTAATTTATCGTACATATGATGATTTATTGTCACTCATATCATTCCTTTAAATTTATCTTTAGAAATCCAGAAATCCGATCAACTGACAAATCGGGTTTTTATTATCCCTCTCATCGCATGAGATTACGAATATACCCCGTTACAGACAGGGATATCGATTATAATCAGTCCTTATCTATTGTAAGTTATAGCCCATCATCTTGCCACAAAAAAGAATGTATCATTTTGTCTACTTCTTTATTTTCGTGCAAGGCACTATGTCCTAATTTTTCATTCTCAATTATAATTTCCTGTAAATTTCCATTCGGTATAATTGTTCGTAGGGCCTGGACACTTTCTGGGAGTGCAATCACGTCTCCTGTGCTGCCAATGCTCAATACTTCAATATCAGCTGGGAATGTACCTTCCTTCAATAGTTGAAGCGCAAGCGATCCTGGTTTTAAATCCATCGCTGCGGCATCTTGATGTATATGAAAGTATTCCTCACTGTATATGCCATCAAACGGACTGCCTATCGCAATTATCTTATTCACACGCGGATAATCTTTTCCATCATAGTCCATCGCATATTTTACGGAAATTATTCCGCCCATGGAATGGCCCACAAGATTGACTGAATCGATGTAGTATTTTTCCTTCATATGTTTGAGGACGTTGGAAATCCATTCGGTACTGTCAGCAAAACTTGCCCGGTTATTTTCCAGGATGATTTGTACAAAGGCCGGTGCATGCTTTCCTTTACTCATGTTGAAATCCCGAATTTGGCCTTCCTTGGATACACGGTAGATCAGGCCTTTATTACCCCAGCCATATTTCTTCTCAAACCTGTTCAGCATGAAACCAAAGGAATTAGCAGTACCTTTATAACCATGGATAAAAACAGTTGGTTCACCAAGGTACAGCTCCGATTTTGTTTTGTTCGGCAAGTTCAGGATAATGATCATTCCAAATAATAGCATCCCTGCTGCTGTAACCATTCTCATTCGTTTATTTCTCAAGGACTTTCCCTCATTTTTATATTATTTCGCAATGTTTTTTGCTTAATAATGAACCATGTAAAAAAACAGCCTGTTAAAAACAGCAGTACCTTCACAATCATTATTGGTATCACAAAAATTATTGTATAAAGCATGGAAAACCAAAGCAAGGTCACTCCGATTATTTTTGCGCTTAAAGGAATCCCTTTTCCCTGCCTGTAGTTCAGAATATACATTCCAAAATACTTATTGGCTATCAACCAGTTATATAGCTTTTCTGAACTTCTTATATAACAGGCAGCGGAAAGGAGAAGCAAGGGTGTTGTCGGCAATAACGGCAAAAATATACCTACTGCTCCCAACCTCAATGAAATAGAGCCTATAATAATTAAAAACACTTTTTTGATAGCTTTCATACTTCACCAGCTCAGGAAATTAATTTACCTTTATTATATCATTTGCTCCCCCTTCTATAGTGGGTTCTGCAAAAAAGTTCATATAAAATTCTTATCGCCTGCCATTTATTTCAATATCGTTTCTATTTTATGAAAAACAGGCTCTTGCTCCTCAAAAGATGCGATATAGTTAAAACCAATGGACTGCAACAATTCCAAGGATTCCCTAAATTGGTATGCAAGCGTTGTTTCCACATGGGAATCCGAACCAAGGGTAATGATTTCACCGCCATATTCTTTATAAAGCTTCAGTATATCCTTACTTGGCATACCATTTTCAAGGCCATACCTGAAACCCGATGTATTCAATTCAATTCCCTTTCCTGCAGGGATGATCTCCTTGAAGATCTCTCCAATAATATCGTAAAAGTTTTTCTTGCTCTTCTCTTTTGTATACCGCTTCACCAGATCAATATGTCCCAGAATACTAAACGCTTTAAATTCCTTTATGCACTCATAAAATTCCTTATAATAGATTTCATATGCTTCGTCTACTGTCCTGTCTTTAAAAAATTCTCCTGAGTGCAGATCTTTTCCTTCCGTAGCATGCATGGAACAAATAACAAAGTCAAAAGACTCTTCTTTCATTAAAGCATTGTGTTTTGCAGCCAGATGTGGCTGGACCCCAATCTCTACACCCTTTTTAATTCGAATCTGACCTGCATATTGCTGCTGCATTTCCTTTATCTTTCTATCATATTGATTTAAATCAAATTCAAAAACCCAGTCTTTGTCCGGGTAATCGTAATCGATGTGTTCCGTAAAACAAATTTCCTCGAGTCCGATTTGTATTCCTTTTTCGATCGTTGTTTCCATATCCGTCTTGCAATCTGCCGAAAACTTGCTGTGTACATGATAATCAAACATTTATTCCTATCCCCTTTCGGTTGACTTTCTTCTGATTTATATTTATAATACTATATAACTTTAGTTAGTTAAAGCGGTAAAGTAATAAAGCTATGAAAAAGGAGTTTTATATATGCATAGAGATGTTACGGAAATGAACAGAAATAAAAATGTGGAAGACTTTCAAATGAGAGATGAGTTGATATCAACATTAAAAAATCGCTTTACTACTTACGGATATAAGCAAGTACGAACCTCAACATTTGAACATTATGATATGTACTCCAATATCATCGGAACTGTAAATAAAGATGACATGATTAAGGTAATCGATACTACCGGAAAAGTACTCGTTCTCCGCCCTGATGTAACGATTCCTATAACAAGAATAACAGCAGCCAATCACAATTCCAATCCCTTTAATCAGAGACTGTTCTATGTATTGGACGTATTTCGCCAATCGGTCGAATTGCCTAACCAGAAAGAGAGTACCCAAGCTGGCGTAGAGTTTTTCGGCGAGAATACTCCCGAGGTGGATTCAGAGGTTATTATGCTTGCGATACACACACTGGAAGATATGGGATTTGAGAATTTTAAAATCGAAATCGGCCATGCAGGTTTCTTTAAGGAACTGATTCAGCAGGCTGCATTATCCAAACAGGAACTGGAACTGCTGCAGACTTTAATTCAGTCAAAAAACTTAGCGGAAATTGAATTGCTTTTAGAAAACATGCCTATAGAAAATGATCTTAAAATGGCTATCCAGTCCATTCCAATGCTGTATGGTGAACCTGCCAGTGTAATCCAGCAGGCAGAAAAAATTGTCCGCAGCGATAAGATGCAACGCATTCTTCACAACTTGATTGATGTATATGAAGTGTTGAAGGACTATGGAGCAGATGATTATGTTGTTTTTAACCTTGGACTAATCAACAATATGAATTATTACACTGGAGTTATCTTCCAAGGTTTTGTAGATAGATTCGGTCAGCCCGTATTGATGGGTGGAAGATACGATAATCTGGGAGAGCAGTTTGAGGCCGAGATGCCAGCAATTGGGTTTGCATTTGAGGTTGATTATCTGCTCCAGGCCATTCAGCAGCAAGGCTTGGCAGAACCTGATAGTCAGACGGTTGATATTATCATTTATTACATGAAGGAAAAACAAAAAGAAGCCTTGACCACAGCCTATGAATTACGAAGGCAAAATTATCAGGTCCTAACTTTTTCAAAGGAGTCCAGCAGTATGAAGCCGCTGCCTTCTAGGACTATAGTAAACTATGACGAAGAACAGAATGTACTGATCAACAAGGACGGAAAGCATAATTTTTCTGATACGAAGGATATTTTATCATTGCTTAAGGACACAAAGGGGGACTTATAATTGCAACCTATTACACTTGCATTGGCCAAGGGGCGACCAGCAAAGAGCACGATTGACCTATTGGTGAAAACAGGTATACAGTTTCATGATTTTCATGAAAAAAGCAGAAAGCTCGTCTTTTACAATGATGATCGGTCCATCAAACTTATATTTGTCAAGGCAATGGATGTACCGACATACGTGGAAAAGGGTGCTGCCGATATTGGCATTGTCGGGAAAGATAATATCCTTGAATCAAAGGCAGATATTTACGAGCTTCTCGACTTAAAAATCGGAAAATGCAAATTTGCTGTTGCTGGAAAAAAGGAACAAATGCCGGAGCAGAATCAGCAGCTTATAATAGCAACCAAGTACCCAAACATCGCCAAAAAACATTTTGCAAAAAAGGGCCAATCGATTGAAGTTGTCAAACTGAACGGTTCCGTAGAATTGGCTCCATTAATCGGTTTGGCAGATTATATTGTCGATATCGTGGAAACGGGAAACACTTTGAAGGAAAATGGGCTGTCCGTAATCGAAGACATTGAAAATATCAGTACGAGGCTGATTGTGAACAAAGCAAGCTTTGCGACAAAGTCAGCAGAAGTACAGCAACTAATCAGTCAATTAAAATCCGCGTTGGAGTGATGAAGAATGAAAATACTGACAGCAAAGCAATTTGCAAATGAAGTGCAGGATCAGACCGCCTTACTAAGCAACGAGCAGGAGCTTGACAGTGCGGTGTTGGAAATAATTAAAACGGTTCGTAAAAACGGTGACGAAGCACTATTTAACTATACAGAAAAATTCGACCGGGCAGCATTAACAGCATTAACCGTTTCAGAGTCCGAATTCGCTGAAGCCCACAAGCTTGTCGACGAAGAATTTCTTACTGCATTACGTAAGGCAAAAGGAAATATCGAATCTTTTCATATCGAACAAAAAGAACAGTCCTGGTTCATGGATAAAGAACCCGGAATAATGCTCGGACAAAAGGTTACTCCTTTGGATAAGGTCGGGGTCTATATCCCCGGAGGAAAGGCTGCATACCCATCCTCTGTACTGATGAATGTCATACCGGCCAAAATTGCTGGTGTCGAGAAAATCGCAATTACTACCCCACCGAATACAGAAGGAAAAATCAATCCATATGTGCTTGTTGCCGCAGCAGAAGTTGGTGTCACAACAATCTATAAGGTCGGGGGAGCACAGGCAATTGCCGCTTTGGCATATGGAACGGAAACAATTGACAAGGTCTCTAAAATTGTCGGTCCCGGAAATGCCTTCGTTGCCCGGGCAAAAAAATGGGTTTATGGCGATGTTGCCATCGACATGATTGCCGGACCGAGTGAAATCTGTATTGTTGCAGATGCTACCGCTCCACCAGGCTATGTGGCAGCAGATTTATTGTCACAGGCAGAGCATGATGAATCCGCAAGCGCGATTTGCATTACAACAAGCGAAAAGATGGCTAATCTGATTAAAGCGGAAATAGAGAAACAAACAGCCTCCCTTGAACGCAAAAGGATCATCGAACAATCCATTAATCAAAACGGTAAAATCATTTTAGCTTCAGACCTAAACGAGGCATTTGAAATCGTAAATGAGATAGCGCCAGAACATTTACAGCTGATGATTGAAAAACCTGGTGAAAACGTCCAATATATTCAAAACGCCGGAGCCATATTCCTTGGAAACTATTCTCCCGAACCACTTGGTGACTATTTTGCGGGACCGAACCATACATTACCGACAAATGGTACGGCAAAATTCGCATCCCCGCTTGGTGTCTATGATTTCATGAAAAAATCCAGTATCATCAGCTATTCAAAAGAAGCGATTCAATATGCAGCAGATGAAATCATCAAAATCGCAAATGTTGAAGGCTTGACTGCACATGCAAATTCCATTCGCATCAGAAAGGATGATCGAAATGCGTAAGGCAAAAATAGAAAGAAAAACGAACGAAACTTCCATTGCTTTGGATCTCACAATTGATGGAACAGGAAGATCATCCATTGATACAGGAGTCGGTTTTTTCGACCATATGCTTACTTTGATGACAAAGCATGGTTTATTTGATTTACGTGTGGCATGTGATGGAGACCTGAACGTCGATCAGCATCATTCGGTGGAGGATATCGGTATTGCCCTTGGACAGACATTCCAGGAAGCATTAGGCAACAAAGAAGGCATTACAAGGTATGCAAATGTCACAACTCCAATGGATGAAGCACTATCCACTATTTCATTGGATATCAGTGGCCGCCCCTACTTTGTCTACAATATTGAGGGTTTAAAGGATAAAGTTGGAAACTTCGATACAGAGCTTGTGGAGGAGTTTTTCCAGGCTTTTGTAAGCAATGCAAAGGTAACCCTCCATATCAATCTTGCTTACGGGAAAAATACCCATCATATGATTGAATCAATCTTTAAGGGCTTTGGACGTGCACTGGATGAGGCAACACAAAAAAATCCCCGTATAAAAGGGATTCCTTCAACAAAGGGAAGTCTATAAGCAACTTGAATTAATTGCACGTATGCGGAGGAAAACCGCTAAAAGAATACTATATATTGTCTAAAGCGAAAGGAAGATACCTGATGATCGCAATCATTGATTATGGTGCAGGAAATATAAAAAGCCTGCAGTTTGCACTCGATAAATTGAATAAGAAATCAGTATTAACTACCGATCCACAAGTAATCAGAGATTCAGATTCCATTATTCTTCCCGGTGTAGGAGCTTTTAAAGATGCCATGGATGCCATTAATGGCTTAGGTTTGACTAAGGTATTACAACAGGAAGCAGCTGGCGGGAAACCGATTCTTGGTATCTGCCTTGGAATGCAGCTATTTTATGAAAAGAGCTACGAAGACGGTGACTGGGAAGGCTTAGGTTTACTTAAAGGAAATGTAAGTAAAATCAAAGATACCGTCAAGGTTCCACACATGGGATGGAATACAATCACAAAGCACAAAGAAAACCCGTTAATGAATGGTTTGCCTAATGATGTATATGTTTACTTCGTCCATTCCTATGCTGTTGGTTCGCTTGAAGAAGATTCACTTGTCGGCAGCACACAGTATGGCGGGGTAGTTCCGGCGATCGTTCAACAAGGGAACATTACAGGCATGCAATTTCACCCGGAAAAAAGCGGTGATATCGGAATAAAATTACTAAAAAACTACGGGGAGATGATTTCATGATCCTGTTTCCAGCAATCGATATTCGTGGTGGGAAATGTGTCCGCCTTACACAGGGTGATTATAATAAAGAAAAAGTCTATGGAGATTCTCCAACGGCAATGGCTTCCCAATGGGAGGAAAAAGGAGCGGTATTCATACATACTGTAGACCTCGATGGCGCAAAAACCGGCGACTCCTTAAATCGTAAATCCATTAAGAAAATCGCTCAGCAGACCAATATCCCGGTTCAGGTGGGCGGTGGAATTCGTTCCATGGAAATCATCGAGGATTACCTTTCAGCAGGAGTTTCACGAGTCATCATTGGCACAGCTGCAATTAACAACAAAGTGTTTTTAAAAGATGCGGTGGATAAATACGGAGCAAAAATCGCAGTCTCCATCGATGCACGAGGTGGTTATGTAGCGACAGATGGTTGGACGGAAACCAGTAAAGTAAAAGCGATTGACCTTGTAAAAGAGCTAGAATCCATTGGGGTTAAAACGATTGTCTACACGGATATTCTAAAAGATGGCATGCTGCAGGGACCCAATTTCGAGGAGCTTCAAGCAATCAATGAATCAACGAAAATGTCTGTTATTGCTTCTGGTGGTGTTTCAACAGAGGAAGACATTGAGAGACTGAAGTCCCTGAATATGTATGGTGCAATTATCGGAAAAGCATTGTACGACGGCACGATGGAATTCGAAAAACTTATAGAAGGTGATCAAAATGCTCGCTAAACGAATTGTCCCCTGTCTCGATGTCGATAAAGGCCGTGTCGTAAAAGGAAAAAAGTTTCAGAACATACGCGATGTTGCAGCCCCGGTAGAACTAGCAAAAAGATACAATGAAGCTGGTGCGGATGAACTTGTTTTCTATGATATCACTGCATCAAATGAAGAACGTGATATTTTCCTTGATGTAGTTGAAAATGTCGCAAAAGAAATCGCAATCCCATTCACTGTTGGCGGAGGGATCCGCACAGTAGAGGATATTCATAAAGTACTTCGTTCTGGAGCCGATAAGGTGTCTATAAATAGTGCTGCAGTCGATAATCCCCAGTTGATAACAGATTCTGCTCTGAAGTTTGGCAGTCAGTGTATTGTACTATCCATTGATGCAAAAGAAGTTGCACCAAAGAGATGGAATGTATTTACAAGAGGCGGTCGCAATGACACCGGAATCGATGCGATTGAATGGGCGAAAAAAGGCGAACAGCTCGGTGCCGGTGAACTTGTAATCAATGCAATGGATTCAGATGGAGAAAAAAATGGCTATAATCTTGCATTAACCAAAATAATTGCCGAGACAGTCAATATTCCAGTTGTTGCAAGTGGCGGAGCCGGAACACAGGAACACTTCAGCACAGTGTTAAAAGAAGGTGCAGACGCAGCTCTTGCAGCTTCCGTTTTTCACTATGGTGAGATTAATATACAACAGTTAAAGAAATATCTTCAGGAAGAAGACATCATTGTCAGGAGGGACAACGAATGGAACTAAACATCGAACAGCTCTCATTTAATGAAGACGGACTTATCCCTGCAATCATTCAGGATGCAAAAACAGGCAGCGTATTAACACTGGCATATATGAATAGCGAATCTCTACTGAAAACCATCCAGACAAATGAAACATGGTTCTTTTCAAGAAAGCGTCAGGAACTCTGGAATAAGGGAGAGACCTCCGGAAATAAGCAGCAAGTTAAAAAAATATCTTTCGATTGTGATGCCGATGCACTATTGGTACAAGTTGAACCGGCTGGTCCAGCGTGCCATACTGGAGAAGAAACCTGTTTTCACAATGAGCTTTATACAAACGAGGCACCTTCACATGATATCGTTCATCAAGTAGTCGCGCGAATAAGGGACAGACGTGAAAACCCAGTCGAAGGTGCATATACCTCCTATCTTTTCGAGAAAGGGATTGATAAAATCCTGAAAAAAATTGGGGAAGAGACAACAGAAGTAGTGATCGGTGCAAAAAATAATGATAAAGAAGAATTAACGAGTGAAATATCTGACCTCACCTATCACACCCTTGTTTTAATGGAACTAATGGGTGTAACGATAACGGATGTAAAAGATGAACTGAAGAAAAGACATATCAAAAAGGAAGGCCAAAATCGTGAGTAAATTTTGGAGCAAGACGGCAAAACAATGTGTTCCTTACGTTCCGGGCGAGCAGATTAACCAATCGGACATCATCAAACTGAATACGAATGAAAATCCATACCCACCATCTCCAAACGTTATAGAGGAGATAAAAAAGGAAACAGATCGGAGACTAAATCTCTATCCTTCACCAACAGCTGATAGCCTGAAGGAAGAGATTGCATCTTTTTATCAACTATCGAAGAAAAACGTCTTTGTCGGAAACGGTTCTGATGAAATTCTCGCTTTTACATTTATGGCGTTCTTCGATAATGACAAGCGAATTCGATACCCTGCTATTTCCTATAGTTTTTATCCGGTCTATTCGAAACTGTTCAACATCCCAGCTGAGGAAATTCCACTGAATGATGATTTTTCAATTCCAGTTAAAGATTTCTTTCACGCAGAGGGTGGAGTTATTTTCCCTAATCCGAATGCACCGACTAGCATTTATTTGGGACTTGATTCAGTAAAGGAAATTTTGGACAATAACCCGGACCAGATTGTAATAGTGGATGAAGCATACGTGGACTTTGCAGAGGCTTCAGCAGTTTCTTTAATTGATTCTTATGAAAATCTGCTCGTTATTCAGACGATGTCCAAATCCAGATCACTCGCAGGACTGCGGGTAGGACTTGCTTTAGGACAGCCTGAGCTGATTGAAGGATTAGTCCGTATTAAAGACTCGTTCAACTCGTATACGCTGGATAGGTTGGCCCTTGCCGGTGCTGAAGCGGCCATAAAAGATGAAGCATATTTCAAAGCTACAACAGAAAAGATTATCCAGACAAGGGAATGGACAATTACAGAGATGAAAAAACGCGGATTTACCGTATTGCCGTCACAAGCAAATTTCATTTTCGCCAAGCATCCTGAACAGGAAGCGGGTCACCTGTATTCCTCGTTAAAGGAAAAAGGCGTTCTCGTAAGACATTTCAGCAAAAAATCGATTGATAATTATATCCGGATCACAATCGGCACAGATGACCAAATGCAATTATTCTTCGATACACTGGATTCTATAATTTAACGAAACAGAACATGTTAGGAAACTAAGGCATTCGCCATATTCTTTGGCGAATGCCTTAGTGTTCCCTTATACCGCCCGTAAACTGCTGAACAGTGCCAATACTTCGTTCCAGCTGTCCACTTGGATGTAGTCAGTTACTATGTTTTCGTTATGATTGGCTTTAAATAGAATACCTTCTCCTGTAAACGCATCTAACTGACTAACTGTATCATCAATCAGATAATCTGCATGGACAACTTTCTTATTTCCGCAAAATATAAAATATCTGGGATCCAGGAAGGGGAAATGCTCCATTAACCATTCATATTTATCATGAAAAGAATTCGGTACCTCCATGGCAGCTGTAGCAATATAAATGTCGTAGTGTTCCGAGAGCTCTTTAACTGCATCCACAGCTGAATCAATCACTTCCAAATCCCGGAAAAATCCTGGGCTGTTAACCGCTGTTCTCAATTCCTTTGCCTGTTCTTTATTTATGAAATCCCACATTCTATTTCCTTTAACATCCACCTCAGACAATGAAAGATCACATATTTCATTCGCAGTTTTCATTATTTTTTTAAAGGTGTCTGCAAGAACCTCATCCATATCAATCGCAATACTTTTCCTATTCATACATGTATACCCCTATTCTTATGAAGTTGGAACCAAATTGTTCTCTTGCTTCCACCCCTTTTTTAAAATCTTGCTTTTTAATGATACTCCACATTATGAGGGATGCGCTTGACCGTAAGATATGATCAGGTGTATTTTTTGACAAATGAGACAATATCGTTCATTTCGTGATAACGTTCATTCAATTCCTTTCGTGACCAATCCCACCAGGAGATTTCAAGTAACTTATCAATTATGTTACTTGAAAACCGTTGTTTAATTGGCTTGGCCGGAACCCCTACCACTACCGCATAGGGCTCAACATCCTTTGTTACTATTGCACCTGAACCAATTACCGCTCCATGACCAATAGTAACGCCTTTCATTACGGTAGCCTCGTGACCAATCCAAACGTCATGTCCGATTGTTACTCTATTAGAGCGACGCCAATTGAAAATTTCAACATCATCGAGATGTGCCAGCCCGTAATCAGCCCTGCGATATGTCATATGATGCTGTGTTACTCGGTTCATAGGGTGGTCCGTTGGATTTATACAGACGTGGGAAGCGATGGAAGTAAATTTACCAATCGTACTATAATTAATCGTGACATCATCCATCGTATATGTATAGTCACCAATTATAGATTCTACAATCTTGTTAGCAGGACCGATTGAAACCCATTCTCCTGCTTGGCTATCCAAAATATGACTTGTTTCGTGAATACTGGGTTTGCTTGAAAGTTCCTTTTTCCTTCCAGGTTGATGGATATGCTGCATGGCATGTCAGCTTCTCCTTGTACTCGCTTCGCTCAAAAATTTAAAATTAATACAAGCGCAACAGTAATGTTTAATTCAAGTATAACTTGTTATGAAGTTCAGATTGTAAACTCACTTTATTCTTATCCTTAAAAAAATTTAAAGTTATGAAAGATTAAAGGGATAGCAATTGTAAATTGGAAATTAAATCCACATGAAAAGCATTATTCGGCAAATCGAACAAATTCACTTATATATGACGCCATCATTTCAGAGAATTACGACAGTATCAAAAAGATCTTAAAGGATTATTATCTATACAATCGCGAACGCTTTATAACCAACGGAAGTATATAAAGAAAGAAGCATAGGGAGCCCTCTTCTCCTTTTAAAAAAGCATCACTCAACATAATTGAGCGATGCTTTCTTGGCTTAAATGAACTTAAATGACAGTTTCCACTTCACCGTTTTCTTTTAATTCTTCCACTTTTACACGTAATTGTTCACTTTCTTTTTCATTAACAAGTATTTCTCTAATTTGATCTTCCACTTCTTCCAATTCTCCAACTTCTTCGTTTTGCTCTTTCAGCTGGTCATAATATTCCTGGACCTCTTCGTCCGATACTTCTGCTTCAAATTGTTCCACATACTTCATTGTAATCATGTCATCCATAAGCTGTCTTTTAAAATCTTCTTCTGTCATATTAAACTGTTCCAGCAGGGCGTCAAACTCTTCTTGACTGCTGGCTTCTTTAATCCCGTTTAATTCTTCTTCGGCCTCTTCTTCCGTAACTTCAATTCCTTCATTTTCTGCATCCTGCTTAATTAACGTTTGTTCGATAAGGATATCCACGGTTTGGTTTTTAATCATATCCGTGTCACTAACATCTTGTCCATATTGATACATCGTTGATTTAACCTGGCTGTAAATTGGATTATAATCTTTTCCCTGAATCTCTTCCCCATTAACGACTGCGACTGAAGCATCATCTTCCAGCTTTTCCTCTTCCGTTATTTCAAGTTCCTGTTGAACTTGTTCCTGGGCATTTTCATTGTCATTTTCTTCTGTATTTTCATTTTCCTCAGCTTCATCATTGTTGCAGGCTGCCAATGTGATTGCTAAAGTAAGTGTTGTTACCAGCATTAAGAGCTTTTTCATATACATGTCCCTCATTTCTATAAAGTCTTCCTCCATTCAAACATATATCCACACTTCATATCAAGTATTAAAACATAGGAATATCAACAAAACCCTTGCCCTCATCGACCTCGACAAGGTTATTACATTTGCTTAACAATTCAGACAGGTATTTACTTACTTTTGCCAATATTTATAGCAGGAAATGCAGGCATTAAAAAACGCAACCGGCTCATATGCCAGCTGCGTTTCTGGTTAGTTCAAACTGGAATCGATTTCTTTGATCATTTCTGCAACAGATACTAATCCGCCGCCTGAAAGATACCAAAAATCAGGGTCCAAATAAACGATATTGTCATTTTTATATGCTTGTGTATTCTCAACCAGTTGATTTTCGACCAGCTGCTCTGCTGAAGTGTCTCCACCAACAACTGCACTTCTGTCGATTACATACAATAGTTCAGGGTCCTGTTCCATTACGTATTCGAATGTAACATTCATTCCATGAGTGGATGCTTCAATTGAGTAATCAACAGAGGGAACACCTAGAATGTCATGAATCAAACCAAAACGCGAACTCGGGCCAAATGCACTGATTTTATCATCGTTTGCCAGAATAATCAGCGCCTGTTTCTCAGAAGCAGTTGCTTTTTCATTCACTGTTGCTATTGATTCCTCAATTGCTGCCAATTCAGCTTCAATTTCTTCCTGAGCATCGAACAGCTCACCTACAACAGCCATGTTTTCTTTAAAGGACTCCATATAGTTGGTTACATCTACACCGAGATGGATCGTTGGTGCAATTTCTTCAAGCTGATCATATAATGATGCCTGACGATCGGAAATGATAATGACATCTGGATCAATCGATGCGATTTTTTCGAAATCAGGTTCTTTTAGGCTACCAATATTTTCGTACTCACCACTTGCATATTTTTCCAAGTACGACGGAATCGTTCCTGATTGGGCAACCCCTGTTACTTCAACGCCAAGTTTATCCAATGTATCTAGTATACCAAAATCAAAAACAACAATGTTTTCAGGATTTTTCGGTACTTCTGTTTCACCAAGCTCATGGGATACAGTAACCGTTTCGTTACTTTCTCCATTTTCGTTCGCGTTTACGGCATCATCATTAGAATCGGATCCGCAAGCCGCGATAAATAGAACCAATGTACTCATTACGAGTATCAGATATAATTTCTTCATTTTGATCTTCTCCCTTTTTGTTAAAATATTTATTATTAAAAACAACGAATGAGGCCTATTTATGTACAGTAATCTGGACCCGCTATATTTCAACAAAAGAATAGCAATTTTTTCAGCAAATGAGCTGTTCTCTATGTTGGCCCTGTCTTGCCTGAGCACTCGAAACAAGCAGGAATTTATATTTAATAGGCAAAACCATTTACCAAATCAAACAGATAGGGTAAACTGTAGTTAGGTGTCGCTCCTTCATCATGGTTTGTCTTTTCTTTTTTCCATGAGAAGGGGCTTTTTTTTGCTTTTATTTTGTTGATCTACAGCATATCTCTCATACCGCACATATCATGCTTCATCGTTATTAGAAATAAACACAAATACGTCTGTCATCAATTTCCTTGATGTCAATATCCATATCATAGATATCTTTAAGCACACATTTATCGATCACATCACATGTGCGACCCTGTTTGACAATTTTTCCATCCTTCAGGGCGACAATATGGTCGGAATAGCATGATGCAAAATTAATATCATGAATAACGAGAAGAATGGTTTTACCCATTTCGTTAACAAGCTTACGGAGCGTTTTCATGATTTGTACGGAATGACGCATATCAAGATTATTCAGCGGCTCATCAAGTAAAATATACTCGGTGTCCTGAGCTATAACCATTGCAATATGTGCACGCTGACGCTGTCCTCCACTCAATTCATCCAGGTACTTATCCTGTATTTCACGCAGTTCCATATAGTCAATCGCTTCATCAATTTTAGACTGGTCTTCTTCTGTCAATTTCCCTTGCGAATAAGGGAATCGACCAAACGAAACCAGTTCACGAATGGTCAATTTTAGATTGATTGCATTGGACTGTTTTAAAATGGAAATCTTTTTTGCCAATTCATTGTTTTTTGTTTGCATAATGTCCTGGCCATCAATTGTAATGGCACCATTATCTTTTGCTATCAAACGGCTGATCATGGAGATTAGCGTACTTTTACCTGCACCGTTTGGGCCAATAAAAGAAGTAATCGTTCCTTTTTCTATTTCTAGTGAAACATCCTCAATCACTTTCTTTTTATTGTAGGTTTTAAAAACATTCTTCAAATCTACCATTTTTTATTCTCCTTTAACAAAAGAAATATAAAGTAAATGCCACCGATAAAATTAATAATAACACTGATTGTCGTATTGAAGGTGAATACTTTTTCTACGATGAATTGACCACCCAGTAAAGCTATCATACTTATGAAAACCGAGCTTAGTATAATATAGAAATGGCGGTAGGTCTTCATCAATTCATATGCCAGATTCACAACGAGCAGTCCAAGAAAAGTAATCGGCCCAATCAGCGCTGTAGATACAGATATAAGTACTGCCACAATGATCAATAACCGCTTTACTACATAATCGTAAGGAACACCCAGATTTATTGCCTCGTCTTTTCCTAAAGCTATTACATCAAGGTATTTATAAAAACGCATGAAGTATGCCATTACCAAAGCGATTATAATAACTGACAGATAAACCAAATCTGTATTTACGTTATTGATGCTGGCGAACATTCGATCCTGCGCAATCATGAATTCATTCGGGTCGATGAGCACCTGCATGAAATCTGTAAAACTTCCAAAAAATGTCCCAAGGATCATCCCGATCAAAAGCAGAAAATAGATATTGTTCTTTTCCCCTCTAAACAGGAACTGGTAAAGCAATAATGAGAACAGAACCATGAAACCGATGGAAATAAGATAGTTTATTTCACCGCTCATCATGGCAAGCGTATTGGCACCAAAGATGAAAACAATAAATGTTTGAATCAGCATATATAGGGAATCAAGTCCAAGTACACTTGGTGTCAGGATTCTATTGTTGGTGATTGTCATGAAGACGACAGTTGCAAATGCAATGGCCCCACCAGTAAGAATGATGGCAAAGACCTTAATAGATCGTCTCGGTAAAATATATTCGATATTTCCGCTTAAATCATAAAAGATATATAACAATGCTAGTAAGAATGCGACTACGGCGAGAATGATTGTTTTGCTTTTATAACCCATATTTTTTTCTCCTTAGTAATAGATAGATGAAAATTCCACTACCTATAACCCCAACGGTCAAGCTGATTGGAATTTCATAAGGATAAATGATGACTCTGCCGATGATATCGCAAAACAATACAAATACTGCACCTAGCAATGCCGTATGTATTAATGACTTCTTCAAATGGTCTCCCTGATAGATGGTAACTATGTTTGGTATGATCAAGCCAAGAAATGGTATTACTCCAACTGAAAGTACTACTGACGCAGTAACCAAAGCACTGATAATCAGGCCAAGATTGACTACTTGCCGGTAATTGAGACCAAGATTTTTCGAAAAATCTTCACCCATACCTGCAATCGTAAACTTATTGGCATAAATATATGCCAGAATCAGGATCGGCACACTTACAAACATTAGCTCATAATTTCCGCTCATGATCATCGAGAAGTCTCCCTGCATCCAGGATGCCATATTCTGGATAAGGTCATTCTGATAAGCGAAAAATGTGGATATGGAACTGATGATATTCCCGAACATTAACCCAATTAAGGGAATGAAGATTGCATCCTTGAATTTAATTTTCGAAAGGATTTTCATGAAGACAATTGTGCCTAACAGGGCAAACGCAAAAGATACAAGCATTTTCTGAAATGGACTTGCAGCTGTAAAGACCATCATCGAAACAAGGATTCCCAGCCTTGCAGCATCCAAAGTACCTGCTGTTGTAGGTGAAACAAACTTATTCCTGCTTAGCTGCTGCATGATCAAACCAACAATACTCATGCTCATTCCTGCAATTATGATACTGAAAAGTCGTGGAATTCTACTCACGAACAACACCTGCTGCTGAGCTTCTGTGAGGCTAAATATGTCTTTAGGTGTTACTTCAGAAACACCTATAAAAACCGATGCTATAGATAGAACAACTAGTGCTAATACTAAATACCTTATCTTCATAGACTGCCCTTCTCTTCCAAAAACTGCTGCGGCTTCTGATTGAGTAAGGAAGCTGCATCAGAAATTTTCGTGTATCCCCAAGGTTGTATAGTGTTATTAATAATGACTATTATCTTTAAATAAATTTAAATAAGAATGATATTCATTATCAATTAGACTTTCAATTTCAGTATAACAGATTTATAGTAACCGTCAATACAAACAAGCTTGTTTTTAATTAATAATGGAAGGAACAAAAGCGGAGGTGACTGTTCAGAAACGCATGTATAAGCAAGGGACTGGAAAGCGCATGGTCTTCGCGCTTGGAATGTCCATTGCTTATGACAGGAGTTTCTAGGAACCGTAGCTGGACGTGGCCGTTTATGTGTAAGAATTAATTGCTGCCAAAATTTTATACTTTCTATCCTCAAAAAAAACATACCGCAAGTGTATTCTCATACGGTATGTTTTATCATTAATTAATTATTTACATCACAGCCATCATCCGTGCAATAGGACGTTTCTGACTTTTTCGGGTTTAGTGATTGCAATACCGGCTTTTCCTTCTCTTCTTCCCAAACCTTCTCAAACACTTCCAAAAACACTTCTTCTGGCTGGGCTCCTGATATGGCATATTTCTCATTGAACACAAAGAAAGGCACTCCCTGCACGCCAATTTGTCGTGCAACATCGATATCTTCATTTACTCTATTTCTGTATTTATCCGAATTGACTACTTCGTGAACCTTTTCTTTATCAAGACCTACTTCACCTGCAAGTCTGGTTAAGGTTTCACGGTCACTCATAAGCTCGGATTCAGTGAAATACGCATGGAGAAATCTCTCGGTAATTTCTTTCCCCTTGCCATTCTCCTCAGCATACTTTGCCACACGATGCGCATCAAAGGTATTTGCATATTTCATATCATCAAAATTGTACGTTAATCCTACACTGGCTGCCTGCTGTCCAACTTGCTGATTCATTGCTTTAACCTGATCGAGCGGCATCCCTTTAAGCTCAGAAAAAGTTTCATAAAAATCTTTTCCAGGTATATGCTTTGCAGTCGGATCAAGCTGATAACTTTTATATTCTATTGTTATATTTTCACGGTGCGGAAACTTTTCCATCGCACTTTCCAATCTTCTTTTTCCAATGTAACAGAACGGACATACAAAATCTGACCAAACTTCAATTTTCATCAAAAAAAAACACCTCTCTTTTCTTAAAATATTGTAGCATAGGACAAACATGACGGAAAATAATGTGCTTAAAAAGCCAAGGTCAATCTTCAGAAACGTAAGCATGAGTAAAGGACCGAAAGCACATGGATTTGGCGCCTAGAATATCCAATGCATAGCACCTTCTCTCCCCATCAAAAAAAGACTACCCTCATAGTAGTCTTCCTCCATTTATTGATTATATGATTGTTCATCCTGTACCGAGCCATCCTGCTTGTAAATGGTTAATGAGGTTCCTTTATTTTTGGCGATTTCCCTGGCACGCTTTATCGCTTCATCTTTGTTATCGAAAACTTCGCTGGCACGTTGGGAGCCACTTGATTTAACTGCCCAGCCATTCGCATGGGCGACTACTTCTTCTCCTTCTTCCATCCGTTCAGGGTTGCTTTCATACTTTTTCCCTTCTTTCGAACGCTGGGTGGGTTTACCGTGCTGTTTATAATCATTAACTTCATCTTGTGAAGCATTTTCACGCCATTCCTTTGCTTGTTCAATAGCTATTGGAATTGCACGCCCTTCTTCATAGCCTTCATCAACCATTGCATTGGCAATATCGATTGCTTTCTTTTTTGTAACTTCATTTAAATTTTTCATTGAAGATGGATAATCGTCCATAGTCCATGGCATTAGATATCTCTCCTCGCCTTTTACTTTACTAGTACCCGTGTTTCAGACTGTAAAACCCTAATATTCCTTTCAAATAAAAAGACAGCTAAGGCCACAATTGGCTTTAGCTGTTTTCTTCCAATAAAGATTGTCCCATTACGCTGACACGCTTTGTATTCTTTAATTCATCCAGGTTTTTAACACCGATTCCAAACATCGTCATTTTTAATTCGAGTTCAATCTGTGCCATCGTTTGAATAACGTCATCCTTTGATACTGTAGCCGCCTTCAGCAACTGGCGGGCATAGCCTACGATGTCAGCTCCAATAGTGATCGCTTTTGCTGCATCGACACCCGTTTTCATTCCACCACTGGCAACAAGAGGAGCATCTGGAAGCTTGCCTCGAACGGAAACAATACAGTCTTTTGTAGGGATACCCCAATTATTAAATGCTTCGGCAGCAGCTTTTTTTAACGGATCGCGCGAACGCAGCTTTTCCACCTGACTCCATGATGTCCCGCCTGCTCCAGCAACATCAATATAGGAGATTCCAGCATTGTATAATTTTTCGGCAACCGACCCATCAATACCAAAACCAACTTCCTTAACTCCCACTGGCGCATCCAATGTTTTACAAACCTGCTCAATTTTAGGCAAAAGATCTTCAAAGTTCAAATCTCCACCATCCTGAACCGCTTCCTGTAAGCTATTCAAATGGAGCACAATTGAATCTGCACCTGTTTTATCTATAATTCGCTGGCATTCTTCCGGACCGTATCCATAGTTGAATTGCACTGCTCCAATATTTACGATGACTGGTGCTGTCGGGGCCTGTTTTCGGATCAGAAATGATTCCTTATGCTGATCACTTTCCAGAAAGGCACGTGTTGATCCGATTGCTAAAGCCCAGCCCTTCTCTTCCGCGGCTATCGCGAGGTTTTGATTAATGGTGGTTGCAAGCTCTGATCCACCAGTCATTGAACTGACCAAAAAAGGCGCTTTTAGTTTTTTATCCAAAAAGCTTGTTTCTAGCGTAATATCGTCAAAATTTATTTCCGGTAATGCATTATGTATAAAGTTAATCCCTTCAAGCCCTGTTGATTTATTCACACCTTCAACGTTACCGGTTAAGCAAAGGCGAATATGCTCGGTTTTTCGCTGATTAATTCCTTTTTCCATATGGTGGTACCTCCACTATGTTTAAAATATCGTTACCTTATAGTCTACTTGTTTCGTTTCGGAAATGAAAGAGAGAGCTCTTGTTTATTATGTGTTATATTTAAGTTAATAATTGTGGAGCCTGCAGCTTTTTTTATGTTATATATTGAAAAAAAGGAGGTAATGAATAGTGAAAGCTAAAGCAAAAGCATTTGCGATCAGGGCTCATGAAGGGCAAAAGAGGAAAAATTCAAACGCCCCTTATATCTCCCACCCCATTCGTGTAGCTGAAAGGCTTGAAAATGAAGGATTTAGCGATGAATTGGTCAGCGCTGGGTATCTGCATGATGTCGCAGAGGATACAGACGTTGAAATAGATGATATAAAAAGGGAATTTGGTCATGATGTTGCGCATATTGTAGCAGCTCATACAGAGGATAAATCAAAGTCCTGGCAGGAGCGAAAACAGCATACAATTGACACGTTAAAAAATGTCGAAAAAGAGATTAAATATTTGATTATAGCAGATAAGCTGGACAATCTGATTGGACTTGAACAGGATATGAAACAGCAAGGGGAAGCCATTTGGAAGAATTTCAATGCCGGATATGATCAGCAATTATGGTACAACCAATCCATCGTAAAAAACATGTATGCTGGACTAAAGGAAAAAGATATCCCCGACTATTTCAGAGAATATGAGGAAGTTGTGCAGAGAGTATTCGGTTAGACTTTTCACTGCGTATTTCGTTCATTGTGCATGAAGTAATGTACCCTGCTGTATGGGCACCTTGGCTAACCTTTAACATCTGCCGTATGGATGATACTTCTTTCTTAAGTTGACGCACCGTTTTTTATGTACCTTACAGCATTAAATTCATTATGAACTGTTCACCAACAGGTCCCGTTTTTCTCCTGCCTGTATCTTGAAAACCAACTTTTTCATATAATTTCTGTGCAGCAATATTTTTGTGATTAACAGCTAAAACAATTTCGTTACAATTAGGAAAATCATCTGATACAAACTTCTTGAGTATATCCATAGCTTGTTTTGCATAACCTTTTCCCTGTTTCGCGTGGTTTATTGATAACGAGGTTAACAGCATAGCGTTCTGGTTATCTGAGTACTCTTTCACCCGGTCAGTTGAGTGTAATAAAAAGAAGCCAACAGGTTCGTTATCATTAAGTATAACAATACGATGCTGCCCCTCTGTTACTTCAATAAAATTTATTGGCAAAGAGGTAAACTTTCCTTGTTCTTCCGGAAGTTGAAAAGAACTTAACAGATCCATGTGCTCATTGGAAAAATGTTTTAACTCTATGGAATCCATTTTTCCCATTTTCTATTCCTCCTCTGGTTATTTACTCTTAGCTCTACTGCGTTTTCACCTTATTATGTTAAAGCACCAGCACAGCTCAATAATTCAACTGACGTAAATACAAGAGAATTTCGTGCTCATTTATTTTTCTGAAATTGTATTTTCGTAGCCTGCTGTCAATTTTCTTTTGTTGCTTATTTCCTTTGCTGAAGAAATTGATAATGTGGAAAAATATCCCCCCGAATATCCCTGCCCAGCCATTAAACCCAAGTTGAAATGCCATTTCTTCCGTTTCCGTAACTGGCAGTTGTGTCTTTTTTAAAAAGTCGGCTTTAAAGTAATCATCTCTCTTTTTCAATTCCAATAATACCTCCTTGAAAATTGAAATTTAACATAATCAAATTCTTCAGCAATCTAGTCAATTGTCCAACTCAAGTTTAATAATACTTTTTAACTAATCTACTAATTAAATATAAAAAGGTTAAAATAGTTCTTCTCGATCAATCTCACCATTTAGCACAATAATTATTAGAAGTTGCCTAAACGCTTCTTTCGTTAAGCAATAGATCGTTTAGGGAGGAAATCTTACAATTCTATTTCGGAGGTATTGGCTTAAAGAGCGTGCGTAAACCAAAGATTAAGCAAATAAACGCAACCAAAACAATCATTTTTGGAATGAGTGATAAGAACGCTACTAATTCTCCGTAAGTCATTCCCAGCATTGGGTTTTTCTTATTCTCAATTAAAATCGTATCAATATAATATCGGATTAAAGGTGGTGCAATCCATGAATAAACTTCGTGAATTATTAAAAGCAGAAAAAAATATACTCCAGGCTTAAAAGAATGAATTTTACTATTCCAGAGTCCGACTACAAATAATACAAACATTAAAATTGATATCATAATCCCTGCAAATCCGCTAATATAACTCACCAGAAAATTACCCCTCCATCATCCTGACGTGAAGTAAAATAACTCCAAAACCATAATAACATAATATTCAAAAACTACAGTGAAAAAATAAATCTTTTAATTATTACCTTGTTTAACTATTGCACCCGTTTGTTTAACTAAGAAATTCCTCCTAACAAACCTTTTTATAAAAAACAAGGGTTGCATTATCGTTTAACTTCTTGCTAATCCTGTTCTGGTATAGCCCATCTTTTCATATAAGTAACAATTTCGTTCTTCCTCTAATATTGTAGCTAATTCACTCCTGAGAGAACATTTCTTCAACTATAGTTATAGCCTTCTGAGCTATTCCTTTTCCTTAATAATAAGGTAGAATAAACATTGGGCTTATCCATAACTGTACTTCTTCTTTCCAAATAACACAGATAGCACCTACAAATTTGTTGTCACCTAATATCTTATAAAAACCACCATTAGGATTATTTATTCTCGTTATCACTCTCTCAATCGTTTCATTTGCAGGATTGGTTCTATAATCTTTATACTTATCCAGCAGCGACATAAAAGATTTAACTTGAATATCAAAAATACTTTAAGCATCATTATTTGTTGCTTTTTCTAACCTACTTCATAGCTTCACCCGCGTACCAATTATTTAACAAAAAATCCAAAAACTTCCTTCTTTAGCTCTTCCCACCACTCCATGTAAAGCCTCGGAAGGAAATTTGATATTTATTATTTAATGCAGGAGACCTTATGAGAGCGTAAAAAGTAGAAATTAGAATCTTTACATTCAAGTGTAGAAAAAAAACTATCAATCAAGGTTTTGATTCTTGAAATTCATCGCAATTACTTTATCCGAATAAAAAGATGTTAATTGTTCGCTCATAATACTTGTAGAGAAAATAAAATCCTTTTTAATCCAATACTTTATGACACCAACTGTAGCGTGGACTTGAAAGCTAAGAAAGATATCGTACCTTGTTTCCTTAGCATCAGTTTCTCGTTCAATATAAATCTCTTTACTAAATAAATTCCATAAAAATAGCTCGAGCCGCTTATATATATCCGGATTATTCTCTATACGATCTAGGGCTTTAAACAACTTTTTATGCTTTTCGATATGCTCAAATAGGAGCTTATTGGAAGGTATAACCCCATTCAAAAACACCTTGGCCTTATTTCTGTATGGTTTTTTAATAGACTGATGTATGCCTTCGATAGCATCTTGGTATAACTCTTCCAAGAGATCGATTTTATCTTGGTAATGGATATAGAAAGTACCTCTATTAAAATCCGCCCGATCGGTAATTTCGCTAATTGTGATAGAGTGCACATTATTGTTTTCTAAAATGAGATCTATAAAAGCATTTTTTAGGAACGTCTTTGTTAATTGTTTCTTTCTCATTTGTCGATTTGGATTATTCAATATAAATCATCCTTTTGTCCCGTTTATCAAGCCTTATAATAAACAAACCTAATCACTTTGTTGAGTATTCAACATATTCATTATACCTGCTTATTGAGTGTTAAGTCGAGAAACTCTATCATATAAATGAAAGCGCTCTTAAAAAATTTAACTTCTTTAAAATACGGAAGGGACATATAGGAGGAATAATAATGGGACTATTAGATGGAAAAGTAGCGATTATTACTGGCGGGGCGAAAGGTATGGGGGAATTTCATACAAGAAAGCTTGCTGAAGAAGGTGCAAAAGTTGTAATCGGAGATCTTGATGCAGAAAATGGAGAAAAAGTAGCAAGAGACATCGGGGAAGATAAGGCTATTTTTGTAGAGTTAGATGTTACAAATCCTATTAGTTGGGACACGGTAGTACAAAAGACTAAAGATACATTTGGTACTATTGATATTTTAGTGAATAATGCAGGACTTGCAGGTGCGATAACTGGACTTTTAGATATAGAAGAAGGCTTGTATAAAAAAATAATTGATATTAATCAGAATGGAATATTTTATGGCATGAGAGCAGTCTTACCTACAATGGTTGAAAATAATAAAGGGTCTATTATAAATATCTCTTCACTTGCTGGATTGAGACATGATATTACAGTTAATCCAGCTTATACTGCTTCAAAATTTGCAATCAGAGGTCTTACAAAACAAGCAGCATATGAATTTGCTGATAAAAATATTAGAATCAATGCTGTTCTTCCAGGAGCAATACTCACGCCAATGGCTGAAGCTGCACTAACTAAAGAACAGATTGATGACGTGTCTCAAAATCTGCTTCCAATGAAACGTTTCGCAGATCCAAAAGAAGTTTCCGAAGTAGTTGCATTTTTAGCATCTGATAAAGCTAGTTATGTAAGTGGAGCAGACTATGTAGTTGACGGAGCAAGAGCTACTATAAATAAATAATTAACATTATGAATTCGAAAAAAATGTAAATAAGATTTGCTTGGATTAAAGATGTCTTAAAAGAAAGAGTATATTTTTCTAAACGAATTAGAACTATTTTTCTAGGAGGAAATAGAATGGCTAGATTAGATGGTAAAGTAGCAATCATTACAGGTGCTGCAGGTGGAATGGGTTTAACTATGGCCCAAACGTTTGCTGAAGAAGGTGCAAAGGTGGTAGCGGCAGACATACAATTTGAACTTCTACAAGAAGGAGTAAATGAAATTAATGCTAAGGGCGGGGATGCACTTGCTTTAAAACTAGATGTGTCATCTCCTGCTGAATGGAAAAGTGCTATTGATGAGACTGTTAAAAAACACGGTAAGATCGATGTGTTAGTAAATAATGCTGCTATTCAGATAGGAAAAAGTGTTAAGGAAGCAACACTAGAAGAGTGGAATAAAGTTTTGGCAATAAACGCAACTAGTGTATTTCTAGGTATGCAAACTGTTATTCCTAAAATGCAGGAAAACGGTAAGGGATCAATCATTAACATGTCATCAATCGGTGCCATTGTTGGTGGTGCTCCTGATGGATATGATGTAGCCTACAGTGCTTCTAAAGGTGCTGTTCGGTCGATGACAAAGCATGCTGCAAAAGTACTGGCAAAAGATAATATTCGTGTGAACTCTGTACATCCAGGTGTAATTAGTACCCCGATGGTAGAAAGCTCGTTGAAAGATAATCCTGAATTGAGAGAAACAATAGAAGCCAATTTCCCGCTTCCACCGCATCTAGGTGATCCTAAAGACCTTGCATATATGGTGTTGTTTTTAGCATCTGATGAGTCTAAGTTTGCTACGGGAAGTGAATTTGTAGTAGATGGAGGAGCCACCTCAACAAAGTAATTAATTACTAAACTATTAATAATTTGATTTTTTAAAGGCTGTTTTGTATTTTCTTGTTCACTTAAGATTAACATTCCAATAAATAAATACATGCGGATGAGGAAAAAGAATTTCTCCTTTCCCGCATGTATTTGGTTTTTAAGACAGGAGATTGATCTACAAAAAACCAGCCTTGCTGGTATAATTTAGGTACTTAGTTTTTAAAACAATGCACAAAATCGTCTGAGTAGGCCCCCTTTTAGATGTAATCTAAATCTTCTATGCATTTAGTCATTGAATCCTAATCCAACAAAATTATATTTAGGAGGAACAATAATGAGATTTGGAATTATAGGTGCAGGACCAATAGGTACAATTATTTCTAAAAAATTAGTTAAAAATGGACATAATGTTAAAATTGCAGATGCTCGAGAAATTGAACGTTTAGAAGGAAAAGAGATTGCTGGAACACCTGTGAGTGTAGAAGATGTAATAACAAATATTGATGTTCTTATAATATCTATCCCTCTTCATGTAATGCCAAGCATTCGCAACATTGTAGAGAAAGCTGGGGAGGAAATAATCGTTGTAGACACTTCCAATTATTATCCTTTTAGAGACAATAAAATTGAAGAAATTGAGAACGGAATGGTTGAAAGCGTTTGGGTTTCAAATCAATTAGGTAGACCTATCATTAAAGCCTTCAGCAATCTATTAGCTTATACTTTAGAAAATAAAGGAACCCCCGAAGGGACTAGTGGTCGCATTGCCATGACAATTGCTGGTAATGACCTATCAGAAAAACATATAATCATGGACTTAGTAAATGAGCTAGGCTTCGATGCAGTGGATAGTGGCTCTTTAACTGATTCTTGGAGACAACAGCCAGGAACTCCTGCATATTGCACAGAACTAACAAAAGAAGAACTAACTAAAGCATTGAATAAGGCAGATACAGAAAAAGCCCCCTTCCTACGGGACAAAGTAATAGAGAAGTTTTCAGCTGGATTGTCACATAAAGATATTGTGAATCTAAACAGAGAAACATATAATTCATAATTTAGGAATTCCATATTGATTATTGCTCTGGTATTTAATTTTAAATCACCATAGAAGACACAGGAAAATTTGGAATCAAAATATTTAGATGTGGTTAACAACTTTTCATCACCGTGAAAAGTTGTACTCTTGTTACACTAAACTGCCAGTTTAAGTTTATTTTTTTACAAACTCGTATACTCACTAAAACATATTTCATATTAAATTTTAAATTGCCTTACAATTATCTCGGGAAATTAATAACAAATAAAGTGCTAAACTCTAGTGATTTAGCACTTTATTTATAATGCTTTGTGGGTTCTCTCCCCAATGACTGAACTACTTACTTATAAGGTGATATCCTTTACTATAAATGCGCGTCAATCTATCTTTTCATGATACAAAAAACATTCCTTTGTATGGTCATTTACCATACCAGTCGCTTGCATAAATGCATAGCAAATAGTTGGCCCTACAAACTTAAACCCCCGTTTTTTCAAGTCCTTGCTCATTTGTTCAGATTCGGGTGTATTTGCAGGTATATCTTTATGTGCAGCCCAATTGTTTTTAATTGGAGAGCCTCCAACAAATTGCCATATATATTGATCAAAGGTTCCGAACTCATCCTGAACTCGTAAGAAAGCACCCGCATTTGTAATAACTGATTTTATTTTGCTTTTATTTCTGACAATGCCCTCATTATGCTGCAGCTCATCTATTTTATCTTCCTTGTATTCACTAATCTTTTTTGGATCGAAATAATCAAATGCCTTTCGGTAATTCTCTCGTCGTTTTAATATGGTAATCCAGCTTAAACCTGCCTGGGCACCTTCCAGTGAAAGCATCTCAAATAATTTGTTATCATCATGAATCGGTCTTCCCCACTCATTATCATGATAATTTATATAGACCTTATCAGACGTAACCCATTTACAGCGTTTTTTCTCCATTCTAGTTCTCCTCTAGTTCCACTTCATTTTCATCATATGAAATCCAGTCACTGAAGCTTCCCGGATACAGCTTCACATTCTTAAACCCAGCCATTTTTAATGCAAGGATATTCGGGCAGGCAGAAATACCAGAGCCACAGGAAACGATGATCTCATCTTTTTTGGAAAGATTCGAGAAGTGTTCCTCTAATACCTCCCCTTTTTTCCATATACCATCTTCACTGAATACATCTTTCCAAAAGTAATTTTTAGCACCCGGAATATGACCAGCTTTGCTGTATAATGGCTCCCACTCTCCCAAGTATCGTTCTCTTGCTCGGGAATCAATTAAAACAGCGTCATTCGTTTCCATCTTTTCCTTAACATCCTGCATCTTTACAAATCTGTCGCCAGCAATTTCGGCCTTGAATTCTTTTGCTTCTAAGGAAGGAATTTCATCTGTCACTTCATTACCTTCCTCCACCCAGCGATTATATCCACCTTCTAGAATATACACATTGTCATGACCGATTGTCTCCAGCAGCCACCATAACCTTGCAGCAAACATTTCATTGCCCTGATCATAAATTACGACTGTCGTTTGATTATCGATTCCTATATTTCCAATCTTTGCTGTAAACTGTGTCCAGTCGGGAAGCGGATGGCTCCCCCCATGTTTCTCCACCTTTCCGGATAGATCTTTATTCAAATCCATATATACGGCTCCAGGTAAATGGTCTTTCAGATACATACGTCTCCCTGCGTCAGGATCATCAAGTTGAAACCTTAAATCTATGATCGCGGTGTTATTCTGATTATTTGCCAGTCGATTCTTCAGACGCTGAACACTGATTAGATTTGTCATTTTATCCCTCCATAATTTGCTCATATAATATTCATCTACAAATCTACCATTCATGTACAAGGAATCTCTTTTCTTCCCTTCTATTTCAAAACCAGACTTCTTATATAATTTTACACCTGCCAGATTTTCTTCTATCACAGTCAATTCTAATCGATGGATCTTCTGTTTAGAAGCCCAATCTTCCATTTTCTTAAACAATTCCGTCCCAACACCTAATCCCCGGTAGTTCTTTCGTATGCCAATGACGATGTGGACACTATGCTTATTCTTTCTTGCATTCCCTCCAACAGCAAAAAGATAACCGACTAATCGCCCTTCTCTTTCTGCAAGAAAAGCTGCCGAATTTTCCTCTTGGGACAGTTTATCAATTATTTTCGATTGGTTTTCCGGCGATAAATCTCTCTCCCCTGCTTCATACAGCATATATGGACTTTCCGACTCCACTTCATGGATAAGCAACGCAAGTTCTTCCCCATCCTCCATTACCGCTTCTCTGATCATTTTCCCACTCCTATTTGGCACTTTAATATACTTTCGACAAAAAGAATCAGAATCCTTTCCAATTATTTCGTTTTTCGTTATTCATTGTGGTAAAATACTGCTAAATCAAACCTCGTTCGTCGCAGTTGATAGAAACTGCGAAGTAAATTAAGTTTATTCTTGGAGATAAGTGCGCTTGTCGCCGTCCGAGATCGCTCTGGGCGGATGCTTTCCGCGGGCACGGCCTCAGCCCCGAAGAGAAAACCACTCTTCTGGTCTTCGGACACGTGCTTTTCCCGCAGGAGTCACCGCCCGCCGCTCACCCGGACTAGTGAAGTTGTGTAATCAGAATTAATCGCTCTTAAGAATGGAATTTTTTGCCATAAATCTACAACCAGCTCTGGGAAATACACGGAGACTTCTGCGGGAGCAGAGGCATCGGTGAGACAACGCAGCGCTTTAGCGCAAGTTGGCTCACCAGCCGCCCGCGAAAAGCGCAGGGTATTTCCCAGAGCGGTAGCCGAAGTTAGTTGCTTCCATTATAAGCTATAAATTTATCGCAAATAGGCAGTTACTTCGCAGTTTACACAAAATGCGGCATTAATAATAATTTTCTAAATTTAAAGGGAGCGAAATAACCATGAGAGAAGAACTGATCGAACGCTTTACAACGTATGTAAAAATCGATACGCAATCCAACGAAGATTCTCCGTCGACACCTTCAACTCCTGGCCAGCTGGATCTTATCAACGTATTGGCTAAAGAACTGAAAGAAATCGGCATGGAAGATGTGGAGTCTGATGAAAATGGCTATTTAATGGCCACCCTACCTGCGAATACCGATAGAGAAATTCCTACGATTGGATTCCTGGCACACGTAGATACTGCAACAGACTTTACCGGGAAAAATGTGAAGCCGCAAATAATCGAAAATTTTGATGGTAATGACCTAACACTGAATAAAGACTTAGATGTAGTTTTGTCTGCCAAAGCGTTTCCGGAGCTCCCGAGCTATAAAGGGCACACGTTGATAACCACCGACGGAACCACATTGCTCGGGGCCGACAATAAAGCTGGTGTCGCGGAAATTATGACTGCCATGAACTATCTGATTCAACACCCTGAGATAAAACATGGCAGAATCCGTGTGGCCTTTACTCCAGATGAGGAAATCGGACGCGGACCACATAAATTCGATGTCCAGCGCTTTGATGCCAGTTATGCTTATACCATCGATGGTGGACCACTCGGTGAATTACAATACGAAAGTTTTAATGCGGCAGCGGCGAAGGTAACATTTAAAGGAAACAGCGTTCACCCTGGAATAGCTAAAAATAAAATGGTCAATTCAGGCAAACTGGCTGCCGAATTCATCAATAAATTCCCTGCAGAGGAGTCACCGGAACATACAGAACACTATGAAGGCTTTTACCATCTTATTTCCATCAGTGGTGATGTGGAAAAGACAACGGTCTATTACATCATCCGTGACCATGATAGGCATAAATTCGAGGAACGGAAAAATACGGTGAAGACATTTGTACAGGAGATGAAAGATGTCTATGGTAACGCATCCGCAGAACTGGATATGGCAGACCAATATTACAACATGCGTGAAAAAATTGAACCTGTTAAGGAGATTGTAGAGATTGCCAGTCAGGCCATGAAAAACTTGGATATCGATCCAATTGTGGAACCTATCCGTGGCGGGACAGACGGATCACAGTTATCCTATATGGGACTGCCGACACCGAATATATTTACAGGTGGAGAGAATTTCCATGGAAAATTTGAATATATTTCCGTCGATAACATGGAAAAAGCATCTAAAGTAATTGTGGAAATCTGTAAGTTATTTGAAGCAAAATAATTGCTATCTATAATAAGTGAAATTTCAATCAGCGAGGATCTTGTTGCTTGCTGCATGCGGAAAAACCTATATCTAAATTTATGCGGATCTGGATCCACTCTTTATGTTGATAAAAAAGGAAGCCATTAAACCAATTGCCAATAAGAGGGCAAGGAGCACAAGCGTGGTAAAATAGCTTACAACCTGCATAAACTGTGTAGCAACTATTGGTCCCAAAGTTGCACCTATAAACAGGATGAAGGTGTAAAAGGATGCAGCAACAGCACGATCCTCACCCCCAAGATTTCCCACGAGTATCATAATGGAAGGGAACGTTATCGATATGCCGGCAACAAAGAATATAGTCAACACAGCTATAATAAAAAGGTTCTGTGTGGCTCCTACTGCAATCAAACCAAGTACACTAAAGAGCATTCCCGTCCGAAATACATGTATGAGTCCAAACTGTCTTATAAAATAACCGGTAAAAGGGGAAATCATCATGCCTATAATACCTACTGCACGAATAATGAGTATCCCTTTCTCTGATAAATAAAATGGTGAACTACTTAAATACTCTCCAAGAACTGTGTACATACCAATAAACGTTAGAAGCAGCATACTAGTAATAAGGTAGGTCAATAATAAATCTTTTGTTGTAAAAATCTGTTTCACCTTTTTAAAATAGTCTTTAACCAACATTTCCCTTTTGCTATTGATACCTTTCGGAAGAAGGAAGTATACGGATAACGAACAACCTAAGTAAATCCCTCCAAAAACAATAAAAACCATTTGCCAATCAAACGTTTGATTAACAATTCCTGCCAACACCTGACCAAAAATTCCAGCAGTTACGAAACCAAAACTGATAAATCCGATTACTGTAGGTATTTTCATCTCGGGAAACACATCATATACATAGGCCAAGGCTGAAGGAGCAAATGTGGCTGCCATAAACCCCTGTAATCCACGCAGTAATAGAAACAATTGAAATGATTCCACCAAACCGATCGCCATCGTAACAAGTGTCAGGGTACACAGTCCGAATAATATAATCTGTTTTCGGCCCAGCCTGTCTGAAAGTGGTCCAAATAGTAAAAAACCAAGCGCATAAAATACTGAAAATATACTTGTTGGCCACGCTGCAGCTGTCGGTGTAACTTGATAAATCTTAGAAAAATCACTTGTTAATGGTGTAGTAACGTAGACGCTTGATACAATGAATAAAGCACAGCAAAAAAGTAAAATGGTGACAACAAGGTCATTTCGTTTTGTTTGTTGTTTATCTTCTTCTAAAGACATGTCGACTCCCCCCTTGTTTCCATGGATATGATAAACAGGGATCATTCATACCGAAGCAGCATCTCTGGTGTTTAAATTTTCTAATGTTTCGGAATGGATTGCATTTCACAACAATACTATTATTGTGCATGGATATATGAGAAAATGAATAAATGCTTTACTTCTGCCATTGTCTATAAAATCATAGAATAACTATCATATGGCGGATTTACAAGGAGAGAGAAACGATGTTCAAGAAGAATAAATTACCTATTATCTTTATGATAGCAACTATATTAACTTTAATGTCTGCATGCTCTATATTTGATCAGACAAAACAACCAGAAGAAGCACCTTCTAATACCGACAGTACTCCCCCTGAAAAAGATACAATAGAAGAACCTGGCAATAAACAGGAGGAACAAGCTGTGGACCTTCCTGCAGATTCCCTGCAGAAGTTGGATAAAGGGGAGCAGGTCCTGCAATTGCAAAACGCATTAAATCATATTGGGTATGAATTGAATGAGAACGGTGAATATGATGAAGCAACTACGTGGGCAATTACAGATTTTCAATTACAGCACGATTCCCTGCTTGTATCCGGTCTCTATGATGAGCAAACAAAAATCGCATTGGATGAAGCAATAGACAATGATGTGGAAGTCGTTGCCGGTGCTGGGTTGCCGCAAACAGCAGAGCCTGCTTTTACAAGTTCTGGTACGGAGGTTATTGCAAATCCGTATGAACAGCTGGCACTCATAAATAAAGAACATGCTCTGCCGGCAGATTATATACCGGAAGACCTTGTGATACCGAATGTCCCATTCCCATTTTCAGAAGATACTCCGAAAAAACAAATGCGGGAAGCCGCGGCAAAATCATTGGAAGATTTATTTGCAGCAGCTGAAAAATTCGGTCTTGAGCTATTTGCCATTTCTGGTTATCGTTCTTTTGATAGACAGGATGCAATTTTCGCATCCAATGCTCTCAAACATGGGGAAGAAGAAGCAAATACATTCAGCGCCCGACCCGGTGAAAGCGAGCACCAAACTGGACTGAGTATGGATGTGACAAGTCCGGAAGTTGACTTTGAATTAGTGACAGAATTCGAGAATACTAAAGAAGGGCAATGGATTCAGGAAAATGCAGCTGAATTTGGATTTATCGTCCGCTTCCCAGAAGGAAAAGAGGAAATAACAAAATACATGTATGAACCTTGGCATCTGCGATATGTCGGTGAAAAGGCCGCAAAGGAAATTACCGCTCAAGGTATCACATTGGAAGAATATTTAGGAGAAACAGAATAGAAAACAATTGATCCTGTTCCATACGAGCAGGTTTTTTTATGATTATTTTTATAAAAAAGCGGGTAATCGTCTGTATGTAAAACACAAAAGCGGAAAAGAAAGTTCGTGTCCTACTAAGTTGGGATACGGCACAATAGAAGTAAGATTTAACTCTTTTCATACTTTTTGTGGGGAAGCTGGTGTTAAATATGTTCGGTTTACTCGATTTTTTAAAATTGACAATGTCTATATTTATTATTTTGCCCATTGTATCTCTCATAAGGGAAATGGGCTATTTGGTTGCAGGGAAATTATTTGGTGTAAAGGAAGCGACCATAACCATTGGTTCAGGTCCCTATTTCTTTAAGTTCTGGATATTTGAGGTAAGAAGATTTTATTTCATGTACAGCTGGTGTCACTATGAATCCCTGGAAAGAGATTCAAAATTTGCCCATATCATCATTTACGCTTCTCCTATTCTTGCCAATTTATTTGTGGCATTATTTATTAATGGTCTATTGGCTAATGACTTGCTTGAATATGAAACATTTTGGAATCAATTTGTTTTTTATGCCTTTTATTTTTTACTTTTTGATGCCATTCCATTGTACTATCCAGATGGACAGCCAAGCAACGGGAGAGTGGTTTATGATTTGATACGGTACGGGAAACGCAGTGACTTTAGGCGAAACGACCCACAGATTAATGCGCAATCAGAAGAGGAAGAGGGAGAGAAAGAATAAGAAATACCATTCGCGTGAATATTTACAGAAAATTGCTGTACGTTGCCCTAATAGCGGATTTGCTCAGACAATGCTAGGTCAATCTGTGAATCAAGTGCACGAATCCGCTCGAGCGCGACATGTTCTTCAATCTCTTTATAATGATGATTTCCGCCGTTTTCTTCGTCGGCTTCATCTGCCATTGTAACAACTTGCTGCAACGGCTTTAATTTCAGCTCCCCTTTTGGCAAATAAGAGTCCGTATGAAGTAAAACGGCAACCGCGATTTCCTTTGCCGCCTGACGTTCTTCCCCAATTCGTATAAGCAGCTTATGTGCTCTGCTTGCACCCTTAATTGCGTGAATATCGTTTTCCTTATAGAGCTGATAATCCCACTCCCCGTCCCGATACCATGTATAGTGGCCAATATCATGAAGTAACGCAGCTTTGGTCGCATGGTCCGGGTTCACATCAAAACGTCTGGAAAATATATATGCATATTCCGCTACAGCAATCGCGTGTGCAACACCAGATCTTTTTAAATATTTCTGTGTAATTGGGTGGGTGAAAACCTGTTCTAATGTGACCTTTCTCATGTCAACTCTCCCCTTTCCATAAATTGAAATTTTTATTTCCGTCCAGTATTCCTGTCTTCCAGATTCATGTTTGATTGAATCTTGCTCTAATCGGTTTGAACTTCCGTTAAGGTAAAATTTAAATGACTATAGCATAGTTTTTAC
Source organism: Oceanobacillus damuensis (assembly GCF_001618145.1). Taxonomy (GTDB): domain Bacteria; phylum Bacillota; class Bacilli; order Bacillales; family Amphibacillaceae; genus Oceanobacillus; species Oceanobacillus damuensis. The sequence goes on from NZ_LQNF01000004.1 coordinate 77,010, forward strand.
ATATACACAACAGTTACCTATTTTCAAATTATTTAAACATATGTCTAAATGCAATGCATTGTCTAGATGATTGATTTCAAAATGGTTTTAGAATCATCAGTGCGATGATCACTAGAAATATTCCATTTTCGATTCGTTCAAAAAAGAAAAGCTTGTTTGCAAGTTTCGCATAGCTTTCCGGAATTTCTTCTCCTTTATGCTCATTCAAAAGTGCTTTGATCAGCCTGGATCTCGGAGCCAGTACAAATGGACCACATGCCAAAGCTATAAGAAACAGAGCCAGGCTCAGCCAATACCATCCTTGTGTAAAGAGGTATGTATGAAGAACCCCCATCCAAACACCCGTTATGAGCAATAATGTCCCACCCACCATCGTAAAAATATGGAGCCGGTTACGAATTTTGTAGGCATGTCTAAGCTCTGTCATATTATTGGAATTTTTTACTGTTAAAATCATAACAAACCCTGGACCCATTCCCAGTATTGCAGAAAATATATGAATAAATAAAAGCAGCTCATAAAACGACACCATAAACCCCTCCTAAGATTGTTCTATATACCATCATATACATTTTTCAATCGGTCGATTGTGATAATAATCACTTTAAAGAGGTATTTTTCTAAAGAATAAATGGCATTCGCCAATCCACAAGGCTTGTGGCTGTTGTACTGATACAGATAATCAGCTTTATGCTTTCTGTCAAAAAAACGAAAAAACAGAACGCTAAGATTCTGTTTTTTTCACCGAAAAATAATATTTTTTAAAAGCCCTCAATTAAATGCTCTGTAACTTCACCGGTCTTTGAACAACGATAATAACAGCCCTTTTGTACATCGACTAATGCAAGTGCCGCTGCATTTTCATCGAATGTCCCATTACCTAAATCACATTGGATGAATTGCCCCTTGACATGAACTGTATGATACGGATTATGACCACGGTAGATATATTTTCCACCGGTCCATGCTTTCAGAAGTTCTTCATCGATCTCCAACAGATCTTTTTGATTAACCCAAACAATATCTCGCGGCTGGTTTTCTTTGTCATCTCCAATGTTCACACCGGCATGTGCATAAATTGCGAATTCATCTTCATAAATAAGTGGAAGTTTTTCCAGCCATGCTGCATACTCCTCGGCAGCATTCCATCCTTTTTCAGATCCAAAAACCTTCTTAAAGCTTCTTATTGTGTCGTCTCCACCAAATTCCATCCACATCGGAGACAGCTCGTTCATAAACCAAATCATCATTTCTTCGTGATTCCCAGTTAAAATATGTATCCTATCGGGAAATTTTTCCGTATGTTCTTTAGCCCATTGCAGCATTTCCGCGCTTTCCGGACCACGGTTAATCATATCTCCACCTATGATCAGCCTGTCACTTACCGGAGCAAATTTAACATGATTGATTAGTTTTTGAAATGATTTAAAATCCCCATGAATATCACAAATATAAAAGGTTCTCATCGTTTGGCTCCTTTTTCGTATCGCTTTTTCAATATATAATGAAATGACATCATATTAATCTATCAAAAGTTATGAACTTAGTTTATCCTTGAAAAATCTGCTTGTAAAGTTGTATTAAGAAGCTAATTCCTTTACTTAAACAGATTGCATTTTTTAGTTTAATCCTATACAATTTAATTGAAAACTGTTATCAATTAAATTTAGATATAGGGGTATTTAGTTATGTATAAATCTGAACTGGCAAGAATCATCAGAGAAAGACGTGCAATAAAAAAAGGATATAATGATAAAGAAGTTACAGAAGAAAAGGTTCTTGAAATATTGGATGATGCCATCTGGGCTCCAAACCACGGGATGAGACAACCGTGGAGGTTTATATTCGTCGGTGCAGATCAAAAAGCTGCATTCGCCAAAAAGGTGGCGTCAACTTATCCGGAAGAAAGACAGCAGAACAGGGAAGATTACCTTAACGAACCAAGCGCAATACTGGTGGTCATTATGGAAGAACCTGAACTTCCAAAGCAGTGGGAAGAAAACTATGGTGCAACTTCATCCATGATACAGAACTTTTGGCTGCTGGCCTGGGAAAAAAATCTCGGTGTCGTGTGGAAAACGAATCCCCACATTTATGATCCAAAGGTGAAAGAATTGCTGGATGTCGGCGAAAACGAAAAAATAATCGGATTCCTGCATCTTGGATATTTCGATGAACAACCAGAAGTAAAAGAAAGAATACCCGTTAAAGAAAAATTTACCTTATTTAAGGCTTAAATAATAAATGGGCGGCCGGGAAATCTAGCCACCCATATTATTTTCCCCGCCTTTTCTTGGCTTCGATATACTCTTCTTCCGTAATTTCCCCTTTTTCCATTCTTTCTTTCATTATGGTTAGAGAGTCTCTACCATCTGCCGGTCTCTTTCTAGACCTGAATTTACTTAAAATAACAATCAGAACGATTAGAATAACAAGTGACAGAACCAATCTGACAATTAACTCTACTGGCATTTACATCACCTCATAGATTAATATTCCCGCTTCTGACTACTTTAATCTCCATTGGAAATCTGTTTCTACTTTTAATGCTGTTTCTTCCAAATAGGGCGATCAGCTGTTAAAGCAGCAGACTCCTCAACCTCCATACAGCCGGATGGTAAAAATCAAATAATTACTCAACTCATACGTCAACAAAATAAGTTCAAACATTTAACAGGGCTAAGCTTAAAACGTCTTCTAACACCCCCCTTGCTAATTTGTTAAAGATAAAGCTGTTTTCCAATATTTAATGCATTATAAACCTCGCATTTTGTGTAAACTGCGTCTTAACTTCTATTTACGATAAATCTGTAGCTGATAATGGAAGCAAGTACTTCGGCAACCGCTCTGGGAAATACACTGCGCTTTTCGCGGGCGGCTGGTGAGCCAACTTGCGCTAAAGCGCTGCGTTGTCTCACCGATGCCTCTGCTCCCGCCGAAGTCTCCGTGTATTTCCCAGAGCTGGTTAGAGGATTGATGCAAATTACTATCCTTGAATTAGCTAATGCTTACGGAAGAAGTTATGACGTTTATTGGAAATATTCCTGATGCACTGGAAGTAAATCAATTGTATTGATCTTTCTTGTGCAGAATTTTTTTGTGAAAACTCCATATCAGCAGCCCGTATACACGTAGACTCCAGCGGGAGGAAAGGCATAGGTGAGACACTGAAATGCGCTAGCATGAAGGGGCTCACCAGCCGCCCGCGGAAAGCGGAGTGTATACGGGCTGCGGTTGCCGGAGTAACATGCTTCCATTACCAGGTTAGAGACTCAACATAGATGTTACTTGGCACTTTACCTCAACTACGATAATAAAAGCGACAAAATAAACGAAAAGAGCTTTGGAGTTTAGCTGATAGAATAAGTTGTCGGAATTATTTTTTAAAAACACCTTGACATTCATTCCTGCATATTCTAATATTGTATTCAATAACTTAATCGATCCAGGCTATGATGAAGATTAGTAGTTTATCAGGACACTAAAGAGAGCTGGTGGTGCTGCAAACCAGTGTGACCCCAATAAATGAATGGACTTCTGAGCTACCAAACCGAACCATGTAATTAATGCAGTAGGCTTTGGCGAACAGGTCTCATCGTTATACGAGACGAATATTGAGCGTTCAGCTTGATATTGCTAAAGTGAGCTGTTTTCAGCTAATAAAGGTGGTACCACGGTCCCTCGTCCTTTTCGGATGTGGGGCCTTTTTGTATTCCCGTAAAAGAATTAATAATAAATCGTTGAGTAAGAATAGTAAGCAATTGGAAAGTGTTACAGAGAGCTGGTGTTGGTGGGAACCAGTACACGGATAATTGTTGAATGGCCTTATGAGAGGTTTCCTTAACAAGCCTGAAGATGCTTAAGTAGGGAAGCACGGGTTTCCACCGTTATAAGGAATAGATATAAGGATTAATCTTTGCACATGATACAATCCCGTATCTGAAAGATGAAAAGCGTATGCTTTTCAAGTGAGGTGGCACCGCGGTCACATACGTCCTCTTTAAACACAATTAAATTGTGTTTAAAGAGGACTTTTTTGTTTTTAAAATGAAAGGTGTGAACTACATGGCAACAACAAATAAACCATACAGTTTTAAAAAAGTGGATGCTCAAGCGTTAACCCCTATCCAAGTACTCAAAAATTTAAACGGGAGAAAAAAGTTCTTGCTGGAAAGCACGTTTCAGCATGAACAGAAAGGAAAATATTCCTTTCTCGGCATGAATCCCTATGAGGAGATTATCGGTCATGATAGCCAAACAACCATCATAAATCACCAAACGCAAAGTGAAGAAATAAAAGAAATAAATGCTCTCCATCTACTTCAGCACCATTTACCAATAATCGAAACCGATCTGCCTCTCCCCTTTTTCGGAGGAGCGGTGGGCTATATCGGCTACGATTCCATTCGTCAATTTGAGAATATTGGAAGCCCGTTACCAGACGATCTTGATATGCCGGATATTCATTTCATGATCTATAAAGATGTGATTGTTTTCGACCATACCAATAACAGCATATATTTAATAGCCATCAATGTAGATGATCAACCTGAAGAAGTACTGAACGCTAGAACAGAGGGATTGAAAGAAGTGTTACTGGTCGGTGATCATCCTGACGATACTGATTTCGAAAGCATCCAATTTGAACCGGAAACAACAGTGGAAGGCTTTAAAGAAAAAGTAAAAATAGCCAAGGAGCATATAAAGCAAGGTGATATTTTCCAGGTCGTGCTGTCCCAGCGAATGACTGCAAAGACGAATGGGCACCCTAGTTTCCCTTTTTCTTTTTATCAAAAGCTGCGAAAAGCAAATCCCTCCCCTTATATGTTTTATATTGATTTCGAGGATCACCTTATTCTTGGTGCCTCCCCGGAGAGTTTAGTTCAAACTACAGGGAGAGAAATTGTTACGAATCCAATCGCCGGAACAAGGCCCCGAGGCAAGAACAACGTGGAAGATGAAGCACTTATGAAAGAACTGCTATCGGACGAGAAGGAAATTGCGGAACATCGAATGCTCGTTGACCTTAGCAGAAATGACTTGGGGCGCGTATGTGAGAGCAGCAGCATAACCATTCCAACCTACATGAAAGTGGAAAAATACCAGCATGTTATGCATATCGTTTCGGAAGTCAAAGGGAAAATGAAGCAAAATTTATCAGGCATCGATGCATTGATATCATGTCTTCCTGCAGGAACCGTATCAGGTGCACCTAAAATCAGGGCAATGCAAATTATTAATGATCTGGAAGAAAAAAAGCGCGGTGCATATGGCGGCGGTATTGGCTATATCAATTTCAACCATGATCTGAACATCGCCCTTACAATAAGATCCCTGGTCATAAAAAATAATATTGCCCACTTGCAGGCTGGTGCTGGAATCGTTTTTGATTCTGTCCCTGAAAATGAATATAAGGAAACATTGAATAAAGCCAAATCGCTTATGGAGGTGCAGGAACTTGATGCTATTAATTGATAACTATGACTCGTTCACTTATAACCTTTACCAATACTTTACCGAGCACGATGTAGAAGTAATGGTGGTAAGAAATGACAAAATCACTCTACAGGAGATTGAACAATTGAATCCGGAGGCAATCATTATCTCTCCTGGACCAGGACTACCCGATAAAGCTGGAATTTGTATCGAAACGGTTCAGCACTTTTATCAATCCCTCCCGATATTGGGAATTTGTCTTGGACATCAGGTGATTGGAGAGGCTCTTGGAGGCAAAGTCAGACCAGCGAAGCAAATCAAGCATGGAAAAACTTCTCTTGTTGAACATAATGACTCTGGAACTTTCCAATACTTGCAGAATCCTGCAGAAGTCATGCGTTACCATTCTTTCGTTATTGAACATGACACATTGCCTGATGATTTGGAAGTTGTTGCATATTCCATCGACGACGATGAGATCATGGCTGTCAAGCACCGAAAATATCCATTGTATGGGCTCCAGTTCCATCCTGAATCAATTGGTACAGTATCCGGCAAACAAATCATACAGAATTTCTTATCCGATATCAGAAAGGGGATTTCAAGCAATGAAACAGTATCTTAAAAAGGTAATCCATGGCGGAAATTTAACGGTGGAGGAAATGAGGGAAGCAGCCAACTACTGCTTTACAGATGAAGTTACCGAATCTGAAATCGCTGCGCTGCTTACTGCGCTGCAGGCAAAGGGAGAAACAGCAGATGAGATTGCAGGGCTTGTGGATGTCATCCGCGGAAAATCCTCTTTCCATACGAGTCCTATACCGGATGCAATCGATAACTGCGGTACAGGTGGAGATCAATCTTACAGCTTTAATATCAGCACTACTTCTGCATTTGTCATGGCCGGAGCTGGCCTAACCGTTGCCAAGCATGGTAACCGGAGCATCTCCAGTAAAACCGGCAGTGCAGATGTGCTTGAGCATTTAGGTGTTTCCCTTTCTTTTAAGAAAGAACATGTAGAAGAAATACTACTCGAGAATAAAATCGCCTTTCTATTCGCACCGCACGTACATGAAGCATTGAAGCCTTTTACAATCGTAAGGAAAAATCTCGGATTACCTACCATTTTTAACGCCATCGGCCCGCTGACAAACCCGATTGAACTGGATACACAATTAGTTGGTGTATACCGTAAAGAAATGCTTCCAATGATTGCAGAAGCATTGAATAAACTGGGAAGACGCCGTGCTGTAGTTGTTACCGGTGCGGGTTCCATGGATGAAGCTTCACTCGCAGGAGAGAATCACCTGATCATCCTGGAAAACGGGAAGCTCCATCCTATCACCTTAACCCCGGAAGAGGTCGGGCTGCCAGTATATACATTGGAGCAAATCCGTGGGGGCGATCCGAAAGAAAATGCCGAAATCCTTCTTTCTGTTCTAAAGGGAAAACAAGGCGCCTATTTCGATACTGTATTGTTGAATGCTGGACTTGGTATCTTCACAAACGGCAAGGCCGCTTCCATCAAGGAAGGGATTGAGCTGGCACGAGAAAGCATCCTCTCCGGTGCAGCATTAGAGAGATTAGAACGTCTGGTTGACTATAGCAGCAAAATTCCAAGCGAGGTGTATTAAATGACAATCCTAGATAAAATTTTAACTGAAAAGGCATATGAAATTGTTCAATTAATCAATGTTCCATTATTAAAAGGAAATGAGAAATCCGTTCCAACACTGAAAAGCACTGTTGCTTCTTCTTCCAATATGAGCATTATTGCTGAAATCAAACGCTCCTCCCCTTCCAAAGGAGCGATCGATATGGATGTCGATCCTGTTAAGCAGGCAAAGCAATATGAGGAATCAGGGGCCGCAGCCATATCTGTATTGACTGACAAATCCTTCTTTAATGGTTCCCTGAAAGATTTGCAAGCTGTCAGAAGGGCAGTTAATCTTCCAATTTTATGTAAGGACTTTATTATCGACTCGATTCAGATAGATCACGCCAAGGCTGCGGGTGCCAATATTATTCTGCTTATCGTTGCTGCACTTTCCGATGAACAATTTAAAAAACTCTATCACTATGCAACAGAGCTGGATTTGGAAGTTATCATCGAAGTTCATAATGAAGAGGAAATGACGCGAGCTCTGGAAGTGAACCCAGAAATCATCGGAATCAATAATCGTAACTTAAAGACATTTGAAGTTGATCTGCAGACAACCGAGAAGCTTGCCGCTATGGTCAAAAATCCCGAAACCATTCTGATCAGCGAAAGTGGAATGAAGACAAATCAAGATGTGCAACAGGCTGCAAATGCAGGCGCAGCTGCTGTCCTTGTTGGCGAAACGCTGATGCGTGCGGAAAATGTGGAACAAACCTTTCAACAATTTCAAATAAAGTTACCTGTGAAGGGGGCAAAATAAATGCTAGTGAAGATTTGTGGAATAACAACTCAGGAAGCCGCTGATACTGCAGTCGAAGCTGGTGCAGATTTTATAGGATTCCTCTTTGCAGAAAGCAAGCGCAAAATTGCACCAGAAGATGCAGCTGCAATTGCCGCATCCATTCCCGCTTCCGTTAAGAAGGTCGGCGTCTTCGTCAATGAAAGCCTTGAAAATATGAAACACACAGCAGAGATTGTGGGACTTGATGTGATTCAATTACACGGAGATGAACCTTCCGAAGTAGCTGAGCAATTGCCATATGAAATTATCAAAGCATTTCCTGCTACGGAGAAAGCTCTTCAAAACCTGAAAAAATATCCATGCAATTACTGTTTGTTGGATACCCCAAGCAAAAAGAGCCGCGGTGGCAATGGAATTGCATTTGATTGGAGTTTATTGGATACGCTCCATTTGGACAGAAGTAAAATTATACTTGCCGGTGGACTGACGCCTGAAAATGTCAAAGATGGGATTAGTAAAGTGGCTCCCGCGGGTGTCGATGTTTCAAGTGGAGTTGAAACGGACGGAAAAAAAGACATAAACAAAATTAATCGGTTTATCGCAAATGCGAAGCACACAAGGAAGGATGATGTTTCATGACAGCTTATACGATGCCAGACAAGAGCGGAAAATATGGAGATTTTGGAGGAAGATTTGTTCCCGAACTACTCATGCCCGCAGTACTCGAGCTTGAAGAAGCATACGAAGCAGCAATAAAGGATCCCGGCTTCATTAATGATTTAAACTATTATTTAAAGCAATATATCGGACGTGAAACACCATTGTACTTCGCAGAACAAATGACGAAAAGTCTTGGCGGGGCTCAAGTTTACTTGAAACGGGAGGACCTGAATCATACAGGGGCACATAAAATCAATAACACTATCGGCCAAGCACTGCTAACGGTTCGGATGGGCAAGAAAAAAGTTGTTGCAGAAACAGGTGCAGGTCAGCATGGTGTTGCTACAGCAACCGTCTGTGCACTGCTCGGTCTTGAATGTATCGTCTTTATGGGTGAAGAGGATATTCGCCGTCAAAAACTGAATGTCTTCCGGATGGAACTATTGGGAGCTGAAGTTAAAAGTGTCTCCCAAGGCAGTGGCACACTGAAAGATGCAGTCAATGAAGCATTACGTTACTGGGTCAATCATGTCGAGGACACACATTATATTATCGGTTCTGTTGTAGGGCCACATCCTTTCCCAAAAATCGTTCGCGATCTGCAGTCCGTCATTGGCTCTGAAACAAGAAGACAAATTGTTGACCAGAGCGGAAAACTTCCAGAAGCTGTTATTGCCTGTGTTGGTGGCGGAAGTAATGCAATGGGAATGTTTTATCCATTTATAGAAGATACGGACGTCAAATTATTTGGAGTGGAAGCTGGTGGAGCAGGCATTGAAACAAACCAGCATGCCGCCACATTAACCGGAGGAAATGTTGGTGTATTACATGGTACATTAACCTATCTGCTGCAGGATCACGACGGGCAAATTGAAGAGGCCTTCTCTATCTCGGCAGGACTGGACTACCCTGGTGTCGGTCCGGAGCATAGCCATCTCCACGAAGCGAATCGTGTTACCTATACATCGATTACGGACGATGAGGCCCTTGAAGCTTTTCAATTTTTATCAAGAAAAGAAGGAATTATCCCTGCATTGGAAAGCTCCCATGCAGTGGCATACGCCATGAAGCTGGCAAAGGAGATGTCACCCGAGGAAACAATTGTCATCTGTCTTTCAGGGCGCGGAGATAAAGATGTAGAACAAGTGAAAGAACGGATTGGAGGGAAACTATAATGGGCAAAGCGATGCTGGAAGAAACGTTGCAGGAAAAAATAAAGTCCGGTGAAAATATATTTGTCCCTTACATTATGGCAGGTGATGGCGGACTCGATATTCTGGAGGAAAGAATTAATTTCTTACAGGAATGCGGCGCATCGGCAATAGAGGTGGGTATCCCCTTCTCAGATCCGGTTGCAGATGGTCCAATCATTCAGGAAGCCGGTATTCGTGCCTTGGACAATGGCACTACTTTAGCAAAGGTATTAGAGACATTACAAGCATTCAAAGCAAACCGCACCATCCCAATTATTGTAATGACATATTTAAATCCTGTCTTCGTTTATGGGGTTGATAGATTTGCAAAGGACTGTACAAATGCAGGTGTCGACGGTGTTATTATACCTGACTTGCCAATGGAGGAAGAGCACATCATTTCCCAGCCATTAAGTAATCATGAAATAGCATTTGTAAGGCTTGCCGCAATGACAAGTCCAAAACAACGTTTAACAGAACTGGCAAAAAGATCGGAAGGCTTCCTGTATGCAGTAGCTGTTAATGGTACAACTGGTGCCCGTACTTCTCATGATGATAAAGTGCAATCCTATCTGAAAGAACTTAAAGAGCATGCTGAAGTTCCTGTCTTAGCAGGATTCGGTGTATCAACTACGGAACAGGCGCATGCACTCAGTAATCATTGCGATGGGGTAATTGTAGGAAGTAAAATTGTCCAGCTTTTACATGAAGGGCGTTTACAGGAAATCCACCGTTTAATTGAAGGCAGTATATTAGCCGAAGTCAGCAGTTAAGCGTACTGAGCACATTGATATGCTGTTAAATAAATAATATTTTTCGTTAATTATCACACTTATCTTTACATTTCAAACAATTGGAAGTAAGATTAAATAGTAAACAATTTAAAAAATAAGCACTAGGGGAGCTGTTAAGCTGAGAAACACTACATTTTAGTGTTGACCCTTTGGACCTGAAATGGATAATACTATCGTAGGGAATGTGCAGTCAATGTGTATATTTTTGATTTTCACTTCACCAAAAGACTGCAGTCTTCTAAATTCTGCAGTCTTTTTTAGTGAATAAATGCAATTCAAATGGAGGTGAATAGGTTGAGAAGACAATGGGCTTTTATTGATACTGGTTTCAATGATGCCGCAATCAATATGGCATTTGATGAATGTCTGATCAATTGGCAGAGTGAAGGGAAAATCCCGCCCACTCTAAGATTCTATGGATGGAAGGAACCGAGTTTATCTATCGGATACTTTCAAAAGGTGGAGAAGAAAATAGACTTCGAGGCGCTGCAGAACCATAACTGTCAGTTTGTCCGCCGCTTGACTGGTGGCAGTGCTGTACTGCATGATAACGAACTGACATACAGTTTGGTTATTTCGGAAAATGATCCTGACATTCCTTTAACGGTGCAGGAAGCGTACTATGTTCTATCAAAAGGTGTGCTGGAAGGGTACAAAAATTTAGGCATTCCCGCAGAGTATGCGATTGTCGAAAAGCGGGCTGATAAAGAACGAACACCTATATGCTTTGAAAAACCTGCTTTTTACGAAATGGTGGTGGACGGGAAAAAGCTGTCCGGCAATGCCCAAACCAGAAAAAAAGGTGTATTGCTGCAGCATGGGTCCCTTCCAATCAGCATGGACACCACGATGTTATTTGATTTATTCCAGTTCCCTTCCGAAAAAATGAGGGAAAGAAAACGAACTTCCTTTTCAAAGAAAGCGATTACAATGGACCAGCTTACTACTAAAAAGCACAATTACGAAACGCTGACGAAGGCTTTTGAAGACGGCTTCAAGAGAGGACTGGATATCGAGCTCCATCCTTTGGAATTATCAAAAGATGATTGGGATGAAGTGAAGGCATTAGCGAAAGCAAAATATGAATCGGATGCATGGAATATAAACCAAAACAAGGAGCGTGCTATCGTTGACAAAACAGGCTGAACACATTCGTAAACCGGAATGGTTAAAAACAAAAATTACTACAAATGATTCGTACAAAAAACTAAAGCATCTCATGCGTGACAAGCGACTGAATACAGTTTGTGAAGAAGCAAAATGTCCAAATATCTATGAGTGCTGGAGTGAACGAAAAACCGCTACATTTATGATACTAGGTGATACTTGTACACGCGGATGCAGGTTCTGTGCGGTCAAAACTGGTCTTCCGAACGAACTCGACTGGGGAGAACCAAAGCGTGTTGCTGACTCAGTTGAAATTATGGGACTAAAACATGTTGTAGTGACTGCAGTTGCCCGTGATGATTTAGCTGACGGCGGAGCAGCAGTTTTTGCCAATACAGTACGGGCCATTCGTGCCCAACGCCCAGGCTGCACCATAGAAATCCTTCCATCGGATATGAAAGGTGATTATGAAAGTTTACATACACTGATGGACAGTGAGCCAGATATCTTCAATCATAATATTGAGACGGTTCGTCGATTGACAAAACGTGTCCGGGCAATCGCAAAATATGACAGGTCGCTGCAGCTTCTTAAGCGTGTAAAAGAAATTGCACCGAAAATTCCTACAAAGTCAAGTATCATGTTGGGGCTCGGCGAAACAAAAGAGGAAATCCTGGAAACGATGGACGATCTATTGGCACATGATGTCGATATTATAACGATCGGTCAATATCTGCAACCAACGAAAAAGCATTTAAATGTGGAACGTTACTATCATCCGGATGAATTCGAAGAGTTAAAAAGAATTGCTTTGGAAAAAGGTTTTTCCCATTGTGAATCAGGTCCACTTGTACGCTCGTCCTATCATGCAGATGAGCAGGTCAGCCAATCTTCTGCCCAAAAAAGAATTGACTATATGAAGGGTGTCGAGTCACAAGAGGATAAAGAAGTTAATTTTAAATTTTAACTTAAGCTTTCCAATTTTCACGGATCCAAGCAACCTGCTTGGGTCCTTTTCTTCCATTATGGGTTTATTCAAAACCGGGTGATTCAGCTCGTTTTCTGGAAATAATGGATTATTTAACCTGCATTACACACGACCAATATTACCGGGCAAGCATTTCTTTTATTTATTATCGAAAAAAAGAGGAGAAGTCAATGCTAGTCGGCTTCCCCTTATCATGGGTTGTTGGACTAAATCTATGACTAATCTTGTCTAGATTTATACTTTATGTATATGTATCAGCAAGATGTCTTGTCTCGTCACTTTAACTACTGTAAACGACCATTTTTTTAAAGTCAGCAAAAAATCCTTAAGCAATCTGCACTTAAGGACCCTGAAGTTATTGATCATCCTCTTTATTTTTAAACTTCCGTTCACTTTGTGAATCGTCTTTCGTTTTTGTTTTCTTCTTTTCATCTTTCATTTCAATCTTTAAGTCTTCCATAGGAATATCATCTGCAAACTTTTGATTTTCAAACTTATCAAGATTTGTCCTATCTTCCTCATTCCATTTTGTGTTTTCTTTGTTTGGTGATTGTTTATCCTGATTACTCATTACGTTCACCTCAATTGTCTTGTTTTAGTTCCTTTATCCTTTCTGATCAAGTTATAAACATCATTTATGATTAAGGTGCCCTTTCTTGTTATACTGGAAAGGTAGACATATCGCCTCGGAGGTAAAAAATGAGGGAATTTAAAGAACTATCATCCATTCAATCAGTGGATGATTTTATCAAAGCAAATAAACTATCCTTTCTCTATATTTCCAGACCGAATTGCAGTGTGTGCCATGGATTGTTGCCACAAGTTCAAGCATTAATGGAAAAATACCCCAAAATCAAACTGGGACATATCGATGCTGAAGCCGTAGAAGAAGTAGCTGGGCGCTTCTCCATTTTCACCGTCCCTGTTTTATTGCTTTTTGTGGAAGGGAAAGAATATGTACGTGAAGCACGGATGGTGCATATGGATCTGTTTGAAGAGAAAATAAAGAAGATATATGAAAATGTGGTTGGATAATAGGCATCCAACCACATACATTATTTCACTTCTATACCTCACGTCTAATAGCTTTTAATAACATAAATCTGGATTGCTCTTTTTGCAGGGCTAATTCCAGATACAATCGTAACAAACAAACGGCTTTTCAACAGATATCAGAACGATCGTTACCGGAAAGAAAGAGAATTGAAGTCCATCCGGAAAGTTCTTCTTAAAAGCCATCTCTATAATAAGAGAGAATCCTAAGTTTACTAAATAACTCGTAACGTATGCCCCTTACTCTATCTCTGTGCCACGAATATATAGCTCATAGTCCATTTGTTCTGTACGAGGGTTTTCCATTTTTATGAAGCCTTCATACAATGTTTCTCCTGTTTTCAAATCCAGTATCAAAATAGTTGCTTTCGTTCTCATATTCATATAAGAACTTGTAATATATAATTTGTCGTTCTTTATGTTGAAAACCAATTCAGATACTGGACTTTGAATTGAAAACGATTGTTTTGCTTCAATTCTTTCTGTATCAAAATCATAGATGAGTATTTCTGGTTTTCCGTCTGCCTCTTGTGCAAAGTAAATCTTTTCATCACTTACAAAGACAGCATTGGCACTATCCCGGATCTCCTCAGGCAAATTCAGCACTTCCCGCTCATTCGTTTCCAAATTATATACTATAAAATCCTTCTCTGTGGGCTCAAGATATGATTCCCACTCATTTATCTTTACTTCCTCAAAAGTTTCGTATTCAAATAACACATTACGATTACTATCTAAATTCCCATTGGCATTTTCCTTCCTTATCTCCAGGAAACTATTATCGTTTATTTCCTCAGATTTTAAAATGACTTCATCTCCAACGATCTCCTCTGTATCTATATTTATACTGTACACATGGATTTCGACGCTTCCTGCCCGCCCCTTGGAATTATGTGTAATAAGCTTCATCTCACCACCAACAATGTAGACACCTTCCATGGAAACAAAATTATAACTTTCCCTTTCTGGTAAAGGTAATTCAAAAGATGTATTCTTGTCGGAATCCTTGTCTAAAACGCTAATATCAAATGAAAAATCACTTGGCTTGTACCTATTGTTTAACGTTTCCATACTTAAATCAGCGTATGCCACTTTACTCTGATCCTCAAAAAACAAACGGGGTGACCCGGTTTTACCCCTCATAAAATGACGGTAATCCTCTTGCAATCGCTTTATCTCAGCGTTCGCATAAGAACCCTCCAATTGCTCTAAAAAGGAACCCTCACTTACATATTCCGCTCCATTTTCAGTAATCGTTACATTATCATATATCATCCCATTCCGATAATTAGCCAGCAGGGAAAGTTGCTCTACTTCTTCTTGATTGCCGCTTACTGTTTCAATAACAAATTCCGGATAATTACTTGCTGCCATACTGGATTGTATGTAAAACGTTCCAATTACAAGAACGATAATCAGTACAATAGAAATTAACTTCCAATAGCGTTTCATTTTAATCCCCCTACCATATCCTTATTTTTTTATTCAACAGATAATTGCTCATCCATATCGACCCTGCAATTACAGTGAGACCTGTAATCATTTGGAGCACTAATAGCTCAATCGGATAAAAAAATTCATATAGAATCGTAGCTTGCAGCAATACAGGCGCGAAAAACAGCAGCAATGCCAGCACACCATATATTATCCCAAACAAGATTCCCTTCCATCGATAGCTCCGCTCAAATAAAATAGCTGTAAACACAACAAATACTGCCATAAAACCAATTCCATAATGGATGATAAATTGGACGATTGTATTCGGAAACAGGATAGCAAAATAGTGGAAGATTCCGGTAATTTCACGGATGGACATATCTATTCTAAAATCGAATGGCACTATCCATTGTAAAATCCAAGCCTCAACAGGAAGCAATAATAATTGTAATGCGATCAATCCAAGCACCATCAGGAATACAGTTGTTGCTTTTGCAAAGTAAATATTAATACGGGCCGTTGGCAACATGAACAACCGGTATACAAACGTGTTCTTACCGAGCCAATCCCTGTACCAGATAAAAAAAACATAAATAATCAGTGATACAATACAAAGAGCAATCGGTCCTAAAAACCATAACGTTTGTATGATTTCATAAAGAGATATCGGTCCATACTGATTTATAAATTCACTGCTTGACATTGAACCACCTTGGATTTGGTCGTTGGCCATATTAAGGTACTGATTAGATTTCACGATGACACCGATAATTTGCGAAATAATCGTTATCCCGATTAGTACAAGGTAAATTTTTAAGAAACGGTTGAACTCAAAGTTAACGAGTTTAAAATACCTGTTCATCCCTGATACACCTCTCTCATCATATCAACTACAGATTTCCCTTCATTTTCACGGATCTCTTCTGTATTGAACTCTTTAGAAACGATACCGTTATTCAGCAGTACGGCCTTATCGATTAGATGCTCGATATCATTAATTTCATGTGTTGTAATAAGAACTCCTCGGTCTTCAACGAGATGGCTTGAGAAGACATCGGCGATTTGTTCGCGACTGAAAATATCGATTCCGGAAAAAGGCTCATCCATCAACAGGAAATCAACATCCATTGCAAGTCCAAGCATGAGATTTACTTTTGCTGTATTTCCTTTGGACAATTCGGAAAGACGATTGTCTTCTCTCAACTTAAAAAATTGAAGTATCTCATCTGCCCGTTTTTGATTCCAGCAATCATAGAAATCAGCCATGAATTGCATTGTCTCTGATATTTTCATTTGGGGAAGCATCGTTATTGCATCTGGAATGAAGGTAATCTTTTCATAGCTGTGCTTATGGATTTTTTCTCCATTTATCAATATTTCTCCACCATTTATCGGTGTCAGTGCCATAATCGCATTCATTATCGTCGTTTTACCAACTCCATTGATTCCAATCAGACAGGTAATCTGTCCCTTCTCAGCAGTAAACGAAACACCATTCAATACTGTTTTGCGTCCAAACTTCTTCGTTAGTTCTTTAACTTCGATCATTGCTATCCCCCCTTGTATTTCTTTCAATCTCTGTATACTTCTCTTTAATCAATCCTACCAAGTCATCGACAGGAATGTTGATAGGCCTTATTGATGTAATAAAAGCATCCACTGCCTGGATAATAAGTTCCTCACGGACGGTTCCAATTACTTTTCCATCTTTCGTAATCCTGCTTGGGTTATTTCCCTCGGTAAATATCAAACCCTGTTCCTCCATTTCCTTGTATGCCCGCTGTGCGGTATTTGGATTGATTTTTAACTGATTCGCCAATTCCCTTCTGGATGGAATTTCCTGACCAGGCTCATAATTGCCTGCAGCGATCTGTTCCTTAAAATGGCGGACAACCTGCACATACACAGGCTCTCTTTTATTTAAATTAACTTTCATGGCACACGCTCCTATATTTTCCTAAGACATAACCATTTGTGTATTATATACTTAATACACCAAACATATAAGAGTGTATTAAACGCGTAATACGCTCCATCTGATATGTATTATGCAGTTAATACACCTTAAAGTCAATAGAATTTCAAGAAATATATAATTCGACAATATATTTCCCGGGAAATGAAAATAATACAGTAATCCGACAAATTCACCAATAATCACCAGTTACCGGTTTATTTATGGAGGACCCTTACCTTTCCATATGTTAAAATGGACAAACAGAACTATATATAGAAAGGAAATAAAATCATCTATGAAACTTGTATCCTGGAATGTAAACGGAATCCGAGCTTGTGTAAAAAAGGGATTTCTTGATTATTTTCACGAAATCGATGCAGATATTTTCTGTATTCAGGAATCGAAATTACAAAAAGGGCAAATTGATATGGACCTCGATGGATATCACCAATGCTGGAACTATGCCCAAAAGAAAGGTTATTCAGGTACAGCAGTGTTTACGAAGAAGAAACCGCTCAGTGTGAAATACGGATTAGGACAGGAGGATTTCCAGGAAGAAGGAAGGATCATTACACTGGAGTTTGACGAATATTTCCTTGTTAATGTATATACACCAAACTCCAAAAGAGACTTAACGAGATTGGAATACCGCCTGGAATGGGAGGATGAATTATATACTTATCTAAGAGAATTGGATGCTGTAAAACCAGTCATCTACTGCGGGGATCTGAATGTTGCCCATCAAGAGATAGATTTGAAAAATCACAAAACAAATCATGGTAACTCCGGGTTTACGACTGAAGAAAGAGGTAAAATGACTCGTTTGCTGGACTCAGGATTTGTGGACAGCCTCAGGCATTTTTATCCTGATAAAGAAGGGATTTATTCCTGGTGGTCCTATATGAAAACAATACGTGAGCGAAATATCGGGTGGAGGATTGACTATTTCATCGTATCAGAGAGACTGGTACCTTTCTTAAAGGATTCCCAGGTACACTCACTCGTTATGGGAAGTGATCATTGTCCGATCGTGCTTGAAATGGAAGAGATGGAGTAGTCAGCACCCCTATCTTTTTATAATTCTCTAGACAATCATGAACAAAAGCGCAAGCGCCCGTTAAGGGACCTACGGACTGCGCCCCGCACTATGGGGTGGTTCGACTTGTCGAACATTCCTACGTAGGAGATAAAGGAAACACGACGAACGGAGAGAGTCGATGTTGACTTTCACCACAAGGGTATAAGTGCGACTAAGCCCTCTGGCAAAGCCAGTCGGCAAGTCTTCTTTATCGTACGGAGGCGAAGGAAGTCTCGCTAGTCCCTGGGCGTTGGAGCTGGACGTGGCTGTTTATGTGTAAAAGTTAATTGCTGCCAAAATTTATACTTTCTTATTTTATGAATAAAGCCGGGCGAATGCCCGGCTTTTCTTAAGAAGTAAAAATCTCTCCTTACTATATTTCTTCGAGTATATTTTCTAAACTAATGCTTCAATTTCTTGAAGTAGTCAATAATCCCTAAAGAACCTACCTGTAAGTCAAGATTAATGAGAATATATACTTCGTGGTCATCATCTATCCCTTTTTCCCTGAGATGCAACCGAATTCTTTCAAGCAAACGCTGGGAAACAGTATCATATCCTCTGCCTTCTATCACGGCTTGCTCTCCAACCTCCATAAAGACTTCAAGCCAGCCAGATACCTGGTTCAGGGCCTGGTCCGGATTTTCCGTCATTCCAAAATGACCGTAATAGATTCGGTCTAGGTTTTTCTTGCGGAAACGATCAATGGATGTTTCCATATCATTTGGATTGAAATGGTTTGGAGAGGTGGAAGGTAATATTAAATCCACCCCATCTGGCACGAGCTGTTCATAGCGGACCCCTGCAGTATCACCAGTGAACATCCCATTACTTACAGGGTCATAAATTCCCAAGTGATGTTTAGCATGCCCAGGTGTATCCCAAAATTCAAGAATACAATTCTGACCAATTTCCAATGTATCTCCTTCCCCTTTGATCAGTAACCGATCCTCGGCAATCGGCAAAATCGGGTCGAATAGCTCAGAGAAGCTTTCACCATATACCGCTCTTGCACCTGCTGCCAGTTTTTTCGGATCAACCAGATGTCTTTTACCTCTAGGATGAACTATAATCTCAGCATTCGGGCACTCCCTGATTAACAGTCCGGCCCCGCCAGCATGGTCTAAATGTATATGGGTAAGGATAATATACTTAACCTCATCTAATGAATGCCCAAGGTCAGATAAGCCAGCCTTGATATATTTAATCGATGGACTTGGACCAGTCTCTATCAATGTCAGATTGTCTTCTTTAATCACATAGGTTCCGGTCCGATTTGATACATCAAGATCAAATCCATCGATTAAATGTATCCGGCTGTCCAATCGAATGGGGTCTTTTTTACGCATTTTTTAACCTCCCATTTTTCGAAATAGTTAAACTTATTATAAATACATCATAGCATAATTTAAAACAGCCAATCATAATATTTTTGGAAAACCATTAGTAATGGAATAAGTTAATGCGAATAAAATAATTAGAAAACCAGATTGCCAACAATCCATGGTGCTGCATACAGAACCATAAACTGTATGCCGTAATTTACGCCCCATCTATGTAAAACTCCGGCGACCAAACCAATCAGGATAACCCCACCGATATTGATCAAACCTGCATCCATGTATGCCAGCATGATAACCAATGCCAAAAATACGCCAAGCAATGCTTCATGAGGTATATACTTAAAGACGAAAGTACATATTTGCTGCGAGTATTTCACGGTTACAAAATAAGTCAAACTAATTGCTATCACCGCACCAATAACAGTAGCAACAATAAAATCACCCATCGAAAGAATATGGTGAAGATTATGATCTTCCGTAAATACAGGAGGTGCATTAAACAGCGCCATTCCTGGTCCTAATGCGGTTGGTGATAATGGAGCACCAATAGCGATTAAAGGAATTAATATACCCGAAATATAGGCTGCATTCGTCACCCCATCCATGCTGGAAATTGCTCTGGTCGCTTTTTTAATAGGGTCCTTAATTCTGCTGGAGATCACCTCTCCAAGGAAAATTGTCATTCCCGCCGGACTCATAAAGAATGTAAATACTCCGAGTACTGATGAGAAAGCAGCGGATCCTGTCTCTTTTTTGTCCAAAATTTTAAATGGGTTTGGAAACCCCTTCACCTTTTCTTGCTGTTTTAAAACAATATCGTTTGTTGTCCTTCTTGGCAGATTACTTCGAATTTCTTTATTCAGTAATTCTAGCAATTTCAGTATAATAGGTCCTACTGTAATACCAAGGAAAAAGGAGGTAAACACGGTTGTATCTTCCGGAACGGCTCCTGTCCCCCAATACAGATGGCGCAATCCTTGAATAAGCAATGCAAATGGAACGATGGAAAGCAGTGCCAGCCATCTGTTTTTCGTCATGAGCGCCAAGAATACCGCTCCGCCAAAAAATATTTCATTCGAGTACTTTGAAATGGTTTCACCAAAAGGGATTAGTAAATTTGCAAGAAATAAACTGAGAGGTACAGCTATAAGCGTTCCAATTACTGATCCTGATGCCATTTTTCGAATACTGACATCAGGCAAACCCCGGTTTTTCAGAACCATGGCATGCTCGACCATCGGAGCAGATAAAACTCCCCCAGGAATACCTGCAATGGCAACTGGTATTGAATCGGTCAATTTCTTTGCTACAATAGACGATATAAAAAAAGCCAAAACTGAAATAGGCTGCAGCCCAGATAACACCAGGATTAGTGTGACGGGCATTAGCACTGCTGTCTCATCGGTTCCTGGCGCTATACCAATTATCGTATATAGTACCGCACCAAAGATGGAGATTGCTATTAATTCCATTATTAATGATAAATCCATTTTCTATTTCTCCTCATCTTCAAATCTAAGTGTTCGTTTTGGCTTGATGATCATACTGCTGACCAGAAAGCCAATTACTACCCCAACCAATCCATACAGCAATGGTTTCTGCGGATCATCCGGAGCAATTAAATATCCTCCCATTGCAGCGCTTGCACAAATAAGTATGCTTAAGAGTAAATCTTTAATATTGACAACATCTTCCCAAACTTCGATATTATTGCCCCGCTCTATATTTTCGCTATCTTTGTTTATAGTACTTTTCTCATCCATGACAGGACTCCTTCATTGAGGTATTTTAGCTGTTTAATGTTAAAATTATAACGTTTTTTAGTAGGAAGGGCAAAAAGTATAAAGCTGCCATTAAATTTATGTTGAATAACTTATGTCGTTTCGTAAAAAATATCAGTGACTAATTAAAGGAGGTTATGATATTGCTTAACGAACAACCGCAAAACCAAAACCAGCAGAGTTCTGCCCAAATGGCTGCTCAAGAGAGCCATGGCGGACATGAAATGTTTGATGCACATGAAGCACTTTCTGGACTTGTGGGAAGCATCGAACAAACGTTGCTTTATGAACCGCATATACAAGATCCTGAATTGAAAACAATGCTTCAGAAACATAAAGCATATATGTCCCAAACGTATAATACAGTAGTAGAGACGTTAAAAACAGGCAAGGAACCAACAGTAAAAACACAAACCTACAATATGGCACAAAGCAACAATGTACTTTATGGAATGAAGCCAACCCAACCGAAGACACCTGCCCAATCAGTTAACGAGCTGAATGATCAAAGTATCTCAGGATTTATGATGGGTAACTTAAAATCATCTGCATCCGCTTTTACAATGACTGCATTGGAAACAACAAACCCTGTGTTGAGAAGAGTGTTCGCTGACAGCGTACCACATATTATCGAGATGGCTTATGAGGTCTTTTTATACCAAAATAAA
This sequence comes from Oceanobacillus damuensis, assembly GCF_001618145.1. Classification (GTDB taxonomy): domain Bacteria; phylum Bacillota; class Bacilli; order Bacillales; family Amphibacillaceae; genus Oceanobacillus; species Oceanobacillus damuensis. The sequence continues at coordinate 98,907 of NZ_LQNF01000004.1, forward strand.
CATCAGTATTATCAGGTGCCACAATTAAAGCCAGAGGATATGCAAACCTATATGAACAGCTTCTCACCTATCCAAAATACAATGCCGCATTAGGCCAATAAAGATGGGCTCTCAAATCTTTTTATTGATTTGAGAGCTTTCTTATTTTCTAAAAAATATATGAATCCTTCTTTTGACCTTCAACGTAATAATTATGTATTAAAGAAGAAGGGAAGTATAGGAATGAATAACCACGAAATCGACTACAAGCTATACGGTGACGACATGCAATTTGTAGAGGTTGAGCTTGACCCCCAGGAGACGGTTATCGCTGAGGCAGGAAGTTTAATGATGATGGATGAACACATTCGTATGGAAACAATATTTGGTGACGGATCAGATAACCAAAATGGATTCATCGGAAAATTAATTGGTGCCGGAAAAAGAGTGATAACCGGGGAAAGTTTATTTATTACCACCTTCACTAATGATGGTATCGGTAAAAAACATGTCTCATTTGCTTCCCCATACCCGGGAAAAATTATACCAATGGATTTAAGTGAAATAGAAGGCAAGTTAATTTGTCAAAAGGACGCCTTCCTTGCTGCAGCAAAAGGGGTGTCAGTTGGTATCGAATTTCAGAAAAGAATAGGGACGGGATTTTTCGGTGGTGAGGGTTTCATTATGCAAAAGCTGGAGGGCGACGGAATGGCCTTCATTCATGCGGGAGGGACAATTCACCATAAAGTATTGGAAGCCGGTGAGGCGCTTAAAGTGGATACTGGATGTCTCGTGGCAATGACTGGAAATGTCGACTATAACATCGAATATATAGGTGGGATCAAGACCGCATTATTTGGTGGTGAAGGCTTATTTTTCGCTACTTTAAAAGGACCAGGGACCGTTTGGATTCAATCTCTCCCATTCAGCAGGCTTGCAAGCAGAATTTTTGCTGCAGCACCGGAACGTGGCGGATCAAAAGGTGAAGGAAGTATAGCTGGTGGTTTATTCGATATTTTGGGAGGCGACCGAAAGTAAAATCTTTACATGCAATAAAGAGGATTAGTTGAACATACTAACCATGAAACCCTTCTGAAAAAGAGGTGATTAACATGGGTAGAGATGATCATAACAAGAGAAAAAACAATTTTTTGGCGCAAACTCCAAAAAATCAAAAAAGTGACGGTATCGATGTCGAATTCTCAGAAGAATTTGCTGATGCCGAGGATAAGGAAGCACAGGCAAGAAGTCGGGCTGCAGACAAACGTGCACATAAAAGATAGTTCAATAAGATGCGATTCATTCCGTGGAAGGATTGAATCGCATTCTTTAATTAAATATTGGTATCTCGATTAACAATATTGTACATTAAGGGTAATCTAACATTAAAGGGTGAATAATCAATGAGCAAGAAAAATGTTGATGATTATTTGACAGAAGGTTTATATGGAACACGTTTGCCTAAGGAACAAGAACGGATTCAATTTCTTGGTACGCTCAGAGAACGAGTTGTCCTCGCCCTTACGATCGGACAAGTTATGACCGATTCCGGAATCAGAAAATTGGAAGAAGCAATAAAAGAAAACCCCGAGGCCAGATTGCTTATTAACGGGCATGTTGCCTATCGGTTTTTGAAGGCAGAAAAAGCGCTGGCAAACAAATACAATATCCCTTACACGACTGTCACCAACAATGAGAAAGATACCGATATTGGGGCAGTTCTAACTTATGAGCATGCTATCGATAAAGAAATTATCTTTATTGAGGATGAACAACCGAATAAGGGACAAGAAACAACCCCAGAACAGGATCATCAGCCTACCTTTTTAAACAGGGTTAAAAAATGGTTTGGATCATAATCAGGTCTTCCTCCTCTATCATCAAGAGAAGGAAGATTTTTTCTTGTCGTATAAGTTGAAAATATATCATAATGCCTCAGATTTTTTGGAATACTAAACGTGGAGGTGTTTATCATGACTCAACCTTATCGATGTCCCAATTGCAAAACAAATCGCTCTCGGTTTAATATCATTGAACAAGTTGCCAAGCCGGTAAAACTCAATGCTCAAACCGGTGAAATGATTAATGAATATACAAATGAAAATGTGGAAGTTTTTCATCATCTCTATAAGGGTCCAAAATACAAAATTCAATGTGCTTCCTGTGGTCTTGTAGAGGATGAGCATACTTTTATACGTTTTGCAGAATTCAATGGTTAGGGGTGCTACTTCATTTCCAGAAGATTCCCGCAATCGATAAATGCTTATATATATTCCCACAGCATCTTAATCGAAATCTGTCCTCCCCTCTGTTACACTGAATATATCAAATTTATGGAGGGATCTGCATGCGACTGCAAGATAAAAAGGTTATTGCACTTGTTGAAAATGACTTTGAAGATCTGGAACTATGGTATCCGATTTTACGTCTTCAGGAAGAAGGTGCACAAGTCGATTTAGTAGGAAACGAAGCAAATAAGAAATACATCGGAAAATATGGGGTTCCCGCCGAATCAGCATATGCATTCAAGGATATCAATGCAGCGGATTATGATGCAATACTGGTTCCAGGGGGATGGGCACCGGACAAACTGAGACGTTATCCTGAAGTAATTGAATTTATCCGTTCCATGGATGAAGCGAAGAAGCCAATCGGACAAATTTGCCACGCAGGCTGGGTACTTATCTCTGCGGACATTTTACAGGGGAAAAAGGTAACAAGTACACCAGGCATAAAAGATGATATGACCAATGCCGGTGCAACTTGGAGCGATGAAGCGGTTGTAGTTGACGGCCATATTGTATCAAGCCGCCGCCCACCAGATCTCCCGCCTTATATGAAAGCTTTTGCTGATAAGCTTGCAAACGAATAGATGAGGTACGGAGGGAGAGACGATGAAAATTGTATCGATTGAACCAACACCAAGTCCGCATTCCATGAAAATAAACTTGAATGAGGAATTGCCTGCTGGTGAGACCTATAATTTTAACGAGAAGGATGACCTGGAAAATGCACCAATGTATGTAAAACAGCTTTTTTCTATTGAGGGGGTCAAAAATATATATCGGGTTGTTGATTTCATTGCACTAGCCCGGAATCCGAAGACCCCATGGGAAGAACTGTTACCAAAGGTTCGTGAAGTCTTGGGTACAGAAGAGGATACGCAAGACCAGACAGCAGCAGTTAACCACCAGCCAGATGACTCGTTTGGTGAGGTTAAAGTATTCGTGCAGATGTTTCGCGGAATACCGATGCAGGTCAAATTGGATGATGGCACGGAAGAAAAGCGCTTTGGTCTCCCTGAACAATTTACAAATGCTGCTATGGAAGCTTCCCCTTCCTCCCCCAATGTGATTATGGACAGGAAATGGGTGGAGCAGCATCCAAGGTATGGCTCGATGGAGGAAATTGGCTCCGATGTGATTGAGGAATTATCTGCAAGCTATGATAAAGAACGATTAAACAATCTGGTTAAAATGGCATTTGAGCAACCTGGAGAAACAAATGAAGACAAAGCAACTGACGGTAGGAGCAGTATTTCACTGGAAACTCTCGACCATCCTGATTGGAAAGTACGCTACGCAGCCCTTGACCGGCTAGATCCCGATTTTAGCGATTTACCATTGCTTGACAAAGCATTAGACGATGAAAAATCATCCATCAGAAGGCTGGCAACTGCCTATCTGGGGATGATTGAAGAGTCTGAAGTCCTTCCTTATTTATATAAAGCATTAAAAGATAAGGCAGTAAATGTCAGACGAACTGCTGGCGATTGTATTTCCGATCTAGGATTTAAAGAAGCGATGCCACAGATGATTGAATCGTTGTCTGACTCCAGCCGTATCGTACGATGGAGAGCAGCTATGTTTTTATTTGAAGCAGGTGATGAAACAGCAATTCCGGCATTGGAGGCTGCAGCTGACGATCCGGAATTCGAGGTTCGGATGCAGATAAAGCTTGCTTTGGAACGAATTAAAGGTGGAGAAGAAGCAAAAGGTTCAGTCTGGCACCAGATGACACAGGCCACAAACAGAAGCTGATTGAGTTTGAACTCATATCAGCTTTCTTTATGGGACTAACCTTCATTTTTCCCATATGACCGTTTTCTAGTATGTTGTTATTGCATACTCTATGTAAAGTGCGAACTAAAATAGTGAGCTTCGGCTACCGCTCGGGGAAATACACTGCGCTTTTCGCGGGCGGCTGGTGAGGCCAACTGGCGCTAAAGCGCTACGTTGTCTCACCGATGCCTCTCTTCCCGCAGAACAAGGAATGCTTCGACAGCGTTACATCGCACGTAGAAAATGCGGACGCATTTTCAAGGAGTCTCCGTGTATTTCCCCGAGCTGGATAGAAGATTGCTGGCATTTACTGTACTTTCAACAGCTAATGATGACTGAGAAATCTCTTGTTAGAAAAATACCTAATGCACTGAAAGTAAATGAAATGTATTGATCTTTCTTGCGTAGAATTCTTGTAAAAACTCCATATCAGCAGCCCGTATACACGTAGACTCCAGCGGGCGGAAAGGCATAGGTGAGACACTGAAATGCGCTAGCATGAAGGGGCTCACCAGCCGCCCGCGGAAAGCGAAGTGTATACGCTGCGGTTGCCGAAGTAAATTACTTCCATTACCAGGTTAGAGACTCAACATTGATGTTACTTCGCATTTTATATCAACTCTGATGATAATAAGGCATTCAAACTTACGAAAAGAGGAAAATGCAAAAGGAACCATTTCAATTAAGAAATGATTCCTTTCCTCATTATTTCCCTGCTATTGCAGCAATGCTTTTCTGAGAAGCCAAACTAAATCCAACATATGCAACAAATGCCAATGTGATCGACGTTACTACAGAATGCATACCAAATGGCTGCGGATAAAAGTATTCAAAAAGTACATAACTGGAAACACCAGTGAGCATCGATGCAATTGCCCCGTGTTTATTACCCTTACTCCAATAAAGACCCATCACGATTGGCCAGATAAATGCCGATTCAAGTCCTCCCATTGAAAATAGGTTCAGCCAAATGATCAAGTCTGGTGGATTCAGTGACATGACAATGACTACTACTCCCAGTATTCCTGTAATCCACATACTCAGGCCCCTTACCCGGCTTTCTCCGGCTTCAGGCTCGATGTAATTTAGATAGATATCCTTCACAATGGTCGAGCTGACCAATAACAGCAGTGAATTTACAGTTGTCATGATGGCTGCCATCGGTGCAGCAAGTATGATTCCCGCAAGCCAGTTCGGCAGTACCTGCTGGGCAACGAGCGGCATCACCGTATCCCCGACCTCTACACCAGGCATTACGGGCCTTGCAAAAACACCAATCAGATGCATGTTCAGCATAATGAAACCGACAACAATGGTACTTATAATAATCCCTTTATGCATGGATTTGGAGTTTTTATATGACATTGCCCTGACAGCTATTTGAGGAAGTGCCACCACGCCTACACCAACCAGCACCCAGAAGGATGAAACATAACTTGGAGTCAAGTCGCCGTTTGCTCCAAACGGTGTAATCAAATTGGGATTTTCAGCTGCAAGGTCAGCAATGATAGATGGTATACCACCACCAGCGATAATAACAGCAACCAATAATATTAAAGTACCGAACAACATTACAATCCCCTGAAGTGTATCCGTCAAAGCTACAGCTCGGAATCCTCCGATAACAACATACACGAGTACAGATATTGAAAAAATAAATAAAGATGATATATAGGAAAAACCTGTTAATGACTCTATCAAACGGCCGCCACCAATCCATTGAGCGGACATTGCCGAAAAAAGAAATAATAGAATACTAGCAGCAGACAAAATCACAACCCATTTTGACTGATAGCGTTCCTTCAAAAAATCAACAATGGTAACAGCTTTGTATTTACGAGTGACAATAGCAAACTTCTTTCCCAAAATCATTAACACAAAATAGCCCGTTGCCAATTGGGACATCGATAACAATACCCATCCAAGCCCCTGATTATAGGCGGTACCAGGACCGCTCAAAAAACTGCTGGCACTTCCATAGGTGGTTACCATCGTCATCGCAAGTACAAATCCACCTAAGCTTCTTCCACCCAGGAAATATTCATGCAGGAAGGAGTTCGTCGCTTTAACATACCTACCAGCCCATATTCCAACTGCAAAAATAATGATCAAAAATAGTAATAACGGTAAAATCGCTTGCCAATTCATACCCATTTAATTCTCCTCATCTTCTAATAGCATATCAGTAAAAAATAACTTCATTACAATAGAAATCAAGACAACCATAACGATAAAGCCTAAGACACAACTGTAAAAAAACCAAGCCGGCAATCCAAATATATAGGAATATTCGGATATATCCCTACTGCCTAATCCATATGCAAATCCATACCACCAGACAAAATTAAAAAGTACTAATCCTACTCCGATGAGTGCTTCTCTGTTCGCTATTTTAAATCGGTAATCATCCTGATTTATGTCATGCTTATTCATACAAAACCTCCCCCATCCACAAAAATTCGTTATGTACTTCCTTTGTCGTATAGTTCCAATATAGTGTAATTTAGTTATAAATGTAAACAAGTATATAAAGAGTGGGAGTCAACTAAAATGCATTGAGTATGATGCCTTGATTAACTCTCTTGGATCTACGAGACTTGCATCATGCTCTGGAAATTAGAGCTGAGGATTGGGAAATAATTATAAATCTAAATTTAACAGCGGTATTTAAAATGTCTAAAGTAGCTGGGGAAATTATGAAAAAACAAGGATTTGGGAAAATCATTAATGTTTCTTCTGTAGCAGGTCATACAGCCTTAAATACTAGGGTCGCTTATGGTGCTACAAAAGCAGCGGTAATTCAAATGACCAAGAATCTAGCTCTCGAATGGGCCAAGTACAATATTCACGTTAATGCCATCGGACCATGGTACGTATCTACATCTTTAACTGAAAAATATTTAAAGGATGAGGAATACTTGAAATCAATTTTAGATCGTACCCCCTTAAGACGTATTGGAAAACTAGAGGAAGTTGTTGGCCCTACTGTATTTCTTTGCTCAGAGACATCCAACTATGTCACAGGACAAACCATTCTAGTAGATGACGGTATGACGATATATGGTTTTTAATCCAATTATTAAGTAACAATATATGTATAGGAGGACTATTTAGTGAGTAGATTAGAAGGGAAAAAAGCCCTAATTACTGGAGCTGCTAAGGGGCAAGGGGAAGCAATGGCAAGGGTATTATTGAAACATGGGGCCATAGTAATATTAGAAGATCTAAGTGAAAAAGGGAAGGAAACTGCCGAAAAGCTTGTTGATGAAGAAGGAGGAATAGCAAGTTTTATACAAATGAATGTTTCTAGGGCGGATGACTGGAAAAAAACGATTGTTTATATATAGAGAGAGTATGGAAGATTAGATATTTTAGTAAATAATGCTGGAACTCCAGGAAGAAAGCCTATTCAAGAGTTAAATGAAAATGAGTGGGATGAAATTATTGATGTAAATGCTAAAAGTGTTTTTCTAGGAATGAAGTTTTCTATCAATCTTTTGAAAGATAGTAAGAGTGGGTCTATAGTAAATAATTCATCGATTTGGGCGTTAGTGGGAAGTGGGGCCGCAGCATCATACCATGCTCGAAAGGAGCCGTTAGAATGCTAACAAAGACGGCAGCCGTCGAATTTGCTCCGTTGGGAGTAAGAGTTAATTGTATCCATCCTGGGATTGTGAGAACTCCAATGACTGAAGAACTGTTAGCTAATCCAAACGAAAGAAGTAATGGCAAACTATCCAACTGGGGTTACAATTTTGACTACGATTGATCAAGAAGGGAACCCGTTGGTTTAACAGTGAACTCTTTTGCATCCGTTTCTATAAATCCATTATTAATACTCTGGTCTATAGATCACAGGGTATCCTCCCTAGATGCCTTTGTTAACGGAGAGAAATTTGCTGTTCATATTTTGTCTGGAGATCAAAAACAACTTTGTAATTTATTCTCAACAAAAAGGGCGGATCGTTTTAGTATGTCTAAGTGGGAATATTCCAATCTTCAGTTACCTATCTTAGACGGAGCATATGCCGTATTGGAATGCCAAACTACCAAAAAATAGTAGTAGGAGATCATACTATTTTAATCGGGGGGGGGGGTATTAAATATTAAGAAGAACTAAAAAGATCCTATGCTTTATTATAGACGGAATTTAGGATATGTTCCAGCAGAGTTTTATCCTTATCAAGAATCGAAGTAATCTAAAAAAGGGTGATTAAAATTTTTTTGTAATCTACATATACTTTACAAATTTTACTACCAAAGATCGGTTTTCAAACAAGATCAGTGTGACCGTCAAGTAAAAAGACACAATTTATGCTCATTAATTTGAAACACTTTCTTGCCCAAATATGGTCGATCTATGTTTCATTCGATAACTATCTTCATTTAAATGAATGATTTCAACTCGATGTAAAATTCTATCTAATATCGCTGTTGTAATTGCTTGGTCACCTAATAATTCTCCCCATTCTTTAGGTGCTTTATTTGATGTTAAAATGATGGATGATTGATTATATAAATCATTGATCAAATGAAAAAACATATTAGCTTCTTGTTGATTCATTGCCATGAACATCAAATCATCAATAATGACTAAATCTGCATCTCGTATTCTTTTCATTCTTGTCTGAGATTTACGAGTGATTTCCTCTGTTTTTAATACATGAACAAGGTCTCCGATGGTAGTAAAGATAACCTTATATCCTTGATTTAATGCTTCTATGCCCAGGCCGACTGAAATATGGGTTTTACCACTGCCTGGCGGCCCTAATAGAATGATATTGTGTAACTGTTCTATCCACGTTAAATCTTTCAATCTGTTTAACTGTTTGGTGCTTAATGATTTCTGTTCCTTTAAGTTAAATTCATCTAATGTTTTGTGAAAAGGAAAGGTAGCCCATTTAAAACGCTTCTCCAATTGCTTTTCTTCTCTTCGAATCTGTTCGTATTTTGCTACATCTAAGAGGAACTGAGTAAAGGACGAATCCTTTTGCTCAGCTTCTCTAATTAATGTTGGAAGGTGATTTGCTGTTTCTGTTAAACGTAATGTCTTCATTAATTCTTGTAATTGATTTAGCTGCATCATATTGGTTCACCTTCCAATATTGCAGTATAGGCATCCACTTCTCTTTTTTGAGCCTCCGTCTCCATCACCCAGCCAGAAACTCCTTTAATTTGTGTTACATTCTCAGCGGTATCATTCACTGTGTCTTCAACTTGTCGGTGTCGTTTTAAATAAGAAACGACATCGCTAAAATCTGTTGCACCATAAAGGCTCCTTTTTATACACTCATTCAATGCTGCCGATAGAATTTCCCTGTTATTTACTTTTGTCTCTTTTAATATCATTTGGAGCTGATCCCTAACATATCGAGGATATTTTCCTTTTACTGTTTGTAAATAATCATAAGCTATCTCACTGTCATCAAATTGTTGGGCAACTGTACCCATGAATACATCAATACCTTTTGTTCTATCTCGACTATGATTTCTATCTTTAATCAACAAACCCTTCCCGTCAGGGATGTTATGTTTTGCGACGATTTCACCTGTTTCAGGGATATAGATAATTAATTCCTTTTCTTCGGTTGCCTTTATGCAGACAATTTCATGTTTGCCAAACGTCCCCAATGGAAGGGAATAACGATTAGATAAATAACGAATAGTATTGTCCTTATGGACACATCTTGATATACTATTTTCATAGTTATATTTTATATCTAGATTTTTGGTGACTGGTCGTAAGTGTTGTCTTTCCAGGGAAAACACATCGACCGGTCTCTTTTTTGTTGTATTATGTATTTTATAGTTGCCAGTTCTATTGAGCCATTCCCAACCTTGTTCGTTCCAAGAATCAATGTTATAAAAAACTCGATGTTTAGCGAAGTTATGTTTAATAAAACCAACTACATTTTCAATTTTTCCTTTACTCTCTGGATCCGCCTTACGGCAAACCCGAAGGGTTAGGTTCCTAGATTCTTTATATTGTTGAAATTCTTGCGTTAAAATTAAATCCCCACCATTCTCACTGACAACTATTAAACTATCTTGGTCATATACTAATTCACTTGGAATCCCCCCAAACCACCTAAATGCATTTTCATGTGCTTTTATGACGTCTTGGGTAGTAAATGGTCTATCTAACCATTCTTTATACTTGTATCTTGAATTAGATAACACAAAAGCTATAAAGTTTAATTTTACTTCCTTATTATCGACTGCCTTCTGTTTGGTATGACCAAAATCAACTTGTATTTGCTCACCCATAGGTGAATCAGGTATAGCTTCGTATATTCGTGGTGAAGTTTCTTTCTTTATTTTATATTCCTCTCGAAGCTCTCTAACATAGGAGCGAACCGTACTTTCACCTACTTTTAAATCTTCATACTTCTCTTTTAACCAGTCTTCTACTTGTGCAGCTGACATATCTGGATGCTCTCTCAACCAGGATAAAATTAGTTCTTTATAAGGATCTAATTTCTTACTTCTCGACTGAAGAGAATCTACCCACTCAGACATATCCGAAGGTTTCCTTTTTAGATAACGATGAACGGTTGATCTTGAGATTCCTAGTTTTTCTGCAACCTTCGTCTTACTAAAACCTTTTTTAATTAACTGATGTATTTCCATATACATTTCCCACTTATCCACCTTTTGCTACCTCCACTGATGTATGTTTTACATATAAACATTTTACAATGAAAGGTACTTAATTTTTATTAGTATATTTGGTAAATAAGTGTTTCTTTTTATCTAGCAAAAACTGTCTATTCTAGTTTAGCAGTCACAATCAGAATGTTATTTATAAGTGCTCAACACATAAGATATATTTTCCGACTGTTTTAATTAATTTTATTATTACGATATGTATAAATAAGAACCCAAAAAGGTGAAAAAACACCTCAAAAGCCACTTTCACTTCCTTGACACTTTTTTAATGTATTTCTTCCGTTTCTTCCCTCATAAATTATCATTATTTTAATTCTTTTATGAAAAAAGTGTCAAGGAATATTAATTCCCAGACACTTTTTGTTTTCTTAGTCAAACATGCTCCTTTTTTCTTAAATCGTCTAAAATTATTATAATTTGTTTTCTCATGAGGCATGTTACTATTATGTGTTAGGAGAGTAGTTTTCCTGCTTTCATAATCCTAATTCTCTTTCAAATCCGAACAATAGCGGTTTCAATTTTATTTTTAGAAGAAGAATCTGTTGACTTAATGATATCCAATTTTTTCGTCGTACGTATAAAATGAAGTTCTAGGCAATCGGCATGACTCCTGTAATCTGCTTGTTATTTATAGAGAAATATAAATACTAGATATAAAAGAAGCGGTAAAATAAAAGCAGATAAAAGAATGTATACTGAATTAATCTTCACTATATTGATTGGAGAAACACCAGTTAAATTAGATGTCATTAATGTAATAGCCGAGAATGGTGATATATTATATCCTAGACCCATAGATATTAATAATATAACAGCCATATAAATTGAATTTACTCCAAATAGTTCAGGTGATAATGAACTTCCTAATCCAATAGCAACAATAACTGGATGAATTCCACAAAAACTTAATAACATAGTAAAAAACACCAAAATTATCGACATAATATAAATTGATCCAAAAGAGATATTGATAATAATATCAGCAATTGAATGACCAACATCGGTATTTGAAAGAGCAACTCCAAAATAGCCAGCACTTATAAATATAATAATTTCATTTTTCGATTGATCAAATGAATTTAAAATTAATTTCCGTACATGTTTCATATAGGTTTTAAATACTTTAATTGATATTGACCATATAATAGGTAATATCATAGAAACGATCGAGACGCTGTTTAACATATTAATAGGAAGGTAATAATCCAATAAGAAACTGATTATTAACAATACCGCTGTCCAAATTAACAAATAAATAACTTTATTACTAGCTGATTTATCAGTAATAGTATTCGAATTATTCACTCTTTCATTCTCTATATCATCTACAAAATTTAATTGTTTTAAAAAAAATAAGCTGATTAAAAGATAACTGACCGCAATTAAAATTGTAATCCAACCAATATCTAACCAAGATAATTCATATATACTCAGCACTAATCCTACCCCTACATAATACGGAGACCAAAATGCAACTGCCGCTGAAGATCTCATTAGAGTTAATGCTAATTTCTTCTTTTTAAATGAATTAAAACTTTCTTCTGCAATTTTATTAACTATTGGCATAGAGCCAATATTGAATATTATCGACAAACAATTTGATAAAAATCCCGATAATATATAGGGTAAGTTTTTTAATTTATTTGTTTGATTCAATAACTGTTGTTTAATTGCTTGTAAGTAACCACCAACTGAAATTATAGTACTTAAAAAAGGAACAGCCAAAAATAAAGCAATAATATTTACGTTATTACCGAATCCATAAATGAATTCTGATAATGGTAATTTGTTGTAAATAAAAATCAAAGTACCTGCAAATAAAAGTAAAAACACTATAATCTTATTTGACTTAGTAGTGAAAAAATAAGCAAAAATCAACAAAATAAATGCAAATGAACTAATAATTAAGTACAGCTGTTTAGAATACCAAAAAAGCTCAATAATATATAAAATAATAGTTATAAAATATAATACGCCTAATATTTTTCTTATACTAAAATTACTCATTGGTACATTCACCTCTCAATTAATTGTATTTGGCATTTGAAAATGGCAATCGGTATTATAAATATGGAAGTATAAATATCTATCCAAGGTAACTTGACATGGAGCCTCTATAGTAAAGCTGAAAGGCAATAAGGCAAAGGTTGGTCTTGTGGCAATTCAGTTCCTCCCATCACCGCTTCTCCATATAAAGTTGTATTTATGCTGGATTTCAAAAGTTACATTTATTAAATGCCATTAACACAATAATCTACTAGATGTAAGAAAAATAATATTCCTATTACATAAAATAATTAGTTGACCAACGATAATATTTAGGCCCAATAATCAGTCCATATAGGCGATACTCGCTGTTACTGAAAAAATACCCCTGGTTCTTAGCTAGTAATAAAAGTATTAAACAGTAAAATTATAAACTTTTTTATAATCTGATATTTCAAAATATACCTTGATTGATTTTAGAGTTTGAAATATAATAATTATTAATATCATATTTGATAAATTGGTTTTATATAAATTTCATCAATGTTAAGACTCTAAATTTATATATTAATAAAAAAGGATGATATAAATGCGAATTGAACAATTACAACGTCTTGTTGAGATTGCCGATACAGGTTCTATTTCTAACGCTGCTGAGAAACTTTATACATCACAACCAAACATTAGTCAATCAATTGCTAATTTAGAAAAAGAGTTAAATGTTAAGATATTTGTTAGAACTCGACTTGGGTCAATTCCTACTGAAACTGGTAAATTAGTCATTAAAAAAGCGAGAGCAATAGTAAATCAAATAAAAGATCTACAAAATATTGAACATGATTATCGATTAACTGGTACCTTAACAATTGTCTCCATACCAACTTTTGTTTTAACTATTTTACCAAAAACACTTAACGTTTTTAAAAAAAGGTATCCAGATGTAGAAATAACAGTCTTAGAAGATGGAACAAAACATGCAATCGATGCAATTCGAAATGATAAGGCTGATCTTGCTCTAGCATCTTTAAGCTATTTAAAAGATGAAGAACCAGGACTTAATTTTGATCCATTATTCACAAATAAAACTATTGCATATGTAGGTAGTGATTTTCCACTTGTTCATCAAAAAAGTATAACTTTAGAAGAGGCTATACAATTTCCACTAGTTATTTTTAATAAAAATTATTCTTCAAACTACATAATAAGAAATTTAATTGAAAGATTTGGTGAACCTAATATATTATTTTCCTCTGGTAATTCAGAAACCATGAAAAAGATAATAGCGGAAAGTAATGCTATTGGTTTTTATGCTGAAATATCTTGTAAAACTGATCCTTATGTTTTAAGCAGAAAAATATTCCCAATTCCTATAAAGGATGATGATATTACTTTGTATTCAAAACATGGTATTTTTACCAAAAAAGATATTTACTTATCAACTTTGGCTAGAAAATTTATGGATGAATTGCGTATTCAATCAATGGATTTTAAATTACTGTACAATTTACCAAATTATTCATTTAAAGAACATAAATAGTTAAATTCCATTATAGTATTACTATTAATAATGCTATCAATCTTATCTTTAATAACTCTCTTAATGAATTTCTTTCCAACTCAAATTTTATGAATATTTCATTCAATATTTTAAATTAATGGGTTTTCATCTATTAAGAAACTTGATCAGAATTCCAAATAATATATACCCATTTGTATGGCCTGGCTCTTGTAAGATTTCATATTGATATTCTCCCAAGAAAAGATTCTACAAAGTTTAATATTTTCGCATGATGTCTTTTACTATATTTGCGTCTCCTAGTTCGTTCATTTGATTTACTGACGACTACGTTATCCCACTAATTATATAATCCATGTTCTATTTTAAAAGCAATCTCGAAATCTTTTTAACAAATAACAATTTTTATAATTTAACCGAAAGTATTAAATTCTTACACATTGAATACCTAAGTTTTAGTTTCATTACGATTCTCCAGCTTCTTTTTTCTTCTTAAATATATTCCAAATTGAAAACAAAATAATTAATACGATAATAATAAATAAAATTAGTGAGTAGGTTCTTGTAAAGAAAATATCGTAGCTTCCACCAGATAACATCAAACTTCGTCTTAGATTTTCCTCAATAATACCGCTTAAAATAAATGCTAAAATAAACGAAGCAATAGAATAATTAAATTTATATAATATAAAGGTAATTAAACCTATTATAAGAGCCAACCACAAGTCAAAATAGGCATTGCGTTCAACATATACTCCGATTAAAGAAAATACTAATACCATTGATATTAATACTGGATTACTTACGGTTAATAACCTAGAAAACCAAGAGGTAACAAACTTACCCATAACTAGCATGAAAATAGTAGTTAGAATAAATCCATACATTATTCCATAAGCTATATCTGGATTTGATGTAAATAATTTAGGTCCTGGCTGTAAACCGTGAATTATAAATGCTCCTAAAATAATGGCAGTAGCTGGTGATCCTGGAATACCTAAAGACAATAATGGAATAAGCGCTCCCCCAACTGTCGCATTATTAGCGGACTCAGGAGCAACAATCCCATCAGGATTTCCCTTTCCAAAAGTTTTTGGATTCTTTGTTCTTGATTTAGCAATACTATATGCAAACCAGGATGAAGGTCCTGCACCCATTCCTGGAAACATGCCAACGATTGATCCTACAATCGAACCTATACCAATAGGTTCAATCACTTTTTTAAACTCTTTCGTTGTTAATTTGACTTTTAACCCTTTTTTATCTGTTACATATTTCTTATTTAAATCTTTACTGATGATATCAAAAACTTCCGAAAAGGCAAACATCCCTACTAATAAGGCTATTAACCCAATACCTTCCATCAATTCAATTCGACCTAAAGTGAACCTTGATTCCCCAGTAAACATGTCCATACCAACTGTACCAGCCATCAATCCTAAGATACCTGAAATAAAACTCTTATTTATATCCTTAGTGCTTAAAGCGCTTACTCCTATCAAACCTAATACACCAATCATAAAATATTCTGGCGCAGAGATTTTTAGCGCAAAATTCACAAGTGGTACAGAGAGTAAAATAAGAAGTAATGCAGATACTACGCCACCAATGAATGAAGCATATAGTGAATAAGCTAATGCTTTCCCTGGTGAACTGTTTTTAGCTAATGCATTCCCGTCAATTGCAGTAACTAATGAGGCTGGATGACCCGGTATCCCAATCACAATTGCTGAGATAGAGCCTCCATATTCCGCACATTGATATGTAGCCAATAACATTAAAATTGCTGCTAGAGGTTCCATAGTGTAGGTTAAAGGTAACATTAAAACGATAGCTAGTACAGCACCTAAACCAGGGATTGCTCCAATAATCATACCTGCAAAACTACCTATTAATAATGCTATTAAAACATCAATACTAAAGAGACTCGAAAAATCAAATGCTAGTTCCATTTATCTCACCTACTTTACAGTCTAAAGTTTAAAATTAAGTCAAATACCCCATATATTATTACTGTAATAAATAATGAAGTAACGGCATTCTTAATTAATAATTTAGCTTTTTTATTTGGCAATCTATACATCGTTATTAATATAAAAACAAATAAAAATGTATTAATATAAAAATAGCCAAAGTACCCCCAACTTGCTATAAAAATGATAATAAACAATGTGGTTAAACCAATTAATTTTAGATTTTCAATATTTATCTTTTCAGAATTACCTCTAATTGTTTGGATAAGGCTAATTAAACATAAAATAATAAGAACGATAACTAATAATTTCGGAAAATATGCAGCACTTAAAGTGGTATCATCATGGCTACCCTTTAATTTTCCTGCAGAATTCCAATACACCAACCCGAAAATCATTATAAAAATTAAAGTAATGCTATTTGCAATTTTTGAATTCATCAAACTCCCCCACACCAAACAAATGTACTTTTTAAATTATAGAGTAACCCCATAGGATTACTCTATAATTTTTAACTTTTTTAGTCAGCCATGCCAATTTCCTTCAAGATTTTTCCGTTAATATCATAGCGCTGTTTGATAACATCTCGGAATTCATCTGCACCTGCATAATAAGGTGGTAAACCTTGTTCAATTAATTTCTCCTTAACCTCTGAATCTTCAAGAACTTGTTTAAAAGCATCATGAATAATTTGTAATCTCTTTTCAGGGATATCAGGGGGACCAACTAAGCCAATCCAAGGCGTATTACCAACATCAATTCCTTCTTCTTTTAAAGTTGTTGCTTCATACAGATTACTAGGCTCTGAACCTGTGTCTACTAAAATTCGATTTAATTCTGGATCCACTTGATAAGGATTTCCTATTGTCCCGCCTACTTCCCCAGAAAGTAGAGCTTGCATAGAAGGACCACCACCATCATAAGGAATACCCACAATATCAATATCTACAGCTGCTGCTAGTTCTTCCATCGCCAAGTGACCAATTGTACCATTCCCAGAATGTGCATACTTGAATTTACCTGGGTTTTCTTTTACATATTCTAGCCACTCTTGGAAATTTTCCCAAGGTGCATCTTCTCTTATAATTAAAAGTTGAGGTGAAGCAACTAGTCTTATAATTTCTTCAAAACTATCCATTTCATATTGTAATTCATCAGTATGTGTTTTAATTGCTAACCCTGTTTCCATTGTAATACCCAATGTATATCCATCAGGCTCAGCATTGTATACTTGTGTTAACCCTACAGTTGATGAACCGCCAGGTTTATTTTCTACAATAACATTTGGATTATTAGGTAAATAATTACTTACTCCTTCTGCGATAATTCTTGTTGAGGTGTCAGTACTACCACCCGGAGCGTATGGAACTATTAATGTGATCGTATCAGTTGGAAAATCATCTTGAATAGCTTCTTCATTATCAGATGATGTATCGTTTACTTCTGTATTACCTTCAGCAGAGCCACAGCCTACTAACACAAGTGATACAATGAATAATAAAAGTAAATATTTCTTCATAAATTTGCCTCCTAGTAATGAAAGTAATTTAAAGCCGTCAAACAGCTTTATAACCTATCGATTAACACCTAAATACTCTTCTAGTATATTAAAAATGAGATTTTTTATTATTCCCCCTTTCAAGGATTGTTCTGTCAAGCTAGATATCTACATAATAGATAGATAGATTAAATTATTAATAGTAGAAACTATTCTTTCGCCAAAACTTTTGAAGTAAATGGAACCAGCTCTTGGTTAATACATTGTTCAATCATTATATAGCTATCTATTGAATTAGGATTTTCAGTTATCAAAAAGGACTCTTTCCATTTTCTAACAGCATAGACTCCTTTATCAGAAATTGTTTTTGCGTATTCTAAAGCTTTATCGTACAATTCATCCTCTGGTACAATTTCCTCTATTCCACCATATCGATATACTTCTTCTGCATAAATTCTTTTTCCGGTCAAAGCCATTGTTCTAATTTTCTGTGGTGGAAATATTCGACTGATCCCTTTAGCGCCTCCTACTAAACCTACATCAATCTCAGGAAGAGCAAAAAATGCTTTATCAGAAGCAATAATAATATCAGAACTTGCAGCAAATACCGCTCCTACTCCGACTGCTGCACCATTAACAGCACATATAACTGGAACTAAACAATTATAAAACTCTGAAATTGTTTTCCTTAAAATTGAACGTCTAATGGACGCTTGTTTCAAATTATCGGAATCTAAGCGTTTTGTATCAGCACCGGCAGAGAACAATCTAACATCTGATTTCAACATCATTACTCCAATACTTTCATTGGAATTAACATAGTTGATAATTGACATAAGCTCAATATAGCTCTCTTTAATAAAAGCATTTATTGGTGGGCGATTTATTGTTACTATCAATATCTTGTTATCATTTTCAAAACTAACTTTAAAATATTTCAGTTCATTTAAAAAATTTTCTTTTAACATCTAAATTTCCTCTTTTCAATAATTTTCATTCACAACATTCTGACTCTTTAGTTTGTCAATATCTTCTTTAAAATATCCTAATTCATTCAAAATTTCTTTTGTGTCCTCACCTATAAAGGGCGGCCTTCTTATATTCCCGTTATTTTCACTATTTAGAAACTTGGCTACAATACCTGGAACTTTAATTTTGCGATTATTAATTTCCATATCAACTAACATATCACGACTTTTTAAGTGTTCATCTTCTAGTACATCCTCTATAGTAAAGACCTTTCCACATGGAATTCTTTTTTGTTCTAATAAATTAATTATTTCTTCAGTTGATTTCTCTATTGTCCACTTTGTAATTTCCTCCTCTAAAAAGTCATAATGTTCAAGCCTTCCATCTACATGTGAATATGGAGAATCTTCACTAGACCATTTACTATGCCCTACTATTTTTGTAAAATCCTTCCACATTTCCTTTGACAGTGGTGCAATATAGATATATCCATCTTTGCTTTTAAAAGTAGTAGAAAAAACATTTCTACTTCTATTACCTGAACGATGTGGGCTGATATTATAAACTGATGGAAGTGATAAATTTTCGGCTAGCAAAGTCACCATCGAATCCATCATACTTATATCGACAAGTTCCCCTTTACCATTTAATCTGCTTGAATTTATAGCTACCAAACCTCCAATTGCACCATGTAGTCCTGAGAGAAAATCAGCAATAAACAATCCTGCTTTCATTGGTGGGCCATCTTTTTCTCCTGTTAAATGGGAAATCCCACTCATTGCTTGAATGATTCCATCAAAAGCTTTATCTTCCTTTTTCTGTCCATATAATCCAAATCCTGTGATATGAACCATACTAATTTTTTTGTTTATTTTTGAAATAGTTTCAAAATCTATACCTAACTTCTTAGGAACACCTCCTGAGTAATTTGTGACTAACAAATCAGCGGATTTTATAAGCTTATGTATTATCTTTTTCCCTTCTTCTGATTTTAAATCCAATGCTAGTCCACGCTTATTTCTATTCATCGTGGCAAAGTAAATACTGAAATCATCATACATTGGCCAAGCATTTCTTGTGGATTCTCCATCTAACGGCTCTACTTTTATCACTTCCGCACCATAATCTGCAAGAGTTTGGCAACAATATGGTCCAGCGATATAGTGAGTGAAATCTAATACCCTCGTTCCAGAAAGCGGTTTCATTTAAATCTCTCCTTTTTTCCTTAATATAAAATTATTTTATATTATTTAAAATAATAACATAATATAAAATAATGTAAAATCATTTTTTTTTATATATATATAAGTATTATTTATGTTACTTGACTTTTTTAGTAAAAATATTAATACAAGACATTAAACGAGGGCTACACTAACGGGAATATCAACCATCTCTTAGGTATTCATGTGATAGGAAACCCACCCAATTTCCGCAAGATATCCTATATAGAAGTTAAACAAACTTCTTGACATAGCCGTTGTGTTTTGATTTAAATTAGAGTTGAGTTTAATTAAATACTTTAAATTATGACTATTCAAATTAGACATAATTGTATTTATATACAAAAAACAAGGTATTTATAAACTCGAAACAACATCAAAGTTGGGATCAGTGTCCAATTATATAGGGGGGCATGCATATTTAGCTTATTTGATTAGTAGAGAAACGTGGGGAAAAATATTTAGTGATGAAGAAGTACAAAAGATTTTAGGGGCGATGTTTTTTATTATTATTGAAGTACTAATTAAACGATTCACTATAAGCTTTCAACTTATGAAAACAATAAGGAGGATTTAATTATGAGAACTGAACTGTTAAATGGAATTGATGTTAATGGTCTGCAAAATTACAAAAACAATATTAGTGAAAATGATGAAGATGCTATGATTGATTATAAGGTAAATTTGGAATGGCTCGGGGGGACAAAATCTAGAGTCACTACTAAGGGAATTACCCTTGGTAACCAAGAACTATCTAGAGATTTTTCATTCGAAATTGATGAACCAAATCAATTACTTGGAAAAGATTCAAAGCCTACACCTCAAGAATATTTATTAGGAGGATTGGGTGCATGTATGTTAGTTGGTTATACAGTTGGTGCATCAGTGAAAGGAATTAAACTTGAAAAATTAGAGATAAATATTGAAGGAGGTTTAGACTTAAGGGGCTTTTTAGAAGTTAACCCTAATTCACCTATTGGAATGACAGATATAAAATATAACATAGTAGTAAAAGGTAATGGTAGTGAAAAAGATTTCCAGGAAATTCATAAAAAAGTAGTTGAGACATCACCAAATAGAGCAACGTTAGCAAACCCTGTAAATATTCGTTCTGAACTGATTGTAGAAAAATAATTTATCAAAATTATCTTTTGTTTGAGAATAAAATTATATAAATGTAAAAAGAGCCTCTTGATTGAATCAGAAATTAAGGGTTTTTATCAACTGTGGAGGCTATCTCAAAACCCAATCCCTAGGTGATAGCCTCTTATTTTAACATATATGAAAATAAAAAATGCTCTAATTGAATGATTAAGTACCATCAAAAATTACCAATAAAGCTATTTTATTATAATTATTTTTTATGATTAACAGGGATCAACTATACTTATCAAAAGATTTGGAAATTAAAATCCCAGAGGAATATGTATATCTTATCCTAATTCATCGATTAAAAACTACTTAAGGAGGTTAAAACATCAAACAAATAACAGTTATTGGGGCGGGAGTTATGGGAAAAGGAATCGCTTATACTGGGGCGGTTTCAGGTTATAAAGTTTACTTGAACGATATAAACGATGAAGTATTAGAGAGCTCCCAAAATGATATTAATATGATGTTAGATTCAAGTTTTAGAAAAGGTTTTTTGAAAGAAGATCAATACGAGACAGCAAAAATGAATCTATTCTATCAGTCTAACTTAAAAGTAGCATCCAAAAATGCAGATCTTGTAATTGAAGCTGTACTTGAAAGAATGGATTTGAAGATAGATATTTTTAAGAGATTAGATAAAATATGTGGGAAAGATACTATTTTTGCAACAAACACATCAACAATGAGTCCAACAGAAATTGGTGCACAAACATCTCGACCTGATAAAGTAGTTGCTATGCATTTTTTCAATCCTGTTCATAAGATGAAGTTAATCGAAATTATTCGTGGGTTAGAGACAACAGATGAAACAGTTGCCATTATAAAGGAATTTACAATAAAAATGAAAAAAGAGGCAGTTGAAGTAAATGAATTCCCGGGATTTGTGACATCTAGAATGAATTGTTTGATAGGAAATGAAGCGATGAATATGCTTATGGAAGGAGTGGCGAGTGCTGAAGATATTGATAAAGCAATGAATTTGGGGTTAAACCATCCAATGGGCCCCCTTGAACTTGCTGATTTGGTTGGATTAGATACGCGTTTACGAAATATGGAGTATTTGTATAAAACGTTAGGGGAAAAATATCGCCCTTGCCCACTATTAGTTAAATATGTAAAGGCTGGTCGATTTGGGAAGAAAAGCGGCAGGGGATTTTATGAATATACAGAAGACTAGCTTTTGAGATATTTTTTAATGGAGAAATAAAAGATCATTTATTGGCTTCATTGAACCGACCTAAGAGAAACTCACTTGATGCAAATAGGCTTCAGTAAATCGATGCAGCCTTCACTGAAGCAGAGGGATTGAAAAACGTAACTGTCGATCACTTGCTGAAATTGTTATCCGGGAAGTAATAAATATGTTAAATATTAATGTTACAGTTGATGAAGCTATTATAGAGCGGGCAAAGCAAAGTGCGGATACTTCGAATTTGGCTAGGCTTACTGCGTTACGCGCAGCCTACCTGAGTATATAATTCACTGTCAACGTGGTTCAGGCTTACAGGCAATTAACAATTTAGATATACAGATTAAATTGGGGTTATCGGATATTATTGTTACAGGTAGTTCTGAAAATATGAGTACTGCACCATATTACATCCTAAATTCCCGTTATGGTCTACATGCAGGAAACAGGCTTTTACTTGAGCCAAATACAGAAAGTCAGCCAGATTCAGCCTATAGATAACTATGGACACCTCTCGGTCATCATCACCGATGTAGTTTCTGGAAACGTCAGCTCCATCCTCCGGTGAACGAATCACATTCACCTGGTTCAATTCTGCCTCTTTAACAACTTGCTTGATTTTTACTATCTCATAGATTTTTTCCATGAAAATCACTTCCTTTCTTTGTTTGAACACCACCGAATGTTGGCGAAAACGCAGTGGGAAGGGTCGGCTTGATTTTTAGCCGACTTGCAAGAAAAGCATAGGGTTGAACATGCTTTTGGTGAAACACGTAGGAAACCGGGTGAAACCCAATGACTTAGCTGGATTTGAAAAGCGTATCTTGCTTTTCTAGTCCGGCTTAGCCAACTTGGTTTTACCGATTTCCGTTTCCTTTTCGCACGCCCTTCCACAAGTCATGAGCCAATCATTATACTGAGGAGAACAAAGAAGGAAGAGATACACGCATCTCACTACATAAAAGCATAAGAGACAGCCTGTTCTTTTTGGAGGGTTCAATGCCCGAAAAAAAAAAAAAAAGAATGCAAAGCAAAATAAAAAGCTGTAGTCAATTGGTTTTTATTGGCCACAGCTTGAATATTTTTGCGCACTACTTCAACGATCTTCTGAAGTAGTCGAGTTCTTGAGGTTCGATGTTGAAACAATCTAATTTACTATATTTTAGCTTACTTATATTCTTTTTCTAACTGAGAAGCAATAATATTTTTCTGAATTTCTGAAGTTCCTTCGTAAATTCGTGTAATCCTCGCATCACGATAAAAGCGTTCAATCGGATAATCAGCAATATATCCAATCCCCCCATGGATTTGTACCGCTTTATCGGCCACTCGATTGTAAACTTCTGAGCCAAAGAGCTTTAACATAGCAGCCTCTTTAATAAGCTTTTGGCCTTGATCGACCATCCAAGCAACCCGATATGTAAATGATCTTAACGCTTCAATATCCATTGCCATTTCTGCTAGCATATGGGCTACTGCTTGATGTTTAATGATGGGAACATTAAACTGTACTCTTTCCTTCGCATAATACATAGAAAGATCTAATAGTTTTTGGCATGATCCTAAATTTCTTGCTGCTAAACCTGCACGTCCATTTGTAAGGATTTTTAATGCATTTACGTATCCTGTACCTTCTTCTCCTAAAAGATTTTCAGCGGGAACTTCACAATCCTCAAAAATAATTTCAGCTGAATGGGAACCTCGTAGACCCATTTTCTTCTCCACCGCACCAACATGAAATCCAGGGAAATTCTTTTCGACAATAAAAGAGCTAATCCCCTTTGGGCCTTTCGAAGGATCAGTAACTGCCATAACTGTAAAAATATCTGCTTCGGTTGCATTCGAGATATAATGCTTGGTCCCGTTTAAAATATATTTATCGCCTTTTTTGACTGCTGTTGTCTTCAAATTGGTTGCATTGGAGCCAGCTTCCGGTTCAGTTAAAGCAAAGGCACCAATATTATTCCCTGCAGCCATATCTGGTAAATATTTTTTCCTTTGTTTTTCGTTTCCCATTTCCACTATTCCAACTGTTCCAATCCCTGTATGAGCTCCGATTAATGTAGTAAAGCCGTTATGCGTAGCTCCTATTTCTTCATACAGGGCACATTTCCCAACCATGCCAATTCCAAGACCACCATATTCTTCAGGGATACTTAAACCAAACAACCCCAATTCCTTTGACATTTCAACAATGCGTTCTGGAATTTTATCTTCCTCTTCAATCTGCATCGCAACCTGCTCAACTTCATTCTGAACAAAAGACTGAATACTTTTTTTAAGCATGATTATCTCATCATTTAATTTAAAATCCATGATTTCCTGTCTCCCTTTAAACATTTAATAAAAAACAAAACATAGAAAAGAAATAGGCCCCTATCTAGATCAAATATTTTCTAAAACTATTATCAAGTTCTTGATATATATATATCATAAAACGTATAGGGACCTTCATTTTATTAAACGTTTGTTATCATATAAGATATTCCTCCAATATAATTACTAAAAATTGCACTTTACAATAACTTAGGATTTCGGACCTCCCGCCACATAAATTATTTGGCCATTAATAAAAGATGATTTCTCATCAGCAAAAAAAGAAACCGCATTTGAGACGTCAGAGGGTTTTCCACTTCGTCCAACAGGGATATTTACAATCCTAGATTCTACAAATTTATCAAATGAGACACCGATTCTCTCTGCAGTTTCCTTAGTCATTTCTGTTTCAATAAATCCAGGTGCAACGGAATTTGTGGTTATTCCATATTTCCCTAATTCTATTGCGAGAGTTTTTGTAAAACCTTGTATTCCTGCCTTCGCAGTTGCATAATTTGATTGACCACGATTACCAAGTGCTGACGTTGATGATATGTTAATAATTCGTCCATATTTTTGTTTTACCATATACTTTTGGGCTGCACGTGAAGTGTTAAACGTTCCCTTTAGGTGTACATCTATGACCTGCTGCCAATCATTTTCTGTCATTTTAAATAAAAGATTATCACGAATAATTCCTGCATTATTAACTAATATATCAATTGAGCCGAACCTCGAATTAACCTCCTTCAACGCTTTTTTCACTTCTTCGTAGTTTACAATATTTGCTTCCTTAGTATAAATTTGATATCCCTTTTCCTTAAACTCTATTGATAATTCCTGTAATCCATCTTCATTAATATCAATAATAGCTACTCTAGCTCCTTCTTCCGCAAAAGTTTCGGCGATGTCTTTTCCTATACCACGACTACCACCAGTAATGAACGCTACTTTGCCAACAAATCTTCCCGTCATATGAAATCCCTCCTAATAACAATAGGGTTTTTTAGATTACTAGGGTGTGAACCGTTAGTTATTCTAAAAAAACCCCATATGTTTTGTGTTGTTATAAAATCAGTTGACCTTAAAAGTCCCTGTACTATAAGCAATAAGTTCCTTTAATTCGTTGTAGATATGACCTTCTAAAAAGCAAGTACTTTTTCCAACATCAATTACTTTGGATTTAGAATATAACGGCTCATCTATACCAGGCTTTAAAAATTGAATATTGAATTGGATAGTTATAGGTGTACCCTTTAATATAGTCTTAGCCGTCATTCCCATTGTCGTATCTAATAGTGCTGCAAGAATTCCTCCATGTATTGTACCTTTTATATTATTAAATTCCTCTCTAGTTGGTAATTTTAATGACACTGACCCTTTATCAATTGATTGAACTTTAAAATCCATCAGTTTCCAATGAGGCCCTTTTTCGTATTCATTTATTACTTCAGCTATTTCAATGGGTAAATCAGATTTATTATAGAGATCCAACATTAATTCCCCTTACCTTACCCTCTAATATTTTTTTACAACTGTAGCGATTCCTTGACCAACTCCTATACACATGGTTGCCAAGCCGTATTCTGCATCTTGCTTTTTCATTTCATATAGAAGCGTGGTCAAAATCCTTGCTCCACTTGCACCTAATGGATGACCAAAAGCTATTGACCCACCATTTACATTTACCTTTTCTATGTCCAAAGCCAATTCCTTGATACACGCTAGTGATTGTGCTGCAAAGGCTTCGTTCAATTCAATTAAATCTAAATCTCCAACTTTAATACCCGCTCTTTCTATAGCCTTTCTTGTAGCTGGAATAGGTCCAGTCCCCATTATAGAAGGATCAACTCCTGCAACAGCAAAGGACTCTATAGAAGCAATAGGGGTTAAGCCCAGATCTTTTGCCTTTTTTTCACTCATGATTAACAGAGCTGCTGCGCCATCATTTACTCCAGCTGCATTACCTGCAGTTACTGTACCACCCTCATAAACTGACTTTAGTGAATTCAATTTTTCTAAAGTGGTTTGAGGACGTGGATGTTCGTCTTGGTTGACAATAATTTCTTCTTTCTTATTAGATATAGTTACTGAAACAATTTCATCCTTCAATCTTCCTGTTTCCATTGCCTTTTTCGCCTTTTGCTGACTGTTAAAGGCAAATTCATTCTGGCTTTCACGCGAGATGTTAAATTTTTTTGCCACATTATCAGCAGTTTCTATCATGGAATATGGATAGTGCATTTCTGCTAAATTCTTATTGATAAACCTCCAGCCAATTGTTGTATCATAGGTTTCAACCGTTCTTTGGAACGGTTTTGTCTGCTTAGATGTTACGAAAGGAGCTCTAGTCATACTTTCTGTGCCGCCAGCAATAAAAATATCCCCTTCTCCACACATAATGGCTTTAGCTGCTTGATTTACGGCTTCAAGGCTAGATCCACATAAACGATTGACCGTAACCCCCCCTGCAGATATTGGGACTCCAGCCAAAAGTGAAGCCATTCTTGCCACATTTCGATTATCTTCACCTGCTTGGTTTGCACAACCTATATAGATATCTTCTATCTCCTCAACTGGAAAATCATTGCGTTTAACAATTTCTTTTATAACAAGTGCTGCGAGGTCATCTGGACGAACATCTTTTAAAACCCCTCCATATCTTCCTATAGGGGTTCTAATTGCATCAATTATCACTGCTTTTTCCACAAAAAACACCTCCACCTTATATAGTTACTTACTTTGTTTATTAAATACTGGTTTTCTCTTATTCAAAAAGGCGTCAATTCCTTCTTTGAAATCATCTGAGTTCATGCAAATCCCTTGGATAATCTTTTCTTCCTTTAAGGTTTGGTCAAAACTCTTCTCAAATGAATCATTAACCATTTGTTTGATATATTGATAGGAAATAGATGGTCCACTTGAAAAATGCTCTGCCATAGTCAAAGTTTTTTCCATTCTTTCTTCAGAGTGTACGATTTCATTGATTAAACCTAAGTCATAAAACTCTTCAGCTGATACAGATTTACCAAGAAGCATCATTTCTTTTGCCTTAATCGGTCCAACTAATCTTGGT
Organism: Oceanobacillus damuensis; assembly: GCF_001618145.1. Classification (GTDB taxonomy): domain Bacteria; phylum Bacillota; class Bacilli; order Bacillales; family Amphibacillaceae; genus Oceanobacillus; species Oceanobacillus damuensis. The sequence goes on from NZ_LQNF01000004.1 coordinate 126,514, forward strand.
AAAAGCCAAAATCCGCCACAGTCTGGTACTAGGGCAATTCTTGAAAAGCTTTGTGTAAGCTTCGTATTTTCTTCTGCAATAATATAATCGCAGCTTAAAGCTAGATTTAAACCTGCCCCTGCAGCGTTTCCATGAATTGAAGCAATCACAATCCCCTTCCAACCCCGAAGTTTCATAATAAAATCATGTAAATCATCTAGTCTTTTGCTTGCCTCATGGGCTGAGGAAATACCAGTCATTGAATTGATATTTCCTCCAGCAGAAAAGGCCTTGCCGTTGCCATTCAGGATTAACACATTATAGGAACCACTTATGATACGAGACATTGCATCTGAAAGTTCACTTCTCATTTCTAAATCCAATGCATTTAAAGACCTTTCATCGTTCAAGGTAATCATACAAGTATTAGTTGAAATTTCTTGGAAAATAATTTTGTTAAAATTCATTGCATTCCTCCATGGACTTATTCCATCAAGCCAAGTTCTTCGTAATATTTCACAGCTCCTGGGTGGAAGTATGATTTATCTAGTCCCTCTACAGCAATTTCTGGAGTAAAGTATTCCCCTCTTGATGGATGATCCTTAATAATAGTATCAACATTCTCCCACATAAATTTAGTCATTTCATAGACTTCTTCCTCAGGAGTATCGCTATTGACATTAATCATACTTTGGTACGCTAAAGCTGAAATATCTTCAGTCTGATCTGTATAAACTCCTGCAGGGATTGGAAGATCTGCTCTATAACCAAATTCCGTAAGTTCTTCTAACTTAGATTGTTCTACTGGGATAATTTTAATAGCATTCAACGCTTCAACTTCTTTAAAAGCAGGAATCTCCGGTGCTCCTCCACCGATTGCTACATCAATAATTCCATCTTGTAATTGAGTTGCTGCATCATTATAGTTTCCAAACGAAATTTTCCCGCCTGCTTCTTCTATCTTCTCATAAGATAATCCATGAACCTCTAACAATCTTTGAAGTGCCAATTCTGAACCCGTACCTTGTGCACCTGCATGGACTTTTTTACCCAATAAATCTTCTATTGATTCGATACCACTATTTGCTGATGTTACAAAAGTTAAATAAACAGGGTAACTTAATGCAATTGTGCTAACCTTTGATATTTCCTCTGATTCGAAAGCACCTTGCTGATTGACTGCATCCAATAAATCTGGAGTATAAGCCCATCCTAAGTGCATGTCTTGACCTTCATTTACACTTCTAAGGTTCCCGATAGAGCCGCCTTCTAACACATTCACATTTAATCCATCTATGTTGTCCATCCAAATATCTGCTAACGTGATAGATACGTTGTACCATCCCGAACCTAGTGGAGCAGTACCAATTGAAATATTTTTATTACTGCTTCCTCCTGCACCTTCGCTTCCACATGAAGCTAAAAACACACTCAATAACAGGGCTAAAGATATGAAAATATTTTTTGTCATAATATCCACCTCAATCTAATTTTCTTTCAGATAAACTATCTGCCATTACTTTTTGAGAATTTCTCGTAAATATTTGTAAAAGTATTCCTGTTACTAAACAAGCAATTCCAATAACATCTGTTAATAACCCCGGAATAATAAGAGTGATAGATGCTACTAAGAACAATAGCCTTTCTACCAAAGAAATCTTTTTGATTAAGAATCCTTGCACAAAGAACACAAATGCAGATGCTCCGATAATCGAAGTGAATACAGATAAAGCAATGTCAGAAGTGTTTCCTTGTAGCAACAATGACTCATTGTAAACAAACATAAAAGGAACGATAAATCCTCCAAGTCCGATTTTTGTAGCTGTAAAGGCGGTTGCATTAGGTGGTGATCCTGCAATTGCTGCAGCGGTATACGCCGTTATCGCCACTGGTGGAGTTAGCCCAGACATTACGCCATAATACAACACAAACATATGCGCTGCTACTGGCGAAACTCCTAAATCAATCAGAGCTGGTGCTGCTAGTACTGCCAGAATGACATAAGCAGAAACGGTTGACATCCCCATACCAAGAATGATTGAAGCTACCATAACAAGAATAAGGAGTAACAGTAAATTTTCACCAGATACTTCAATCGCTAATCTTGAAAAACGTGTTCCTAGACCTGTTAATACAACCGATCCCACAATAATACCGGCACCCGCACAAGCTGAGACAACAATCATTGAGCTTTTGGCTGCACTTTCAAGACAAGCGAGAATATCACGCCAACTCATCCAATTTTCTCTCTTCAAATAACTAAGACCAATGGTCAAAAAGAGGGAATATAACCCTGCTTTAATAGGACTAAACCCCATTAACATTAATCCTATAATGAAAACAATAGGCAAAAAGAAATAGAGACCTTTCAACACTTCTGCTACTCTGGGGATTTCTTCATCAGAAACCCCTTCCAACCCCAATTTTCCAGCTTGAAGATAAACGATGACCCCGCAACTAAGAAATAAAGAATGGCAGGGATAAGAGCATAAGCAATAAGCTCTATATATGGTATTCCGGTCATTTCTGCCATGATAAAGACAGAAGCTCCCATAATTGGTGGCATTAATTGCCCACCTTGGGAAGCTACCGACTCGACTCCAGCAGCAAATTTTGGAGAGTACCCGATTTTTTTCATCATTGGAATCGTAAAGGCTCCTGTTATCGCTACATTGGCAGCACCATTTCCAGTGATCGTTCCAAGCATGGCACTTGATGCAACGGATGCTAACGCTGGTCCTCCGCGTTTTCTTCCAACTAGGATAAAGGCAAAGTCGATGAAAAATTTACCGGCCCCAGACTTTAAAAAGAAAGATCCAAAGACAATAAACAACACGATTACAGTAGAACTCGTATAAACAGGGGAGCTAAAAATCCCTGATGTACTAATAAATAAGGTATCTATCATTTTTTTGTAGCTATAACCTTGGTGACCTAGTAAACCTGGAAAATATGGTCCTAGAAATATATAAAACAGGAAAGACAAAATAAGTATAGACATTAAAATCCCATTTGTTCTACGCACGCCTTCAATTACTAATACAATCAGTAATGTTCCAATAATCATATCCAACATATTAGGCTGGCCAGCCCTATATTCGATTGCAGGGTAATCGAATAACGTATAGAACAATACGAAGCAGCTTAAAAGGATTGGAATTAAATCATAAAACTTAAACCCCTTTACTTTGGAAAAAGGAAAAAGCATAAATAATAGAAGTAAACCAAAGCTCACATGAACAGCTCTTTGCTGCCATGAAGGAAGGGAGCCAAATCCTGCCGTGTATAAATGAAATACAGAAAAGGCAATAGCTGTTAAGGATATAACAATAGCTAATACTTTAGGAAGGCCCTTTAAGTTATATTCCTTCTGAGTCACTTTTTCTATATAGGTTGCATTTTCACTCATATTTCATTTCTCCCTTCCTATTTCCCTGAAAATGAAGGTTTTCTCTTCTCTAAGAAGGCAGATGTTCCTTCGGCCTTATCTTCTGTGCCATATAGTACGGCTTGTGCTGCTAACTCATAGGAAAGCCCCGTGTTTAAATCGGTTGCTAACCCTATATTTATGGCTCTTTTTGCCATTTGGACAGCCAATGGGGGTTTTGACACGATGTCTTGTGCTAACGTTAAGACCTCTTCCGCTAATTTCTCCTGTTTAACCACCTTATCCACTAATCCTATAGCTTTCGCTTCATCAGCTGTGATGAGTTTTCCAGTAAAAATAAGTTCTTTCGCAATTCCACTTCCAACTAGCTGCGCTAATCTCTGTGTGCCCCCTGCTCCTGGTATAATCCCAAGATTAATTTCAGGTTGTCCTAACTTTGCATTATCACTAGCGTAGCGAATATCACTAGCTAAGGCGATTTCGCAACCGCCACCCAATGCATATCCATTAATGGCAGCAATTACTGGTTTTGAGCACTGACTGATTTTATTACATACGTTTTGAGCGGAACCTTTAAACATATCATTTGGAATTCTACTATTTAACCAGCCAACATCAGCTCCTGCTACAAACGCTTTTTCACCAGCACCCGTAATAATACAAACAAGAACTTCATCATTATTTGAAATTTGATCAATCGCGTTTTCTAGTTCTTCCCAAGTTCTTTGATTTAACGCATTCCTTACTTCTGGTCTATTGATGGTAACGGTTGCAATATGTTCATTAACAGTTAGAATGATGTTTTCGAAATTCATTCTCTCAACCCCTTTATTTCATATTTTAGTAGTCATAAACCCCTTTCCCTACTTTTCGGCCAAGTCTTCCCGCTTTCACATACTTAATCATGAGTGGAGATGGACGATATCGGTCTCCTAAAGTTTCATGGAGATAATTTAGGATTTTTAACCGAGTATCTAATCCAACTAAATCACCCAACTCTAAGGGACCCATTGGATAATTAAGACCCAGCTTAATAGCTTTATCGATATCTACCGGGGAAGCTACCCCTTCCTCTAACATTCGAAAAGCTTCATTACCAACTAATGCACTTACGCGGCTAGTCACAAAACCAGGTGCTTCATTGACCATAACTGTTTCTTTTCCCATTTGTTTTGCTACTTTTTCTGTAGTCTGATAGGTCTCATCGCTTGTTTCTAAACCTCTAATGATTTCAACTAGTTTCATCTTAAAAACTGGATTGAAGAAATGCATAGCAATGACACGGTCTGGTCTTTTTGTGACTCCCCCGATTTCTGTTGGACTCATAGTAGAAGTATTGGTTGCTAGAATGACATGAGATTTACAGATTTCATCTAGCTTTTGAAAAATCTCACATTTTAACTTAATATCCTCTGGTACTGCCTCAATGACAAAGTCCGCGTCTGAAACAGCTTCTTCAAAGTTAATTGTTCTATTCAAATTGCTTAAGGCTAAGTCCTTAACCTCTTTACTATAAAGCTCTCTCTTAACCCCTTTTTCCATATTGATTCTAATTTCATTTGTTGCGCGCTCTAACTGGGACTCTGAAATATCATAGAGAGTTGTCTCAAATCCCCCCATTGCAGTAACGTGAGCAACCCCTCTCCCCATTACACCAGAACCAAGAACGGCGATTTTTTTGATTTCCATCATACCCTTCCTTTCATTTATCAACAAAAATTCATTAACATTATTTATTTTTTGACTTTTCTAACCAATAAAAGTGTGCCTCCCTTGAACCCTTTTTAAATCTTTAGCTATTTCGTATGAAGCAGGAGTCATTTCTTTTAATTTTTCGAAAGAAACATCATCATTTAATTCCACAAGCCAAAGTTTCTCTTGATAAAATTTGAATACAGCATGTTCTGTGACAATGGTATCCACTCTTTTCTTAGCAGTTAACGGATATGTGCATTGTGGGAGAATTTTAGGATCACCTTTCGGAGTTAAATGAGTCATTGCAGCTATGACCCTTTTAGCACCTATCGCTAAATCCATAGCTCCTCCAACCCCTAGTATATCTTTACCTGGTATAGCCCAACTAGCAATATCTCCTTTTTCAGATACTTGTAAGGCTCCAATTACAGTAGCATCCAAATGCCCTCCACGCATCATTGCAAAAGATAAAGAACTATCAAAATATGATGTATGTGGCAATACGGTGATTGGTTGTTTTCCTGCATTCACCAAGTCTATATCAAATTCCTCTGGACTAGGTTCAGGACCAACTCCAAGAATTCCATTCTCAGAATGAATGGTGACGGAACCTCTAGAAAGATAGTCTGCTACTAGAGTGGGAATCCCAATTCCAAGGTTAACGATTCCTGACTTTAATTCTTGGGCGCAACGCCAAGCAATATATTGTTTAACAGAATGAGTCACTACATCTCCCCCTTTTGCACAACAATATCGACAAATGCAAACGGTGTTACAATAGACTCTGGATTAAGTTCACCAATCTCCACAATTTCCTCGACTTCAACAATGGTAAGATCGGCAGCCATAGCCATAATTGGATTAAAGTTACGAGCTGATTTCCTATAAATGAGATTTCCAGCCTTATCCGCTTTATAAGCCTTTATGAGGGACACATCCGCAAATAAAGAATATTCTAGTACATGTTCTCGCCCATTAAAAATACGTGTTTCTTTATTTATTGCTAAATCAGTACCAGCTGAAGTTGGCGTATAGAAAGCAGGAATCCCAGAACCTCCTAATCGGATAGCTTCTGAAAATGATCCTTGTGGAAGTAATTCAATCTCTATACGTCCTTCCCTATGTGCCTGTACCACTTCTTTATTAGTAGTGAAGTAAGTTCCAATTGCTTTCTTAATACGATTTTGCTTGAATAAAGGATAGAGATTCGTATCTTTGTTGATATTATTACTTATAATAGTAAGATCTTGGACATCGGTCTCATCAATTAAAGCTTCCAGCAAGAATTGCGGGATACCTGTTATTCCAAATCCTCCCACCATAATGGTTGCCCTTTCAGGAATTTTTTTTATAGCTTCTCCCGCGGAAAGAAATTGAACATTCGTTGCAATGTTTTTCTCTACCTCAGTATTCACTTACCTTACCCCCATTTCTATATTTTTATCTTCAGCTATTTTTATTTTTAAATGTCGTATCAACAATAAAACTCTGCCCCCCTTGTTCAAAAAAACAATCATCTAAAGAGTATGACTATTTTAATACTTTAATATATTATATTCTATAATCATATATGATTACTGTCAAGGATATATTTGGAAGCGTAATCATATTGTTTTTATTGAAAAAAAGAAGTATAATAACTTTATTAAGAACAGAATATGTAAAGATGCTTTTGGTTTGTAGTTTAGTTAAGTAAATTATTCTAATATAGAGAGGTAAATTCTAATGGCGATGACAAAGACTGAAATGGTTTATTTCCAACTTCTTGAAAAAATCAAAAAAGGAGACGTACGACCAGGGTCAAGGCTAGTAATTGCACAAATTGCCAGGGAATTCAATGTAAGTGAAATTCCAGTAAGAGAAGTTATACAGAGACTAGCACAAGAAGGTTTTTTAACATTAACCCCCCACGCTGCGCCTACTGTAAAAAGTCTCTCTCCTGATGAGGTTCGACAAATTTTCGAGATTCGTTCAAGTCTTGAACCTTTAGCAGCAAGACTTGCTGTTGACCACATATCAAATGCCCATATTAAAAAACTAGAACTAATAGTAGATGAATCAAAAGGAGTTTGTGAAGAGGAGGATTACAAAGGATATTTACAAATGAATACTTACTTTCATAAATCACTTTACCAATATTGCAATAACGAAATGTTAATTAAAATGATTAATGAAATAACCGATCTCTCTTCTAGATATCCGAATTATTATCAAAATAAAGAGACTATGCAACTATCTATTAAAGAGCATGAGGACATATTAAATGCGTTAAAAAAACGAGATGCAGATTTAATTGAACAAATTACAAGAAAACATTTATTAAAGGTAATTCCAAGATTAACCAGAATAGTAGAAGAAATGAGTGTGTAAATGGTAATTATACATTGGTATAATTGTAGAGAGTGAACCAACTTAATTAAATTCTAGGTTAGTAAAAAGAGCAGTGCTTATGCACTGATTTTGATTTTATTAGCTTATGTCTCTTGTTTTTGATTCTTTTGTTCTCGAATAACTCTCTCCTTCAATTCAAGCTCTCGAACTTTTTCCTTATACTCTTTCCGCACAGTTCGACAGTTCTTCGTACAGCTCTCTTATTTTTTCATTGTACTCCTCATTCGTATTCACTTTCTGTTGAAGAAATTTCAAATGATTATCAATTAGAAAATGGAGAAGAGGAATTCATTGAAGATTTTATTCAAGACAGAAAACAAATTTTGATTACAGATAAGTAATTTGTATATAAATATACTGGTATACAAATATAAATGAAAATCCAGCGGGGAAAGAATAATGCAAAGCACCAGGAGGGAAAGGAGAAGGAGAGGCAATATAAATTTAATTTAGATACCTATAGTTGCTGCTTGTACCTGCGTTTTTTCATTTCGCTTAACATATCCCTTTCCTCCCACTATTTCTTTCAATCCAGAAACGATCGTTGATGCAAAGCCCCTTGTTTTTTGGAACGAATGCTTTTGTTAGCAGTTTGATAGGAACTGGATTTGGATTTCTGCTGATTTATAGAATCTGAATGGGCATTCTGAACGTAACGATTATTCAAATGCTGGCAGGGATTCCTTGCGATTATTCCTTTAATTGCTGGTTGGATTCCCATTGAGTAATTGGCTCGGTACCATTTCCCTAGCTATATATTGTGTATCACCGGACTTATGGCTTTCATGTTCTTTCTGTTTCTCCTGCTTGGGTACCGCTTTATCCATAGGTGTTTTTTCTCCTGATTGGCAGGCATTTGATAAGATCTTACTCTGTTCCTGTTATTATTGGGACTTTTAAGAATGCCTGGGGTTGATGGACATTCTCCTGTTGTTGGAAGTCTATGTGTTGTACCTTGTTCAAGTATTCCCGCATTGCTCTTACTTTCTCCCGATTCCCTATATAACATCTCTATTGGCAAAGATTATCGTAACTGTTTCGTGATCCCCCTTTTTGCTATTTCCATTGTTTCCTTTTTGAACCATCTTTTGCAGGGCTTTTCGCTTCATTCTAACTTTTGGCATTATTTTTCTGCCCCATTCCTTCACCGGAACCCACCGAAGCTAGTATCGGTGTTGACCCAGCTATCATAACAAACTGTCTTTTCGTATATATATGGAGATAATCGCAATGCTAAAGGTGCACTAAATAAAGATCTTATCTTATAGCATAATGTGATCAGACATAGCCGCCGTCACATCCCTCAAAGCCCTCTCTTCCAAATAAAGACAGTAAAAGGGCCCAGCTCATAAATGAACTGAACCCTTTATCTATTAATCTTCCAGACTAACCTTCAGTACTTTGCTTTCTACATCTTCCATTTCAAATGTCACTGAGTTAGTATGATCTGTTACCGTTAATGTTGTGTCTTTGTCTTTCAGCAGATCTACCTGTTTTTTATTGAGCAGTAAGGATCTCGGTTTCTTCTCGTTATAAATAGTGATCGATACATGTGCACTATATTCGACTGCTTCCAGTTCCTTTGTGTCTACAGTAGCAGCACCATTATTTTGCATTGGCTCAACCTCTGTCACTTGCGGTTCTGGCTCTTCCTCACCAGGTATTTCATCTGTTTCCGCGATTCTTCCTTCAGGTCCATAAATTATTGGATTCGCTTCTGAGCTGTTCAGGCTTTCCACAAAAGCAACTGTGGCATCGATATCTTCAGGACCCATTGTTGGATTCTGACCAAGATCTTTGATCGGACCATCTGAAGTTCCCATATAATTGTTTACAACCAATGTATATGTTTCATTTTCATCAATTGGCGTACCATCAGGGAATGTAATATTTACTGCTTCGTTCAATTCCCTGTTCCATGAATAATGGAATCCACTGATACTGTAATCAGGACCATAAACCGGATGCAGCTGTTCATTGATGATCGGATATAGGTCAGCACCAGTAATTTCAACTGTCATTAATGTATTACCGAATGGCTGAATATTATATAATTCACCCCAGGTAATTTCCCCGGCAAGTAAATCATCACGAATTCCTCCTCCATTCATCATGGCGAAATCCGTTTGAATACCTTCTTCTTCCATGGCCCAAATCATGCCATCCGCTATCAAGTTACCAAGGCCATGATCACCATCATTTGTGTAGCTTCCTGTAAGATCCTGAGCATTGTACCCAACTACTTCATTGATAATTGGCGCAATTTGTTCCGCATATTTTGCGAGAATTCCCGCGACATTTTCGTCAGCTGTATAATCACTTTGCTTCACAAATACAATTTCAGCTTCTTTTTCCACGATATCGCCAGTTGTACGGTCAATTGCCAAATCGACATCAGCAAATGCCTGACCATATTCAGCTGCCTGCACAATCAATTTATTATCAACCTCTACGTTGTTAACCGCATGGTTATGGGCAGCGAATATGACATCAACCGCATCATCAACTGCATATGCCAAATCAGCTGCAGCACCTGAAGCCGTTTCACCAGATTGATAAGCTGGCATATGGGCAAGAACGATAATTGCTTCAACACCTTGGTCAGTCAATTCAGCAACTGCATCATTAACAGCATCCGCTTCATCTGTAAATGCTACATTCTCAAGGGATGAAGGCATTACCATATTAACTGTTTCTACAGTATTGACACCAATAAAGCCAATTTCCACGCCATCTACTTCTTCGATTGCATATGGTGGCAAGAATGCTTCACCAGAATCCTCATATTCACAGTTTGCACAGAGCACCGGGAAATTCATCCCATCGTAACCCTCTGTACCCAAACCTTCTGGGTGTTCTCCCCCATTTATCATACGCAGTAATTCGTCAACGCCTTCATCAAATTCATGATTTCCGACAGTACCGACATCAAAGCCAATCTCTTCCATTATCTCTACAGTCGGCTCATCTTGCAGAAGTCCTGATACAGGCGAACTTCCTCCAATCATGTCACCCGCGTGAACAATTAATGTGTCAGGGTTTTCCTGCTCCCTTTCTTTAATGGCGGCAGTTGTATAATCCATACGTCCATACATATCTGAGTTGCCATCACTATCAGGGTCTAACCTATACTCCTGATCAATCTTACCGTGTAAATCATTCATACTTAAAATCTGCAATTCAAGCAGATTCTCATCAGGGTTTCCTTCATTTTCAACTGGTATATATCCATACGATTCGGCTTCCTGAGCACTTGAGAAGAAAATTCTTTTCTCAACCGGAACATCTTCCCAATCATTTGGTTCCACATATTCCATCGTATCTGAATTTCCAACATACCTTAAGAATCCTTTTTGATCATCATTTGCCCGGAATGCAAACGGCAGCTCCAATAATGGATCTTCCGGATTCCAAATTCCCAATCCCGCATCTTTCGCTTCCTTCACTGCCTGTTGATACAACGGATATGCTTCTTCATCAATTGGCGCGAGGAAGTATGTTGAAGCATAACCTGCTTCTACCATTTCCAGATTGATGTTCAGATTATCATCTTTACGAATAACTTCAGCCAGAATTCTTCCGTAATCATCTGTCGGTTCATCACCGATTTTCAGATAGATTTCATCTCCCGGCTGGATGAGTTCACTTATATAATCTGTCGCCAAATCACCATAATATTTTTGGTTCTCATTTATTTCCTGTCTTTCAGGATCATTATTTTTTGCTGCATAGGTTTCTGCAGTGTCCATATTCAGGAAACGTACTCTCGTCTCGCCAAAAACCGGAGTCTCAATCCGGATTGTGTCTCCATCTGTAACTCTCTCAACAGTAGTTTCATAGTATCCTGCCGCAGTTGGAGGTTCCGGTTGTTCAGCCGCTACCTGCAAATCAGTCTGCTCCGTCGGAATCAGCTGGTAATCATTATATTGACTTACGATTGCTGTAATGTTATACCATAAATCAGATTCAACTTGATTAATGTCGAGCGCATTCTCCATTACACGCAATATTGTTCCATTAAAATCAGCATCGACCAAGGATACATTATACCCACCGCCGGCCGGGCTGCCTGGAATATTATTGATAAATCCTGTCACCTGAACGAGCTGCCCCTCATAGGATTCTGCCACATCAGGATCCTGCAGGTCTTCAAGTGAAATTTGCGTCGGTTCTGGCAATGCTTGTCCTGTTTCCAGTATTTCAATAGAACTTGGAATCACTTCTTTTAAGCCATTATAGGAATCCAGTTCACCTGCAACTTGTACTCTATCTCCTTTGGTAAGATCAGGTAATTCCCCCTGGTTGTAAGCAAATAGATTAATGCCACCAGTACCATCCTGAATATAGGCCGTGAACTGCGAACCATTACTGATCGCTGCATTATCTGCCGTTACAACCCCTTCCACCGTAACTTCTGTTCCATCACTTAAATTACGGGCTTCATCAATGGAATACACGTCCCCAGGTTCTCCAGGCTCACCCGGTTCCACTGGTGGGTCAGTCGGCTCAATGCCATCCATCGTATGACTACCCAAGTATGCAAACGTATCTTTCGCATAATCAATCCATTGCCCTTCATCATACGCTTCAGCAGGCGCTGTGATGGATGGTTGTCGTACTAGAGTTACGTCCTCACCGGGGTCCAATTGCTCTCCAATTTCCCCAAGAATGTCAATCACGTTGTCATTTTTAGATAAACTAAATGCATCGTCTCCATTAAAATTAATCACAGAATCATTAAGGATATCTGCTTGTTCGAGTATCTTAGAGTCAGCACCGCTATTTGCCAGTACAAGTACATCACCATGTTGTAGTGTGCCAGTAAGCTCCATTGTCTGACTTGCCAAAGAGGCTCCATTACTGTATAGCTCCAACGAATACTCTGATAACTCAACCTCACTTCCCGTACCATTATAAATTTCTATCGCCTTGTTATGAGAACTTCCTTCCATATACTCAGAAATAAATAAATCCTCTGCAGTTACGTCATTACTCTCAGCTGCTGCTGTTAAAGAAAATACAGGTGCAAAGTTCAAAAACACCAAAGCAACAATTAGGAACATACTTACTGTTTTTCTTAAAACTGTACGCTTCATTGGTATCCTCCTTTAGTTTAAGGTATTTTGGTTTTGATACGAGATTTTACGTCAAAATACGCACCAATCCCTACTTAAATATGGCATAAAAGGAAAATGGATACTATGTAATATTTGTAAATATATTGTAAATTCAGTTCCTATTACCCAGTAATTTCCTAAAACAGATAAAAATACCTAAACACATGCTTATAGTAGTTTTTTTTCAGATAGAAAAAGTATAAGTGAAGCAAGATTAAAAGGGTATTAGAATAAACCTGTCCCTTTTCCCTGATACTCTAACTTCCGCAGTTTACAGCTAAAACTTATGACAATTCATCTAATATATCAAGGTTGAAAAGTTGTATCAAAACAGCTATAATGAAAGTTACGGGGCATTAGCTCAGCTGGGAGAGCGCTTCGCTGGCAGCGAAGAGGTCAGCGGTTCGAGCCCGCTATGCTCCATAAACAGAAAAAACGCTGAAACCATGGAATTGGTTTACAGCGTTTTTTTAGGTTATTCCTTTCACACAGCAGCTCAATGATGGATCCCTGCAAAAAGTGGCAATTGAAGTATTTAATCAAACGTTTGTCCAATTTCGTATAAACCTTTTAAAAACCTTTATTAATCTTTAACTGTCAGAATACCCTGTAAAACCCGCTTTAAAAATTAATCCCCTGTCTGCAAGATAATTGATTCTATCTTTCCCCAGGCTTTTTTCCGTTAACAATCCAGTCTATTTATAACAAGGCGCACTTTATAAAATTATTGAAATCATCAATGACAAGAGCGGTTTTATTTGATATGCTTAATGCAATAGTTCTACAAATCTCATATCGCAAAACTACTAGGGGTGCCCAATGGTGTGGGCTGAGAGGAAAGCATGTGTACACTTTCCGACTCTTATGGACCTGATCTGGCTAATACCAGCGGAGGGAAGTAGTCGGACATTACGTCCATTCTATTTTCAGCTTATCAAGCCAGGTCCATTAAGGATCTGGCTTTTTTGGTGCATTCCTTTATTGAAAAGGAGGAAATTATGAATCGAACCCGTTTGTTAACAACAATGGCCGTTTTTGTAGCAATTGGAACGATCGGTGCCCAGTTATTGTGGTTTCCGACAGGTATCGCAAGAGCATATCCTGTTCAGCATGCAGTCAATGTAATGGCTGCTGTCATGCTTGGCCCAGGCCCTGCCGTAGCAATCGCCTTTATGATTGGCTTGCTTCGGAATATGCTTGGACTTGGAACATTATTGGCTTTTCCAGGTGGAATGATCGGTGCTTTTTTCGCGGGCTATCTTTATAAAAAAGTCGGGAAAAAGCCAGCGGCTGTCATTGGTGAATCTTTCGGATCCGGAATAATCGGATCATTGTTCGCCGTACCTTTTGCCCAGGTATTTATGGGAACCTCTGTTGGTGCATTGGCTTTTCTTCCGGGATTCTTTGCAAGTAGTATAACCGGGGGCTTGATAGGCTGGTTCATCATTACAAGAATTAAAACCGAAACTCTACTACGTGTTTAACAGGAGGCTGTTCAATGACTTTTACAAATGTTTTAAGAGAAGAAAACGAAGATATTTTCCAAATGATATTTGATCATCCATTTGTTCAAGGTATCGGTAAAGGGAAACTTCCACATGAAGCAGTGGAACACTATGTGAAGGCTGATTTTGAATATTTAAATGCCTTTATGCAGATTTATGGAGTTGCCCTGTCAAAATCGTCCAAACGGGAGGATATCCGCTATTTTCATGAACGCATTCAGTTTATTTTACATGACGAGATTCATCCACATCATAATTTCTGTGATTACATTGGTGCTGGCTATGAGGAACTTCAGGGATACCCACTTCCCCCAACTGCCGACCATTACGTCAAACATATGATGTACCATGCACAAACAGGCACATTGGCAGAAACGATAGGCGCATTGTTGCCTTGTCCATGGACATATATTGAAATTGGTCAGGAATTGGTAAAGAAATTTAACCCGACCGCTGACCACCCTTTCTATACGTGGATTAACTTTTATGCGAAATCAGACAGCACTACAATGGAAATGCGAAAACAGTTGGATATTTTGGCCGCTGAGGCATCAGTGACAGAACAAAAGCGAATAAAAGATGCATTCCGCAAAAGTTGCCAACTTGAATTAGCATTCTGGGAAATGGCTTATACATGTGAAGAGTGGCCATCAAAAAGGACGGTGTCAAATCAATGAAACAAGTATCATGCGCACTTACAATTGCCGGCACAGACCCAAGCGGTGGCGCGGGTATCCATGCCGATCTAAAAACGTTTCAGGAGTTAAAAAGCTATGGAATGTCTGTCATAACCTCCGTAGTCGCACAGAATACAACTGGTGTTCAGGCAATTCATCATGTTCCGCTTGATATGATTGAGCAGCAGCTTGATTCCGTCATTTCAGATATCCCTGTCCATGCATTTAAGACTGGGATGATTGCAAACATTGACATGATGAAGATAGCAGCAAGGAAAATACCCGAGATCAAGGCTCCTTACGTGATGGACCCTGTCATGGTGGCGACTAGCGGTGACCCATTGATAGAACAAAGCGCACGTGACTTTTTACGAGAACAGCTTTTGCCATTAACCACGGTTGTAACACCAAATATCCCTGAAGCTGAATATCTTATTGGGGAAAAGATCGAAACGGTGGAGGATATGAAACAAGCTGCGGAATTAATTGTTGAGAAATATCGTGCAGGCGCCGCTCTCGTCAAAGGAGGTCATTTACAGGGAGAAGCAATTGATTTTCTATACGATGGTTCAAAAGTGCATACTTTCTCCGCAGAACGGATCAATACAAAAAATACGCATGGCACTGGATGTACTTACTCTGCAGCGATTACTGCCTATTTAAGTCAAGGCTTGCCATTATATGATGCGGTCGATAGGGCAAAGCATTTTGTAACAGCAGCCATTCAGCATTCCTTTCCCATCGGTTCGGGGAACGGTCCGACTAACCATTGGGCAACACGAGAGGGAGAAGGTAACCATGGATCAAACAATTAATAAAGTCAGAAAAAAAACTCCGTTAATACATCATTTAACCAATCAAGTCGTTATGAATTTTACGGCAAATGGGCTTTTGTCTTTTGGGGCTGCTCCTGTCATGGCCAAGGCGACTGAGGAAGCTCAAGAAATGGCCTCTTTGGCTAATGGTGTATTAATCAATATAGGCACATTGACAGCTCCGGACTTAAACGCTATGATCGTTGCCGGAAAGACTGCAAACGAAAGGGGTATACCTGTCGTGCTGGATCCGGTAGGTGTAGCAGCAACTCCATTTCGGACGAAAGCTGTTAAACAGATTTTAGATAAAGTGAAACCAGCAGCCATTAAGGGGAATGCAGGCGAACTTGCCCACCTTGTCGAGATTCCATGGGAAACAAAAGGCGTTGAATCTATTGGTGATGGAGATACAGAAGAAATTGCCAGAAAAGTCAGGGATGTATATGGTACTACAGCGGTAATTACCGGAAAGACGGACATTATTTGCACAGAAAACGATTTGATCCGTAATGATACAGGCCATCCTATTTTAACTAAAGTGACAGGTGCAGGATGTCTGCTGGGTTCCATTCTAACGGCATGTCTTACGACTGATGACAAAGTGGAAGAACAAGCCCTTGCAGCTGTAAAATTTTATGGCTTAGCGGCAGAATATGCTGCTTCAAGTAAAGAGGTGACTGGTCCCGGAACTTTTATTCCACGCTTTATCGATGCCCTTTCACTTAACATTGATCAGCTTGAGAGGAGATAACTGATGACATTATCCACGAAGCAAATTTTACGTAAATACTTTATCATGGGCAGCCAAAATTGCAAACGTGATCCTTTAATAATATTGGAAAGAGCAGCCAAGGCCGGAATAACAGCCTTTCAGTTTCGCGAGAAAGGAGAAGGTTCTTTAACTGGTAAGGCAAAATTGGTATTAGGTAAGCAATTACGGGACATTTGCAGGGAGCATAACATTCCTTTCATTGTTAACGATGATATCGAACTAGTTAATCCCTTAGAGGCTGACGGAATACATCTCGGACAAGATGACCGGTCTGTAGATGAATTACGAAGGATGTATCCCAACAAAATCATCGGTCTCTCTGTATCAAATAGAAATGAAGTTGCCAACAGCCCCATTGAACTGGTTGATTATATTGGTGCCGGACCAGTTTTTTCAACAAATACAAAATCGGATGCAAAATCTGCAGTTGGCTTGGAATGGATTACTGCACTAAGACAACATTTTCCCGAGCTTCCTATAGTAGGAATAGGTGGAATACAGCCAGATAATGCCGCCAACGTACTTGAAGCTGGGGCAGATGGAGTATCTGTTATTTCAGCCATCACGGATGCACCTGATATTGAACAAGCCGTAGTAAGCCTATAACTATTAAATCAAATATCTTTTATAACCATAACCGTTTTGGAAACGGGTTTGAAGGCAAGTACGATTAATTTCTTTTGTCGCCAAACCCGTTTCCACTTTTTTTACATAGAAGGATTTCTAAATTTCCATCTGCTGATCGCCAAAAAACACCCTTGCATCACGCATACATTGTGAAGCGTCAGCAAATCCAGTCTTGTCACGGTGTTGAATTGTACGTACACTCATTCCTGTCAAATCGTTTACTTCGCTTATTCTCCACTCTGACCATCCCCTATCCCCCATTGCTATGAAGTGTAACTTTAGATTTAATACAAGAAAGATATTATTTTTCTCCCGCCCATTCTGTAAAAATCCATACCCAACTGGATTAATACCCCATATATTAAAGGGAACGATTTTTTAGCAAGTAAGGCATACGCCGAAAAGGCTTGGCGCATGACAAGTTTTCTAATAAGATTGTAGGGGAGGAAATTAATAGATGAATTACCATCAATCACCACATGATAATGATGAGCGACAATTTGGCTTACCAGGGTATTTATTAGGTCAACTATTCGGAACCGGCGGACAACAGCAATTTCCGGGAGGTCCAGGCGGGTTTCCTGGTGGACCGAGCGGGTTTCCGGGAGGTCCTGGTGGATTTCCTGGCAGCCCAGGCGGGTTTCCTGGCAGCCCAGGCGGGTTTCCTGGTGGACCGGGCGGGTTTCCGGGAGGTCCTGGTGGATTCCCTGGCGGACCGGGCGGGTTTCCCGGTGGACCTGGTGGATTTCCAGGAGGAGGACAACAAACAGGAGCACCTACAACACCACCTCCAAGCTTTACACCAACTCAATCAGATTTTCAAGCCTTAGCTGTTGACCCAGGTGGTATCCGCGGGTGTTTATTTCGATTTACCTATATTTGGCTGAGACGGGATGCATTCTGGTTTTACCCAACATTCGTCGGAAGAAATTCAATAGCCGGCTTCAGATGGACCGGCTTTAGATGGGTGTATTTCGGTATTGACCTTGATAGAATCCAGTCCTTTCAATGTTATTAATACCATTCTCAACCAACACCACCGATACTTCTTTTCTCTTCATTTTCTGAGGAAAGGAGGGATGGGTATGTATCAGTTAGCTTTCGTTTTTTTGGCAGCAATTCTGGCAGGTTTTGCTTTGATTGTTGTAACGAACCTTGCAGCAACATTTCTATCGGCAACAGTAATTAATGTTTTAGTTGCCGTAGGAGCTATCGCTGTGATCGTTTTTGCCTTGGCCTTACTCTATTTGGCTTTAAAAGTGCTGTTTAATAAATATTTGAAGTAGGGCTTTATATACGAGCTACACGTTAGGCTAGAATGATTTATTTCAATCAACAGCATAAAAACGTTAAAAACACAGGTGCCAGAGGGACGCCTGTGTTTTTTATGGGAAATCGCGTTAAACTTGAAACAAGAAACTGGATGGCTCATTTTTAATATTAATATTTCTTATCTTCTTTCTTTCGCATTTCTCGTTGCCAGATAAGCCCTTGTTCCAACGCCATTTTCTTAGCTATGCTAGGTGCATTCCATAATGGCGGCAACAATAATAGTGATACCGGTACTGCGGTTATGACGATGGAATTCTGTATTGAAGTAATACTGTCTTCTCCAATTGTAAGAATCACCATCGTTGTTGCGCCGAAAATCAATGCCCAAAAAACGCGTAACCATCGTTTGGGATGATCTGTACCGTTAATTGTAGCTGCGACCGTATAAGACATTGTATCCGTAGTTGTGGCTACAAATATGATCGAAACAATCAGAAAACCTAACCCCATCAATGTCCCCATTGGAAGCTGATCCGTAATTGCCATCACGGCCGCGGGCATGCCACCTTCATTCAAAGGATTTGATATGGAACCAGGATTCTTATTTTCGAAAAACACTCCTGTGCCACCAACTACAGAAAACCAAAAATTGTTAACAAGTGGTGCTACAATAGAAACTGCAATAATTAACTCACGAATGGTACGCCCACGAGAAATTCTGCTGATAAATACAATCAGCATAGGCGCATAACCGATAAACCATCCCCAGAAAAAGATCGTCCAAAAGGATAGCCACCCCTCTTCTCCTCGGTACATACTCATGGTAAAGAAATTCTGCAAATGTACGCCTGTTCCTCCCACAAATGCATCAATAATGAACATTGTAGGTCCTATCACAAGAACGATAGCTGCCAATAAAATAGTGAATTTAACATTCCAATTGCTTAAATGGTAAATTCCCCGGTCTATTCCTGTAGCAGCTGAAACAGCTGCAATCAATGCAAGTACCATTACAACAATAATGCTTACTGTCAATGTATTCGGTACATTGAACAAGTGATTAAGTCCGTAAGATATTTGCAGTCCCAGAAAGCCCAGCGGTCCCAATGTACCAGCAACCGTAGCAATAATGGAAAAAATATCGGCAGTTGAACCAAGTACACTATTGTTGTAAATTTTTTCACCAAATATCGGATACAGTAACCCTCTTGGCTTCAACGGTAAGCCACGGTCATAATGGACATACATCATTACAACTACTGCGAGAGTCCCTAATATAGCCCATGCAGTAAATCCCCAATGCATGAATGACTGGGCAAATGCAGCGCTCATATTATTAAATTCCCCGCCGCCAAATAATGGAGCTGTCTCCATATAATGATACATTGGTTCAGCAGCAGCCCAGAATACACCGCCACTTGCAAGTAATGTAACTAAAATCATGGAAACCCAGCCAAAGTAACTGTATTTCGGTTTTTCCTGTTTTCCCAGTCTTACCTTCCCATATTTTGATACAGCAAGTCCAAGACCTATGAAGAAGTTAGCAAGCAAAAGCAACTGCCAATATGCACCGAATAAGTCCGATGAATAGGCAAATAATGTGTTTACTACCTCTCCAACCCTCTCGTTATTAATTAATGACAGAATAATAAATGCCAGTAAAAATCCTCCGCTAACTATGAATACCGGCAAATCAATTCGCTTTTTCTGATTCAAATTCACGCTTTACCCCCTAATTTTTTCAGGAGCAAGTGTCTAAAATTTAGTGTTCCGTTTTGTCATTAAAGACCGTTGGATGGAAATTAATTATTTGAGTTGCTTCATCGCAAATAAACATGACGATTCTCCACCAACTTGCTCATTTTTATAACACAGCTTTCAATTATAAGTATTAATCATTAATGTTACAAATAATATCCCCCTATGTTACAAATGAATTCGTGAACACATTTTAAAGATGTATAAATACAGGCAAAGCTTGTTGCAGTGTGCTGTATGTTTTTATTTTCTTAAAATCGATACCAAGACTCACCATTGTATGGGATACCTCAGGACGGATACCTGATAGCACCGTTTTCACACCAATCAATTCCAGTGAATCGACTATTTTAAAGATGTGATAGGCAATCATTGTATCAATATAAGAAACACCAGATAGATCGATAAAAAGATAATCCAATTCACGCTGATTAGCTTCATATAGAGCATTTCGCATTAATCGTTCGGCTCTGCTTTCATCTATCCCTCCAACTATAGGAAGGATGGCCATTCCCTCCAAAATGGGCACTACTGGCGCAGAGAGTGTAAGAAACTCTTCCTCTTTTTTATCAAGATTTTCCTTATAAGATGCAATATACGCAGTACTGTAGGCCTGTATTATCTTGTCATTAATCTCATCGAATATGTCTGCAATTATGAGAGAAGTTTCCAAATGAACTTCAAGCTCCAGCATTATTTGTTTTAAATTTCTCCATATACTTCTTCTCACTTCATAGACTTGCCTGATGCCTACATCCAAATCTCTGGCCTCTAACCAAGTCAATCCAAGATTATTGCCAAACTTTAATGCATGCTCCTCAGCATTTCCTTCCTTCTTTTCAAAAGCTTTTACAGTCAAGGTCAATAATTCATCCATATTTTCTTCCATATTTTCCAGTTCGTTAAACTCTTCAGAGACTTCCTTTACCAACTGCTGTTTTCTTTTCTTTAAGTGTTCAATAATCTCATTGATTTCTTCGTTTATATTTAACGACAAACCGTATCACCCCAAATGAGTTCTTTTTTCAATTATACATCAAATTTTAAAAAATTGATGAAAGTATTGTTGGAAAAGGGATTCATCAAGGGGATGAGAATATTTGATATCATTCAGAAAACACACATGAACAGAAGAAATTTAATATTATCCTTGACCGCGTACTAAGCTACACGGTTTATTATGATTAGAGAGGTGAATAATATGAGTTACAGAATTAGTGTATTTGCAGAAAAATGCAATGTAAATAAAGAGACGATCAGATATTACGAAAGGAAATAGAAATTCAAGAACAAATTGCAGATTTAAAGCGTATTGAGTCAATGATAAAGGACTTAAGAGCCCGAGTTAAAAATTCTTGGCGTTCATATTGTATCGGAAAATGCAGGTAATGTGATTTATGCAGCGACACTTGCAGTCAAGTTTGGATTGACCGTGGAGGATTTAAAAGATAGCCTTGCACCCTATTTAAAAATGGCAGAAGGATTGAGATTAGTTGCTCTTACATTTGATAAGGATGTTTCGAAATTATCTTGTTGTGCAGGGTAAATGTGAATAAAATGACTTAAACTGGTGCAACAGTTGAACAAGGCAATCAGATTAATGATTGTCTATTCTTTTTCTGATAATATTAGGAATATTATGTTAGTGTTGAATGGAACTGTTGAGCAATCGCGGCATTGAATTCAGTGATTTAGGGAGCAATGAAGGAAATTTGTAAAGAATTGGAGGGAGACTATTGAAGCAAAATATTTATGACAATCCTGTTTTCTTTAAAGAGTATATATCTTTACGTGAAAGTGGTGTAACCTATAATGATTTTGTTGAACAACCAGCAATAAAATCAGCGATTTCAAGTCTCAAAGACAAATCTATATTAGATCTAGGATGTGGGACTGGCCATTTTGCACAGTATTGTATTGTGAACGGTGCATCAAGGGTTATGGGTGTAGATATCTCTAGAAATATGATAGATCAGGCGAAAAAGAAAAACGGGCATGAGAAAATAGAATACATATGTACCCCAATAGAAGATTTAGATTTACATAATCAAAAATTCGACTTAATTATAAGCTCCTTGGCGGTCCACTATATAGAAGATTATTCACAACTGATTGTAAAGGTCAAAAGTTTATTAAATAAAAATGGAGAATTTATATTTTCAACTGAACATCCTATTGTAACTGCTCGAAACGATATGAAAAATTGGGTGAAGGATAGCAAGGGAAATAAATTACATTGGGCTTTAGACAACTATCAAGAAGAAGGCACAAGAGAGCAGCATTGGTATATTGATGGTGTCATTAAATACCACCGAACGATTTCAACCTTATTGAATACGCTTATAGACAATGGATTGATACTAGAGAAGATTATTGAACCGCAGGCAATTCCATCTGGATTAGTACAAATGCCTAAGTTAGTAAATGAAGAAAGAAGACCATCCTTTATTGTTATCAAGTCAAGAAGCTTAAGTTAAATCAACCGTTTCACTATCTGGTGCAATACAATAAGGAGTTCACCATTAATAACGGCTTTTTTACTAATCGTCTTTTTCTGATTCAAAAAATAACAATATTATGTATCATAGGAAAAAAACAGAGGGGGGAAGTTAAAATGGAACTGAAACTTGAATATTATGTTTTAGCCCTTTTCATATTATCATTTGGATTTTTCTTTATTATTGCATCTTGGCTAAAGACAGATGAAGCATATAGAGACCTATTGCTTACTATTGCAGTGCTTCACTTTGTTATGTCAAAACTGATAACAATAAAAAAGATAGAAGAGGAATAGCTTTTTTGCATTAACTGGTGCTTTCCTTTTATAAGGCAACCACATCCTTGTTCCACGAAAGGATCGGGTTGTTCAATAAGAAGTTACAACAGGAATATTCATATACTTTAGAATAGAATAAGAATATGAAATGAGGTATTTAGATTGAAAGAATTTATTGGGACATTTTTGGTTTGCGTCGTTATTTGTTGGATTACAGCGTTTTTCTTCCTTGGTCTTATCTTGGATAATAGTTGGGCTTTAATCATTTTTATTGCATTCCCGCTGGCGGTGTTTATTACTGTTTTTATGAAACAGGAATCCAGAATTGAAGATTTAGAAAAAAAAATAGAAAATATATCAAATAACAAACAGGATTAAGTGTCTTCGCAGTTGAATTATTGGTATTTGGTGCAAGAGTTTAACAACAGACATTATAAAGAAAAATGGCTTGGACATTCCTCGATTCTCCGAGCCATTTTTTCATGAATTTAATAGTATAAGTTATGTGGTGACAGGTGATATTTAGCAAGCGTTTTACTGTTTTGCACCTCACAAGTGAACCGGTCACTAGTACATAGACGTATTTTCACTCATTTATGATTTCATCAACTGTAGTTTCAACCTCTTTACGGGACATCTTTTCTTTACCGCTTTTTAAGGCTTTAAGTGTTCTATGGGCAAGTGCTAATGGGATTTTACAGAATAAGATAATATTTCTTGTGTCGATTTGTTTCATATACTGATCAGCTTTGTTTAAATTATCTTCAGCATATACAAACATGTCTTCCCGGGTCCATCCATCCGGAAAGAACCGGACACCGCGTTCAGCATCTTCATCTTTATTACGAAGAATATTAACAGCCTGAAGGCCTCTTCCATAACCAATTGCCAGTTCACGGTCTGTTTCTGTTCCATCATACCATTTCCAAATATCAGACAGCATAACACCTACCAGACCTGCTACATAATATGTATATTCGTCCAAGTCTTCTTTCGTATGAACGACCCAGTCCCTTTCCACCCATTTAGCCATGCCTTCAGCCATCTCACTGGTTGACTCCTTAACCTTCCCGACAATCTCAGAAGGGCAGAATTCGAGCCAGTCTCCCAAGCGCAATGTAACTTCTGGCAACAATGATTGGTAAGGTTTTATAAGCTTTTCGTATGCATCAGAATCAAAATCAGTCTTCAATAAATTACTTGTTTCCATCAGTAATTGCTGCTTCACTTTTGAATCCAATTGTTCATGATCTTCAATTTCATCAATTGCCCGCATGCAAAGGTATGCTGAGCCTACAGTTTTTTTCAACGAAGAATTCAACAATTTAATAGGGATATAAAACGTCCTGCTAGTTAGTTTGAGGACATGCATGGCTTCTTTTTCCAATTTAGCTTGATTACTCAACGAATTTCCTCCTTTAGACTTTCCTGAGGTAATTTAATTATAACAAAAACCCCCGCCTTTTTCCCGTTTCGTATCTTAGTGCCTGTCACTTCCCGGTTTTTGACGTATATTGTCGATTTTTTGCTAAAAATAAACTGCGATTACGTTTTTTTCTTGTCGGAGACGGGAATTAGGTCTACTATTGTACTGTTAGATTTTAATTAGAGAGGCGTAGGAATATGGATAAACGCGTATATTTATTAACGATTGTCTCCTTTGTCGTGGGGATGGTCGAGTTGATTATAGGTGGCATTCTCGATCTGGTTGCCATCGACCTGAATGTCAGTGTGGGGCAGGCTGGTATATTAATTACAGTTTTTTCACTTGTTTTCGCTGTTGCTTCACCGATATTACTATTTTTGACCGCAAAAATTGAAAGAAAACGGTTGACCTTAATTACATTATTTATTTTTCTGCTGAGTAATATACTAGCCTTCACCAGTCCAGTATATAGCGTTTTATTTATTAGCAGAATCATTTCAGCAGCAAGTGCTTCCCTGTTGATTGTACTATGTGTAACCATGGCTTCAACAATCGTAGCACCCGAATATCGTGGCCGTGCTATCGGAATTGTGAACATGGGTGTCAGCGGCTCACTTGTACTTGGCATCCCATTTGGTTTAATGCTTGGAAACGCATTTGGATGGCGCGCACCATTTGTTTTCATTTCGGTATTAACATTATTTTCAATAGCTGGTGTGTTCTTCTTTATGAAGAAAATTAGTCCGAGTAACGTTTCCGTTTCCTTTACGGATCAGCTGAGCACGTTAAAAAGTAGTAAAATACTGTTGGCCCATGCAACGACCTTCCTTGTTTTAGCAGGTCATTCCACACTCTATACCTATTTGACTCCTTTTGTAAAAGTTACAATGGGACTTGATGGTATGTGGGTCAGTATCGTGTACCTTGTATTTGGTGTTGCTGCCGTAAGTGGTGGAGCGCTTGGAGGCACTTTTTCCGATTATTTCGGTTCCAAGCCGACCATCCTGTCAGTTATCGTCATTTTTATCATCGCCATATTGACCGTACCACTTTCTACATTTTCCATACCCTTCTTCTTCATTATGATGGTCGTATGGGGAACAATGAGCTGGGCTATAACGCCGCCAATTCAGAGCTATCTGATTGAATCATCTCCAGGTAATTCAGATATTTTGATCAGCCTAAACAATTCATCACTGCATTTAGGTATTGCGGTCGGTTCATTTGTCGGAAGTATCGTCGTCGATCAGGTCGGCATTGAGAAAAATGCATTCGTAGGAGGAATGATCGTCACTCTCGCCCTCCTCACCGCAACCCTATCCATTAGGGTGCCTGTCACTTCCCGAAATTTGTCGAAAAGGACGAGAGAAAAATCCACTGATTTTTAGTGGGTTTTTCTTATAGCTTCATATTTGGGCCAATTCGAGTGAGCTGGTCCATGGTCCCATTCTCATCTGTATTTTTCATAATTCCGTAAAACAAGAATACTGATCAGTCCTGCTCCCAGCCCGAAAGCACCACCAAATTCAATATTTCCTAATAATAGACCGATTGTAAACCCAAGACCCAGACATATAATGAACACAGCCCCTGAAACTGCTTCCCTCATTGTTGATTCCCCCAATTGCGTGATTTATAATAGTCTATTGTACCGTTCATGTTTTTGTTCATTATCCCGCTCTCACTTTGAAAACGCTTCATGTAATTGTTCAAAAATTCGCTATTGCCATACTATGTTTTTCATGTTTAAATGAATTAAATATACAAATTGAAGTCTTTCTGATAAGGCTATATGAGGTGATTTTTTGGAAAATAAAATATCTGTAGGACTTTTAGGCTTAGGTGTTGTTGGTTCAGGAGTTATTAAGCTAATTGAAAACCATCAGGATAAACTTGCACATCAGCTTGGCTGCAGTGTTCAAGTTAAAAGCGTTCTCGTTCGCAATCTGGAAAAAGCACGTGACGTGGAAATTAATGGCACGGTTCTGACAACCAATCCGGATGACGTTTTAAATGACCCGGAGATTGATATTATTATCGAGGTAATGGGCGGAATTGACGAGACAAGGAAGCATATCCTAAAAGCTTTCTCCGCTAAAAAGCATGTCGTTTCTGCAAATAAGGATCTTGTTGCATTGCATGGGCCGGAACTTCAGGAAGCTGCAAACCAAAATAAATGCGACTTTTACTATGAAGCAAGTGTTGCCGGTGGTATCCCAATCCTCAGAGGTATTGTCGAGGGTCTTTCCTCAGATCATATCCAACAGGTAATGGGAATTGTAAACGGAACAACAAATTACATATTAACGCAAATGGATAGTGAAGGTGTCAGTTATGAGGATGCATTGAAAGAGGCGCAGGAACTCGGTTTCGCTGAAGCTGACCCATCCTCTGACGTGGACGGTCTGGATGCCGCAAGAAAAATGGCTATCCTTGGCAGACTGGCTTTTTCAACCTCTGTCGATCTTGAGGATGTCGAAGTAACAGGAATCAGGGGTATTGAATTGGAAGACCTGCAATATGGTGATAAACTTGGATATACGATGAAACTGATTGGATTTGCCAATTTTGACGACCATGAGCTGGAGGTTAACGTACAGCCTACCCTCCTGGCCAAAAGTCATCCGTTAGCAGCAGTCAAAAATGAGTTCAATGCCGTTTATGTGTATGGAGAAGCTGTCGGTGAAACGATGTTCTACGGTCCCGGGGCAGGAAGTCTGCCTACCGCTACGGCAATCGTTTCCGATCTCATTACTGTGATTAAAAATCTCCGTCTGGGCGTTACCGGAAACCAATGGATTGAACCACATTTCAAGAAAGCATTGAAAACTGCGGAAAAACGTCATGCACAATATTATGTGAGACTCTTTGCAAGAGATGAAGCAGGAGTATTCTCGACGATTTCCTCTCTATTCCATGAGCGGGACATCAGTTTCAAACGAATTCTGCAAACACCTGACAAAAAGCGCGAATATGCAGAGATTATCTTTATCACGCACGATACAACACTTGAAAACTTCCGCAATGCACTTGAAAATCTTCATGAGCTTGATGCTGTCATGGAAGTAAAAAGTTACTACAAAGTCGAAGGAGATGCAGTTACATGAACTGGCAAGGCCTATTAGACCATTATGAACAATATTTACCTGTAACTGAAAATACCCCTCCCCTCTCATTGATGGAAGGAAATACACCGTTAATTCATTTTTCTAACCTATCAAAGGAATTGGGAATTGAATTATATGGGAAAGTGGAAGGCGCTAACCCAACCGGTTCTTTTAAAGACAGGGGAATGGTCGTTGCTGTTGCAAAAGCAATCGAAGAAGGAAGCAAATCGGTTATCTGCGCTTCAACAGGGAACACTTCTGCCGCTGCAGCCGCATATGCTGCCAGAGCTGGAATACGGGCAATCATTGTTATTCCAAAAGGAAAAGTCGCCCTTGGAAAACTTGCCCAAGCTGTGATGTATGGTGCAGAAATTGTAGAAATCGACGGAAACTTTGATGAGGCATTGAAAATGGTACAGAAAGTAAGCGAGATAACACCTGTCACATTGGTGAATTCTGTGAATCCATACCGTCTGGAAGGCCAAAAAACAGCTGCCTTCGAAGTCTGTGACCAATTGGGCTCAGCACCAGACATACTTGCAATCCCTGTTGGAAATGCCGGGAATATCAGTGCTTACTGGAAAGGCTTTAAAGAATATAATGAGCAAAAACAAAGTGGACTTCCACAAATGTTTGGTTTTGAAGCTGAAGGTGCAGCAGCAATTGTTCAGGATAAAGTGATTGATAATCCGGAAACAGTAGCGACTGCAATACGCATTGGAAATCCGGCAAGCTGGAGTCTTGCTGTGAAAGCCAGGGAAGAATCTGGCGGGATGATCGGTTCCGTTACTGATGAAGAGATTTTACATGCATTTAAAATGTTGCCAAGTAAAGAGGGTATTTTCGCCGAACCAGGCTCTTGTGCATCGATTGCAGGGATCATCCAGCAGTGCGCCAATGGAACCATTAAAAAAGGAAGCAAAGTTGTCGCTGTTTTAACAGGTAATGGATTAAAGGATCCGCAGACTGCTATTGACCAAATGGAAATTAACCCCGTTTCCCTGCCGAATGATGAAAAAGCTGTCATAAGCTTTATTGAAGAGATGGTAAAAGAATGAAACCATTTAAAATTTCCGTTCCGGCAAGCTCCGCCAATATCGGACCGGGATTCGATTCTATGGGATTAGCTGTAAATCTTTATTTAACATTGGAAGTAACAGAATCGGATGACTGGGAGTTCAGTTCCCAGTCATCCGATTCCAACTGCAGCCATAAAGACCATTTCATTTATCAGATAGCAAAACAAACGGCAGAACGCCATAATGAACAGCTTCCTAAGTGTAAAGTAATCGAAACGAGTGACATTCCTTTGGCCCGTGGACTTGGCAGCAGTGCTTCCGCAATACTTGCAGGTATTGAATTGGCAAACAAAGCTTGCGGTCTTCGTTTGACTTCCGAGCAAAAACTCCGATATGGTACGGAAATTGAAGGGCACCCGGATAATATCGCCCCGGCATTATATGGCGGTCTGGTCATTTCAACGGTAACCAAAGATGAAATTGATTGGATTCAAATACCTTCATTGGATGTAGATTTAGTTTTGTATATACCTGAAGTTGAGCTTAAGACAGAAGAAGCCCGCGAAGTTTTACCTGACAGTTATTCAAGAAATGATGCAGCAATTGCAAGTGGTATAGGCAATATGGTTGTCGCTGCATTGTTGTCCGGAAACTATGCACTTGCCGGCAAAATGATGGAACGTGATCAATTTCATGAACCATTTCGTGCCAAACTTATTCCTAATTATGACCGTATACGCTCTGAAGCGAAGAATAATGGGGCATATGGGACGGTCATCAGTGGAGCCGGACCAACAATGCTCTCACTTGTTCCAAAAGGCGAGGGACAAGCCATTGCAAGAAAGATGAAAGATCAGTTGCCTGGCTATCGTGTAGAAGTATTAGACATAGATGTTCAGGGCTTGGTTGCAGAATAATAATAAATCGTATTTAAAAAAACACTTGAAGCTACAAGTGTTTTTTTGTTTAGTCGGAATCATGATAGATTAACATATCCTTTAGATAAACAACACAAAATGATAAATCCAATTATTCTTGATTCACCTCTACTAATGTCCATTTTTAATACAAAAAATAACTGCCGTTGATAATGATTAACGGCAGTTATTTGCTAACCCAGCATGAAAATCCATCGATTAGATTATGGCTTCCCAGGCTAGGCCGGCTTAAACAGTTATATAATTCTACCCCATCAATGCAGTCATGAGTGCTTTTTGTGCATGCAGGCGATTTTCTGCCTGCTGAAAAATTACGGAATGTTTTCCATCAATCACTTCGGCGGATACTTCTTCTCCACGATGTGCAGGCAAACAATGCATAAACGTAACGTCGTCTTTGGCTTTAGATAATAATGTGGCATTTACCTGATATTCAGCAAAGTCCCGTTCTCTTTTCAGCTGTTCCTCTTCCTGCCCCATACTAGCCCATACATCCGTATAAATTACATCGGCATCTTTCACCGCAACCGAAGGATCAACCTCAATACTGATTTTCGCATGATGCTCCTCGGCTATTTGAATCGCTTTTTCAGTAACTGCCTTATCAGGTTGGTACCCAGCTGGCGCAGAAATTACAAGATCCATTCCCATTATTGCAGCTCCCATCATAAGGGAATGGGCCATATTATTCCCATCACCGATATAAACGACTTTTACACCTTTAAGAGTTCCTTTTGTTTCTTTAATTGTCTGCAGATCCGCCAGAACCTGGCAAGGATGGTATAAATCTGTCAATCCATTGATTACTGGAATCGAAGCAAATTCTGCAAGCTCCTCTACTGTTTTCTGGGAAAAAGTACGGATCATAATCCCATCCAAATAACCAGAAAGCACTTGAGCAGTATCTGCTATCGTTTCTCCTCTGCCAATCTGAATATCTTTTGAACTCAGGAATATTCCCAGACCACCCAATTGATAGATACCTGCCTCAAAAGAGACACGCGTTCTTGTTGAAGATTTCTCGAATATCATTCCTAAGGTTTTTCCCTTGAGGGGCTCGAAAGCATTGCCCTCTTGTTTCTGTTTTTTTATATAATCTGCCAAATCAATTAAGTAGTTGATTTCTTCTTGTGTATAATCAGCAAGTGTCAAAAAGTCCCTGCCCTTTAATCCCTGTTGTTGAAAGTCAATTTCTTTTACCTTCGTTACCATAAATGAACACCTCTCTAAAAGTGATTGTATGAATCATTATGCATTAAAAAGTATAATTATACAATAGTTTTTTATAAATTTACATTAATTTTTAAAAAGTATAAAAGGTATAATTTTTATACTTGATATATTTTTTATATCAGATATAATATTTAACAAGAGGTGTTTTCGCATGAAAGTTTGTCCTTATATTGAGGCTTCATTCCAAATTCTAGGGAAAAAATGGAATGGGCAAATTATCCACTATTTATCACTTTGTGCTAATGAACAGGCGCATTTTTCAGAAATAAAACGTGATTTGACCGGGATAACTCCCCGAGCCCTTTCTTTAAAGCTATCTGAGCTTGCCAAGATTGGTCTAGTGGAAAAAATCATTGAAACAGGTTCTCCTGTAGTTATTTCCTATCGATTGACCGAAAAGGGCATTTCGCTCGCAGAAAGTCTTAAGCCCCTTCAAAAATGGGCACAGACAAATATGGAAGTAGACATTTAATCAATAAATAGAAAGAGGGAATGGTGAAATGGTAAATAACAATCGTATGGTTTGTAACCCAGAAACAGGTATTTGTGGTGATGCAGGTGAGGAAGGAATGCAAATGATTGATTTCAGCAAACCAAAGAAGTCAGTCGATCTCTATTATGTGACAGACCCGATATGTTCCCACTGCTGGGCTATTGAACCACAGCTGCGCAGGTTTTTTGAGCAATATGGTGATTATTTTAACGTGCATACTGTAATGGGTGGACTGCTCGAGAAATGGGACGGCGGATTTGCCGATGTTAAAAATGGCATCGCCGGTCCATCTGATGTTGCCGGTCACTGGCGGGAAGTAGGAGAACAAACACGGATGCCAATCGACGGGTCCCTATGGCATGACAATCCAGTAGCGTCTTCCTATCCACCATCACGAGTGTTTAAAGTTATTCAGAAATACGATGAGAATCTTGCTCCCGTTTTTCTGCGTCGTGCAAGAGAGGCTGTCTTTGCCTTCAATGAAAACATTGCGGATGAGAATGTATTGATTAAACTGGTAGACAATCTAAACCTGGATGGGGAAAAGATTGTCAAAGAAGCCGAATTACCTGCCGGAAAGCAATTACTGAACGAAGATCTGCAACTTGCCGGAAGTCTTGGAGTAAGGGGTTTTCCTACAATTATTCTTGTAAATGAAGACAATAAGGGAGTAAAAATTACGGGAGGGCGCTCATTGGAATACTATATAAACGGGTTAAAACAGGTCCTTGAGACAGAAGAACTTCAACCAAAACAACAACCAACACTTCCTATTCTGCTTGGAAAAGAAAAAATGCTATTCTCCAAAGAAATTGAAGTCATGTATGATATCGAGCAAAAAGATGTTGAGACCTTTGTCGAAAAGGAACTTTCAGATGTAAAATATGAATCAAAAGAGCTTCTGGGAGAAACTTATTTTGCGATAACTTGATTGAGTGATAAACGGTAAGCAGATGCCAAAAATATGTAAACCCGCTTCATTCAAAAGCGGGTTTCTGCTAATTTATCTTCTGTAAAATAACTACCTTCAAATAATTCCCCTGATTAAAGTTTCGGTCAACCTGAAAATCAGATGGCAATGAATATTCCTCGAGAATTTTATATTTCACTTTCATGTCCTTAAAGCCTTTGTCAAGAAATCCTTTGAATTTTTTCATTCCAAAGGAGGCATTATTTGTGGAGGCTACGATAATTCCGTTTTTCTCAAGAATTGCGAGTGTATCCTTGATCAAATCCGGATAGTTTTTTGCCGTACTGAATGTATGTTTTTTTGAACGGGCAAAGCTTGGCGGATCGAGTACAACCAAATCAAACTTCAATTCTTTCCGTTTCGCATATTTGAAGTAATCAAAGACATCCATTACAATGATATCCTGCTGTTCGAAATCAATCCCGTTCACACTGAACTGTTCGATTGTTTTACTTTTACTGCGCTTGGCAAGATCGACACTGGTTGTTTTGACAGCTCCGCCAAGGGAAGCAGCAACAGAGAATGCACCAGTATATGAAAATGTATTCAGCACATGTTTGTCCTTTGCATACTGATCACGGATAGCCTTTCGGACCTCTCGCTGATCCAGGAAGATTCCTACCATTGCTCCATCATTCAAGTAAACGGCATAATTCATCCCATTCTCTTTAATAAGAATAGGAAACTCACCGCGCTCCCCCTTTACAAAGTCATCATCGTCAATATATTGTCCCTTCGTATCAAAGCGCTTCTTTTCATATATTCCTTTATAGTCACCTAACTCATCCAGCACACGGATAACCTTGTCCCTAAATGAGTAAATTCCTTCACTATACCAGCTGAGCAGGTAATAACCATCAAAATAATCGATGGTCAGCCCACCGATCCCATCGCCTTCCCCATTGAAGAGACGAAATGCAGTTGTGTGTTCATCTTTATAATATGATTGACGCTTATTGATTGCCGTCAGAATTTTATTTTTAAAAAAGACAGCGTCAATTTTCTCTTTTTCATTAAACGAAAGCACCCAGCCAAGTCCCTTGTTCTGCTTTCCATGATAGCCTTTCCCAAGAAAGTTGCCTTGCCCATCGACAAGATGGACGAGGGCCCCTTCCTCCGCCAAAGCTCCTGGATTCATGACTGCATCCTTGTTTATCAACGGATAGTGGTTTTTATAATGACCGATAAAATCCGGTTTTACTTTTAAATCAATTGATTCTGTCATATTGTCATCCAATCCTGTTTTTTTACATTATCGCATTTTTTTGGCAAACGCGAAAGCAATACTATTCCTCTCTGATTTTTGCATAGATGCAGGTATCCCTCAATTCCTTTTGATCTGCAGACAAACTATCTTGTCTTAAAGTCCCTTCAAGTTCGAAATCCAGTCTCTCGGCAACGGCGCGGCTTTTTATATTTTTGGCATCACATCGGATTTCGATACGGTTTGCTTTCAGTTCATTAAAAGCAAAATCCGTCAGACCGGCGACTGTCTCGGTAACATAACCTTTCCCTGTGTAGCGTGTATCAGCCCAGTACCCTATTTCAAATTTTCTGATGTCCCAATCTATTCGATGGAGACCAGTGGAGATAATAAAGTCCCCTGTTTCCTTCAAAAAGACATGAAACCTCAAACCTTCCCTAGATAAAAACCTTATGTAAGCCTGCCGAATATTTATTTCGGTCTCTTCCTCGCTTGGTGCTTGCTGAGCAAAGGACATCCAAGGTTGTAACTCATTGAGGGAGGCTTTTATTGCAGCGTTTGCCGCTTTTCCATCACCCGGTTTCGGTGCCCTTATCAGTAAACGCTCTGTCTCAAACTCAAATGGAAAATCCAGTAAAAACGGATTCATATGTAAGCTCCCCTTTAGAATGTCGAATTATTATTAAATTCGATAACACCATAACAAATTCCTTCCTAAAATTTTTTTTAAGAAAGCAAAACCCTATGATGCAAAGAAACATCATAGGGTTGAGGTCAGGCCTTTTCAATTAATTCCAGTATGAAATCACCGACAGCATCTGCCTCATACAGATTTGTGATGGAAGTGGAGTAATTGTTGATGACAGCAGGAAATTCAATGTTTTTTTCGGGAATCTTAACGTTAAAATCATTTTTATAAAGCAATGTGGTGATCTCGTGATAGTCCTCACTTGCCACTTTAAAATCAAAGCGCACTTTCTTGAATTCATTTCCATTCACATTCACCGATTCAACATGAAGGTCCGTGGCATCAATTGTTAACTCATTTATCATTACGGTGATATTCATTTACATCACTCCAGACTATGATTCGTGTAAGTGTGTGTTCAAAAAGGGGAAAAAATTCGGAAGCGTCATTTTTACCCCACTTTTTGAACAACCTCTATAAGTTAAATACTAACAGTTTCCAGCCGATTTGTTTACCCGGACACATTTTTAGACATTAATATTATAATTGTTCCTGTTTATATGCGTTGCGTCTTAAACGATTTTCTTTTCTTGCTGGTGCGGTAGAAAATAAAACCTTTTCCTCATCACTTCCCGGGAAAACGCCGGGTACTGGAACAGGTTTTCCGTTTTCGTTTACTGCAACCATTGTCAGAAATGATTCTGTCGTAAGTTTCTTTTCATTTTTGATTAAATCATGTGCGGTCACTTTTACATACACTTCCATGGAACTTGTCCCTGTATACGTTACATAAGCCTCCAAGGTTAATGAGTCACCCACTTTCGCCGAAGAAAGAAAATCAACCGAATCGATGGAGGCTGTGACTACTGCACTATTCGCGTGCTTCATTGCGGCTAAGGCAGCAATTTCATCAATATATGCAAGTATTTTTCCACCGAAAATAGTATTTAAATGATTAGTGTCCGGCGGCATTACCAGTCTGGTCTGGATTGTTTTCGTATCTTTTATAGCTATCTTCTCCAATGTCAATCTCTCCTTCTTGAACCTCTCACGAATGAAATAAGCGGATTCTAGGCTGGTTAATATACAATAAAAACACCTTCTCTGATTGAAGATGTCCGGGAATGTCACTAATTATGATGAATGAAAATAAATCTAAATTAGCGCGGCCACCCTCCTATCTCCCGTAGGAATAAATGTCCTTCCTTATGGCAGGTCTCCTGGCTTCGAATCACCGAATCCTATCTGCCTTTCCGTGAACAAAATCGTAAGCGCCTTGATCACCCCCGACAAGCTTAAGAAGAAACTACCAGAGGCGTTCTTTGCTACAGGTAGTTTCTTCTTAAGACCTCGAGGGGGTAGTCCGCTTTCGCTGGACGATCAAAAGCGTAGGTGACTGTTTAGAAACTCTATGCTAGCAAGGGACTGGAAAGCGCATGGTTTTCGCGCTTGGAATGTCCTTTGCTTATGACAGGAGTTTCTAGGAACCGGAGCTTGACGTGGCTGTTTAGGTGTAAGAGTTAATTACTGCCAAAATCTATGCTTTCTTATTTTTCCATAAAAAACAGTGGCTGCCTGAAGGATTCTCCTCGTTACAGTGTCGGGACCGCGCTGGACTTTCACCAGCTTCCCTTTTCAACTTTGAATAGAAGGCCGCCATAACATGAAACTTAACTCATTGGAAGGTTTTTCATTCCTTGACTTGAGTTTTGCATAGCAAGAATGTGACCTGAAGCCCTTGAATCGGAATTGGGCTTGTATTAACAGTAGATTCCCCACTTGCAATTCTTTCCAAATACTTGATGGGAAGTCTTACAGTCCGTTAATGTAGGATAAAGCGATAATATTTATTTTATTCAGTATAACACATTAGATAACGAAGGGCAGGCAAGTAAGTTGATACTACCTTCAATTGAAAGCGCTAAAAACCTTCGAATACGGACTCATCAAACAATATAAGGGAACAGCGGGATGACAAACCGACAATCATATGGAATGCACTCCCCCCTCGGACAGCATGCATGTAAATAGTCTGGGTGAAAGGAAAAGTAATAGCACTTTGGGAATTTTTTGTCCTAATTCATATAAAACCTCCCCCCTAATGCAGAGCACCCTTCATTGTTAATCTGTTCAATTGGGAAAGTGCAGAAGTTCTTTATGTGGAAAATATTGCCAATTAACGCAGTATATAATTTATGCGACTTAAAGCTTTCAAGGCCAATTTTTTAAGATAGGAAAGAAATAGATATGAAAACTGAAAAATTATTGATAAATAGTTATGAATTGGAGGGAAATAGGAACGTTTTTCAATGGTACATCAAATAAAAATTTAAGAAACCCTTTTTTAACTTCATAAATATTTTGAGGTTGTAAAATTCCGTT
The DNA here is from genome assembly GCF_001618145.1 of Oceanobacillus damuensis. Classification (GTDB taxonomy): domain Bacteria; phylum Bacillota; class Bacilli; order Bacillales; family Amphibacillaceae; genus Oceanobacillus; species Oceanobacillus damuensis. The sequence goes on from NZ_LQNF01000004.1 coordinate 162,746, forward strand.
GACATAAAGATTAATATAAGTAACTGTTTCAGGATCTAAAATTCCTCGATCCCCATACTCTTTTAATTCATCTACATTCGTATAAACTGATTTGACTCCATCAGATAAAGTAAAGTAAATATAATTATCAGCTTTAGATACCTTTCTAAAATTGAGTTTAATGTTCATTTTTATATGAGATGTGGTATTGACCCAATCATGAACTTTAGTGGTAGAAATAACATGGGTTTTTCTGTTTTTCATTAATGTGCCTCCTTAACAGCTTACTTCATATAGTTAATGATAGGAGCCTTTTGTTCGTGACGGCGGATATACACCTAAGTCGCAGGCCGCTATATATTGTTGAAAAAGAATGTTAAAAACCCATGAGATTTTAATGCGATTAAGCTACACTTATTTATTTGTACGGGAGAAAGTTGCTTTGGAAAAAGAGAACAAGTGAAATATGTACCGTTAAGAATGACGAGTCTATAACTAAGTACTCTTGTTTATGGTTGGGATAATTAACGTTTATATTTATAGGAGGGAAGAAAAAAATGTATATTTTACCTGAATAAAATGCTGATACTAATATTTCATCTTTACATTTACTATTAATAAAGGAGGTGAGGCTTTATGGCTATTGTTAAACCCTTTATAGACTCACAAAGATTCGCTTCGACCATCGGTGACGGTACAATTGAAGTTGATAATCGTACGTTTGTTTTTGCTGATACTACTGCTGATGCTGGTCTAACAGCTTTTCCAACATCATTTGTATCGTATAACCTCTATCTAAATGGTATACTTCAGCTAGACACTGAATCAACTTTTGATGGCACTACGTTAACAATTATTGATGGAAACTTACAGAATGCTGGTGTTCCTGTCCTGCTAGAATGTATTGTGAACTAAAAGGGGTAACGTTTTGAATTTATAACGTGAAGGATATTCCAATATTAATAAGCCCAATTCCTAAGTATAAAAATAGAGAAATTGGGCTTATTTCATTACACCATTATTGCTCGATTGTTGTATATGGGAAATAGCTAAGCCTATGAGCAGGTAGAGGGAACTTAACGGATACTTAGTTATGGATTTTGCGTGATTGCCTCGTGAATGATTTCTATATCTGATTGGCGGATGATCGGTCTGAATTTGGTTGTCCCCATGACAGGCACCTACAGGTAAGGGGCCTCTTCTTCAAATGTACATATTCTCGTTTATCATAATCATTCAGGCACGATTTGAGAATACTTTATCATTTTTGCACTCTCTATTATTAATTCTTTCGGAATAAAAGATTTATATTGACAAAACGTAGACCTGATATTATCATCACTATCAATTGAGATAATCAGGGGGAGGTTTACAATGAAAATATATGTGGATGCGGATGCTTGTCCTGTTAAGGAAGTAATTGTGGCCGAGGCTAGAGTGTCAAACATACCAGTAATAATGGTTACAAGCCTATCCCATTTTTCCAATACGGATGACCCCCCTGGAGTAAAAACCATTTATGTAGATACGGGAGCTGAAGCAGCTGACTATCGTATTATGAAGCTGGCAGAAAAAGCCGATATCATTGTGACACAGGATTATGGGTTGGCATCATTGGGTTTGGCGAAGGGATGCGAAGTGCTGCACCACAAAGGGTTTGTATATACCGATGACAATATTGATCAGCTTTTGCAAACCCGTTATTTAAGTGCAATGGCACGCAAAAGCGGCAAGCGTACGAAGGGACCAAAGCCATTCACATTTGAAGACAAGGAAAAGTTTCGTGCTCTTTTCAGGAAGATACTATCCGAGAAGCTTTCTGACTGATTATTTTTGCTGCAGCTTGCAAGTAAACTTAAGGAAATAAAATTAAACAGAAATAGAAATACCCAGCAGCAGTTCAGCCACTGGGTATTTCATTTCTTAACTGATAAACTGTGTATTGTCTTCTTCAATGATCCACTAACCTATTCCATTAAATATCCCTTCAAGGTTGCCTCTCCTAAGAATATTAATCCAATAGACCAAGCGACTGTTTTGCCATCCATTTCATATCTTCTCTATCTGACTTCATTGCAAATTCTGCTATAGCTACAGGATACGCTGCTGTTAGTTCCACGATGTGTTCGAACATGTTGGTCCAAATATATCCTCCAGACCTTCCATAGGCATCTATTAATTGTTTTAGTGCATGATCACCAAAAGCCATATAATGGGCTGCGAAGTCATTGGCAGGATCATCGACTTTCGCTTCTGTCCAATCAATAAATCCGGTGACACGAGCCGCTTCATCAATCAATATATGGCCTGGGTGCAGGTCTCCATGTACAAATACAGTTTGCTTTGGCCACAAATCCTCACTCGACACCCACTTTTGCCATCGTTCCCATAGTTCACCACTAACGCCAAACTCAGCTTTGACTTTTTCCATTCTAACAATCATGGACCGTTTTATTTCTTCCGGTGTCTGCACATTCAACTCTGCTGACCTTGCTTCAATATGGTTGATCTGATGCAATTTAGCCAACGCTTCACCAAGCGTTGAATGATAATCATCCGGAACATTTTTTGCATCCATTTCCCAAACATAAGCCTTTTTTTCCGGGTCGATCGTTCCTGCCGGGATTCCTGTTAACAGCTTATAAGCAATCAATTCATCTGAGAAGATACTCCATTTTGGGACCTCAATAGGGAGTTTAGGTCCTACCAAATCCAAAACCCTTTTTTCCTTTCTTGCTGAACGTACAACATCCTTACGTCTTGGAAAACGTAACACCCAATGCACACCAGCCGCATCGGTAGCAAAGACTACCTGAAAATCGAGTCCGGAATCATTATACTGCAGCGAATCCAGATTTATGCCCAGTCCATGATTCCGTGCTATATCAATAACTTGATCACGGGATAAAGACAATTACAAACACTTCCTTTGTTTACAGATTGTTGATATTTTTCCAGCAGCTGCTGATTTGCTCCCACCATTTAGTGAGGCCCTTCAAGATCTATGCTTCTTCCAGGAAGTGTTCCACCACACATAAGTACTTCGTGTCGGCAATTCCACTTTCCTCACAGAAGTTTCCAGGGCGGCAAGAGGTTTTTCACAAATGCTTGTATACCCATTCCCGATTTTCAGAATTCCAACACCGCATCTTGGCAGCATATATCTTAATCTCAAAGCCCTTTACATACCACTAAATTACCTTGGCAACCCATTCGACAAATTTCGGGAAGTGCCAGGCACCTTTATTGCTTGTTGCAGTAATTCTTTTGTGAAGTCGGGGAAATAGACATCGGTGAAATAGAATTGTGATTTGGAGCATTGCCATAATAGAAAGTTACTTACCCTTTTTTCCCCGCCTGTGCGTATGACTATATCTGGATCGGGCAGTTCTTTTGTATAGAGAAATTGTTGTATCACCTGTTCATTTACATTTTCCAAAGCTATTTTCTTGTTCTGAACTTCTTCAATCACTTGATGGACAGCCTGTAAAATATCATCCCTCCCTCCATAATTAAAAGCAAAGTTAACAATAATTCCATTGTTATTTTTGGTCGCCTCCACCGTCTTGCTGAACACTTTTTTTGTTGACTCCGGCAGGGCTGCTGTATTGCCGGAAATTAAAACCTTAATATTTCTTTTCATAAACTCAGGAAGCTTCTGCTTGAAAAACCTCACTGGTAATTGCATAAGATAATTGACTTCATCTTTGGGCCTGCTCCAGTTTTCCGAAGAGAATGCATACAGTGTCAAGACTTTGATATCCAATTCGATGCTGGCATCAATGATTTTTTCCATTGCCTGTGCACCAGCATAGTGGCCCTTACTTCGGCTAAATCCTCTTTTTTTGCCCCATCGTCCATTTCCATCCATAATTATGGCAACATGTGTTGGTGATGAATGCATTAGCTATCCCTCCCTTTTATTTTAAGTCAAGATCTTTAATCTTCTCGGTAACTTCCTGTCTTGTAAAATTATAGGATTGCCATGAAATTTCCGGCTCGTTCATTACCTGTTGCTGCCTCTGCTGCAATAACCTTCTTAACTCTGGATAATCCGGTTCTACCTTGTAAAGCTCCATTAAACCATCAACACCCGTATAAGAGAGAGAGTTCAGATAATAGATATCCATTTCTCCTGTCTCTTCAAAGCGTTCCATATTGTTGTCTACGATGATTTGCTCTATGTTAATAGCATTTAAGGCAATATAGAAAATCAATCCCGCGATGACATAGAAATGCATTAATGTTAACTTCTCAATCCAAACCTTAATCAATGTATAAGCAAAAATCACCAATAGAAAGATCATGAATGAGTGTGCTAAAATGCGGTCAATCGTGAAACCAAACGCCGCTTCATACATGCTCAGACGCTGATAAGCGGAAATTAGCATAATGCCACTCACAACAATTAACAAGGAATACATCATCTTTAACGTCGTTTTGAAACCTTTACTTCCGGCATGCACAAATTTCAGGCAGCTCATGATAAGACTCCAGTTAATCATAGTAACGAGCATTAACTCAAAGAACCCTCTTCTGGCATACTCCGCATAGGTAAAACCATTCTGCAGATCATTACCGAAAAAGTATCTGAACTGAATGACTGCAAATAAAACATAGACAGTGTTAAGCATAATTAAGGTGGTTACCGCCGTTATACTATCCCAGCTCCATTCGGTTCTTGTGGCAGGACGGAAATTCTCCTTTGGTTTTATCCTTACCTGCAGCACTTGGAATAGCCCAAAAAACAATAATCCCAGGACGATAACGACTAAAAATCGAAATGCTCCCTCCAGAAAATTAAGCTCCAAAATAATTTGCGGCAAGCGTAATACAATCTCCTGAAAAACCGCATCTGCAGACATTAATAATCCTGTAATAACCAATAATAATGGAATACCTATTCCCAGACCTACCAAGATTCGTTTCAACGTTTGTGCTAGTTGGATGTTCACATTTTTAAATAGACTCTCAAACAAACCGGCGCAAAATTGGAAACTATATTTAATTCCCGCCTCCAGCTTTTCCCAAAGTATTTTCATAAAGCTTGGCATCGCCCATTTAAGCTTATTCGGAGCTGTAACCAATACAATATGGAAAAGGACTAATAAAGGCAGGATAAATAGATTTAGATTATAAAACAGAACATTGTCGTAGAATAAATAACTTCCTGCCAATATCCATATGGCCAGCATAAAGAGTAAGCCTATTCTCCGATGGTTATATGAAAGACGAAATCTCAGAAAAAAAATAAGATAAAACCCAGTCATAAACACAAGGTATGATAGACCAATCCTTCCATGCAGGAAACTTAATTCCGCCAATGCCCCCAAACCTAAACACACAAACAAAAACAAGACAGCTTTCTGTTTCATTCTAACTGCTTCCATTTTATTTCCACCTTTGCATTGTTAATCTATATACTTAGTAATTCTATGTATATAGTTAAAAAAATATTTTTCACTAGGACTGAAGGGAATCTCGAGAAGCTCAGTCCACTTCATACGGAAACCTTCCTTCCCCATCTGTAACCGATCCAGCTGATCGGATAAAGCATTCCTGTAAAAGCAATACATAATATGATAAATGGCACACTGAGAAAAGGCTGGAACCATTCATAAGGGATGAGTTTGAATACAATCAAATACATTAAAATTAAGTTTGGCAAGAGTGAAATCACAAATGTTTTTTTTAATAGTTTGTATCCTCCATGCCCAAATTCTTTGCCTATTTCATAACCCAACAGGCCCCAAAATGATGCATAGACAAGCATTATAATGAAAGTCGCATCTGTCAATCCTGACCATAAACTTTCTGCCCAGTCCCAATGAAAAACATGATAGCTTAGTGTTAAAAGGATTCCCCCGATAAAAATGGAAATGTTCAGCAGCACAAACAGCCACTGTGTCTTTTTGGGTGTCACCGATTCTTCCTGCTGCCAAATTTCAGCAATTTCACTTGGAGTTCCCATTCTTTTGGCCAGTTCCTTGTATATATCATTTTCATCGACCGGTACATCATTTAGCAGTTCATATACGTGCTGCTCATATTCAGCTAATATTTCCCGCTTTTCCGGATGGTTTCCGATCTCTTTATCTAAATCTTGAAGAAATTGTTCCGCTAAACTCATGACTCATTTCTCCCGATCAAATTGTTCATCACTTGAACGTAGCGATGCCATTCGGAAGTACGTTCAGCTAGAATTTCTTTTCCCTGAGCCGTGATCCGGTAATATTTTCGAGCTGGACCTTTCTCCTGGTTCTGCCAGTAGCATTCGATGTATTCCTGCTTTTCCATCTTATGAAGGGCAGGATATAGAGTGCCTTCTTTCATTTGCAGATTATGATCACTGCGACGGTCCATTTCTTTTACGAGCTCATAACCATACATATCACGCTCATTCAATAACTGTAAGACAAGGAGGGATGTACTTCCTTTCACCAATTCACGATTAAACATTTTTTTCACCTACCTAGAATTATTAGGTAACTATACTATATCTAAATTAACAGGTGATGTAAAGTGGTCTGGAAATTTTATTATTAGAAAAGGTCATATCAATGGCATTAACGGGCCATTGCGGTGGAGATGGCTGAGAAAAGGTCTCGTCAGCAGGTGAGTGCTCCCCCTTCTAAAACTGCTTATTTATGACATGCATTAGACATATTTGGTAAACTCTATAAAGAATACCGATACCAGAATTCAAATAATGATGATTAGAAAAAGCTGACAGGGAGGACACTATGACACTCAATAGCAAAGCAGCATTACAGTTTGACCATGTTACATATTCCGATAAAAACTTAACCATCATTAAAGATATAACAGGTTTTTTCCCGAGCGGAAGAATTACCACCTTGGTAGGCCCTTCCGGAGCTGGTAAGACAACATTGTTCAGGTTATGCAATGGGCTGATTTCCCCTGATTCGGGAGACATCACCGTTGATGGCAAAGCTATCAACAGCTATGAGCCAACAGAACTGCGCCGCACAGTCGGGCTTGCCCTGCAAAGTGCGACAATGTTAAGTGGCACTGTCATGAAGAACTTGTCCATGCCGCTAACTCTCAAAGGAGAACAATTGCCGGAAGAAGAAGCAAAAAAACTATTGGAAGACGTAAGCTTGGGGGAGGATATTTTATATCGGAATGTTAAGGATCTATCCGGTGGTCAACGACAAAAGGTATCTATCGCCAGAACATTGGTGAACAAACCAAAAATCCTGCTGCTTGATGAAATCACATCTAGTTTGGACCGTGTATCCAAACAAGATGTTGAAGAGCTGATTACGAAGCTGAACAGAGATAAAAGCGTTACAATCGTATGGATCACACATAATCTTGAACAAGCTTTATCAATTGGAGATTATACATGGGTAATAATGAATGGAGAACTTATTGAAGCTGGGGACAGCTCTCTGCTCAACAACCCTCAAAATGACATTGTCAGACGTTTTGTAAAGGGGGAATTCGAATGAGTTTTCTAACATTGTCCCTATCGCTCATTTTCGTCCTGATTCCCATATTGTTATCCAGAACATTGAACCTGGGCCTGGAAAAAGATACGATTATTGCCACCGTTCGTTCTATTATACAATTGCTTGCAGTTGGGTATATCCTTACATTTGTATTTGAGTCTGAGCATTATATATATATCATCCTAATGGTATTGCTTATGATCGGTGCGGCGACACAAAATGCCAGAAAAAAAGGCGCTTCGATTCAGGGAATTACTTGGAAGCTAATAAGTACGTTTGTTTTTGTTGAAGTATTGACACAAGGTATTTTGCTTGGTTTCCAAATAACCCCGCCCACTGCCCAATATATCATCCCGATCAGTGGAATGGTTGTAGGAAATTCAATGGTGCTTTCCATTCTTTTCCTGAACCGTTTCACTTCTGAAATTGAAGCACGTCAGGATGAAACGGAATTGATTTTATCGCTCGGGGGAACTCCGAAGCAAGCGATTCACACTTCCCTGATTACATCCATTAAAGCGAGTATGATTCCGACAATCGAGAGCCAGAAAACAATTGGACTCGTCCAGCTTCCGGGCATGATGAGCGGGCAGATCATTGCAGGAGCAGACCCTGTCCAGGCGGTTCAATTCCAATTGCTGATTTTGTTTCTGCTGCTGACGACAGCTTCAGTCACGAGTGTCATGCTCGGTTTCCTGTCTTATCCTACACTGTTTAACAAGCAAATGCAGATGCTGAAAATCAGAGAGGAACCGTAATTTCATTTACATGCAGAAGCCGTCTCGAAGGATATATTAGTTGTCTTACCTGTAGAACATAACTAAAATGAACCATATACGTTTAGTTGAAAAGGAGCGATTTGATGGCGAAAAAAGTACAGCTGGGAAACACTGATCTCCATGTAAATCCGATCGGTCTTGGAACTAACGCTGTTGGTGGTCATAATCTTTATCCTAATCTAGATGAAGCGGCAGGAAAAGACCTCGTCCGCACAGGGATCGAAAACGGCCTGAACTTTTTGGACACTGCCTTCGGTTATGGGATGGGGCGTTCCGAGGAATTAATTGGGGAAGTTTTAAAGGAAACCAGGAAACGGAATGAAGTTATTCTTGCAACAAAGGGGTCACAGAAGAAAGTAAACGATAAATTTGTTCATGATAACTCCCCCGCTAATCTAAGACATACGGTCGAGCAAAGCTTAAAGAGACTGCAAACAGACTATATCGATTTGTTTTATATCCATTTTCCGGATGAAAGCACACCTAAGGATGAAGCGGTCGGAGCATTAAAGGAACTAAAAGATGAGGGAAAAATCAGAGCTGTCGGTGTCTCCAATTTTTCCATGGAACAATTGCAAGAAGCAAATAAAGACGGCTATGTGGATGTGATTCAAGGACATTATAATCTAATAAACAGGGACGCAGAAAATGACTATTTCCCATACACAATTGAAAATAAAATTTCCTTTATTCCATACTACCCTTTTGCTTCAGGTATTTTAGCCGGAAAGTATACGAAAGAAACTACATTTGATGACTTCCGGAGAGGCATGCCCCATCTGCAAGGGGAGGAATTTGAAAATACTCTCGCCAAAGTTGAAAAACTGCGAAACATTGCGGAATCAAAAAACACGGAAGTACCTCATGTTGTACTCGCATGGTACTTGGCAAGCAAAGCTATTGATGTAGTTATCCCAGGAGCAAAGCGATCCGGGCAAGTGTTAAATAACTTAAAGGCTCTGGATGTTGAATTAAGTCCTGCTGAAGTTCAGGAAATAAGCGGCATATTTTCCTGATAGATAAGAGTCTGTTCCTTTCTTGGAACAGGCTCTTATATTATTCTTCCATATTTAACCAGCCACATTGAAATATTTCCCTCTAATAAGCAGACAATATGTGTTGACAACATAGAAACCATTCTGTACCATTACATTTAATTAATACTAATTTAATTCATAATAAGTGAATTCATATAAAACCCGATTGGAGGAAAAAAAGTGAGCGAAAATTTTTCATTAAAAGCATTTGTCGTACTGATGAAGGCTTCGAAGACATTGGAGAAAATCACTAAAAAGGATATTAGCAGCCATGGAATGCGGACTTCTGATTTCACTATTCTAGAAGCATTATACCATAAAGGCAGACAAACAATCAGAGAAATATCCGAAGCAGTTTTGATCAACACAGGATCGATCACCTATGTTATTGATAAACTGGAAAGTAAAGGACTGCTTGAAAGAAGTGATTGTCCTGACGATCGGCGTGTCGTTTATATACAGTTAACAAATAAGGGAAAAGAGCTAATGGATGAAATTTTTCCTAAGCATCAAAAAGTGATTGAAGAAATTTTTGAAGACGTATCCACAGAGGACAAACAGGTGCTGATCGACGTGCTCAAAAAGATTGGAAACAAAGGGGACCGCTAAAACCCAATCACCGATTACGGTAGAAGGACTTAACAACACTCTTAACAAAGGGGATGTTCCGAATGATTTCATTGGATCCAAAGAGTAATACCGAACGGGAAAACTATAAATTATTAATTGGAAGCATCATCCCAAGGCCAATTGCATTTGTAACAAGTCTTGCTGAAGATGGAACAGTTAATGCGGCACCATTCAGTTATTTTAATATCGTATCTTCCAATCCTCCGATGATTTCTGTCTCTGCGCAGCGAAGGGATGGGAAACAAAAAGATACAGCACGAAACATCCTGGAAAAAAAGGAATTTGTAGTTCACATTGTAGATGATCGTAATGTGACCGAAATCAACAAAACAGCTGCCACCCTATCACCAAACGAAAGTGAAATAAAGCTGACCGACTTATCCCTTGTTGACAGTGAACTCGTCTCTGTTCCTGGGATAAATGAAGCGAAAGTACGAATGGAGTGTACGATGGAACAGGTGATTGAATTGGGAGAGGATGACTCTGTTGGTACCGATCTGATTATCGGCAAAATTGTCCGTTTTCATATCGATGAGGAAATCTATTATGATGGAAAAATCGATCCAATAAAACTGGGTGCAGTCAGCCGATTAGCCGGAACAAATTATGCTAAAATCGGAGAAATTTTTGCAATGGAAAGACCTAAATAACTGGGGAGGGGAATTATACAATGAAGCATATTTTCAATAAAGGAAACGATCAATCAAGACCAACATTATTATTATTGCACGGCACAGGAGGAACAGAACAGGATCTTCTGCAGCTAGCAGAGATTATCGATAAGGATGCAAATGTTCTGAGCGTCCGTGGTAATGTCCTTGAGAATAGCATGCCACGCTTCTTTAGAAGGCTTGCTGAAGGAGTATTTGATGAGGAAGATTTAATCTTCCGAACAAAAGAGTTAAATGAATTTTTGGATGAAGCTGCTGAAAAGTACGATTTTGACCGTAAACATATCACTGCAGTTGGCTACTCCAATGGGGCAAATATTGCTGCAAGCTTAATGTTCCATTACAAGGACGCATTACAAGGGGCAATGCTGCATCACCCGATGGTACCCAGAAGAGGAATCGATTTGCCGGATCTCTCAGATAAAAATGTATTTATTGGGGCAGGCACCAATGATCCAATTTGTCCTGCACAGGAGTCAGAAGAGCTCAAAACATTATTGGAGAATGCCGGTGCAAAGGTGGAACTTAATTGGGAAAACCATGGTCACCAATTAACAATGACAGAAGTGCAAGCGGCAGCAGCGTGGTATAAAAATTAAATAATCCCGATGTGCTACATAAATATCCGTAGCACATCGGGATTTTAATTTCGGATAATAACATAGATGAGGTAAACAACATATGCCAATGCCAGAATAAGTCCTTCACGTTTTCCGATTTTGAAATTCGTTCTGGAAAAAATCAATAAAATGATCGTGAGAATAACCATCATATACAAGTCCGTAAAAACTTTTCCATCAAAGGCCAGCGGTGTGATGACCGATGAAGTACCGAGAACGAGAAGTATATTAAAGATATTGCTGCCAACTATATTCCCTAGCGCAATTTCACTTTGTTTTTTCAATGCAGCAGAAATGGATGTGACTAGTTCTGGAAGCGATGTACCAATTGCTACAATGGTAAGACCCACTAACGTTTCACTCATCCCAAGTGAGTAGGCTATTTCTGTCGCATTGGATACTACCAGTTCCCCGCCAAAAATAATGGCTGCCAAACCTAATAACGAAATCAGAATGTTTTTTCCCCATGTAAGACCTTCAGGCAAAGGCTCTTTCTCTGAAGCTTTCCGATCCTTTAGCGCAATTTCAAAAATGTAGATCATAAAAATAGTAAAGAATAAAAGTAAAATCAATCCATCCCCACGGGTAATCAGGTTATTCCTTTCTCCTTGAAGAAATACATCCGCCATTAATATAAGCAATGCAGCGGTTGAAAGTAATGTAAAAGGAATCTCTTTCTTTACCGTTTCATTCTGTACTGCTAGCGGATATAAAAATGCAGCCAAACCAACGACGAGAGTTATATTAAAAATATTACTCCCAACCACATTCCCTAGAGCTACATCCCCACTTCCTTCAAGAGCGGCGATGATACTTACCGTAATCTCTGGAGAACTTGTACCGAATGCGACAATTGTAAGACCGATTAGGATGGGTGAGATTCTGAGCAGCTTTGCGATATTTGAGGAGCCATCAACAAACCAATTGGCTCCTTTTATCAATAGAACAAATCCAAGAATCAATAATATGTACGCCATGATGTTTTCTTCCTTTTTATATAATATTTTGCTTGCTTAGTTTAACTTTACCCTCTATTGCAAAAAAATCTCAACAAAAGGTAAAAAAAGTTTTAAAAAAGCTACCGGATCTAAATTCCGGTAGCTTCTTTTGTACTTTTTTCTGTTTCACGACGCAGTACCGGCGCCACTTCCGTTGCCAGCAGTTCAATTGTTTTTGCGATTTTTTCAAATGGCATAGCCCCGATATCTGTTTGGAGCATAAATCGTGTATGCCCATAAAGCTCATGCTGATAAAGCACTTTTTCAATAATTTCCTGTGGGCTGCCGATGAACATAACACTTTCTTTCCCTGTCATCTGTTCAAAATCTGAACGTTTCAGCCTGGCATTCATTCCTCTTTGCAAACTGATATTTTGCATATAGTTGGCATAGTACGGGTAAAATTCATTCCTAGCCTTCTCCATTGTCTCTGCAATGTACCCATGTCCTGTCACACCGATTTTAAGTTGATTATCGAAGCCAGCCAGATGTCCGGCATTATGATAGGCATTTATCAATGGAAGAAACCCGGAATGCGTTCCACCGATCATAGCTATGGTTAATCCCAGACCATACCTTCCGGCTCTCGCTGCACTGGAAGGGGTTCCTCCAACTCCGACCCAAACAGGAATTTTTTCCTGCAGCGGGCGGGGTGCAACTTCTGCATCTTCCAGTGCTGATCTGAATCTCCCATTCCATGTTACTCTTTCGCTTTCATTCAGTTTCATTAAGAGTTCCAGATTTTCTTCAAACAATGCATCATAATCATTAAAGTCATGACCGAAAAGCGGAAATGATTCCACAAATGCTCCACGTCCGGCAATTATTTCAGCACGCCCACCAGAGATTAGATCAAGCGTTGCAAAATCTTCAAACAGCCTTACCGGATCTACTGTATTTAAAACGGTTGTCGTAGTTGTAAGCTTTATATTCTCCGTTGCCTGTGCAATAGCTGATAAAACCATCTGGGGTGAGGATACCGCATAATCAAGCCGATGGTGTTCTCCAACACCAAATACATCAAGTCCCGCCTCATCCGCGAGTTTTGCTGCTTCAATAATTTCAAGCGTTCGTTTTCTGGCTGAAATTGTTTTTCCTGTTAGTGGATCTGTCAGGATATCCCCCAAAGTATAGAGGCCAACTTCAAATGCCGGATTCTTATGCTGTCTTTCCATGAATCTTCCCTCCATTTAGTTTATTCTTAGCTGAATATTATTTCCTGAAGGGTCTTGCGTAACATAATGGTCCTTCTCAGCATTCACTGGTGCTCCAATCGCTCTCAGCTTTTCAATTGTTTTGCTTCTTGTATCTTCATCCGGAAAGTTCAGTGTGAACCAGTTTAAGCCAACACTATTTGTTTCCGGTTCAGGTGCACCAGCTCCATTCCATATGTTTAATCCAATATGGTGATGATAGCCGTTATGCGAAATGAAAAGGGCGCCAGGGAATTCGGTGACTACCTCGAAACCGATTCCATCTACATAAAATTTTCGTGCCGATTCCAAATCAGAAACGTGCAGATGAATATGGCCCATTAATGTATCGGCGGGCATACCTTTCCAGCTCTCATCCGTTTCAGCAAGTAGTCCATCTCCATCAAGGGCGACTGTTGCCATCGATACCTGGCCATCCTTCCAATTCCATTCTGAAGAATCCTTGTCATGCGCCACTTCTATTCCATTTCCATCAGGATCATCAAAATACAGGGCTTCGCTTACATAATGATCGGAGGCACCCAAACGCATCTGGCCATTTGATGCTTGAATAATATGCTTTAAAAAGGATGACAAATCTTTTCGAGAAGGTAACAGAATTGCAAAATGATATAGCCCTGTCGTCCTTGCCGCCTTTGGTGTGACATTATCAGGCTGTTCCAAAGTTAATAAAGGCGTATTGCCATCCACTGTCAGTACAACTTTCCTCTCCTCTGCTTTCAGCACCTCAAAACCCATGAAATCCTTATAGAATGTTAGGGATTTCTCTAGATTTGTAACATTTATATTAACCTCACCAACATAGATTGTCGGCTTCTCAAAAAATTTCTTTTCCATTTTAATCTTCCTTCCAATAAATTTATAATTACAAGTTTACACTTAGTTACTTTATGTAAGTATTATATTAATTTTTATTATGGTTGTCAAACTGTTTATATGACGTATACTATACTGAAAAAGCTTTTCTCAAATCTGGTTTTTGTATTATATTAATTTGCATTGCTTCACGTGGTTCGTGACCATCCCACGATAAAAAACTAAGGAGAGATTCACTATGAAAGTAAGAACACTTGTCATAAATGGTTTATTGGCAGCATTGTACATTGCCGTATCAGCACTTATTGTACCCTTTGGTTTTACTAATATTCAATTCCGTATTTCAGAAATATTCAACCACCTTATCGTGTTTGATAAACGTTATTTCTTTGGAATTGTGTTAGGTGTATTTTTATATAATCTGTTATTTTCACCTTTAGGCTGGTACGATTTAGTGTTTGGGGTAGCCCATTCGGCCATCTCATTGGCAATTATCATATTACTCGCAAAATACATTAAAAATATCTGGGTACTGCTTGTTGCAAATACACTTGTTTTCACATTCAACATGTTTATTGTCGCCTTTGAGCTGAACCTGGCATTGGAGCTTCCATTCCTGTTCACTTGGTTTACAACAGCTGTGGGAGAATTTGCTGTACTGGCAATCGGTATCCCTATCATATATGCCTTGAATAAAAGGTTACAATTTAATAAACTGATTTAAATTGCTTCATCATTCGTTTTAATAAAACGGATGATGAAGTTTTTATTTTGTCCTTTTGCCAAATTTGCTTATACTTAGATTACATTCTAACGATAGGAAGGATGACTTTGGATGATTGTCAGAGAACGTGAAGATGATTATGTATTGATTCAACAGGATCACCACGCGCAGATTTCCGGAGATATAATCAAACAGTGGAAGAAAGACTATTTCCATGGCTCTGAGCTCCGCCAATCTGTCGAGTATGCGGCATATCAGCATGATCATGGATGGAAGGAATTTGATAAACAACCCTTTCTGAACGACAAAGAAAATAGACCATTTTCCTTTTTTGACTTTCCAAACCTGCCTAAAATCATACTGTATAAACATGGGATTGATGAGGTGGAAAAGGTGGATCCTTATGCAGCCATGCTTTGCAGTGAACACTATAAACGGTTTTTACTGAACAATACCTCCCTTGAAGCACAGGCATTTGTAACATATGAGGAAATGAGGCAACAAACAATAGTGGATACGCTGGATAAATTCAACAAACGTTTGTTTGAATTTCATTATGGGCTTCTCCAGCTTGCAGATAACCTATCCCTGTATGTCTGCATGAATGAACCTGGGGTAGAAAAACACGCTGAACATTCTTTTTTCAAAAAGGGAATCCCAACCAATACAGACCTCCATGAATTCTGTAAACCAAAATTACAACTTAAGTGGCATGATGCTAATACAGTCGTGTTGGATGACTATCCATTCAATGGACCAATCAACGTCATCCTGAAACAGAAGATAATTCCAAAGGAAACCATTTCGACAAAAGGGTTAATTGATAGTTATGAAGAAGCACCTTTTGAAGAGTACCCAATAACATTTACTGCAAAGAGCAAACAAAGACTATTTTCATAAGGTTTATTGTTTACTCGCAGTTGATTTAAAATGCGACGTAACTATTATTTATGTTAGAGTTTTGCACGAATAATGGAAGCAAGTTACTTCGGCGACCGCTCTGGGAAATACACTGCGCTTTTCGCGGGCGGCTGGTGAGACACTGAAATGCTTTAGCATGAAGGGGCTCACCAGCCGCCCGCGGAAAGCGAAGTGTATACGGGCTGCGGCTGCCGAAGTTACATGTTTCCATTTCAGAGCTGTGGAAGTTAATTCGTAGTTTACATATCTTGTGTCAAAACAACAACACTTAATTTTTGGTGAGGAAAATAACTGCAGTCCCAGTAAACAACCTACACAAAAAAAGCTGAACTACGGTTTACACGTAAGCTCAGCTTTTTCCTGCTGTTAGAATCAATCCCATTCATATGGAGTTGCCTGGTATACATAGTAATTCAGCCAATTCGAGAACATGAGACTGCAATGGCTTTTCCATCTGTATAATGGAGCTTTTTCCGGGTCATTATCAGGGAAATAGTTTTCCGGCAACTTTGTATCGATTCCCCGTTCACGGTCACGGCGATATTCTTCTGCCAGCGTGGTTGCACTGTACTCCAAATGACCCGTTGCAAAAATGTTTTTCCCGTCCTTGGATGCAGCAAGAAATACTCCTGCCTGATCCGAACGAGCCAATACGTGAAGATCGGGGTGGTTCATTAATTTCTTGAATTCGATATCTGTATATCTTGAATGCGGAGCAAGGAAATGATCATCAAAGCCACGAACTAGATTTTCTTTCGGTGCCAATACTTCATGTTCATAAACACCGAAGCACTTCTCTGGCAATCTGTATTTGCCAATGCCGTAACGGTGATATAATGCAGCTTGGGCGCCCCAGCAAATATGGAACGTTGAGGTCACATTTTCCTGCGACCAATCCATGATGTCCTTCAACTCATCCCAATAATCCACTTCTTCAAACGACAGCAGTTCAACAGGAGAACCTGTAATTATCATCCCATCGAATCTTTTTGTGTTTACATCGGAAAATGGTTTGTAAAAAGTGTCCAAGTGATATTTGCTTGTGTTTTTGGATTCATGGGTTGTGAGTCGTAAAAATGATATATTCACCTGTATTGGTGTATTTCCCAAAAAACGCAGCAGCTGAGCTTCTGTTTTCTCTTTTTCAGGCATTAAATTTAAGATTAATATATTAAGAGGCCGAATATCCTGTGTAGTTGCACGTTCTTCTTCCATCACAAAAATATTTTCCTGTTCAAGAATTTCTTTTGCAGGCAGTTTAGCTGGTATTCTTATAGGCATTAACAAAAGCCCCCTTCCATGTTTTACTGATTATACCAGTTTTTTCTCTAAATCTGAGATTTCAGATTAATATCATTTTAGCAGAAGGAAGCTAAAATTTGTTAAAGATTAATCAAAAAGATGGAAAAATTGTATTATATCTATAAAGTACTTATGCTGGCACTTCTTTTCCTGAAATCGACTCCCGGGTAATATGCATTCTTAACAAGCACATTCGGTCCCAAGCACTTGACTGCAGGACAGTGACAGTTCAAACTTTTAGCAGTCTTTGTTTCCATCCACGCTTGATACGAATCCAGTAATGATGTCGTTTGAATGTTACCGAGTGATGGCTCATCAGCAAAATCGGTTACAATGATATCACCGGTGAAGATGTTAACATTTAGACGTGAGCGACCATCCGGATCATTTCTAACCGTCACATTCTTCTCTTTATAAAGGCGTTTCAGAATTTCTAAATCTTCATTTGAACCACTGCAAGCATAGAATGGCAGCGTACCAAACAACATCCACATATTTTCATTCCTATGATCCAATAGGCGCTGAATTCCCGTGCGCATTTCATCCAGACTTAGTATTTCCAGGTTGCTGGCAAAATCAACGGGATACATTGGATGAATTTCGTGCCTGGCACACCCCATCTCATTTACATGATCATGAATTTTTTCGAGGTATGGAAAAGTACGTTTATTAAGCATCGTTTCAGCAGATACCATAACTCCTTCATTAGCAAGACGCTGGGAGTTCTCCACCATTCGCCGGAAGTATTTTTTCCTGTTCTCTTCAGAAGGTTTCCTTTCCATAAGTGCAAATCCCGTTTCGGCAAATTCCTCTTCGGTACCCCAGTTATGGGAGATATGCAGCACATCCAGATAGGGAACAATTTCTTCATAACGTTGATATGGGAGTGTCAAGTTGGAATTAATCTGTGTCTTTACTCCCCTGCTATGAGCATATTTTAACAGTGGAAGCACATATTCCCTTACTGATTTTTTGTTCATCATCGGTTCTCCGCCCGTGATGCTGAGGGTGCGAAGATTTGGAATTTCATCCAGTCTTTTCCGAATGAGCTCCATCGGCAGTGCCTCCGGATCCATATCCTGCAAAGTATAACCTACAGCACAGTGAGCACATCTCATATTGCACATATATGTAGTTGTAAATTCAATATTAGATAAGGTCATCTTCCCATATTGTTCTACATCCATGTATGCTTCCCATGGATCATTGTTGGGTGTTATTGCCTGGAAACTATCCGTTATATTCATCAATCAATCTCCTTTTCATTAGGAACCTGATTCTTATTTTATCACTTTTATCGACCTATGCTCATCTAATTAGCATGATTGCTTATTTTTCAATAACCTGCTGTTTATCCAATAATTAATTACCATTATTTTCTTGATTTCCGATTAAATTTTCTGAATAAGGGTAAGTATAAATAATGTTGGGCTTTATTTGGCTAAAGCCTAAAATCTCAAAAGAAAAGAGGAGAAGAAATGGCAAAAGATCGGTCAAAAGAGAATAATTCTCAAACGAATCTGGAAAATGATGATACGTTAACGACAAGGCAGGGACATCCAGTTACAAATAATCAGAACATAAGAACTGTCGGGAATCGTGGCCCGGCTACACTAGAAAACTACGATTTTATTGAAAAGATCAGTCATTTTGACAGGGAAAAAGTTCCTGAGCGGATTGTTCATGCCCGTGGTGCAGGTGCACATGGTTATTTTGAAACATATGGAACAGTCGGTGACGAACCAGTTTCCAAGTATACAAGGGCTAAAGTTTTTCAGGACAAAGGAAAACAGACACCGGTATTTGTTCGCTTCTCCACCGTGGTAAACAATGCTGGTTCCCCTGAAACGGTACGTGACCCACGCGGATTCGCAGTAAAATTTTACACAGAAGACGGTAACTGGGACTTAGTCGGTAATAATCTAAAAATATTTTTTATCCGTGATGCGATGAAATTCCCTGATATGATTCATGCATTCCGGCCAGACCCGATAACAAATATTCAGGATTCAGAACGCTTCTTTGACTTTTGTGCCAATTCCCCTGAGTCTTTTCATATGGTTACATTTATTTACTCCCCTTGGGGAATTCCGGCCAACTACCGAATGATGCAGGGTTCTGGGGTCAACACATACAAATGGGTCAACAGTGAAGGAGAAGCTGTCCTTGTCAAATACCACTGGGAACCTAAACAGGGCATCAAAAACCTGACAATGAAAGAAGCCGAGGAAATTCAGGCCAAAAACTTTAACCATGCAACAGAAGATCTTTACGAAGCAATCGAACGCGGAGATTATCCGGAATGGGAGCTTTTTGTTCAAATCCTAAGTGACGACGATCATCCTGAATTGGACTTCGATCCCCTTGATGATACAAAGCTCTGGCCAAAAGACCAGATTCCTTGGCATCCAGTAGGAAAAATGGTATTGAACAAAAACCCTGAAAACTATTTCAATGAAGTCGAACAGGCCGCATTTGGCACAGGGGTTCTTGTTGATGGCCTTGACTTCTCAGATGATAAAATGCTTCAGGGCAGAACATTCTCCTACTCTGATACACAGCGTTACCGTGTAGGTGCAAACTATCTCCAAGTACCAATAAACGCAGCGAAGAAACGTGTTGCAACAAACCAGGAAGGTGGGCAATTAAGACACCAAAATGATAAAGCACCTGGACAAAATCCGCATATAAATTACGAGCCATCCGTACTTGGCGGCCTAAAGGAAGCTGAGCAGACCGGCAAGGAACATACACCACATGTGGAAGGAAAGCTTGTCCGTGAATCCATTGACAGAAATGACAATACCAAACAGGCTGGACAAACCTACCGCGAATTTGAGGACTGGGAAAAGGACGAGTTAATCAACAATCTCGTTAACGATCTCTCCACATGTGATCAGCGTATTCAGGATAAAATGATAGCGCTCGCAGAGGATGCCGATGAAGAATATGGCCGAAGATTACGTGAAGGATTACAAGAGGCAAGCAAAATGATGAAGGACAAATCGAGCATGCACCCACTCGGGGCTGATGATGCGGAGGAAGCAACAAAAGAAGCTGTCGAAAAGGGACATGACGCTGACCCATATTAAAAAGAAGCCCATTGAGGCTTCTTTTTTATCATCATATGCCGGAAAAAACAATTGAACTGTTGCATACTCGCTGATTCTTAAAAACCTGTTCATGAAGAAATGTTAGGCTATCCCGTTATATCCCTTCTGTTATACCCAATGAATCCTGCAACCGTTAATCCAATCGCAATGCCTATTAATATCGTTACATGGATGAAGTCCACCTCTTCCACAGGGATTTGTGGTATATGACCAAACGGAGATAAATTATTCATCCATTCCGGGAATTGAAGCAAATCTCCTAAGTAAACAACCATAAAGGAATAGATTAAATAAAGCCAAGTAAGTCCTGATAATTTAGGTATAACTCCGACAAAACATACTGCAGCACCAATCAGCACAAAAATAGCGGGTAAATAAACCATTCCAGCATTAAACATTACAGCAAAAGAAATACCTTCATCCATTACTGCCGACCCAGCCGCCCAAAGGCCGAAAATAGCGAGAAACTGCATGATAAAACTAACTGCAACCGAAAGGATGAGGTAACTTCCAAGCACACGCGAACGTGAAACTGCATGGCTATATACATGTTCTGTACGATTCTTATTTTCTTCGCCTTTAAGCTTTAAAATGATCATCATAACCGGTATGGTGCTGATCATGGACATTATCGCCATAAGCATCGTTATAAATTGCTCTGTCAGTGAATATCCCTCTACCGGGTTGACCATCTGCTCCATTATCTCTATTTCCTCCATAAAGGATTCCAAGTCACCTAAAATGGAGCCATAGGAAACACCGATTACAAACATCCCTGCTGCCCAAGCAATAATCGCAGTCCGCTGGATACGCAATGCAAGACCAAATGGAGAACGCAAAAATAGAGAAGCATGTGTACGGCCAGGCCTTGACGGCAGAAGTCCTGAACCCAAGTCGCGCATGGCATTTAAGTAGAATGCCAACAAACATAGCAGAATCGAAAAGCCCAGCATCACTAACATCGGCCACCAATAATTGTTGACATAAACCTCCGCCCCCAAAGCCCACCCAAGTGGAGAAAACCAAGATAACGTTTCATTTCCGACATCACCAATGGCACGAATAAGATATGCCAAGCCCAGTACAGCGAAGGATAGACCTATCGTCCCTCTTGAGCTCTCCGAAACCTGTGCAAATACTGCTGTCAGTGCCATGAAAAAAATACCTGTTGCACCTAAAGCAGCTCCGTATAACATAGATCCTTCCAAATCCATACTTTCAATACCTAAGGCATAATTCCCAAATCCTATAATTAATGCCAACAATACATTCGTAAAGCTTACTAAAAGGATAGTAGAAGTTAAATTGGACAAACGCCCAGAAGGCAATGAACGGATTATTTCAGTCCGGCCATCCTCTTCATCTGCCCGTGTATGACGTGTAACAAGCAATATACTCATTATCGCCACGATTATTGCAGTAAACAGCAGCATTTGATGTGACATCATTGCCCCAGCCGTATAATTGTCCAAACCATAGCCTTGGCCAACCATCGCTGTCATTGCCGGATTACGCATCGTTTCAGCAATAGCTTGTCGTTCTGCATCATTTTGATATAGGTCAACAAACGAAATTGCAGTCACGAATGTCACTGCCGATAACGAGATGAGCCATACAGGAATCCGAAATCTGTCCTGCCTTAATTGAAAGCGGGTGAGTTTACCTGCATTTTTAAACAGCTGAGACATTATAATGCACCTCCGGCTCCCGATTCCAAAGTTCTAGACGTTCCTTCATAATGACGCATAAATAAATCCTCCAAGGTTGGTGGTGCACTTTCCAATCGAATGATTCCGTATGAAGTAATAAATTTTAAAACATTATCCAACTCCTCCGTATCCACTTGAAATGAAACTGCCTGATCTGCCTTTTGGATTCCATGTACACCTTTTAATTCATTCAACGAGACAATCGGCTCTTTTGTCTCGACAACAAAATTAGTGCGGGTTAAATGACGCAATTCTTTAAGTGTCCCTGTTTCGATCATTTTACCTTCCCGGATGATTCCAACCCGATCACATAGTTTTTCGACCTCTGATAAAATATGACTGGAAAGCAGCACACTTTTCCCCTCATTTTTCGCCTGTATAACACATTCCTGAAAGATGCTTTCCATTAATGGATCAAGTCCAGATGTCGGTTCATCCAATATATAGAGATCTGCATCAGAGGAAAAAGCGGCTATTAAGGCGACTTTTTGTCTGTTCCCCTTTGAATAGGTTCTGCATTTTTTTGCTGGGTCCAAATTAAATCTGCTGATCAGCTCCTCTCTTCTATTTCGATTACCGCTGCCTCGAAGGTTAAGAAAAAAGTCAATCACTTCACCGCCTGTTAAATTGGGCCATAAATTAATATCACCAGGAACATATGCAACACGTTTATGTATTTCCACCGCATCACCCCACACATCTTTCCCAAAAATCTCTGCCCTTCCCTCCGTTGCATTTAAAATACCGAGTAAAATACGGATAGTGGTTGATTTACCGGCACCATTCGGCCCAATAAATCCGAATACTTCTCCTTTATTCACTTCTAGATCCACGCCATCTAGTGCTGTAAACTTTCCAAACTGCTTTGTTAAGTTCGTTGCTCTTAATACATTCACAAATATCCCTCCCATTTTGGAAAAACACTTTTGAAATGTTACACCTTCTATAGTTCATATTATATAAACCAGAATCTTTTTGCAATAAAATTATGAACTATTTAAATTGTCTTATTACAAAATTTTTAATAGAATATAAATGAGGTGAACGAAATGGACGGTTTCGAGCGACGTAAAGAACAAAAAAAGAATGATATTATGGATGCCGCCTTATCTCTCTTTATGGAGCATGGTATAAAAAGGGTTTCTGTGGCAGGAATAGCTAAACAAGCGAATGTATCTCAAGTCACGATTTATAACTACTTTGGCAGCAAGGATAATTTAGTTCATGAAGTGTTTATATTCTATGTAGATAAAGTGTGGGCAGACTATGAGGCACTATTAAATCGTGACATTGCCTTTCCTGAAAAAATAAAGCAAATTATATTCGATAAAAAGGAAGCCGCGAACCATATAAATGAGGAATTCTACAACCATGTAATGCAAGATTATTCATCAGGTATAAACTATATTGAGGAACTCTATGCAAGAGACATATTTCCAAAAATTCTTGAATTATTCAATGTAGGAAGAGAGCAGGGCTATATTCGTCATGATATATCAAATGAGGCAATCTTGTTTTATATCCAGATGCTAAAGGAAGCAATGCAGAAGAAAGAGATTTATCAAAAGGTGTTACCGATGACAGAAGATATTACAAAGCTAATATTTTATGGGATTATTGGAAATGAAAAGGAGTGAGTGGAGCTCTTTAGAAAGTGTTCCAGATCTTACCACTTACTATCCACATCTGTTCCATATGTGAGTCCCCCTTTTATTTACGATACATTTCGCCTACACTAATAATGTAAGGAATGCATATTTATAATTCGATCAACATAAAAGTATGCAGGAGTTTTACAATTATCACTTTTCCGAGAAAATAAAATTGATGATATATCAATTTTTAATTATACTAAGATGAAAGTGAAAGGGGATTATTCGATGGGACAAATTAATCTGGAATCAAAAGTCTTTTCTATATTAAAAAACAAAATACAATTGATAAGATCTGAAGACCGTGCGATATATTTAGTTGGACCTATTCAGCTGCCTGTTAACTTATATGGGGAAACTACCATCTTCCAGTGGTACTGCTGGCTAAATTATGATGAGGTAACTGAGGATTATGAAAAGATTATCGACAAATTGTCTTCCTCCAACCTGGCCGAATACCAGCAATCAAGTGTTTTAGTATATGGTGATTTCGAGAATGCAGAGGATGCCCTGATACGCATGCATTCCATTTGCCATACTGGAGATATATTTGGAAGTAAGCGTTGTGATTGTGGTTTCCAACTGAAAGAATCCATGAAAAAAATTAAGGAACATGGTACGGGCGCCTTGTTTTACCTGGCAAACCATGAAGGGCGAGGAATCGGCCTGTTCAGCAAGGCAATGGCCTATGTCCTCCAGGAAAATGGCTATGATACAGTAGAAGCCAACGAAAGTCTCGGGTTTGTAAATGACTCCCGAAACTACGATGATGCGATTAACGTACTGAAACAATTACGAACAAAACCGGTAACCTTAATCACCAACAATCCAAAGAAACTGGAAGCACTGGAAGATTCCGGCATGCTTGTCTCCGGACGGACGCCACTATGGGGAGATGTTTCCGAGTACAATGAAAAATATCTGCAAACGAAAGTGATCAAGTCAGGTCATTTAAAGGAAGAAAGGACTTGTGACAATGACTAACGATGCTTTTTACATGGACCTTGCTTTAATAAATGCACAAGCAGTAAAAGGGCAAACAGATCCTAATCCACTTGTAGGTGCCGTGATTGTCAATCATAACCGCATTGTTGGAGTCGGTGCACATTTAAAAGCAGGAGAACCACATGCTGAGGTTCATGCATTGCAAATGGCTGGAGAGAAGGCAAAAGGCGGGACAATCTATGTAACCTTGGAACCATGCTCACATCACGGACGAACCGGCCCTTGTGCTGTGGCGATTGTAGAGGCTGGGATTAAAAAAGTGGTCATAGCAACACTGGACCCTAATCCAATTGTTGCAGGAAATGGTGTGAAAATTTTAAGAGACGCAGGAATTGAAGTAATTACTGGCGTTAAGGAGAACGAATCGATAGAGTTAAATGAAGTCTTCAACAAGTTTATTGTGGAAAAGAAGCCATTCGTCACATTAAAATCCGGTGTAACTTTGGATGGTAAGGTTGCATCCCATACGTTCAACAGCAAATGGATTACTTCAGAAGAGGCAAGACATGATGTCCACCAGCTGAGAAATGAAAATATGGCAATTCTTGTAGGGATAAACACCGTTTTGAAAGATGACCCTGCATTAACAACGAGAATACCAAATGGCCGTCATCCAATCCGCATTATTATGGATTCCAGTTTGAAAATCCCTTTAGATGCACAGGTTATTACGGACAAGCAGGCAGATACATTGATTTTTACCAGTCAAAACTATGATAAAGAAAAAAGAAAGTTACTTGAATCCTTAAACATTACCGTTATCGAAACTAGCGGAAGCGAACATACCGATCCAGTTGAAGTGGTCTCTCAATTAGGTGAAAGAGACATCTCTTCCCTGTTGATTGAAGGTGGAGGAAATATTAATGCTTCTTTTCTGGAACATGGGCTTATAGATAAAGTGGTGCTTTATTTTGCACCAAAGTTAATCGGTGGCAAGGATGCACCTACATTCCTTGAAGGCACAGGAATCGATATGATGAAGGACGCAATCGAACTGACAAATACAGATATAAGCAGGGTCGGTCAGGACTTCAAATTTGTCGGATATCCGAGCTATCGCAATTCTTAAGATAATGAGGGAAGTTTATGAAATTCGGTTTTGATATTGATGATACATTAATTAACTTAAGAGAGCATGCTTTCCATATTTATAATAAAAAATTAAACAGAGATGTGGGAATCAACGTATTTAAAAATATCCAGCGCGTGGAAATCCATGAAGCTTTTGATATGTCTGAGGAACAAGGAAAGGAAATGTGGAATAACTCCCTTGAGGAGATTTACTATACATACTGCCCCCCATTTCCAGGCGCAGTGGAAACATTGCAGACACTTGAAGAAAAGGGCCACGAAATTTACTATATTACAGCCCGACCAAAAGAACATGGTGAAAGGTCAAAGGAATGGTTAAAGCAACGGGGATTTCCAGTAAATGATAAACGTTTTTTCTACGGGATGCGTGATGAAGAAAAACTGTATACCATCCAGAAACTGCAGCTTGATTATTATGTAGACGATAAACCCACTGTCCTTCACACATTGGCAGACAGCTCAATTAAATTATATGTAAAAGACCAGGCTTATAATCGAGACATGAAGGACATTCCAAGAATTGTGGAATGGACAGACTTTATAAATGAAATATTATAAGGTCATAAGAAGGCTATTCCAACCTATTGGAATAGCCTTCTTTACTGTTTGCTTTTTCCTGGAAGATTGGTACAGCGGGATTACACTTATCTAACCGAAAAAAACGGTTGTCATTGGCAAAAGATATGTTACCGCGTTTATGAATGTAAAAAAATTACAAAAGGAACTTTAATATTAAACGATAACTTATAATAGTTGTTTCTAATTTTAAGGATGAATACAAAAATCCTCCGCAATATATTACATATTTCATTAGTCCGTATTTTCATGTATACTTATTAACAATAGTTACTATTTTTCCAGGAAGGTGTGAATGTCTTGCCAATACCAACTGATCACTCCAAGCCAATTCGTTTATCAGCAAAGGAAAATGCGTATAATCAGCTTCAGCAATGGATTATTGACGGTACTTTACTGCCAGGTGAAAAGCTAAACGATACAGAACTCGCAAAAGCCCTGGGAGTCAGCAGAACACCCATACGGGAATCGTTACAATTACTGGAGTCCCAAGGATTTGTAAAAATGTATCCCGGAAAGGCAACACAAGTAACGGAAGTGGAAAAGGATTCCATTAAAGACCTTCTCCCTCCATTAGCCGTCATCCAAGCCTTATCTGCAGAATTGGCGATCCCCAATTTGACAGATGAAATTTTGGAACAGCTGAAAAAAACAAATGATCTTTTTTCGGATGCCATCCGAACTGAGAATTATTATTCCGCTTTAAAAGTTGATGAGCAGTTCCATAAAATAATAGTATCGGCCGCAAATAATAAATACATAGACGGAATATTGGAATCGCTACAGGCACATGTAAGAAGGCAATTTTTCCATAATTCAATTGCATTGACTGAAAAATCGGTCGATGACCACTGGGAGATCATCAACCTACTGGAGGCCGGGGATGTACAAGCTTTATCAACTGTTATGAAGGAAAACTGGGTACGGAACATTAATAAGTTTTAAGCAATATCTAAACAAAGCTTTAGCAGAATAAAACCGGAAAATTCCCCTTGGTATAATTAGGAAATCTGGAGATATACTGCCTAAGTTCATAGCAGATTAACTGTCATGTCTAAACAGCCTGAATACTTCTGGACGCTCTGCATTCGTTTTGTCAGGATCTAGTCGTATTTGATATAAAATGCGACGTAACTTCTAATTGTGTTAGAACTTTAGCACGAATAATGGAAGCGAGATACTACGGCGACCGCTCTGGGAAATACACTGCGCGCATTCTAAGGCGGCTGGTGAGCCAACTTGCGCTAAAGCGCTGCGTTGTCTCACCTATGCCTCTGCTCCCGCAGAACAAGGAATGCTTCGACAGCGTTACATCGCACGCAGAAAATGCGGATGCATTTTCAAGGAGTCTCCGTGTATTTCCCAGAGCTAGTTAGAAGATTCCTGCTAATTATTATCCTTCCAATACTTAAAAATCACGAATGAATTTACGTCGTTTATTTAAAAATGCTTAGATGCACTGAAAGTAAATCAAACGTGTTGATTGTTCTTGAGCAAAATTATTTTTTTGATAAAACTCCATACAAGCAGCCCGTATACACGGAGACTCCAACGGGAGGAAAGGCATAGGTGAGACACTGAAATGCGCTAGCATGAAGGGGCTCACCAGCCGCCCGTGGAAAGCGAAGTGTATACGGGCTGCGGTTGCCGAAGTTACTTGTTTCCATTACCAGGTTAGAGATCTAATAGTTGTTCATAGTTTACATAAAATACGAGGCTTATAAAGCAACAATAACCCGAAAACCAGCCAAACTTTTGAACTTATTTATCAGTGCGGAAGTTGAGTAAACAAATGAAAAAACCGGCTTTCCTCTTTAACAGAGGGGAGCCGGTTTTTTCAATTTATACTTCCTGTGGAGAACTTAAATTCTGCCATCTGGCAATTGCCCCAGTAACTACAATAACAATGACTGCCGGCAACAACCAGCCTAGCCCTTCATTATAGAATGGAAGAACACTTTCAAAGAAGGACAAGAATGGTTTCATCCAGTTGAAATATTCAATCCCAAGTGAAGCACACAATGCTTTTAATCCATCAAAGACAGCGATGATGAACGTTACCGCTGTAGTTGTCACATATACCAATCTCGCATGATTGAACAGTGGAGAAATAAATGTGAGTAACATCAGAACGATCGCCAGCGGATATAAGAACATTAAAACTGGTATAGAGAATGTGATAATATTGGCCAATCCGAAATTGGCAATGACAAATGTTAATACTGAGAAAAACACAACTAATACTTTATAGCTCAATTTTGGAAATAATGTATTGAAGTACTCCGCATTCGCTGTGATTAATCCAATTGCTGTCGTCAAACAAGCTATAATAATCACTAAAGCAAGCATTACCGATCCGAATGTTCCGAAGTAGTGGGACGCAGCGCCACTAAGTACCGGACCGCCTGTATCAAATAAACCTAAAGCAGAAGTACTCGTTGCACCAAGGTAAGCAATTCCTACATAAATAATACCAAGCAGTGCAATTGCAATGAAACCTGATTTTGCTGTTGCAGAAAGGATTTCATTTTTTCCCGTAATTCCCATTGATCGAATAACATTGATTACAATTATACCGAACACAAGGGAAGCCAATGCATCCATAGTGTTATAACCTTCTAAAAATCCAGTCATAAACGCACCACTCTGATACGCTTCCTCTGGTGATTGCAAGGATCCCATCGGATTAAACAAAGCGACAAGCAGCAGAACTGCCAACAGTACTACAAGTACCGGCGCCAAAAATTTCCCTACATTATCCACTATTTTAGCCGGATATAGTGAGAAAACAAGTGCAATGGCGAAGAAGATAACTGTGAAAATAAGCAGTGCCGGTTGCAATGAACCTTCACTGACAAAAGGTGCAATTCCTACTTCAAATGCAACTGTTCCCGTTCTCGGTGCAGCAAAGAACGGTCCAATCGTCAGATAGAGTAATGCCGTAAAAAATATGCCATATATTGGATGAACTCTACTAGCCAGATCCTCCAGGTTTCTGCTTCCGGAAAAGCCCATCGCCAGTATTCCGAGCAAAGGCAGTCCTACTCCCGTAATCAGAAATCCAATTGCAGCCGGGCCGAGGTTTACCCCTGAATATTGACCCAATTGAGCTGGAAAAATCAGGTTTCCTGCTCCAAAAAATAATGCGAACAACATAAATCCAATTGCTGCATAAGAAGATAATGATAGCTTGTTCTTCATGATATAATTCCCCCCTCTTATTCTTAGCCCTATATATATTATTAAATTTTTTGAATTCTCCAAGAGCTATAGTGCGATATATCAATGTTGATAATAATACTACCTCCGAACATAAAATGCAATATATTACAGAACATTTATTAGATAATTTTCGTAAAAAGATGGATTTTTCTTATTTTAGTCAAAGTTATTTAGTTCTTATCATTTCTTCTATAGACATCCACATTAAAAGAATATAAGATTTAGATAATAATTTTACTTAACTGCAAAAGAGGTTTTTTATGATGGATTTTTCAAATCGCTTACAAAATTTACCTACTCAATTCTTTGCTACATTAGTGAAAAAGGTAGCTGCGGCTATCGCTGAAGGCAGAGATGTTATTAATTTGGGGCAAGGAAACCCGGACCAGCCTACACCACAACATATCGTGAAAGCAATGCAGGAGGCTGTTGAAAATCCAAATACGCATAAGTATTCCCCTTTTCGCGGCACAAATGAACTTAAACAGGCAGCTGCGGATTTCTACAAACGGGAATACAATGTCGAACTCGATCCCGAATTGGAAGTCGCGATATTGTTCGGTACAAAAGCAGGCTTGGTTGAACTCCCGCTCGCTTTAATGAATGAAGGAGAATTATTATTGCTTCCCGACCCAGGGTATCCCGATTACTTATCTGGCGCCGCCCTGGCGAATATCACTTATGACACGATGCCTTTACACCGTGCAAAAGGTTTTTTGCCCGACTATGAAGCGTTGACCAATGACCAGAAAGAAAAAGCGAAATTACTTTATTTAAACTATCCGAATAATCCTACTGGCGCTGTGGCAACGTCTAAATTTTTTGAAGAAACCGTTCGTGTAGGCAAGAAGCATGACATAGGCATTGTCCATGACTTTGCCTATGGTGCTATTGGTTTTGACGGGGAAAAACCAATCAGCTTTATGGAGACTGAAGGTGCCAAAGAAGTGGGAATTGAACTGTATACCTTATCCAAAACGTATAATATGGCAGGGTGGCGTGTAGGTTTTGCAGTTGGAAACGCAAAAATGATTGAAGCTATTAATCTGCTGCAGGATCACTTGTTTGTAAGCATATTCCCGGCCGTGCAACACGCTGCAACTATCGCATTAACAGGAAATCAGGATTGCGTAGATGAGCTGGTATCCTTATATGAAAGGCGCCGTAATACATTGATTAACGAGTGTAAGCGCATAGGATGGGAGGTAACTGCCCCAAAAGGGTCCTTTTTCGCATGGCTGCCAGTACCTGAAGGTTTTCAAAGTGAAGAATTCGCTGACCACTTACTTGAGAAAGCCGATGTTGCTGTAGCTGCTGGTGTCGGGTTCGGTTCTTATGGAGAAGGATACGTAAGGGTTGGACTTCTTGTGGATGAAGAACGGATTATAGAAGCCATATCCCGGATAGAAAAGTTAGATGTTTTTTAAAGTTAGGATTGACAGATTCTTTTATTTGCGTTAGTTTTAATAACAATATTGATAATTAAATAGATGATCTCTTATCATGAGTAGCTGAGGGACTGGCCCGATGAAGCTCGGCAACCTTTATGCATAAAGCATAATGGTGCTAAATCCTGCAAAACATTTTGTTTTGATAGATAAGAGGAGCCTGTAGCAAATACAAGCCTCTCTTTCTTATAAAGTGAGGCTTTTTCTATTATCCTCACAAGTATTTATAAACATAGGCAGGAAATAAATACGGACTAATTTTATCATTCGTTTTATTGGTTGGGCATACTTAGTTCATGCAGAAATGAAACATCCAGAGCTTTACTAAGCGAAGATACATTTTTTATTGGAAAACAGCTGTGGAAAATCTATTAATGCTTATCAATCAGAGGAGAAAAATGTATTTATTGAAGAAAAATTTTAATTGGTTTTAGTTGAATAAAGGTAAGAGAATGCTGTCTCTTGAAGCAGCATTCCCTTTTGAAAGGAATGTACAACAATGATTAAACTGGAAAGTATTTCAAAGGTGTTTCCTTCTAAAAATGGAGATGTCACAGCAGTAAATAATGTTAATCTCCATGTAAAAAAAGGAGAAATCCACGGCGTTATCGGTTATAGTGGTGCAGGTAAAAGTACGTTGATCCGCCTTGTAAATTTACTGGAAAAACCGACAAGTGGAAAAGTGTATATTAACGGTACTGAAATGACTTCCCTCCCACAAGAGAAATTACGCAAAACCAGGCAAAAAATCGGGATGATATTTCAACATTTTAATTTACTTAAAACTGCAACTGTGTATGACAACATAGCCATCCCGCTCAGACTTTTAGGTTATGATAAACAAGAGGTGAAAAAAAGGGTAGAGAAATATTTATCGATTGTGGATTTATCCGAAAAGCAGGACACCTACCCTGCCCAGTTATCAGGTGGGCAAAAGCAGCGGGTCGCTATCGCAAGAGCATTATCCCAGGAACCTGAAGTATTACTTAGTGATGAGGCGACAAGTGCACTTGACCCTGAAACAACGGATTCCATACTGGAACTTCTATTAAAAATCAATGAAGAACTTGGGATAACTATTTTGCTAATTACACATGAAATGAACGTTATACAAAAAATATGCGACTATGTTTATGTGCTTGAACATGGGGACGTTATTGAACATGGATCAGCCATCCAGCTTTTCACAAATCCTCGCGAAAACACGACAAAGAAATTTTTAAACACAATTTCGCAACGTAAATTATCACCGTCCCTTGTCTCTCAATTGAAATTGAAGGGTACTGTTACTCGTCTGACATTTATTGGAGAAAATACAGGGCAACCTTTACTTGCCCAAGTAAGCCAGAGATTCCAAGTAGTGCCCAATATCCTGACGGCAAATATTATTGAACTAAAAAATGGTATTGTAGGGAACTTGGTAATTCATCTGGTTGGAGAAAAAGAGCAAATTGATGCCTCCTTGAAGTTTCTCGATAATCAAGGTGTCGGTATAGAAGAATTGGAGGGAAACTAGAATGGAAATGTTTATCCAGCAATGGCTGCCTATTATAGGCGAATCCGTAATTGAAACTTTCCAAATGGTAACTGTGTCTCTCTTTTTCGCTATCATTATTGGTTTTCCATTAGGGATTTTAGTTGTACTCACCCGCCCGGGGCAATCATTAGAAAATAAATTTGTCTATCAAATACTAAATTTATTAATCAATATCGTAAGGTCAATTCCTTTTATCATCTTGTTATTCTTTATTTTGCCATTTACTAAAATTATAGTTGGAACAACCATAGGAGTGAAAGGCGTAATTGTCCCACTTGTCGTTTACACAGCACCATATATCGCCAGATTACTGGAATCTTCCTTATTAGATGTTGAAAATGGTGTAATTGAAGCATATAAAGCAATGGGAATCAAAACAAGGCAAATTATTTGGAACGTGATGCTGAGAGAAGCTCGCCCATCCATTGTTTTAGGTTTGACCATTGCAACCGTGGGATTAATCGGTGCTACGGCAATGGCCGGACTTGTCGGTGCAGGTGGTGTCGGAGATCTGGCATACCGGTTTGGGCATTTAAGATACGAAGTGGATGTTATGTATGCAACTGTCCTTATTCTGATTATCATCGTGCAAGGGATACAAACAATAGGAAACAGACTCGCAGCGCGACTGAAAAAAGACTAAGTTGTGGGGCGGCATGACAGATGAGCTTTCCATTAAAATAGAGGGGAATATCGCAATAATCCTTACAAATCATTAGAAAACTTGGTTGTCACCAAGCCTTTCGGTGACAGCCTTAGTTGCACTTATGCAGATAGGAAGTTTTATACTTTCCTATCTGCGAACAAAAGCGCAAGCGCCTTGAACACCCCCGACAAGCGTAAGTAGAAAGTATCAGTGGCGTTTTTTGCCACAGATACTTTCTACTTACGACCTCGAGGGGGTAGTCCGCTTTCGCTTGTTTGCAGCAAGTGATCCAAACTATTATGAAAACTGAGATGGTTGTCATTTCGGCTCTCGTCCTCAAATACTATAGGTCAGCCGACTATACAGAAGGCAGCCAAGCTTTTTCTAAAAAGGTAACCAATTTCCCATAAAGGTGTGATTCTCTTGCCAGCAGTAAATAACAGTGATTCATTTATCGAAAGTATCGTAACCTCAGAATCTTTTCCATTCAACGCTGAGGAATTAGAAGCTGCCGCTAAAAAGAATATGTCAACTGCGGCATTTGGCTATACGAGATCTGGAGCAGGCGGTGAAGAAACACTTAGAAAAAACACGTCCTCTTTTAAAAAATATTCTATTGTGCCAAAATACTTAAATGATGTTTCAGTTGCAGATACAAGTATAGAATTGTTTGGTCGTATATTTCCGCACCCCTTCCTCCTTGCACCTGTAGGAATGTTGAAATTGTCACACGAGG
Organism: Oceanobacillus damuensis; assembly: GCF_001618145.1. Classification (GTDB taxonomy): domain Bacteria; phylum Bacillota; class Bacilli; order Bacillales; family Amphibacillaceae; genus Oceanobacillus; species Oceanobacillus damuensis. The sequence continues at coordinate 196,648 of NZ_LQNF01000004.1, forward strand.
ATGCAGATATTGCAGTGGCAAAAGCTGCAGCAAGATATCATATACCATTTATTCAAAGTACTGTTTCCAGCTACTCCATTGAAGATGTTGCTGAAGCTTCCGGAAACAGTCCAAAATGGTTCCAGCTTTATTGGTCCAATAACGAAAACATCTCCTACAATATGGTGAGGCGAGCCGAAAAAGCTGGATATGAAGCAATTGTATTGACTGTTGATACATTTATGTTCGGATGGCGGGAAGAAGATATGCGCAATCACTTCTCTCCGTTGAAAGAAGGTTATGGAAAAGCGAACTATATTACAGATGAAGTCTTCCAGTCAACACTTCAGAATGAATCTGAAGAATCCGTCATACAGGGAATCTTAAATAATATTTACCATCCCACTTTAAACTGGAAGCATGTTAAGGAATTGAAGAAGCGAACGTCCTTACCGATTCTATTAAAAGGTGTGCTCCACCCTGAAGATGCCAGGCTTGCAATCGAAAGCGGAATTGATGGAATTATTGTATCCAACCATGGCGGGCGTCAATTGGATGGAGTAATTTCAAGCATCGACGCACTGCCCGCTATTGCTAAAGAAGTTAACGGACAAGTCCCGGTCTTGGTCGATAGTGGAATCCGTCGCGGAGCGGATGTCGTAAAAGCCCTTGCCTTAGGAGCAGATGCAGTACTGTACGGCAGACCTTATGTATATGGCTTGGCCATTGCTGGTCAGGAAGGTGTCGAAAAAGTTTTGGCTAATTTCATTCAGGAGACGAAGGTTTCCCTTGCATTATCCGGAGCAGTGAATATAAAGGCCACCAGGGAAATTCAAATAGTCAAGGAATGATCCTTTACTAAATTAAGATAGATTTTGATGCCCATATCCTAAAAAATGCACCTAAATTAAAGGTGCATTTTTTACTGGTGTAAACATATGTTTTTCGATCGGTAACGGAACAGCATTATTTTCTATACACGTTTTATTTTCCATATATCTGCAGCATACTCCTGAATCGTTTGGTCACTGGAAAATTTCCCGGAGTAGGCGATATTTGTCACACTCATATTCAACCAGGTCATTCGATCACGGTAGGCACGCTCAGCCAGTTCATGTGTTTCCAGATAAGCTTCAAAGTCCTTCAGTACAAAATATGGATCATTATGGTACAGGATATTGTAATATATATCTTTAAATTCGATATTATGGATTCCAAATTCCCCTTGATTCAATTGGTCCAAAATGCGTTTGACGCGATCGTCAGTATTATAAATATCCCTTGCATGATAACCGCCATGCTGATAATAATGCAATACCTCTTCAGCTGATAAGCCGAAAATAAACATGTTTTGATCGCCGACTAAATCATGAATTTCTATGTTGGCACCATCCATTGTTCCAAGGGTCAGGGCCCCATTCATCATCATTTTCATATTCCCTGTCCCGGATGCTTCCTTACTGGCTGTTGAGATTTGTTCACTAATATCAGCTGCAGGAATAATCTTTTCCGCGAGACTGACATTATAGTTTTCCAGAAAAATAACTTTTAACCGGTCTTTTACATCTGGATCATAGTTCACAATCGATGCCACTGTATTGATTAATTTAATGACCTCTTTTGCCAGGTGATAGCTCGGTGCAGCTTTCGCCCCGAAAATATAGGTGCGTGGTGTCATATCCTGATTTGGATTTTCTTTCAATTCATTGTAGAGATAGATGACATGAAAAATATTCAAAAGCTGACGCTTATACTCATGAAGCCGTTTAATCTGTACATCAAATATCGATTTTTCATCGATTGTAATTCCCATTTGCTGATGAATATAGTTAGCCAATCGTTTCTTATTTTCATGCTTTACCTGATCGAATCTTTCCAGTAATGCACTGTCATTGGAATATTTCAGAAGACTGATCAGCTTCTTTGGGCGTTTAATCCATTGAGGCCCAATAACATCCGTTACCAAGCTCGCCAATTTGGGATTTGCCTGCAACAGCCACCGTCGATGGGTGATTCCATTTGTTTTGTTATTGAATTTATCCGGAAAAAGGGTATAGAATGTTTTCATCTCCTTTTTCTTCAAAATTCCCGTGTGAATACGTGCAACACCATTTACACTGAAACTGCCGACAATTGCCAATCTTGCCATATGGACCCGATCATACGCAATGATTGCAAGCTCCGGAATTTTCTCCCTTAATTCCTCCTCATCCAACCAAATCCCTTTACAAAACCTTTCATTAATTTCATTGATAATCATAAAGATCCTTGGCAGTAAATGCTGCATCATTTTTGTGGGCCATGTTTCCAATGCTTCACTTAAGGTTGTGTGATTGGTATAGGCAAAGACACTTGTCGTCACTTCCCAGGCTTTTTCCCAGCTGAATCCTTCGTCATCCATCAATATTCGCATCAACTCGGGAATGGCGAGACTTGGATGGGTATCGTTTATCTGGATAACTACTTTTTCAGCCAATCTGCTTAGGGACATTTTATGATTCAACTTAAAATGCTTAAGTATATTTTGGATACTGGCAGAAACAAGAAAGTACTGTTGTTTAAGACGGAGTTCCTTTCCCTCATAGCTGGAGTCATCCGGATATAAAAAACCTGAAATTTGTTCAATGGAATGTTCATGATCCAGATCTCTATAAAATTGCTTATTTTCTTCCAAGGTATCGCCACGATTTTGGAAAATCGATTCCGCACTCCATAACCTTAATGTATTGACCGTATCGTTTTCATATCCCACTATAGGTATATCGTAAGGAACTGCCATTACTTTATCTGTATTTTGGTATTCGAATTCAAGTGTGCCATCATTTCGCTTGAACATATGTACATCACCGTGGAATTGAATAACAACTGACTCTTCCTCTTTTCTCATTTCCCATGGATAGGGGTCTGTCAGCCAATAGTCTGGAAGTTCAACCTGATTACCGTGAATAATTCTCTGTTCAAAGAGACCATACCGGTATCTGATTCCAAAACCGTGCCCCGGGTAGTTCAATGAAGCCAACGAATCGAGGAAGCATGCTGCAAGTCTACCGAGGCCTCCGTTCCCCAGTCCGGCATCATGCTCCTGTTCAAATACCTCGTGAGGGTCAAAACCCAGCTGTTCCAACGCTTCCTTAGCTTCATCGAGCATGCCGCAGTTTAAGAGATTGCTTTCCAACAGTCGACCAATTAAAAATTCCATGGATAAATAATAGACTTCTTTATATCTCTCGTCTTTGCTCTTTTTACGGGTCTGAAACCATTGTTGTTTCACTTCTTCATTTACAATTGAGGCGAGTACATAAAAAATATCTCTGGACGTTGCTTCCTTAACTTCGCGTCCTTTATCGGTAATAAGTCTCTTCAGAATCTGTTCTTTCAGCATATTGACTGTAACTTGCGTCAAGGAAATACTCCTCCCTTATCCATAGACTAATTCTCTTGATAAGCTTTCATAGATTGTTACGTATTGATGTGCTGAATCTTTCCAACTGAACTGGCTTTTTGTCACATTTTTATATAGCTTTTGCCATTCAGCAGGATTGTTGTAGATTTCCAAAGAATAATCCAGCACATTCAGAAGCTCATGTGCATTATAATTCGCAAAGCTGAACCCATTCCCCTCACCCGTCAACACATTATAAGGGGAAATCGTGTCTTTCAATCCACCCGTCTCTCTAACAATGGGCACGGTCTTATATTGCAGTGCAATAAGCTGTGATAGCCCGCAAGGTTCAAACTTTGAAGGCATAATGAAGAAGTCGGCACTTGCATATAACTGGCGGGCAAGTGTTTCATCAAAGGTTATTAATGCCGCTGCTTTATCAGGATAACGATGCTGGAGAGCCGAAAAATAGCCTTCAAATTCAGCATCTCCGGTACCTAATACAATAAATTGGACATCCTTCTCCAGGAATTCATCCATTATATGTTGGACAAGGTGTAAGCCTTTTTGTTCGACAAGACGGGTAACAATAATATACAACGGGCTTTCCTCTTTATAAGGCAGCCCAATCTTTTGCTGCAGCTTTAATCTGTTCTCCTTTTTCTTTGAACGTGCAGAGCGATAATTCACAAAAAGGGATGGGTCTGAGGATGGATTATATTCTCGTATATCGATTCCATTTATGACACCGACCAAGTCTTCCGATCTGTTTTCCAGCATTTGATGAAGCCCTTCACTGTAGTAGGGATTTTTGATTTCCTCTGCATAGCTTGGGCTGACTGTTGTAATTTTATCTGCATGGAAAAGGGCACTCTTTAGGCAATTAAGCATCCGGTTCCATTCCATTCCGCTAATATGTTCTCTTCCGATATGGAAGAAATCCTCGTAAATATCCAAAGGCATAACCCCTTGGTATTGTATATTGTGAATAGTAAAAACCGTCTTCATCCCGTCAATCGGCTTTAAAATATTTGCCAGCGCAATGGCCATCCCCGCCTGCCAGTCATGTCCATGAAGTATCTGCGGTTTGAAGTCGAGATGCTTTAACGCTTCAATGACAGCTTGACTGAAAAATACAAACCTCTCACCATCATCGTAATAACCATAAATACCTTTTCTGGTAAAGTAATAATCGTTGGAGATGAAATAATAAATAATCTGATTATATGTCAAAGTTAAAATATGCGCTTCCTGTGTGCGCCAGCCAAGTTCAACATCAAATGATCCAATATATTCCAGTTTATTCTTCCAATTTTCGTCCATTTCATCATACAGTGGCAGAATAACACGCACTTCTTGCTTCTCATACTGTTTAAGTGCTTGCGGAAGCGATCCGACTACGTCTGCAAGCCCCCCTGTTTTAATAAATGGTGCACATTCAGAGGCGACAAATAATATATTATTCATTCATATCTCTCCTTCCTTAATTTATTAGCGTACGCAGGATGACCAATAATCTTTTGAATGTATCATTCGATTTATATAACTTGCCTTTTGGCTACAACATATGGTTTTTCTTTAGACCCAATAAACATCTGGTCTTTGGTTACATGGACGTCCTTATCAAGAATCACGTTCTCCAGATAGACCCCCTCTTCAATCGTACACCTTTGCATGATAATGGAATTTTTTACAGTTGCACCCGACTTCACTTTAACGCCACGGAAAAGCATACTTCCTTCAACTGTTCCATCAACTACACAGCCGTTTGCCAGCAAGGAATGGTTCACCAAGGATCCTTCACAATATTTGGCTGGTGGATTGTTGGATATTTTTGTCCGGACTAAATTTCTATTGAAAAATAAATCGCGATAATTTTCTTCCTGCAAAAGGTTCATATTCTGTTTGTAAAAGCTCTCAATCGTATTGACAAAGGCACTATAGCCCTCATGATCGTATTTTTGCACCTTTAGATTTTTTAACTTTTCCTTAATGCCGCACACGAAGAAATTATCTTTATTGTATGCAATACATTCGTCAACCAAATCCATGAGCAGTGCTTTATTAATAATATAAACCCCTGTAAATAGCTCCGAATTTTTCTGGTCATTTGTTATATTGATCACCCATCCCGATTCGTCCGCCTCTATCCGGAAATAAGGATAATGTTCACTCTCCACTTTATCTACGTGAGCGCTGATCAGTGTAACATCTGCCTTCCTTTCCAGATGGAACTTAAAGGCATTTTTATAGTCTGTATTGGAAATAAATTGGCTGCCACTAATCAGGACATATTGTGATTTTCCACGATGGAAGTAATCCCGGTTATTATGAAAAAAACGAAGATCTCCAATTGACCTGTCGGAAGGATCATTCCAATCCGGGGGAAGGATAAACAATCCGCCATTTCTTCGGTCAAGCTCCCAGTTTTCTCCTGTTCCTATATGATCCAAAAGCGAGCGGTATTTATTCCTTACGAAAATCGCAACTTCGTTTATATCTGAATTGACCATATTGGAAAGGGCAAAATCGATCATTCGGTATCGACCACCAAATGGCAACGAAGCATTATTACGGAAATAGGCCAATTCATTAAAAACATGGTGCTCATGATCCAGGTTTATAAGTCCCATCATTCTGTCCATTATTTTCCACCCCCTGCAGGCGTCAGCATTGCACCCAATATATCTTCATTAATGACAAGCGGTTCTTCATCTTCACTTCGTTGAAGGATAGTGCCTTCTGGAATAACTGTATTTTCCATTACAATTACCCGATCCAATATACAATTTGCTGCAATGCTTGCCTCCGAATGAATGATGGACTGCCTGACGGTGCTTCCTTTTTCTATTCTCACATTTTTAAACAGGACGGAATTCTCGACATTCCCGTAGATGAAGCACCCCGAGTTTACTAAAGAATTGGTAACAGTAGCATGTTGACTGACATATTGTGGTGGAAGGTTCGAATCGTTTGTATAGATTCTCCAATTTTCATCATTCAAGATTGATCCTGTCTTTTCTTGGAGAATATCCATATTAGCCTCCCAATAACTTTGGAGTGTTCCTACATCCTTCCAGTAGCCACTAAAACGATAGGCAAACATTCTACAATTAGTCTGAAGCATGGAGGGAATGATATCTTTCCCAAAATCATGACTGGATGCTTTATTATTGGCATCCTCCAATAAATAGGCTTTCAGTTTATCCCATGTGAAAATATATATGCCCATCGACGCAAGGTTGCTTTGCGGATTTGCGGGCTTTTCTTCAAATTCATAGATTCGGTGGTTTTCCGATACACTCAATACACCAAATCTGGATGCTTCTTTCCAAGGGACTTCAATTACGGAAACTGTTGCGTCTGCCTCCGTCTCTTTATGCTGTTCAAGCATTTTCTCATAATCCATTTGATAAATATGATCTCCTGAAATGACCAGTACATAGTCCGGATCATATTGATCGATAAAGTGGATATTTTGATAAATGGCATCAGCTGTACCCGAATACCAGTCACCACCTGTTTTACCCGTATACGGAGAAAGAACAGTCACCCCGCCGTATTGTCGATTCATATCCCATGGCTTTCCGTTTCCAATATGCTTATTCAATTCAAGGGGTGAATATTGTGTTAAGACACCTAAAGTTTGGATGCCCGAATTGGTGCAATTACTTAATGTAAAGTCAATGATTCTATATTTGCCGCCAAATGGCACCGCCGGCTTTGCTCCGTTATGAGTTAACGCACCTAAGCGCTTACCTTCTCCTCCTGCTAGTAACATGCCAACACATTCTTTCATCATGAACCCTCCTCATCCAGCTGATTAAATTTGAAGATCGTGATGCCTAACGGTGGAACTGTTATTTTTATATGCTGAGGCAATCCATGCCACTTTTGGGAAACACTGGAATGTTCAGGGCCATTTAACTGGCCTGCCCCCCCAAATTCCTCCAAATCAGAGTTAAACACTTCTCGATATGTCCCAGCAAATGGAACACCCACTTTGTATTCATAATGAGTATTTGGCGTAAAATTGCATACGATTATCAATTCATCGTCAGGTTGCTTATTCTTCCTTCTGAAGGCAATAATGCTTTGATCGATATGATGAGGATCGATCCATTCAAAACCTTTGTTGTCATGATCCAGTTCAAACAGTTGTGAATTTTCGGTATAGAAATGATTCAGTTCGCCAATGTAATGGTAAATTCCCCGGTGTAGTGGATAATCCAGCAAGTGCCAGTCTAATTGCTCCTTATCCTTCCACTCTGCGTACTGGGCGAGTTCCCCTCCCATAAATAAAAGTTTCTTTCCAGGGTGGGCAAACATATAACCATATAAAAGCCTGAGATTGGCAAACTGCTGCCATTGGTCTCCCGGCATCTTGTCCAGTAAGGATTTCTTTCCGTGAACAACCTCGTCATGGGAGAGCGGTAACAAAAAATTTTCGGAATAGGTATACATGAATGAGAAGGTAAGCAGATTATGGTGCCATTTTCGATTACCAGTGTCTTCTTCCATATATTTCAACATGTCATTCATCCAGCCCATATTCCATTTAAAATTAAAGCCAAGTCCTCCTGAATATGTCGGTGCTGTGACAAGAGGCAGGTCTGAACTGTCCTCGGCCATCATTAGCGTATTCGGTTGATATGAAAAGACCACTTCATTTAACTTGCGAATAAATGCATATGCTTCAAGATTTTGTTCCCCGCCAAAAGAATTATAGATTTTATCCTCCCCATCCTGTCTGTCAAAATTAAGGTACAGCATACTTGCTACGGCATCAACCCGGATTCCATCAATATGATATTCCTCCAGCCAGAAGACAGCATTGGATACAAGGAAACTCTGAACCTCTGGCCTGCCAAAATCAAATACCAATGTCCCCCAGGATTTCTTTTCCGCTTTAAGAGGGTCTCTATATTCGTATAAAGCGTCTCCATCAAACTGTCGGAGGGCAAAATCATCCTTGCAAAAGTGGCCTGGAACCCAATCCATTATCACACCAATATGATTTCGGTGGCACTGGTCAACGAAATACTTGAAATCATTACGTGAACCGTAACGAGAGGTAACAGCATAATAACCTGTTATCTGATAACCCCATGAAAGATCGAAAGGATGTTCAGCCAAAGGCAGTAATTCGATATGTGTATAGCCGAGAGACTTCACGTACGGGACAAGTTCATCTGCAAGCTCCAGATATGTATAAAATTCCCCTGAGTCTTTCTTCTTCCACGAACCGAGATGTACTTCATAAATAGATATGGGGGATGAATATGGATGAAAGGTTTTTTTCTTTTCCTTCCATTCCTGATCATTCCATTCATAGGTGGGATCTTCTGTAGGAGTCAACGATGCAGTTTTAGGTCGAAGTTCTGATTGAAGTGCATATGGGTCTGCTTTTAACAATACTCGATGATCTGCAGCCATAATTTCATATTTGTAGGTGGAATCGCCTGGAACATCTGTAAAAAAGCCGATCCATATTCCTTCACTGGTTACCTTTTCCAGTGGATGGGAAATACCATTCCAGTTATTAAAATCACCAGCAAGGCGAACTTCACGTGCATTGGGTGCCCAAACCGCAAATCGGTATCCCTTTTCACCCTCCCATTCCATTTTATGGCAGCCAAGCATTTTATAGCTCTGATAGTTCGTACCTTGGTGGAATAAATATATATCCTGTTCCGAGATGTTATATTTCAATAAATGATGCCCTCCTTAAAATATATTCAAGTTACCGAGAAAATATATACTATCGCACTCCCTTATTTGAATATAGTTTATTATAGATATAAAAATGAAAGAATTCAACATAGTTATCAGAAAATTCCTCCGACAATTATTTGCGGAATCCAGTATTTATTGTCGAACCTTGAAAGCGATTGTGATAATATCCGGTTTAGAGCATAGTTATGTTTAATTATGGTAAATATGGTAAAGAAATAATTAAATTAAATCGTTTGTGTAAACTACCCGTAAAGGCGGGTATAACATATACTGTAGCAGTTAAGCGTCAGTTGAAGAGGGGTAGCCATTATGAAAAAGAATATTGCCTGGATAGATGACGTGCATTTGCTCACTGTCATCATCGATCATATAAATAACTCACCTGCTTACCATAAGGAGGACCCTGTCCTTTTTTTGGAAAAAAAACAAAAGTACTTTACGGTTTCTTTTCGTGAAAAGATGGATGATTGTACATTTCTCCTCGAAAATAAGGAAGAACTGCCTATTGGAGAAGAGCTAGTTCTTCGGTGGGGTAATCAGGAAATACCTGTTTATCCGCGTGCAATTGTACGTACCGAATGGTTTGATCAGCATTATGCTGCACCAGAGATGGAGTTTGGAGCAATATGTACCGATGACTCTACAATATTTACCGTTTGGTCTCCAACAGCAACTGCCATAAATCTTGTTTTGAATTCAGAAATGTATGCGATGGATAAGTCTGAAAAAGGGGTTTGGCGTATCGATTTGGAAGGGGACTGGCACGGTTTTGCTTACGAATATGAAATTACGATAAATGGGGTCACCCAGCTGGTAAATGACCCATATGCAAAATCAATGCTTGCCAACAGCAAAAAAGGAGTTGTCGTCAACTTTTCCAGAGCAGATCAGGCAGTCAGTACAAGGAACCGTCCTGCCATCAGTAACTTACAGGATGCAATCATTTATGAACTGCATGTAAGGGATGCAACCATTCAACGTGAAAGCGGGGTTTTGAACCGTGGTAAATTTCTTGGACTTGCAGAAAAAGATACTGCTACCCCTAATGGATTCTCCACAGGCCTCTCGTATCTGAAAGAGCTTGGATGTACACATGTACAGTTATTACCGATTAACGACTTTGCCCGTGTGGATGAACTCCAACCGGAGAAACAGTACAATTGGGGATATGATCCACTATATTTCCAGGTCCCTGAGGGCAGTTATTCCGTACTGCCTGAAAAACCGATGGCGAGAATGAACGAATTTAAAGCAATGATTCAAGCTTTTCATCGGGAGGGAATTTCCGTAATTATTGATGTTGTTTATAACCATGTATTTATTATGGAAGAATCACCGTTTGAGAAACTTGTACCTGGATATTACTTCAGATATCACCAAAATGGGCAACTGAGTAACGGAACCGGTGTCGGAAACGATATGGCCACCGAAAGAAAAATGACGAGAAAATTCATTCTTGATACGATAGACTTTATGCTGCAGGAATACCAAGTAGACGGGTTCCGTTTCGACCTTATGGGAGCAATCGATATCGAGACAATGCGTCAAATTGAAGCCCGCTGTAAAACAGAGGATACACCAATCATGCTGCTTGGCGAGGGTTGGGATTTACCGACAGCAATTCCTTCTGAGGTAAAAGCAACGAGCTTCAATTCCCATCGATTACAAGGAATTCGTTTTTTCAATGACTTTTTCCGGGATTCCATTAAAGGAAACCTATTTAATGACCAAGATTTAGGCTACATTAATGGTGAAGGCCGCTTCCTGGAGAGAATGCCTAAATTGATGTCCGGTTCTGCACTGGAAGAATACGGTGATCCCTTCGTATCTGACGTAAACCAGACCGTTAACTATGTTGAATGCCATGATAATCATACGTTATGGGATCGGCTGCAGCTGACAAATAAGCATATAGATGAGCAGGAACGAAAAAAAATGCATCAATTGGCTACCGGAATTGTCTTGTTGAGCCAAGGTGTACCTTTCATCCATGCTGGGCAGGAATGGTTCCGAAGCAAGCAAGGGCATGAAAACAGCTACATCTCCGGGGATCATATCAATCAACTGGATTGGAATAAACGTGAGCTGGAAAAAGACAATATTGAATTTGTAAAAGCACTGATCGCATTAAGGAAAAAATATAATGTTTTTCGGATGACATCAAAACAGGAAATCCGGAGAAGGTTCCACGTTATTGGAGCACCTCATCCGGTATTTGGATTTGCATTATTGGGGGAGAGAAATGATTTTACCATCTATATTAATCCAACGAGCAACAAATTCGATCTTCACCTCCCTTCCTCAGGAAAGTGGAATGTAGCGGTGACAAACAATATCCCTCCAAAAATCGGGGCACAGGAAATTACCGGGGAATTTACATTTATTAATGCCTATGAACTACTTGTTTTGCAGAAGACAAGGAAGCCAGCTGCACAGGAAGTAGATGTAGTAAGTACTGGCACAGCGTTCTAAATTGGCTGCATTTCATTAATTGCCAAAGGAATATCCAAATTGGAAGTGGGCTTTCCTATGGCTTTTAGAGTTGTTCAAACAACTCCTGTCGATATAACTGATCCACGTACTGCTGCCCAAGCAGAAACTATCTGTGGCGTGCCTTGCCACAGATAGTTTCTGTTTAATAAGAGGGGAGGCGCTGGGGCCGGACATAAAAGAAAATCGGAGCTGTACTCTCCGATTTCTATTTCATTCTGATATGCCAATTCCTAATCTTTTACTTTGAGAAGTCGTAAGCCATTTGCTGTCACCAACAGGGTCGCACCCATATCGGCTATGATTGCGATCCAAAGGGTTAACCAGCCTGGAATGACAAGTAATAGAGCTATCACTTTAATGGCAATGGAGAATGTGATGTTTTGCTTAATAATCGCTAATGCCTTCCGACTTAACTTAACAGCGAAAGGAAGTTTCGTTAAATCATCGCTCATTAATGCTACATCTGCAGTTTCCAAAGCCGTGTCCGTACCCGCTCCCCCCATTGCTATTCCGACTGTGGAGGCCGCTAAAGCCGGGGCGTCATTGACACCATCACCGATCATGGATACATGGCCATAGTCAGCTCTTAATTTCTTTATAACGTTTAGCTTACCTTCCGGCAACAGTTCGGACTCCACGTCTGTCACATCCACTAACTGTGCTATAGCCTGTGCAGTTTGGTTGTTATCACCCGTTAACATAATTGTCTTTTTTATCCCAAGCTGATACAGCTTTTGAATAACCTCTTTACTTGTTTCCCGGACTTCATCTGCTGCTGCTATCACGGCAATGATTTCTTTTTCAGTACCCAATACCATCGCAGTTTTCCCCTGTTCCTGCAATAAGGTCACCTTATCCTCTATAACGTGTTCAACACCAAGTTCACGAAAGAGTCCTGGACTGCCAATATAATAAGTTGTTCCATTTATGTCCCCTCTAATACCCTTACCAGTAATCGAAGAAAAATTTTCAACCACAATATTGGCATAATTGATATTGTCCTGTTCAGCCTTTTTAATAATTGCCGATGCCAATGGATGCTGTGAACGATTTTCCAGGGCCGCAAGAGTAGAAAAAACCTGGTCCGGCTGAGCCTGGTTGTTTATTATTTCAAAATCCGTGACAACCGGAATGCCTTTTGTCAGTGTACCAGTTTTATCAAAGGCAATTGCTTTTAGCGCACCCAATTCTTCCAGATAAACGCCGCCTTTAACAAGCACCCCATTTTTCGCTGCATTTCCGATCGCTGTCACAATGGACACAGGGGTGGAAATAACTAGTGCACATGGACATCCAACTACCAATACGGCTAACCCCTGATAAACCCATGTTTCCCAGCTGGCCGCAAAGACAAGTGGAGGAATTATTGCAACCAATGCTGCAATGATCATAATCAAAGGAGTATAATACTTTGCAAACTTATCAATAAATGCTTGGGAAGGGGCGCGCTCTGCCTGAGCTTCCTCAACAAGATGAATAATTTTGGAAAGTGTCGTATCCTCTGCCAATTTAGTTACGCTGACCTCAAGCAAGCCTTCTTCATTAAGTGTTCCGGCGAATACTTCATCATCGATTGCCTTCCCGACAGGAACCGATTCACCTGTAATGGTTGCTTGGTTTACTGCGGAATATCCATTAACAACGATACCATCCATTGCAATCTTCTGCCCCGGTTTAATGATCATAATATCGCCGATTAGAATATCATCCACGTGTATTTTCGTTTCCTGGCCATTTCTTCTGACAATCGCCTCATGAGGTGCAATATCCATTAAAGAACGGATTGATTGTCTGGCACGGTCCATTGAAAATCTTTCGAGTGCCTCACTGATCGCAAAAAGAATAACAACTATTGCCCCTTCTGCCCACTCCCCAATAAGTGCCGCTCCAATAACAGCTACAGTCATCAGTGTTTTCATGTCAAAATCCAGCCTGATTAAATTCTGCAAACCAACCTTGAAAAGCGAGTAACCACCAATTACAATCGCTGCAGCAAACAGGGAAATGGTAATAATATTTCCTTCTCCATTTGCGAGCATGGATAGATATCCAATATTAATTAGCAAAACGGAATACAGAATATTTCCATGTTTCTTTATAAATGACTCCTTTGATTTTATTTTTTCAGAATCCGTATTAGATTTTTGTTTTTTTTCAGGCTCTACTTTTAGGTTTTCAAACGCACCTGCCTTCTCCAAATCTTCAATTGAGGTGGCGCCGTAAACAGAGATCTTTGAAGCGCCAAAATTTACTTTAGCATCCTGAACACCTGGGATTTGTTTAACATTCTTCTCAAATTTACCTGCACAATTTGCACATGAGAATCCCTGTACGCGATAGACGTTTTTTTCATCTTCCCATTTCTCCAGTTCACCCAATTTCTTCCACCTCCTTTTGATGAGCGAATGCAATTTGAATCAGTTCCTTGACATGATTGTCATCCAAAGAATAGTAAACCAGCTTTCCTTCTTTCCGATATTTCGCCAATCCAATATTCTTCAGCAATCTTAAATGATGGGAAGCTGTCGCTGTAGATGAACCGATAATATTGGCTATATCACATACACATAGTTCATTTTCTATAGAAAGTGAGTACGCAATCTTTATCCTTGTCTCATCTGACAAGGCTTTAAATATTTTCGCAACTTCCATTGGATTTTGTTTCTCAAGTATATTTTTAACATCTGTCACTTTTCCTTCATCAACACATGTTATTTCACAAACATCCTTAGCCAATTCAATCACCCTCAATTTAGTTTTAACTTTAAGATTATTTTATATTACTATATTCAAACAATCAAATAATCGTTTGAGTAATTTTTAAAGAAAAAGGAATTCCTCCGAATTGGAACCCCTATTTTTTACTAATTACTTTCCGGACTTAATTGTCATGTAACCATTTATATTTCCTTTTCCTATCCTGAATTTTAGGCTATATCCGCCATTTGCAGCCATTATTTTCAAATAAACGTTTGATCTAATCTAAGTTTCTGAAATCATAGTTTATCCGGCTTGCTTAATCATTAAAAATTTTTAGGATCTCATAATTAAATCCATGGTATTTGTAGTTTTGTTTACGATACATCTCCCTTGCTGTATCTTCACCATCGGCAACCAGAATTATTGTTTTATCATGAAATGCTTCCATCACGAATTTTTGCAGCCTGCTGCCTATTCCTATTCTGCGAAGTGATTCATTCACATCTAAGCTGTCAATTTCAGCCGTCTCCTTTTTAATGATTACATCAACCGAACCTGCTGGCTCACCTTTATAATATGCGATAATTTGCATGACTCCTGAGTCGTCAAACAAACGTTTACTTAATTTTCTCTTATGCTTTGCGAACGCTTCACCGAATTTCAAATCCTGCTCATATTTTAGAGAAAGAAACGTTTCAAGGTTTTTTTCTGTCACAGATTCAATTTCGATATCTGGGCTTTTCTCTATATGTGGAAACAGGTTGGGCTCAATAGAATATAATTCGAGAAAGCCAATCTCATATTCATTTTCTTTGAAATGAATTGACAGCTCCGTTGAAGGCTTTTTATTTTCAGGCAAGTAAAATTTTATGTGATTCTGACCTTTACTCTTATGAAAACCTGTTAAATAATCAACGGTCTCCTCAAATTCAGTCAGTGTTGGCATCCGTTTAAACTTAATGAAATTACTGTCATGCCGAATTAACATTTCCGGATAGTGAAAATGTTTATACAGATTATTTTCATTTACAATGTGTCCCATTATATCGATATTTTCAAATGTTATCTTCACTGGTAATCCCCCTTAAGGAGCTTGCTCCCCAAGCATATCTTACCAAACTTTTTTGAATTAAGTAATTATTTATCACTCAAGTTTCATAGAGTGAACATGACTTAGGGAACGTCCTCAACCAACGGCCGGCCGTAAACCACTTTGCGGGCCTACGTACCTTTAGACAAGGAAGATATTAGTGGCTTTCTAAGTTACTCCGTTAAACGTTAGATCTTACTTTATTTGTGTGAAAATTGCGCTTCTTATATAATTAAACATAATACATCAAATAAGATAAGAGAGGTTAGTTATGAAAACAATTAAGAATGTATCATTAATAGGCTTGGGAGCAATTGGTGCAGCCTATGGAAGCAGATTGCAAACACTGCTTGGAGACTCATTACAAGTTGTTGCCAACGAGCAGCGAATCAACAAATACCAATCAGCCGGGCTTGAAGTAGATGGTACTATATATCATTTTAATTACAAGCTCCCTCAGACTGAGGCAGAACCAGCAGATCTCGTTATCTTTGCAGTAAAGAACGCAGAACTTTCCCAGGCTATTTCAGATATGAGGCATCATATCGGTCCGGATACAATCATTCTTTCCTTGTTAAATGGTATATCCAGTGAAGAGGAGATTTCTGAAGCAACAGCCAATTCAAATATCCTTTATAGTATGTGTGTTGGTATTGACGCAGTAAGAACAAATAATAAAATCCGCTTTTCAAGTATCGGTAAAATATGTTACGGGGAAAAGAATCAAACCGTTTCCGAAAATGTCCTGATGGTTAAGGATCTATTGGAAAGGGCAGGAATCCCTTATGAAATACCAGAAAATATATGGCACACAATTTGGGCCAAGTTTATGTTTAATGTAGGGATTAATCAGACCTCTGCCGTGTTGCGGGCATCTTATAGATCTTTTCAGGAAATACCTGCACTTCATAATTGGATGGAGCAGGCCATGTATGAAGTTGTTGCCATTTCTGAGAGGGTCGGAGTCAACTTAACAGAGGAAGATGTGCATCATTACAGACCTATCTTAATGAAACTGTCACCGGACGGTCAGACATCGATGCTCCAGGATGTGGAGGCAAAACGTAAAACAGAGGTTGAATATTTTGCAGGTAAAGTATGTGAACTTGGAAAAAAACACGGTATTCCAACACCTGTTAACGACCAGTTATATAAAATGATACTGATTATGGAGAAAATGGCGAAGTTAGAAGCAGTATCGATTCAAAAATGATGCTCCAATATAAAGTGCAACTTAAATCATTGGGAGTCCTTTCATCTCCCAATGGTTGTCAGCACCAAAAGGTATAATCTGAAGGCCCTTGAAAAGAACAGGTCATTTGGATCATTTTAAGTCCATTCCTGGATACACTTACCATGGCAGATTAATGGCTATCAAGAGTAAATCTTGATGGTTTTCATTTCTTTGTGTTTTCGCTCGGAGGATTAACTGCCTGCAAACCCTATGTCAATTTTTTATTCTCCCACTTTCTTTAAGTATAATTTCCATTAAAAATTCAAATCATAATCCTGTCTGCGGAAGTTTTTGCTTCCCATTTTTATCCACTTAAGAGACTATATATCTCACATGTATCACTACATCTAAGCGGGGGGATTTACTTGAAGAAAGTTTCTAATGTTTTTTACATCACAATCGCTCTAGTCATTATATTTGTATTACTTGGTGCACTCATGCCAGTTCAATTTGAGGAAGCTACATCCTATCTGAACGCTTTTATATCGTCAAACTTTGGATGGTATTACATGTGGCTGATGGTTGCACTAATCATCCTATCTATTTTTGTCATTGTCAGTCCCTACGGTAAAATTCGCTTGGGAAAAGATAATGAAAGGCCAGACTTTTCTACCCCTACGTGGATTGCTATGTTATTCTCGGCTGGGCTGGGTATTGGCCTTGTGTTCTACGGTGCTGCCGAGCCTCTATTTCATGGTTTTTTAGATGCACCTCTATCAGAAGAAGGCTCAGACCTGGCATTTAAGGAAGGTCTTTCATTGACCTATTTCCACTGGGGTTTCCATGGATGGGCTATGTATGGTGTCGTTGCTCTCGCATTGGCCTTTTTCCAATTCCGAAAAGGGGAACGCGGCTTGATTTCAGCGACGCTAAAGCCACTATTTGGCGATAGAATGACGGGTCCATTAGGAATTATGATTGACGTGCTTGCAGCATATGCAACGATATTCGGTGTTGCAACCTCCCTTGGGTTAGGAGCAATGCAAATTAATGGGGGGTTAAATCATCTTTTTGGAGTTGATGTAACTTTTGCTTCCCAGTTTATTATTGTGGCGGTGGTAACCGTCTTATTTCTAGCTTCATCCTGGTCAGGCCTAAGCAAGGGAATTAAATATTTGTCGAATACCAATATGGTGCTGGCGATTTTATTATTTTTTTCTTTACTATTTATAGGTCCAACCCTGCTAATCCTTAATATGTTCACGGAAACTTTTGGATTGTACATCCAGAACCTTATACAATGGAGTTTTCGCTCAGCACCGCTTGAAGGGGATAATCGCGGCTGGGTAGATGCGTGGACCATTT
The DNA here is from genome assembly GCF_001618145.1 of Oceanobacillus damuensis. Taxonomy (GTDB): domain Bacteria; phylum Bacillota; class Bacilli; order Bacillales; family Amphibacillaceae; genus Oceanobacillus; species Oceanobacillus damuensis. The sequence continues at coordinate 214,567 of NZ_LQNF01000004.1, forward strand.
TCTACTGGGCATGGTGGATTTCCTGGGCACCGTTTGTAGGTATGTTCATCGCTCGTGTATCTCGGGGAAGAACCATTCGGGAATTTATGATTGGTGTAATGATAATACCTACATTCATCAGTGCCATTTGGTTCGCGACATTTGGAACAACTGCTGGCGAGATTCAAAGGCGTGGAGTTATTGACCTAACCCAATTTTCAACAGAATTGGTTACCTTTAATATGTATGATCAATTACCTTTCCCATTCATTTTATCTATCTTATCCATATTACTGCTTAGCACATTTTTCATTACTTCCGCAGATTCAGCTACATTCGTACTTGGAATCCAAACAACCCACGGTTCATTGACACCCCCAAATGGTGTAAAAATCATCATGGGTGTGGCACAATCTGCAGTCGCTTTGATTTTGCTGTATGTAGGCGGGTTGACAGCACTGCAAAATACGATTATTGCTGCAGCGCTCCCCTTTTCGTTCGTAGTAATATTAATGATGTTCTCATTGGTGAAAGCACTTCAACAGGAAAGAAAGAGAATAGCAAGGGGGAAAAAATAACCCCATTAATTAAAACGCACACTTTGGCTAAATTGCCTATGTGTGCGTTTTACACTGTCATCTAAAATACTAAACGGTAAATCAGGAAACGCTCGTCAGGGTTTTTCTCATACAATCCTTGTAATGGGACTTCCTTCTTTAATTCAAAGGAAGTATTGTTCTCAAGGAAATAAATATAATCTTCATGGGGGTAATACAATATCAATTCCACTTCCCTTTCAGCTTTTTCTGCAGAGCGTAAAATGTTATGAATGACTTTTCTAAAAATGATAACCGAAAAAGGATTAAAGAAATAGAAACGATTATCATTTGGTTCTACCCTATACTCCTCTGCCAGACAGCAGAAGAATTCAATGGTGTTCTCTTTTTTGTTTGTATATTTTAAATAACTTCGCTGGTTATCAATTGCCTTCTGATAGGCGTTTTCATCCATTTCTATCCCTTTGGCCGAAACACCGAAAAAGTAATGGATATAAAAGTTCAGCCTACCTTTACCACATCCGTAATCAACTACTTGATCATTTTCCCCTAATTTATAATGCTGGAACAGGATTTCCAATGCATCATACGGTGTAGGTTCATATGGATTGTATTGGACCGAATCCGGATAGGACACCTTCTTTTCTGCCCCTGTACGGATGTGCATTAATTTATCAAATTTATATTCGTTCATCGTATCGTCCTTTAAAATTTTTTCAGAATCGGAAAATCAATTACCATCACATTCTGTAATGGTAAGTCAATTTTAACATAATCGCGCGTTTACAAGAAGGAGACCTTACTCATTCTCAGCTGACTACCCGCTGCAAACTGTCTATAAACCAGCCAAACAAGAGAAAATAACATATCATGGGAAAATGGGTGTGAGCCACCATTAAATGCCTCAGCCCTTTTTACTATCATCCTTTACCGCACCCTTGCATCTATTTTAAATGTATTTATATTCCATTTTTGGGAAGGATAATAACTAATCTAATTTAGGAGTGTATAGAGGATGATAGAACTACATACAGAGATTGAGGGAAAAAGAACAACCTTTGGCCAAATGCAATCCGGTCTGAAGTCCTTAGGTTATTGCTTATGCGGAAATTGGCAATATGACAGAGGTTTTTTTGATGGTATCCTGTCACGCGAAGGAGGCGAGACAATATATATCCGACTCCCCTTTCACGTCATTACCGGTCAGCTGGATCATAGCGATGCTGTTATCGAGTTTCAAACACCTTTTGTTATCAAACATGTTGTTAATGTCGGTTTGGACAAAAGTGGATCATCGCTCCTTACAGCTACAGGATTTAGCCAATTTCAAAAGCCTTTGGATACGGATGGAAATATAAAACATAAAAATAAGTGGGAAGAAATTGGTGAGAGGTCCATAGACCAGGTAATGCAATATATTTCGATGAATGTGTCTTGACCAATTTCCATATTCTCTTGATTTCCCCCGGAGTTTTGCCCATACTTATTGATAAGAATTGTTACCTTAAGACGTAATTCTTTTTATATATATGGGCAAGGAGGATAGTGTCATGTATATTTTCGTTGAAGAAAAGATTAAAGAGTCCATCGAAAATGGTGAATTCGATAATCTTCCCGGAAAAGGGAAACCGCTCGATTTAAAAGATGAATTTTCCGGTATGCCCCAGGACCTGAAACAAGCCTATCGAATATTAAAAAATGCAGGATATATTACTGAAGAAGTTGAAAATAAAAGAGACTCAATCTCCCAGGATGATTTGCTGACAAGCGCAACGGATGGGAATGTAAGTAGAGATCAACATAAAAGAAAGCAGTTTGATACGTTTATTGAAGAAAGGAAATTGCATACCAACTCCAGATTTGCAGCCTATGCAAAGAAGATTTATAGGAAGCTGTTTTAATTCAATTTATAAAGCAAATGAGCCGTACATCCATTCCTTCGCAGGGTGTACGGCTCATTTCAGTAAGGTGATTTATTATTTTCCCGTTTCTGCAAATTGTTTTATCCGGGCGCCAATTTCATCACGGACACGCCTGAACACTTCCCACACTTCTTCTTCGGTGCCTTCTGCTTTTGCCGGATCATCAAATCCCCAATGTTCGCGTTTTACGTGGGGAGGTGTCATAGGACATTTGTCTGCAGCATCTCCACAAAGCGTAACAGCCAATGTAGCATTGTTCAAATAGTCCATATCAATCATTTCCGATTTCTGTTCTGAAATATCCACCCCTGCTTCATCCATCGCTTTTACAGCTTTGGGATTTAAGCCATGTGCTTCAATGCCTGCACTTCTGACTTCCCATTCTTCTCCGAGATATTTTTTGGCCCATCCCTCCGCCATTTGGCTTCTGCAGGAATTTCCAGTGCATAAAAAGTAAAGTGTTTTTTTAGACATGTATTCATCTCTCCTTTTATAGAATTATTAATGTTAAATAGAGTCCTAATAGTGTAATAAACAGGATCGGAACAGTTAAGACAATCCCAATTTTAAAATAGGTTCCCCATGAAATTTTAAATCCTTTTTTGGATAAGACATGGAGCCATACTAATGTGGCTAGTGAACCAATTGGCGTAATCTTCGGTCCTAAGTCTGAACCAACTACATTCGCATAAATCAGCGCTTCGCGAATGACACCAGAAGTATCCGTTTCCGCAATGGCCAGGGCGTCAATCATAACTGTTGGCATATTATTCATGATCGATGACAGAAACGCTGCAATGAATCCCATTGCCATTGTCGCTGCGAAAAGTCCTTGTTCTGCTGCTGCCTGAATAACGGTGGCAAGTGCACTAGTAAGCCCCGCATTGCCCAATCCATAAACAACGACATACATACCAAGGGAGAAAAATACAATATTCCATGGTGCTCCCTTAATAACTGCCCTTGTGTCCACAGCATTGCTTTTTCTCGCCATCAGCAAGAAGAATATCGCTATAATGCCTGCAACAATGGAAACCGGCAAGTTAATAAACTCACTGACAAAATAGCCAATAAGTAGTATGCCGAGTACATACCAAGATAAACGAAACATTTTAGGGTCTCTTATTGCATCTACAGGTTGACTTAACTTGGAAACCTCATAGGACCTCGGAATGCTTTTTCTAAAGTAAATCAATAATACGGCAATTGTTGCTGTCAGCGCGAACAGATTTGGAATAATCATTCTCGATGCATATTCCACAAAACCAATGCCAAAGAAATCCGCAGAGACAATATTAACCAGGTTACTTACTACAAACGGTAATGATGTTGTATCAGCAATAAACCCACTCGCCATAATGAATGGGAAAATCATTTTTTCGGAGAAATTTAAATTCCGAACCATTGCAAGTACAATCGGTGTCAGTATAAGTGCAGCCCCATCATTCGCAAAGAAGGCGGCTACAATCGCACCCAAAATACTTATGTAGACAAACATCTTGATTCCATTACCTTGCGCAACTCTTGCCATATGCAAAGCTGCCCATTCAAACAATCCAATTTCATCTAATATTAACGAAATAAGAATAATGGCAACAAAAGCAAGCGTTGCGTTCCATACGATATCGGTAACTTCGATAACATCACTGAAATCAACTACCCCTACCACCAGAGCGACCAGAGCGCCACCGATGGCAGACCATCCAATTGACAATCCTTTAGGCTGCCATATAACTAAAATAAGTGTGACAAAGAAAATTAAAATTGCTAGCATAAGCGTTGTTGACAAAATAGTTACCCCCAATTAGCAACAAGTGATTCGTGTACCTTGTTTTTCCAATTCTTTTAATTTATAACTCTGATCAGGTAATTGCTCGAGAATCTTGCCGATAAATGGATAGTACTCACTATTTTGGTTTACAGAGTAAAATATCCATTGGCCTCTCCGATCTTCCTTAACCAGTCCAACATCCCTCAATTTACGAAGGTGCTGACTTATGGATGGTTGACTTGCTTTAAAAATTTCCACGAATTCGCAAACACAACAGTCGTTGTCATCCAATATTTTCAGCATGGACAATCTCGTTTTATCACCCAATAACTTTAAGATTACCGCTGCTTTATCCATTTCAATCGCAGTTTGCAGCATCCCTTAACACCACCTTTTATTCTTTCATAATTATATAACGATTTGCTTATATAATCAACCAACTAAGATTTCTTTTACAAATCTTTAATAAATCAACTACTAAAATAAATCCATCTGCCTTGGAGCCAAACCTTCATATTCAATACCTAGTATGTTTTGGAGCTCCTTCGCATTAACTGCTGCCTCTTTGCCGGAATTATTGTTAAATAAAACAATAATATCCTTTGTCGATTTGGCAAGCTCGGTGATGGTGTTTTTTAAATCTGTCAGTTCCTGCTGATTATATCTATATAAGTAACGGACTTCACGCCAATTAACATTTCCTGACTTATTCCAACCATGAATATTCCTTCCATGCATACGAATTAACGTCACATCAGGATTGGTCACAATCGGCACTAACGGAATCGATCCCTTTCCGGCCTGTGGTTCATCTGCAATGGAATGGATCCATCCATCTTCTTTCATAAAAGAAAGTGTTCCATCGCGAAAACGTGCATCAAACCAAGACTGATGCCTGAATTCAAGGGCGACTGGAATATTCCCCATCATTTTCTTACAGTATCTCAAATAAGTTACATTTTCCTTCCGGCAATCAAACCAAGGTGGGAATTGGAACAGAACCATCGCCAGCTTCTTTGCATCCAGGTACGGTTTTAAAGAGTCCCTGAACGCCTTGAACATTTCTTTTTTGGATTCAAAAGGGGTATTTCCACGCTGATGTCCCGTCATAGCTTGATAAGCTTTTACGATAAACCGGAAATTTTCCGGTGTTTGCTTCACCCACTTTTCAGCATTGCGAACAGGCTGGATGGCATAAAAGGAGGCATCGACCTCCACAACCGGGAAATGACTGCTGTATTCGGTTAATTTATCTTTTGGCTTTATATAATCTGGATACAGAGAATCATGGTCCCCCCATCCTGTTAAACCTATTTGAATCATATTATTTCCTCCAGAAAATAATTCGTGCAGAATTGCGATCTGTATCAAGGGTAGTTCACAAGTACATTAATACGTGCGTTCTCCTATTTTACAACTCTAACAGAGCCCCAACCCGAACAAGTCTTTGTAGAAGGATACCATCTATCAATTTCTACGAGTTGCTTTCCATTATATCGTTTTTGTTCGATTCCTTAAAATGATAAATCTCTTTATTACGCGCCCCGTTACCGATTATACTTCTTTCTTTATGGGTAGATAACAATATCTGATAAATATAAGGAGCTGATAAAATGAAAGATATGAAGCAAATCCATATGTACATCGCATTTGTCCTCATGATTGCAGTAAATGCCATGGCGAATATGTTTACCCTCAAGGGATACACAACAGGTGAAATTTCCAATATGTATACGGTCTATTTCACCCCGGCAAGCTATACATTCAGTATATGGACGCTGATTTATATTGCTCTTTTCTTATGGCTGCTCAGTTTCAGTCTCAAAATGCAGAAGTTGGGCAATTCGCAGTATTGGGGATTTCTGCTGACTTGTCTTTTTAACGTTCTATGGATTATTTCCTGGCATTTTCTTCTCGATGGAGTTGCCCTGATTATAATACTCATGCATTTCCTTACAATTCTATATCTGTATCACGCACAGCGCAGTCAAAACAAATCCATCAAATTCCTGGCTCCGATTTCATTATATGTGGGCTGGATTACAGTGGCTTCCTTAATAAATATACTTTATTGGTTGGTAGCAAGTATTGAAATCAACACGGATGTACAGATGATATTAACTTATCTGGCTGTCGCAATTGTTCTCATTCTCGGATTTGCAGTAATGTTTCTATTGCGGGATTGGGTTATTATCCTTGTATTCATCTGGGCCATAATCGGTATATTTGTAATGAACTTCCCTGATCAATGGCTGCTTGCCATTGTCACAATCAGTATAGCGATATTTTTGGCAGTTCTATCGGTACTTTACTGGATTCGGACAAGACATACCTCATAAATAAAACAGACGGATGAGTGACCGTGAACAAAAGCGCAAGCGCCTTGATCACCCCCGACAAGCTTAAGTAGAAACTACCAGTGGCGTTCTTTGCCACAGGTAGTTTCTACTTAAGACCTCAAGGGGGGTAGGCGCTGGAGCTGGCCGTGGCCGTTTATGTGTAAGAATTAAATGCTGCCAAAATCTTATACTTTCTTACCCGTTTAAAAAGGGACAAGCACCATGTATGGCACTCATCCCCCCTTATACCTTAATATCATAGCGTATCAAAATCCATAATCAGCTTCTTTAGCTTTACGAATCTCCGTAAATGTTTTCGTCAAAACGACGGTATCTTCCACCAAACGGTCAATACGGAATAATACATCATCATTAACGATTTCTTTCCGATGAAAATCCTTTTCCTCGATAAATACATATGTCTGTACAAGTTGGGCCTTCATGTAGGAAAGAATCGGTTTTAATTGCTGATCGACCATTAAATAATGCTTTGGTGACCCTGCAGTGACAAACATGCCGACAATTTTATCCAAAAATGCCTTCTCGGGCAGCAGGTCAAAGATGTTTTTCAATGTAGCTGGTATCGATGCCTGAAATACAGGGGTTCCTATAATTATTGCATCGGCTTCCATAATGGTTTTCGTAACATATCCGGTGTCGCCTTCATACTCCAGGTAGTTACGGCCATCACTAAACTGCACATCATATTCGGCTAAATCGATTAATGTCACCTCAATATCCGGATACTTATCTTTGATAATCTTAACTGTATAGTCCATCGCTGTTCTCGTTTTCGAACCGACCTTCGAACCAGATAATCCCACGATTTTCATATTTCCATCTCCCTAGTTCTTTGCTGTATATTTTTTGATTGCCGGTAAAATTTCTGTTCCGATCAACTCAATGTTTTTCTTTAATTTATCAAATGGAACACCACCGAAATCCATTTGTGCGATATAGCGCTGATGTCCAAATTGTTCATGCTGGTAAAGAATTTTCTCAATGATTTGCTGAGTACTGCCGACATTCATAACATCCCTTGTATCTGCACCTTGAGCAAATTGCTGCTTCGGATAGCCTCTTCCGTTAATCAGCTGCAAACCTTGATTAACATGTGGGTATATTTCTTTTTGCGCCTGTTGTGTCGTTTCCGCAGCATAGAAAAATCCGGCAGTTGATATCGGAAGCTCGGATGGGTCAAATCCATTTTGCTTTGCGGCCTCACGATATGCATCAATGGAATACTTAAAGCTTGTAGCAGGCCCGCCCAAAGTCGCGATAAACATTGGAACCCCTGCATAACCCGCTTTAATGGCACTGGCAGGAGGACCGCCAACTGCACGCCAGATTGGAATGGTTCCGTTTTTTGGACGAGGAATAACTTCTGCATTCTTTAACGGTGCACGGAACTGTCCGCTCCAGTTGACAACTTCCTCTTTGGCAATCTTCAGCAACAGTTCGAACTTTTCTTCAAACAGTTCTTCATAGTCACGCACATTATAGCCTAACAGATCGAAAAGCCCGATTCGTGAAGCACGTCCAGCAATGAGTTCCGCCCGCCCTTTTGAAATCAGGTCAATGGTGGCAAAATCCTCAAAAACTCGTACAGGATCGGATGTACTAATAATTGTTGAAGAACTGGCTATTTTTATTTTTTCTGTTGCTTGAGCAATAGCGGCCAGGACAACAGAATGCGCCTGGGTAGTGAAATATTCCTGATGACTTTCTCCAACACTGAAGAAATCAATCCCGGCCTGTTCCGCCAGCTGGGCCAGTTCAATGATTTCATGGATGCGCTGCTCTGCGGAAATCCTCTCTCCTGTATGGGGATCCGGTATGTGGTCTCCAAGTGTATAAAGACCAAATTCCATTCCTTGACTTGGATCAATACGATATTTTTCCATATATTTGTCAGCCTCACTTATATTATATTTGATTATTGATTTTTTGTTGCGTTACAACCATTGCTTCTTTCCATAACATCTTCTTGGTGCTAGTATAGAATATAATGAGATATTATGTAAGTACGCACTTAAAGGCAACCTAGTATGCAAAAAGATACTAAGGAGAATGTTAAATGGAAAAGATACCTGAATTTTGTCGTGTAGAGGATGCATTGGGTATATTGGTCGGTAAATGGAAACCGATTATTTTACTGCATTTATTGCAAGAAGGTACGAAACGTTTTAGTGAGCTTAAACGCAGCATGCCCGGAATCACACAAAAGGTGCTGACAAAACAATTACGGGAACTGGAAGACGAAGATATTGTTGCACGTGTTGTATATCCCCAGGTTCCACCCAAAGTGGAGTATTCGATTACCGAATATGGCAGAAGCTTGGAACCTATTCTGGAAGCAATGCACGAATGGGGCACGAACCATACTTTGCATAAAATGAAGAAGAGGAATGAAAAGAGCCTTTAACTAAAAATCCCTTTAGGCAAAAAAATCTAAAGGGATTTTTAGCAGTACTGCTTACATGTTCTGTATTTTAAAAACTAACGTTTATTGTCCCGCTAAATCAGTGATATAGTTAAAAAAACGATCCCTGTCCGCTTCATAAACCAGCTGAACAGCTCGTCCATCATCGGACTTCTCCGTTTTCCCTTGACTTGGTCCATCTTCATGAACGATGCTTCTCACTTCCTTTTTCTTTACAAGGTCTTCCCTCCCTATCGTCGCTGTTGTCAATACGTCCCAAAGGAAATATGTCGAATTTGTCTGGAAGTGGACAAGCGGTGGAACCATGGCATAGCATTGACCAAGGAAATCAATCCCCAAGTCTCTTCGTTCAGAAGCCCATCTGTTACGGACATCCAATGTAAGAGGTACCATGTTTGTACTTTCGAGTGCCACTAAATCAATTCGAATATTGGAGTCCCACACGACTTTAACTGCTTCCGGATCCCAGAAAGCGTTCCACTCAGCGGTCCCATCATGCTCGGGTTCTTCCACATTGCCCTTTTCCAAAAAGGTACCACCCATCCATGCCAGTTTTTCAATCTTATCTTCTATATCCGGAGCTTCCTTCAGCGCCCGCGCCAAATCTGTTAACGGTCCGACGAATAATAAGGTCACTTTCTCATCACTCTTACGCAAAGATTCGACCAAATGTTGATGTGCGGGTAAATCTGCCTCTTTCGTTTTGACCGGTAAAAATTCATTTAATATCGGCAAGGCATCGACTAAAAAGGCATGCATTCGCCAGTCCTTTGGAAAAGGATTTTTCCCACGTGAATTAGAGGGTGCTACTTCAATTTCCTTCCCCTTACCAAATCGATCGATAATTTTTCTGCTGGCAGACACCGCCGGTTCCAAATAACAATCTGCAGGAATTACTCCAACACCGATCAGCTCCACATCTTCCATTTGCAATAACAGGAACAGCGAAACTAAATCATCCACACCACCATCATGGTTAAGGTATACTTTTGTTGCCATTGACTGCACTTCCTTTCATGCTGTAGATTCACACTCTTGTTAGTATACTTCATTTTCATAGCTCATTCATAATTTCTTATCTTTAATTTTCATGACCCGCAATGCTCAGCCATAATGCATGGTATAAAGAAAACCTCTTGCATCAACTTTTTTCTTTATCAGTATTGCGATTCCCCGCAAAAAGTCCTGGTTATTTTGTACGTAAATTATTCATACAAAATTATTTCTAAATTAATCCTTCCTATACATTCTTTCTCTATACTTTACTTTGCAGAAAGATGGAGAAGGAGGAGAAAAATGTTGGAAAAAGACAGATTAGGAAACTATGTAGCTATCACTGTAAGTATTGTACTATTATGTATGTTGTTGCCTCTCCAAACTAGTCAGGCATCATCAGTTGAAAATGTTGCATCAAGTGAAACTGGAGGAGCTTTAGCACATTGGAAGTTTTCTAAGGAATATGTGAAATCAGGTTCCATCGAAACGGGGGATCTGGTGATAGAAGATGCTAGTGGCAACGGGAATAATTTAATTCTGGAAACGGTAGGAGATGCTTCCTCTGAGGAAACTGAAGGTATGGTTAGATGGTCTGAGGATGATTATGCAAACGAGGATTCTACCCAAAGTATAGAATTTGGAAACTATAAACAAGCGCCAGTTGGGCGATATTTTAGAACAACAGATGATGCTCCCATTAACTCAGAAAAGTTTAAAGATGGATTTACGATAGAAGTTATCATGAAAATGCCTCAAGACTTTGCGCCTGAAAAACATTCTTGGATGGGAATTCTAACTCGGCAAGGACAAGCTGCAGATTTAAATAAAACAGAAGGCGAAAAAGAAATTCTTTCCACACTTTCTGTTTCCAATTTGAAGGAATTGCAATGGACAAGCCATCCGACTAACTTAAATTATAATCAGACAAACTGGTCTTTCTCATTGGATAGTAAAGAAGATTGGTATCATGTTGCCATAGTAAATGATGGTAATCATACAAAGTTATATGTGAATGGTGTTACTGATTTTCGTAATACAGAAGAAGTAATGAATGGTATTGACGCGATTCAAGAAAAGGGTTGGAATATAGGTGCTTCTGAATGGGAAAATGAGATAGATGCCTTATTTGCCGGAAAAATTCAAGAAATTCGAATGAGCGATCAAGCACTTAATCAGGAAGATTGGTTAGTTGATGGACCTCAAGAAAGTCATGTGGAATATGGAACCAATGAGGATATCCCTTTATTAACCGATAAAGACAACTACAACTTTGTTTTTGTACCAGATCCACAAAAGACGGTTCGTTACCAGGATGAAATCTTTTATGAGCAAATGAAATGGATTGCAACGAATAAAAATAGTCACCACATCGCTATGACAGCTTTTGTTGGCGATATGGTTGACAGGAGCAATAGCTTAGATGAATGGACTGCTTCTGATAAAGGTGTGGACTTACTTGATAGGCATCGGGTTCCTTATCTTGTTACTGCTGGCAACCACGATTACGGAATCGATGACCCTTACTTGGATTATTACAGTGAGCAACGCTTTGCTGATAAAGAATATTTTAAAGAAAGTTCTCCATCTGGATATAGTTCTTACGGTATCATAAAGGCTGGAAACTATAGTTATCTATTTTTGATGGTCGATATGAAACATGTTGAAGAAGATAGTGATTGGGCAAAACAGGTATTAAACAACCATCCTAATTTGCCTACCATACTAGTATCACATGAAATACTTGCCGTTTCAGGGGACGGTAATTCAGCAGCGGATACAGCCCGTGGGAATCTTATTTGGGATGAGTTGGTTGATGACCATAACCAAGTATTTATGACAGTAAGCGGCCACCATCACGGTGCACTGCAGCGCATTAAGCAAAATGCAACAGGAAATGACGTCATTCAAATACTTGTAGACTATCAATCCAGCTTTGCTGGAGGAAATGGATGGATGCGTTTTGCAGAATTTGACGAGCAAGAGAATCAAATTAATTTTAAAACCTATTCTCCTTGGGTTGAGAAGTTACCAAAACCACAACGCACCTATTTCGATGTGAAATATTTAAATTCGGAAAATGATCAGTTTGAAATTGATTTTAATTTTGAAGAACGTTTCAGTTTTTATGGTGAATAATAATCGGAATTAAACGCATGATTAAAACGCCCTGGATTTTTTCTGGGGCGTTTTAAAGTTATAAAACTACTTAGGAGGGGGTATTATAAAGCGAAATTCAAAGAAATCCCATTAAATACACTCTATAACAGTATCCCCGAACTCCCTGATATCCGATAAATAGTCATACCCTGGAGTGGAACCAAAACTATTCAACATACGAACTGCTACTATATCATGCTTGGGAATCACCAATAAGGCAACATTCGTATATCCTAAAATCTGAAAAGAGCCTTTAGGTACACGTTCACCAATTTCCGTTTTCTTTGCAGGCAAGTCCTTCACAAACCATAAAAAACCGTTTTGAGGTAGATCCTTATTCAATAAGTTCGGTGCCTGAAGGGATGCAGCCATCTTGAGGATGTCTTTTGAAATCGCTTGTTTTCCACTTACAAATCCCTGTTTCAAATGGATATATCCCCAATATGCAAGCTCTCTAGTAGATACATACATATTCTTCTTATTCCCATCCGTACCTTTACTTGTTGACCAAAATCTATTATCTGGCTCTCTAATAACTTGTACTAGGTTTTCATTTGGTTCATCATGCCATCCAGTTTCCTTAAACTCTAAAGGTTTAAATACTTGTTCTTTAAGGATTTGAGCAATAGTTTTTCCAGTAGCCAGTTTGACAACCTGTGACAATAGCTCACTGCCTATATCACGATATGCCCAGCTTTGTCCTGGTGCAAATTCTCGAATTAGTTTTCCCTCTGTTGTGTTTAAACCGTGTGTATGTGTTAGCAAGTTTCTGATCGTTATCTGTTTAAAAATATCAGTGCTAACTGCAGACAGATATTTAGTGACTTCATCGTCGATAGACTCTATGTAGCCATAATGTACTGCATATGCAACCGCAAATCCAATATAGCTTTTTCGAACAGAAGCTACATGAAACTGTGAGTCTTTCTGAATAGGTTTTGCATCAGGAGCTTTTGAATGATTCCCCCAATAAACCTCCGTGACGATTTTATTGTTGTGAATAACCATCACGCTTGCACCTGAGCAATCTACCGTTTGAGAAGTTTCTTTTACCTGTGATACTAAAGAGCTAAATTGGCTGTTTAACTTTCTCTCTATAACCATATTTTCTCCTTTCGAAAGACATTTTTAGAATAGGCAGGAAAGTAATGGGGTCTTAATTATAGCAGTTCAGAGTTATAATAGAATTTGGTTATTGTCTTTTAAGTATACAACAGATAGTTTAATTGTATTTATTCAAAAGATTTTTTATGGATACAAAATAAAGGATAAACTACATGATACTTTTTAAAAACAAAATGAGTTACTTTAAATAGAACACCAACTAATACTTTATCTCCTCATGCAGATTTGTTTTTCTATTTGATTTAAAACACTCTCTAAACTGTTGTTTTACGGCAAATAAAAGAATCCATTTCGAAAAAAGATCAATCAAAATGGATTCTACAATTTTTTACAGATAAAATTTTCATAAAAGAGTTTGACCATTTTAGAATGCGTTTTGTGGACATGTGCAACTTTTAGTTAACTTGTCCTTTACTTGCTGAGACTCGTCATGGTAGCATATAGTTTGAATTCTGATTATTTATGGTATAATGAAAGTAATAACATACAATAATAAAAAGACCGCCAGCGTTACAGCGCTGACGATCTGATGCATTAGCATGATTCCCTGCAAGGGGGATTGGCTGTATAGGTCTAAAAAATAAGCACCCACAGGAGCCGTCAACTCAATGGGGGGGCTTATTTTTTTTGGTTAAATGACAGCATAGCTACAATCAACATTCCGAAAGTTAAAGCTAACATCAATGCTTCGAATACTGCCATTGGCACCACCTCCTTTCTATCGGAGATGAATGCCAACCCGCCCATGAGTTTATCAAACTATTGTTCTTCCATTATAACATTTCATCAAAATTAACGTCTCCAACAAACAATTCATGTTACATCAGGTTTCCGATTGATAGGATAGATCTCATTAAGTTTTAAAATATTGAACTAGTATTGGAAATCAGCACATTATCCCAGACCTTGAATTTCAAATTAATTCAGGGTCTAGGATTTTCTCTTCTTCATGACACATTAAACAATGCTAGTTGACGTGGGTCTTCTTAGGACGTGAGTGGTCGGTTCGACAAACGCTGTGGTAAAGCCAATTTTTTGTACTTTCTTATCTATTTAAAAAACAACCCTATACGAACGTACTATCGTAAAGGGTTGTTTTTATCAAACTTTATTTCAAAGCTACATTAATTCAATGACACAACAAAATATTATTCAACTGTCACTGACTTAGCCAGGTTGCGTGGTTTATCCACATCACATCCACGGTGCAATGCTGCATAATAGGAAAGCAATTGCATTGGAATAACACTTACAAGCGGTGTCAGTAATTCATGGACATGTGGTAATACAAAGGCGTCGTCATCCTGCTCCAGCCCTTTCAGACTGATAACCATTGCATTTGCGCCACGGGCAACAACTTCCTGTACGTTACCACGAATAGAGTAGTTTACGTTTTCCTGTGTTGCGAGAGCAATAACAGGAGTCCCTTCTTCAATTAAAGCAATAGTACCATGCTTCAATTCTCCTCCGGCAAACCCTTCTGCCTGAATATAGGAAATCTCTTTCAGCTTCAGTGCCGCTTCAAGGGAAACATTATAATCGCTGCTTCTGCCAATGAAGAAAGCATTGCGTGTCGTTGCAAAATAATCTCTTGCAAGCTGTTCAAATTCCTCTTTCTGATCTGTTAATACTTCCATCGCATTTGCAACAATTGCAAGCTCTTGCATTGGATCAAAGTCCAGCTCAAGACCCTTTGCGTTCGCTGTATCGACTGCCAGAATTGCCAAGACGGCGATTTGAGCAGTATATGCTTTTGTTGATGCTACCGCGATTTCCGGTCCTGCATATAAGTGCAGTGTATAATCTGCTTCACGAGAAAGGGTCGATCCTGGCACATTTGTAATTGTAAGTGCCGGATATCCCATTTTTTTAATTTTCACCAATACGGATCTGCTGTCAGCAGTTTCCCCACTTTGTGAAATGAACACAAATAATGGTTTTTCTGACAGTATTGGCATATTATATGAAAATTCACTTGCAACATGGACTTCTACTGGGATTTTTGCTAATTTTTCCAGGAACTCTTTACCGACAAGACCTGCATGGTAGCTTGTTCCTGCTGCAATGATATAAATACGGTCTGCTGCTTTCATTGCCTTACGAATATCCGCAGCAAGCTTCAATTCGTTGTTCTCATTTTGATATTCATTGATGATTTTACGCATGACAATCGGCTGTTCATCAATTTCTTTAAGCATAAAGTGTGGGTACGTACCTTTTTCGGTATCACTCGCATCGATTTCAGCAGTGTACGGCTTACGCTCTACAGCTGTTCCTTCCAGTGTTTGTACTTCAACATAATTACGATTCACAAGTACAATTTCCTTATCGAAAATTTCCACATACTGATCCGTTTCCTTCAACGTTGCCATCGCATCACTTGCAACTAGGTTGAATCCATCGCCTAGGCCTACTAATAGCGGGCTTTTATTTTTGGAAACATACAACGTATCAGGATCTTCCGCATCAATCAGGCCAATTGCATAAGATCCCTTTAATAGACCCATCACTTCACGAAATGCTTCCGTTGTATCCTGATGTTTTTGATAAAGCTTTTCAATCAGCTGTACGATTACTTCTGTATCTGTATCACTAACGAAATTTACATCACTTAGATATTCTTTTTTCAGGTCGTTGTAATTTTCAATAACACCATTATGAACAATCGTAAATCTTCCAGACACGCTTTGATGAGGATGTGCATTAATGATGCTTGGCACACCATGTGTCGCCCAGCGGGTGTGGCCGATTCCCATTGTTGCATGTACAGATTTATCAACACTTTCTCGCAGAGCTGCAATACGACCCTTTACTTTTGTCAGATTGACTCCTTCATCATTCAGGATAGCAATTCCTGCAGAATCATAACCTCTATATTCCAGTTTTTCCAGTCCATTCAATAAAATCTCTTTTGTATCGTTTTGTCCGATATAACCTACTATTCCGCACATTTCAATGTCCTCCTAATGAAGGGGCAGACAAACGAACCTTTACTTATATTCCAGGGGCGCTTGCTTGCCCCTTTCTCGTGTGTTTTTATTTGAACATCTTTCTATACCCTTTTGTCCAATAAGTCGCCTTATTGTTTTTGGGGTAAAGCTAAACGACTGAGATATCCAGCCGGGAGGCATCCGCCGAAACCCTCGATAACCTCCACCTCGTCAACTATTTCTCGCCACCGATCGGAAAAATAGTCCTGGCGCTTTTATTTCATTAATAACCTCGATGCCCCTTTCCACCCTAGAATCAACCTCAGCTCTATTTATATACCTCATTCAAAAAAAGTTAAACATACCCAAAGAGCTCACTATATTGTAACCGAGAAAGCGTAAACAGGTCAATACTTATTAATGAGCAGCTTTTATTTAGTTTATGATATCTAAGCTCTTCTTGTTCATGCTTTCTAGATATCACTCAGCTTTTAACACCCTCCAGAGAGAGGAGCTCTTCTGCAAATGGAAGAGCTCCTCTAATAGTTCTAATTGTCATTTTAATTTGCGATACCTTAATCCTGATGCCTCTCCATAAAATCCAGCATTAAAGAATACACCTTAATTTCATTTTCCTTTTTCGAGAAGCCATGTCCCTCATCTTCCAGGACTAGATATTCTACATCCCGTCCTTTTTCTTTCAACTTTGCAACGATTTGATCTGACTCTTCTTTGACAACTCGCGGGTCCTTAGCTCCCTGGATCACGAGCATAGGCTTCGTCATCGTTTCCAAATAGGTTACCGGTGAATCTTTAATAAACCGCTCCTTGTCACGTTCCGGGTTTCCAATCCAACGTTCCATAATTGGCTTCCAATGGGTTGGTACCGAATTTACAAACGTAAACAGATCTGAGGGGCCGAATATATCGATTACTGCTTTAAAATATTCAGGATGACGACCATGTAGAAGCAGGGCCATATATCCACCATAACTTCCACCGACAAGAAATAGTTTCTCCCGATCGGTAATGCCATTTTCAAAAAGCCACTCAATTCCTGCAACATTATCTAGACGGGGACCATGCCCCCAATCCTGCTCGACCATTTTCACAAAGGAGGCCCCGTATCCTGTACTGCCACGGAAGTTCGGAGCAAAAATGGTATAGCCCCGATTAAGGAAGCTTTGGAACATGGATCGAAAATATTCCCGCTCTGCAGCCTGTGGGCCACCATGCGGCCAGAAAATGGTATAGCCATTGTCATTTTCTGGTTTTGCTTTAAATAAAAGTGCCTCAATCTCCATGTCATCAAATGATTTATAGGAAACGACCTCAGGATCTACCATATCCTCCTCACTTACTCCAAGAACACGATTATCCGTCAAGGATTCCCAATCGATGCCATTTTGGGAATGGAAAATGTTGTGCGGAATTGTTGCACTTCTGCCCAACACAAACAAATTACCCGTCTCCGTAATAACCAGCTGTTCTACAAGACTTGTGGGGGCCGTCAATTGCTCAAGTTTCCGGGAGCGTGCTTCATAACGATACAGCCTATCTGTCACGCCTTTCTCTGTGACCAGGTAGAATGCTTTGTTTGTTTTATTCCATTTTAATGTAGTGATGCTTTCGTTCTCAATAGTTAATACGTTTGCAAATTCCTTTGTTTCCAGGTCAAATTTGGCAACATAACTGTACTCACTCTCGTAATCAGTTAAAAAATAAATGGTTTTGTCGTCTGTGAAAACCGGCTCAAATGAAACATGGACTTTCTCCGGATCAGGGGTTAAAGGGTATGTATCTTCACCTTTTTTAACAAACCCTGTCACATATGTATTAGCAAAAGAACGCAAATAAACAAAGGCATCTTCGTTCTCGGATACAGCAGCTAGTTGCGTTGGTGAAACTTCCCCTTCATTCAATAAGGTATCTGTTCCATCCTCTAGGTTTCTGACCTTTGTATTTAGCATGGATGGATTACCTTCCGAAGTGACATAATAGACGCGTTTTCCATCTTTGCTTAAATGTGCAAAGTAATATTTCTCCTGAGGATCACCAGTAATTAGTGGCTGAGGAAGTCCTCCATTAAATGGCAATGCGTATATTTGGTAATTTTCATCGCCATCCTTGTCATACCCGGTAAGTACATATCGATTTTCCGGGTCGAACTTAATAAAATTCGCCGATTCATCGTGATGGGCAAATAAATAAGGAAAACTCGATTTATCCAGGTCGATCGCCCATAAGTTAACCTTGCCGTTTAAATTGGAAATAAAGGCAAGCCTCTTCTCATCCTTGCTTACTGCAAATCCGCCAATCACGTAAGTACGGAAAAATTGCTCCACTGTCGGCTTTGGAAATTGTATCATAATCATCCTCCTATTTTTTCCTGCATCATTTGTATGCATTTTGATGATTGGATTTTTTGTTTGTTACACCATTAATTATAAACTATTCTGACTAGTCAGGATAGTTTGGTGATCATGAGGGTTAGCTATATGTTAATTGAAGAAAACTTTCCAACTTAGGACTGAGCAGGCGCACCCGATAACAGGTTTTAGAATACTAGGTCTGTCACCAGGTGACAGACTTAGTCGCACTTATGCAGGTAGGAAAGTTAAAACTTTCTTAGCTGCCAAAAAGAGCTGATTCTTAGGAGAATCAGCTCTTCATTGGTTGTTTAAATGCCAAGCAATCTTTCGATAACGCCGACTACTTGGTCCGCATATTTTTCACATTCTTCCTTTGTAGGTGCTTCTACCATTACTCGAACAAGCGGCTCCGTACCGGAAGGTCTTACCAATACGCGTCCTTGGTCACCCAATTCACGCTCCACTGCAGCTACTTCATCTAAAATGGCTGTATTGCTTAGTGCTTCATTTTTATCAGATACTCTGACATTTTTTAATACTTGCGGGAAAATCCTCATCTCACCAGCAAGTTCAGACAATGGTTTGCCTGTTTCTTTCATAACATTTATAAGCTGCAATGCAGACAACATTCCGTCACCGGTAGTAATATAATCGAGGAAGATGATATGCCCGGATTGTTCTCCACCAAGATTGTAACCGCCTTTGCGCATTTCCTCCATCACATAACGGTCACCAACTGCTGTTTTATCACTGCGCATGCCATTTGCTTCAATTGCTTTATAGAAGCCGATATTGCTCATCACAGTTGAAACTACTGTATTTTGTTTGAGCAATCCTTTTTCATTCATATATTTAGCACAGATATACATAATTTGGTCGCCATCAACGATGTTACCTTTCTCATCTACTGCGATCAGGCGATCTCCGTCCCCGTCAAAAGCAAGACCAATATCAGCACCTTTTTCTGCAACAAAGGCTTGTAATGTTTCTGGATGTGTTGATCCTACCCCAGCATTGATATTTAACCCATCCGGTGTCGAACCGATTGTAAAGGTGTCCGCTTCGAGATCCGCAAACAGATGTGTTGCAAGACTTGAGGTAGCGCCATGAGCACAATCTATCGCAATTTGTATTCCTTCAAAATCATTATCGATTGTATCCTTCAGGTAGGATAAATATTTCTGGCCACCTTCAAAGTAATCATTGACAATGCCTATATCTCCGCCTATCGGACGTGGCAAATTATCTTCACCATCCATCAGCTCTTCAATTGCAGCTTCCTGTTCATCTGTTAATTTAAAACCATCAGGACCGAAGAACTTTATACCGTTATCTTCTACAGGATTATGGGACGCAGAGATCATTACACCCGCTTGGGCGCTGGTAGCTTTCGTCAAATACGCTACACCTGGTGTTGATAAAACACCAAGACGCATCACCTCTGCCCCAATTGACAACAGACCAGCTAATAGAGCTCCTTCAAGCATATGACCTGAAATCCGTGTGTCACGGCCGATAAGGACACGTGGTTTTTCCATATCCTTTGTCAGTACGTGGCCTCCACAACGTCCAAGTTTATATGCTAGCTCTGGTGTTAACCCTTCATTGGCAACTCCTCTGACGCCATCTGTCCCAAAATATTTTCCCATTATTACATCTCCTTTAACTACATCCGATTCAACTGTACTTCCATACGATTCGTTCTGCGAAAGTCAGTTGATTTCAATAAATATTTCTTCAAATTCAGGTGAAATAGTAATATCCTCAAGTTCAGGTCCTTCAATTGTTATCGGTACACGATGTTCACCCTGCTCCAGTCCGCGCAGATTTATGAATACAAGAAAATCAGCAGCAGTCAGTTCACCAATATCCGCTTCATTACCTGTGACAGTCAAATCCATCATTGGTGTTTCAGGTTCATTATAATTGATATCCATTCCTTCTTCCAACTCTTCTTCCGTAATTGGTACGTCTTCAAAGACACGAGTCTGTTCAACATCGATCGTTACTTCAATTGTTTCCATTTCTGAAGCATTTACACCATCCGGCAATGACAGTTCCGCTTCTATCGTACCTGACTCAGTTATTTCGGATAAGTCTATTGCTTCCGTGCTGACTTCAGATATACCTTCCAGAATATCACTTGTTGAGTATACCTCAACTTCTTCTACATTAGCAGAAATTGAATTCATTGAATAGCCCTCCGGCAGCTCTCCTGTGGTTTCAACACTTAGAGGTACTGACTTGCTAGGATTATCTATTTCAGCAGAGACTTGTACATTTTCAGGCTGGACCCTCACGTTTAACTCGTTACCTTGGGTATCATAAACATTTACAGGGACTTCCCTGTTATTGATGGAGCCATCCAATCCTTCCAAATCGACATACACTTTAACAATTCCGATTTGGTCAATTACAGATTTTGAACTTGTGATCATGACTGATGAAGGTTCTAACTGATAATCTACTAGTTCATACCCTTCAGCCATTCCCTCACTGTTAATAAAATCAGCAACTACGCTAAATTCCCCACTGGCCCTTTCTTCAATCGTAACTGCGATTGATTTTGGCTCAATGAATACTCTAACATCATTGTTTATTGTATGCTGCAGTTCTACAATATGCTCTCCTTCACCAAGCCCCTCCAAATCCACATAGACGTCGAAATTACGCTGAAAGGATAAGGGGGTCACACTGCCCGGAGATCCTTGGAGACCAACTGTTACAGTTTCGGGGACACCGCTCACAACATAGTTTTCTTCATCGATTCTTATTTCCACAGGTACATCCTCAAGCATATGTGATTGGTCCGTAACACCTGTGAAGGTAGATTCGGATTGTGACGTATTAATAGTAACATTGACGAATGTATATAAAAATACGGCGAAGGCTAATGAAATGATACGTACAAACCATTTGCTCTTAAACCAGTTATCCATTCTTATCCCCCCTCTGTTTCCATGGTCTCTTTTCAGAGGATTTTTCAATTAAGGATAAATGTGCACCCAGCATATCACGAAGATTCTCCTGATCCAGATCTCTATGCAGTTCCCCGTTTTTTGTACAGGAAACAGCTCCAGTCTCTTCAGAAACAACGATTGTCAAAGCGTCGGTAACTTCACTGATTCCCATCGCAGCTCGATGCCTTGTTCCTAGTTCCTTCGAGATGAAAGGACTTTCCGATAGAGGAAGGTAACAGGCTGCTGCCGATATTTCGCCTTCCTTTATAATTACAGCACCATCATGAAGCGGTGTGTTCGGCGTGAAGATATTCGTCAATAGCTGGTGTGATAATTTCGCATTGATTGCAATGCCCGTTTCCGCGTATTCACCAATGCCAGTCTCCCGTTCAATGGAAATTAAAGCGCCAATTCTCCTTTTTGCCATGTAGCTGCATGACTGAATAATTGCATCGATTTCCTGTTGAATGAGTTCTTCTTCCGATTTTGCACTCCGAGAAAAAAGATTCCCTCGGCCAAGTTGTTCCAATGCCCTTCTCAATTCTGGCTGAAATAAAATAATAATTACGATTAACCCCCAGGAAATAGCCTGGTTTGTCAGCCATTGCATCGTTTGAAGATTCAGTATGATGCTTAATGCCCAAACCACCAAAACCACTGCAATCCCTTTTAAAAGCTGGATTGCTTTAGTACCTCTGATTAACATCATTAATTTATATAATACATACCAGACGAGAGCTATATCTACGCCTATTCTAAGCAGATCCATAAAATCAAATGCCCCATCAAGCATGCTCACACATCCTTTTGCTGTAAAAATTTATTTATTTGTGTCCAAAAAGTTCTCAGCCATACTTGGTAAGGAAATATGGGCATATCTTCCCGAACAACATCTATATTTTATATAGATAGTAACGATATTTATTATAACATAATTTTCCGTAAACACATGTCTGGAGCAAATTTGATTTTTCCAATCAAAAGCGCAGGTGACTGTTTAGAAACTCAACGCTAGCAAGGGACTGGAAAGCGCATGGTTTTCGCGCTTGGAATGTCCATTGCTTATTCATGCTTTACTATTAACCGGAGCTGGACCCGGCTGTCTATGTAAGAATTAATTTGCTGCCAGCACATATACTTTGTTATTCCCAAAAAAACCCGGACAAGTCAATTCCCTTATCCGGATTTTTGAAACCTATGATTAAAAAGAAAAAATACCTTTAACAAAATTTTTCAGCTGAAACCAGATCCACTCAAACATTCGATCCACGGTCTCAAGTTCACCGGTCACTCCACCAGCGGAGGCCATAAGCTCCTGACCACCAATTGGCCGATCGTCTATCAGCTTCCCGTTCACCAATGTTACGTCCCCATCGATGGTTCCCTTAATAATCAGATTACCATTTTTAACAAGGACATCCCCAGGTACGATTACTCCTTCCGGTACAATTACCGTGTCTCCTTCGATAACCAGCTCCTCCTGTTTTGAGACGACTAATTCACTTTCTGTATTCCAGGCAGAAAACATTCCTGTCATCATTAAAACAAAAAATATCGCTGCAGCTGTTAATACAGGATGAACTTTGAACCAGCGCGTATATTTAACTCTTTTCTTTTCATTTGGCAGGTTTTCCATAACCTTTTGCGTAAAATCGACCGGGGCAGAAAAGTTCTCTGCACTTTTAATCAATGTAATCGTACGCTTTAATTCATGAAAATGTTGCTGGCAATCCTCACAGTTATCCAAGTGTGTGCGCAGATTACACTCTTCCTGCTTTGTGAGGTCTCCATCCAAATATTTATGCATTAGATCTATCGTCTCTTTATTACACTCCATATTGCACACACTCCTTTACACATGACGAAGTCTTTTTCTTAAAGCCTCTCTTCCACGATGAATTCTGGTTTTGACAGTTCCTAAAGGAATATCCAGAATTTCGCTTATTTCCTGAAGAGAAAATTCCTCCAAATAACGCAGCATGATTATGCTTCTGTACTTTGGTGGCAGTTGTGATATCTCATGATGAATATAGCGCTGCAATTCCAGACTTTCCACTTCTTCCCCCGGAAGCATCGCCTCACTCGCCAATTGAGAATACATGTCTAATCCGTCCGTTCCTCTTATTTCCGCATCCAAGTAATAGTCTGGCTTTCTTTTGCGAATCCTATCTATCGTTAAGTTCGTAGCAATCCGGTAAAGCCAGGTAGAAAACTTCCTGCGGTCATCGAACGAATGAATATTGACATACGCACGTATAAATGACTCCTGTGCTATATCCTCCGCTTCGTGTGTATTTCCTAGCAATCTTAAGCAATGCTGGTAAATTTTATCCTGATAAAAGGAAACCACATCCTCAAATGAAGACTGATCACCTTTTTTCACTTCTTTGATTTTTTCTCTGATAAATTGATCCATCACGTTACCTCCGCTTACCATGCGGTAATTGTTATACGAATATGTAATACAAAAGGTTCCAAACTTTTCCCTGGATTTTTCGCATTCCGGATAATTTTTCATTCCCGCCACAAAATATTCACATTATTTTGTTGTTTAAGATTGATTTAAATTGGGTATTTTTCTATTATAGTATACTAGATAGGAGGAAAGTTTTGTGACAAAAAATATTTTAAAAGAAAAAATAGAAGAATGCCGCGAAGAAATGATTGTATTATCCTACACACATGACCTGACTTCTGAAGCCGTTATCTCATCTAGCGTTAAACTTGATCAATTAATTAATGAGTATCAAAAATATACCCAATAATGATAAATAAATAGTAAAAGACATCATTTTCCGGGAGCCCCAGAAAATAATGTCTTTTTTGCATCCTTAAATACATATTGCCCCATGTGAATTAGGCTGGAGCGTCAATGGCTTGATACCGGCTTTTTCCCATAATTTCATTAACTCATCTGCTTTTTCCTGTGTTGGCATAAACGCTATGCCGCAATCGCCTCCGCCAGCTCCGGAAGGCTTCCCTGCCCCACCTAATGATTCAGCCAAATCACACAGCTTGCTTAAAAGAGGTGTTTCAATTGGAGTGTTTGCATCTTTGCCCACGGTAGACAATGCCTGTCTGTTCTTTCTTACACCCTTCAAGAGCAGCTCAACATTTTCCTCTTCCATTCCCGTCAGAAAATCACCGACAGCATTTTCGCTGTTTTTTAGAAAACTGTCAAACGCTGCAAAGTTATCCGACTTTAATTGCAGAATTTTATCGACAAGCTTCGCAGTAGATGCTGGCTTACCTGTCCAACCAACACAAAAATAAATATTTTTAGGCATTTTAATCGGCTTCGATGAGTAATAAACCCAATCCATTTCCAGTAATTCCATTATGGAATCACTATGTAAATAAGCATCCCTTAACCATTCTGCCTGGAAAGAGGAGTATTGCAGTAAACCACCGTATGAGGAAGCCGCCACATCAGCACCAGATCCGTTCCCCTGTGTTTTCACATGTGATATTGCCGCCAATCTGAAGATAAGTTCCTGGGAAGGAGCTTCGGCCAAAAATTTCTTTAAAATCGCAGCCACAACAGAGGTAACTACCGCTGCACTTGAGCCTAACCCATACTTATTGCCTGATTCGTCATCAAGCTCACTGTTGATGGACAGATGGATAGGTTCGGTACCGACTTTTTTCTCCTTCAAATATGTATAGGCGGTGGTCATCGCATCAGAAACGAAGCGAACTCTTTTATCCTCTGTGTGGACAGTAACGCTGTTCTCATAAGCCCAATCCAAATTGTTCAGGTTAAAATCATGTAAGGTGAGCTTGTTTTCTTCACTTTTTTCAATTGTTGCATAAACAAAACGATCTATCGCCATTACAGCCAGACTACGGTGGGGTTCCAAAACAGCAAACTCTCCTGCAATCATTAATTTTCCTGGTACCTTGATGGTCATCGATGAATTATTCAAGACGTTCAACCCCTAAATATAGCTTATTCCCTGGCCCGGTTTACTTAAAATTACATCAGATACACCAGGTATGCTGCGAAGCTTAGTTTCAATATTTTTTTCATTTTCCGGCAGATAGAGTACTTTTACATTAGGACCTGCGTCAATGGTGAAATATGCAGGGATGCCGTTTTCCCTCATCTCCTGAACCGTCTGCATAACACGAATTGTCGTATCATGCCAATACGTGAACGGAGGATTCGCAGCCAGTGTGGTTGCATGCATTTTCAAGCAGTTAGCTTCAGCTATGCTTCCCGTCTTATCAAAATCCTTTGCATGTATAGCTTGCTTTATTTCATTCAAGTCTTGTGGAATGGTGTCAATCCAGCCTGAATAGAAGGGAGATGTCTCGACCGTTCTCTTCATACCTGCACGGCTCGACACCTTTTTCATTGTAGACGAAAGCACAACCGCCGCCACGCGAATATCCCAATGCTCTGCCGGTGCTACTGGAACAGCAAAAGAATCCGAACCGTCTGTCTCACTTCCCATTTCCCATTCTGCAAAGCCGCCAAAGATAGAGCGACAGGCTGAACCCGATCCCTGCCTGGTAAGTCTGGACAGCTCCTGATTGCCTAAGTCCAATCCGATGGCTTTCGTTCCTGCTGCAGCAAGTGCAGCAAAACCGGAAGCGGATGAGGCGAAACCTGCAGCGGTAGGAACATCATTTTTAGAATGAATATCGGCAAAGAGATTTTCTTTTCCAGCTAACTGGCGAACTAAGTCAAGAAATTTTGTCACACGCCGATATGCTTCGCCTTCCACCGGCTGGTCATCAAGCATGAACCGATCCTTTGTTAGGTCTGCCCGAAAGTCCACCGTTGTAGTTGTGCAGAAACCATCCAATGTTAAGGAAAGACTGCTGTTCGTTGGTAAGATAAGCGCTTCATCCCGCTTCCCCCAATATTTTATTAAGGCAATGTTTGTATGCGCTTTGGCTGTAGCTTTCATCATATAACTCCCTTTTTCCGCTCTCTTTTCTCTCTAACCCTGCTTTTTTAAAACAAATGGCCATACGGAGCTAGCTCCATACTTCCTAAGCTTTTCTGCAAGCTGTTTGGAATGCACCTCATTTTGAGCAAGTGCTATGATACAGCCGCCATTACCTCCACCGGTAAGTTTCGCTCCAAGCGCCCCTTCTTTACGGGCAAAATAAATCAGTTTATTCAACCCGGCATCACTTACACCAAGCGCCTCCAATTCCTTTTGAGCTTCATTCAGAAGTTGTCCAAGGAACTGCTTACTTGCCTTTTCCAACGCATTCTTTGCATGGTGGGTCAGCTCACCAATCCGGTCAATTTTCCTTTGAATACGTTTTGGGGCGGATTTCAATAAATGCGCCACCGATTCAACGGATGTCCGGGTATCACCAACCCTGCCGGAATCTGCGACAATAAAATGAAAATCCTCTCCAAGATCGATATAATCAATAGGATTCTCTTTCTCATACCATATTGGTGTCTTTGATGTAATCGTAAGGGTGTCAATGCCGCTTGGTGCCCCATGTGCATATGTTTCTGCAACATTTGCAAGCATTAATAGTTCCGGTTCGGTACAATCCCTTTCAGCATAATCAAACAATGATCTGATTACGGAAATGGCAACAGATGCACTTGAGCCCAATCCTTTACCCGGTGGTATGGATGAATTAATCCTGATCAGCAAATCTTCTGATGGGATATCCAGGTATTCAAGTGTTTCCTCTATACAGTTAACAATTCCCTGCAAAGATTCCGGAGCCAATTGCAGTGGGCCGTGATAAAATGTGCTGTCAATTTTTACCAAGCCTGGCACGCGTTCAATAACTGTTTCAACACCAATTAATGGAAAAGGGATAGCGATTGCCGGTTGTCCGTGCACAACTGCATGCTCTCCAATTAAAATTAGCTTACTATGAGCTATACCTATAGCTGTTTTTTCTGAAGTTGTTACTTTTTCTGCACTCATTTTTTATACTGTTCCACCAATTCTTTAGCTTTTCCGACACGGATTTGTTTTTGTTCGATCAGTTTTTCTGCAATGATATCAATCATCTCCCCTGAAGCTCCTGCTGCAATGGCAACAGAGCGAGAATGTAGAGCCATATGGCCTTTTTGAATACCATCTGTAGCTAATGCCTTCAAAGCTCCGAGATTTTGTGCCAATCCAACTGCCACAATTACCTGGGCAAGTTCCTTGGCAGATTCTATATTCATGATGGATAGGGAAAGCCCCGCCAAAGGATGGACACGGGTCGCTCCACCGACCGTTCCAAGTGACATCGGCAATTCAATTTCCCCTACCAAGTTTTCATTTTCGTCTTTAGACCAAGTTGTCATGGATCCGTAGCTTCCATGTCGGGAAGCATATGCATGTGCACCTGCTTCCACCGCACGCCAATCATTGCCGGTCGCAATCACTACCGGATCAATGCCATTCATTATTCCCTTGTTATGGGTTACTGCACGGTAAGGATCAGAAGCCGCAAATTCGTAAGCATGTATAACCCCATCACGCACTTCTTCACCGGAATAATCTCCAGTGATCAACATTTCGGGGGGAATCACACACCGCGCCCGCGCCAGGCATTTATCAGCATAGTTCGATAAAATCCGCAAATAAACCTTACCTTCAGTAATTTCCTCGACAACAGGGGCGATTGATTCAACCATTGTATTGATTATATTTGCCCCCATCGCATCGCGAGTATCGACATAAATATGGAGGACAAGCATCTGGCCATATTTCGAATCAGATTCTTCATTGAGGATACGCACTTCCAAATCCTCTGCTCCCCCACCACGATTGACAATGCTCGGATATGCTGCATTTGCAGCATTAATTAATGATTCTTTTTCATTTAATAAAGCTTGCTTCGCCAATTGAAAATCCGGACAGCCCACAACCTGGATTTGTCCAATCATTACTCTTTCGGTTGCTTCCGTTTGAAATCCACCAGCACTTCTGACAATTTTAGCTATATGACTAGCTGAAGCAACAACAGACGCCTCTTCAATTGCCATAGGTATTACATATTCTTTCCCGTTTATAAGGAAATTCAATCCTAAACCTAAAGGAAGTTGAAATGTACCAATAACATTTTCGATCATTTTATCTGCGGTATCGATGGAAAGAGGTTCATTTATATAAAGATCGTCCAATTCCTCCGAAGAGAAATCAATTGCCTTTTTCAGCAGGTCCCGTCTTTGTTCAACAGACATATTATAAAAACCGGGGATTCTGGAAGACTTCATCCTGGATCATCCTTTAGTAAAAAAATTATATATGGAAATATTATATTATTGACAATTTAAATTAAATAAATTATAACATGAAACCTGCTTTTTTTTCATTAGAAGTATCTGCCTATAGGATAGAGCACATAAAAATCATTGTATCTATTATGTGAAAATTCCTCTTAAAATGCAAATAAACAAGGTTGTATGTTGCCATAACGACCTTGTTTATTTGTCTGCTATATTCTGATTTAAGGGATGAGCCATGAAGGATTCGAACCTTCGACCCTTTGATTAAAAGTCAAATGCTCTACCAACTGAGCTAATGGCTCATATAATATAAATGTTCCTGCCAAGCAAATGCACATAACAACGTACACATCGTTTTAAAGGAACCTTATAAAGTTGCACTCCCCAGAGGACTGCCTCTATTAGATATTTTCATTCATGCTTGCGGACAACTAACGGTTTTTAATATCACGGAATAAATTGCCCCATAAATAAAAAAATGGCTGGGCCACCAGGATTCGAACCTGGGGTACACGGGATCAAAACCCGATGCCTTACCGCTTGGCTATAGCCCAACAATAGTAATGGTGGAGGGGGGCAGATTCGAACTGCCGAACCCTGAGGGAGCGGCTTTACAGTCCGCCGCGTTTAGCCACTTCGCTACCCCTCCGTACATATTGTTAACTATACATATGAAATTATTCAAAAAAAATGGTGCCGGCCAGAGGACTTGAACCCCCAACCTACTGATTACAAGTCAGTTGCTCTACCAATTGAGCTAGGCCGGCTTATAGAAGTTAGTTAGCTTATGCTTATTACTGCGTTAATCTAGTATGCTCGTCGTGTTGCAAGGCTATTCGGTGAAGTTGCACTCCTCGCAAGCCTGCACATGGTAGCATATTCGATGAAGTAAACGGCTAGTTACCTCTGCTTCTTCTAGTTAAATCAAAGAAGTTAATGCATCGAGGTTACTTGTAGCTTATTCGGTAGATGTATTGCTCGTTGCTCTACCAATTGAGCTAGGCCGGCAAAAGAAATGGTGGAGGATGCAGGGCTCGAACCTGCGACCCCCTGCTTGTAAGGCAGGTGCTCTCCCAGCTGAGCTAATCCTCCATATTGGTGACCCGTACGGGATTCGAACCCGTGTTACCGCCGTGAAAGGGCGGTGTCTTAACCGCTTGACCAACGGGCCATAACTTGCGTTGGAATGCCTCTGATTTAGAGGTCTTTGCAACAGCCTGTCGCAGACTGACGAATTTTATTATAACTAGGATAATAAAGTTTGTAAAGGGGAAAATGAAACATTTATTACATTTTTTTAATAAAACCTTAAAAACCTTATTATATCAGCATCCTCAAAGGATATTCGCAATATTAGAAACTAATACTCTCCCTGGAATATTCTTTTATATTAAAAAACTGCTAGAAAATTTCCTTTTCAAGATTATGGTTTCATTACCAGGTCTTAATAGGTTATAATATAAAAAAAGAAATAAATTCTGGAGGTAAACTATGGCTGGACTATTGCAAGGAAAGAACGTCGTAATAATGGGCGTTGCAAATGAAAGAAGTATCGCTTGGGGCATAACAAAGTCATTACATAATGCAGGGGCAAACCTGATTTTTACAAATAGACAGGAAAGATCTTACCAAAAGTTAGTAAAATTATTAGAGAAACATGAAATCGAAGCAAAATTAATCGTTGCCTGTGATGTTGCTAGTGATGAAAGTATTCAACAAGCATTCAATGAAATCAAAGAAAAAGCAGGCGTTATTCACGGGCTTATCCATTCTGTAGCTTTCGCTAACCGTGATGAACTGCAAGGTGAATATGCCGATACGTCACGTGAAGGCTTTTTATTGGCTCAGGAAATCAGCGCCTATTCACTTGTTGCAGTTACAAAAGCAGCGAAAGATGTTATGACGGAAGGCGGAAGCATCGTTACACAAACATACTTAGGATCGGAGCGGGTTATTCCTAATTACAATGTTATGGGAGTAGCAAAAGCTTCTCTTGAGGCGAGCGTAAGGTATTTAGCTGAAGATGTAGGCAAATATGGTATACGTGTCAATGCAATCTCCGCAGGCCCAATCCGCACGTTATCCGCTAAAGGCGTGTCCGGTTTTAACGATAAAGCAAATGTCATTGTGGAAAAAGCTCCACTTCGACGTAATGTCGACCAGGACCAGGTCGGCGACGCTACCTTATTTTTCATAAGCGACCTATCACGTGGTGTTACTGGTGAAGTAATGCACGTTGACTCTGGCTACCATATTATTGGTGGATAAGAAAATTAAAATTAGGGAGGCCATGTTGTTTATCAACATGGCCTCCCCTTTTCCTGCTAATTAAAAAATGCATTGTAATAGCGCGTAAATGCTACTGCAAAATCTCCTCGCTTCACATTTTGATTAGGAGATACCGCTGCTGTAATGGTTGGTTTTAAATCATATGGTCCTTGTTCCACATCGAAATTTGCATTTATGATATTTAAATCCAGTGCTAACTGTACATATCCTTTATATTCCTCCGGGACATCAGCTGCATCCTCAACAGCAATACGTTCATTTTCATATTGAACAGTAATATCTCCTTCGAAATCCTCTGCCATATTCTGCAACCCTAAACTTTGTACAAGTGAATATGCTAATTCGGCCTTATTCACATTCCCGTTCGAGTTAAATTCCCCTGCCGATTTTGCCAACATCACACCATTTTGCACATGTTTTGTATCTTTTAATGCCGCCCCCTGTTGGAGAACTGCTGTTACAAATGGGGAGTTGCCACCTTCATCAGGCGAAGATTGGCGTATTCCTGCACCCATCACTAAGTATTGGGCCAATTCACCTCGTGTTAGATCACTATCCGGCTTAAATTTAGCGTTTTTATAACCATCAACAAGCCTTTCCTTTACCCCTATTTGAATAGCTCCAGCAGCAGGATGTCCATCAATATCATCTAATCCAGAAAAACCACTGACCTCCGTGAAGGATAATGTACCCTGGACGTTTTCAGGTAATGCACTACCAATTGGGTTCTCTTCAACCCCTCTAAGCCCTCTGATTTCAGCTTTCCAAGTTCCAGGCATAGGTGTATTTACGGAAACTACACGATCCCAATATAAAGGAAACAATAAATTTATACCTGAGCTATATTCCGTGCCATCTGGTGAAATTAAAATTAAATTAATTGGGTTACCTGTTTCTTCAAGCAGACCCTTACCATCCACTTTTGCTACTAAACTGCTTAATCCCTCTTTCACTTCGAATGAATATTGATTAGCAGACTGAAGTGTCAGCGGATTATAATCCACTTCAAAATTTTGTCGGACTGTGTTTGATTCGACATCACTATGAAATGACTGAAACATATTAACTGTACTTCCATACTCTTTTGAAGTGTCAAACGCTGCATCAACTGCTGCATGAGCATTCACATACCCTGCACCAGCTTCCCATGTTTCATAGCCTGGCATGTTTGTTGCTGTTTGCTGTAATGTTTCCTTCACCTCGTCTGGCGATAATATTGGATTCGCCTCAAGCATTAAGGCAACGATGCCTGCAACGTGTGGAGTAGCCATGGATGTCCCGCTCATTGTTGTGTAAAAAGGGATGTGAGCAGGATCAATCAACTCTGCATCCTGATCTGCCCCTAGTAATGATACTGGTGCGATTACCCTTGTAGATATAATATCAACCCCAGGAGCAGTAATCGTTGGCTCATCCTTCCATGTCCATGATTCGCCATCCATTTCAAATGTTCCACCTACATCCGCTGTACCACGTGATGAAAAGTCAGCCAATGTCCCATCCTTCACACCGGCAGCAACAGAAATTACCCATGGGGCTTTTGCGTATGGGTTATGGGTATCTTCACCAGGCCCTGAATTACCAGCGGCAAATAAAACCGTAATCCCACGATCATATGCTTTTTTACTTGCAATATTCACAGGATTATCCGGATCAAAATCGCCTGAAGATCCCCATGAATTTGTAATAACACGAATGTCATATTCTGATTGATGTGAAATGGCATAATCAAAGCCGCCAACAGCATCTAAAATGAACAATGCTGCACCTGAACCGTATCCAATCAAATCAGCACCAGGGGCAACACCTTCATACTTGCCAGAAGACATCTCGCCTGTTCCACCAACTGTACCGGCTACGTGTGTACCATGCCCGGAGTTCGTATCGGTATTGGGAACATTTTCTACATACGTAATTGGCAGTAATTCTGGTTGCAAGCTATTTAAATTTATATTTGCCATTACATTTTGCACAAGGTTTTTGCCAAATTCATGATCCTGATGTGTTCCATCTACACCACTATCGTTCACTACTACACCAATTCCATTACCTGTTACAGGAAGTCCTCCGTTTTGTTTACGCATGTTATCATCTGTGCGAACTTTATCAACACCTGTTATATCTGTAGAATCCTCATTAAAATACTCCAGCTCACTATTTAAATAGATAGAGCGAACACTCTCATTGGATTGTAATATTTCAATTTGTTCCTTGGTTGCTACTGTGGCAACCATTGGGAGAGATGCCAATGAAACCCCTTTCGTGATGCCTGATTGCTCTAAAAGATTTAAATCCTCAGTTGTTGGTTCCTCATCCCCATGAAATGTCACGATAACCTGAAATTCATTTCCTCCTTCTGTGATAGCTTCTTTTAATAATGGATCTATTGAAGCGGACTGTGAAAAAGCATCTGCGTTAGTAAAACTAATGCTTAAAAGGAATAATAAAACACCGAACATGACTGTACATCTGGTAAATTTCTTCACTAGTTTCCCCCCTGGTTTTAATGGAATTTTCTTTCAATTTAATTATGAACGACGCCAGATTCCTTTACTATTGAGCAAAGGTTCTAAAAGTGTTGCGCGAAGTACTATTTAACGGCTATACAAAAGTAGTATAGGATTTAGTCCTCTTCTCCCGTATATCGGTCGAAATCCCCACTGATTGAAGCTCCACTTTATGCAGCAATCTCGCAGCCGTTTATATTTTTGGTAAAGGTACAAGCTGATTTTTTACAGCATAAATAATAACCTGTGATCTGCTTTTTACATTAAACTTTTTAAAGATTTTACTTACATGGATTTTTACAGTTTTATCACTAATAAAAAGCTTTTCAGCAATTTCCTTATTACTTAATCCTTCCACTAGACACATTAGCACTTCTTTTTCCCGGATACTTAGTTCATTTGAATCCTCTGCCCCAAATTCACTTTTCTGCTGGTGATAGGATAACAGCTTTTTTGTCATGGATGGGTGAATTACCGATTCTCCTTTTGCTATCGTACGAATTGCCTCAATGACCTGTTCGGATGGAGCATCTTTCAATAAATAACCATCTGCTCCTTCACGGATAGCGGCCATAAGATATTCATCATGACTATACATGGTTAAGATGCAAACTTTTATTTCAGGTAAACTATCCTTTATAATTCGGGTTACCTCGATTCCATTTGTATTCGGCATATTGATATCCATCAATACAAGATTCGGTTTATACTGTTTGATTTTTGTTAATGCCTCATTACCGTTAACCGCTTCGCCAACTACCTTTAGGCCCTCTTCAAGCCCCAAAATGTTCTTCAGCCCATCACGTAAAACAGCATGATCATCGACTATCATGACATTTATCATGTCTATCCTCTCCCCCTAATCCTATTTTAGGAATCATAACGGATACTTTAGTGCCTTCTCCTTCTTTACTGTCAATTTGTAATGAACCATTAATCGTTTCGATTGATTCATTCATATTTAAAATTCCAAAATGGGACGTATCTTTAGCTTTGATCATCTCATGAAATAAAGAAAAGCCAATACCGTAATCTTTCACGCGTAATACTATTTGTTCAGATTGATAGCTTAATAACACATCTACCGAAGCTGTTCCACTATGTTTTATACTATTGGCAATGCTTTCCTGAAAAACATCAAATAAAACCCTTTCCATCATGGTGCTTAGCTCCTCCTCTTTCCCATGAATTTCAAAGTGAACTAAAACACCATATTCTTCCATCACATCATTTATTTTTTTCCTTAACGCTGCTATTAATCCTACCCGTTCTGTAGGATAGGGTCGTAAAGCATAGATGGATTCCCTGACTTCCTTCAAACTCTCACGCAATTTTAAAATACTGCTGGATACGATATGTAATGTTTCCTCCGGATTAATCCTGAATTTACGTTCAGCTGTTTCTAAGCTCATTACCGCACCTGCAAGAGATTGGGCGACACCATCATGGATTTCTCTTGCTATTCGGTTTCTCTCCTCTAAAATTAATCGCTTTTCTTTTTCCTGTATAAGTGCACGTGTTTTTAGCACTATAGCTAGTTGATTGGCAAAAGTTGCAATAGACCTTATATCGTCTTCTTCAACAAAGCTTTTTGTCCTGCTTCTAGCAAAAATAAACATTCCAATCAGCTCTTTCTCAATAATCAGCGGTGCATAAACAAAAGATTTGAGATTATTCCCAAAACACAATGATGCAATTCCAATATCTTCTTTGCGATTATTGATCACTATTGGACTTGTTATTGTTTCAAATAATTGATCGATTTCTTTTGATAAAATTCTCTCTTTATGTATGTCACCTTGCATATAATGCAGATTCCATATATCTCCTTCCTTTATCCATAAAGCTTCTGCATCTGCGTCGATAAAATCGGGAAAACTTGTTTGCAAACCTTCCAGGAAATCCTCCGTGGGAACCATCGTATTTAATTCTGATGTGACCGTAAACAGGGCCTTTAATCTGTTTTTTTCCTTTCTTAACCGAGATATTACAGCACTGAGAAGTGATAAACCAACTAGCGGCGAATAAAAGAAAAAGAAGGAAAAGAAATCAATCTCACCACGGTTTTGACTACCAAGTGAAAACAACATAAATCCATATACTAATGAAATAATTCCACTGCTTAGTTCAGATAGCGTTTTTTGTTTCCAGGCTTGAAACGAATACAATTGAGGACGCAGGTATAAAACAATATCCACGATAAGATTATTGAAAATATGAAATAGAAAGAGCAGAATTACATATTCCATAAAACGATCCATAATTGTAGATTTCAACATAATATATGGAGAAAGGAGATCGGTTAATTGCACAGCGGCATAAAAACTTAACACAAGTTGAGCGGGATTAAAAAAGAGTATTCTAATGGGCCGACGGTTTATTATATTAACTGCAAGTACGACCAATGCATATACAACGATTGTATAGCTAAGTCCGTAAACCAAATATACTATAAATACGATCGGAAAGTTGATCGTCGTATTGCCTTTCCAGACAGGTATTGAATAATAATCACAAACAGCCAGGAAAACAGCGAACAGTAAAAGGATAATTGGGTCTTCCAGAGGTTGTAATTGAAATAAATGCATTGTAACAAGCATAAAGCCTATTGTTGATACAAGTGTCATAAATAATTTGGCGTTCGTTTCCTTCCTATGCATACGTTGATTTCCTTCCCCGTAAGTCACTTAAATTCTGTAATATTCCCCTGCATTGCTTTGTTGCTTGAAATTTTTAAATTCAAATTATTCATTTATTTTAGTATAACATTATGTAACCGCTTTTATAAATAATGAAATCCTTTGACTATTTGATTTTATAGAAGGTTGTAGGTATGTAAAAATTGGCTGCACAGTAATGGAGTGTTCAGCTAAACGAAGTGAAGGAGGAAATTGGTCCAAATCGGAAGAAGCTCTAACCCACACGGGAGAACACGAGCCCAACTCGGGAGAGCTTCAAACTCAAAAGGGAGGACACTGGCTCAATTCGGGAGAGCTCCCCAGTAATATAAAAATACTTTAAAAAGTTATTAACAATAGAATCCCCCCAATTTTCCCCTGTTTTTACTGTGTCAGTTAAAATGCATTAAACTGTACCAATAAAAAACAAGCGTTAAACCCTTTTATATAAAGGTTTAGCGCTTGTCTGTACTAAAGCTTCCAAGCAGATTCGAACTGCTGACCCCTTCCTTACCATGGAAGTGCTCTACCTGCTGAGCTATGGAAGCATAAAAAGGCTCCACAGGTAGGATTCGAACCTACGACCGATCGGTTAACAGCCGATTGCTCTACCACTGAGCTACTGTGGAATAATTTAATTTAGCATATAAATTTAATGTTAATACATACCAACATAAATTAATATGCGACAATCTGCAAATATTATTCCTTTTTTATGTAGTTCCAAAAAACTATATTAAAAAAGCAGCCTGGCGGCGTCCTACTCTTGCAGGGGCAAAGCCCCAACTACCATCGGCGCTGAA
>NZ_LQNF01000005.1 GCF_001618145.1 Oceanobacillus damuensis
AAATATCTTTACAAAAAAAACTTGTAGAGAAAAACACCTACTTTCTCTACAAGCTGAAGCTCAGTTTAACTGAGCTTTTTTACTGCATTAACTAACACAGTTTATATTTTATTAGTTTCAGAATCTGCTGCAATCAAGCAGTCTTCTCTTTCAATTGAATGGTTGTAATGCAAGTATTGTCACCTTCAAACGTGGATATCACCGACTCGGCTGATTTACCGTCCTGTGTGATGGTCACGTTGTACGTTTTTTCACGTGGTAGCCATAAATCGATAAATCCGTTGGCAAATGTTTTCATTGTTTCGTCGATAATCACATTGCCTTCCGCATCCTCAACGTATACGTCAAATTCCTCTTCCACCATTTCCCCCTGACAGCCCGTCAAGCTGTGAACGGCACACGGATGGGTCTGTTCAATGAATGGTGCGATAGAAACGAAAAACTCATCTTCAGGTAAATCATATGTTAACTCATTTGAATCGCTTTCGGTCACGATAAGCTGTTCCGAGTCAATCGAAGCGGCCTCGGCCGTTACATTGCCTAAGCTATAATCATTTACCAATTGTTTGATATCCTGTGCAGCTCCGTCATCGGAAACATTGCTTCTGCCAACTATCGTAAAGATGTAGATTCCCACCAGTACTACCGCTATGGCAATCGTAAATAGAAATATTTTCTTTTTCATATTATTCATCTCCTGTCTCTCTACGAATCACTTTAAATAGCTTTTCGTTCATTTTAACATATCCAAAATATATTCAGGGCTCAAACGATGAACATTCTATGTCGGCTTGGAATTCAATCCAACGAAAACCAAGCTAATGCGGAAAATGCCGATGTTCACTGTGTTTTTACCGTAGATCCCCTCAAATTCGCCATAGCTTAATGCTACGATGCCATAGTTCACAATTTCATCGCCATAGTTCACATTTACAGAAGTGAAATGATTGCTGCTGACAGCAAAATAAGTTGTAAACCATTGTAAAAAAGTTCAACGGCTAAATAAACTTAAAATACAGCTTTTTTCGTTGAATGAACATCGATGAATTATTATGTTCCCTTTGTTTTGCGCAAAAAAACTATCCATTTAAAAGAAATCGCTCAATTCAAGCTTCCTGGTACATTTCAATAATATCTACTTGAACCGTGGCTAACTGAATCCCCCAAAAACCCTTTCCATTTGGGAGAGAAGCCTAGGAATTCAAGCGCGTGTATCAATTTGGTAATTTACTTTTTTTATCCAGAAGAGTATATTATTCATGTAGTCCACTCTTTTAGGGAGAAATAATAATGAATATATTTACGAAGATTTTCAAAGTAAGTCATTTATCAACCATCAGAATTATTGTATTGCTGTATGTAG
Organism: Oceanobacillus damuensis; assembly: GCF_001618145.1. Taxonomy (GTDB): domain Bacteria; phylum Bacillota; class Bacilli; order Bacillales; family Amphibacillaceae; genus Oceanobacillus; species Oceanobacillus damuensis. The sequence continues at coordinate 1,364 of NZ_LQNF01000005.1, forward strand.
TAGCAGTGACATTATCTACAGTATTATTGAGTATCCCCTTCTTCCATAATGAAGGGGTAGATTTATCTTTTATAGATCTATTATTTACCGCTGTTAGTGCAATAAGTGTTACAGGACTAACAGTTGTTTCCACGGCAGATACCTTCAATGCTGCAGGGAGCATTGCCCTATCCTTTGTATTGCAGTTTGGCGGGATCGGAATTATGACCCTGGGGACTTTTGTATGGATTATATTAGGAAAAAGGATTGGATTGCGTGGCAGGCAGCTTATCCAAATCGATCAGAACAGAGCGACGTTGAGCGGTATTGTTATATTATTACTCAAAATACTTAGAACGGTCCTGCTAATTGAGTTAGTAGGCACCATTATCCTAAGCACCTACTTTCTTTCCTATTTTGATACCTGGCAGGAAGCTCTCCTTCATGGATTCTTTGGTGCTGTAAGTGCAACAACCAATGCTGGATTTGATATAACTGGTTCCTCACTAATACCTTTTGCCGATGATTATTTTGTGCAATTCGTCAATATTATTTTACTGACCTTAGGCGCCATTGGTTTTCCGGTATTACTCGAGCTTCAGGACTTTTTAAGAGGAGATTATAGTAAAGGGAACCCTAAACACAGCTTTTCCTTGTTTACTAAACTTACCACAATCACTTTCTTTGCCCTGATTCTTGTTGGCTGGCTGCTAATATTGGTAATGGAACAAAATGCACCTTTTTTTGCGGACAAAACATGGCATGAGAGATTGGCTTACAGTCTGTTCCAATCAGTTACCACAAGGAATGGAGGGCTAGCCACCATGGATGTAAGTGAATTTACCACAGCGACATTAGTCATGATGTGTGTACTTATGTTCATTGGTGCGTCACCAAGCAGTGTGGGTGGGGGTATACGTACAACGACCTTCGCTATCATGCTGCTGGCCATATATAACTTCGCCAAGGGAAGGCAGCGCATCAAAATTTTCGGGAGAGAGCTTGAGAATGAAGATGTCATCCGTTCATTTATTGTCATCACCACTGCAGGAATGGTATGTGTGACAGCAATCATACTCATGTCTTACATAGAACCTTTTTCATTGTTGCAGATCACCTTTGAGGTTTCCTCCGCATTCGGTACTACTGGTCTATCACTAGGGATAACTCCTGAATTAAGTACAGCAGGTAAATGCATCATTATCTTCTTAATGTTTGTTGGCAGGATTGGAATATTTTCATTCTTGTTCCTGATGAGAGGAAAAGTATCAAAAGATAGTTATCACTATCCTAAGGAGAAAGTAATTATCGGATAGTAAGGTGCCAATGCAGTTGATAATGGATTGTAATCTTATTAACAGTTAATTTTAATGTAAACTATGGCATTTCGGACGCTGCGGACGCCCGAAATGCCATAGTCTAAAGTATTTTAGCCATAGTTCTTCTCAAACTCACCGATGTTCACTCCAAAAATGCCATAGTTCACAATTTCCTCCCCATAGTTCACAATTACAGGCTAAAAATGCGGCGCATGCAGCGAAAAGTGCCTTCTCCCCACCGTTTTAACAGTGTAAAGCACTACGGAAAATTACCCCCAGCAATAAATTCAAATACATCAAGTTTAAATCAAAGTTTAACTACAGTTCTCCCCCGAATTTTCCCTTCCAAAATATCGCGGAGCACTTCTGGAAGCTCTGCTAGTGAAACTTCACTGACCATCTCATCATTTAATGCGGTTGGTTTCAGGTCATCACCGAGGCGATTCCATGCTTCCAATCGTTTCTCCATCGGGTACATCACAGAATCAATGCCAAGCCAGTTGATGTTTCTCGAGATAAACGGAATTACGGTTGTCGCCACTTCTATCCCGCCAGCTAATCCGCATGTTGCGACAGATCCGCCGTATTTCAATGAGGTAAGAATATATTGCAATGTTTTTCCACCGACAGGATCAATAGCAGCAGCCCATTTTTTCTCCCGTGCCGGTCGCGGTTCTGTCTCTTCTATTTCACTGCGATGAATAACTCCTTTTGCTCCCAATTGTTTTAAATAAGCTTCCTGATCTGCTTTCCCTGTACTTGCAACAACCTCATAGCCTCTGCCTGCCAGCATATTGACTGCAATACTGCCGACACCACCCGTAGCACCTGCAACTAAAACAGGTCCATCCTCCGGTTTTAAACCGGAATCCTCAAGCTTCGCGACCGACAAAGCTGCAGTTAATCCGGCTGTTCCTAAGATCATTGCTTCTTTTAAAGTTAACCCTTTTGGTAGAGGAACAACCCACTCAGCAGGAACCCGTGCAACCTCACTAAACCCGCCGGAATGTCCTGTACCCAGCTGATAACTGGTTACAATCACTTCATCCCCCTCTTTATAACGATCATCCGTTGATTCCATGACTGTTCCGGACAAATCGATTCCAGGTATTAACGGATAGGATTTTACCATCTGATTCTGGATGCCTACCAAGCCATCCTTATAGTTCACGCTAGAATAGGCAACTTTAATGGTAACTTCCCCATCTGGCAGATCATCCAGCGTTAATTTTTTCACTTCCAAATTCGTATGGTCCTCGATTTTATTCAGTACTAAAGCTTGAAATCTATCCATATTTATCCCATCTCCTCTACATATAATCAACCGTATCGTAACATATTCCCATTGGAAATTTCCGGGACGAAGGTTTGATTTCTTTTCACATATTAGGATTTATACAGTTACAGTAAGGAGGTGAAAAAAATATGGAAATAGGTTGATGGAGACCGAGTTGTGTTAAATAAAACTCAGGAAAGCACCGATTTATTTACTGAACAGCATAAGAAAAATCCTCTGCCCGTTTTCACCATCAATAAATTTCCTACTACTCAGAATTCAACACTCTACTATAATTAAAGCGAACAGTGCCAGGCACTGTTCGCTTTTTCGGTTAGCCGGACCGGCTTCCTTCCTGCTAAATTAACTTCTTCGATCATTCAGCCTAAAGTTATATCCTAACGTTTCTGACTTAGATGAAATCTTAAATCCCATTCCATTTTTGAAATCCAAAATAATCTCTTCCGGCAATGAAGCTTTTGATTGTTCAGGTACAAGGAAGTTAATCCCCTTTTCTGTGATTAGCAAATCATCTTCCTTTGCCTTCTCGATGGATAACTCTATTTCCGTTGCAATAGAGCAAGTACCTGCAAACTCAGCCAGAATTCTTATCCCTTCATTTTCAGTTAATGCTATTTTGGATATTTCTTCAACTGCATGATCGCGAACGTCTATTTTCATCATGCTTCCCCTTTCTTGTTTCCACATTTCTTATTAGTATTAGTTTACCTCATCAATCCAACAGTCAATCCTGATACGGCAGCATATCTAAAAAAATTACCTTAAGAAAATTTCTGTAAACCGGCCGATGACTGTGCACTTGCCAACCCGACAGCTTCAATGCCCTTCATAGTTGCCGGCGCCGACTTAGCGGGCAACAAGGAGCTGGTTTCCCTGGGCGAATCCCATCGTAAATACGAAATTTGTTCTAACTATTTACTGTAAATTGGATTATACAATCAGAATATAAATGCACCTATAGATTGTATACAATTTTTATATATTCTCCCCCCGTTTGCCCCAATAGTATTTACTTGATACAATAAATAAATTATCATGAGGATACAGGGTGTGATCATATGCCAAAAATAAGACATATTATCGTTTTGTTGCTGATTGCCGGAGCACTTTGGCATTTTTACGGAGATACCTTCCAGCGTTCCGGTGTAACAGGCGTTTATGAAGAAATTCAAACCAATGTCAATGAAATCAGACAAAATCCAAATGTCATTGCAGCGGTCGATACGATAAATCAAGAAATCCAATTATTGCTTGACAGGCTAACAAGCAATCAGGAAGATGACCAGCAAGCACCACAACCTGTTGCTGAAAGACCATCACTTGAAGCTCCCTCGGAACAATCGTTTTCCATCCATAATATAGAAATCGGCGATGACCGTTCCGATGTGGAAGAACAAGCAGGGGATCCAGAGCGTTCATCCATGAATGAGTATGGCACCGAATGGGTTACCTATCATGAAAATTATCAAAACTTTTTCATGGCTGCTTATGATGAACAGAATAAAGTTGTCGGGTTATACACGAATCAGGACCTGCTGACCTCAACGGTGGGAATTGACTTTAACAGCACAAGGGAGTCTGTATTATCAGCTCTGGATGAGCCGCTTAAGGCAATACGAAAAGGATTCACCAATTACCAGATTGAGGACAATGAGGAACATGATACATTTTTGATTGATAACAATTATGTAACTGTCTTTTATGATAAGCACCAAGACAATACGTTCACAGCAATTCAGATCATTCATGCCGATCTCGAACAGCAAAAAAATGCATATTATGCCGAGCCCAGTGAAGCGTTAAAGGAAGGATTGGAGTATCAATTATTCGATCTGACAAACGCCGCAAGAGTTATCCACGGGTATCCCGTACTGGAATGGCACGAGCCATTGCGAGCAACAGCCCAGGCTCACAGTTCGGATATGGCTGAAAACAACTATTTCAGTCACACAAACCTGGAAGGACAATCACCTTTTGACCGCATGGCCGAAGATGATATTGCCTTCCGAACAGCCGGAGAGAACCTTGCAGCCGGACAGCCGAGCAGCATTTTTGCACATGAAGGCTTGATGAACTCCTTAGGTCACAGGGAAAACATATTAAAAGAAGATTACGAAACCCTTGCTGTTGGTGTCTCCTTCGGGGAGGATGCCGTTCCTTTTTATACGGAGAATTTTTTGACGGAATAGCTGGGTCTTCTAAAAAAGTGCCTGTCCATGAACCGCTTTTGACAATAAAGCTGCTCATGGACAGGCATCTACTTTTTATCATTGTTGTAAAACAGATTAGACAACTTTTATTTCACTCCAGAATTTTCTATATCCTTCTTCCTCCTCTCTACTAAGATCTTTTAGTCCTTCTAAAGCATTTTTCATTAGTTTATCTAATTCTTGGGTTTTTCTTTCACTCATCGTGGTCACTTACTTTTTATGAATTATTATAAATACATCAGAATTTTTTATTTTGCTAGATTGACCGTATTACCAGCCAAATTTATATTAAAAACATCCATTGGAGTTTATAATTCCCAAAACGATCCTTTTCTCCTTTAATATGTTATATACCACTCCATACCTTTATAGTTTGCCAAGATTAAAATCTATCTTTGATAATCGAAAGGCCAAGCTAACAAAAAGGAATAGCTCTTAATCAGTTTTTACAATAAAATAAATATGTAAGCTGTTATTCATATAAGGGGGAGCTAGCAATGTATGACACAATTGTAATCGGAGCTGGTCAGGCAGGTCTTTCAACAGGATATTATCTAAAACAGACCAATCAGAAGTTTATCATAATTGATAAAGGCAGCGAGGTTGGAAATAGCTGGAAAGATAGGTACGACTCATTAGTTTTATTTACACCTCGTATATATAGTTCCTTACCTGGAATGCCCATTAAAGGAAAAAAACACGGCTTTCCTACTAGAGACGAGATTGTATCTTACTTTAAAACATATGTTAACAGATTTAAAATCCCAATTCAATTTAATACAGAAGTTATAAGTGTTGAAAAAATGAACGGTAATTTCTTTCTTAAAACAAATAAGGATGAATATCAGGCGAAAAATATCGTAATAGCAACTGGAGCTTTCCAGACGCCCAAAATCCCTTCATTTTCAAAGAATTTGCCAAATAATATCCATCAGCTTCATTCGTCTCAATATAAGAATCCAAATGAGATAAAAGATGGAAATGTTTTGGTTGTAGGCGGAGGAAATAATGGTGCACAGATAGCTGTTGAGTTGTCTAAAGAAAGGGATACCTATTTAGCTTGCAGCAAGAAACCAGGATTCTTACCCCTCGTATTTTGGAATAAAAGTATCTTCTGGTGGTTTGATAAATTAGGAATTCTAAATGCAAATAATACTTCGTTATTTGGAAAGCTCATCCAAAAAAAAGGAGATCCCATATTTGGATACGAATTGAAAAATGCAATAAAAAAGAAAGAAGTAACCGTTAAAAAAAGAGTAATTGGCAGCGAGCAAAACAAAGTGATCTTTGAAGATTCAACTGCATTGGAAGTTAGTAATATCATATGGGCTACAGGATTTAAAACTGTTCTACCTTGGTTAAAGATAGATGGTGTTTTGGACGAAAAAGGAAAAATAATGCATCATCGAGGTGTCTCAAACATAAAAGGAGTATATTTCATTGGCTTACCCTGGCAGTACCGGCGTGGGTCGGCATTAATACAAGGGGTGGGATTTGATGCGAAATATATTGTAAGGCAAATAATGAACAATGAATAACTTCTTGAACGAGAGCGCCCCCCTTCAGGAAGACGCCTATAGTAATCATATTAATCTTTTTTGTTTGAAGCTGATGCTCTGGTAATCGATTGTTCCTGAGACTCATGTTGTTTCTGGTTGCATTGACTGGCTCTGAAGGGAGTCTTCCTTACTCAGGAAACATAATAAAGTGAGATAGCTTAATTACATTCCTTTTATGTAGAGAAGTAACCATTTAATAAACGCGTCAGGTATTTTCAGTTAATCGTATAAATTCCTTTACATCTTTAATGCATAATCTAAGCCCCTTCTCCCAAAATAGCTCAGAAGTAATATCTTCTTCCAGATATTTCATTACCAAATTTTCTGTTGACATTCTCCCTGAATCACGTAGTAAAGCAAGGTATTCCCTTTCAAACTCTTTCCCTTTTTCCTTTGCCTTTGCATAGATACATAGAGAAAATAAATATCCGAATGTATAAGGGAAGTTATAAAACGGAGATTTGGTAATATAATAATGTGGCGTCCAGACCCACGAATAAGCTGAGGCATTTCCAAGAGAACCATTATAAGCCTCATTTATCGCTTCCTTCATTAAAGTATTTAATCGCGATGGTGTTACAAATCCCTGTTTTCTTTCCTGGTAAAAATTTTGCTCAAATAAAAACCTGGAATAGATATTCATAAAGTTCATTACACTGCGTTTTAACTTTTCATCTAATAAAAAAATCTTCTCTTCATTAGAAGTTGTCTTTTCAATCGCTGCATCTAATACAATCATCTCTGAAAAAGTAGAAGCAGTTTCCGCCAAACTCATGGGATAATGCCTGTTCAATCCATCAACATCTTTCATAGCATAATTATGGTAAGCATGTCCTAGCTCATGAGTAAGAGTTAATACGTCATTTATAGATCCACCATATGTCATGAATATTCTAGACTCTTCTATTAGAGGGAAGCCTGCACAAAATGCAACAGCCGATTTATTTGAACGGTTTTCTGATTCAACCCATCCCTTTTCAAACGCATTTAAAGTGAAGTTTTCTAATTCTGGTCCAAATTCACTAAGGTGCTTAATTACAAAATCTACAGCTTTTTTATAGTCGATCTGTTGCTTATTTTCTGTTATAGGAGCCCAGAAGTTATACGCGTTTAGTTTTGTTTCACCAAGCATTTCAGCCTTTTTATCTAAGTAATCAGTAAAAGTTTTTTTGTGTTTATTAACCGCTCCCCACATTGCATCCAAAGTATCTTCTTCTATTCGATTATCTATTAACGGCTCTTTTAATACATTTTCAATTCCTTTATTTTTATACACTTGGAGTCGAAAACCAGCAATGTGATTCAGAATTCGTGAAAACAAATCCTCTTTCTCTTCCCAAGTTTTCTCTAATGCCTCGTGTGATTCTTTGCGCACTTCTACATCTGAGTGTGACCTTAATTTTATTGCCTGACCTACCGATAATTCATTTATTGTACCGTTGATTGAGACATGAACTTTTAGTTCACTTATAAGCGCATTGTAAAACTGCCCCCAAGAATGATAACCATCAATCATTAGATCAGAAACTAATTTCTCTTCATTTTCATTTAGCTGATATTCACCTTGTTTCCTCCATTCGTTTAATATGAACTTATAATTACTTAGCAAATTAGAATCTAACAATTCCTTCCAAAACTTTCCCTCTATACTTTGAAGGATTTTTTGTGTTTTATGAACAAGTGATTCAAAACTAGCACCAATGTGTCCAATTTCACTTTGAAGTGATGTAGCTTTTCGTTCTTTCGGGTTCTGTGCTAACAAGCATATAATAAAAGAATTAGCTTGTGATAAATGAATTCTAAGGGTACCTATATATTCCATTAACTCTGCAACCTTTATTGAATCAGCAACATTGTGTGGAGGCTGAAAGTTACTTACTTTTCTATGTAATTTATTAATTTTAATTTTCAATTCTTTTATGTGTTCAAGTAATTGATGTGATTCACTACCACCAGGAAATAATTTATCTAAATCCCATACCTCTTGATACTTAGTGTCTTCCATTCTTTTTCTCTCCCTCAAAATCGTCGTATATGGTCACTTTCTAAGTGTGACAAATAATAATTTGTTCTTTCACTAAACGTCTCCTTGGAGAAATAGTATCCTATGTCATTGATATATTTATTGCTATTAAAAGGGCTAAATTAATGATAGCCCTTCAATAATAACGCAACAACCAAAAAATGTTTAAAAAAATAAAATATTCTTGATAGTCGCATTTTGAACTCTTGACACAGTGTGCTCAACCAGAATTTTTTATCTGAAGTAAGAAACATTTCGTTCTGTAAAGTTGTACCTCATACATTTCTTCCATACTTCTTAAATAACGTGTCTTTACACTCATCCCAATCAGGAATAGTTTCTGCATCCCAATTCACTGATTCTAATTCATCTGCAATATTTCGTGATATTTTCATTGCCTTTAAATGATTGCCATTATTTCGAAATACTTTCATATGTTCCTTACTTTCCCATACTGTCAATGTCCAATAGGTAACCCATCCTTCTTTATTAAAAGAAGAAAATTTTAATCCATCTGCTTTTCTTGACTGAATGATTGATTTAATTGTATAAACAAAAAAGCGTGGTAACTTTCGCTTCCCTTTTAAATGCAACCTAGTAACTGAAATAAACAATTCGCATTCCTCCCTCCACATAAAAACATATAATAGTTATATTCCACTTATATGTTTGAAAATCCTTTGTACATGTTTATGACTTTCGCCCTCTGCCATTTATGTACTGATGACCACATTGTTGTGTTATAACACCCGTTACGTGAACGATTAAAAAGTTTGGTTATTGGTATGATATTGAATTGGATGCAAGATAAAATATCATAAAGAAACTAAAAATAACGTAGTATGCTTGTAACGTTTGAACATTGAGTTGCAAATGTCACCCGTACTATTAACCTTTAATAATCATACGGATCTTTTAGATTAAATGTTTCATTAAATTCTCTTTGTTTGCTTATTAAAAATTTACTTTGACAAACGTTGGGCCAAAGATTCGATTATTTTGCTGCTGGACAGGAGAGGAGAAAAAAAATTCAATAAAACTATAAAAGGACTCCCATATAGAGAGTCCAATGCATGCCAAAAATCTGGAGATGCTTTTACTTAATTCTAATCTCTTGCCCTGGAGTCATGATTGTTGTCATCAACGGTTCCTTTTCCATCCTTGTTCTCTACCGATTCGTCACCAACAGCACCTACAGCAGTACCAAATGGATCTAGAGCAGTAGCTATAGTGTCTCCAGGAAAAGCACCTACACCACTTCCTACTGACTTGCCAGCATTGTTACCGCGACGTTTGCGTTCGTTGTTATCAGCCATCTATTTCACTCCCTCTTTTTATTAGGGAAGTGCTTTTTTTAACAGCACTGTCCCCTAACATATTTTGTCCAATAGGAACAATTTTACGAGGAGGGATTGATAGTCAGCATCAGTAAGTATTTTCTTCCTTCTACTCTTCTGTATGCATAATGGGAGAGAACCCTTTCCAGGCGGGAGAGAATACGCTTCACTCGAGACACAGACTCTGCCGGGCGGGAAAGACCAACATCACTCGGGAGAAAACCACAGTGAGAAGGTTATAGTGACCGGAGATTTCGAAAATCTACTGTCTAATTCCTTTGCCTTCAGCCAGTTAAAAAACCGAACAGTGTCTGGCACCGTTCGGTAATAAGAACTATTCCCAGCTCATTGTCGGTAAAACTACTGTCCTTCCAGAGTTGCTTCCGCTTCTTCTGTATGCTGAAATTGGGGTGTGATGGCGATTGTCTTCCCGATTTCAAATTTTTTATCCAGTGGAAGGTGAGCAACGATTATGCTACCATCGTGTTCAATGGAATAATGATACTCCTTCCCTTGAAATTGTCTCGTCATAATTTTTCCGAGAATCTGATTTTCTCTTGAATCTGGTATGGAGAGAGAGATTTGCTCGGGTCGAATCGGGAAGAAATTCGCTTCTTTTAATTGCTGTGAAATCCCGTAATCTTTCCAGGTTACCCCTGTTGGCGAATGCTGGAATGTGGAGCCGTCCCAAGACCCTTTAAAGAGATTTGCCTTTCCAACAAACGTTGCTACAAATGGCGTCTTGGGATGGTAATAGATTTCCTCTGGTGTTCCAATCTGTTCAATTTCCCCTCTGTTCATCACGACAATTCGATCTGCCATAGCCAGTGCCTCTCCCTGATCATGGGTTACATATAATATGGACGCCTTTGTCAGTCGATGCAGCTTTTGGATTTCATGGCGCATTTCCATCCGTAATTCTGCGTCCAGATTGCTCAATGGTTCATCCATCAGCAGCAGCTTCGGTTCCGGTGCGATTGCCCTTGCTAACGACACGCGCTGCTTTTGTCCACCGGAAAGTTCACCAGGCATCCTTTTTTCAAAGTCACAGAGCCCAACAGTATGTAACACATCATCGATTCGCGCAGCTGTCTTTCCTTTTTCTTTCCAAGAAGGATCAACAAACCGGTGATGGTCCATCGCAAATTGAATATGTTCCCGCACATTTAAATGCGGCCAGAGTGCGAACGATTGGAAAACCATGCTAACATTGCGCTGTTCCGGCGGTGTAACTTTTCTTGAGTTGGCAACCTCCTTCTGATCGATTTCAATCGTTCCATCTGTAGGAGACTCAAAGCCTGCAAGCAGACGAAGCAAGGTTGTTTTCCCACACCCGGAAGGTCCAAGGATAGCCAGGAATTCTCCCTCTTTGATGGTTAAATCTATATTCTGAAGTGCCTGAAATTTTCCAAATCGCTTGTTGACTTTAGCTAAGGTCGTACTCATCCTTTATTCATCACCTTTCTCTTCCATAGTGCTTGACCTGCAAACAGGGTAAAGTAACCGACGATAATCAGTCCTACAATTAAGCTGGAAAAGGCTGTGGAATAGAGCGTATATCCCGATTGCTGGAAGCTTAAAATAGATACACCGATAGTCTCCGAATCCGAAGAATACAAGAGAGAAGATACGGTCAGTTCCGTCAAGGCACTTAAAAAGACCAGCATCGCACCACCAAATATTCCTGGGGCAATCAGCGGTACCATGATTTTCTTCCATTTTCCGAATCCGTTTGTCCCATTGATTCTCGCTGCTTCTTCCACCTCGATATCCACCTGCTGAAAAGCCGTTATTCCGCTACGCACCTGCAAAACAAGGAATCTCGTGACATAAGCGATGTAGAGAATTGCTGCTGACCCATAGATTCCTGGGTTCCAGCCGGGAATAGGCTCCATCCAGGCAAATATCATCGCGAGAGCAAGTACCGTCCCAGGTAATGCATATGGAATCGTTATCGCATTTTCCATTAACTTGATTGCTGTATTCGCCCTTCTGACGCGGAAATAAGCAAAAACCGTCCCTGCAGCGATTCCAATGATGGTTGTGACACCAGCCAGTTTCACACTGGTCATGATCGCATCCAGAGTCGAATCCCTTGTTAATATATACGAATAATTCTTCAAAGAAAAATTCTCCCAGACAAAATCAAGTCCATAGGCCTTTAGGAAAGACGTCATAACCATGGATAACAATGGGAAAATGCTTGTCATGATGAAAAACAGCCAAATGATGGTTTCAACCAGCCATTTCTTTTTCCCTAAATAATAGCGCGGCTGATGATCCACCTTCATTGTTTCAATCCGTTTTGATTTTCGCAAAACCAGCCATTGCAGACTGATTCCGATTATGGCAATAGAGCCAAGGATAACAGAAAGCACTGCAGCCTCATTGAATGCAGACGTTCCAAAGCCGATCACCTTTTGGTAAATATATGTCGACAACACGGAAATATTGGCTGGGGTTCCTAAAAAGGCAGGAATTCCGAAATTATCCAACCCACCGAGGAATGCGATGAAGGAACCTCCAACAATTCCCGGTAACGCCAGAGGTAATACAATCTTGGAGAACGATGCCCACCTTGAAGCACCTGAAACCCGTGCTGCCAGTTCCATTTCCCGTGGGATTTGCCGGAACACATTTACTGTGAATAAGTAAACAAGCGGAAAATGACTGATCCCCATGACGAAGATGATTCCCGACATACTGTATAAATTCCAGCCAGTGATCGGAATCGACAGGGAATCAAATAAGCTTTCCAATAATCCTGTTGGACCGAAAAACTGTACCCAAGCCAAGGAAGTTATGTAAGACGGAATAATGAATGGTAAAAAGATGAATAGCTGGATAATCCTTTTCAGCCGGATATCTGTATACGCAACAATCCAGGCAAAAGCAGTTCCTAAAATCAATGAAATAGCCGTTGAACCAATTACAACTAATAACGTGTTTTTCAATACCCGCCAAGTTCTGCTATCTGTCAAAATATCTCGATAAAATTGCAGACCAAATCCTTCACCAAAAGCTATGCTCATTAGCACCAGTCGGATGATTGGAATGACAAAAAAGATAACCACCAGAACTATTGCAATTATTTTATAGAGCATGGGATGAACGAATAGAGAGGAAATGGCGCTTCGCGGCATTTCCTCCTGTTTCAACTCATGATTTTTGTCTTTGTTCATAACTAGTATCACCCTACAGTCAAGTTAGACGTTATTCTGAAAATAGTGCCTCGAATTCTTTTTTATCTGCTTCCCGGTTTTGATATAAATCTTCAATCGGAGCTTGAAGGACATCGAATTCATCCAAAGCTTTCAATCCTTCTGGTGCTTCAACACCTTCACGGATCGGGGTATAGCCAATTTCTGATTGCAGCTGCTGTCCTTCCTCGGAAAGAACGAAATCAACGAATGCTTTTGCAATAGCTTCCTCTTGTGTGTTTGCCATAATACCAATCGGTTCTGTTATAACTGGAACACCCTCTTCCGGATAAACCAGTTCGACTGGGGAACCATCATTCGCAGCACGGGATGCGAGATAATCCACAACCATCCCATATGTCTTCTGACCGGAAGCCACATTCTCGATTACTGCACCGTTTCCTTCTGTAATCATCGGATTGTTTGCTTTGATACCTTCATAATATTCCCACCCAAAAGCTTCATTTCGCGTAATGACACCAAGATTATATGCCGCTGCACCAGAGTATAGTGGACTTGGCATAACTACTTGATCCGCAGCTTCTTCAGATGCCAGCACATCCCATGAAGCTGGCATTTCAGAGACATTTTCAGTGTTGACCGCAATACCGGTTGCCATGATCTTAGTTCCTGTATACGTTCCATCTTCATCAACAAACTCTTCTGGAATCGCTTCTGTCTCTGGAGAAACATACTCCATCAGAAGATCCTGTTCCTTCAATCCTTCAAATGTTACAGCATCAGCAACGAGCAGTAAGTCTGCAGCAACTTCTCCGGCCTGATTTTCCGCATTGATCTTACTGATTACTTCCTCTGTACCTGAACGGAAAATATTTACTTCAACTTCTGGGTAAATCTCATTGAACGCATCTACCAGCTGCTCCGCATCCACATCCGGCTGAGATGTATAGAATTCAATTTCCCCACTTGATTCGGCGGATGACCCGGCTTCAGCATTCCCTTCATTCGTTGAACCAGAGGAATTTGTCTCCTCCTCAGAACTATCCCCACAAGCACTAAGTGCAATAAAGACAATCGAAAACATAAGCGTTAACAGAACTTTTTTCATTTAAATTCCCTCCTGAGTATAATTGATCTTATGGAACCAACGGCTGATCTGATCGATTTTCCTTTTTTGTGTAAGCTTTATATCGATTGGCGAAACCGTGACATAGCCTGCTTTCAGCAACTCATAATCTGATCCTTTATTTACTTTCAGTTCTTCATAATTATCCTTCAGCCAATAATAATCCTGTCCTTGTGGGTCTATTAATGGAACAAAATTATAGCGTGAAATGGACAAATCCATCGGGACTACACGAACACCTTTATAGAGTTCTTTGGACGTATACGGCAGGTTCACATTGAGCATGACATTTTTCGCTATTTTATTTTGCAGAATCACCTCCACAATCTGGTAAAGCAGCTGTTTCACAATATCGAATTTTATTTTTGACGTTTTGAATGTTTCCAGTGAGACCGATACGGAGGGAACCTCATACAGCATGGCTTCCTGTGCTGCGGCAATTGTTCCTGAATAATACATATCCCTCCCCACATTCGGCCCGGCATTGATACCGGAGAAAACGATATCAGGCTTCTCCTTCAACAGTACTTCCATAGCAATTTTCACACAGTCAGCAGGGGAACCATTGACCGCGTATGCCTCAACATTGTTCTGTATGAAATCAACTTTTTTAGTTTCAATGGCTGTCGTAGTGTGATTTTATGACTATAGGCACTTTTTTCCGTATCCGGGCAGACGAGGACAACCTCTCCAAAATGAGAAAGTAAATCAGCCAGTGCCTCCACACCCGGTGCAAAGATGCCATCGTCATTTGTAATCAATATTTTCAAGCGTGAGTCTTCCTTTCTGTCCAACCAGCCTCCCGCAAAAAGCTCAGGTGCTGTTTTAAAAATGATAATTCATGACCGGTATCCATCCCTTCCAGCACAACAGGCAGATTTGTTTCAGAAAGGTCATTAAGTACGTGTGGTATGTCAATGGCTCCCTTTCCAAGTGGCACATGGAATTGATCCCTGTTCGAGTCACTCAGATGGATACTGTTCACCCGCTCCAGCTTGTCCATATAAGCCAGGCTGCTTTCCGACAGGGGTGTGTGCGCAATATCCAGTGTTACATATAAACCTTCGCCAACTTGGGATGTAAAAGCATTCATTGTATTTGGGTCGGTAAGCATTTCCTTCGGTATCTCCTCCATCAATTCCTGGGAGATGATGACCTGTTTCCCCTTCGCATAGTCTACGAGTTCTTTTGTGTTCCGTACTAAAAGGTCTCGATGCTCATCCTGCAAATAGCTTTTTACCGTGAAGCGACCAGGATGAAATGTCATATGCTCCACCTGAAGTACCTCTGCCAAATCAACCGATTTCTTCAATTCTGCCAAGGATTGTTCGCGAATCCCTTGATTGAGCGAGCAAATATTCAAGTCCCAACTGGAAGCATGCAGCGTAAGCGCAAGCCCTTTTTCCTCCGCAAGAAGACGTATTTCCTCTGGATTTGCATGATGATAAAAGATATGCTCTGCCCATAGTTCCACACCCTGCAAACCCTCCTCTTCGGCGATAGCCACTGCTTCTAGCGGATGGAAACTCCAGCATAGTGTGGAAGCCATGTAGAATCTCACAATGACACACCCACCCTTTCAAGCCAGTGCTCCTTGGTCTCATCATCCGGTTGAATGCTGCCAATCGGAAAGGGATTCCGAGACTTAGGTCCATGAGAATCCGATCCACCTGACTTCAGCAGCCGATGTTTTTCGGAGAATTCCATCCAATAGCAGACATCATTCTCGCTATGCTTCGAATGATAGACTTCTATTCCGTCAATCCCGTATGCCAGAATAGCTCTTTCATCGAAAGAAAAAGAATACGCCCCTGGATGGGCCAGAAAAGCCTTCCCGCCACATGCATGGATCAAGAAAACCGCATCTTGTGCAGAGAAGGCCTCCCGGTTTACGAATGCAGGCTTTCCTTTAACCAATAAGTTATGATAGGCATCTTGCGCAGAATGGAAATAACCTTTCTCTACCAATGCCTGTGCAATATGGGTGCGGACGATAATATCACCAGGGGCCTTTTTCAGAACATCAGTAAACGTCACATTATAATTAAGCATCTGGAGTTTTCGGGTAATCTCCTCAGCCCACATCTTGCGTTCTTCCTTACGCCATTCGATGTGTCTGACCATTTGTGGGTGATCCGGATCAAAAAAGTATCCAAGTATGTGCAGCTCCCCATCAACACCATCTGTATTCAATTCAATCCCGGGTATTAAATGAATCCCAAGCTCCATAGCCAATTCCCGAGCCTGATGATAGGCGCCAATTTCATCATGGTCTGTAAATGCAAGCAAACGTACTCCTTTCAATTGTGCGGCTTGTAAAATTTCCTCAGGCGTCTGCTCCCCATCGGAAAATGTTGAATGTATATGTAATTCCATTAGGCTCATCTAATCCCTCCCTCTTTACCTGACTCCATTATAAATTACGTATGTTAAGGAAGATTAAACTCGGATTGAAGAAACGTTGGAAGTTTTGTAAATTGGCTTTACAATGGATGATTTTGCTAAATTTCTAATTTCTATCTGATAAGTTGATAGAGAGTCTATGTTAGCGGTTACTTTCCAATTGGGAAAATATGTATGTAAATAGAATGTGTAGATTTTACAGGGAGTTAATATAAAGTGAGGGTTTGGGGTAGTAATTCGCATAGGTGCCTGTCACTCCCCGGTTTTTGTTGAAATTTGTCGAATAACAGAGTGACAATCATTCTTAAAACATCAATAATTAGAGACTTTTCAGTGTCTCGGGGACCGGCCATGCTGTCTGGAAATCAGGTATCTTTATTATCTTCAAAGCAATTAAACTCAATAAAATTTGAAAAGAAGCAAGGGAAACGTCCCATGCTTCCCTATGCGAAAAAGTTTTCGGCTTTTTCCAGTTGTTCTTCCTGGTCTGGAGTCAGGTCATGTTCATCGACGATTGCATTGATTGGGCAGGCTGCAACACAGGCACCGCAATCGATACATATGTTGGGATCAATAAAGAATTGATCAGGTCCTTCTTCAATACAATCTACCGGGCATATTTGTGTACATTCAGCTGCTTTTTCATTACCACATGGTTCTAATATGACAAAAGCCAAAGTAATCCTCTCCTTTTTTTATTTTTACCGCCGTTTCGATGATGGGAACTCCTCACCTATTAAATAATAGGACCGGTCCCCCCCTGCTTCCTGCTATAAAACGTTTGACAAAGGAAGCAGGAGAACCGTCTCCGTTACTCTATATTTAAAAATTTCAGTGCATTAAGTCCGTGGATTTTTGCTTTTTCTTCTTCATTTAATGTTGTTAATTGATCAACAACGTTGCCTGATGGAATCTCCCGCAGCAGGAAAGGGTAATCCGATCCGGCAATGATGCGGTCTGATCCAAATCTATCAATCATAAACTGCAGGTTATTTTCATCATAGACAAGCGAATCATAGTAAAGCAGTTTCGCATAATGACTTGGAGCTTTCTCGGTCTTCCTGATCTGCGGCCATACATTCCAGCCCTTATCCATTCTGGGCAGTAAATACGGTAACGAACCGCCTCCATGCGCAAAGCAAACTTTTAAATTCGTGTTTCTGTCCAGCATACCGCTCATAATGATGCTTCCTGCTGCCAAAGCGGTTTCAGATGGCATTCCGACCATGTACATGAAGTTATGGCGTGGCATTCGCTCTCTTCCAAGTGTTTCCCATGGATGTACAAACAATGGCACTCCTCTTTCATTTGCAGCTTGGAAAAATTGCTCCAAGGTTTCATCATCCAGATTCTTGCCGTTTACATTACTCCCTATTTGAATCCCTTTTAATCCTAGCTCGTCCATGGCTCTTTCCATTTCTTTTATCGCCAGGCTTATGTCCTGCAAAGGAACCGTGCCCAGCCCAATAAACCGCTTAGGGTTTTCATTGGTAATCGATGCAATAAAATCATTTTGGAATCTTGCCAGTTCCAGGCCTTTTTCGGGATCTGACCAGTAACTGAAGGTAACTGGGATCGGTGATAAAACCTGGATATCAATGCCTTCTTTATCCATATCACTTAATCTTTTTTCTGTATCCCAGGCCTGATCAGTTATTTCCCTGAATTTCTTTCCCTTCACCATAATATTGGCACCGCATTCACATGTTCTTTCCAAAATTGGCCAACGGTCATCTTCATATTTTTCCGCTAAATCCAAAAATTCCTCTGCTATGATATGGGTATGAAAATCTACTTTTAAATTTCGCTGCACAAGTGAACTCTCCCACCATTCCGAATTTTTATTTTCCCTGCAATCATTATTCTCCTATTTTCGCCCCATACGTTAAATAGGTTTCCGGTGGCGTGCTTCCCCACATTTCCAGTCCCAATTGACCAATTTCAGAAGACCAGCCAATAGGTTCCCAATCCGGTGAAAACATGAGAAATCCTCCAGTCCAGATTTCCACCCGATGTCCCGATGGTTCGAACACATAGATGAATTGTGCTCCACTAGTTCCATGCTTACCAGGACCCCACTCAATTTTTATATCATTCTCTGCCATGATATTTGCAGCACGAATCAGTTCATCACCAGAATCCAGGTAATAGGCTAAATGGTGGAATAGGGCACCATTCTGATTGGAGTTTCTCATCAAAGCAATTTCGTGGGCAATATTCGTTCTGCTTAACCATGACCCCAATCGGACATCCTCTTTATTCTGAATATAGTATCGATGGTGAATACCAAGCAAATCCGTCCACCATTCCTGTTCCTTACTCACATCATTCACCATTATATTTACATGATCAAAACGGCGCGGAGCCACTCCTCTTGCCGGATATTTGCTTGGATGGCTGGGCAGTTTGGAAATCAGTTTTGGATCGTTTGTTACAAATTTATCCTTTTCCCAATACAATTCAACAGGCAATCCGGCAGGGGATTTAAAATGAATGGCGTCCCCCAGCGCTTTCTTTTGGCCGCCTTCTACCCATTTAAAATCAATATTCATTTCCTTTAATTGTTTTTCAAATAGTTTAAGAGATTCTTCGGAGCTCACACGCCAGCCTATGCGGTTTACCTCGGATTCATTGGATGCTTTTAAAACAAGTGTGTGATGATCAAAATCCTGCCATGCTCTTAAATAAGCGCGGTCGCCCTCTTCTTCTGTGAGCACAAGGCCCAGAACCTCTGTAAAAAACCACAATGATTTTTCAAAGTTCGTTACACTGATTTCCACATGCCCGAGATGTGCCACGGTACGCAGTAATTTTTCCAGTCTTACCTGTGTTGATTCCTCACTTAAACTAAAAATATCTTCCTTCACCTTAGACATACCATTTCCTCCTAATTAGCTGTATATTTTTCATTGCATTTATTCTTTAATACGATACTGCCTCTTTTTTATTCCGTTTTTCCTTCCTGCTCATAATCGAGGTGCTATGCGCGCCATGCAGGGATTCATCCGGATTAATGTAAACCTTTGCATTACTGACCGCAATAGGTGCCTCCCCAAAACCGGTTGCCATTAATTTAACCTTCCCCCCATATGTGGAAATATCTCCAACGGCATAGATGCCCTCTATACTTGTTTCGGCTCTGGAGTTTACCAGAATCGAATTGTTCTCAATATTCAGTCCCCAATCACTGATCGGCCCTAAATTGGAAACAAACCCATAATTCACAATATAATCATCTGCAGCGAGCTCCACCATCTTATCGCCTTTGGTTTCTTTCAGTTTAATGGTCTCAATGGTTGACTCTCCCACTATTTCATTGGGAACGTAAGGTGTTAAAATTTGCACCGAAGAATCCTTCAGCTGTTGAACACTATGCTCATGCGCCCGGAATCGGTCCCTGCGATGCACAATGGTAACGTTTGAGGCGATTCCATCGAGCATCAATGCCCAATCCACCGCTGAATCTCCTCCACCGAAAACAACCACGTCCCTATTTTGGAAATCATCCAAGCTTTGAATCCGATAATGCAGATTCGACCCTTCGTATTTTTCCTCGTTCTCCAGTTTCATGGTTCTTGGCTTAAACGCTCCGTTTCCAGCTGTTATGATGATTGTTTTCGAATAGTGTATTTGACTATTGGTCTTGATGATGAAAATATCTTCTTCCTTGGTAACCTCTTTTACTTCTTCATTCAAGCAAACTTCATTTTCGAACTGGCCCATCTGTTCAGTCAGCCGGTTCACTAAGTCGATTGCCTTTATTTTTGGGAATCCAGCTACATCATAAACGTATTTCTCAGGATAGATTGCCGCAAGCTGGCCGCCGAGCTCAGGCAGACTTTCTATAATTTTCACACTTGCCTGGCGCATACCTGCATAAAAAGCGGTAAACAACCCCACTGGACCACCGCCAATGATGGTTATATCATAAACTTTTCGTTCCTTATTCATCCTGCATACCTGCCTTTCCGTAATCCTCTATAAAATCAAGCTGATCTTTCCTTGAGGTCTTAAGCTGTCTAAGTGCAGGATCACTTTTTTGCTTTTAATCGCAAGCTGACCATTCTGCTGTACGATTTCAAATTGCTGTCTCCCAACAAAACTGTCCAGCACTTCCCTTTTTGTTCGGTATGTTGTAAAATTGCATTCCGCTTCAATAACTTCCTGATCCAACTTATCAACGATAATATTATGATAGTTTCGGATGGTAGTAGAGTGCGGGTATTCTACATGCGCTTCCTTCTTCAGTAGCCTTTCTGCCCTGTCCTGCAGTCTTGTGCGGCTATCATGGATATAGAACAACGAATTTACCGGACTTGCTTCCGGTTCACCAATCGGCGGTACAATATAGGTCCCATCGTCGGTAAACAATTCCGCCCACTCTGTCAATTTCCATTCATCCAATAATTTCGCTTCTTTATATAGAAAGTCAACTACATCTTGGCGTGTGACTGTCATTTATGTGCAACCTCCTTTTGAAGGACTGGCTTTAGTATCTTGTTATATTGCCTCCAGAAGCTTCTCATTTGCAGTTCATCTGTTGCCAAAGCACCATCTTCCCTTCCCATTCCTTTGGAAATATCATTCCATTCAACTTCCTGATTGTTGTTGTAAGCTTCCTGGCATAGTTCCAGTGCTTCATTATCGTCCGGCGTAGCGAAACCGCCTGGTCCTAGGAACTCTAGGAAGTTGTTGTTTCTGGCCAGTCGATGTCCTTCATCTTCTCCCTTAGGTGCCAGTGCATAACCGGAAACCTCCATATAACCCGGAGAAGAAGGGTAAAAGGTTCTTGCCGTAACAGCCATAATGTCATTAATGACCAGGTTAGGGAAAATAAGAATATTACGGTTGTAGTTAGCAATCCGTTCTGCTCGCTGCTCCCCATACCGTTCAATTAACCTTGCTTTCATATTCTCCATATCTCTTTTCAGATTTTCATCCCATATTGGTGTCCATTGTGCAACTGGCCTTCCCCATGGAGCCACATATTCGATGACTGCATGCCCATTGCCTAATTCAACGCCTTTTCCTTCCAATTGTACCCGCTTGAGATCAGGATCCTGAGATTGCTTAATATCAAAATACGTCTTGTGTGTAGGCATTCCATGATATAAATCAACACTATTTTCTGCCAGAAGCTTCCAATTGGCTCTCACACTGTATTCCTGTACTCCACCCAGGACCTCCATGCCAAATTCCGACTGGTCTACTACCAGATCAATATATTCTTTTGCATTTCCTAAATATTCATCTAGAGAAATAGCGTTATCGTCAAAGTTAACAAACAAAAACCCACGATAGCTCTCCATTCGGTTAACCGCTTTCATGTTTTTCGTTCCTTCTGCATTAAAATCTTCCGGAAAACCATCTTTCCCTGGCATCCCTACCAATTCCCCATCATTTTTAAAGCTCCACGCATGATAGAAACATCGGAAAACTCTCGAATTTCCTTCGTTTTCCCGGCAAACGAGCGCACCGCGATGTGGGCAGGTATTATATAGAGCCCTGATTTCACCATCCTGGCTGTGTACAAGCAATAAGTTACGGCCACCTACTTTTTTGCGTCTGTAATCTCCTGGTGTAGGAACTTCCGTTTCGTGGCCGATAAACAACCAGCATTTGTTAAATATTTCAGCTCTCTCTTGGGCTAATACTTCGCGATCAGTAAAAACACTTCGATGAACAAGAAACTCACTTTTTTCCATATTTTCCTGAATCAAATTATTCATAAAAGCTCCTCCTCTAATTATGTGTTAAAGCATGTTGCTTCCACCATTCACACTAATAACCTGACCCGTAATAAAGCTCGCCCCATCCGTTGACAAGTACCAGACAGCATCCGCTACCTCCTCCACTGTCGCAGCTCTCCCTTTGGGAATAATTTCGATATATTTATCCACTAACCGGGAATCCCTGTCTCTTATCCTGTCCAATGCTTCACAGTCAACAGCAGGTGGTGCAACAGTATTTATCGTGATATCATCTTTCGCAAACTCCCTCGCCAGCCCGGTTGTCATTGCATGGACGCCACCTTTTGCAGCATTATATGCCGCATGGTCCCATAAACCATTTCTCACTGAATCTGCACCAATATTGATAATTCGCCCATACCCGGCATCTACCATGTGTGGCAAAACCTTGTAACAGGACCAAACCGCTGTCCACAGATTCCTATTGATTGTTGTTTTCAGAGTTTCAGGAGTCTGTTCCAGAAAAGGTAAAATGACACCTCCGCCAGCATTATTTACCAGAATATCAATCTTTCCCCAATTACTGATTGTTCGCGTAACCATTTCCTCCACATTCACTTCTTCTGAAAGGTCTCCAGCATAGTAACTGACCTCTGAATTTGTCAGCGCTTGCATTTCCTCGGCTGCTTTCTTTGTACGTTCCTTGTCCGTACCGCTTATTAATACATTTGCACCTGAATTGGCGAGCTTCAATGCAATCGCATAACCAATACCACGAGCAGATCCTGTAACAACAGCAACTTTTCCTTCTAACGACTCATTCAACAATTTATCTCCCAATATAATCCCTCCCTTTCTTCATTTTGTAAGCACTTACATGACGCAGCAGGATTTACGCCTGCTCAAAAATTCCAACCTCTGTTTTCCTGCTTACATTTATTATAAAAGTCACATTCTTCAGATACCAATAGAATTAAATTTTGTTTTAATACCCTTTTCAAAAAATATTTTATAATCCAATTTTTCTGTTATCAGAATTGACAACACCTATTTTTTTCACCTATTATTAATATAAACAAGCAAGCTCTTCCCCTAATTACAGCAGTTTGTAAACGCTTACTATATCTCTTTTCATTTAAATAATTAAAAATAGTATAATCCTGGAGGAAATAAAATGAATGAAAGCCAATTACAGACCTTCCTTACTGTAGTCAAATATAAAAGCTACTCAAAGGCGGCAGCCGCCCTCCATGTTACCCAGCCAACAGTCACATCCCGAATCAAGGCCTTGGAGGATATTTTGCAATGCGAGCTTTTTGAAAGAATTGGTCATGAAATCTTCTTGACTAAAGAGGGGAATATGCTTGTTGAGTATGCCAAAAACATTCTGATCTATATAAAACATTCCAAAGAAATTCCAAATCTGGTTAAGGACCCTGTTATAAAGGTTGGTTTTTCTCCCGGCTATGCCTATTCTTTCATTGTGGAAGTACTGAAAACAATTAAGGAAATTGGCGATATAGACATTCAGATTCTGGAAGGATACGATTCGGTAGATTTAAATGAAAGGGCTTTATCTGGAGAAGTGGATTTGATCTTTACGAGGAATGTTCTATCAAACAATCAGGACATTGTTTCTGAATATCTGTTTGATAATCACATTGTGCTTGTCCTCCCAAAAAATCATCATCTAAATCAAAAAAAGCCGATCCATCTGGAAGACTTACATGGTCAAACTGTAATAAGCTACAGACGGAATTCTGCATTGTGGAGGTTGATTGATCAACAGTTAATGGGAGTCCAAAATATCACACGAATCGATGTGGAGAATAATGAAATGCTTGTACAAGCCGCTCAAAATGATATAGGGATTGGCATCACTCCTGAACTGGGCATTGATAAACGATACAATGATGAGGTGGAAATCCGTAAGATCACTGAAATCTACAATATACCAAATCAGGTCTATGTCCAATACCGTAAAAGCTCCCAGATAAGAGACCTTGCCAAAAAAATCACCTATTCCATCATCAGCCATAAATATGGATAGAAGCATGGGGACCTCAAAGTTTCCGACAAAGGAAGCAATAGAGTCCCCATGCTTTTTATTAAAAAAAAGAAAGTATAAATTTTTGGCAGCAAATAACCTTTACACATAAACAGCCGCGTCCAGCTCCGGTTCCTAGAAACTCCTGTCATAAGCAATGGACATTCCAAGCGCCAAAACCATGCGCTTTCCAGTCCCTTGCTTATGCATGCGTTTCTGAACAGTCACCTCCGCTTTTGATCGTCCAACTCCAGCGCCTACCCCCTCGAGGTCTTAAGTAGAAACTACCTGTGGCAAAGAACGCCACTGGTAGTTTCTACTTGGGCCCACAGGACGTGGGTCAGTTCGGCGTTGCCACAGGATGTGGTGTTATTAGCCGAACTTCCTTTTTTGTCGGGGGTGATCAAGGCGCTTGCGCTTTTGTTCT
This sequence comes from Oceanobacillus damuensis, assembly GCF_001618145.1. GTDB lineage: Bacteria > Bacillota > Bacilli > Bacillales > Amphibacillaceae > Oceanobacillus > Oceanobacillus damuensis. Next base: position 25,942 of record NZ_LQNF01000005.1, read on the forward strand.
ATCTTCCCAATTTTTTTGCTGATGTGCCACCAATTGCCCAGTTTGTTTTTGGCACTTCAGAGACAATAACACGTATATTTTCTTTTGGAGCATCCAATGATTCACTGACGGTTTCAGTGACATTTTTCATTAGCGTCTCTATTTTCTCGGGAGACCTGCCCTCCATAATTTGGATATTTACAAGCGGCACTTGCTTTACCTCCCTCTATTAACTAATTTGGTTATTCTTTCACAAAAAAAGATACATCGCCTAAACCACCATATTTCGCCTGTACAAAATCTCCCGGTGACAGCCGAACAGCAGCTGTAATCCCACCGGTTAAAATGGGCTGGCCAGCTTTAACTTTTTCTCCTTTTTCAGCCAGCATATTGGCAAGCCTCGCTACGGAGTTAGCTGGATTTCCCAGTACCGCCGCCCCTGCACCCAATGATTTAATTTCGCCATTAATGGACAAAGTGACACCGACAACATCCAATTCCAATTCTTCCGGCCTTCTCAAATAGGTTCCAAAAACAGCTCCTGCAGCAGATGTGTTGTCTGCAACCACATCAGGCAACGTGAAATTGAAGTTCTCATAGCGGCTGTCAATAATTTCAATGGATGGGAAAACATACTCTGTCGCCCTTAATACATCAAGAGGAGTAATGCCCGGCCCCTCCAAATCCCTATCCAGAATAAATCCAATTTCAGGCTCTACCTTTGGATGGATATAGTCAGCTATGGAAATGGAATCCCCTTCTTCCACAACCATATAATCAAAGACATAACCATATATCGGGTTATCTACATTCATTTGCTTCATCTTAGCTTCACTGGTAATTCCCATTTTCGGACCAATGATTTTATGTCCTTCTTTCAATTTCTCACGGATCAGTTCCTCCTGCACGAGATAACCTTCCTCTATAGTAAGCTCCGGGTATAGTTCCGCTGTTATTTTCGTGATTTCCCGTTTTTCTTTTTCAGCATTGTGTACATAAGTGGTCAGTTCTCTAATCAGATCTTTATCCATATCCTCACTCCCCAGTATCGTGCTTCCTATTTGACAAAAACTATTTCGCCGGCGTAACTGCAGTTTTTGAAAGTTCTGCTGCCACATCGGTTATCATATCTTCCTGTCCCCCGACTATTTCCCTTTTGCCTAATTCAACAAGGATATCTCTGGAATCCACCGAGAATTTTTCAGATGCCCGTTTCGAATGCAGCAGGAAACTGGAGTAGACCCCTGCATACCCCAATGTCAGGCTGTCCCGGTTAATTTCCTGTGGTTTCGGCAGAATCGGCGCAATAATGTCCTCGGCTATGTCCATCATCTTGTACGTATCCACACCCGTAGGTATCCCCATTTTTTCCAGGACAGCAACCAGTACCTCTGTTTGTGTATTGCCGGCACCTGCCCCTAGACAACGGATACTCCCATCAATCCTCGTAGCACCTTCCTCAATCGCTGCCAATGTATTCCCCATTGCCAATGATAAATTGTTATGCCCATGAAAACCTATGTTAACCTTTAACTCCTGACGCAGCGCTTTAATCCTTTCCTTCACTTCATGTGGCAGCAGCGCACCAGCAGAATCGACAACGTAAACGGTATCAGCACCATAGCTTTCCATTAATTTTGCCTGTTCAACCAGTTTATCAACCGGTGCCATATGGCTCATCATCAAAAAGCCAACCGTTTCCAATCCTAACTCTTTTGCCGTTTCAATATGCTGCTTGGAAACATCTGCTTCTGTCACATGTGTGGCAATCCGTGCCATTTTTGCCCCCAGATCTGCAGCTTTTTTCAAATCATGGATTGTACCGATGCCGGGAAGCAGCAATACTGCAATTTTCGAAAAATCCGTAACGGAAACAGCAGCTTCAATCAATTTAAGTTCATCTGTTTTCGATAAACCATATTGTAAGGAAGAACCTCCAAGTCCGTCTCCATGTGTAACCTCGATGTATGGAACACGCGCCTCATTCAGAACTTTTGCAACCGATGTCACCTGGTCCACCGTATACTGATGGCTTATCGCATGACTTCCATCCCGTAACGCAACCTCGGTAATTTTAATCCCCGTTTCATTAGCCATATTCATCCCTCCTTAAGCCTGTTTTACTGCAGGCTTTTCACGATTTTTTGCAAACTCTTCCGCCACTTTTACAGCAGCAGATGTCATGATATCCAGGTTACCGGCATATTTCGGTAAGTAGTGTCCTGCCCCTTCAATTTCAAGGAAAACGGTTACTTTATTTCCGTCAAAAATTGGCTCTGTCCGCAACGTATATCCCGGCACATAAGCTTGAACCTTTTCGACCATTTCGTTAATCGAGTTTACGATTTTTTCTTCATCCATTTTATCTTCAGCTACAATCGCATGGACTGTATCACGCATCATGATAGGCGGTTCGGCAGGGTTAAGGATGATAATTGCCTTTCCTTTTTTGGCACCGCCAACCAGCTCAATTCCTTTAGCCGTTGTTTCTGTAAATTCGTCAATGTTCGCCCTTGTACCAGGTCCGGCACTTTTGCTTGCAATGGTGGCAACAATCTCCCCATATTCCACTTCTGCCACCTGATTAACCGCATGAATGATCGGAATAGTAGCCTGACCGCCGCAAGTAATAAGATTGACATTATCCGCATCTAAATGCTCGCCCAGGTTTACGGGAGGTACAATAAACGGCCCGATTGCAGCCGGGGTCAGATCAAGTATCCGTTTGCCAAGCTGTTTGGCGACTTTTGCATTGTGGATATGCGCCCCTGCACTTGTTGCGTCAAAAATAATATCCACCAAATCCGGCTGATCCAATAATCCTTCCACACCATTATCAAATACCTGAAGTCCCAAATGTCTGGCATGCTGCATGCCGCGTGAGGAGGCATCAATACCCATCATTGCCGTTAATTCCAGCACGTCTGATTTTGTTAATTTCACCATTAGATCAGAACCGATGTTACCTGAACCAATTATTCCAACCTTTACCTTCTCCATCCATTTTCCCTCCTTTGTTTTGTTGCAGCACAATGCTAATCCCGCTAATGCCTATATTCATACCGTAAAAGAAACGTGTACTTCACCAAGGTCGGCAAATTTAGCATAGAACTCATCTCCCGGCTCCGCTTCCACTGCAGCTGATAAAGCCCCGGAAAGGATGACCTCGCCTGCTTTTAAAGGAATATGATAGTCTGCCAGTTTGTTGGCCAGCCATACTACACATTTCACAGGGTCTCCCAAAGCGGCTGCTCCGACTCCCGTATTTAACAGCTTGCCATTTTTATAGAGTGCCATTCCCATTTGTTTCAAATCTACATCCTCAATCTTTAATGGTTTCCCGCCAAGCACATATAAACCGGAAGAAGCATTATCAGCAACCGTATCTGCCAAAGTGATCTTCCAGTCCTTAATTCGGCTGTCTACAATTTCAAGTGAAGGAACAACTGCATCGGTAGCTTTTATTACATCAAGAGAAGTAACGTTCGGTCCGACTAAATCTTCCTTTAGAATGAAAGCTATTTCCCCTTCCACCTTAGGCTGAAGGACCCGTTTAAAGGAAATGGATCCGCCATTTTCGCACTCCATCCCGTTCAGTAAATGTCCATAGTCAGGTTCATTTACACCGAGCATTTCCTGCATCGCTTTTGAGGTCAGACCGATTTTTTTGCCGGTGACCCGCTGTCCGTTTTCAAGGTTTCGTTCAACGGTATGCAATTGTACCTGATAAGCATCATCGATGGAGAGTTCAGGATCCAGCTCCGTAATGGGCTGAACCCCTTCCCCTTTATTCCAGGCATCAGCTAAGTGCTTTGCGTGGTTTTCTATTTTCGCAGTATCTTCCGTTTTCATAGATATCCCCCTAAAGTTTGACTGTAACGTTTGTTAACTCTGAATAGAAGTCAAAGCTGTGTGCGCCACCTTCACGGCCGATACCGCTATGTTTCATGCCGCCAAACGGGGTACGCAGATCACGAAGAAACCAAGTGTTCACCCATACCATACCAGCTTCAATTTGTGCAGACAAGCGGGTGGCACGTTTGATATTGCTGGTCCACAAGCTGGAAGATAAACCATAATGGGTATCATTGACCTGATGCATTACCTCTTCCTCTGTGTCAAAAGGTGTGACCGTTACTACCGGTCCAAAGATTTCCTCACTAACACATCTCGAATCATTTTCCAGACCTGTTATAATAGTTGGTTCCACGAAGAAACCTTTATCTAATCCCTCTGCGACCTTCCCGCCAATCAGAAAGTTTCCACCCTCTTCTTTTGCGATATCCAAGTAGCTGAGCACCTTCCGATAATGTTCTTCACTGACCAGTGCACCAACTTTTGTTTCGGGATCGAATGGATCGCCTACCTTTAATTCCTTGGCCCTTTCTGCAAACTTTTCCAGGAATTCATCATAAATCGGACGTTCCACATAAATTCTTGAACCGCACAGGCAAACCTCACCCTGGTTGATGAAGCTTGATTTTAAAGTGGTCTCGATCACATCATCCAAATCGGCATCGGCAAAAATGATATTTGGATTTTTGCCGCCAAGTTCAAATGACAATTTTTTCAAGGTTGGTGCAGCAGCCTTCATAATGGTACTTCCTGTCACCGTTTCACCTGTAAAGGCAATCGCGTCGACATCATCATGGGAAGTAATCGCTGCTCCTGTCTCACCAAATCCATGGACCATATTGACAACCCCATCCGGCACACCTGCATCCGAGCATATTTGGGCTAAAACGGTGGCTGTCATTGGCGTTACTTCAGATGGCTTCATGACGACTGTATTTCCCGCTGCAAGTGCCGGCGCAAGCTTCCAGGTCATGAGCAGCAGCGGAAGATTCCACGGATTAATCAATCCAACAACACCAACCGGACGACGCACCGCATAATGGATAGCAATATCATCCTGTTGGTAGGATTCCGTTCCTATCGAAGTCATATAATCGGCAAAGAAATGGAAATTATAGGCGGCCCGATCAATATCAACCTTTTTGGAAAGCCATATCGGTTTACCGGTATCGAGTGATTCCAATGCTGCCAATTCATCTTTTCTTTCCAAAATCAAATCGCCAACTTTGCGGATTATCGCCGAACGCTGTCTTAACGGCATGTTTCCCCATTCACCTTTAAGTGCCTTCCTTGCGACACGTACTGCTTGATCAACGTCTTCTTTTCCTCCTTCTGCAACGACTCCCAATACTTCTTCGGTTGCCGGATTGACATTTTCAAAGTTTTTTCCATTGTTTGACGTTACATACGTACCATTGATGTAATGTGAACAATCAATTGGTTGTACTTCTGTTCTCGTTTCAGTAGTTTCCATTGTGAAAGCCTCCTGTTTTTTTCGGAAAGTGTTTAACATTTCCGGGATTAATCCAAAGCCAAAAGGAATCTGCTTTAAAAAGATACAGTAAAACAATTCACCATCAGCTTTAACTCCATTATAAGTTTGGAAAACAACCTTCGAAAGTCCACAGTTCCTCTATACGCAACAAAACATAAATAATTTAAAATAATTTGTGAATTTTATTTAGAAAACGCATTCAATATTGTATAATTACTATAATATCAGGATATTAACCTGAATTTATATGTTCCTTTATGCAGAACTAATTAAAAAGAGGTGAAAGATATGCCAAAGAAGAAAAGTGAACCACAGACCCTTTCTTCCGTTAAAAACGCTTTACGTATTCTAAAGAGCTATTCCACGTTCGAACCGGCAAAGAAAGTCAGCGAACTCGCTGAATCACTTGGCCTGGCGAAAAGTACAGTCAGCCGCTTAATGGCAACGCTCGCCAGTGAAGGGTTTGTGATAAAAGATCCAAAGACCAACGCCTACCGTCTCGGCATTTCCGTTCTTACGCTTGGCGGAATTGTAACCAACAATCTCGAAATCCATAAGGAAGCTGCACCCGTTCTGTATAAATTGGTAAACGATACTGGAGAAACCGCACATTTAGCCATCATGGACGGGCTGGATACCATTTATATCCATAAAGAGGAATGTCAGCACCCGGTTCGTATTTTAACGCACGTCGGAAGGAGGAACCCTTCCTATTGCACCAGTTCAGGGAAAGTGCTGCTTGCTTTCAGTGAAGAACATATTGTAGAAGATGTCATTCAGAATGGATTGATTCCCTACACAGAGAATACCATTACCGATCCAAAGCGTCTGTGGGAGGAACTCAGCATAATCCGGGAACAAGGATATGCAGACAGTACGGAGGAGTTGACAGAAGGAACAAAATCGGTTGCTGCACCGATACGGGATTACACAGGAAAGGTTGTCAGTGCTGTAAACGTCGTCGGGCCCATCCAGCGTATGAAGGAGCATAAGCTTCCACATATTGCTAAAAAGGTCATGGAAGCCGGGAAAGATGCTTCAGCAAGATTAGGATATGATGCAAGGTATTTCTAGGTGCCTGTCACTTCCCGGTTTTTGTTGAAATTTGTCGAATTACTTAAAGTTTCGAACGAACAGTGCTGAACAGTGCCAATCCCTACAAAACTTAAACGAGGGGAGATTGGCACTTGAATTCTGAACTTTTACCGCATGCTCTATCCCAATGAAGATGAACAGTGCAATTAGGAAAAAAGTTTATCGAATATCATTGATAGATTAACAAGTAAAGGAGAATGAATAATATAATATTAAAAGTAATTCTTATACTCCAGTCAATTTTCTTGTTGCAATAAGATAGGTGCTTCTATTAGCTGGTTTAGCTAAAAAATAATAGTAGCTGGGACATAACTAAAAGCAACATTACTAAAAGCAGATGGTTTCAAGATAAGCAAGCTTTTAGAAAACTTGTTTGTCACCAAACCTTTGGTGACAACCTTAGTTGCACTTATGCAGGTTGGCAAGTTTATAATTTCCTACCTTCTAATAAAGAAAAATCCGAACTCATTCGAATTCTTACTGAAGAATTCTGAATCATAGTTCGGACTTTTCTATAACTAAAACCCTTTTGTCCCAGCCTCATTTTACTGATCTGATCTTGAAAGATGAGCGTCAAATAAATCTATAATTTCCAAAAATCTCTCAGCTTCTCTAAATGTATGATCTGCTAGGAGTGGATGAATGTTACTTTTAATACGACAAGCCTCAATTAAATCTCTTGCTGTTTTCTTAAAGTCTCGTAAGGAAACTACTGAAACTCTGTTTTGATCCAAAAATTGATCCAGTATTGGAACAGTTTCAGAATGCGGGCGCATGGAGTCTAAATCTACAGCTTGGAAAACCAGTTGATCAAAATCATGGCTAAATTCTCTTGCCTGTTCTACCAGCTTTCTTTCGGAAGGATCTAAAAGATGTCCGATAAATTTAGAATGGTCAGCCATAATCCTTAAGTAGAATAAATTTTCTTGAATGATGGTATCAGGTTCAGGGGCAAGTTTTCCTTCGTTGAGGTCTTTTATTCTATTGGCAAAATAAGCTGCTTCTCTGCTGATGTGGTCAACTAATAATGGAAAGTTATTTGATTGGATTTCACAACGTAAAGTTAATCCTAAAACTTTTCTTTTGTAACTCCAAATTGCAACAGCAGCTTGATAAACCTCACTGTTAAAAGCTTGAACTTGACGTAAATCCGAATTCACAGTAAACCTTGCCAACTTTTCTTCTATTCGTTCAAAAAGAGTGATGAACTGTTGGGCTTCTTCAATCAATTGGTTCTGCTCATAGGTAAATCCCAAGCTTAAAAATAAAGCGTGCTCCTTCATAATCCTAGACCAAAAATGAATTTCATCCAAGGATCTCCTAACGATTAGATTCGTCATTACTCCCCTCCTTGCTTCACACTTCCTCCCTAAATATATGTATGTGAATTTGTCCTTATTCTTGCTTTTCTATAGAACTATTTGGTATTATTTCGCTGCTTTTTCAGGTTCTTGGCCACTTAGTTAGATCATTTGAATCTAACTTACTTCTTAACCTAAATGTTTACTTTAAGTACACTTTTTCATAATATCCCATAATAATTTTTAATTATTTATATAGATTCAGTTACACGTACATAATTAAGTAAGTCTTATACACCGAAAAACCCCTTCAGATAAAAAATCCAAAGGGGCAAAGCTACGCAACTTATTTAAAAGGTCCCAACTTCATTCAAACCATCTCATCTTTTATATACAGCGTGACTTTAATTCAAACCAACGTTTAATGGTGAAAAAATACAATAGATATCCTTTCAGGTGGAAAAACAAGGGGATTATTATTAAGAGAGCTCACAAAGAATTTTTCTATATTCGCCAATACCACCTATATGTGTTCTGTTCACCACTGTTGGAATATAAACTGTCCCTCATCCTGCAACTTAATATGTCCTGAACTCCTTTTTCGCCAACCCATATCCCTTGTACGCTTTTATCCATACTCTCCATATCATTTCCAACATCTTCCTATCCACAAACTGAACTAAACTTCTCCCCGAGCTTTTTCTTAAAGGTTTATTCTACTCCTCCTACTTTAAGAATTAACGCGGTTAAAGCATCAATTGTAATCTTGTCTGGAAACAATTCAAATCCAGATGGGTCTGTCACCTCTGTAATACCTGATTCATCACTGTCAACAATTACTTTCCCTTCCCTTAAGTCATAATCAGTAAGGGTCAGTGTACGTTCTTTATCATCCGCATTGATGAAGACATAATATGCTTCTCCCCCGGACGCTTCAGCGCGGTAGCCAATAATCAAATCCTGCTCCTTTATTTCTGGAGCATCGATTTTCGTCACGTTGGCATTCACTTCATCTCTCGTACCCAATGTAAATGCATCGGTGGAACGTCGCAATTCAATGAGCCCCTGGGTATAGTTTCTTGTCTGTGTATGGATTGGGTAGGCTTCTGCATTTGTCGCTATTTCCCAATCAAACTTATTCACGGCATCCGACGAGTCATACGAATCATGAATGAAATATGGATACTCAAATGGGTTACCCTCTGAATCAGTCATAAATGTCGACTTGTATGGCGGCTGATCAACAGGTTCCTTGTAATCTTCATGCCGGAATTGCTTTGTACGTCCATATTCCTGACCGGCATGGAGGAAGGCTGTTCCTTGTGATGTCAACACAATGGTGTTCCCAAGCCGAATGCGTTTATGGATCTCTTGTTCATGGTCTTTCGGATCTTTCTTAATCGACTGCGCAATAACGTCATGCAGTGTCAAATTGTCATGTGCGGCAATATAAGATACAACATCGCCGGGGTCATCTGCCAGGAAATTATGCGGATTAGCTGTGACATTATCGAAAATCTGCTGGATATTCCTTGGCCCGCCGGTCAGAAAGCGTGGTTCCCCTTCAGAACCAAAACCAGACTTCAGTTCATTTCTTATTTCATCGGAAAATGATGCAACGCTTTCTGTATGCTGCATCCAATCCTGATCTGCCGGTATGACATCTCCGCCATTTTCATCCCCTGCATACGTTCTCCATCCCTCACCAATCATGATGATGTTCGGATTCAGTTCTTTTGCTTTGTCATATGCCAGTTGGATTGTTTCGGCATCATGGTCTCCCATCATATCAAATCGGAATCCATCCACTTTAAACTCATCCACCCAATACGTAATCGAATCAACAAGGACTTTTCTCGCCATTTCATGTGTCGTACCAAGACGTCCTCCTCCAAAACTTTCTCGCGGAGTGCCATCTGCATCCATAAAATGGTAGTAATTTGGCTCCAGATTTTCAAAAATATCCACTTTTGCTGTATGGTTATAGACGACATCAAGGACGACACCCATATCACGCTTATGGATTTCCTTAATCAAAAACTTAAATTCTTTAATTCGTTGCTCGGCATCATCCGGATCTTCCGAATACATGCCTGTCAATGAAAAATAACTATGTGGGTCATAACCCCAATTATAGTTGTTGCCAGTAGATGAATAATCAAGCAATCTCTCACGTTCATTTTCATTCACATTATAATAATTCATTACTGGGAGCAGTTGAACATGGGTAACACCTAATTCCTCCAGATAATCCAGTTTCTCAATAAATGCAGCGAACATTCCAAACTCGGAGTTCAGGTCATCCGAAATGCTTAGATCGGATGTATAGTCACGGACATGTGCCTCATAAATGATGGCATCCTCACGTTTTTCGAATCCGTCAATATCTGCGTAACGGAGTGTCGGTCCAATTTTTGATGGATCGACGATAGCTGCTTTTCCAACCGCAACTTCATCTGCCGTTTCGACATTCCATGTTGCCATTGATTTTGCATATGGATCCAGGGCGAATACCTTTTCCCCATTCCGCTCCATTTCGTAATGATAATAATATCCGGTTAGATTAGGAACACCGGTATTGCCTTTATTCAGGGTGACCTCCCAGACGCCATGATCACCTTTTGTCATCGGGACAGGATTGCCAACAACTTGATCTTGATCATTTTTATCGTACAAAATGACTGATACATCATCCGCACTTGGCGACCAAACCTTTAACGTAGCGGATTTATTTTTGTTCAAGGTCGCTCCCAGGTCATCGCCATTATAGCTGTATAACTCATCGGTAAGCTTATAGCTCTTATTCACCTGTACCGACTGGTTCATAAAAGCAGCAAGATATGGTGCATGTTCCACATCAAAAGATCCTTCCAGATGAACGGTCTTACCATCCTCATCCTTTGTAATCGCTCTTATTTCCACATCATTTCCGTCCTTATCCTTCAACGCCATTCCTTCCCTAAGTTCCTGTTCGGAAAAGTCAGCAGTAGAAGAAAAAGTCAGTTCGATTCGGTCTAAAGCAACGAGTTCACCATATTGTATTCCTTCCTCAAAGATATAATATGGATTCGTATAAACAGTATCATCCCCCTCTTTTAAGAAAATTTGGTTATGCACCTCTAGCTCGGCAAAAGACATATCTTCCGTTTGACGGCCGCCATTTTGTCTCTCCACCAACAGGAATCCGATTTCTTCTGCATGTTCAGCAAGATTAACATCGACATATGCACCGTATTTTCCTACTTGGTCATTTGAAAATGCATGGGCACCCATAGGCCAGTTTTCGCTTGGCTCGACTACATCGCCCCATGTCCAAACCCCCCATGGCTCATAGACATTTTCTCCACTCATGTAATTGATTCGCAATTTGTCCAGACCGAGATCAGCCGGTTCATATACCGATAGCTGTCCTTCTTCCGATAACCAGATTTCATTCATTTCAGGTGCCAGAATATCAACGAAAATATCAGAGGTCACATTGGAGCCATTCGAATGGTTAACAAGCATTCCAACTGTCTCTGCACCTTCTGAAAGCTTGATGTCGACATAGGCACCATAATCGGTTCGAGGATTATCCGTGAATGGAGAAGCCCCATAAGGCCAGCTCCCATTTTGATCTGATGGTGTCTCCACATCTCCCCAGAACCATAGTCCAAGTCCTGTAAAATCATTGTCTGGCCGTTCATAATGAACCCTCAGTGTGTCCTCTGGAATTTCTTCCGTTTCCTGTATTCCATCACCAATGATTTTCCCATTTGCAGCACTCAGTAGCACAGTCCCACCATCAGCCAGTGATGGCAGTGTGACGGAAATCGTATGATTACCATCTGCTCGATACACGTCACCCGAGTAATGGTCCGTCACGATGGTTTCTTCCGAGTCCACAGCCAATGTTACTTCTTTTTCATCGTTTGAGACATTCATGCCTACATACACGGAATCTTCCTGATGGGTGCGTTCAGCCACCAGAAATTGTTCCGCATCCGATCCTGCAATGTCGTCTCGTGAACCACGTGAAAGCACCTCAGAAAATTCTTCCCTGAAATCCAATACCTTTTCATAATGCGCTAAAATGGCATTATCTTCCGTAAGCGCCCAATCCATGTTGTACCGATTATCCTGGAATGGGTAGTTATGCTTCCCGCTCAAGCCAAGCTCTTCCCCATAATAGATTACCGGCTGACCTTTCGCCGTGAGTTGCAATGTGGCTGCTGCTTTTAACTTCCCTTCATCACCACCAACGGAATACAAAAATCCGTCTTCATCATGACTGCCGAGAAATTGTCCGAGCGTAGCCGTATTGGATAAGCCGCCGTTTCTGCTTTCAAGGAGTTGGTTCGCATCCTCCATATCGCCATTTACAAAATCCCTGGCAATAGTCTTGAACTCAAAATCGAGCAGGGAATCCATTTCTCCTGTCTCTAAAAAACCAAAGTCTTCATGCTGACTTGCTCCCCATGCCTCCCCAATCATTTTGAAGGAAGGATCTTCAACTGTCAGTGCGTTCTTAAATGCTTTCCATGTCGTGTGGTCGACATGCTTGACTGTGTCCACTCGGAAATACGAAATCGCATTGCCATTTTCCGTTCGTGATTTTGCAATCCAGTCTTTTTGCCAAGCAATTACCTGTTCCCGAACTGCCGGGTCTTCTGTTATAAAGTCCGGAAGCCCTGCCAGTTCCCCTGTCACCTCATCACTGCCAACATCACTTCCCTGTCTTAGAAGCGAATTGTACAATGTTCGCTCTTCATCAGACGGATATCCTGCAGGCTGTTCGGCTTCCGGAAGCTCCCCATCCATTTCCTTCAACCCATAACCGGTATGATTGAGAACAACATCAACCATAATTTTCATATCGCGGGCTGCCGCTTCATCAATCAGCTCATGCAAGTCTTCGATATCTCCAAAATGTGGATTTAAATTCTCGAAGTCACTACCCCAGTAGCCATGGTAACCATAGAATGGCTGATCCGGATAAGCATCCTGAGTATTGTAACGGACATCATATCGGATATTTTCTACAATGGGACTGATCCAAATCGTATTGACCCCAAGTTCATCCAGATAATCCAATTTTTCAGTAATCCCTTGTATATCACCACCCTGGTATGTCCCATGTTTACTTGTATCATAATTTAAACCATAGGGGGCATTGTTCGATTCATCCCCGTCAAAAAATCTATCGGTTAAAAGAAAGTAAATGACTGCTTCATCCCAATCAAAGTCTTCGCCGTCTGCAAACTGACGTGTCTCAACTTCTATCGTTACTGTCCCGTTATGTACGTTGCCGAATTCATCCACGACAGTCAGCGGGATTTCCTTTATGCCGGCAGGTACATCCTCTTTGACAGCAATTGTCATTTCATTTAGTTCTGGGTCAATTTTTAATTGCTCAGGTCCACCGAGTGATGATGTATCGGCAAAAATTTCCCGGACCCCGGCACCGGTCTCATTTTCGATATCCAATGATAGAACTGCATTTTCATTATAATCGATTGTTTGAGGAGATATCGTCCCAGAAACAGCCATATCCACTGCTAGATTTTTAATGACAGATTCCTCATCATACGGATCGGTTACTTCTTCCGTTTTACCTTCTTTCGTTACCAGAAATGAATAGGTATAGGTGCCTTCCGGAAAATCGGCATATACATATTCATAGCGTTCGTTCGCATCATCATACGTCATTTCAAATGTATCGCCTGCAACCTTCAGTTCTACTTTTCCCAAGCTATCCATCTGATCATTTAGATACAAACCGGAATCACGATAATAGAACGTTGCATCTCCATTGTTCATCTGTGCCCTTGGAATTTCAGGAACAATATGAACTTCCTCATCTCCCTGTCGGACAGATACTTTGGTGATTGCTTCCTGTTGATTCATCTGGATGAACCGATCGATATGCTGGCCGTTTGGTTCACGGTCACTCCAATCTTTTTTACGAACAATAAATCCTATTTCCTTGGTAGAAGGAGCTACCTCAATAAAAGCTGTTGCGCGTCCATTTTCAAATTCGGTAAAGTCAATATTATCCTCCAGGACCCCTGTATTCCAAACCCAAACATCCCAATCATTGTAGTTCCCATCCTCCCGATCATACGTCAGGCGGACAACCCGGGTATCCGAATTCGAATCTGCATAGGCCTGCTGAATGGGAATAAACGGCAGTGTGACACTTAATAGCATCATAAAAATTAGAATTAAGGCAGTAAATCGGCGCTGTAAATTGTTGTGCATCACATTTTCCTCTCCCTTCCTGTTTTAATTCGTTTCTATTGCAAAGCGCAATTGCGCAAACGTTTGCATTAACAAGAATAAAAGTAGATTAATATTTTTCAATTATAAGTTGCAACAATTGCAAACGCTTTCTTGTATTATTACACACTCCTTTTCCGTAATCAACATAAATTTAGTCGACTTTAGATTATTATAACTATTCAAAAAACACATCCGGATAATAAAAAGTACACTATTAAACTATCTGGCTATAAAAAGAATTTTTTCATACACTTCCAATTTATTCGGGTACTCATCAGCTTTATGAATAACCTTTCCATTGGCCAGAGGAATCAGGTCACCTTCCACAAATGTAAAATCCAACCCTGATTATTGACTTTTCTCAATACTGGAATTAATATGAAATTAGAGTATAAATATCTTTCAGTCACCAATTTCAACAGAAATGAAAGGGGTTACATAAATGTATAAAAACGACTTTTACACAAAGGAGATTCACGGCGATTACGAGATTTATAATGTAGGTGATTTTGATTTAGAAGATGGTGGGAAAATACCTGATTGTAAATTGGCATACAAAACTTTTGGAGAGCTGAATGAAGCGAAGGATAATGTGATTGTCATACCTACTTGGTTTTCTGGGACAAGCAAAGATTACGAGATTTACATTGGAGAAGAAAGAGCACTGAACCCAACAGAGTACTTCATTATCATTATTAATCAAATTGGCAATGGACTCTCCAGTTCACCACATAATAGTCCCGCTCCGATTTCCATGAGTGATTTTCCGAAAGTCAGAATAGCTGACGATGTCCGTGCCCAACATCAACTGATCACGGAGAAATTCGGAATTAAAGAAGTAGCGCTTGTAGTCGGTGGGTCTATGGGGGCACAGCAAACGTATGAGTGGGCAGTAAGATATCCAGACATGGTAAAACGTGCTGCTCCTATTGCCGGAACCGCTAAGAATACCATTCATGATTTCCTGTTTACCCAAACATTGATGGACGCCATTACCTCTGACCCCGGCTGGAATAATGGGAACTATAACTCCAATACAGAAGTGGCAGACGGTTTAAAAAGGCATGCAGATATCTGGTCAGTGATGGGATTGAGCACCGAATTTTATCAGCAGGAAAAATGGACCCTTTTCGGCGTTGAATCTGCAGAGGAATTTGTAACGGGATTTCTCGAGCCCTTTTTTCAAGGAATGGACCCGAACGCTTTACTGACGATGGCCTGGAAGTGGCAGCGTGGAGATGTCAGCAGGATGACAAATGGTAACCTTAAAGAGGCGCTTGGCAGAATTAAAGCAAAAGTATTTGTGATGCCAATCGATGAAGATATGTTTTTCCCTCCAAGAGACTGTAAAGCAGAGCAAAACATGATTCCGAATAGTGAATTAAAGGTCATCCATAGCATCGCTGGACACTTTGGATTATTTGGCGGTGAAGGCTCTTATTATCATGATCAGATTGATAAACACCTTCATGAACTGCTTGCCACTCCAGTTGCGGATGGAATTTATTAATTAAATTTACTAGTGCCTGAAAAAGTCAGTCAAACTTCGGACTGACTTTTTTAATGGCTTCAGGGTCACGGGAAGCTGATCTGTCTCGATTCAACCTCTATAAATCCCACAACAGTTGCACCACTGTGAGAGTGCTTGCTGGATTCGTAAAGCGCTGGGATACTAAAAATTCCCTTTTTCTAATAGGGGTATTACGCTGTTATAGTTTATTTTATCGTGGTGGGCGGTTGACCATCTTCCTATAGAGGGGAGGTGGTAAGATGACGACATAAGAAGCTTTAAATCTAGTAGCGCAATTTAGTCTCATATAGCGGTTCTGTCTTTTATTGTATCTATTGTCGTTTTTTTACACAAAAAGAAGTAACCGCCCACTCTGACTAAGATGGCGATTACTTCTTTGTACAACATCATAACTTGGTCTTCCGCTCATTATGCGGTTTGTAGTTGCCGGTACTGAGTAGTTACAGCTACTCAGTATCTTATTCTTATTATAGAATATATTTATTTCATTATACTGTCAATTTATTGGAAACATATAAATGCCTATACAACCGACAACGTTTTTTCAGCGATGGAGCTTTTTCGGTAAAATAAAATTCAAACCAGTTATTAATCGAATAGGCTACCCGATAATATCATTAGACAATGTCAAACCAAAACAACCCACTTATTCAATGCTCTGTTTTATTTTTCATGAAGATGGATAACCTATTCCACATATTGATCTGATTTATTATTATACTACTGCAGATCCAGATAATAATTACAAATCAGTAATCCTAACGTAGCACATTCAACTTTGAAAATAGTAATGGACCGCTTCGTCAATTAGTGACTTATGACAGGTGATCCACTGTCAAGTGTAAATTTAGCTATCTGTACAAAATTCAGACCGTCAACGAGCTTCGAAATCCTCTAGAGCTATAGTAAGATGACGCTCCATTGTGATATAAGAAGACGTGGCCATAGCGCCAATCACAAAAAAGAGCACCGCCAAGTTCCCTAATATCAGAGGGGGTTTGCACCCAACTCGACGTTTTCTTATCGAAATGACCAAGTTCCTGCAATGCTCGATACTGTTCTTCCGTTAAAAGTTCAACGCCCATGGCAGCTGACATATCCATCGCATTATTTTCTGGTTTATGTTTTTTTCTTGACTCCAGCCCTTCCCGGTCATAGCAGACACTTCGGCGACCTTTAGGACTTTCTGCTGAACAATCATAAAAAGTGTATTCGTTCTTCTTTTGATCATGATCAACTACATCCGGTTCACCGCCAGTTCTTTCCATTTCATTGAGCGACCAAAGTTTTTCCGGACTAGCTTCCAGCTTTGCCTGGACTTTATCCCATTCCAGACCTTTATGGCGATTCATGTTTTTCTCAAAACGGGCTTTCAACACGCTAAGTAATTCTTCACGTTGTTCTCGTGACAACTCCTTTTCATTGCTGATTCCGTTTCCCTCTGCCATGTTCATTTCCCCCTTATTGTTAATGGTTTAAGTATTCACAAATAATTCTTTTATAGTAAATCGTTTTCTGGTACTGCTTGGAGGGAATACGATATACCCCTCTCTATAAAAATATCTTTGGAATCCTACCATAAATTAATCTGAAGTTTTACTTGTAAAAAAACCACCTCAAAAATGAAAATCCTAATTCACAGAAGTCCTTTGTCTATCCCTTTATCTTGACGGTCTTGGCGGTTCACACACATCACATTTACGCTGGTTTTTGTTTTTGAATTTCGTAAATGTCTTTTCAAAATTGTTCCCGCATGAACATTTAAATAGCAACTTTTGGGAATAACCGTGATATTCCGTTGACAACAGCCTGCTTTCCGAATTTTTCTCAACAAAATCATTTATTTCACTGATTGTCCATCGTTTATTCATCTCTTGCACCTCCATATTTTATCCTAGACGGAGGCTTTTCTTAGCATCCGTTCAATTATGAGAAAGTCTTAATTTCCCTTAGCGCTTTATTATACCATGAACGGCTGCACAACCAAACAAATCGTTAACGTGTATGCATACGAAAGCGTTTCCGATTGAGAGCATATAAAATAAACGAAGTTTCATTTATCCATCAAAAAAATTCCAGACCCAATGCAGTACAAATCTAAAGTACTGTGGATCTGAAATTTTTATTTCATTAAATAAATTCCTCTGTGAAAAAACTGGCAACGGAAATCTTCAGCTTAAATTTGACTATAGCCGTTAGTAAGTTAGAACACTTAAAGCAATGTTATCAAGCAATGTTATTCTTCCATATTTGTAATCATCTCATTTACTTCTGGTGCTGTTTCAATTAAACCAGCCTCATACATCCAATCTCTTACTTCCTCCCAGTTTTCCTCGTCTTGTGAACCAAACGCCGCTCCCTTATCAGCCATTTTAGGCAGCAGGATTTCAAGGCTTTCCTTTTCCACCTCTTCCACTAATGGGAAGCTCGCTTCTTCTTGATTATTTAATAATATGGTCAGTGCTTCCTCCGGATTTTCTTTCATAAATTCATATCCTTTTTCAGCACCTCTCCAGAAGGATTGAATCGCCTCTTTGTCTTCTTCCCACGTTTCATCAGCTGTAACGAGGACAATTTCATTATAGGAAGGCACCCCATAATCGACAGGATTGAAATGACGGGTTTCATACCCTTCATGTTTTAACACAGGTACTTCATGGTTAATATAGGCTCCAATGACCGCATCTGTATTTTCTGTGACAACGGCAGAATTCAGATCAAATCCGACATCAATCATTTCGACTTTACTGAAGTCTCCCCCATCATGTGTAACCATTGTTTCCAGCAATACCTCATTTAACGGAATTCCTGGATAGCCTACCTTCTTACCTTCCAAATCTTTCGGCGACTGTATAGGTTGATCCTCAAGGAAGACAACATGATTTAGGGGAGAGCGGACGATTGATGCAATGGACTTGACTGGAACATTCTCATTTGCCTGAGCCATAATCACATCTGGTTGATAATACAATCCTAAAGTTACTTGACCAGCAGCCGTAAGGTTTAGCGGGTCTGTTGGATTTGTCGGGAATTGAATATCAACCTGTACACCTTCTTCTTCAAAGTAGCCTTTTTCTTGCGCTACATATAAGTAGCTGTGTACAGCATTGGGATACCAATCGAGCATAATACTTACCTCTTTTAGTTCGTTGCCTTCTGATTCCTCATTGGCACTCCCTGCAGGATCCGCTTCTTGGGAAGAATTGTTGCCTCCACAAGCAGCCAGTAATAGAATAAATAATAAACTAAAACAAATCATCATAAATTTTTTCATCGTTACCTTCTCCATTTCAAACATATTTTTTCCAAGCCTGATACAAGTAAAAATAACAGAATCCCAACGAGCGATAATAAAACAATCGGTGCAAATACAGATGCACCATCAAACTGAGTCATCATCCGACGGCTAAAATAACCAAGACCCGCCTGTGCTCCCAGCCATTCTCCGATAGCTGCGCCAATGACACTGAACGTAACAGCTACCTTTAAACCGGAGAAAAAAGAGGGAAGTGCGGTGGGTACATCCAATTTAAAGAAGATATCCTTTTTGGATGCACCCATCGTCAATAATAATTCTTTTAATTCTTTGCTGGAGGAACGCAGCCCATCAAACGTGCTTACAGTAATGGGGAAAAAGGTAATTAAGAATGTAACGACCACTTTACTCCAAATCGAATACCCAAACCAAACGACAAAAATAGGTGCTAAGGCAATGATTGGAATGGTCTGTGAAACGATGATAATCGGATAAAAGGTTTTCTCCGCAACCTTGCTCCTATTCATCCATACAGCCAGCGCAATGCCTATGATGATAGAAGCGATCAGTCCAATTGCCATAACGGATACCGTGGCCGGGAGATGTACAAACAGCAATACAGACCTTAACTCCCATAGCTTCCATAAAATATCTGTAGGCGTCGGTAATATGAAACTTCTATTATATACGCGGGCTCCAATTTCCCAAACAATCAGTATGACTACCACAAAGCTGCTGGATAATACATAGGAATGGAGATTTTTTTTCATACTTCCACCCTCGAACGAAGCTTTTCGATTAATTGTTCTTTTAATTCAACCATATCCATTTGGCTTAAATCGCGTACGCTTCGAGGACGGTCTAAAGGAATCTTGACCTCTTGTATGGACGTATTCGGCTTTTGCTTTATTATTACAAAAATACGGTCTGACAAAAATAATGCTTCATCCACATCATGCGTAATAAATAGAATCGTTTTCTTCCATTTCTTCCACTGGTCAAGTAACCACTCCTGCATGGTCAGTCGGGTGATAGCATCCAAAGCACTAAATGGTTCATCCAATAATAAAATGTTTGACCCGCTTAGGATCGTTCGTAAAAAGGATACCCGCTGTTTCATTCCTCCTGAAAGTTCACTCGGCAAAGCATTCTCCACACCTTTCAGCCCAAAATCATCCAGCAGTTTCCGTACATGGCTTTTTGCCTCTTCCCTTTTCATTCCTTTTATTTCCAAAGGCAATACAGCGTTATCCATCACCGTTCTCCATGGCATTAACAGATCCTGCTGCGGCATATAGCCGACCTTTCCTAAACGGTCTGTCATTTTCTTTCCGTTCAATAAAATATCACCGTTCACAGGTTGTTCAAGTCCTGTAACCAAACGAAATATGGTGCTTTTCCCCGAACCACTGGCCCCAATAATACTGACAAATTCACCATCTTCAACACTAAAGTCGATACCTTCCAGAATGGAATCTAATGAAGTATTGTCTTCCGATGGATAGTGAAAAGTAACATCCTTAAACTGTAAAACCTGCTTACTCATCTGTTGGCCACATTTCTTCGTTATAAGCCATCTCCCAGAACATATATTCATAGCGCGTTGTATTTAAAAAGATCTTTTCTAATTGCAGCAGTTCCCTTTCAGACTTTCCATCTGTTTCTTTATCCAGCAAATCGATGCACCACTGGGCTGACTGGCCAAATTCCTTAGAGCTGTACATGGTAATCCATTCTCCATAAAGTTCGTGGTCTTTTGCCCCGGGAATTTCGCTAAGCTCTTTCCCTATTTCCCAATAACTCCACATACATGGAAGCAGGGCAGCTAATAGGTCAGCCAGTGTTCCGTTTTGTGCGGAATGAAGCATATAGTGTGTATAGGCTAACGTAACCGGTGAAGGTTGCGCGTTTTCAAGCTCTGTATTCGAAATTCCAAAGCGGGCCGCATAGCTGCGATGAAGGGACATCTCCTCATTCATCGTAGAATGCAATAAAGCTGCAAATACAGTCATATCCTCTAACTCATTTGCTTTTACTGCACCTATTGCAAACAGCTTCGAGTAGTCAATTAAATATAAATAATCCTGAATCATATAGAAACGAAATTTCTCTTTGTCCAGGGTACCTTCACCCATTTCCTTTACAAATGGATGGGAATGATTCTTACGCCAAACAGGCTGTAATTTTTGATGCAAACGTTCTGAAAACCTCATGGATATTCCTCCGTTCTTTTAATTTCGTTTAATATGTCCTTTTATCGAACTATTTGGCTGTATGGCACCATTTATAAATAAACGTTAAGATGGATTTCGTATACTGAGCCAATTGTTCAACTGAAATTTCTTCATTGATGGCATGGGCATGCTGCAGTTTACCGGGACCATATATAGCAGCCGGTATCCCCGCATCTCCAAACCAGCCGCCGTCTGTTACAGTAGGGGAAACATCGACGATTGCCTGTTGGTTTAAGATACTTTTATGGGCATCCATCAAGGTATGGACAGCCGGGTGGTCAGCATCCACTTCTAAAGAAGGAAAGATCTCACCACGGTCTTCAATCATGGACGAACCACCCCACTCAAAGACCGGTGGATTTTCTCTTAACCATGGATCCGCATTTGCAACAGATTGAATATGGTCCTCGATTTCTTTTGTCACTTGTTCATAGGTTTCATTCGGATAAAAGTGAACGGTAATCCATAAGCGGCATTCATCTGCAATAAAAGCCGCATGTCTTCCACCTTCAATGACAGCGGGATTGATTGTGTTCGTTCCAGCCGGATACCCTGGATAACTTTTCATAACTGCCCAATGTCTTTCCAGCTCCTGCAAACCTTGAATAACCTTGGTCATTTTTTCAATTGCGCTTGCTCCAAACAGTTTTCCACCAGGATATATCATTTCTCTGCGGGTAGCATCGTGATACGTTCTTTTACTTTTAACAGTGATCCAACCGGTAATGACTCCCCCTTGGCCTTGAATATGTAAATCACTTGTATCCACAACAACCGCAAAATCAGCTGTATAGCCCCGTCTGCAACACTCCAATGTTCCTGCTTCCCCAACTTCCTCACCAATCACCGATTGAAAAATCAGATCGCCCGGCAAATGAATTCCTGATTCATGCAGTAACTGAATGGCAAATAATGCCCCTGCCATTCCGCCTTTCATGTCTGCTGCACCTCTGCCAATCACAACCCCATCTTGAACAATGGGAAGGAATGGATCTGAATTCCAATTCTCATCTTCGTCTACCTCTGCAACATCCATATGGCCATTTACAATTAAACTTTTATACTGATTCGTACGTACGCCCTTCAGAACACCGACAACATTCGGATCCCCAGGATATACATCCCATTTATCAATAGAAAATCCCTTTTCTTCTAAAAATGAAGCGATAAATTGCTGAGCTTCTTCGGTATTTCTGGCCGGTGGTGCTGGCGTTTTATACTGAATTAAACGTTCCAGCAGCTGAATCAGCTCTTCTTGACGAAATTCAACCTGTTTTACCAACTCTTTTAACCTATCTTCCATCTACAGACCTCCTTAAACATGAAAAAAACCACTTCTATTGAAAGAAATGGTTTTGAGTTTCATTGTATTGTTTAAAAAAATACCTGATAAATAAGGTATAACAATCAATTTATGTACCACTTCCCTTCGCTAGTATTACCTAGTGCAGGTTCAAGGGTTAAGACAAATGTCTCTCTCAGCTTTTAGCACCCCTAGTGTTATCGTGTATGAAATTTTCTACTATTACATGTTCACATAATTCTAACATTAAATCAAGGGTTTTATTCCGCTATCCTCTCAACAGGACTGCTCCCTGTTATGGAAACCGCATGATTTTCCTATGTTGTAAGCTAGCTCACGAAGGTCTTCGTCCATGCTGTAAGGTTGAATAAATAAAGTCAGCATTGAAAACAGCACCAGTCCCCCACCACTTAAATGCTTAGGTCGATGGGGAACTGGCACTTGAATCCTGTTGCGGTTGTATGGGCATACCTCTTTTTTAACGAGAAGGAAGCAGCTCTTTTTCTTTCCCTTTATACTGTTGAATTGCATTCCGATAAATCTTCTCCACCTTTTTTACAAAAGCAGCAGAAGAATAGTTGGAAATGATATCTAATCTAGCATTTTGGCTGATAAAATCTCTGTTCTCCAGTAACGTTTCCAACCCTTTGACAAACTCTTCGTATGAAGAAAACTGCCATCCATTAACCCCATCCACGATTACTTTCTCCAAACAGGGATCCTTTCGGCAAAGGGCAGGAATCCCGTTTGCCAATGCTTCTAAATAAGTTAATCCTTGGGTTTCGCTATTGGAGGCACTAACAAAGACATCTCCTAATTGATAATACGCAGATAGTTCTTCAGGGAGGACCATCCCTGTGAAAATCACTTTTTCGGAAAGTCCCAATTCACTAACAAACTTTTCCAGAAAACTGCGATGTGGGCCATCACCGACGATTAACAAGGTAATATTGCTCGTTCGTAAGATTGATAGAAAACGTAAAATCTCTTCCAAATTTTTTTCCTTTGCCAGTCGGCCAACGGATATAAGCACTTTGTTATTGTTCGGGATACCGATCATGTCTCGAAGTTTTTCTTTTTCAGTGCTTTCTATCTCTTTCACATATAATCCTAAATTCACTCCAGTAGGTACGACATGAAGCTGCTGGTTGACACCATACCCCTCTAACAAACAGCGTACCTTGTCCGTGGGGACGATTACACACTCGGTATTCTTGAGGATGGACTTTGTAAATCGTGCCGCCATTGCCTTGCCCCATTTTTTATTAGGTGAGAAATAATGCGTATAATCCTCGTATATGGTGTGATATGTATGTACAATTGGAATATGAAGTTTTTTCGCTATATGCCTGGCCATTTGAAATGTGCTGAATTCACTTTGCGAGTGGATAACGTCCGGCTTCCATTCCATTAGAGATTTGAGGTAAATATTTTCAGTGGTTAGGGCCACTCTTGCGCCCGGATATATTTTATCAATTCCTAAAGATCCTATATAGGTTACACCATCATTCTCAACTGAACGTAACTTTCCTGACAGTGTCAATATTCGTACGTCATGACCAAGATTATTTAATTCTTGATGTAAATTCACAACAGATGTTACTACCCCATTAATTACCGGAGAATAACATTCCGTTGTAATTAAAATCTTCATTCTATACCTCCCTTTTGTGTGAAAATTTAAGTTAATTATACAAGAAACTCCTTAATTTTTACTTAAGATAAGGTTAAAATATCTTTACAATAGGCAATTTTCCAAAATTATTAAACAATCTAAATTTTAGTCTCGCTTTTAAGCTTTATTATATCACTTTTTTAATCATAATTGAAAAACATCTTTAACCCGCCGATTTTCTTTTAGGGTGTCAATACACTAATATTTTATTTTATTCTTGAGGGGCTCTAATATCCTCTTTCTTCGTAAGTTATCCGATTATAAAAATTTCTTTTGTTAACCTTCCACAAAAAAATGAAGAGAGAACATCTTTTTTCTTCTCCCCTATGATGTTTATTTCAAAGCCAAAAGTGAAACAGTAAACTATCAATAAAAGGAGTGTTCATATGACAACCTACAATAAGCTCGTACGCGACCGTATCCCGGAAATCATCGAAAG
This sequence comes from Oceanobacillus damuensis, assembly GCF_001618145.1. Taxonomy (GTDB): domain Bacteria; phylum Bacillota; class Bacilli; order Bacillales; family Amphibacillaceae; genus Oceanobacillus; species Oceanobacillus damuensis. The sequence goes on from NZ_LQNF01000005.1 coordinate 50,366, forward strand.
CTCTGGTAAAGATTGTAAGACCGATACACTTAATCAGGATCGTTACATTTTGGAACTGAAGAAAAAACTGCTGGAAGAAGCGGAGGAATACCAGCAGGCAGCATCCAAGGAAGAGGCATTGGAAGAACTGGCTGATCTGCTGGAAATTATCAATACGCTCGTACAAGATGTCCATGGATCCACTATGGAAGAAGTAGAAAAGCTTCAATCTGATAAAGCTGAAAAACGTGGCAGCTATAAGGAGAAAGTCTTTCTTGTGGAGGTTGAAGATTAGATACGAATTATTCGTTTGAAGAGATTCCACTTTAATGAGTGGGATCTTTTTATGTGCTCTAAAGTGAAAAACCTTTATGTAACTTCTGTATGGATCCCCTGTCACTTTCCAGACTAACTGTGCAATACACATAATCGCTCGTGCTTACACTACTAGAATAAGTTTCTCCGTTATTTCGCCCCGCCCATACCAATCCGTGAGTTACAGTAAATATCAACACTAGAATGCACTTGAATTCTGAAATTATCTATTCAAGAAATAAAATTGTTATTTAGGAAAACGACTTTTATTTCTCCCTTTTGCTTTGAAACCAAATTTTCTTCATCTTTTATTGTCTATTTCGCTAAAACACAAGGTTTTTCTCTGTTAAAAATACAACTTTCACATGATCTACACACGCTTCCCAAACGGCTAAAAATCATTTATACTATTGATGCAAGGAGGTGAATTACGTGGAACAAGAAACTATTCTAAAAGAAATTTTAAACGTTTTAAAATTACATGGAGACCAAACGAATAACAGATTCGAGCAGATCGATCAGAGGTTCGAACAAATCGATAAGAGATTCGAGCAAATTGACCAGAGATTCGAGCAAGTCGATAAGAGATTCGAGCAGATCGACCAGAGATTCGAGCAAGTCGATAAGAGATTCGAGCAAGTCGATAAGAGATTCGAACAGATGGAAAGTAAGTTCGATCAAAGATTCGATCGGTTAGAAAAAAAAGTCGATGGAATTCGGGTTGAATTAACTGAAACCCAGGAAACGACCGATTTCATGTTAAGTAAAACTGCACAGCATGAGAAAAAGCTCCGCCAACTTTCTGAGCAACAACACCAGTAAAATTCCTCGCACTTATTCTAGAATCCAATACAATCCTATAATCATGCCGAACAATGCAGGGCAATGTTCGGTTTTTCGTTTTATATCCAATACCTTCTCGGATCCTATATACCTGTCTCCCACCTTTCCTGATTCCCTCCACTAATCCATCAACCCTTGTTGAAACGCATAGCTTGTAAGCTGTACGCGGTTATCCAAATGAAGTTTACTTAATATGTTTTTTAGGTGACTTTTAACCGTATGTTCTGAAATAAAGAGAGTGTCTGAAATTTCCCGATTGGACAAACCTTTAGCTACCAACTGGAGCACTTCTAATTCCCGGGTGGATAAAGGCGTTTTCTCCTTCGTTACTGCCTTGCTTTTCGGAAATTCCTTTAAAATTTGAAAGGCAATTTCTTTGGACATCGGGACTTCATCCACAGCAAAGGCTCTTAAATGATCACACCATGCTTCCGATTGAATATTTTTTAATAAATAGCCTTGAGCTCCTTTCTTTAAGGCATCGAACAAATCTGTAATATCATCCGAAACTGTAATCATCACAATTTTTACATAAGGGAAATTAAGTTTGATTCTTTTGGTAGCCTCTAACCCATCCATTACTGGCATTTGAATATCCATCAGAATAATATCAGGCATTAATTCTTCCGTAAGTTTAATCGCTTCTTCCCCGTTCTTCCCCTCTCCTATTATAAGAAAGTCCTCGTGTTCCTCTAAAATTTCCCGGATTGCTTCTCTTGCATGTGCATGATCATCAACGATTAGTATTCGAAAAGGCTGCACCTACTTAACCTCCTTTTTTATTTCCATAATGGTTTCATTATCTATTTCCTTTAGCGAAAATTCCCATTCCATATCTCTAGCCCTATCTTGAATAATTTGGAGTCCATAGCCTGTACCCGATTGAGTCGTATCGTTTGTAAATCCTATACCTCGGTCCTTAATTTGGCATATCCAACCGTTATCCAGTTCCTCTGCATGAATCCAGACTTGATTTGTCTTTGCATGTTTAATGACATTCATTACGGCTTCTTTTATACATGCAAACAGCTCTACTTTTTCTTTCGATGATAATGTATCTTCTCGAATTCCCCATTCTAACTGAACATCCATTAATTGCTGTCTCTTAAGTTCTGTTACATACTGATAAATCGTTTCAGTCCAGCTAAAGGCATCTTCATTGGGTACGTATTTCAAGTTTGTAATGACTTGACGCGTGTCCTCGTGCATATGCTGTAAGGTTTGCTTTATCTTTTTAAAATCCATATCCTGTTCCAGATGATTCTTTCTTCCAAATTTATTCATTTTCACAGATAATAAAAATAGCGATTGGGCAATGCCGTCATGCAGTTCCCTTGCTAACTTTTCCCTCTCTACAAGCGCCGCTTCCTTCGCCTTTGTCACCCTTAGCTCTTCTTGCATTCTTTCTAACATGGAAAACAAGTGCCTTAAAAAGACGAGTGTTACGATAAATACTAATACAGGAGAAAGAATATTTCCCATCTCCATCGAAATATATGAAAGGAGAAATTCATGTCGAATATACTCCCATAGGGCGATTGTAATCGTTGGCAGAAATAAAATAAGCCACTTAATTTGTTTATAATTCAACTCTTCACCACTTCCTATATGTAAAATGTGTCTATATTTTATCATTTAATCTAACATTTATATCAAATTTGCGTTTAAATCACTCTTTCGAGGTATTATGCACGATTGATCATTGGATATATAATGAATTACAGGTAACTGAAATTCTATTTTAATTGCAGTTACGGAAACATGTAAGGGAGGAATTAATTTGAAACGTATATTCAGTGCAGCAATAGCAATCTTGCTAGTGACGTGTTTTTCGACTAGTGCGGTTGCCCACTCACAATTCCAAGGATCAAATCCGGCAGATGGTGAGGTTGTAACAGAGCCATTGAGTGAAATCGAGCTTCAATTTGATGGTCAAATTGAACAAGGCAGCTTTATAGATGTAACTTCAACAAAGGGAGAAGCTGTAGAAATAGAAGATATCGTTATCGGTGAAGGCACATTAACAGGTACGGTTGTTGAGCCGCTTGCAAATGATGAATATCAAGTGAACTGGAGTATTATTAGTGCAGATGGGCACCCGTTGGAAGGTGAATTTTCCTTTACGGTTGATGCCGAAGTTCCTGAAGCTGCAGAAGAAGAATCATCTGAAACCGAGGTGATTGAGGATGAAGAAACCGAAGAACCATCTGAAACAGAAACAGTTGAGAATGAAGAACCAACAGAATCAGCAGAGCAATCAAATGAAGAGGAAGAGTCATCTTCTATCATGGTCATTGTCATGGTTGCTTTAGCTATCATTGTAATCGCTGGCTTCATCTTACTTACTAAAAGAAAGAGATAATACATGGACATCGTCGTAATGATCAGTCAGGTACTTTTATATGTATGCTTTTCCATCTTAGCAGGAGGTTTTCTGCTTCTGCTTATTCCTAGCACCTATCGACCGGATGTAAATATCCCAACGTATTACTTACTGTTAAGTGCCATCACGGTACCCATCTTTGCTTTTATTCCGGTTCTTGATACGACATTATTTATTGCTCAGCGCCTAGGCTTTGGGGAAGCCTTACAAACGGTTTTACTAACCTATACGGTTGGGAATGCATGGAACTTTACCTTGATTGGTTCTGCTTTGTTAGTACTCATCATTGCTTTGATGGAATCTAATGAAAAACGCATTTCCTCATTTATAGCCTTATTATTGACATTTGGGCTTATGTTAACTATTGCCTGGTCAAGCCATGCGGGCGCAATGGATCCAGCCATAGGAATTATTGGACATTTTATCCATTTAGCAGCTATCAGCATTTGGGTTGGTGTTGTACTTGTCGTTGGCTGGTGTGCGACCAATCATCATCATTGGCTGAGATTTTTAAGCTGGTTTTCAAAACTCGCAATTGGCTGTTTAGCAGCTACAGCGCTCAGTGGCATACTATTGATGGATATCATGGTTGATGGGTATATGGATTCGTGGATGGTTTCGTATGGACAAGGTTTATTAATGAAACACTTATTCCTGATTCCGCTTCTTTTTTATGCATTGCTGAACGGATTAGTTGTAAAATATTTCATATCCAAAGACGTTGCATTTAATCCGATTCCATGGATTCGTTTAGAGGGCATTATTTTATTTGCCATTTTTACGATGACAGCTATTTTCACCCAACAATCGCCACCTCATGGCAATAACTTAACAGATGATGCCGTGTCACCTTTATTCCGGCTATTTCACGATGGCATCATTGATTCTGGCAGTACAATTGGCTTGACGATCAACATCGATATCGTTTATTTCTTTTTACTGGCCCTATTATTGTTAGGATTAATGATATTCTCGATATACAAAAAAGCTTCGATTGTGATCGCTTTTCTCCTCAGTTGCCTGTTAGTGGTGAATATATACATCATGTTGATGATATCTGTAGTCGTTCGCTAAAATGCAAAAATTATAGAGACATAAAATGGTCCACGGTATCTGCCCCGGTGGACCATTTAGTATTAAAATCCTTAAGTCCAGAGGAAACAAGTGAACTAGGTGTCAGCAGTACTTTAATTGAGTTAAGCTTGTACAGAAGCTTGACTGACCCATTAATTTCTTGACTATCTCACTTTTTGTTTTCTCATCCATTGTGTGGCTACCCATTTTTCTCCTGCGATGACGGGTGCTCCGGCGTGTAATGTTTGTTCATTCAGGTGTTGATCGGTATAAAAGTATTCAAAGTACACTGCCATCCCCTTTTTCGGAGAAACGGAAAATCCGAGTTCCGGAAAGATGGTTTCCCCTCCCTGGTCGACATTGTTTAAGTACATGACCAGTGTGCTGATTCGGTTATTTTTGGAAGCTTTGCTTTCAGCTGAAAAGTAATCATAATGAGCTTTGTACTCCTGTCCGGGTGTATAGTTCAGAATTTGAAGCCCTTCTGCGTGTTCAACAGGGATGTTCATAATGCTTGCTGCCCGTTTTTCAATGGCCGTCAGAATATCATGTTTTTCATTAAAAAACATCCCGCTGCTTGTTCGGATCTCATTTACTTCCCGGGAATCTCCAATTTTTGAACGATGCATCTTATCTTTTGATAACCGAATGAGTTCGTCGCATTCTTCGTCGCTCAAAACATTCTCTAAAACTACCACGAGCGGTTCTTCCAGGCGGGCAACGATATGAATCTCCCGATCTTCTGTTTGAAATCGATTTCCGACATGATGAAAAATGGTTTGTTCCTTTACCTTTGCCAACGTAAATCGACTCCTTCAATGATTTTAATTCCGGAACGGGGTTTTGTATCTGGTGTGACGTTCTATATTATTATACTTTAATTTTCCTGTTTTTAGTAAAATAAGGTGTATTTCGAATGATTTATTCTTCTTCCAATAGTTTTATAATGTACTAAAAATGCCCTATAGCTAATTAAACACTACAGAGCACCAGATAAGTCGGAGGCTAACACCATAAGCACAGATTCCCTACGGATAACTAAAATATTCTAGTAGTTTGTATCCGCTTTCTACGTTAAGTCGCTGGTGAAGAAGCAGCTGCTTGATCGGCCTTCACACAATCAATCGCGACGACAAGTGCAATAAGGCTGGTTTCCATCTCTTCATCCACTATTTCAACCTTGTAGCTATCCCCCCATGTGAACCACTCCTTGCTCACTTTTCCGACAACTTCCCCATGCTGGTACACCTGAAAGTTCATGTCCCACCAGTTGCCCTGCACTTCAATGCCTGCCGCATCAATCGTATAGCGTGCTTTAAAGAATGAAGGCTCCTTCTTGATTGTAAACAGCTCTTGGCCACCTACCGACACAAAAAATTTAGGTAAAAAGCTGAATGTCTTTTTCGTAATAAGTGCAACTTCATCGCTTGATTCATTCATAATGGAAAAAGTCTTGGGAACCCGCATAAAACTGCCCTCCACATAATAAACATCTTTCTCCTCTTGATCCTTAACCGTAAACTTGCCACTTAGACTGAATACCTTCTGTTTTATGTATAGCTGCTTCATACTTTTCCTCCTTTGATATGTGTCTACATGAATATTTATTCTATTTAACTGCAATACATTCGAATTGAATTGATAGCGGATATTATATAATACTGAAGTCACCTCTAAAAGGTTTCATTCCTATATTGATTTTATCAAGCATGAACTCGGCTTTGGTATAAATTTCCCGTAAAGCCTAATTTATTCAAACCCGCAGAAAAAAGTCACAACGGCGTTGGAACTAAGCCTTTTGTGACTTCTGAAAAAGCGTATGGGAAAAAAATCAATGAATGATTACCCTTTATATTACGACCTCTCTTAGAAGCAGCTCCTCCATTTGCGATACAAGCCATACATCTCATCATTTCTTATTCAAAATAATGATAGCCCCACCATACCCCAATACACACCATATCAATAAGTTAATGTAGTTTCCTGCCGTCGCCTCAAAGGTGGACGCAGCCAGGGACGCCCGCATCACTTCTGCCATCGAGTAGATTGGCAGCACTTCATGAAGGGCCTGAAGCCATTCCGGCAGTCGCTCCATCGGAAAATTAACTGGCGAAAACATAAGTGCTCCGAAGACAACGACCTGTGAAATACCAAGTGATGCTGTTGGTGACAAGAGATAGGAAAATCCGTATCCGACACCAATGGAAGTTAATGCAATCATGAGTAATGCTGGAACAACCGTCCAAGAGATATCGTACCCTGGACGAAACATAAGGTGTGCGACAATCGTGGAAGCGACAATACCTGGTATGGTGATTAATAACCATAGCGCTGTATCTGCTCCAAGAATGACGGAACGTTTAACAGGCCATGTGCGCATAAACTCCATATATCCATCTGATTTTGCAGTGCCAACCTGTTGCGGCAAAATAACTAATCCCGTAAAGATTAGAATGATGGTTGGAGCTCCTGTTGCCAGAAACAGAATGGTTGCCGTGTCCGGTGATGGGATAAGATACGTAAATCCGATAACAATTCCGATCGATATCAATATCTGAATGAGGGCTATAAAAACAAAAAATCCTGCGTTTCTGAGAAATTGCATTTGAAAGACATATTTGTAATGGCTCAAAAGATTCATTTCTGCACGACCACCTTTTTCGAAGTTAATTCAATATAGGCATCCTCAATGGTAGCTGGAGACAAGGAATAGTCCAGAATAAGTCCGTTTTCCACTTGCCTCTCTGCCCATTCAATCGTTGAGGATACTTCCCTCGGATCCATAGCGAAAATTAATCGAGATCCATTTCTATGGGAGGAGAGTGCCCAGCTGGGAATTTCCAGGTCTGACTCACTAGCTAAACTAAGCTCCATTCGCATTTGGTTACTTACAGAACTTTTTACTTCTGAAGGTGTCCCCTGCGTCAGAATTTTCCCCTTATCGATAATCGCCACACGATCAACTGCCTTTTCAGCTTCAAGCACATTATGTGTCACTAAAATAACCGAAGTACCATCATTTGTCAGATTACGTATCACTTGCCAAAGATACCGCCTGCGAACCGGATCAACATCATTTGTAGGCTCATCGAGTATCACTAATTTACCAGGGGCAATCACTGCCATACAAAAAGCGGTTAGTCGCTTAGCACCACCCGATAATTTCTCACCTTCTTTATTTGCCCACTCTCCCATATCCAATGTTTCAAAAAGCATTTCCACCCGCTTCGGGTCAAACTGTTTCCCTGCACGCATTTTCCCCATAAGTGTAACTGCCTGTTTCGGGGTGAGAAAACCCAGTGGCACCTGGGACTGTGGCTGGACGGAACAAATCGAGCGAGCCCGGGCAGGTGACCCGATTACCGATTCTCCTAACAGCTGAATATCACCACGATCAGGGGTTATTAACCCTAATATTTGGTTCACCAATGTCGTCTTCCCAGCTCCATTCTGACCGAGAAGCCCATATATTTCACCTTCCTGTATACGAAGTGAGACATTATCATTGGCAACCATCTTGTTTCTCCCTCGGCCAGAGAACACTTTTGTTACAGCCTTCACGTCAAGAACCATGTGTTTCACCCTCCTTTGCAATAGCGACCCGTTTGATAAAATCAATCACATCTTTATTCATTGGATAAAAAGCGATACCTTCCTGCAGGTTTTGCAGAGCTTCCCACATATTTACAAGCAATTCTTCATCCTGCCCAAACATTTTATCTGCTTGGTCTGCCCAGCTTATAACAAGCTGCTCGGCCTTATCTGAGTTTGGATCGAGATGCAGGTTATTTCTAATATCACCAACGACCTTTAACCATTCCTTGATGTCTTCCTCACTCATTTGTGCGGCATTCATGTCCATAATCCTCTTCATTTCATCTTCGTTCAGATATTCCTCATATGGCTTCAGGGCATCTCCAGGATCTTGTTGATACAGCTTGATCATACTGAAAATGATTGGCCAATTGATTTCCCCTTCAAACTCAATGGAATATGATACGCCAAGAAGTGCTTGTTCTAACATTTTTAAACGTTCCTGTTCGCGTTTAACCAACTCCAATTGGTGCTGAATCGACTCCTGCCAGTTTGCCGTTGAATTTTCCAATATGTCTCTAATTTGTTCCAGTGAGAATCCCATATATTTTAAAGCTAAAACACGTTCTAACCGCATCACATCATCTTCACTATATAAACGATGCCCACCACTCGTTTTTGATGAAGGCTTAATCAAACCAATTTCATCATAATAATCCAATGTCCTTACTGTTACCCCTGTGCTCTTTGACAATTTCCCGATTGTATACATCCCCTCACCCCTCCTCTACTTTCTTAAGTATAAAACAACACGTTACGTGAGGTTCAAGAGGTAAATGCGGGAAATTTAAAATTTTACAATATTTTAATACAAAAAAAAGAGTAATCGTATCAGATAAGTGATGACGATTACTCTTGCTGGACTTGCAGATATGGGGCTTTGCTGTATCTATGAAAATTTTATTTGTTCAATCGGAGCTGAAACGGTCAGACCGTCTCATTCAGCTCATCCATTATACTGTAAACCATGTCCCAGTTTATAAACATTTCCATCGCTGTCTTTGTAGGCATAGCTGATTCCTTCTGGCATATATTTATCTTTATCATAGCCTGGAACATCATTTCTAGATACACAATTACCATCTTCATCGACGGCAATCACTTCTTCACTTGCTGGTAATGTCAACGGCAGGACACCTGTTGGCTGATTGTTTCCAGCAATAATTTCAAGCTGTGCTTTGAAGAATGTATCGTACCCGGCAATCAAGGCATCTGCCAATGGTTCTACATTTCCTAGAAGCCATGGCAAGATAACATTTACACTTATAATGACTTTTCCTCCGCGGTTACGGATGTTCTCTGCCACTTTATTCAAATGCTCCAACTCACTTAAAGTAGTATCTTGATATGGAGAACCATCCATCGCTTTTAATGATTTATTTTCACATAGACCGAGCTCTAACAATCCTGGTGTTGCATTAAAATAGGTGCCCGATTTCGGCTGCAGGAACAATATGGCGATATCCGCTTCTTCATACGCGTCGGTTAACTCAAATTGACCTAATTCCTTCGCATCGGCCAGTGCCTGCTCCGTATATGTCGCCGCATGTTCTGTATCCTTATGATAAGCTTTTATATACACTTTTTTACCTTCCAGCTTGTCTGCTGTTAATGGCAACGTTTCATTTGAATTTTTCAAAATGGTAACTGATTTTTTGTGTGCTTCATATGCTGCATCCCAGTGTGCAGGTGTATTTACTACCTTATCCGCATTTTCTGGTGAATTGTACGTGCGATCATCAAACAGACCTAATGCAAACATTTCTGTGAGCAATCTTTCATTTGCTTCATTGATCCGCTTTTCACTGATCCAGCCACGATCTACTGCTTCTTTCAGGTTTTCAATATCATTTGTATCTGCGATGATATCTGTTCCTGCATTAACCGCTTTAGCAAAACGCTCTGCCACACTTAAACTTTCAACGCCCCAGCTCATATTGTTAACGATACCGCTGTCACTGTTAATATAGCCTTTGAAGCCCAGTTTTCCGCGCAGAATATTTTCAAGGAAATAATGATTAAATGCAAATCCAACCTCTTCGAATGGAATATCCTTACCTTCAAATTCCTGATACACACTCTTCTTGATGCTTGGGATTGAGTAATAAGGCATGATGGAAGACGTTCCATGTTCGACAGCTGCTCTAAACGGTGGCAGATGATATTTTTCTAGACTCCCCGGAGTGGGATAAAGATTCCATTTTCCTTCTTTATAATGTGGATCAAACCCATTTTCCCTTGGTCCTCCCCCAGGGAAATGTTTTGTTGTCATCGCAATACTGTTTGTGCCTAACGTTTCCCCTTGGAATTCGTCAATAATACGGCCAATTGCGTCTGCAATAAATTCTGGATCCTCTCCAAATGTACCATATGTTCGCTGCCATCTTGGATCTGTGACCACATCCGCCATATACATATAACCTTTTCTTAAACCGGTTGCATTCCATTCATCGTGGGCAATTTTGGCAAATTCACTGATGATGGACGCATCCTTACCATTTTTAATATCACCCATCGCTGCTGCTGCAAGACCCAATGTGCCTGGCCATGTGGAAAAAATACCAATTGCATCATTCATTCCAAAGATAGATTCACCATTTTCATTTCTTGAATTGGATGTAACGATGACTGGAATACCCAAGCGTGTTTTCTCTGCTAACTCATTCATCGTATTAATCCATTCCGCTGTTTCTTGCGGGCTAAAATTATCTCGTAAAATGAAATGACGTAAATGTCTATCTTCAATGGTATGCGTCGTTCCATATACTTTGCTGGTGGCAAAGATACTTTCTCCCTTTTCCACAATCCCTTCATCTAACACACCATCATGGCTAGTTTTGCTCTTATCTTCCTGATAAAGACCCATTCTGCGCGTGTTAATCAGCATCATACCAATTTTTTCATCGATATTCATTAAAGAAACTAGATTTTTCGCGCGTTCTTCCGGGCTTAATCGCCAATCTTCATAAGGGTCAAGCTTTCCATTGTTATTTAAATCTTTAAATGTGAAACCATCTTCTTCAATAAGCTGCTTGTTTCTCACTTCCAGTTTTGGTTGTTTGTCTTCCATGCGAGTTCATCCTCCTATATTTTTTATTCTGATTGGAATACTATCCAGTTGCAAAGGTGTTACATGGCTTCAAAATAAACGGTTTCATTGTCTGTTCATAGAACCCTCCTCCAACATCCTGTTATAAAGCCAGTTTCAATAAACTGTTTTCCGATGATACGGACGTTTCTTCTGTAACATCGATATGGGCATATTCCTCTGTATTTGTAATGACGACTGATGTCGTGATGTCAAACCCAGATTTTTCAATGTTTTCCATATCGAATTCTAATAATAGATTACCCTTTTTCACTTGATCCCCTTGCTTGACATGGACATTGAAAAATTGCCCATTCAGCTTCACTGTATCTATACCTACGTAAATTAAAATCTCTGCGCCATTGTTGGAAGTGATTCCAATCGCATGCTGTGTAGCGAATAAGGTCGTAACTTCACCATCCACAGGGGCGTAGACTTTCCCTTCTGCCGGTTGGATTGCAGCTCCTCTTCCGACTGTATTTGTAGCAAATAGCGGTTCATTCACTTCAGATAAAGGGATGACATTCCCTTTTAATGGACTGGAAACTGTTTCTGGCTTGATCACCTTCAGGTCAAAGGTATCATCATTTTTACTTTGAAAGCCAAGGACAAATGTAAAGGTTAATCCTAACACAAAGGCTGCTCCGGTTCCGACTAAATGCTGACTGATAGGTGAGAAGGCAGGTATGGACAGTACACTTGGAAGTACAAAATCATTCATCACGACACCAAATGCTCCATTGATCGCCCCTCCGATTGCACCGGCAACAACGACATAAATAATCGTTTTTCTGTAGCGCAAGAGAATTCCGTAGTAAATTGCTTCTGTCGTACCAGCAAGTGCACCTGGCAGGATCCCGCTTGCGGCAAGTGACTTCAGTTCATTGTCTCTCGTTTTGAAAAATATGGCTATTGCGACCGCAATTTGAGCAAATACAGCTGGTGCTGCCATGCCGATAATTGGATCAGGGCCATTTGCCAGGTTGGCAATAGCAAGTGGAATGATTGTCCAGTGCAATCCTGCAATGGTAAGGAATGTCCACGCACCGCCGAGAACCGCTCCTGCCAATAGGCCGCTTTTGTCACTAAGAAAAGTTATAATGGCACCAAGACCTTCTCCAACTAAATTTCCAAAAGGACCAAAGAAAAGCATCGTTAATGGCACCAGGATAACCAAAGATATAAGCGGGTTGATAAACATTTGGATATCTTTATATATAATTCTTTTCAAAAACTTCTCTAACCCTGCATAAACAAACATTGCAATAAAAATCGGAAATACGGTTGAGGAATAGTCTGCCAAATTAACAGGTAGACCTAAAAAGCTGATTGTTTCGACACCCGCGTCGACAAGGTTAATTATTTCAGGAGTTAAAAGAGCTGCTCCAATTGCTCCCCCGACATAGCCATTCCCGCCTAGCTTTATTGCGATTGAAATACCAAGAAAGACAGGAAGGAAATAAAATATAGAATTCCCGGCAGCAGATAAAACAATATAGGTACCGCTTTCACTTGAAAGCCAGCCAAGCTGACTTAAGACAGATAAGGCTGCTTTTAACAGACCTGCACCAGCAAGTACGCCAATGATTGGGGCAAAACTCCCGGAAATCACTTCGAGAACTTTAGAGAAGTTCGACTCTTTTTGTTCGACATCATTCTGACTCATTATAATGTTCCTTTCTTTTTTTCTTGAATGGAGATGCAAGAATTTCTGCTATGCTATTTTCTCCACTCAATTAATACGCTTACAAATTAAATTGTATTATTTTCTGTGAAATACAATGGTAATAAATTAAATTGTATTTTATTTTGAATATATCTCTATATTAAATTGATTTTTTGTTTATACATAGGATAAAATTAACGTTAATCGGATAAAAACTACATATTTGACAAATTTCGCATTATGAAAGGAGATGATAATTGTGTACTCAAAAATAGTTTCTACTGCAATAAAGATTTCACACCTTACGCAATTAAATACATATGTAGTTGATAAGAATGGAGATGTTGTCTACCACGACGCAAAAGTCTCCGTACCAGACTACATGCCCGGAGCTAAGCATATGGATGTCTTGGAGTTTTTTCATAAAATGAAAGAAACAAATCAAGTCTATACCTATATCAATCCTTGGGGACTATCCTATTTAGGTTATTCTTTTTTGGATCAGAGAGAATTTTACGCAATCATCATTGGCCCCTATTTTGAAGTAATTCCGGATATATACGGTTTAGTAATGCAATACAATCTCACCATTCAACAAAGCGCTGATTTAAGAAGTGTTATCGAAAAAGTAAACGTTGTAACCGCTGAGCAAATAAGCAGTTATGAGGCAGTGCTTCAGCTGTTTGACTCGATGAAAGAAACAGAGACTACCCCTTTGATGATTTACTCGAGTGAAACTAAAGAAAGCAAAGATATGGATGCTAAAGTGGATGATGAGGCTGATCTGGTGAAATGGAGGTACAGTATTGAAAAAGATTTTATGCATGCAGTTGAAAAGGGGAATAAAGACGAGGCATTGAAACTGATTAGTTCAGATAATACGCTATTCTCTTTTTCCGAACGATATCCAAATCAGCCCCTCCGCCGACTGAAAAATTTAACAATCGTTTTGAATACATTATTGCGCATTGCCGCGAGAAACAGTAATGTTCCCGCGATATTAATCCATCGTATCTCAGAAAGATTTTCCTTTGAAATTGAAAACGGCGAAAATATTGCAGCGTTACGTCGAATTCAGGATTATATGATTGGAGAATACTGTGACTTAGTAAAGTCAAACTCTCTACAAAATTATTCTCAGATGATACAAAGAGTAATCGAACATTTAATGAGCTATTATGATCAGCAAATTGATAAAACAGAATTAGCTGCATCTTTTCATACCCACCCAGGAAATCTATCAAGAAGATTTAAGAAAGAAACGGGGATGACGATTACCGAATATCAACAAGACCTTCAAATCAACCAAGCGAAACATTTATTAAAAACAGAAAACCTCCCCATTGATGAAATTGCCTGGATAGTCGGATATAAAGATCCCTCCTATTTTGGAAGAGTATTTAAAAAAGCAACAGGTTATTCCCCTTCTGTGTATAGGGAGAATGCTTTTGAAAATATGTAGACTTCGGGGCCAGAACCCGAATAATCGAAAGTTTAAAGGGAGGAGCATTCCAAAATTTGGTGCTCCTCTACTTCAGTACTTTTGCTGATTGACTCTGGTGGCTTTTGGGCTCTAGGTAAGATGTCTTCCTCATAAATTGGTGCCTGTCCCCCCCCAAGCGCTTTACAGCATTAAAGCGATGACTAGATCTACAGTAAAAAATGTTCACTCTCATTATCATGTTTTTTCGTTGCTTCTTCTATAATATCATCTAACCTGCTGCCATTTACTATTAAAAAAATGTTCTTTCCCAACTCATCATTAACAGAAATGACACTCTATTTCCTTCTCAATTATTATCTAATAACTAAACAGTAACCCAAGTATTTAGCCATAGAGACATTCCCGAAAGTTTAACTTTCTACTGTTCGGACTGGCCAATTCTCACATACTTTCGTAAGTCTGCAAGCAGTTCACCCCTACAATGGGCTACGTGACCAAAATTATTCCTCTTTCTCTGTTCCGTTATCTTTGATATAAAACAAGCGGGATAAAACGATACCCAATACACCAATACCCATAAATAATCCAGCACGGACAATGAGGTCAAGGAAGGCTAGATCGATAACTACAAGCTTAACAAGTGTCAGAAAAAGTAGCCCAATGCCCAAAAGACGGACAGATTTCTTCTGATAGACAAACCCTGCAATCAAACAGCCTGTTGCATAGAGAGCCCAGCCAATCGATATGGACATCACTTCAATACTCACTGATTGATTGACGGTCAGTGCTGTAATAAGTTTTGTAATAAAGGTCAAATGAATCGTTACGTTTACTGCTACCACTCCCATATGAAAGTAGCGATTGATTTCTGTCCGTACCAATTGATACAAAATATATAAAGAAATAATCACCCCAATCCATAATAAGGTTTCCAAACTGATAGCCTGATAGAGGATTGGTATTTTCATTAAAAACAGGACATGTGCAGCAAGCAGGACACCTGTCAGTATTTGCTTCACATGATTTTCTATAAACGGTTTTAAGAGAATATGCATGGCATAAAGGGTTCCAATCAATAAAAGCATGTTGAATAAATCCCAACTCCATAGGTCATACAGCGGATCCGCAACAACCATGAATGCGGTTGAAAAATAAATGATCAGTCCGATAAACCTTTGTGCGAAAACATGGAAATAGTACCCGATATACGTGGCGAATAAACCTACAATCAAATACATGGAAAAAATCATATCCGGATTATTCAAGCCTTCAAAAATGATGCAAGACAGACCAATTGTTGCCAGGACAATGGACAGCGAAAATAATTCTTCCCTTTTCCGCAGATGGGAATAATAGGCAACGGTCCCATATCGAATGGTGGCAATGACCAGATAGAGCAGATAATACAGGTCTTGATCGATGGCACCAAAACCGCCTTTTGTCCATAGCAATGTCGCTATAAAACTGGTAAACAGAACTGGAAATGTCCCTCTATTATTTATCTTTTTTAAATAGAGGGTCCCAAAGATCAATTCATGTTGGATCAACATACCGACTGCCATCCAGACGAAAACAATCGAATCATATTGGAAAGCAGACACGGACAATGTTAGAAAGACAAGATGAAGCAGTACTGCAGCAATATAGAAAAGCTTCTTATATTGCATGCGAACGGCGAAAATTAATAATGCAATATAGAAAAGCAATTCATAGCCAATCACAAGAAGAATCTCATTTGTATCTGTCTCTCCCTGTACAAGAAATGGGATTAAATAGCCAAATACCGACATCATAATCCCCATTGCCTCTGATTTATGCCGGTGGGCTAAGTAAATTCCCATGGCAACCCAGAGAACATTCAGGAAAAAGGCTAACCCGGCTGGAATCATGCCATATAAAATGTGCATTGCAAATGTTGACAACAGAAGAATCGCAACAGAACCGGATACAAGCACCTTTCCTAATGCATGATGATTGCGCTTGATTTGTTTCTCGCCGATGTATAAAAATAAAATTGCAGCAAGAAAACCAATAATAACCCGATTCGTCTCATTTAATATTCCTGCATCGACCGCTACTTTAAACCCCCAAATAACTCCTAATAATAGAATGAAAATAAAAATTCTTGGCAGCCAGACCCTGCCAATCAGATTTTCCCAATCAACCGGCTCCTTTCTAGGATCCATTGCAGTTTTCTTCGATGTTTCAAAAGATTTGGGCGGTTCGGTGGTTCTTGGCTTTAAAATCGGTTGCTTATATTCAGTTGTATGAAGCGTATCCTCTGATTTTGGCTCATGCTTCGGCTTAATTGGTTCTTTCTCAACCAAACGTTGCTCTTTCAGTAACTGAACATCCAACTCAAGTTGCCTGATTCTCTGCTCTAGCTTCATAACTTTTTCATCTTCCATGAGCTTCCCCCCCTGACAGTTCCTGTCACCACCCGAATATCGGTGTAAAATGTCAAATGATATTGAGAATTGTGATACATATTTTTAACTGTATTTTTAGAATTTACTGATCAGTTATATTTTACCACCTTAGCATATACATTCATAGGTACAGCAATGAAACATAAAAAAGATCAATAAAATAATCTACTGCTCAATCAAGATTATCAAAACAGCAACATAATCTATGTTGAAAATCGTTTAAGGAAAACAAAGGAAGAGCTATGAGCAGGTAAGGTGAACTTTGTGATTACAACCGACGGGATAGAAAATGCGAGCAGGGGATTTATGTATGAGAAAGTGGATAGTCTGATAAGAAACAAGCAGGAAACGTATAACTGGGAATTTATATTTCCAGGGGCAAACATCGATGCAGCAAAGGAAGCAACCAGTCTCGGAATCAGCGTGGAAAATGTTTATGACTTTGAAGCATCCAGTGATGGTGTGGATAAAATGTACAGCCTCGTTCATGAGGAAATAGCTGTTAGAAGGAAGAAATGGAAATAGATCGAATTTCAAGTGTGATGACAGACGGATACTCTGACATCTTCTGCAATTGTCTTACTGATATGAATAAGGCATTGGATAATTTTAACTTAAAGCCACTGCTGGGTTAAATGGGATAGCTGTTCATTAAAAAATAATTAAAACAAAAACAAGAAATTCTTCCAATATATAATCATTTAGACACCATTACAACAAATATTTATAAATACTTACACCATTTTAAAAAATTCTGCATCCAGTATTCAGTGCCTGTCCCCCACCGCATTACAGTATTAAAGAGATTGGGGACAGGCACTTGGATCCCCGGGGCCAGACCACGAATCTACCAAAGTTTAAAGGGAGGAGCATTCCAAAATTGGGTGCTCCTCTACTAGAGTACTTTTTGCTGATTGACTCTGGTGGCTTTTGGATCTAGGTAAGATGTCTTCCTGGGCTTGTTGGCAAAACTGAATTATACCGAAGATAATGGAAATACGATATGGCTGTTGTATTTTCAAAAAGATTCTCATCAACTCAATTTCCTAGTATATCTGCATTTCGGATAACTACTACATCCCATAAAATCCCCATACTTACCTTTTCTTTTTATTAGATCTGAATGGCATTTCGGGCATTTAGTTTTATCATAATAGGTTGCTTTTCTTTTGACTGTATCCAATTTGACTGTATTAACATGCCCTTTACTTATTTTTCTTTTAACCTTTTTATCAGTAATTATTAGCTTCTCCAGCTTACTGTTTATTTCCTGTAATTGATCGTTGCTAATTATTTTAGATTCCTTCTTTTTAATTGTCTTAATCAATTCTGTAAAATGAATAACTTTTGCTCGTGTAAAGACTTCCTTGAACTTAAATGTGGATTGGTTAGAAAAAGCAATAATAGAACTAAACAACTGCTTGTCTATTTCAAGGTAATTTTCTAATGACTTGATATGCCCAGCATTTTGCCATATTGGATTAAACAGTTTTTCTTTTCGCTTATAAATTACTTGAGTCCAGTATCTATTCTTTTCATTCCCAAATATCCATCCATTGTAATGCTTTGTTTCTATTACAAAAATACCGTACGGAGATGTAACGACATGGTCTATCTGTGTTGTTTTATTTTCACCTGTAGGAATGTACAGATCATGATAGATTTTGTATTCATTTTCATCCAATTTAGCGAGTATTTTATTTACACGTTTCTCACCATAACTCCCCTTGATATTTGCGAAATTCAACTGGACATAACCCAGAAATAAGAAAAGCAATATTAAAATTATGTATATTAACATCTATGATTACCGCCTCATCCAATATTTCTTGTAAACCTTCGAAACTAATAACCAAAAAACTCAAATGCCGCGCCGACAAGACTGTATAATATAATCTAGTACGCCTGTATTCCAAACTTCAACAACTTCTTAGGCAAGATATCATCCAAGTTCTGTATATCTGCATCTTGCAACTCGATTAAATTAAAACCATATTTTTGGTAAATCTCCAACTTTTTCTGTTTTCTTTCCGCATATTTGGGATCACTTTCCAATCCCCAGTATTCTATGTAAACTTTTCCTACTGGTAAATAGAAGTCTGTATAAACATCTTCTTCAATTGGTAGCTTTCTTTCATATGCATGAGCAATCTCAGACATGTATAACCAATTATCTATCAGCATTTCAGCTCTGGATCGCACATAGTGACCATCAGCACTTCTGTGGTTAGCTATAAATTTTTCTCGAAATCCTAATGATTTACTCTCTTCAGAAGCAGTTGATGGTTCAGTGGTTTCTGTACCCTGTAACTCATTTATGGTTTCTACTAATCTTTTATTTTGTAGAATGCTTTTGGGCCAATTAACATAAGGTACACCTGTTTTATCATATTCTAATTGTTTACCGCCTATACTTAACCCAAGCTTTGTCACTACCCAGCCTTTTACCGATTTTTGTACAAATCCCAATTCAGAAAGAATAGGATTCATTTTAAATTTAGAAACGCCAAAATGAGTACTTAATGCTGTAGCGTTTAATAATGGTTCACTACTAGATTGAAACATGTTATCTGTCTTTATTTCTTCATTCCAAGCTATATACTCTCCTATTCTTGGGTGTTTCTTTGTAATGCCACCCAATTGTTTGCCCCTTTCAGTTAAAATCCAATTATCATTAATTCTTTCTATATAGTTGTTATCCAGTAAAATTTGAAATACATCTTTAACTCCCATTTTTAATTCTTTAGAAAGCGCGGTGGTTGATAAATATTTTGTTTTGTTCGTTATAGCCATGAACATCCCCCTATTTACAAAAATTTCCTCATTTTATATTACTTCTTATTCTGTTATCGGACAACCAACTAAGAAAATTAACATGAATTCTACTGTTTTACATTTCATAGTTACAATTTGACTGTCTTCAATTGTCTAAGTTCTTGCTGCTCATTAACAAAATAACAAAGCAATAGTTTTATAATCTACTAAAAATGCCCTATAGCTAATTAATCGCTATAGAGCACCTATAAAATATATACCTTCCTTATAAATTCCGATAAAAAGGACTCAAATTCATAAACATTTCTTTCAAGTTTTCTTCATCTACTTCACGATTAAACAGATATTCCAGTAGTTCTTCTTGTCTTGCCTGACCGAGACTCAACCTATACAATTGTAAAATTTTCATTAAGCGATTATATTTGTCTCCATCTTTACTATAAGGATACAAAGGTACAATTCTTTCAATCTTAATATCTTGACTATCTGGCAGTGACCAGAATGGTACTAATTCAGATGACCTCTCATCCCGTTCGGTTTGATTAGCATGGTCAAACATTTCGCCCCAGATATCCGAACCAAACGCTATATTCCCATATTTATTGGCGATATTCTGGCGAATTGCAAACGATTTATAACGGTTAATTCTTCCCTCACGTTGTTCGAGATCAATTGGATTGGATGGTAAATTCCAATGAACGATTTTTCTACAATAGTAATGAAAATCCAGTCCTTCTTGCCCGACAGATGTTGTGGCCAGTACAAAAGGGCGAAATGGAGAATTAAACGCCAATCTAACATTTTGTTTTCTGTCATGTGCTTTTGCTTCATTACGATTATTCGAGAAACCTACTGCATAGCTCGTTCGCATCTTAAATGATGACGAATCATTATTTCTTTTTGGAGTGGTAACTGATATCCGATTTTTAAAATCTGAATAAGTATCAACATTATAGCTTGCTGTATGCGTTTCGAATGCCTCACTCATAACGAGTAATAATTTTTTATCACGGAAAGCTTTTTCTTCCTTCTTTAAACCGCCTTCTTCTAGTAGCATGTGGGCGTACTCATCAAGCATTGCTTGAATATTCCCATCCACACAATATTTTAAGACGTTTTTCCAATGGGATGGATTAAAGTCTTTCTTCTTTCTTCCATACTGTAAATCTACTATCGCAATTGCTTCCTGTGAATTGAATCTATCCATTATAGTTTTTGCGAGACCCACAGCATATGAAAGCGAGTCATGATTTACACCATCAAGCATGCGGATGCTGCATATAGCAGGAGAACCCAATGTCATGTGAATAAGAACTTCTACTAGATCATCAGGTCGCTTTCCGAGTACCGGTATTTCTTCTTGCTGATATATACGTTGTAACTCTTTGAAATGCTGTGTAATAGATTTATCATCGTTTTGGTTGTCATCATTTTCTTCTAAAGAAATAAACTTTCCATTTTCAAACCATTCCTGTATTATTGGCTCTTCTAAATCAAACAAAAGAGGAGCCATGTAATACCATCTTTCATCGTAGCGAGTATCTGCATTCTCCGGCAGTCTTTCTAACCTTTGTATAATACTTTCTTTAATCTCTTCCTTTATTTCAGCTAACGTTAATTGTCTATCAAGTACTTCTACCGGTTTAAAAAGTTTTGCTAAAGATATGGAAGGATATAAAAGTGTTAAATGATTCATATTGGATGGCGAATTTTTCCTCATAACAAATTTTAAACGTGGCTGAGGGAAACGCCTTTCAGAAGTATATTGGTAATTGTTATTTTTACGCTTTTTCTTTTTGCTTATCCTTTTAACAAGTTTACCTACAGTTAGACGTTCTGACTCATAAGAGAGAAGTGTAGCGATTGCCCTTGGAGCCATTTCCCATGCGGAAAATACAAGTACTTTTGAAAACCTGGCATGACCAAAATAGCATCCACCAAATTCATAATAAGGAAGTGATGGTGGAATCCACATTAAATTCTCAGCACCGTCAGGTATAGCAACCTCCTTTAACTTAGTAAGCCTAGCATTTGTTTCTGGAAGCTTGTTATATCTATCAACAATTTTTCTGTCAACCCAAAGATTCGGTTTATTGGCTACAGTAATTTTTGAAGGATTATTTCTAAAATACTGCGTAACTTTCTGCTTCAATTTGTATTTTTCCATATACGACATAAGGAATGGTGCTGATTTCACATAATCTACCGGGAGTTTATCCTGTATATCTGATTCCTGCAGAAGGCTATCCACATTGATGTAAGACAATATGTCCTCTTCAGTGATTTTCAATGTCTCCGCCTGTTCTGCTATTAACTCCCCAGATCCATCAACCAACATTCGTTCCGTCCTTGCTACGCCTTTATATAGATTCTCTTCCGCTTCTTGTTTCTGTGCACTAAGTACCGCAAAGTCCACATTGGTAAATTGGCTTAGTGATACAGAATAATCCCCCCACACTTTTTTAAACTTTTGTTGCTGATCAGGGTGGTTTTCAAATAAAAAGTTAATTACTTGGAGGAATTCATCATAATGGTCATCTGTCCCTGATTCAGATATTTCCTCCAAAGTAGAATATAGCTTATAAGGTGTAGCTGATAGCAAAAGTATTTTTACTTTATCCTCGATTGATTTCGGGCTATTGAAGAACTTTCTGGCAAGTATGGCAGTTTCACTCTCTCCCTCAGCATTAACGAGTTCTGGGAAACGCTGAAACTCGTCCATTATGACAAGGTCTGCATCCATTATTTCCACACTGATTTCAGCCATCATTCTTCTTAATAGATAAATGACATCATTTGCGCCTTGGACTCTTTTTCCCGGCATATCTATCTGCCCAATTCGCTCAAAAACTTCATACATTTTCTTTAACAATTGTGGATTCGCAGCAAAAAAATTATCTATCTGTTCTAACATGGATCGAAGGTACTGACCATTACTCAACTCATTTACAGATACAACCTTTTTTTCATAATAATTCTTATGCCATCCCCAGCTCTTTGTTGCTGTATCCATCATTAATAAATTCATCTGTTTTTGATATTCTTGAAGTGGCTCATAGCGTTTCATGAAAGCATAAATTAATGCTCTCTCATTTACACTTCCACATCCTGATGTCATATCAAAAGAAGTCATCGGAGTTAAAGGAATTAACTGAATATAACTCTCTTTTAATAATGGATCATTATTGTTCTCATAAATCTTTAAATGTTGCATGGAGAGTCTTGAATCTGATCCATCTTCAACAGAAACTCTTTGATCGATTTTTAATTTACCTAGATTTTGCCGAGCAATGCCCTGGTTAGAACATACATAGACAACTTTGAATAAAGGATCCTTTAATTCTTCTTGATGATACCTAGCAATTTTTGCGATTACACCTCGAGCAATCAACGTCTTGCCAAGGCCAACTTCATCAGCAACCAGTACACGGCTAAAGTCATTAATAAACAATTCATAGATTCTATCAACGGTTGCTTTTTGAAAATCTTTTAACCCAGAAAGGATTTCCTCTTCTTTTTCGATTAAATTAATCATTTTTTCCACCTTTTCTGATCCGCGCTTTTGAAGGTTCTATATAAATGCTCAAAATCATCAGGAATAATCTCTTCATCGTCTATCACTTCGATTATATGTTCAACATCAGATAATTTTTCAGGTGTCCTTGAAACTGCTTTTAACATGTTCTCATATAGTACCGGACCATGATTAGCATCAAACTCCCAGGATCCATAAGTTGAATTTCTATTTTCAAATTGTTCGAGGGCTGCAAGCAAAAAATCGTCAGCTAATAAAAATGCGACATATTTCAAGAACGTGGTCGGATCTTTTATGACTGATCGGTAGATTTCACTGTTTCTAGATATTGGGATACCTTCTGTGTTTATTTTAACAATACGTTCAACTTGTTCTCCATCTATTTCTGCTATAACTCTATAAAACTCTGTCAGTTCGGTAAGCCCGAGATTATCAAATGTGGTTTTCTGCTCTAGTTTCTTTTGCTGCTTACTCAATAACGGACCAATGGTAAGGCTAACTTCTTCAGGAATATTTTCAAAATCAATAGATAGTGAATAAGAATCATTATTGTTAATCACCGTTGCCGTGGAATCAATTCGACAAAGCTTTTTTATGAATTTTTGCAGCTGATCATTTAAATCAGTTTGCTTTTCTTCCCTCTCTGGAAGTGCTGTTATTTGTTCAAAAGGATTGTCCTCTTCATCTTCACCAAAAAAATCCTCCAATAAATGGTAGAGTCGGAAACCATACTTTTTATATTTCAGTTTTAAAAGAAATTCAACATTTCCATGGAAGGCATAATGCGAGCAATTAGCGGAACCTATATAGAAATGGTGGTTATTATATTTACTTCTGGCAAATAGCTTAGCATGAATATCCTGAAGCTGCGCCATTTCCTCCTCATACTCTCTCTCTTCCTCACTGATAGTCTCTTCCCCTTCAACAATCATTTCCTTTAAAACATAGATTTTAAAATTATCTAATATGCTCTCACTCAGTTTATGCAGCTCCGTTCTTCTTGTAAGAAGCACACCTTTTTCATCAGAAAGTCTATGGATTTGCAACTCTTTTAAGGTACTTTCACTTATAAATGGTGACATAACAATTAATTGATGATAAGAAAAATCGAAAATTCCTGTATTTTCTTTTCCATAACCGTCTATCCCAATTGGAAGAAAATCAAAGTCCGGAAAATTCTTTCCTGGTTCAAAATGAATATATTCTATTTCAGAAATAAGATCTCTTATCTTTTCCGTCCTATTTTGATTTGTTGCGTATTGTGTTAGATAGTTTAGAAAATCAGCCAATGGCTTTGATTTATCACTTAACTCCTCTCTCTTCTCTCCTTCCAATGCCAAGGCAATATCCCAGCTGCGATCGAAAGTGAGATTACGGGTCAAAACAAGTAGTCTATATAACTTATTACCATCTTCATTCTGATACTTTACAAGCCAAATTTTAGGATGAAAGGACCGTTCATTTTTCAAAGCTACTTCAAAAACACTGTCTTCAAGCAAAGCGAAAATTGAATTTCCGCTTTGAGGCACTTTAATTTGACCTGCTTCACAAAAGATAGCGTATTTGTCAGAAGTCCTGCGTAAAGCTTCCAGAATATAAATTGGTTCCTCTCTTAACGTCTGATCCATTTCTTCTGAAAGTCCTAAAGCAAGTGGCACACCTATAAGCGCTTCCAAATCAAGAGAATAGGTTGTACCAACTGCAAAGTCTACTTCAAAACCGGCTGGAGGCTTCAGCATGTCACTATAGTTAAGCCGATTTTTATCAGGTTTAAGCATATTGTTCCTCCAATCCATTAAAGATATCGTTAATTAGAATTTTCGCGTTACTGAAGCGATAATCAAGCTTTGGTGTTCCAACCCAGTTACCATCATAAGAATAAGCCTTAGTATTATTCAGCTTTGCCCGATCTCTTGATTTCAGTTCGATTTCCCGCTTTATGATTAATTGATCTAATTCATTTTCATCGCCCTTGACTACCGCATCCTGCCAACCCTTTAAAAAACGCCCTAAACGAACATTTTTTATTTCAAGCAGACGAAGAACTTCCTGGTAAGGAAAATATCGAAATTGTTCTTTTACAAATGAGCTATTAATCCATTCAGTCCACCTATTAACCGCTCTCTCGTTTTCTCCATTGGAAAGAATCATGTTATAACGTATATTAGCACCAGCCATGAATTTATTGAATGAATTGGCAAGGTAAAAATCGTTTCTTATATGTTCCGGAAGTGTGAATACTTCTCCAATACTTGCAAATTCTTCAATTTTATTAACGTCTGCAAGATTCTGTTTTAGCAGGAATGCAAATAAACTATCCTCTGAATTTGGTGATAGTGTAATTCGATCCTTTAAAAATTCCGCTTCCTGTTGATTTAGTTCAATTGTCAAATTTTCTTTCCAATCCGACTCCGGGAATATACAATGCCAAAAAACACCAGCATATTCTGTACTCCCAGTTTCTAACTCATCCGTCTCATCAATGCCTAATCTTGATGCAGAATTCTTATTTTGTTTAATTGCAATTAATGACTTTGCATAATTATTCTGGGTCAGATTTCCATATTTGAAAATCTCAAAAGTTCGAAAGCCATTCCAATAGATACTGGATGGTTTTCTTTTAAGTTTTTTACCTGAACGTCCCCCAATCACACCGTCGAAAGTCCCCTTCTTTAATACATCTATTAATTCGACCTCTATTTCAAATAATGTATCGAGGAATCTTTGAGGATTACTGAACGCTCTTTTTTCCAACTCCATTAAAATATAAGGTACGATAAAAAAATACTTCGCTCTTGTTTGAAGTGTTGATGTTCCAGGAAAGAACTTATCTGCAAAACCATCTCTAATCAAACCAATACCCAGTTCGTCCACAGCACCTTTTTGTGAAAGTAAGTCAAGGACTGCCATCGCTTTGTTTTTATGTTCGTTTGAATAATCAATCCAGCCGATCTGTAAAGAATTCATATTCGCAGGAAAACTCCTTTAGTATATATTAGTGTTAGTCCGGCGATTAATCTTCGCCTTGTCTTTTTAAGAAGTTCAAAGTCTTACCCTGTTTGTTCTTCTACTCTAGCCAGCCGTTCGCCGTCTGGCTAATACGTTTCCTGGTGCAGCACTTGGCGAATTAAAAATGTAATTTTCAGTAAAGCTTAATACTTTTCCATCTACCACTAGGGTACCATTTTCAATTAATTCTTTTCTAATATTTCCAATCGTAGGACCAACTGTTTGGGATTCAATTAAATTACAGACAGAGTTCTTCAAGACAACAAATCCCTCATCTGTATATTCGCCTTGTGCACTGGCATCTTTACCTTTACAAATAAAAAATCTCTTTCTTTTCATTACTCACTACTTTCTCGAAAATGGGGTAACCTAAAGTAGACAGCAGAGTCTTCATTGTTTCAAAGTTGTCCATTGCCATCATTGGTTCTGGTAAGTATGATTGAGATGGAATATTTCCATTTTCAAGTTCATATCTTCAAATCTGTAACGCTTCTTTTCATCTAGTTATATAGTACTTCTTATTTATCGGGCGTACAACTATCCTTCTTGTACTAAAAGTGTACTTTTCTTATTTGCTAGACAATATCTTTTTCTATAAAATAAAACTAACAAACAACAAAGGAGTTCCTACATGCCAACTTACAATAAACTTGTTCGTGACCGTATCCCGGAAATTATTAAAAACTCTGGTAAAGACTTAAAAACAGAAACACTAAACCAAGATCGTTACATTCTGGAACTTAAGAAGAAGCTATTTGAAGAGGTAGAAGAATATCAGGCAGCAGCTACGGAAGATGATGCCTTGGAAGAAATGGCTGATGTGCTTGAGTTGGTGCATGCTTTAGTTCATGTTCATGGTTCTTCAATGGAAGAAGTGGAAAAAATCAGAGCTGAAAAGGCTGAGAAACGAGGAGGCTTTGATGAGAAAGTATTTCTAATAGAGGTTGAAGATTAATGACTGATATTTCGTTACACACATCTAACCTACATAAGCAATTATTAGAAGATATACAAAATTCCTCTACGATTTACGTCCTGACTTCATTTATCATGAAGTCAGGTGTAGAGGTTATGTTTAACGCTCTTCAAGATGCACTTGCTAAGGGCGCAGATGTAAAGATATTAACTGGTGATTACTTATATGTAACCCAGCCTATAGCATTAAAGAGATTGTTAGATTTGCAAGGTGATAATCTAGAAATAAGATTATGGCGCAGTAATGGAATCGCATTCCATCCAAAAACATACATTTTCAAACATCAGGAAGATGGAGCGATTATAGTAGGTTCCTCTAACCTATCACGTTCCGCTTTAACAAGCGGTGTTGAATGGAATTTGAGAATGCAGCGGAATGCTTCAATCCATACTTTTAACGAAGCAATAGATCTCTTTATTGAATCTTTTTATGACAACCAAACAATTGAAATAAATCACGAATCACTTAAATATTACCAAAAGTACTATGATGATTTTCACGTTAAGCACGCTAACCTAGTTTCAACGTGGACCAAACAGGAAGAAATAGAGTTGACGTTACCTGCAGAAGATGAAGTATTACCACAGGAAATCTCGGATAATCCTGTTCCATACACATCTGAACTTGTACCTCGCCAGGCTCAGTTGGAAGCTTTACAGGGGCTAGAACATACGTTGGAAGAAGACTATAACAAAGCGATGGTAATTATGGCTACTGGTCTTGGTAAAACCTATTTGGCTGCTTTCTTTGCACAACGATTCAACAAAATATTATTTATTGCCCACCGTGAAGAAATACTAAGACAGGCAAAGAAAAGCTTTGAACAGGTCCTCGGAAAATCTGGTGGACTCTATTACGGTTTAGAGAAAGACCCTAAGAACGATATGATTTTTGCATCCATCTTCACCCTTAGTATCCAGGAACAATTGCAACTATTTGATCCACGAGAATTTGATCTGGTGATTGTCGATGAATTCCATCATGCTGCTGCAAAAAGTTATCAAAAAGTAATCGATTATTTTGAACCAGACTTCCTTCTGGGCCTAACAGCAACTCCTGAGAGAACAGATGGACAAGATGTGTTCGCCATTTGTGATGGTAACGTCGCATATGAAATAACTTTCATCGAAGCCATACAACATGGATGGTTAACACCATTTATTTACCAAGGGGTAAAAGATGATATTGACTATTCCCAAATTAAATGGCTCGGAAAACAATACGATCAGCATGAACTAATGATTCAGCAATTGCAAACTGATCGTGCAGAGCAAATATTTCAAAAGTGGAATAAATTTAAGCAAACGCGGACGCTAGCATTTACATCTTCCATTCAACAGGCAAATTTTCTATCAAACTATTTCAATGAACAAGGATTTAATTCTATTACATTAACTTCAGCCACAAAGGACTTATCCCGTTCAGAAGCAATACGGATGCTTGAAACAAATGAAATTGATATTATTTTCACCGTTGATTTATTCAATGAAGGTGTGGATATTCCATCTGTAGATACATTGCTTTTCGCAAGGCCAACAGAATCTCTCGTTGTATTTACCCAGCAGATTGGACGGGGCTTGAGAAAATATGCGGGCAAAGAAACTTGTGTCATCATTGATTTAATCGGAAATTATCGCAATGCAGACACAAAGCTGCATGTATTTAATGAACAGCTACCAACGGAAACAAGAACTAGCCCAAGTGTTGAACCAGTAGTACCTGCATCCTGTGAAATTCATTTTGAAACAGAGGTTATCAATCTACTAGAGGAAATGAGAAAGAAGCGCAGTTCAAGAAAAGAAAGAGTTTTTCTAGATTATCTTAAAGTAAAAGAGAAACTGGGCAGAAGACCAGCATATAAGGAAGTACATTTACTGGGTACCATTAACTCTAAAGAGTATCGGCAAGCATTCAGTGGCTACTTTGCCTTTTTAAATGAATATGGTGAACTTACCGATCATGAAGCAGAGGTTTACAAGAAACATTACCGTTGGTTGAACAAAGTAGAAAAGGAGCAAATGTCCAAATCTTATAAAATGGTGGTATTGCAATATCTGCTAGATAAAGGGCCTGCTGATTGGCTTAAAAGCGTAACTCCAGAAGAAGTGGCTCCCTATTTCCACCGTTTTTATATGGAAAAAAAATATCGGAGAAATGCTGACTTTTCCAATAAAAACACGAAGAAGCTTTGGGATTATGATGAAGCAAAGGTAGCAAGATTAATTGCTGATATGCCTATGTCTAAATGGGTTGGAAAGGATGAGCTTGTTTATTTTGAGGATAATCAGTTCGGAATGAATTTTGAAGTTGATGAAAGTGATCGGGAAGTTGTGCATGAAATGACTGGTGAGATATGCGAGTATAAGATGCATTGGTATTTTGAAAGGAAAGTAGAGAATAAGTAATAAATGGCTCAATTCGGGAACTGAGGCATTTATATCGTTTCAGAGTTCTACTCCAATCCATTCACAATATAATTATAAAGCTTACTTTCAACCGGTTGTTCCATTACCATATTCATGTGAACTACTGGCTTATTATCTGCCATTTTATCCTGCTGCACTGTTTCTTTATCTGGTTTTACTTCACCCATATAATAAAATCCAGTTCCCTCATCATCATCTTTTTTAACAAACAGATGAACGTCTATGTTGTTTTCCTCTGCATGAATAATTTTTTGGACTTCTTCTGATTGCAAGGTTCTATTACTTCTTGTATACCATTTAAATAATTCAGGACTAATGAATTCATCTCCATAATCAACACTTGCTTCCACTTCACTATTTTTATGATAGGTTACAAATATTGGACATGTTTGGTGTTTTGGTTTGTAGCCATACATGGTGGAACTTTCATCATTATCCCAGTTTAATAACTTACAAGAATCTTTTCGAGAGTATTTCTTATACAATGTTAGAGACTTATCAGAATCATACTTTTTACTCTTTTCAATTCCTGTTTTAATAACATCTTCAATTAAAAGCTTAAAGTAACTATTGTTTTCAAGGCTTTCTTTAATCTTGCTGTTAAATGAATAGCTTCCATCAATGAATTCTACAATTGGATCTAGACCGTACTTTTTTTGATCATTTTGTGAAAAGAAAGATAAACTAAGGATTCGATGTACTGAATGTAGCGTTACTTGATCAACGATACAGTTAGACTTCTCGAGTGTATGCAGATAATCCTTGTTCGTAGTTTTCTTATGACGTACTAATTGATCGAGTAAAATTAATTCGTGTTTTCGTTTACCTGGAAGAATTTCAATAGAAAGCATTGTTAAAACACTATTTTCATAACCATTGAGACTAGGCACTTCTTCTTTTAGCTTAAGCAAAAACTGATAATAGTTTTTATATTTATCCGCAATAACAACTGGATCAATCGAATGGTTCTCTATAAAGTCATAAAGATATGGTACTGTACCTATTCTATTTTTTAATTCTGTATAGGCATCTTTCAGCACTTTCATCGCTGTTAAATTACTATTATTAATCGATTTAAAGATCTGCTTTTTAGCAATTTCTTCAAAATTAATTGTGGAAATACCTTTGATATAACTGGTTTCTGCGGTAGCCTTTCGAATATTATCTTTGTTCTGTGTTTTATCCCCTGAAAGAGCTACTGGAATTAAATAGTTATTTTTGTAGTTCCCTATAAAATCAATGACGGTAACAAAATCTTTTGAGTCATGCTTTCTAAGTCCTCTTCCAAGCTGTTGAATAAAAATAATACTCGACTGTGTTTGACGTAGCATTACAACTTGGTTAATACTCGGTATATCAATTCCTTCATTGAAGATATCTACCGTAATAATATAATCGAGACTACCGTTTTCTAAACGACTTACATGAAGCAACCTATCTTCTTGGGAATGATCTCCAGTTAGGGCAACTGTGCGGAGTCCTTTATTATTTAAAGCCTCCGATAACTGTACAGCTTCCTCTTTTCGACTACAAAATATTAATCCTTTTACACGCTCACCTGAAAAACCATAATAGTTAATCTTGTCCATGATATGATTTACCCGTTCTTCCGTAACAAGATGAGAAAGAATTGTTGCATCATCAATTAGCTCGCCATTGTATTCTAAGTCAGTTACCCCAAAATAATGAAATGGACAGAGCATATCTTCTTCGAGAGCTTCTTGTAATCTAATTTCATAGGCAATGTTGTAATCAAATAGCTCGAAAATATTAAAGTCGTCTGTCCGTTCTGGCGTTGCTGTCATTCCCATCAAAAACATTGGTTTAAAATACTCTATTACTTTTAAATATGATTTTGCACCTGCTTTATGAACCTCGTCGATAAGGATATAATCGAATTCTTCCGGATCAAATTGATCGAGCATATTTTGCTTAGAAATCGTTTGGATTGTTGCAAATAAATATTTTGCATCTGTCTGCTTGGTGGATCCTGATAATATTCCAAAATCCTTATCGATACCGCCCGTAATGAGTTGAAAATCTGACTTAGCTTTGTGCAATATTTGTTCTCTATGTACAATAAAAAGCATTTTCTTAGGCGCGAATTTTCTTACATCAAAAGCAGAAAGATAAGTTTTACCTGTCCCAGTTGCAGAGATAACTAATCCTTTATTATTTCCACCATCACGAACCTCCTGGATTTGTTCCAGTGCAGCAATCTGCATTTTGTTTGGTTTGATTTCTAAAGCCTCTTTTAGTGGATTCGCCTTGTATTCAGCAGGTAATTCAATAACTTTCTCTGCCTTTTGGAAGTTCACTGGCGTATAGATAGTCTCGTAGTTTTTAATCCATTGGTCTGTTAATGGTTGTGCCTCATTCCAAACATCTTCAAACTGTGACTTAAAATGGTTGATTACTTCCCCATTTTCATGAGATGAAAGCTTTACATTCCATTCATGGTTGACTTGTAATGCATGGGCAGTTAAATTAGAGCTTCCCACAATTAACGAATAATGATCACTATGTTTAAATATATACCCTTTGGAGTGAAATCCTGGTATATCTGTCATTCTTACTTCTACATTCGTAATCTTCATTAATTCCTTAAATATTTTTGGTTGATTAAAATTAAGAAAGGTAGATGTTAATATTCTGCCTTTAATTCCCTTTCTATTTAAATCAAGTAAATGCGATTTAAGGGTAGCTAGCCCACTTTCCGTGATAAAAGCAACCGAAAAGAGAAATGAATCGCAGCTATCTAGCTCCCCTAAAAGCGTTGTTAGTACATTTTTATTCTGACTAGTATTATTTATCAATAATTCCGGTACGTATCTGCTAGACTTGTTGTGTTGTTGATCGATAAAACCTTTATGTAATGAAGCCTTTAAATCTTGGATGATGTCCTCCATAATTACCACCAATCATTTCCAATTTATAGATTAATTTTACTACTCGATCAATTAAACTGCAAATCTTTCCATTATTATTCAAAAACCTACCTCAAATTGAAGTAGGCTTTCTAATATATTTAAATTATTCTGCTGTAAGTTTCTCAATCGCTGGTATATCCGCTGGGGCCCATTCCAAGGATGGAAGTTCTTTTGACGGTAACCATTTGATAGCAGCATGTTCCGTTAATACAGGATTTCCCTCCAGCAACTTACATTTATATGTAGTCAAATGAACAATACCAAAATCATATTCATATACTGTATGTTCTACTTGCTCCCCTATTTCAATCTCACAATGCATTTCTTCATTAATTTCCCTTTTCAAAGCATCTTGAGGAGTTTCTCCAGCTTCTATTTTTCCACCCGGGAATTCCCATAAATACGGCAATGATTTATCTGGGCCTCTTTGGGCACATAGAATTTTATTTTCTTTTATGATTACTGCTCCTACCACGTGTATATCTTTTTTCATGAGTTTCTCCTTTGTTAGAATCTTAATTAGTGACTCTTGATTCTATTACATTTCATTGATTTCTTCAAACAAATATCCCATTAGCATCTCAATTTCCTTTTTCAGATAAAACATTCCTTATGAGAAACCGCGCATAGTACCAATAGACTCCAGACCTGGACTTATTACCTACTTGCATTCACTCGTAGAATTGCTATATCTTCACACACTTATTTATCAATTGATACACAGGTATATCCCATTATGTCTATAGTAAGTTTGATACAATAAACCTAATATCTTCGCTTCCCAGCCGATTTGTAAAAAGTTCATACTCCCCGTTAAAATTCCTTTAGTATATTATTGTGTTAATCCGGAGGTTAGGGGATTTAATCTTCACCTTGTCTTTTTAAGAAGTTCAAAGTCTTCCCCTTTTCGTCCTTCCACTCGAGCCGTTTGCCCGTCTGACTAATACGGTGCCAGCCGCAGCACTTGGCGAATTAAAAATATAATTTTACATAAATCTTAATTCTTCTCCATCTACCACTAAAATATCATTTTGGGTTAATTCTTTTCTAATATTTCCAATTGTAGGAGCAGCTGTTTGGGATAAAATTAAATTACAGACAATTACAGACAGAATTTTTTAAGACAACAAAGCCCACATCTGTATATTCGCCTTGTGCACTTGCATTGTTCTGGTAAGGATGATTGTGGTGGAATATTTCCATTTTCAAGTTGGTATCTTCCAATCTGTAACGCTTCTTTATAACATATATGGAATTTTGTAAGCTTCCCGTTCTAGAAATTGCGACTAAAGGGACATTCCAAAAATCTTTCTCTGAATCCAGATTATGCTGGTCTTTCCAAGCAACTCTCAACTTTACTTATACACTTTTGCTTTTTACCAAACAAAAAATTAACCCCCTACATTATTAACCTCTTCACATTCACTGACTTCCTTTAATTTATTTCTTCGAAATAATATTAATTGCACTATTCTAGTAGTTACTTCTTCAATTTTTATACTAGTTGGTGATCCATTTGGCATGTATATTTGTATTGTCTTGCCTAACATTTGAATACTTCCTTCCGTATCTTTAACTTCTTAACTGCATAAGCTATTAAAAGACGATGGCTATCTCACATTAACATAACCTTAATGGTGGAAGGAGCCTGGAATTGAGTATAACAATTAATGCTAACAATTATCTACAGCTAACTCTATTGTTCTCTCTAACCTTTTTATCGCTTCTATCTCCCTTAAAACATTCATTTTTTCGTGACAATTAGGACACAAAGCAACCGTATTATACACAGAATCTAGACCACCTTGAGATAATGGTTTAAGATGATGTGCGATTAAGTAAGGCTCACCCTCTTCATTTAAGAATGGAGCAGGCTGCTCACATAATTGGCATTGACCATTTGCCCATCTTTTAGCAAACTGTGAAACGTATGGATCAAACTCATATGTGAATGTAGTTGTTTTTCTCTTTGATATTTTTTTATTTGCTGCTTTAGCTCTAATTGCTAATTGATCTTCACTTACATTTTGTACTTTCTTCATTTTTTGCTCTTGTTTTTTCTTAACAATTTTATCAGGTAAAAGAATTTTTCTTTGTTTTGCTTCTAACTTTATAGGAAATACCCAAACTAAGCGTAGGAAGCCTTTATTATCTACTTGCTCTTCCTGATAAGGTTTTTCCGCCAGGTATACTTTACCAATATAAATATATTTTTGAGGAACGAATACTTCGAATAAGTAGATTTCTATACTATTATTTCTTGATTCAGCTAATGTCTTGTTTTGAGATGTTAGTGTTTGATTACCTACTTGTCCCATACCTGTGTAATGGAAAATATTACCTTCCCATCTATCTTCGTACAACGCTTTGGTATGATTAGAAACCAGTACAAGTGAGTTCGTTTTATAAGACCTTCTCATGCCACCTTGTGGTGAACAGCCAAATACATCAGTAATATCATTATTTGAAAATGTAATCCCGGGCTTCATCTCTTCTATTTCCAAAATATACCACCTTTCTATACCTATCATAACAAAATATTCAAGTGAAAGGACTAATTTGTATAAATGAATCAATTATAATTATTCTTGAATCCTTATTTCTTCCAATTCTGCAGAAAAGGAGATGAAATACTAAAGAAATTCACAAAACCATCGCCTCCCCCAATACTCAGCCAACCTTCTCTCCACCCCCTCCTTCAACACTGCCAAATTCCCCTGCCTATCCATACCTTGCTTCTGCCCACTCATCATCTTTTTCTCCCGCTTCCGCTCCCTAAACCAATCCGTAACCACCTCAACAGCCCCCTTACCACCACCATCGTTATAGTTTACCGATCCACGTGATTTCTGACTATATTCCCGTCGATACTCCGCTTCTTCTCCCTTAGCAACGTCCACACACAAAATACCCCTTCTTCCTCCAGGCATCAAGAATCGCTTTTACATATCCCCAGTTCGTTCTTCGAAGTTCCAATGCACGTTTCAAGGCATACAAAACTAGCGACTCGCCTAAATCATTGATCCAATGAATGATGTCTTCCGCTACATACGGGGTTACCACACCAAAGTTCTCCTGGAAAAATTGAATCGCGTCGGGTGCATTTATTGTATTGTTTTGTTTAAATAATGGGTCAGCATTCTGGCTCACATAGTGATCATTATTGTGGTTCAAATTGTGGTTCACACAATAGACTGCACTGCTTTCCTCACTATTATCCATTTCGAAAACCTCATCAATTTCCTCACTCACCATCCTATCCAACGAAACAATGTGATAAGAAGCTGCTCGATTTCCCACCCGCGATTTCACACGAATATATCCCTTCTCCTGCAGTTCTCTCCGCGCCCGTTTAAACGTGGTGCTGACTGTCAAATTTGCTTTATAACAAAGCAAGGACATCGCAGCAGTAAACTCCTTTCTCCACCCTGTACGATTATTGACATGCATTAGTACATGCCAAAGATTCGCTGCCGAAGCTGACAGCGGTTTCGTTTCCAAATGATTATAAAAAGCATTGACTTGTTTGATGTAGTTCATCAATTCCACCCTTTCAAATTGATTGATTTTTTATGTGCTGCTAAATTTTTGATCTACTAAATCCGTAAACAACATTCGATAAGAACCCGTAGTGCCAAACTGGTTATTTCCTTCGCGCTTCCAGTAGTATATCGGGGATAATCGGTATTGAGTTTGACATATGACTCTTGCGGCTATATTTGCCGCTCTACAGTTGCTTCTTCGATTGGTTCGTGGCTTTTGTCTTCTTCTTGGAGTGTTCTTGATTTCTTTCGCAGTAAATCGATTAATCGATTGCGGATGGTGTAGTTGAAGTAGGTTGCGAGCGGGCCTTTGTCTGGTTGGTACTTCTTGTAAGCAGCCCACATGGCATATAATCCTTCCATATGATGTTCCATTGAAGGACCATGGGCTCCCTCCTAATCGTTGCATCTGGTAATAGATCCTTCGTTCATTCCGCTTGAAAATTTACTCAAACAATTGGTCATTAACCTTCTTCACTTGTTTCATATCCCATCTTACGCATAAAGTTACTCTTTACCCCTTAAAGCCAATTGATAAATATATTCTACCTAACAGCTCAAAAATCTGCATCTAGCCTAACTTGTCAATTCTATTCTCAAAATTGAATTTTCCTCTAGGCAAAATAATGAAATACGCAAAAAACCCCCCTTGAAAAATCAATTTTTCAAGGGGGGTTGCAAGTTAGCTACTTTTTACAAAAATAAACGTTACGTATATGCGTACCACCTTATGGTTTGATATATGCTATTTTTATTTATTAACCATGACATCTCACCATGATTGTTCCTGGGGGAAATAGCTTCCCTCTTGACGGGAATCCTAGCAAGACCTCCCCGGGTAAGAACTATAACTTTCCTCCCATGTGACTGTTGTATGTATAGAGTTCGAGTAGTATTGGACTTTGATTCGTATGGCAAACTCGTCCGTTCCAAGTGTAAAGTTTATTTCACCTTTACGTAAAAAAACAGGCGCAATTCATATAAATGCACCTGTTTTAAACTATATTTACTTACTATCCTCTTAGTCCTGATCAAACCAAAGTAGTTCTTTGTCATCGACATCCCCATTATAATTGATTAGAATCTCTTCTCCTGCCTTTATATTGTGAAAGCATAAAAGTTAAATGTGTAATTTCTAAATTTAATTTCATACGTTGCATTCGGTTCATAGGAATGGTTAAACAACATTCCATAACCAAGAAGGATAGCCGTATGATTTAGGCCATATTTAAAGGCGTAATCTGCGAGTAAGGTTTGCTCAATGTATGGATGCTGGTCATTTGGATAAGCAATGACAGGTGCTTCATGTAAAAGCTCCCCTTTTTTGATAGCACGTGTAGCAAATACTCCTCTATTTAATCCCCCATCACTTAGTGAAGATGTTTTTATCTCAATCATGTTGTTAGCCTACTGTAACATTAATTTTAAAGTTGTGCTCATTTTAATAAGCAAAAATCAATACCTGCCCCCCTACTTGGAAGCTAAAGGCGGATTCGTTTCCAAATAATTATAAAAAGCATTGACTTGTTTGGTGTAGTTCATCAATTCTACCTTTCAAATTGAATGTTTAATATATGATTTCTTTCATTCTGCTACTAAAATTGATAGGCTTATAAAAATAACACTCTTAATCTCTTATTTTCACTTCATCTCCAATTTCAATAGTCATCAAATCTTCCCCGAGTACAACCTTCCCATCGTAAATTTCCTTGGTCCTATCTACTATAGTAGCTTCATGTTCAGGTAAGAAGGTTGCAATATGAGTATATACAGCAAGTTTAGGGTTCACTTCATTAAATATTTCTCCTGCTTGTTCCGGAGTGGTGTGATAGGCCTCAATGTTTTTATGAGCTTCTGATTGATATTCTTCTTCTGGACCTTTTACTACCACGACTTCCTGAATTAGTAAATCAGTACCCTTTGCATATTTAATTAGATTTTCAGTATATGTGGTATCTCCAGAAATAACGACTGAATGTTCATTGTAATTAATTCTATAACCCAGTGCCGGCTTCATGAGACCGTGGTCAACATTAAAAGCAATAACTTCCACACCATTACTTTCGTATACTACCCCTTCTTCGACTTCATTGACTTCTGCATCCAATCCTGTTGCACCTTCCACCTTTTTTCTGGTTTGGATATCTACTTCAAATGCTTGGATTGTGCTATTTACCATATTCTCGGTTCCTTTTGGCCCCCAAACTTTAAAGTCACCTTCTCTATTTCCCCTTGGGTCAGGCACGGCAGCTGTTATTAGTAAATCCGCAAATCCAACTGTGTGGTCATGATGCAGATGAGTAACAAATAATTTATCAATCATTCCTGGGGCAATATCAATCTGATCCAATCTGAGGGCAGCCCCTCTTCCAACATCAAAAAGTAACCTTTCGTCTCCAGCTTCTACTAAAGTGGCACTACCAAAACGATCCATAGATAAAACTGGTGATCCAGTTCCAAGAAGCGTTACCTTTATATCTGCGTTTCCTTCTGCCCCAAATGTCCCGTTATTATTCTTGGCCGTATCCTCATTTTGTTCTGATTGGGAATTACTCTCCTCGGCCGATACTTTCACCTGTTTTTCTTTGCCTTCCGTTTGACTCTCTGTTACACAGCCACCTAACCAGAGGAAAGGAATAATGCAAATTACCATCAACCATCTATATTTGTTTTTCATCTGTTACACTCCCATCAAATTTTGTATCCCAAAATCAATAAATGGATCAAGCCAACTCTTTAGGATTAATGAACTCTCACTTCCAATGTCTCTTTAAATTCCACAAATAACTGGATAGACTCCGGATTTAATAAGGAATCGATGTTAACTGCTTCTTCCTTTGGTACACCCATTAAAATCTTCTTGATTGGTACTTCTATTTTCTTTCCGTTTAAAGTCTTTGGTAGATCTTCAACCTTAATTATTTTATTTGGAATATGTCTTGGTGAGCAGTTTTGTCGTATGGTTTGTTTAATTCTGGTTTTTAAATCGTCGGTAATTTTCACTCCATCTTGTAACACAACAAATAAAAGCATGAATGATTGCTCTGGACTTATCGGAATATCCAAAATTAAACTATCCACTATTTCCGGCACACTATCCAGAGCACTATATATTTCACTCGTACCCATTCTAATGCCGCCTCGGTTAATGGTAGCATCGGAACGGCCAAAAATGATTCCTGTACCCCTTGAAGTAATTTGAAGGAAATCACCATGTCTCCAGATTCCAGGATAAAGATTAAAATAACTATTCCTATACCTTTCTCCATCCTGATCATTCCAGAAATAGATAGGCATGGATGGCATTGGCTCTGTGATTACAAGCTCACCAATTTCATCTATGATTTCGTCTCCTGCATCATTAAATGCCTTCACTGCTACGCCAAGTGCACGAGCTTGTATTTCACCAGAATATACTGGTAACAGTGGGCTTCCACCTAAAAATCCCGAACAAATATCCGTACCGCCGCTGGTGGAATAAAGCCATACATCTTCTTTTACCTGCTCGTAAACCCAATCAAAGCCAGATTCCGGTAATGGAGAGCCTGTTGACCCAATGGCTCTTAAGTTAGAAAGATCATAGGTTTCTTTAGGTTTGATCCCTTCCTTGGAACTAGCCATTAACAGGCTGGCACTCGCACCTAATACGGTCATTTTGCTGGATTCTGCAAATTTCCAGAGGGTCTCATAATTTGGATAGCCCGGATTACCATCATATAAAAGTATGGTTGATCCTGTTAATAGACCACTTACAACAATATTCCACATCATCCATCCTGTTGTGGTATACCAAAAGAATCGATCACTTTCCTGCAAATCATTTTGCAGTCCGTGGAATTTTAAATGCTCAAGCAATATGCCCCCATGCCCTTGGACAATCCCTTTTGGTTTTCCGGTTGTTCCAGAGGAATACAAGATCCAAAGCGGATGATTAAATGAAAGCTGTTCAAAGTTTAATGATGCTTCACGGTTTTCTTTTAAAACTTGATTCCAAAGTATTGTAGAATGATTCTTTGTATCTACTTCCCTTAGATCCTCACGTAAATAAGGGATGATAACCGTTTGTTCCAATGTAGGCAATTCCCCTTGAATTTGTCGTATATACTCAAGACGGTCATATTGCTTTCCATTATATTGATAGCCATCAACAGCAAACATTGCTTTTGGCTTTATTTGTTTAAATCTATCAATGACACTCTTCACACCGAATTCAGGTGCACAACTGGACCAAACGGCACCTATACTCGCACATGCCAAGAATGCTGTGATGGTTTCATGAATATTAGAAGAATAAGAAACAACGCGGTCACCTGGTTTGATTCCGATTGATTTCAAATAAGCCGCGATAGAAGCTGTATTTTGCTTCAATTCTTTCCATGTCTTTACTGATTCTGGTCGTGTTTCTGATTGATATATGATAGCTTCTTTATTAGGGTTCTGTTTTCTAAAAATATGTTCTGCATAGTTTAAGGTTGCATTTGGGAACCATGTTATGTCAGGCATTTCTTCACCTGATAAAACAATATCATCTTTTCTTTCTCCTTTAATTTCAAAATAATCCCAAATTGCTACCCAAAAATCTTCCTTTTCATTAACCGACCATTCCCATAATTGGTTGTAGTTTTCAAAGGTTAATCCCTTCGCTTTCCGAAGCCAAGTCATAAATTTATTCATATTGGACCTTTCTTGCATTTCTTGTGAGGGCTGCCAAAGTACTCGTTGCTGTACTTCTTCAGTCACTTTCATTACCCCTTCCTAAAAAAAGAAAATCTATAAATATACTCTGAATAGCTTCACTATGAAACTTACTTAAAGATTGTGAGAAGCTTTTTAAGTCCCCTCCAACCGAAAAAGTACTTCCTTCACCTGTAATTGCTATTG
Organism: Oceanobacillus damuensis; assembly: GCF_001618145.1. Classification (GTDB taxonomy): domain Bacteria; phylum Bacillota; class Bacilli; order Bacillales; family Amphibacillaceae; genus Oceanobacillus; species Oceanobacillus damuensis. The sequence goes on from NZ_LQNF01000005.1 coordinate 91,255, forward strand.
CACAGATGTTTTCACTCCCAGAACATCCAATAGCAATATTCATCGGTTCTTTCGCCATTTACAGATCAATCGCGTTCCCTTTATTCGGGCGAGTTAAGGGTCACAATTCCTACATAATTATTTACTGTTAAATTAACATGGTTATTTTCCACAATATAACTCCTAACGTGCACATAATTTTATTACTACTACTAATATTTAGTTCGATACATTCTCGATGGTCATTGCAATGCCTTGGACTCCACTAATACAAAGGTAGTAAGTGTTCAATGATTTAATGAGCGCAATTATATATAAACTAACTAGATTACCTTTTCATAATGCTGTACTTTCGGAACACTCAAATAAAAAGGGCCGAGAATCTTCTTCATTTCCTCGAATTCTGATGTGTTTTTAAAGTCAATTACATGATCTTCTACAGAATTCCAGGAAACAGATACCAAATACTTATTTTGCTGCTCCACGCAACGATTTAGTTCCGCACCATTGTAACCCTTAGCTGTTGTCATGAATGCCGTTGCTTGTTTAAATGCCTTTTCAAATTCTTCTTCATTCCCTGATTTTACTTCAAGCATGAAAATTTCTTGTACCATTCAAACCATCCCCTTAGATTTTTGCTAAATCTAACTGAAATTCCGTTCCCCAAACACTTAAACCTTCCCACACTTTTGGTTTATACGGCATTTCTGTATGCCAAGGCCGAGGCTCGAAAATACCGAGTTCTGGAACAAACACATCCATATCGGTGTATAATTCCACAACATTATCTTCTGGATCCCGATGATAGGTTGCAATATTACTCCCAGCTGTATGACGAGAAGGTCCCCATATGATTGGAATTTCGTGTTTAGCTAGTAAATCAGATGCAGCATATTGATGACTAGCATCCTTTACTTGAAAGGCAATATGATGTAATCGTGTATCATTTGCTGCAATAATGTTTATGACATGATGATCTGTGTTACAAGTCAAAAAATTAGCAAAATTTTCACCGATTTTATCTGTAAAAGTAAATCCTAAAACATCATGGTAAAAAGTAATTGTTTCCTCATAATTATTTGCTAAAAAGGCTACGTGGCCTAATTTTAATGGATTGATTCCGAGTCCGGAAAAACCGACTGCTGGTTGATTAATTTCTGTAAATAACTCAATTGTATTACCTGATGGATCATTCAATTCTATGAATCTTGATACTCCCGGTTTTACATCTTCTTGTATTCTTGATTCTATACCTGTTGCTATTAATTTTTCTTGTACTTCGTCTAATGACAATCCTCCATCTAATTGATATCCATAGCTTCGAATCGCCTGCTTGTCAGAAGGAGTAATCACAATATTGTGATGGTCGTAACCATTACTTAGATAGGTAATTCCATTCTGTTCTTCTGTAATGCGATATCCCATGATTTCTGAATAATATTCCACCATATGAGCAGGATCTTTTGAAAAGAAATCAACATAAGCTAATCTAAATACATTAACGGACATACATAATTCCTCCCTATTTATACATTTTTATTTGCTATCTAATTTCAATTCATTTAATATTAATGATAGGTTTCCAAGACCTGTGTGCATGAACTCGTAACGTATACTTTTTTATTGGAAAGTTACGATGTTCATGTATTTTTTAGATGATTAGATACGTCTTTCATGTTGTTATAAGGTGCCAACTGTAGATTCCTTATGGTCGAGAGATGCTTTTAAACTAGCTATGACATTTGGTAATTCTTTTGCCTGGGAAATGCACCCAAAAATATTGAAATCTGGTCGAACAACAAGAGCCTCTATATCATTATTCTTAAAGTAACTTTCATAGTTTCCTTCAATATCAATTACCTCTTCCGTAGATTCCACATTGTTAGTGATATTTACAAACTTTGCTCCAATTTTCTCCATAAATTGAATTTGTTCTTCACTCAAGTATTGTTTTAGATCTTGTTTCCATCCCATCACCATCCAACCATGACCTACTACGTTATCATAAAGATCTGTTTCACCTTTATATTTCACGATATTCTGCAAGGATAATTGGCCGGTTAAGCTACTCTCCTCAGCTTTATAGAGTATTCCGTCCGTAATAATTGGGAAATCGGGAAATGGAGGAATGTTTCCAGTTAGAAACGCTTCATCTCTCTTTTTTGCTTCTTCTTCATCTGTTGTACAAATCATTTTCCCTAAATAAATGGCAGCTTCAATAAGTTTTATCATATGCGGTTTTCTTTCTTCTGTATAAGTATCTAGCAATGAGTCATCTGTAATACCGCGTAAGACCAGATCCAACTTCCACGCAATATTATTGGCATCTCGAATTCCTGATGATAATCCTTGCCCCATAAATGGTGGGGTTAAATGCGCAGCATCACCTGCTAAAATTAATCTTCCTTTTCTCCATTCATCTACCCATTTCGCTTTAAAGGTATAAACTGTATGTCTTTCTAGAATCGCGTTATCAGGGGTAACATTCCATGGTTTTAAAAGTTCCCAACAAACTGCTTCCTCTTGGAACTCTTCTTTCGTTTCTCCTGGAAGTAACATAAATTCCCATCTTCTTCTACCAGGACCACCGGAAACCCTGGTAGTTGGCCGTTTAGGATCACAAATTTGCAGATTCATGGGGGTAAATTTCATTTCTCCCTTTGGAATAATATCAACTACAAGGAAATCATTGTAAAATCCTAAATCAGTAATGGAGTGTTCCATATTTTCCCTGACAAAACTGTTTGCGCCATCACAACCAATGACATAATTTGCAGATACTTTTACGACTTCCCCATCTTTAGTTTTGAACATAGCTTCAACATGGTCATCATATTCGTTAAGGTATACTCCTTGCCAACCTAAGCGGATATCAACTGTAGAATATGATTTACAAGACTTATCCATCAATTCTTCTAACTCTGCTTGATTAAAAAGCATGTCTGCAGGCCAACCAGAAATTCCATCTTGAGACCAATCAATTTCTAGGAGAGTTTTACCTTCACCGTTACACCAAACATAATTATCTGGTACTTTTACAGATACTTTCTTTATCTCTTCATCTGAAGCTATCGTCTGAATTGCTCTTGTAACTTCATGATCATATTTTACTGCTCTAGGTAATCCATAAGACATGTCATATTTCTCAAAAATGCCTACATTCCATCCTTTTTTTCCAAGTAAGCAAGAAACCAGCTTTCCAACCGGACCATATCCAATTACGACCACATCATACTCCAATGTTTTCATCTTCTTCCTCCTAATCTTTTTTTACGTATGACAGCGCATACATTTTAATCATAGGTGCTAGTGTAAGCCACCTATCTGTATCTTTTAGTAATCTGCTGTAACCAGAGAATGAGATACAATTACGTTTCTTTGTTCACCTAGGTTTATCTTGCCATCTTTGCTCTTTATGGAGGCTCGAACGACATCTCCATCTTTTAGATATTTATTCTTGCTACTTAATTGATTTTCTACAAATGTAGTTAGTTTTTCCTCAGCAGGAAAAGTTGGATCAGATACAAGCTTTAATATATCTGGCGTAAGATTCATTGCTACCCCACCTGTAGTACCAGATAATACCAAGTCACCTTTAGATAAATCCATAATTTGAGATAGCTCTGTCATTGTTTCTGCTGGTTTAAATAGTAATTGACCGGTATTTGCTGATTGACGAAGTTCATCATTTACCCACAGATTTAATTCAAGGTCATGAATAAGAGAAATATCTTCTTGGTCAAGTAGATATAGAATGGGCCCTGTTGGACAGAAGGTACGGTAACTTTTCCCTTTAAGCCATTGTCCTTGGACTAACTGTATATCACGAGCAGATACATCATTTGTTAAAACAATTCCTGCTATATATTCATGTAAATTAGCATCCGTTACTTCTACCGCTTCACTAATATTAGAACCAATTACTAGTCCTAATTCGATTTCATAATCTAGTAATTCTACATTAGATGGACGAACAATATTGGAGTATGCACTACTTAAAGAACTATCCGCCTTACTAAATATCATATTAAATGGAGGTCGCTTGGCTTCCATTCCGGATTCTGCTCGGTGGGTAGAGTAATTCGCCCCTTGACATACAATTCTTGCCGGTTTGGTTACAGGACTAAGTAGAGTTACATCATTAAAAGATACTAGTTCAGCAGATGAATCTTCTAGCAACTTTTTCGCTTCCTCTTGACCTTCCTCTAAAAAGTCTGACAGTGTTAAGTAATTACCGCTTAAAACTTTGATTTGATTATCCGATACTACTCCCCATTTTTCCGTATTATCTTTTTCAAAACGAACAACTTGAATTCCCATATAAACTTCTCCTTCTTCTTTTTATTTTTTTTGATGAAATAACGTTTTTTCAAATAATTGTTGAACTCGTAATATCATATTAGTCATGACTAACCTAGAATTCTCTTCATCTCCAGTTATGATTGCGTTGTATAATTCTTGATGCCTTTTTAATACTTCTGACGTTGGTTTATCCTGTTGTAATTCTGGATTACTATTTAGTGCAGCTATACTTTTCTCTCTACTGATTATTAACCCTTTATGAAGTAATTTTAATAAGCTAATCATCAATGAATTATGGGAAGCTTCAATAATTCTTAAATGAAATTCATAGTCAGCTTTTGCCCACTCTTTCGTATCATCTATGGTTTTTTCTAGATTCCTAAAGCAGATCGTTAAATTTTCTTTATCTTGGGTGGTTGCGTTTCTTGCTGCCAATCCCGCAGCAATGGGTTCGATTCCTAACCGTACATGTGTCATTTCAAGAAAAAATTCTCCATCTTTTCCTTGATAATCACTTATCCAAGTCATGACGTCCAAATCCCACCATTGCCAATCATTACGTGGTAATACGATCGTACCTGATCGTTTAGTCGATCTAATAATTTTCCTTGCTGATAACCCTTGGAGAGCTTCTCTTATAACGGTACGACTTACACCATATTCCTTACCCAGATCTTCCATTTTTGGAAGTGTTTCTCCAGACCTAATTGAACCGCTTACAATTTTCCTTCCAATTTTACCTATAATCTCGTTACTTCTATTTTGCATTTCTCAGACCTCTTTTCGAATAAGGAATTAAATCCCTCCTTACAAAAGTTTTACACAAGTAATACTTATTTATATTTTCTGATAAGTATTACTTGTGTAAATAATACATTTAGCTGATACGATTTGTCAATATATTTATAATACTTTTCTTATCTAAATTTTGAATACCTAACTAAGGCTTTCCTCTAACGTATAAGCCTGATGTGGCTAAAGAAAAATACCTGTCCCCTTTCACTGTATTCCTGATTCCAATAATAGAAAGAAGGCAGAATGAAGCATAACTACATTGGAAATCATCCAAAGATAGAACCACACTTATATACATGTTCTCTCAGCAAGAAAAAGGATGCGTTCCCCACTTCGAGAGCGCATCCTACTAGTAAACTAATACTATCTCTTACTTAAAATCATCAAACATTAGAACAGCACGACCATGAACTTTACCGTTACGTAAATCTTCTAGAGCTGATATCGTTTATCTGAATGAATATTTATAAACTTGTCATGGAAATCTGTCCTAGTCTAGCAAGTGCAACAATTTTTTAAAATCTTGTAGCGTTCCACCATTAGATGTAATTAATTCTACACCAGCTTTAAAATCTTCCCAACCGAATGAATGGAAGCGAACCGCCACCTATGCCAATTTAATACAACACCGCCATTCTTTGTTACTTCTACCGCTGTTATCAATGTCGGGTGAAAGCCTACAAAATCGAAGAAAGCATTGATGCCTTTATCAACCAGTAATTTCATCATGTTTTCAGTAGCGTTCTAATCAGATTTAACACAAACATTGGCACCATCTTCTTTCATTTCTTCCATGCGAACCTCATCAACTTCTTGTATAAGAATACGCGCTGCAGTTAGGGATTTTAAAAATCGAACTCCGAAGAATCCAATTCCAACAATACCACAAACAGAAAACGCCAACGAACCTAATCATTCTGGCTATTTTTCCTTATTCTTCTATAAATGAAAAATCCAATCATTGCTATAACTCCGAGCAGGATAAACACAGGCAGATTACCTATAAAGAAAACAAAAATGCCTGAAAATACTGTGAGGAGAAAATTAATACTGTTCAAAAATTGCTTTTTCGTTTTTTCCCAGGTATCCAGCTCCCCTTCATTCATTCCTGAGATTGTCACATTGTTTTCCTCCATATAGATCGTAACTGTTGCCAAGTCTGTTCTATTTTCTAAGTAATTCATTCTCCCTGTTATTTCCTCTATTTCACCTTGAACCTCGGCTAAGTCGGCTGAAATGGTTAACAGGTCTTCTGTTTTTTCTGCTTGTTCCATAAATGAGAGCAGCCTTTCTTCTACCACACGCTTCGATTTCAGACGTGATTCCAAATCAATAAATTCTTCTGTCACATCCTGTCCTGAAATGGAACTTTCCAAAACTTTACTGCTGTCATCTTCCACGATCTGGATAAACTCACGAAACTGGCCCTGAGGAATTCTTACGGTCACATGTCCGTTGACTGAATCATTTTCAGCATATCCTTGCATATTCGAATCCACAATATATCCTCCACGATTTGCAACCTGTGACTGAATCGTATTTAATGTTTGTTGGTAATTTTTTACCTCAATATGGAGATTGGCAGTGTAAATTATTTTTCGGTCTGACTGAATGATTTCTCCTTCTTGTGATGAGACACTTTCTTCTCGTGAATCACTTACTTCCTGATCTGTGGCACTATCACTTCCTCCACTAATTGAATCGCTGCTTTCCATCTCTACGTTCTCTGCACGTTCCTCCGTGCCAAAATCAGCCCTATCACTGCTTGTAGCACTATTTTCAGTATCATTACTGCAGGCAGTTATCAGGACGCCAATCCAAAGAACAATTGAAATAAACAAACCTTTCTTCATTGAGAACCCACCCTTCCATTTCTAACAGCTTTTCTTTCATTACAGACGTAATTTACTGAAAAATGTTACATCTTTTTTCAAATAAAAAAAAGACTTCCAAACGGATGGAAGTGTGATGGACTATTATCAATCCTACCAGAAGAAGCATTCAAGCTATGCCGCCTTTTTACACAAATTCATCCCGTATCACAATTTAGTGACACGGGATGAATAATGGTCCTATTAATTCAAAACAGCCTCTTTAAGCTAATGCTTTTTCAACTTCATCTTTTAATTGCACGGCGTCAATTTCAACAGGGTATTGAAATTCTTTGTCGTTAATGAAAACAGTTGGCACCATCTTCACTTGACGTTTAATGGCTTCAGCTGTAACTTTTAAACTCAACTCAATTGTAGCAGGTTCTTCTTTTAAGCCATACTGTTCTGTTAGCATCTTCTTAATGGCGTCGCTATCCAGTTCACTCCATTGGCTTTGGTTTTCGAATAGTTCTTTCATAATCTCGTAAATGCGTTGTGGGTCATTATAGTCCAGAAATAAATTTACTAACGTTCCATATAACAGCATTTCACGAGGTTTGTCATAATGTTTAATGACATATTGTACCTGGCCATCGTTAATATAAGATTTCAAGCTTTGATCAGCCGCTTCGAAAAATGTTGCACAATAAGGACATGCCAGATTTAAAAATACTTCAACTTTTACAGGTGCATCTGGATTACCATAACTTAAGAATGCATTTTCAACTACTTTTGTCATATGAATCCCTCCAATTTTATTCTATGTTACTAGGAATGAGTGCTTCATCGATGTTAACGGCTTCTTCAATGCTTATTTCCGTTTCAAGGAGCCCTGCTTCATGGAACGTATCTGCTAAATGTTGCTGACTCGCAATGATTTCTTCTTCGATTTTTTCAACTCCAAATGTACGACGATCGTTTGCCTGCTGGAGAGGAGCTATATCCAAACCTAATTCCGCCGCTAAAATCTCAGCAACTTCTGTTTTATTATCATTTGCCCATTGATCAGCATTTTGCAATTCTTCCAAAATAAGTTTCACCACTTCTGGTTTCTCTGCAATAAATTCTTCTGTACCAAAATAGAAGGTACGGTTTTCAGTCAAATCAGAACCATTAATAATTGTCCGTGTATCAACTGTGTTCTCTACGATTGCCAAGTACGGATCCCATGTGCCGTATACATCAAACTCATCTTTCGTAAATGCTGATAAACCTTCTGCAGCATCTTTATAAAACTTAATATCTACCTCATCGAAAGGAATACCTGCTTCGTTTAATGCTACTAATAATAAATAGTGCTGGTTACCTCCTCTGGTAACACCGACTTTCTTACCTTTAAAATCTTCAACTGTTTCAATATCTGAATCTACTTTAGTAACTAATGCAACACCTTCCGGATAAGGTGATTCAGAAGCGAGATAGTTTAATTCGTGACCACCAGACTGCATAAATACAGCGTTGCCATCAGATGCGTGTCCAAAATCGATGTTATCCGTGTTAAGTGCTTCTAATAACACGGTTCCAGTAGTAAATACTTTCCAATCAATTGTATAACCAGCTTCATTTAGTGCTTCATCCAAATTACCATGCTCTTTTAAAATATTGATTGTGTTACCTTTCTGATAACCGATTGTAATCACTTCTTTTTCTCCCTCGCTGTTTGTTGCGTCAGCACTTGGGTCACTCCCACAGGCAGCTAATACTAGTACGAATAAAGCTGTCATTAAGGTTAATAGTTGTTTTGACATTTTTTATCCTCCTAAAATTTCGTTTAATATTTTTCTTTCATAGTAAGTAAATTTTTCGTTGCGAACGCGCGGTCTAGGCAAATCGATTGTTTCATCCAATTGGATTCGTCCACTGTCAATGACAATGACGCGATCCGCTAATTGTACTGCTTCTGTTACGTCATGGGTAACGAGAAGGGACGTGAATTGCTGTTGCTTCCATAGTCCTTCGATTAACTTCTGCATTTCCAGACGTGTAAGTGCATCAAGCGCACCAAGCGGTTCATCAAACAGAAGGATATCAGGATTGCTCGCTAATGCTCGAGCAAGAGCAATACGCTGCTTTTGCCCTCCTGATAATTGATCAGGCCAATCGCCTTGCTTATCAATCAATCCTACTTTTTCAAGTGATTCTTTTGCTGCAGCCAGATTAACCGCCCCGAGAGCAATATTTTTTAAATTATTTTTCCAAGGGAGAAGACGGTCATCCTGGAACATAATACGAATTTTTGGTTCATTCGCTTCCTCACCGGAAAACGATAGCATTCCTTTTGAGACATCCTCTAGTTTGGCGATAAGTCGTAAAAGCGTGCTTTTACCACAGCCGCTCTTTCCAACGATTGCGGTGAAACTCCCCTGTTCAATCGATAAATCGATGCCACGCAACACTTCATTGTCGCCATAGCTTTTCCTCACATCTTTTAGTTCAATATTAAACACACTATCACCCCAATCTCCCTTCCGAGCGTCCGTTACTTCTTACTAAAGGCAGCATTCCATTTTAATAAACGCTGTTCGAACAGCTTTGCAATAACATCGGATAGCTTACCTAAGATTGCGTAAAGAACAATCGTTAAAACGACGATGTCCATTTGCATAAATTCACGAGCGTTTGTTGCCATGAAACCAATCCCTGAGTCTGCGCCAATTGTCTCTGCTACGATTAGTGACATCCACATTACTCCAAGTGCATAACGAATTCCGACCAAAATCGAAGGCAAGGATCCCGGAAGGATAACGTTCGTAAATAACTTCCACCTTGATAATCCATAAACAGAACCCATCTCAATTAACTTGCGGTCCACATTTTTTATGCCATTAAATGTATTTATGTAAATCGGGAACATCACCCCTACGGCAACTAAAAATATTTTTGCGCTTTCTCCAATTCCGAACCATAAAATCACAAGTGGTATTAAAGCCAGATGGGGAATCGTACGTATCATTTGAATGGTCGTATCTGTCAATTTTTCGAAAAATATAATGGTACCGTTAAATAGTCCGAGTACAAAACCAATTATCCCTCCAATAAAAAAACCGATCAGCGCACGCTGTGTACTAATTAGGACATGTTCTTGGAGATCTCCAGTATTAAATAATCGAATCGCTGCTTGGAAAACCTCCAATGGAGTAGGCAACAATGTGGAGGTAATAATTTTGTAATGACCAAGCACTTGCCAAAGCAGGACAAAAACGATTGGTACCATCCAAGGAAAAAATCTGTTGTTATACCACCCTGTATTTCTTTTCAATTTCTCACCTGCTTTACATAAAATTTCAAAAATTTATTACAGTTCTTTAATTATATTAATCCCTATCGGTTTTGTAAAGATTAGAATACTATTATTTCAGATTATTTATTTGAATTGCAAAAGTTCTTTTTGAAGTTGGGTAAAATCAGCAGCAGCACGTAATGATATAATTCTGTGATGGACGCAGGGAAATGGTCACTATTACCAAGAGAACAAAAAAGCACAAATCCTAAATAATAGATTTGCGCTTTTTACAAGATTAAAAGTTAAGTTAAGCTATTCTATTAAACTAACAAACCACTATCAACTGGTACAACCGCTCCAAGCATAAAACGAAGAATCATCTGAGGCATGGATTAATGCAATATTGACAACCTCTTCGTCTTGCGCGTAACGTCCAGGTGGCACAGAATTTACCGAATCCACCATTTCTTTTGAACCTTCAGCAAAGATTTCCTATCGTCATACCGGTTCCTATTGCACCTGGTTATATGTGATTAAAAGTAGATACCTTGGTAGAAAAATAGGCCAGAAGTGAGTTGACTGCTCCTCGGGCTTTTTGATGATTATAACTAATGGGCTTTTACTCTCACATTCAACAAATTCCCCAACCTCTCTTTCATCTTCTCCGTAGTCACAATACAGTTCAACGTGCTGAACCTCGTTTTTATTTTTAACTCATATTGATCATTGACTTCACTTGAAACCCCATAATAATTATGATTCATATCAATTCGTACAAATTCAAATGATTTAATATTCTTCCAAGGTGCAAAACGAGCGCCACATAGTATTCCATCCTTCGTTACAGCAAATAAATTTTATTCAATTTAATGACGAGGAAAGAACAACAGTCAGCATCACACAACAGTTACTGATTTATTAAAATACTCAAATGAAATTAAAGAAGTTGTTAGGAAATTTCTATAAGTATATTAAAATGAACAGAAAAATTACCCTTTCATCTTATTTAATAAAGTGCTAGCTGTTACTGAATTCTCCTCAAGTGAACCTGTCTGTTCCCAAAAATAAAGATGGCTCTCCTCATTTTTTGAGAAGAACCGTCTTCTAGTTAATTCAATGCAATACAAATATTTTTCGCTTCGGTAAAGAATTCCATACTGTGCTGACCGCCTTCTCTACCCATACCACTTTTCTTGAATCCACCGAATGGAGCGCGGAGGTCACGTACGAACCAACAGTTTACCCAAATCGTACCAGCACGAACATTATGAGAAATACGATGTGCTCTTTGAAGGTTTTCTGTCCAAACTACACCGTTTAATCCATAGTCCGTGTCATTAGCGATTTGAAGAGCCTCTTGTTCCGTATCAAACGGAATAATCGTTACAACTGGCCCAAAAATCTCTTCCTGACAAATACGAGCTTTCGGATTGTCAATTAAATAGATAGTAGGTTCAAGATAGAACCCATTGCTTAGATGTTCTGGAAGGTCTGGGCGTTTTCCACCACTTATGAGCTCTGCACCTTCTTCTTTCGCAATTTCAAGGTAGCTTGTTACTTTATTATAATGAACCTCACTAACCAATGGCCCCATATCTGTGCCTTTTTGTTGCGGATCTCCTACTTTTAAAGCCTGTGCAGCTTGCTTGAATTTCTCTAAGAATTCATCCAAAATGGAACGCTCGACTAGAATTCTTGATCCAGCAAGACACACTTGACCTGAGTTAAAGAATGCTGCACGAATGGAATCTGGTACAGCTTTTTCAAGATCCGCATCTTCAAAAATGATGTTTGCTGCCTTACCACCAAGTTCAAATGATACTTTTTTCAACGTATCTGCACCGCTTTTTAGGATTCGTTTACCAGTTGCGGTGGAACCAGTGAAAGAAACTAAGTCAACTTCTGGATGTGTAGTCAATGCATTACCAACAACTCCACCTTGCCCTTGTACGACGTTTACTACTCCATCAGGAATTCCTGCTTCTTTTGCAATTTCTCCTAAAAGAGAAACAGATAAAGGAGTGTTTTCAGCTGGCTTAATAACAGCCGTATTCCCTCCAGCTAGACATGGTCCCAGTTTCCAAGTCGTCAACATAAACGGAACGTTCCAAGGTGTAATTAATGCTGCAACACCAACCGGCTCATACCTAGTATAGTTGATGAAGTTCTCACCCATTGGGTATGTTTCTCCACCTTGTTTTTCGGCAAGATCTGCAAAGAAACGAATATTATTTGCTGCACGTGCAACTTCATGAGCTACTGTAGCTTCATAAGGTTTACCAACATCTATTGCGTCGTAACGAGCAATCTCTTCTTTTCTTTCTAAAATGATATCTGCCATTTTTCTTAGTTTAACAGCACGTTCTTCTACAGACATTTGTCTCCAAGGACCATTCTCAAAGGCATCTCTAGCTACTCGACATGCACGGTCTACATCTTCTTCCGTAGCCTCACTAACACGTGCAATCAGTTCTTGGTTAGCTGGGTTCATTACATCAAATGTATTATTATCACTAGCAGGTACATATTCACCATTTATATATATCCCGATTTCTTTTACATCTGTTTTTACAGTCGCCATTTTATTTTTCCCTCCGTTTTTTCACTGATTCACCAGCAATACCCCAATGTTCAGGCGGTAGTTCATTAATCATCACTCGAACATTTTGTTCAGGCGCATCAAAAACCTCTGAAGCCAAATTTGTTACTTCACGAATGAAGCGCTCTTTTGTTTCTGGTGTTCTTCCTTCTAAAATATTAACTTGAATAAATGGCATTTTTTTCACCTCTCTATTTATTTATTCTGTAAATATCGCATGAACGGAACCGATTCCATCAAAACTAGCAGTATATTGGTCTCCCGCTGCAATTTCAAGAGCAGCAGATAGAGATCCACTTAATATCACTTCACCTGGTTTTAAACTTTTCCCTACTTTATAAAGTCTATTAGCAAGCCAAGCAATTGCTCTTGCAGGGTGTCCCATTACTGATGCTCCAGCACCAGTTGCTGCAACTTCCCCATTTTTTCTATAAACAAATCCCATTAATTTTAAATCCAAGTTTTCTGGATTGTAAAAACGTTCTCCAATAATAAATCTGGAAGAAGAGGAATTATCACTTACCGCATCAGCAAGTGTAAATTTAAATCCATAAAATCTACTATCAATAATCTCGATAGCTGGTGCTACATATTCCGTTGCAGCTAGTACATCTGCCACACTTACATGTGGACCTTTCAACTCCTTTTTTAAAACAAACGCAATTTCTGGCTCTGCTTTTGCATGAATAAAAGGAGCAATGGAGATCCGTTCTCCTTCATTTAATTGCATGCTTTCTAGTAAGACACCATAAGAAGGCTCATGAACACCAATCATTTGCTGTTTTGCTTTACTCGTTAGACCTAATTTCCATCCAACTCTCTTCGTATTTTCTTCCTTTTCTTTCATTTCTACTAATCTATCTTGAATTTGATATGCTAATGCCTCATCTAATTCAGGATATTTATCTGCAAACTTATCCACTGCAGTTTTATTTTTTTCTGCATCAAACAATTCCTTTGCAATAACATCTACTACATCTGTTTTAATCATGATCTCACCTCTCTCCTTCTATCGTTTAAACGTAACACTAATAGAACCAATATGATCAAATTCTGCTGTAAATGTATCTTGATCATTTATCTCCACTGCAGCGGTTAATGCACCAGATAACACAACTTCACCAGCTTTAAGCAAAACATCATATTTGCCTAAAGAGTTTGCTAACCAAGCAACAGAACGTAATGGATTGCCTAACACAGCAGCTCCTGCTCCGGAATCAATCATTTCACCATTTTTATAAGCAACCATACCAATATGGGTTAAATCGATACCATCTAATTTAGTTGGTTTTCCACCGATCACAGCCGCTGCTGATGAACCATTATCTGCTACCGTATCTTCAAATTTAATTTTCCAATCATCAATTCTACTATCAATAATCTCTATCGCAGGAGCAATATAATCCGTAGCCTCGATTACATCCATTATAGTGACATTTGGACCCTTTAAGTCTTTCTTCAGCTTGAAAGCAATCTCAAATTCTGCTTTTGGTTGAATAAAGTCTTCTAACGGGATATCCTCCCCTTCTACATACATCATGTAGTCTAGTAAATGTCCATAATCTGGTTGATTGACGCCGAACATATTCTGGATTGCCTTACTAGTCGCTCCAATTTTCTTACCAACAATGATTACGCCCTCATTTTCAACTTTGTGACGAATGATTTCCAATTGTGTATGGTATGCTTCATCAACTGTAATACCTGGATAAGTATCTGTTAGTGGTTGGATAACTTTTTTTGATTTTTCCGCTTCCAACAATTTTGTTGCCGCTTCTTGTACTGTCATTTATACCCCTCCTTAATCATTTAATAGTCTCTCGAAATTCAACGAATCGGATGGAGCAATGGATTCACCACCAATCCAAATGGTGATATCTCTTATTTTTTTATTGAGTTATTTTTGAATGTTGTACCATTTTCACTTTAGAAATTCCGAGAGTCTATTTGTTTACCTACTTTACACTCTGAAGATCTTTTTTCTTCTCCGCTAGTTCAAGGGCTATATCTAAAATCCAATCTTCTTGACCTGCAATGGCTTGACGTTTTCCTAGTTCTTCCATAATTTCAGTAGGATTCAAATCAAATTGCTCTGCTGCTTTTCTTACATGTAATAAGAAACTATTGTATACCCCTGCATATCCACTAGCTAAATTATCTCGGTCGATAACAATTGGACCTGGCATGATTGGTGCAACTACTTCTTCAGATAAATCCATCAATCCAGCTAAACTAATAGCTGTATCAATTCCCATTTTACTTAATGTAGCTACAATCACTTCAGTTGGAGCATTACCAGCACCAGCACCTAAACCTCTTACTGTTCCATCGACTTGATCTGCCCCTGCTTCAAGTGCCGCTACCGTGTTACCAATAGCTAACCCCAAGTTATTATGCGCATGGAATCCTACATCGATGGATAATGCATCTTTTAGAGCAGAAACTCTTTCCCTTACATCTTGTGGAACAAGCGCTCCCGCTGAATCTACTACATACACACAGTCTGCTCCATAAGACTCCATGAGTTTCGCTTGACGGGCAAGTACTTCAGCTGGTTGTGTATGAGACATCATTAAGAATCCAACAGCCTCAATATCTAATTCTTTTGCCAAACGGATATACTGTTCTGTTACATCAGCCTCTGTACAATGAACAGCTACTCGAATTGCTTTGATTCCAATTTCTACCGCTTCCCTTAATTCTTCACTCGTACCGATTCCAGGAACAAATAAGGAAGCAACTTTTGCTTGTTTTACTGTTTCAACAGCTGCTTTAATAAGTTCAAATTCTGGGGTTTTAGAAAACCCTTGTTGAATCGTGGAACCATTTAAACCAGCACCATGACTTACTTCTATCACTGGAACACCAGCTTCATCTAACCCACGTACAATATCTTTCACTTGTTCAATAGTATAACTATAACTAATAGCGTGCGAACCGTCTCTTAACGTTGTATCCGTAAGTCTAGGTATACTCACTTTCGTACCTCCTCTTTTTGTAAGGAATGACTGGCGTATAATTCTCCGACTTTCCTTGCAGATGCTGTCATAATATCTAAATTCCCGGCATATTTAGGGAAATAGTCTCCCGCACCCTCAACTTCATTCATAATGACAACAACTGGTAAACGTCCCCATGGAGTGTCACGATAGTCAATGATTGGTTCCGCTTTTAAACGGTAACCTGGTACATATTCTGAAACATCCTCAATCATATCATTGATAGATTTCTTGATTGCATCGAAGTCAAAATCTTTCTCGTTAATTGCTGCATAGACCGTATTTGCCATCATAATCGGTGGTTCTGCTGGGTTAAATACAGGTATTGCTCTAGCAGTTCTAGCCCCGCCAACTTTCACTAGGGAGTTTGCCGTTGTTCTTGTAAACTCATCCACATTTTGTCTTGTTCCAGGACCAATCGCACGACTCGCCACCGTTGCAATCATTTCTGCATAGTGAACAGGAACAACTCTTGAAACTGCATGAACAAGTGGTGTAGTTGCTTGGCCCGCACAAGAAACCATGTTGACATTCTTTGCTTCAATATGATCATTTAAATTAACGGGCGGCACGAGATATGGTCCTACCGCTGCAGGAGTTAAATCAACTGCCATTTTTCCAGCTGCTCTTAGTTGTTCAGCTGCTTTAATATGCGCTTTTGCACTAGTTGCATCAAAAACAATCTTGATTTCTTGATCTTCTAAAATTTCCTTAATCCCCTCATGGCTAGCCCCTATTCCCGCTTCCCTCGCTCTACGTAAACCATCCGATTCAGGGTCAATACCAGCCACTAAGGATAACTCCATCGTTCCATCATTCTTTAAGATTTTATACATTAGGTCTGTACCTATATTTCCAGATCCTAATATTGCCACTTTCATTTTTGACATGATCTTCCACCTTCCTCTCTATGGTTCTTTCATCTTCTCTTTTCATCTTATTACTTACCAAAATTTCAAACAATAAAGGTGTCCCTGTATAATGGACATTTTCTGAATACTTTTATATAATCAACCCCAAAGGAGGGTCATTTGATGAATCAGCGTACACCAAATAATTTACTTTCTTCAGTGAACAACTCTCTTCGAATACTACGCGCCTTTACAATGGATCAACCACAAAAAGGAGTTCGTGAACTAGCATCTGAACTAGGCATCAGCAAAAGCAGTGTACAAAGAATTCTAGTAACACTGACCGCACATGGATTTGTACGAAAAAATGAAGAAACGAATAAATATGAACTTGGTATATCTGTTTTAGAATTAAGTTCTATCTTTTTAGAACATATTGACCTTCACCATGAAGCACTTCCTACCGTTACAAAACTTGCACATACTCATAAGGAAACATCTCATCTTGCTATTTTGAGTAATATGGAGGTTGTTTACTTATGTAAGGTGGAAAGTCCTTATTCCGTTAAATTACACTCCCACTCTGGACTTCATAATCACTCACATTGTACAAGCTCGGGTAAGCTTTTACTTGCTCACAGCGATCCATATCTAGTAGACACCATCCTACGTAATGGTCTTGTAAAATTCACTTCTACAACGATTACTGAAAGGGATAAATTTCATAATGAATTAAATAAGATTCTTAAACAAGGTTATTCTGTAAGCAGAGGCGAATTTCGCAGGGATGTAACCTCTGTTTCTGCACCTATTCGGGACCACTCTGGAAAAGTAATTGCCGCCATTAATCTAGTTGGTCCAAGCACCCGGTTTACGAACCCTAGAATCCAATACTTTGCACGAGAATTAATTCATGCTGGTGAATTAATTTCCGAAAAACTCGGTTACTGGAAGAGATAAAAAAGCATTTTTTTAAATGAGAAGATTTCTTTAAAAAAGAACCAGTCTTTTTTAAAGAAATCTATCACTCTCATTATATTTTAGTGATTTCAGGTACAGATAGAGGAGTACCTTGGTTCCACCATGAATCAGGGAAAGCAGTTCCAATCCATGTATCCCCATACCCGGGTGTATCTTTCATTTCCCAAGTAACAGTTTTCCAAGTTGGGTCTGTGATTATATAGCCAGCGTCACCAAATAACTCAATACGGTTTCCGCCTGGCTCGAGTACATACATACAGAACGCTTGACTAATACCATGTTTATTTGGTGGTACTTCAATGAATATATCATTTTCTTTTAATAGGTCTGCAATATCATATAGGTTTTGCGGAATTCCATACCAGTAGCATAGATGATGCAATTTACCTGGAATTTGATTTGGTTCTTGCATAAATGCGATTTCATGAACCAAGTTAGAAACACTCATCCAACTTCCAAGAACATTTCCTTCATTTTGGATTTGTTCTCTTATTCTAAATCCAAGCGCATCCACTAAAAAGTCTGTGTTTTTACCAGTATTTGAAGTCATAAGATTAATATGATCTAAGCGACGTACAGGTACACCACGATCTGGTCGTTTTACGTTACGGTTTAAAAGTCTTGTTTTTTCTTCTTCTTTTGGCTGATAATATTCAACATCAAATAGTAATTCCATATTATGTCCATCAGGAGTTGTGAATTGATAAGAAGGCCCATGTCCGATATCTCCATCAATCCAGCCTTTACCCAATCCTGTTGCCTTTACTGCTTCGACTCGACGCTCTAATGCTTGTGGAGAGATAGTACGCCAAGCTAAATGACCTAAACCAGCATCATTAGATTCAGTGATTTTTAGCGTGTTTTGATACGTATCTTCATATGCTTTCAAATAAACGGACTGACCAGATCGTGCTGTAACATTCATCCCTAGAAATCTAGTGAAAAATTCTACACTTTCCTCTGGCTTTGGAGATAAAAGCTCCACATGCGCTAATTGTGCTACATCAAAAATTGGCTCTTTAAATTGACTCATTACTAATTCCTCCCTGTAATTAATTGATTTAGAAATCGCTTTCATTTTTTTGCTTAAACCAAACTTGTTGTCTAAAGCTATTAACTTTATAATAATCCGGTTTCAAATAGATTTAAACACCTACGTCCCACTATGGAGGACGAAATGTTAGTATATTTATAAAAATTAAATAACTATTTTCAAATATGACCATTCATTCAATGATATAGAACGAATGATTATACCCAAATCAATTTACAGTACTACTTTCGTTCTTTCTATAGAGCGATATTTCCCTTTATAGAAAAGCAATGGATCTGAACATTCCTGATTCTGAAGGTCAACTACTCTTCCAATAAAAAGTGTGTGATCTCCTTCTACGTGTTCCTTTACAACCTCACAAGAAATTTGGGTAGAAGCTCCCTTAATTACCGGTAAATCCGCTAGTCTCTCAAATGAAACATCTCTATCTTCTTTAATTTGCCCTGCAAATATCATTGATAATTCCTTTTGATCCTGCGAAAGAATGTTGACAGCATACTTTTTACTCTTTTTTATTTTTTCTAGCATGCTTGCATTCTCCCCAATAGAAATCACAACTAACTTCGGATCTAATGAAACGGACATGAATGCATTCGCTGTCATTCCATGAACATCTCCATCTACTTCCGTTGTAATAACATTTACACCAGTTGCAAATTTTCCCATCGCATTTCTAAATTGACGATCATCCATTATAAATCCTCCTCCTTAGAAGTTTATTGCTTTACCAAATCTCCCATGTTAGATGGATTGATCCAAGTTTCATTCGTCCATCCATTCAAGTCATAATCACTCATGGCAGATTCTGCAAGTGCTCTATAAGAATCTGCTTTACCTGCAAATTCAGCCATTTTCAATGCTTCAATACGAATGTTTTCCGTATTACCAGCATAGTTCACTTCATAAAGCTCATGGCGTCCCCCAAATTCAGAACCAATCGCATCCCAAACCATCTTCAGTAACTTAACGCGCTCTTCAGCAGAAATACCTGTTCCACGATAGTATTTATCAATGTGTGGTCTTAAATCTTCATTCAGAAAATCCTTTGAACTAGATGGTAACTGAATTAATCCACCAGCAACTACTTGCTCAAAGATATTTTTAACTCGAACCCAAGTGCTCGGTGCCAATACACGATAAGCAGTGGAAGCAGACGTGTTTGGAATAGCTACACCATTCATTCCTACATCAGGATCACTAGCCATTGCTGTAGATAGAGACCAAATCATATTGCGAAGAGCTATTACTTCTCCAATATTAACTTGAACTCCTCTAAATTGCTGTGTACCTGCACCCTCTGTAGCTTTAAGCAATAACCCTGCCATAAAATCAAGTTTTACAGCTAAACGAGTCGAACCATGTATCGAGAATCTGTTAACAAAATTCATTCCAGGTACAAAGTTATTAGATACTTCTACATTCTTATAAGCTAATACATCTTCCCACGGAATAAATACATTATCTAAAACAATTACTGCATCATTTTCATCGAAACGGCTTGAAAGTGGATAATCAAATGGCGTACCATTTGTTGCAGCATTTAATTCATAGGATGTACGACTAATCATCTTCACTCCAGGTGCATTCATTGGCATGATGAAAATAAGAGCATGACTTTGATCACCGTCGCCTAAATCTTTTGGTCCGTAGTTGGCCACAAAATTATAATTTGTTAATGGTGCAGCTGTACCTACCATTTTAGCACCGCTTACAACAATACCATCATCTCTCTCATCAACCGCACGTACAAATACATCCTTATTTTCATGAAGTGGTTTCGAGCGATCCACTTGCGGATTAATGATTGTATGGTTAATAAAAGATACTTCTTTTGATGCCTTTCTGTACCACCTTCTTGCATTATCCTCGAATCCCTTAAAGAAGTCTGCATATCCATTTAAGTGTCCCATGAACGAAGCCTTATAATCTGGAGTACGTCCCATAAATCCAAAGTTTAACTTAGACCATTCTGCAATAGCATCCCTAGTATGAAGTAAATCCTCAGCATTTTTTGGTGTTTTAAAGAACCAATGCGTTTTGTCTCCAAATTCATTTTCCGTTACTAACTTTTTACTTGCTTCCGGATCATGTAGGGTATCATACATTCTTGCGTAAGAACGAGCCGCATTACGAAATGCTGGATGTGTGGTTACATCCTCTACTTTTTCCCCGTTCAAATAAACTTCTCTACCATCTTTTAAGCTTTCCAAATATTCTTTGCCTGTTAACATTTTTCAGCCTCCAGTACTTTTTTTATTTTAATTATTGTTTCATTTCTTAATTTAATTTTATTTAAAAGCGCTTACATAAACAACAACAGGAAATGTTTGAATATTAGGTATTATCAAACATGAATTGTTAGTTCGTAAACAAAAAAAATCTCCCTCTAAGGAGACTCTATCATTCAACAATTTTCTAAATCTAATTTTCCAATTGAAATTAACGCCTGAATGGATAACAATAATTTGTAACTTACTTCCGGATTCCTTATATCTTGTTCAAGTAACTTTTCAATTTTCCCGATTCGATATCGTAGCCCACTTAATGACAATGCTAAGTCGGAAGCTGTTTGTTCCAAATTCCCACCGTTAAGCAAATAAACATACAAGGTTTTAATTATTTCTAATTTTTTATGATCATCGAAGTCATCAAATAGAGGATTCATTGTATATATTGCCATTCTTTCCACTTCTTTTTTGTTATTGGAATTAATTAAAGGTCCTAATATCCCTAATGATTGAAAATCCATAATATTATTTGCTTTTGTTGTCATTCTCATGGCAGTAAGTGCTTCCTTATAACTATCGGAAGCCTTTTCAATCTCTTCCGATTGCATACTAATTCCAGCCCGAAACTTTACAGATGCATGTGTTTTAGAAAGATTGTGTAAGTAGTTTAAACATGTAACTTGAACCCCTTTTTCCTTGATTTCACTTTTTAAGAATAAAAGAACTAAATCATTCGCTTGCTGCCCCATCAATATATTTATTCCTTGCTTTTGGAAATAAGTAGATGTTTCATTCATCACTTCATCCAAGAGAGCTAATTGTTCCTTGTAATTTTTATTGGGCATTTGAAAATGGATCACTGCGATATAATAAGGTTGAAATAGATCTAACCCAACAAAGCTACTTCGCCTTAATATCTCTTCTTTTGTATTTTCTTCATTTAGAATCTGGTCCAAAAATCGTCCCTTCATTCGATCTTCTGCTTCCACCTCTGTTTTTTTATTTAATATATATAAAGCGCAAATAGAAGAAATTCGCTCAATAATCATTTGGAGAAATCTAGTATTCTCTTTTTCCAATTTTTGATATACAAATGAACTATATCCAATCGTTTTCCCTTGTAGGAATATAGGAGTAGTGATCCTGTTATGATCATCTAATTTTAATGTTTTCGTGTGTTGGAAGTTTTTTTTCATGGATTCCTTACATTGAACATATCCTTTAAATGATTGGTTAAAAACAACCAATTTTTCTTCAGGAATTCCACCAAAAGCAATAGGTTGTAATTCGTCACTTTCAATTAGAATAGCTGTATTCGTTAAGTTGTATACGATTTCCATAATAGAATGTAAATCTTTCCCTTTTAAGATTTCCTCTGTTAATTTGTTATATATAATAGAAACATTTCGTAAGTGGTTTCGTTCTTCCAGCAATTTTTCATATGTTAATTCCAGTTCTTTTACAATGGGTTCTTCATTATAAATTTTAAGTTCATCCCTCATTTCATCCGTCCAATAATCTACCGTTCTTCCCACGAATTCACATACCTTATCTCCCTTTCCTACACAGGCTACTTCTTTAAATAACACGGTTTGATTACAGACTTCTGTTAAAAATCCACTTGCATATCCAACTAGTGTGTTACAAACCGGTTCATCAGCTAGCCCGAATTGTTTAATATGTTCCTCCGCTTCATAGGAATGTTCCCATATACCTTCTATATAAGTAGATATTTTATCCCCCTGATCCTTTACTTTAATATCGGTGACTGTTGGAATAACATGTCCATGCAACTGATGATAAACGGGCCCTTTTTTAATAATGGTCTTTATCGGTTCATCTTTGAATTTTTTTTTGATAATCCTTGCATCTTTACGTCCAAGATCAGATCCGTAACGGATTAAGAAACCTTTAACCCTTTCCTTACCAATGTTCGTATACAAATCTTTTCTTAAAATACCAAACGAAGATGTTGGCACCAAGATTGCTCTGCTTTCCTCCGTATAAATTAACCCATTATCCGCAAATCTTATATCACGTTCCAGCTGCAGATATTTTTCCAAACATTCTTCACCCCTTTTAAATAATTAATTTAGACTACACAATCGCAGTTGCAATCGCTTTCATTTAATTTTATAGTATTTATAATAAAAAGTCTTATATTAAAACAACAAAAACAGATTAAAGTTCATCTGGGTTGTGCAGTTTACTGTTTTGAAAAAGAAAAGGAGCAGCTAGGAATTATTACTCAATTATAACACGGTCAGCTTCTTCAAAATCGCATTGAACCTTCTCAATTTCATCTGGGAAACTTCCCCCCTCCGTATATTCGGGATATAGTAAATCTTTTCCAATATCTAACCATTCAAAGACCGCTTTTAGCGATAGTGTTTGTATTTCTATATCTCACACCGGTTCTTCATTATGAGTAGTGTACCTATAATCAAATCGTGGTATATTGGCATTAATCGTTCAACCATAAAAACTCACTCCTTTTATAATAATGCTGATGGCAACGATTAAATTTCATAGCTGTATAGCAAAATGAGTTTGTATAATCAGAATATTACTTATTGACTTATTATACAAGGCTGCTGTCCCTTTATGATGTACAAATTTTTATTTTTTTCCGATTAACCCTTCCGATCCCTATCACACCTGTTCGTATAAAAATCAGCAGCCCTGCTGTTTTTATATCTAACACGACCTGCCTTCCCAGTCGTACATTCATTTCCGAGAAAATGTATTACAAAAGTTAAATACACTTGGTTTGGTCAATATTCAGATTGGAGAAAGCATATTCTGTACAGAAAGGAGATAAATTTCGTTAATTTAATGACACTTTAATTCCCATATCTCTATTGATCTTTTACTTTCCCCTCCCCAACAAATCCCCCAACTTCTCTTTCATCTCCTCCGTAGTTACTATACAGCTTAACGTACTAAACTTCGTCTTTATTTTTAACTCATATTGATCATTGACTTCACTTGAAAACCCATAATAATTATGATTCATATCAATTCGTACAAATTCAAATGATTTTATATTCTTCCAAGGTGCAAAACGAGCGCCACATAGTATTCCATCCTTCGTTACTGCAAATAAATTTAGAAAGTTTGACATATGAAAAACTGGAATCATGACCAGAAAATAGAACATGAAAACAACGTCATCCAGAAATATCCAATTCAAAATAAACATCCCGATAATAAAAATCAACACCAAAATATAGGAGATGATGCCAGACTTTTGACTGGAATAGGTCGGAGGTTTCACTGTTTTCTTCGGTTCTTTTCGGATTGAAGCCAGCTCTTCAGCTGTGACAGGCAGCACAATATCCTGCCTCATCTTGATCAAAGCTTGAATAAAGCGATAAACATAATAGAGCAAAATTGCAACAAATATCCAAACGATGAAATCCACTATATCACCACACTAGATTAGTTTTGCTTACCTTTCATACGGAAAACAGGCAGGAAAAGTTTCATTGAATGAAGACTATTAGTAAAGAGCTTCGTAATCATTCGAGTGAAGTAAACAAAGGCATCTGAATTCTTTTCATCCAGTACTCAAAACAGGCAAATACATTTTACATTTCAGATATGACGTTTTTTCGTCTATTTGTTCTCCCCTTCTATTAACTCCCATTTTTTTGAATAAGGACAAATCCCAAAAAATAAGTTAAAATGAATATGGAAGGAGCTTCATATGAAAAAAATAATGACACTTTTAATAATCTCGATAGCACTTACCGGATGTTCTATTATAGAGGAAACGAATAATTCACTAAATTACGCAACAGAGGCAACGGAATACTTTAATGATTTAAGCAAGTTCGCGGAAGAAACTTCTGGACTTGTTAATCAATCAGCTGCTGACCCAGCAGTAAAAGAAGAGTTAGAAACGCAATTATTAGCTTTAGAAGAATCGATTAAAAATTTTAATGCAATCAAGGCTCCGGGGATTGCAGCTGATTTCCATCAAAATCTTAAAGAAAAAAATCAGCAGCTTCTCGAGATTACACAAAGTACGATTGAAAATGGTGAAGTAGCGGTAGACCAACTTCAGAAATCAGGTTTATACCAAACAATTGAGAATATAACTGAATTGAAAAATCAAATTGAAGAACTCGGATTTTAATGAAAACCACTTTTTTTGAAGTGGTTTTCTTCATTCCAGTGAGCTACTCTAAAGTAACACTTCAGGAAGAAAACAGTTTCCTAATTGAATTTCAAATAACTTCATCTTTCAACAGCATATTTTATCCTTAACTTTTAGAGGAATGACACTGCCTTTCTACCCTTTCTTTATGTTTTAAGATAAAATAGAAGAAAGGGGCTTCGTATTTTTATAGATTAATAAAAAATATATAGTCAGGTGATCTGCCATTACACATATAAAAAAGGTTTTATTTATGCTTTTAGGATTTATATTCCTCGGAATCGGCATTGCAGGAACTGTCTTGCCGGTTCTTCCGGGAGGGCCTTTTTATCTGTTGGCCTCCTATTGCTTTGCGAAAAGCTCTGAACGGATTGAAAATTGGTTTAAGCGCACAACATTCTATGAAAAATACGTGGTAGGATTCTGGCAGACAAAAGCTATGACACGCAAAGAGAAAATCCGCATCAATCTAATTGCAGATTTCTTCATCCTGTTTTCTGTATTTTACGTTGACATATTGTTTGTTCGAGTCATTT
Source organism: Oceanobacillus damuensis (assembly GCF_001618145.1). Taxonomy (GTDB): domain Bacteria; phylum Bacillota; class Bacilli; order Bacillales; family Amphibacillaceae; genus Oceanobacillus; species Oceanobacillus damuensis. The sequence continues at coordinate 116,835 of NZ_LQNF01000005.1, forward strand.
TGCTGGCACTTGGAATCTATAAACATTATTATTTTGTCAAAAAAATCAAGACGGTTAAAGCCGGGAAGAAGATTGTGAATGGAGATTCTGATTAGACAGGAGAATCACCGAGGAGTTTGCGGGTCACGTACTGCGGTATAAAATATAATTCGTGTAAAACGGAGGATATCAAATAGAATATATATCCCCTTGAAATTGAATCAACGATTTCAAGGGGATTTTTTAAGCTTCGATATCAATCAGTGAAAAGGAAGAAAATTGAAATAGTCCCTGATCTGTCAGCTTTAGTTCTGGTATAACTGGCAATGTTAAGAAAGAAAGTGTTAAAAACAGATTAAACGATTCCCGTGCACCTAATTGGCTTGTCGCTTCATTGATTTTCAGCGATTCTTTATAAACATTTTCATATTTGGAATCAGACATTAATCCACCAACCGGCAATGGCAAGGAAGCTAAGACATCCTCCCCTTCAACGACGACCAACCCGCCATTCGTCCTGATAATTTCCTCTACCGCCCGACGCATCTCTTGATCGGATACTCCGACTACAACAATATTATGGGAATCATGTGCAACCGAAGTAGCAATCGCTCCTTTTTGCAATTGAAACCCTTTAACAATTCCAACGCCGACATTTCCAGTCCCCTTATGCCTTTCAATCACAGCCATTTTCAGCTGATCCGTCTCGGTTGAGGCAGCAAATAATCCATCTTTCACTTGCACACGCTCTTTTACATGCTTCGTCACAATACTGTTCGGGATAATTTCGATAATGTTACACAAGTCCGAAGCTACTGGAAGTTCAAAAGAATTTAGGTTTAACTTTTTTGTGTGGAATGCCGGCAGTGAAGCAATCCGGTCTTGCATCGTGTGGGCTGGTGGATAAAGTGCTTCTATTATATCACCGTTATCCACGACACATTTCCCCTTCTTATATACTTGATGGATCGATACCGAATGCAAGTCATCGAGCAACAGGAAATCTGCCTGATAGCCTGGTGCCACAGCTCCCATATGACGAAGTCCGAAACATTCAGCAGCATTTAACGTAGCCATTTGAATGGCTATGGCAGGGTCTAATCCTTTCTCTATCGCAAGTCGAACAATATGATCAATACTTCCTTGTTCAATCAGATCATCTATTAAAATATCGTCCGTTACAAATAGGCATCTGCGTGAATTTTGGGTGGTTATAACTGGTAATAGTGCATCTAAATCTTTTGCAACGGTACCTTCGCGAACCATGAGATGCATTCCTAAGTCTAGCCGATCTTTTGCCTCTTTACTGCTTATGCTTTCATGATCCGTTCGAATTCCCGCAGCCATATAGACGTTCAAATCCTCTCTTTCCAGCCCTGCTGCGTGACCATCGATAACACCACCATTTGCTTGAACCATTGCGATTTTATCGATCATCCGCTCATCTCCATTTGCCACAGAGGAGAAATCCATCACCTCAGCAAGCCCGAGCACATTCGGGTTAGACAAAAACGGCCGCAACGCTTCCGCATCCAGTGTCGCACCATTATTTTCAAATGCCGTTGCAGGTACACTCGATGGAAGATTGATGAAAATATCCATCGGCACGCCTTTAGCGTCATCCAATAGAAATTGAATTCCTTCAGCCCCCGCTACATTGGCGATTTCATGTGGATCTGTAATTACAGTTGTAACACCATGCTGAAGGGAGATTTTTGAAAATTCCCGAGGGGTAAGCATCGTACTCTCAATGTGAACGTGTCCGTCAATAAATCCAGGTACGACAAACTTCCCTTTCGCATGAACGGTTTCTTTCCCTTCATAAGAGCCGATTCCGGCAATGAAACCATCAACGATTGCGATATCGCCTTCCATGAGCTCACTAGTAAATACATTGAGGATTTTCGCATGCTTGATTACGGTATCTGCTGGGATTTTTTTGCTTGCGACTGCTATTCTTTTATGTATTGTTTTCGAATTTGTCATCTAGTTCAACTCCTTTTACATAGAATACACTTCACAAACCAATGCTGTAAATACTATATTTTCCAGGGACACTTCAACTTGCAGGAGGGTTTTCCCCTGCTGCAACGCCATTGGATTAAATACACCGTACTACAGATAGTGTAATAACTTCTTGTTAATTTATGTATAGTGGTAAAATGTAGGTTACTTTGCTTAATCAAAACGATTTATAATGTTTTAATCCTTTCCAATCGGGAATTGAACAGTGAACCTGGTTAAACAGTTTAACCTGGTTTTACTACAGCATGTCACTATTTCAAACAAGGAGGGGTTCTTATGACAACACTTCAGGAAGTAATGACAGAAGATGTCGTAACAGCTAAGCCACATGATAATCTGTTGACATTGGCAAAGGAAATGGAAAAAAACGACGTAGGTTTTTTGCCGGTTTTGGATGAAAAATTTCTTGGTGTAGTTACTGACAGGGATATTGTAGTCAAAGGTTTAGCGAAAGATGAAGGTTACAGTAACGTGGAAGCGAAACAAATTATGACAGAAAAAGTTATTACAGGTTATCCGAATATGGATGTGGAAGAAGCATCCCGCCTTATGCAGGATCATCAGATTTCCCGTCTGATGGTAGTGGAAAAAGATAAATTAAAAGGTGTCGTCTCATTAGGGGACATGGCCGTAACCGAAAATGACCGAGCTGACCAGGCTGCGGAAGATGCATTGAGTGAAATTAAGAAACATTAATGAGATGGTAAAATAGTAGGGTTGAGTTAGAGAATGAGAAAAATCCGAACGTCGATTTAGAATTCTTTAGTTAGGATTCGAATTCGTTCGGGTTTTTCTTTTTGGTCCCCGGGGATGGTCCGCGGGGACAGGTTCCTCGGTCCATTGAGGAAATGGCAATTAAATCTAATATAGTAAATAGATTTACGGCATTGTAACAGCTTATATACACTGAGTAAGTACAAGACGTTAAACTAAATTTCTCTTTTTCACATTAATGTGGAGTCAAAATTCACAAACGTCATTATACACTTCCCATTTCTTGTTCCATGTTATAATTTAAACATCAAAAATCGTACCAGCCAGATTTGTAGAAAGGACCATTATGAATATTCTAGTCACATTAAATTCGAATTACATAAATCCGCTGAAAGTAATGCTGAAATCACTATTTATGAATCATGCAGACGAGGAGTTTTCCATATATCTCCTCCATTCAAGCCTAAAAGAGGAAGAGCTTTCTGCTTTAAAGGAGTACGTTGAAGAAAATGGCCATCAACTTAACGCAATCACCATAAAAAGTGACTATTTTGCTGATGCTCCCGTCGTAAAGCATTACTCTAAAGAAATGTATTACCGACTGTTGGCATTCAAGTTCTTACCTTCTGATTTAGATAGGATTTTATATCTTGATCCAGATATTATGATCATTAATGACATTCGGAAATTATATGATTTGGAATTAGGAAATAATCTTTTTGCTGCAGCCTATCATGATCGAGGGTCTGTGAAAGAGATAAATAAACTACGATTGAAGGCATATGAAATAGAAGCATATTACAATTCAGGGGTGCTTTTAATGAATTTAAAGCTTCAACGAGAGAAAATTGGCGCAAAGGAAATATTTGATTTCGTGGAGGTTAATAAGAAAAAGCTTATTTTACCTGATCAGGATATTTTGAATGGATTGTATTCGAAACATATCCTAAACATTGATGAACGTTTGTATAATTACGATGCCCGGTTTTACCACTACTATAAATTAACCAGCAAAAACAAAGTGGACATGAACTATGTCATTAAAAATACATCAATCATCCATTTTTGCGGTAAAAAGAAACCTTGGCATAAGAATTATTCCGGGAATTTTCATTCGTTGTATAAGCATTATGAGAAAGCAGCAATCGGATTGGATTGATTGGTGGTCCACGGGGGTCCGGGGAGGTCCGCGGGGACAGGTTCCTTGGTCCAATGAGGAAATGATCAATAAACTTAATGCAGTAAATAAATATTTAAGGCGTAAATAACTCTAACTTCTCCCAAATTTTAGATACTGTGTGAGCACAAGACGTTAAACTGTCTCTTTTAGACCGAGTGCAACCAACATACTCAGCCTATCATGCAAAAAATGGCCCAGGGTTCCTGTCCCCCTGGTCCCCCATTTGGATAATACATATGCACATGGTAAAATTAAACCCGCTTAAAATTTTCGAAAAGATAGGTGACAGGATGAGACAAGGGTATAAAAATCACTGGTTTCTCAGATTATTAGCATCCGATCCAGGGCAAATACGCCTCTACCAAGCTGGAAAGGCAACCATTAGTTTAATATTGTCTCTCTTTACTACGCTGCTAATTATCGGTTCTACTGGAAATGAGGCCCTCATGCCAGGGGTTGTTTCTGCTGTGGTCGGCATGATGGGTATTATGACTGTAATGGATGAAACAAAGCAAAAGAAAAAAATAACTACCATACTGCTCGGTATTGCAGCTATGTTCGGGATTACGCTTGGTTCCTTACTGCCGGAGAGTTTTTATTTAATAGATGCGCTTATGCTGCTCCTCATCTTTAGCAGTTTTTATCTTACTCGGTTTGGTGTAAGGTATTTTTCACTTTCGATGATGGGCTTCATGACGGTTTACATTTCCTCTGTATTTACCTTATCAAGCGGTCAGCTGCCTTGGTTTTACCTGGGAATTTCAATCGGTGCAGCCTATGCCTATCTGTTAAATTTCATCCTGTTTCAAAGTACAGCGAAACGTTTAAAAAGAAGTATTCATTCCTTCCATATTCAGAGCAATCTTACGTTCGAACTATTAATCGAGGGAATTCGGTATAAGGAGTTAACACCGAGTCAGCAGAGACAGCTTCAAAAACATGTTCTCAAACTAAGACAATATGCGATAATTGTTTCTGATTACATTAATAAACCTGATGTAAAGAAGCTATGGCCTGGTTTATCACCCGCCCAGCTGCGTTTGTACGTTTTTGACACTGGGATGCTGGTCGAAACGCTGACCAATTCGATTCGAAGCTTAAAAGAAGCGGAAGCACTGGAAATGGACGAACTAAGGCGCATCTTGCTATGGACGGTAGAGGCTCTTAAGGATACGAAGGTCCTTGCACGGGATTATGAAAAACAAAATTTAGAGGAAGCAGAGCTTGCCATACAGGCTCTTCGACTACTTATTGAAGATTTGTTTAACCGTGATCAGCAACCTGAAGAATGGCTATTTTTAATTCGCCGTATTGAATCCATTATGAATCATGTGATTAAGGGGGCAATTACCATTCAGCAATCCCTCTATACGGAAAGCCAGGTGGAGGATGCACCGGAAGAAGCAGCAGAGAAACCGGACAGTGAAGAAAAGGGATTGAAACCTTCCACTAAAAAAGCCTATCAGTCCTTAATTGCAGGAGCTCTGGCAATCATCGTCGGTCAAATAATTTCCCCTGCCCAGCCATATTGGGTTCTCTTAACAACGTTTATCGTCTTACTCGGAACCCAATCCATTGGACGGATTTACGCAAAAGGATACCAGCGCTCCCTTGGAACCATCATCGGAGCTGTCCTTGGTTTTACGACGGCGAAGCTGCTTTCAGGCCATTCCGCTATCGAAGTGATATTGATATTTATCGTTATCTTTTTAGCATTTTATTTGCTCAGTGTTTCCTATACGTTAATGAGTGTGTTCATCACGATGCTGATTGCATTTTTGTATGACATCTTAATGGGTGGAATCACTTTCTCACTAATTGGAGCCCGCGTCACTGATACGATTGTCGGTGCTGCTATTGCCTTTGGTGTATCATCCTTTATCTTTCCAACAAAAACCAAGGATAAAGTAGCTGAATCGATCAATGATTATTTGATCGAGCTTAAACCTTATATCACGGAGTATGTAAAAAGCTTTAAAGAGGATGTAAACGTGAAGGGGCTATCGGAAACCGCCTTTAAACTGGATCAAAAGCTTCAGACAATCAAGGATGAAGCAGAGCCCATCACGCAGCGTACGGAATCGCCTGCTAGTAACACTACGAACCGCTGGATTACAGTCATTGCAGCAATCAACTACTATGCAAGGCAGTTGGTTGCTTCAAGCTATCGCAAGGGATTTGATTATCCCGAGGAACTCACAGATGTCTTTTCACAAATAGAAGAAAAACTTGAGCACAATATTGATACACTAACCAGCATTCTTGAAGGAAAAAGCGAACCCCATAATGTTATTTTCCGGCTCGACGATGAACGGGAACAAATCGAGCGCCATTCTCCACAAAGACACGAGTCCAAACGCGACCTGATCCATCATCTATATTATATATGGAGGATTAATCAAGCAATTGTGGAATTGGGTATTGAAACAGGTGCAAAAGAAGATAGAGACAGTTGAAGAATGGTCCGGATGGTCGGTGATCCGCGGGGACAGGTTCCTTGGTCCATTAATAATATGACAACTAAACCTAATGTAGTAAGGGAAAATTAATTATAGTTTCAGCCAAATTCTGCTTGCAACATCTTATATACACTGAGTGAGCACAAGCCGTTAAACTAAATGTCTCTTTAAAATCAATTATAAGCAAAAAAATAGACCAAGTGGTGCCAACACACTTAGTCTATCATGCAAAATTGGCCCAGGGTTCCTGTCCCCCTGGTCCGCTCTATTCCAGATAGTTGGTATGAAACGGGCTTTCTCTTTCCTCGGTCTGAACTGAAATCCATTGTACGGTTGTAAACTCTTCAAGCGACCATTGGCCACCAAAACGTCCGAGACCTGAATCTTTTTCACCACCGAATGCAATCAATGGCTCATCATTCACGCTTTGGTCATTGACATGAACCATACCGGATGTAATCTGTTTAGCGACTTCCACACCTCTTTCCGGTGACCCTGCATGAACAGCTCCACTTAGACCAAATGGTGTGTCATTGGCAATTTTTATGGCATCCTCATCACTTTCAGCAGAAATAATCGTTGCTACCGGACCAAACATTTCATTCTGCGCAGTAGCGACATCATTCGTACCTGTCAGTACATACGGATGCATGACATTTCCCTCCACTTTTCCTTCAAGCACAACTTCTGCCCCTTGCTTCTGGGCTTCTTCGATTTGCCCAAGAATCCTGTCAATAGCCTTCCGATTGATTAGCGGACCAATAAGCGTATCCTCTTCGCGTGGATCTCCGACTTTTATCTTTTTCGCCTTCTCAACAAATTTGTCGACAAACGCATTATATTTATCTTTATGAACGATGATCCTGTTTAGCGCCATACAAATTTGTCCATTATGCATAAACTTGCCAAATAGTGCTGAATTTACAGCCTTATCCAAATCAGCATCTTCAAGAACAACCAATGGATTATTCCCGCCGAGTTCAAGAGCCACTTTTTTAATATTCCTTCCGCAGATTTCACCGATATGACGTCCTACCGGGGTTGAACCAGTAAAGGATATTAGCCTTGGAATAGGGTGTTCGACAAATGCATCTCCAATATCCTCTATATTTGGAATAACAACGTTAAAGACCCCTTTTGGCAAGCCTGCCTCTTCAAACACTTTAGCAAGCAACAGTCCCCCGGTAACAGCTGTCTGCTCATCCGGCTTCAGTACGACACCGTTTCCTACTGCCAGCGCTGGAGCCACGGAACGCATGGCAAGATACATCGGAAAATTAAACGGTCCGATTACTCCTACTACCCCCAAAGGACTGCGATAAATTCTATTTTCCTTGCCTGGAACGAGAGAAGGAACAATTTCCCCGGTCATTCTTAACGGAAAGGAGGCTGCTTCTCTGGTAATTGCAATTACAAAGTCAATTTCCACATTTGCCTTAAGGTGGGAAGAACCACCTTCCCGGATCAAATGTTCCACAAATTCCTCTCTTCTTCCTTCCATAATTTCTACTGCCTTTTCCATAATGGAGGAGCGTTCGAAAGGATTGTAGTTTTCCCATTCCTTTTGAGCCTGCTGTGCGGAATTGTAAGCTTCATCAATATCTTCTTTATTGGCCATTTTAATTTTTTGCAGAACCTCGTCATTATAAGGGTTTGTCACCTCATAAGTGGTTGTCCCATTGCCATTTCTCCATTCACCGGAAATGTAATTCTTCTCAAGATTTTCATAGGCCTTCACACAACTCATCTCCCTTTTTCAGATTTACCTAGGTTTACCTTTAGCGAATACGAGTCTAATTATTCCATCCATACTATTTATTTCCACTGAGTATTGTTAGTTAAACCATGGTCCGGAGATGGTCCAGGGGGACGGGTTTCTCGGTCCTGGTCCATGGGGACAGGTTTCTCGGTCCAGTGATGAAATGAACAATAACTAATGTAGTAAATAGTTTTATAAGGCGTAAATACTCTAACTTCACCCATATATTACTTGTACCAAATTATATATACTGAGTGAGTACAAGACATTAAACTAAACGTTTCTTTGAGCTTATTTTTATTATAAAAAAATCTTCCAATTAGCTACCAACATACTCAGTCTATCATGCAAAATTGGCCCGGGGTTCCTGTCCCCCTGGTCCGCTGTTTAGATACTGATTATCAAGCTAAATTAATCCTCCTGAGAAACCTAGGAGTTATACAACAAAAAAATGCTTGCAATAATTCGACTGCAAGCATTTTTTGTATCCTTCTAGTGGTTCGCACCACTACTCTTATATCCCGTATTTGCTTTCACCTTAACTTCTGCATAACGTTTCATATTCGATTCCTTCGATAAAATCGTACCTACATATCCCCCAAGGAAACCAAGTGGTACCGAAACGAGAGCTGGATTCGCAAGTGGGAAAATCGGTTCTCCTACGAATAATGCGGCCCCTTCAATCGGCGAGAAAACACTTGGACTAAGCGATACGAGGATTAATGCTGAAAACAACCCAGTTAGCATTGCTGTAACTGCTCCCGCTGTATTGAATCTTTTCCAATATACGGTGTAAAGAATAACCGGTAAGTTGGCACTTGCAGCTATGCAAAAGGCAAGTGAGACAAGGAACGCCACGTTTAAATATTGAGCAAATAACGCTAAAACAATCGACAGAACAGATACTGCTAGGGATGCGTAACGAGCCGCTTTTACCTGCTCCGATTCCGAAACCTTCCCTTTTTTTATAATTTGGCCGTATAAATCATGGGCAAATGCCGATGCACCCGCTAGTACAAGCCCCGCTACGACCGCTAATATCGTAGCGAAGGCAACAGCAGAGATAAAGGCAAACAGTAAATCGCCACCGATTGCCTGTGCAAGAAGTGGTGCTGCCATATTCCCACCTGGATTTGCAGCAATTATAGTCTCATACCCAACAAATGCCGCAGCGCCAAAGCCCAGAAATAATGTAAGAATATAGAATAAACCGATTACCCATGTTGCGGTAATAACAGAACTTCTTGCCGTTTTGGCATCTTTCACAGTAAAAAAACGCATGAGAATGTGTGGTAACCCGGCAGTTCCAAGTACTAAAGCCAACATGAGTGACAGTGTACCCAGTGGTTCTGTATATTGTAAGCCAGGCATTAAATAAGCTGCTCCATGAGTTGTAACTGACTTCACTTCTGTAAACATCTGTCCAATGTTAAAATTGAACTTTAACATTACGAGAAAAGCCATAATGACCATCCCAGCCATAAGAAGGACAGCTTTCACGATTTGCACCCAACTTGTTGCGATCATACCTCCAAATAATACGTAAGTTGTCATCATCACACCAACAATAAGCACAGCCAGCCAATATTCAATACCAAACAATAGTTGGATAAGTGCGCCAGCGCCAACAAGCTGTGCAATCATGTAGAAGGTACTAATCGTAATTGTGTTCAGAGCTGCTGCTCCCCTAACCTTTCTAGCATCAAAACGGGATTTGATCATGTCAGCAAGTGTATATTTACCAAGATTGCGTAATGGTTCAGCGACAAGAAATAGTACGACTAAGTAAGCAATCAAAAATCCGATACTATAGAAAAAACCATCAAATCCAAAAATTGCGATTGCTCCAGCAATTCCAAGGAAGGAAGCTGCTGACAAATAGTCTCCTGCTATTGCAAGACCATTTTGCGTTCCAGTAAGCCCTCCACCAGCAGTATAAAAGTCCCCTGCTGTTTGGGTCTTCCTAGCGGCAAAAAAAGTGATCACAAGGGTTAATGCAACAATGGCAAGAAAGAGTATAATGACAGTAGGACTCATCGACCGTCTCCCCCTTGCTCCATCTCTTTTATAATTTGATCCGCTTGCTTATCAAAGCTAGCTGCTTTCTTCACGTAAATCGTACATAAAACCCATGTCATCACAAATTGAGCTAAAGCGAATAGCCATACCCATGAAATATCTCCAATCGCCGGCGTGTTCAGAAAGGTCGTATAAGAAGTTAATATTGGTAGCATGAAGTAAAATACTAGGAAAAAAATCGTTAATGGTATAATGAATTTTTTTCGATCATGCATGAGCTTTTTAAAGGATTTACTCTCGATTACTTGCTCAAAGTCGATCTCTTCTGTAACATACTGCCCCTGCTTATAATTTTTTTCAGCACCCATATACATCCTCCTCGGATTGTTGAATGAAGGTTTTCTAGGCTTTTAACCCAAGAAAACCTATCATTTCAATTGAAATCGTTTAATAGATTCTATTCTTCCATTGTCGAAAGGTCACCCGTTGGCAAACCGAGATCCCATGCCTTTAATACACGGCGCATGATTTTTCCACTTCTTGTTTTTGGCAAAAATTCACGAATTTCAATTTCCCTTGGCGCAGCGTGTGCGGCAAGTCCTTGCTTAACAAATAAACGAAGCTCCTCTTGTAATTCATCTGTTTTCGTGTAGCCATCCCTTAAGGCAACAAATGCTTTAATGATTTCACCACGTTCAGGATCTGGCTTCCCGATTACTGCTGCTTCTGCAACGGCAGGATGCTCAACAAGCTTACTTTCTACTTCAAACGGACCTACCCGCTCACCCGAGGTTTGGATAACATCGTCATCCCTGCCCTCAAACCAGAAATAGCCATCTTTATCTTTTAACGCCAAGTCCCCTGATTCAAACCAGCCATCGACTGGAAAGTATTGATTGAAACGCGCTTCATTTTTCCAAACGGCTCGGAGCACCGATGGCCACCCAGCCTTCACGCATAGTTTGCCCATTTTCCCCGGTGGAAGCTCGTTGCCCTGCTCATCTAAAATCGCTGCTTCAATACCTGGAAATGGCTTCCCCATTGAACCAGGCTTCATTTCCATGGAACGATAATTGGCAATAATAATTCCACCTGTTTCTGTCATCCACCAATGATCATGAATCCGCAATTGGTAAACTTTCATACCCCAGTGAACGACCTCGGCATTTAACGGCTCTCCAACACTTAAAATATGTCTTAATGAACGTAAATCATATTCTTTCGTAACATTATCTCCTACAGCCATCAGTCTTCGAAATGCTGTTGGTGCACTTAACCACACGTTCACACCGTATTTTTCAATCGTTTTATACCAATCTTCCGGACTAAAACGACCACCCCGAATCAGATTTGATGCACCATTTAACCAGGGTCCAAAAATTCCATACGATGTACCTGTTACCCACCCGGGATCAGCTGTGCACCAATAGATATCTTCTTCCTGCAAATCCAAAACCCATTTAGCCGTTTGATAATGTTGGATCATCGCATTATGAACATGCAGTATTCCTTTTGGCTTTCCAGTTGAACCAGATGTATAATGTAAAATCATCCCATCCTCACGATCTACCCATTCAATCTCAAAATCACGAGATGCTTTTTTCATTTCTGTTTCGTAACTGTAAAACGTTACATCTTCTGTATTATCTGGTAGTTCCTCTTCACCGACCAAAATGATCTGATTTAAATGCGGAAGCTCTTTATATGGCACACGTGGCAAGAGTTCTTTAGTTGTAATTAGCGTAGTCGCATCACTATTTTCTAATCGATCACGAACGGCCTGTTCCATAAATGCTTCAAATAAAGGACCTACAATGGATCCATTTTTTAAAATCCCAAGCAAACTAATATAAAGCTCGGGTGATCGTGGCATGAATAAAAAGACTCGTTCTCCTTTTTCAATACCGATTGTTCGTAATACATTCCCAAATTGATTTGATAGTAACTTCAAATCCCGAAATGTATATTTTTCATCACGTTGTTGATCACTGTAATAAAGTGCAACTTTATTCTTTCTCCAACTATTCGCATGACGGTCAATTGCCTCATGGGCCATATTTACTTTCCCAGTTTCATGCCAGGAAAAGCTCTTCTCCACATCTTTCCAATTAAACTCCTTATATGCCTGCTCATAATCAGGCATATTTGCTTTCTCCTTTACCGCTGCAATTGTATCAGTCACTCCACATGTCCTCCCCTTATAATTTTTCCAGACCTTTTTGTAAGCGCTTACTTTGATTATAAAGGAAGACAGCATTGCAGGTAAGAGAATTTGCTTCAACCGTTTAAATTCGCGATTGAACTGCCAAAATCTTATCATTAATGGTTAATTTCCGAATAAATCAAAAAGATGCTTCCTTGCAGCCCGACTAACTGGAATTGTCGTCTGTTTTTTATCTTTTAACGTTACGTTGCTCGTCCCATTGAACCACGGGGTAATCTCCTGAACATGATTCAAATTGACAAGGTAACTACGATGCGTTCTGAAAAAAGCATGTCCCTGCAGCTTCTTTTCCAGCTCTTGTAATGTCAGTTTACTGTGAAACACCTTATCCTCCGTATGTATTTCTAACATCCGCTTAAATGGAACGGCATAATAAATTGCATCCGGAGATAAGACAACCGTCCGATCATTATCATCGATCAGTAATTTTGTCGTTTGCGGCATGCTTTGACTTGTTACCTGTTGCGAGGATTCTCTTTCCAATTGCTGCATTCGCTTACGAACACGATTCATTGCTGTTTGGAATCGTTCCGTCTCATAAGGCTTAAGCATATAATCGATGGCTTCCATTTCAAACGCTTCTACTGCATAGTCATCATACGCAGTTGTAAAAACAAATAATGGGGCTTTTATATATGCAAGCTCCGTTATTTTCTTCGCTGCATCTACTCCATGCATGCCTGGCATATGAACATCAAGAAAGATAACATCCGGCTCATGCTCTATATAGAGATCAACGAGTTGCTCCCCTGTCTGTGCACTTGGCAACAGTTTCACATCTTGTTCCTTTTCCAATAAATAGATTAATTCTTCACGTACCAATTGTTCATCTTCTGCAATCATTGTATGGATTTTCATAAAACCCCACCTTTCTATTGCTCCTTATAGGGAATGAAAAAATATACTTCACTTCCACTAGGTAAATTACGTACATGTAAGCGTGCTTCCTCACCAAGCAGATTAATTAAACGTTGATTCACATTATATAAGCCAGTCCCACCATGCGGGCTTTCCGTCAACACAACATTTCCGACCTGTGATAACCCCCCCTCAGAGAATCCTCGCCCGTTATCCCGAACGCTGATTTTCACTCGATGACCGATTCGCTCCATGTTTACATCAATTCTTCCCCCTTCTGTAACATGTTCCAGCCCATGACCGATACTATTTTCTACAATCGGCTGAATCGATGACGGTGGTATAAGCAGATGGGAAATTCCTTCTGGTTGTGAAAAATTAATTTGTAATCGGCTCGTAAATCGTGTCTGAATAATCGCAATATACGCTTTTACATGTTCCGATTCCTTTTCAAGTGACACGAGATGTGTGGAGACAAGCTTTAGATTAAATCGCATAAAGTGGGCTAATTGAACGGTTATATGTCTTGCTTTTTCAGGGTCTTTGCGAAATAATGCTGCAATCATATGAAGTGTATTAAAAAGAAAATGCGGGTTTATTTGTGCTTGTAAATTACTTAGCTCTGCGTCACGTGTATGTAGTTCAAGCCTTTCCGCTTTAATCGTTTTTAATTGATTTCCAATTAATTGCCCAAGCCCCTCTGCTAACATCAGCTCAACCGGACGGATATGCTGCGCTTTGCGAAAATATAATTTAATCAATCCAATTGTTTTACTTGCTTCCAAAATCGGGATAATAATAACAGCTTCTAATGGACAATTTTTCGTTGTACATTGAATTTCTTCTTGTGAATAAGCGACAAGCATTTGCTTCGTATCCATTGCTCTGTGCGATAGTTGTGTCGTCAGCTGGTTCCCAATTTGATGATGGTCACTTCCTAATCCTTTATGTGCCATCACTTCCTTTTCATTTGTCACAGTGACAGCCGCTAACTTCAATCGCGCATATAGAAGGCCCGCAATCCCCTCTGCCTTTTTCTGAAAAGAATCCTCCTTTAAAAAAGGCAGCGCTTCTTCAGCAATCGTCAATGCTTGTTTTGTTGCAAATGCTGCTTCATTTTCCTGCTCCCGTAACACAATGGCGATCATTGCTGTAAAAATAGCAATGGCAATACTGTTCGATAATACAACCGGTAATCCAATCATGTTAATCATTGCAATCATTTCCCTGTCCTGTGAATCAAAAATAAGCAATAAATGCATGAGTAAAATAGGAGGAAAAATCCCGATAAATAGTGCTTTTAATGGTGATATAACCCGCTCCTGCGAAAAAAACCGTGCCGTTAACCCCGCTAATAATCCCGTTAACGGATTCACGAGGCTATTAGCAAGAAAACCAACTCCACCGAGGAAAAATAAATGTGTACCAGTAATAATCCCCGCTCCAAGACCTACGATTGGTCCTCCCAATAACCCTGCTATGACAATTGCAACTAAACTTGAGCTTACAACCATTTGATCGTCTTGGACATTCCAGACAAACGCTTGAATCACAGTAAAGTCACTTCCGATAACTACCCCAGTTAATGTTCCTGCAATCCCGAACAGACCAAACACACACGCATGAATACCTGCCATTTTGAAATTAAATTCACGATATAGCAGCGATCTGAATCCCGGGCTTCGTGTAAGAACAAATGCGATAACTAGCAATAGGCCTAAACGTTCAAATAAAACGATTGTCAAATACATCACGGGCGATCTCTCCTTGCATCAATCCCTGTTTGTGCCTTTAAGTGAAACAAATGAAATGGAACCGCATTTTCTTGACCTTCCCGTGAAAGAATCGCCCCAAGATATGCCCCTAAAAAACCAATCGGTATGGCAATAATCCCTGGATTATAAAGCTGTATAAGCGGTTCTCTTGCAATCCACCCTCCATCTGGATTCATCACATGTGGTCCGACTAACAGTAACAGTAACGATGCTGTTAAACCACAGACCATTCCAGCAATTGCTCCCGTTTGGTTAAATCGACGCCAATAGATTGTTAATAATAGAACTGGTAGATTACTAGATGCTGCAACAATAAATGTTAGAGAAACAAGAAACGTTACATTCATATTTCTTAACCCAAGTGCAAATAATGTTGATAAAAGACCTATAAAAAATGCTGTCCAACGTGCAGCAAGTAAACGCTTCTTTTCCGTTGTATTTCCTTTTTTAATGATATGGTAATAAATATCGTGAGAGAAAGCAGTCGTAGCCGAGATGACTAAACCAGCTACAACTGCAACAATGGTTGTAAATGCAATCGCAGCAATAAATGCCATTAGAAAGTCGCCACCTAGGTTCTCCGCTAATAATGGTGCAGCTAAATTTCCAGATGGATCAAGCAAAACCAATTCCTCAAATCCAACTAATGCAACAGCCCCTAGGCCTAAAACAAGTGCAATCAAATAAAACACACCAATAATCCAGCTTGCAGTTAAGAGGGATTTGCGTACTTCTACCGTATTTCGAACGGTAAATAATCGAATTAAAATATGTGGTAAACCAGCTGTACCAAGGATTAATGCAAGATGGAGGGAAACCGTTTCCAAAGGATTGCTAAATAAATGACCCGGCAACGAAAAATGATCACCTAAAGGGGAGCCTAGTGTAACCTGTTCAAGGAGGTTTGAAATGCTCCAATTAAACCGGGAAAATACAATAAGTGCAAGTAGAAATGTGCCAGATAAAAGTAGTACCGTTTTGACGATTTGTACCCATGATGTTGCAAACATCCCACCAAATACAACATAAATTGTCATGAGTAACCCTATGATTAACACGGAAGTTGAATAATTAATATTTAACAATAATCTAATTAACAAACCTGCAGCCACTAATTGCGGAATCATATAGAAAACCGAGATAATGAGAGCTCCAGTTGCCATCATTCCTCGCATTTTATAGCTTGGGAAACGCGCGCAAATAACATCACCTAATGAATACTTGCCTAAACGATGCACTGGCTCAGCGATAAAGAACAAGACAATTAAATAGGAAACTAAAAATCCAATCGCATATAAAAAACCATCAAAGCCATTGATTGCAATCATACCAACGATTCCCAGAAAGGAAGCCGCACTAATATAATCCCCAGCAATGGCCATCCCATTTTGTGTACCTGTTAAACTGCCAGCAGCAATATAGAACTGATTGGTCGTTTTACTTTGCCTTGCCGCCCAATAAGTAATAATTAATGTACAAACGACAATACAGAGAAAAAATAGTAGATAGGTAATGTTCATGGACTCACCTTCATATTAGATTGTATATGGAATTTCCGTTAGTGATAAATCTGCATGTTGGAATTACTGGAGTATATTATAAATTATGTAATAATTCACTAAATTCTTCACTTTGCTTTTATTATAAATTGTATATGATGCGGAATGAGAAGTAAAGATTTCTGTGATTCTGGAAAGCTTCCTTTAACAAAGGATTGAAGCAATTAATACGTATGTGAAATTAACGGAAAAACTCTCCAACAATCATAAAGGGGGTCGATCCTGCTTCCAATTAAAGGAAGTGATCGACCCCGCTCTTTCATTTAAGCCATCCTAACCCTCTTTCCAACCTTTTCCATAAAATAATCAAGCTGCTTCTTCGTACGAGTCAGAATCTCTGTATCAATAATCGGATTATCTCACGTTTTATCTATTTGACTATCCAAAAAGTAAAGCCCTTTTAAATTTTGTCCCTTCAAAGTTGCCAATAACGGCTTTAATGCATATTCCAGGGCCAACAAATGTGACAGGCTTCCTCCTGTCATCAAAGGAAGTACCGGTGTATCTTTTAGAATATCCGGCGGGAGGATGTCAAATAATGCTTTTAACACTCCCGAATATGATGCTTTATAAACCGGCGTTCCAACAATAACACCTTTTGCATCTTCTATTTGGTTAGCAATCTGTTTAACTTCAGGACTATCAAAATTGCCAAACAGCAAATCCTCTGCGGGAACATCTTTCACAGAAATATGGGTCACAGTTAAATGTTCTTTTTCAAGGAAAGATCCTAAATATTGAAGGATTCGTTCGGATCTGGATGATTCAGAAGGACTGCCGGAAACAATCACAATATCACTCATAGGAATGATCCTCTCTATTATTTACTTTCATACATGGATTGCTGCCTGACTTAACAGGCAGCAAGAACAAGTTTTTTAGTACTTTTTCAGTGCTGCTTCCAGATGTTCAATTCCTACTTCTGTCACTGCTTCATAGGCATTTCCCTGACCGATTTCCACAACAGGAACATGACGGATTCCATATTTCTGATCCAAAATATCTCTTCTGTCATCGTGTTCAGTTACATCGATCGTTTGATACGAGATGTTTTTCTCGTCCAAATAATCTTTTACCTCTCCACAATAACTGCAACCTTGTTTTGCCCATACGACTACGGATAAATCTTTTGCCATTTTTACTTCTTCCTCTCTATTGGTTAATTGTTCTTCTATTTAAACGGAATAGCGGTTTTTCTTAAAAGGCAGACCAAGGTTTCCTCTTAGCGTGTCACTTTCATAATTGCGGTTATAGTAGCCCTTTTCTTCCAGGATTGGAATGACATGATTAATAAAATTCGTATAATCATTTCCAAGCACTTGCATATTGAGAACAAATCCATCCGCTGCTCCGTGATCAATCCATTCCATCATCTGTTCTGCCACCTGTTCATAGGAACCAAAGAAGTTGTCCTTGGGGGTGGCAACGCGTAATGCTACTTCGCGTAATGTCAGATTTTCTTTCTTCGCCGTTTGCTTGATTTCATCTGTCGTCGATTGGAAACTGTTTTTCCCCACATCGCCTATATCCGGAAAAGCTTCATCAAGCGCAAATTGACTGAAATCAAAATGATCGAAATAGCGCCCCATAAAGTTTAATGCTTCGTCAATCGATACCAGATTTTTGATTTCATGGTATCTTTCTTCAGCCTCCTCCATTGTTGTCCCCATGATTGGCGATAAAGCTGGCAGGATAACAATCTCTTCTTTCTTACGTCCTATTTGTGCAGCCTGCTCCTTTACATCATCATAAAATTTCTTTGCGCTTTCGAGTGATGTTGTATGGGTAAAAATTGCTTCCCCGTATTTGGCAGCAAAACTCCTCCCCGTTTTGGAAGCCCCAGCCTGAAAAATAACCGGTTGCCCCTGTTTGGAACGGTCGATATTCAATGGTCCTTTCGCTGTGAAAAAGCGTCCATTGTGATCTAATGTGTGCACCTTTTCTTTATCGAAAAATTGACCTGTTTCCCGATTTCTTACAAAAGCATCATCTTCCCAGGAATCCCATAAACCTTGGGTCACCTCCAAATACTCATCGGCCATTTCATAGCGAAGGGAATGATCTGGGTGATTTCCTTTATTAAAGTTACTTGCACTGCCTTCAAGAGGTGATGTCACAACGTTCCAGCCAGCACGTCCATCGCTGATTTTATCCAATGATGCAAATTGACGGGCAATGTTAAAAGGCTCACTATAGGTTGTCGATACTGTTCCAACCAACCCGATTTTGGATGTCACCATTGCTAGTGCCGATAGCAATGTTAATGGTTCAAACCGGTTTTGAAAATGAGGGATTGATTTCTCATTAATGTGTAAACCATCGGCAATAAAGGCAAAGGAAAACCCTGCTTCTTCTGCCTGCTTTGTTACGGAGACATAATGATCAAAATTAATGCTCCCATCAGCCGGCACATCTTTAGCTCTCCAGGAATTCATATGCGCACCCGGTCCATATAAGAGAACACCAAATTTTATATCTTTTTTCGCCATATTTAACACTTCTTTCTAGTGTATTGGTTTTATGAATTCACCTTTTTTAAAACGTGTAAATCCTACTCTTCAACACTTACTGTTACATCTTCTCCAAACCATTTTTCGGATAATTCCTTTATCGTTCCATCTGCTTTAAGTTCTTCATGTGATTGATTGAGTTCTTCAATGCGCTTCTTATTTTCCTCATTTTTCACAAAGGGCATTGCTACAGGCTTTTCACCAAACGCTTCCTCTGCTACCTTTAAAGGAATTTCTTTGTCTTTAACTTGTACCAGTAACATTTCTCTGCCAGTTACAAACGCATCGATCTTTCCTGAAGCAACATCCTGATACACGACTTCCGGACCTTCATAATTGATCACTTCTATCTCATTGTTTGAATCATTTTCTTTCAGAACTTCTCCATAGTTCGAACCAAGTATGTTTGCAGCTTGTTTGCCTTTTAAATCTTCTAATGTATTAATGGTGTCATTCTCTTTACTCACACCAATTCCTACTCTTGAATAGTAGTAAGGTTCCGTATAGTCATATTTTTCCGCTCTTTCAGGAGTAAGCGCAAAACCAGCAGCCGTATCTATTTTACCTGTTTCCAGGGAAGCAAGAACTCCTGACCAATCTGAAAGCACCCATTCTGTTTCATACCCTGCATTTTCGATTATGGTCTCCATCACTTCTACAACAAATCCTTTTATTTCACTATCTTCCATATAATAAAGGGGATATCCATCCGGTGTTGCACCTATTTTTATTACCTTGTCCTCACTTGATGACTCTGTCCCGCCTGCACTCTGACCGCAAGCTGTTAATAACAGAACAGCTACTAACATAAGCAAACTAACTATTTTTCTCATTTTGACTACCTCCCTGTTGTTTTATCTAAAGTATAGAAAGTTACCTTTGGTAGGCTTTACCCAACCGGTTTTCATACCATTCCTGCAGTTTGCTGTAGAGCATCGTCAGGACCCAGTAGATGAGACCAACTGCAAAATATGCCTCGAAAAACTTAAGGTTGGAAGTTGCCATTAATTTTCCCTGTGCTAATAATTCCGTAACACCGATAGTAAATGCTAACGATGAATTTTTAATTAATCCAATAAACATATTACCCGTTGCCGGTATGGCGTTCCGTACTGCCTGAGGCAAGATAATCCCTCTTAGCGCTTCGGGATAGGTCATCCCAACTGAAATGGCAGCTTCCGCCTGGCCTTTATCAACGGATTCCAATCCCGCCCGGAAAATCTCTGCAAGGTATGCGGATGTATTAATACTGAAAGCAATAATAGCCGCTGTTTCTGCAGATATGGAATTCAGTAATGGAAACAGCTGCGGCAAACCAAAATAAATCATTAATAATTGCACCAATGCCGGTGTTCCTCTAAAGAAAGATATATAGACTTTCGCAATCTGTAATAGAACTGGAATTTTATTTACTAGAATGAGAGCAAGAAAAACTCCGATAACGATAGCAATAATCATGGAAACGATTGCTAAGTACAATGTGATCGGAACATATTTCAACAGCTCCGGTATAATTTCTATCATATAACCAATATCAAAATTCATACAAACACCGCCATCGTATAATTTGAAGCTTCCAATAGCCGTTTCGCTATGTCGATAGAAGATCCCGCTTCTCAGATGAAGCATGTGAATCTACTTTTATATCTTCTGCAAATTGTTTGGTATACTCCTGTAAAAACTGTTTCGTCCGTTCATTTTTCGGGTGATCAAATATTTCCTCAGGTGTTCCTTGCTCAACGATGACACCGTCTGCCATAAATACAACTTTATCTGCCACCTGTCTGGCAAAGCCCATTTCATGTGTTACAATCAGCATCGTTTTCCGCTTATTGGCAATCCCCGAGATAACTCGGAGCACTTCGCCGACCCACTCTGGATCCAGTGAAGATGTTGGTTCATCAAAAAGGATAGCGTGTGGCTTAACAGCGAGCGCTCTTGCAATTCCTACTCGCTGTTGCTGTCCCCCTGATAGGGATACAGGATAGCTGTCAGCTTTTTGCACCATGCCAACCTGGTTGAGGAGATCCCGTCCTATTTGATCGGCCTCATTTTTATCCATCTTTTGCGTAACGATTAACGCATGTGTAACATTCTCCAATGCTGTTTTATTTTTGAAGAGGTTATAATGCTGGAAGACCATGGATGTCTGCGTACGCAAGCGATTTATTTCGGCTCTTTTCACTCGAGTTGCGTCCACTGTTACTTCTCCAACCTGGATTGTACCGAAATCCGGCTGCTCCAGAAAATTAAGGCAGCGCAGCAGTGTGGATTTTCCGGAACCCGAGGGACCTATAATAACAACCACTTCTCCATCATTGACCTCAAAATTAATATTTTTTAAGACCTCCGTCTGATCAAAACGCTTCTTTAGATTAGAAACCTTAATCATTTCATCCCTCTTTTACTCAATTGGATTTAAGTAATGTATTCCGAGCAAAATACTCAACTTTAGAAAGTGAATCTAGTATACCATGACCGATTCGTCACAACAATACTGCTCATTATAGATATTTTACAGGTTATATATAGAACATTTCTATATACAACACTAACTGCTGACAGTACTTGTTAATCTGCCTTCATCCTGGGAAATTTGCAACAAGTGATCAAATATCGCAGGCTTCTGATCTTTGTAATAGATAATATCTGTTTTCAAAGATACATTTGAAAGAACGGGTATGTCGATTGCCTTTAACCTGCCATCCGCCACTTCTTTCCGAACACATAGCTCAGGTAAAAATCCGATTCCTGTTCCATTTATGATTAGTCCTTTTGCTGCTTCCATATTGTCTACTTCATATTGGATATTTGGAAGCTCACTAAGATTATGAAAGAGATTATGGACCATGGACCAGTCCAAAGACCCGCATTCAAAAAATACAATCGGCTGTATGGCCAAATCCTCGGTATCCAATTGCTCTGCTTTTGCAAATCGATGATCTGGATGAACATACAATCGTATCGGGCTTTCGAGAACCTTCACCGATTCCGTGAGGGGATGCGGACCATTGGAGTTTTTTCGGACAAATCCAATATCCACTTCTGAATTCAATACTTTTTTCAGTATTACGTCACTCGAACCAGTGATCAGCTTGATGCGAACATTTGGATATTTCACATTAAACAGAGGAATAACTTGGGGAATCAAGTAATTGGAAACCAATCCAGTACATCCAATAATCAATTGATCTACTGCTTCTTTTTCCTTTAGCTGTTTCTTCCCTTTTTTGTACGTTTGAATAATTCCCTCTGCATATGGGATAAACTCCCTCGCCTGATCTGTAATGATAAGCTGCTTTCCAACACGGTCAAACAGCTTTGTATCCAGCTCCCGCTCTAGCGTCCTAATTCGCGATGTTACAGATGGCTGCGACAAAAACAATGCTTTTGCTGCCCTGTTAATACTGCCAAAGTGATTAACAAATACAAATGCCTCTAAATTCTCAATGTTCATCACCAATTCCCCTTTCTATTCTTAGTTGTTAGGCAAACAGGTTAACCATACGAAAATTCCGCCCCTAGCTGACGATGAATAACATGATCGCCATACAACGACCTCTTAATAAAAACTAATTATACCAATTTACTCGGAATTAACAAGCAAGGTGCCTGTCACTCCCCGGTTTTTGTCAGTTTTTGTCGACTTGTTCCTTGGTCCACACGTTATACCAAGGTCCGCGGGGACAGGTTCCTCGGTCCAATAATAAAATGATCAATAAACCTAATGTAGTATATAATTGTAAGGCTCAATTAATTTTAATTTCCCTCAAATTTCACTTGTACACTTTATAGATACTCAGTGAGCACAAGCCAATAAACGAAATGTCTCTTTAAGGTTTATTTTCACAAAAAAATAGACCAAGTTTTACCAACACTCAGTCTATCATGCAAAATTGGCCCAGGGTTCCTGTCCCCGTGGACCTTACTCCAACCCATAGTAACTGCAAACAACTTGGCCAACTGATTTGGCTGCAACAAGCAGACATGCTTCATCAATATCAAATTTGGGATGATGATTAAAATAGGCTTCCTCAACCCCTTTTGGTTTACAGCCGATGAAAAAGAAACAACCAGGGATTTTTTCAAGATAATAAGCAAAATCTTCCGACCCGGAGAGCATCGGATATTCCCCAACCTCTTTAATGTCTGGGTCATCCATGTTATTTAGACTTGCAACAACATTTGCTGTTACTTCCGGATCATTGTAAAGAGGCGGATAATCAGCCTTGTACTCCAGCTTGCACTGTACTCCAAATTCCTCTTCAATCCCCTTCACCATTCGTTTTACTTCTTTTTCGATGATCTGTTGGGTTTCACTCGTCATATAGCGAATATCCCCTTCAAGCTCTACATTTTCTTTAATCACATTGAATGTTCCTTTACCATCGAATGAGCCGATTGTTATCACACCCATCTCAAAAGGATTAATCCGGCGGCTGATTACAGTTTGTACCGCTGTTACAAAATGGGAAGCAGCGACAATGGCGTCATTGGCCAAATGCGGAGATGAACCATGTCCTCCTTTACCTTTGATGATTAATTTAAAAAATGACCTGCCCGCCAACGAATATTCACTGCGATAGCCGACAAAACCTGCTTGATGTGTAGGGAAAATGTGAATGCCATATATATTGTCTACATCCTCCAGCACACCAGATTCAACAATACCTTTTGCTCCACCAGGAGGAGCTTCCTCCGCATGCTGATGGATAATTTTAATCGTTCCTTCAATCGAATCCTTCAGCTGGATCAGACAATCGGCTAGAATTAGTAAATAGGCAGTATGGGCATCATGGCCGCAAGCATGCATCACACCTTCATTTTTCGATTTAAATGGGACATCTGTTTCTTCCAAAATTGGCAGTGCATCGAAATCAGCACGAAGAGCAATCGTTTTTCCAGGCTTTCCACCTTTTATCGTTACAATAATACCGTATCCGTCCCCTGCATTTCTAAGTATTTCAACATCTTTTCCTTTGTAAAAATCAGCAATATATTGAGCAGTTTTTTCCTCTTTAAAGGAAAGTTCCGGGTTCTCATGTAAATATCGGCGAATTTGAATCATTTCATCATTGCGGGCTTCTAACATTTCCATTAATTGTTTTCTCATTGAAATCCCTCCACATAAGTTTATATTCTAAGTGCCACAGTTCGTCTCTTTTCAATTATACCCATATTATGGAAAAATAAGCAGATATTTGGACCGTGGGGACAGGTTCCTTGGTCCATGAAGTTTTATCAATGTCTCTTTGAGTTAATTTCTGCAAAGAAATAGACCAGGTGCTACCAACACACTAAGTCCATTAGTAAAAGTTAGCCTAGGTGCCTGTGCCCCTGTTCCCTTTAGCAAAATTGGACCAGGGTTCCTGTCCCCATGGTCCCGCTGTCCCCATGGTCCCTTGACAAACAATCCCGTATTAGTGTAATATTTACCTAGTACACTAATACAAAATAAGGAGGATAATTAATGAATGCTTGGTTATATCTTACGAAAAAGGAGTTTCGTCTTGGTCTGCCTGCTTTTCTCATTGCACTTATTTTATTTTCGGGAGTTATTGCTGCTGGGATTATTGCAGGCAATCGATTGGGATTTGAAGATGAGATTATGTCAGTTACATTTATGATTGTCATTGCGCTGCACACATTTTTCCTGGCTTTTTATTTGTATTACAGTTTGAATACGGAAAGAAAACGGCTGCATTTATGGCTGCATACACCGATGTCCATCGCAGGATTATTGT
The DNA here is from genome assembly GCF_001618145.1 of Oceanobacillus damuensis. Lineage (GTDB taxonomy): Bacteria > Bacillota > Bacilli > Bacillales > Amphibacillaceae > Oceanobacillus > Oceanobacillus damuensis. The sequence goes on from NZ_LQNF01000005.1 coordinate 141,640, forward strand.
CATCCAAACTTTTTACAGGTTTTGTGTTTATGCTTTCGACTTTAATCATATCCGTCATTTTAGCTATGGCGAACCTCAGTGCTACATTTAGCCTTTTTAGTCAAGAAAGCCTTTTTAACACGCTAGGAACCATTTCCATCGCAATATTGCTTGCGGCACTGTTTATTAGTGCGGTATTCCTGTTGTTATGGTCCATTTTCCTTACGTTCAGTCAAAAATGGAATGACTTTTTTAGCTTTTTGCTGACTGTTATTCTATTTTTTGTAAGTGTCTGGGCCTATGGCAGCTTCATTAGCTTGCCATTTGTACAAATGCTGACGAACTGGGGAGGCATTCAAGCGGGAGATATTATTACCGGGTTTGAAGTAACCTATAGGGAGGAAGCGGTTGATGTCCAGACGATGAAGGATGCAACGGTTTTCTATATTGGTAATTTTGTTAGGGATCTAATACTTGCGGTTATCATGTTCATTGCTGCATGCTGGATCATCGAGCGAAAAGTAGAGGTGTAATTGATGTCAGATATATTCCAATCCTCTCAGCCCATTTATCAACAATTGGCTGAACGGATGAAAAGACAGATCATACGTGGAGAGCTGTCACCTGGCGATAAGCTCCCATCTGTCCGGGAAACCGGCCTTGAGGTAAACGTGAATCCGAACACGGTGCAGCGGACATATCGCGAATTGGAAAGCATGGAAATTGTTGAAACAAAACGCGGGCAAGGAACATTTGTAACGGAAAATCAATCAACCCTAGATTCCTTACGTGAAGAGATGAAAACAAAAGCAATTACTGAATTTGTTCAGGGAATGCAGGAAATGGGATATTTGGACGAGGAAATACAGAGCGGATTAACGAAATATTTAAAGGAGAAGGGAGAGACGAATGCATGATTACGTTAACGGATGTAACAAAAAAATATGGAAGTAAAAAAGCATTGGACCACGTGAATCTGGAGTTGACTCCCGGAAAGTTGATTGGTCTTGTCGGGGAAAACGGCAGTGGAAAATCAACGACCCTCAAGCTGATTGCCGGGCTTAACTATCCTACAAAAGGAGAAATAAAGGTAGATGGGAATAAAGTAAATCGAAAAATTGCCAAGTCTGTTTCTTATTTATCCGAATTGGATGAGTATTATCGGTTTTTTACTGTCAAACAATCCATTGCATTTTACGCAAGTCAATTTGCGGATTTTAATGAGGAAAAAGCCTATGAAATTTTGAGATTTATGAAGCTCAATCCAAATGATAAACTGAAACATCTATCAAAAGGGAATCGTGGCCGGCTAAAAATTGTTTTATCATTGTCGCGGAATGTTCCGGTCATCCTCATGGACGAACCATTATCTGGTCTTGATCCGATGGTCCGTGATTCCATTGTTAAGGGACTGATCTCCTTCATTGACCTTGAAAAGCAGCTTGTACTGATTACAACACATGAAATCCGGGAAGTTGAAAACGTTTTGGATGAAGTGGTTGCCATTAAGGATGGCTCTATTATCGGTCACCATAATGTTGAACAGCTGCGGGAGGAAAAGCATACGGGCATTGTTGACTGGATGACAGAAATTTATGGATAGTGAATGAGGCTGGGACTGAAGCGGTTTATTTATAGAAAAATCCGAACTACGATTCAGAGTTCTTTAGTTAGAACTCGAAATAGTTCGGATTTTTTCTTATTTAAAACCTGCTTACCTTAGTTATGCCCCCCACTTCTTCTTGTCTCCATCTATCCTACTCGATATTAGGTAACAGCCTTGAATAATTCATGGGTAAAGTACCTTTACGCTTCTATTATTTGAGCATTATTTTCAAAAGAGTTAGAAAATACTATATTTAAATGATTCAATCTAGTATAATAGTCTTACAAAATGGATTAAAGGTGATGGAAAGAATGCGTGAAGTTCGAATCATGATAACGGGATTATGCTGCATGCTTTTCATTCTTTCATACAACCCCGAGAGATCATCTGCGGAAATCCTTCTGCAGGAAGGAAAAGAGAACTATCCAATCGGTTCCGTCATCGAACTGCTGGAGGATATGGAAGGAAAATGGGATATTGGTGATATCGCAAGCGGAAAGCTGGATGATCACTTTTTCCAATATCCGGGGGATGTTCCAAGCTATGGCTATACAGAGTCTACATTTTGGGCCCGCATTACTGTTACCAATGATTCCCCCAACGAGGATTGGCTGCTGGATATGGCATATCCGCCACATGACTGGATCGGTCTTTATATTCCAGCAGGAGGCAATGGATATGAACTTCGTGAGACAGGAGATCATCTACCCTTTTCAGCAAGAGACATTTATCATCGTAATTTTGTCTACAGGCTCACCATTCCCCAAGGCGAGACGGTGACATATTATCTGCAAGTTGATACGGCCGGATCGATGCAGTTACCGATGACACTTTGGTCGGAGGATGATTTTTACAGGCATAGTCTGGTAGAATATATTCTTCTTGGAATCTACTTTGGTTTTGGCCTGATAATGATTTTGTATAACTTATTTTTATTTATCTCGCTTCGTTTTACCAGTTATCTGTGGTATGTCCTCTTCATCCTGTCGATCATGCTTTGTCATTTCACCTTGAATGGACTCGCTTTCCAATACTTCTGGCCGGAGATGATGTGGTGGAACAATCGGGCCATCCTGTTTTTTATTGCAAGTGCAAATATCAGTGCCATGCTGTTTACGAAATCATTTCTTCATCTAAAAACAAATACACCCAGATTACATACACTCATTAACTTGTTTATTATCACACAACCGGTTTTCATCATAATTCTGGCGATCAGCTATGAGGATGCATTAAACCTAATCATGGGATCGACCATCAGTTTGGTGCTGATTGTCAATACCGCGGCCATCCTATCTTGGAAAAATGGCTATGATCCGGCCAAGTATTTCTTTTTCGGATGGGTTATTTTCCTCATGGGTGTAACCTGCAGTTCCCTGGCCGACATGGGCTTCATTCCAGTCACATTTATTACGAAATATGCTTCACAACTGGGTTCTGGTATTGAAATCGTTTTGTTCTCCCTTGCGCTGACTGAAAAGATCAAACGACTGCGCAGGGAGAAGGAAGCAGCAGAACAGCATGCTCTAAAGAGTCAGGAGCTTGCGGTCAAACATCTGCAAAAGGCAAATAAAATAAAGGATGAATTTCTGGCAAATACCTCCCATGAATTGCGAACACCATTACATGGCATGATCGGAATCGCTGAATCATTACAGGAGAATCCAGGTATCGATGAACGGATGAACAAGAATCTTTCTTTGATCGTGACGAGCGGAAAACGGCTTACCCATCTGATCAATGATTTGCTAGATGCATCGAAACTAAACCACCATGAATTGGACCTGGAAATTGAGCCTGTTTCCTTAAGGGAATTGGCTGAAGTGATCTGTACTGTCTCATCCACCATACATTCAGAAAAACCGGTTGCTATACGGAATCGGATACCATCTACCCTTCCTGCTGCCGCTGCAGATGAAAATCGACTGCAGCAGATTATGTACAATCTGGTAGGGAATGCCATCAAGTACACCGATTCGGGCGAGATTACCGTATCTGCCGTGGAGGAGGAAGAAGAAATAATCCTATCTGTAGAAGACACAGGTATCGGTATCTCCGAACAAAATTTGAGAATAATCTTTGACAGCTTTGAAAGAGGCACAACCCGTCAGAATAGATTCACCACTGGAACTGGTTTGGGACTCAGCATAACAAAACAACTCATCGAATTGCATGGCGGAGATATAACAATCCAATCCACTGTTGGAAAAGGCACGACAGTATCATTTTCGGTTCCGATTTACCGAGGGAAAAAACTGCTATCCAAGCCTATCATTTCGAACCCATCTTCCCATGACCAGCAGCAAGCAGCAATCCAAGAGGAAATGGCAGCAGAATCCATAGCTGAAAATCAAAAGCAACGAATTTTAATTGCAGATGATGAACCTGTAAATATTCAAGTCCTGCAGAATCATCTGTCCACGGCCGGATATCAGATCGTAGTTGCCTATAACGGAGAAAGTGTACTCAACCATTTAGCCGAAAATGCTGCCTTCGATCTGGTAATTCTTGATATCATGCTGCCAAAGCAGTCAGGATTTGAAATCGCAAAAAAATTAAGAGCGCAGTATTCATTAACCGAGCTTCCCATTTTAATGCTGACCGCTCGTTCCCAAACAGATGATATCGTAACAGCCTTTGAAATGGGAGCAAATGATTATTTGACCAAACCATGTTCCAAAGAAGAACTGCTATCCCGTGTAAAGACACTTCTATCCTTAAAACAGGTGATGGAGGAAGTGGTTTCCATTAATATGGAGCTTTCTCATCTAAATCATTCACTGGAAACGCAGGTGATCAAGCGAACACAGGAACTGGAAGTAAGTACAGAACAGCTCAGAAGAACGGAAAGCTCAAGAAAACAGCTAATGTCCAACATTTCGCACGAGCTTGGCACACCAATGACATCTGTCAAAGGGTATGTGAAAGCAATGATAGATGGTGTCGTCGATGCCAGAGACCATAACTACCTGAAAATTGTGTACCAGAAAATTTTATTTATCGATAGGCTCATTCAGGATCTGTATGAACTGTCGAGGCTGGAATCAGGACAGTTAAGCTTCCAGTGGAAACAACAGGCTGCTGGTGATTTGCCGGCGATACTCCTTCAAAAATATGAAATAGATGTAAAATCTCACGGATTAGTGTTTGAGATACAGGATGAATTAGAAGAATCCGATCGTATGGGATTGGTGACAATTGATTTCGACAGAATCGATCAGGTTATGCAAAACCTAATCTTTAATGCGATTCGCTTTACCAGTGAACCCGGATTGATTAAAATTACTCTAAAGAAAACAAATTCAATTCCGGTTCAACAGAATGAAGCTGGGGCATCTCTGGAGGATCCGTCAGATACTTCCTTTTTACAGGTAAGTGTCCGTGATACCGGGGAAGGAATGGACCCAGAAACGATTCCACTCATATTTGATCGCTTCTATCAGGCTGATAAAACGAGTAAGGAAAAAGGTACCAATACAGGGCTTGGACTCTCTATATCCAAACAGATCATGGAGTATCATCATGGTTGCTTATGGGCAGAAAGCAACCTTGGCAAAGGAAGCACATTTCATTTCATACTTCCTTTACTTTACACCCAATCGGTACAAAGAGGTGAACAGACTTGAAAAAGGAGACGATCTTAATTGTGGAGGATGACGCCGATATCCGTCATTTGATCCAACTTTATCTTGAAAGGGAATATCATGTCATCATGGCGGAAGATGGTAAAAAAGCTCTCGAACGATTCAATTCCAGTAAGCCTGACCTTATTCTGCTGGACATTCTCCTGCCCGAAATTAGTGGATTGGATGTCTGCAGGGAAATTCGAACCGTCAATGAAAAGATTCCGATTTTATTTTTGAGTTCCCGGAGTGAATATGAAGACCGTATTCTCGGTTTGGATTCTGGTGCTGATGACTATATTATCAAGCCTTTTGATCCTGGAGAAGTCCTTGCGCGCGTGAAGGCACATTTAAGAAGAAAAGAGATTGCTTTCAGACATTCAAATGAAAAAGCGTCCATTATGAATTTTGGGGAGCTTGTGTTAAATATGGATAATTATACGGTTCTTCGGAATGGTGAACACGTCCATTTGTATGCCAAAGAGATCCAGCTGCTTTTTTTCCTGGTTCAGCATCCCAATCAGGTATTCTCCATTGAACAGCTCTACGACAGAATTTGGGGAGAAGATAAATTGGGGGATTATAAAACCATCAAAGTTCATATCAGTAATATTCGAAAAAAGTTAGAGGAAAATCCAGCACAACCAGACTACATACTTACAGTTAGAGGATTTGGATATAAATTTTCACCAGAAAGATAAATATCACAATATTTTAAACCTTCTTTTAACCTTTCCCCATTACAATGAAACAAGACAGAAGTTAAGGTGAATTTTTTCGGGGGAAGGGTGAACGGAAATAGAGATGCATTCACAACGATCGTTTGACATATCAGAGTTGGACCAGGAATGGCTGCAATTAATACGGGAAGCTAGAAATATCGGTCTGTCCATTGAGGAAGTAAGTAATTTCCTGCAACAGAAAAGCAACTCAAAATTTATTTTACATAGGAATCCAGAAGTGAAACATTCCGGTTCCTAAACACAACGGGTGCCAACACGACGGGTGCCCACGACGGGTGCCTGTCACTCCCCGAATTTTGTCGAAAAAAGTTTATAAGGTACCGTAATTTGTTTCACACAAGAGGACCTCTATTAAGAGATCTTGGTCTATTTTCATGTTAAGATTGAAGCACCCCTTTAGTTCAATATTGATCTTCACTTATTTCTCACTCTTTTTCAAAGACCACAATTTAACAAGGGTGTCCTAGCGTATGTTAGTAATACTTATAAAACTTAGTGATATCCTTGGCTTATTAATAAAAGGCGTCTGCCCCCCACTACATTAAAAGCGGTGCGGGACAGGCATCTTGACATTCCATTGATTATATATTTATTCTTCATCTCCTGACCTATCTTCGTTCTCCCCTTCTCCATCCTCACTCTCCTCATCCCTTTCTTCTTTCAAGCCAAAATACGTATCAAGAATTCTTCTCCCGATATTATGGTGGGTTGGATGATCATTATTTAAGCCAGTATATGGGACAACAATCGCAAAGGCGATTTCCGGATCATTGTCAGGAGCATACCCAATGAGGTTATGATTCACGGTTTCTGCCTTTTTCTCACTATCTTCAAAATAATCAATTTCTGCTGTTCCCGTTTTTCCAGCAGGATCATAGTTTACATCATTAAAATATTTATATGCGGTACCACCAGATTCCTGGTAAACTTGACGAAATCCCTCCTGGACGCGATCGATATGGTCCTCACTCATTACGATTTTATTAAGAACTTCTGTATTTATTGATTTGTATACAGGACCAAGTTGATTTTGGGATGCAATTGGCTCATGGATCTGCTTTACAAAGTGTGGACGCACACGGTAGCCGCCATTGCCAATGGTTGAAGCATATTGTGCCAACTGCAACGTCGTATACTGATCAAACTGACCAATACCATGATTCATCATATCACCGGCTTTGTTGCCATCTCCTTGATAACCGGTTGATTCACTAGGAAAATCAATTCCAGTAGAAACTCCTAAGCCAAACTGGTTGAAATAATTTCGTAAATCTTGGAAAGCATTGGGGTTATCTCTTTGGACAGATTCACCATCTGGAAATGGATAGCGGTATTCTCCCATTAATCTTAAGGAAATATAGTACATATACACATTAGATGATCTTTTTAGTGCCGCAATATCGTCTACTGCTCCGATATTATTTGAATAAGACCGCATGATCGGTGTTGAAGCAATGTTGATTGGTCGGTCATAAATTACCTCCCGAGGCGATATTACACCCGAATCCAGCCCCGCAAGCACCGTTGCACCCTTTACGACAGAACCAGGTGTATGCGCATTTGACAGTGCTTTGAAGCCTGCATCCTCATATTCTTGTTTATCTTTGTTATAATGGCTTGCCGATACAGCGAGCAGTTCGCCAGTTTTCGGATCCATGACAACTGCAAGTGCATCGGTCAAATATTGATTATCATACGGATACTGACTTTTGGCTGCCTGCAGTTCCTCCAGGACAATTTTGTCAACTTCCTGCTGAAACTCCATATCAATCGTCAGGACAAGATCTTTTCCACGCTTTCCTTCAACTACCGTTTCAAAATCAATGACTGTCCCATCTTTTTTGGTTGTGTACTGGATTTGTTCCTTTCTTCCGCGAAGCAGATCTTCATATTGCGTCTCCAGACCACTTTTTCCAACTCGGTCATTTAAGCTGTATCCTTTACTTACAAACGTCTCTTTTGCTTCGGCAGGAATCCCTTCTTCTTGAGAAGTAATCGTACCGAGCATGCTGGATAGTGTAGAATCATATGGATACTCCCTATTCCAGTCTGTCGTTGCATTGATGCCTGATAGTTCATTAAGATTTTCTGCTATTCCCGCGTACTCTTCCATACTGACATTCTCGTTCTTTACGATTTGAGGGGTCAGCGAGTAGCCTTTATCCAGCTCTTTCTTTATCGCAATAACCTCCAGCTCTTGATTGCTGAAGCCGCTGATTTCCTGCTCTGTTATTTTATCCAGTGTTGCATTATAGATTTCGGCATTGCTCAATCCTTCCTTTTCCCTGGAAGTAAGTCGCTTATCTGCTTTCTCTCTATTCTTCAGATACCAGTATTCTTTTTTATTCCTTTCGGTGATACCCTCAAGAATTTCTTTATCATCCATAGAAATATAGACAGCTAGATTCTCTGCAGTTTCAAGTTTGTCATCTGCCTGGACTCCTTTTGGCGGTGTGTATGTGATTGAATACACCGGCCTATTAACTACAATTGGATTTCCATTCACATCGTAGATTTCTCCCCTCGGTACAGCAATCTTTGTTGTATCGAGGTTTGTCCGTTCAATCTCCTCTTGGAAGTCTTCCCCTTTAAGTATCTGAACAATGCCTAGTTGAAGAATCAGCATGGAAAACAATAAAAACACAATAAAAAATAATAGATTAACTCGAAAAGGAAGCTTTGCTCTCTTTTTTTTCTCTTTTTCTCTTTTCATTATTGCTTCTCCCCCTAATCTTCGCTCTACTAAAACACATAATAAGTGCCTATTATTACCTTTCGACAAAATTCATTAAAAACCCTTCAATTTTTTCCAGATATTCTCAATAAAAATGAACAGATCTACCAACTTCAAACAAACCATCTTTTATTTACAATAGATTCTCCCTATTACACGTGCTATACTAATTATTTGATATGAATTCTTATATGAAATGGATTAAGTTGAGGCCCTGGAACTAAAAGAACTGCTTTCTTATCCGCCTAAAAACAGCTGGGGCAATCATCCCCCCAAGGAAGTTTATCGAATTTCTTCTTTTGTTACCCTTCTAGTCAAGTAATGTTTCAGCAATTGAAAATGACTACTGATAAGTAATTACATTTTGGACCAAGATAGGCATAAGATTTAATGAAGAGTCTTTGCAGCTTTTCATAAAATTTCTGAATGAGCTGAGAGTTCATCCCAGATTTTCTTGCCGATAATTCTTTTTTTGAGTCCAAGCGTTCCCAAAGCGAGTGGATTGCGTGGAATGTGCAAAGGATAGTGGAGGTTTGCCTTGGAAACGATCGTAAACAAAATTAAAAAAATCACCTATAAACAATATATGTTATACAGCATATTAGCACTCTGTTGTGCTGTCTCTGTGTTCTTTGTTTATCACAATTATTCATTTTATGAACGTACTATAGCCAAAGTTACAGAATCGAACCTTGAACATTCAGAGGAAATCCTGGGTAGGAATAATAATCAAGATTATCTGTTTATCCAGCAGATTGTAGCAGAAATAAAAAATGGGAATGAAAAAGGACAAAATATCCATCTAACGAATGAATATTCTGCATCTGGAGCCTATGATCAAGAATACCATGCCGGAGATGAAATTTTTGTTTCAATAGATGAGAACACAGCTGGAAATACGGAATTGACTGGAGCTATTCTTGATGTAAAACGGGATAAATACATTGTAATAGTTGCATGGATTTTTATCTTTACTTTATTAATTGTCGGAAAGAAGCAAGGTCTGTATTCGATCATAAGTTTGGCAGTTAATATCGCTTTAATTTCCTATGCACTAGATGTCTATATTCATACCTCCAACATAAGCCTGTTATGGATATGCGGTATCAGCGCAATTTTATTTACGGGTATTACCTTATTGCTCGTAAATGGTGTTAACGAGAAAACCTATGCAGCCATAGTGGCGACTTTGCTAGGAACCTTTCTTTCCCTGTTCATAACCTACCTTGTTATTATGTTAACATCCGCAAACGGCCTGCGTTTTGAGGGAATGGGATTTCTCACTCGCCCCCCTTATGTCGTGTTTATAGCAGGTTTATTCATCGGATCTTTAGGGGCAGTAATGGATGTCGCCGTAACGATGTCTTCTTCCCTATTTAGCTTATATGAAAAAAATAACACTATATCTGTACAGGCTCTAAAAACTTCAGGTATAGAAATTGGGAAGGATATTATGGGAACTATGACGAATATTTTGTTTTTTGCCTATATCAGCGGCTCCATTCCGACGCTTATTTTGTATTTAAAGAATGGTTCACTGCTGACGTATACTTTTTCTATTAACCTTTCATTGGAATTGACCCGAGCACTGGCAGGTGGGATTGGTATTGTAATCACCATTCCAATAGGTTTATATACGGCTTTATTTTTCGTTAACCGAAAGAGGAAGAGATTATGAATACATTAGTTTTGCTTACGGGAATTCTATTTATATTAATGGTTCTTATTGGCGGCAGAAAAGGGATTAGGTCGTTTATCGCTTTATTCCTGAACTTCGTTGTTCTCCTTTTCACGATATTTATTATGTTAGATCCAACTGCTGATCCGATTATCTTAACTATTATTGCAAGTACTGCAATTAGCTTTATTACACTCTTTTATATTAGTGAAGTGAACAGCACGACAAAAACGGCATTCATTTCTACGGTCATAACCATTGTTATTTTAATCTTTTTTATTATGTACGTAACAGAAAAAGCGATGATTCAAGGGTTTGGTGAAGAAGAAATTGGAGAACTTTATATATTTGATTTATATATTGGGGTAGACTTTGTAAAAATTGGCACCGCAATGATTATTATGAGTGCAATAGGAGCTATAACGGATATCACCATCTCCATTGCATCTCCTATGCGTGAAATATTTCATCATCACCCGTCAATGAGCAGAAGAGATTTATTCCAATCAGGACTGAGTATCGGCAGAGATATCTTAGGTACCAATTCAAACACGCTATTTTTCGCCTTTTTCGGTGGCTATCTAGCATTGTTGATCTGGTTTAAAGATTTATCCTATTCACTTGGAGAGATTGTAAATTCAAAAGTATTTACCGCTGAAATACTGACCATACTGTGCGCCGGAATCGGTATAGCTTTGGCTATTCCGATCACTTCCTGGATTACTTCCTATTTTTTAGTAAAGAGGAGAGAAAAGAACTAGGAATGAACCCAGCAGAATTGGGTTCATACCATTTTGTTCATGATCATAACAGAGTGTATTTAGTGAGCTAGGATACAGGGGAGATGAATCCACACATTAACCCAAGTCTATTCAAATAAAAAACATCAGGTTCCCATTGCATTGCATGATGTTCCATGCAATGAGGGACTGATACGCTAAACCAGTGCGTGCATATCATTTATTTATTGTTCTTCTCTCTGTTATTTCCTCATTAACCATGCTATACAATTTTTCCACACCCTCCTCGGATGCCTCAAATTCATAGGCACTTTCCTCACTAATTCCGATACGATCCGCTTCCTTGACTGCATCGATGTTTGCTCCTAAAAATATAAACTCCCAATGATAGGTTTCCTGCTGCTGCTTGATCATTGAATTAAATCCACCTATTGTGTCCTTTTCCAGTCCAGCCATCGACCCACTGCGGTCCAGTAAAAATATAATTTCTGTCAGTTCTCTATTCATTCGAATCATCCTTTCAGATTAGTTACTATGCTATAATCATATTGGATGATTTCCATTAATTGGTCGCCCACAAAGCGACATTTCGGGGAGGCAGTGTCATGCTAAATCAAGAATTCTTACTGGATTTGGAGGCATTTTTACAAGAGCATTTGGATGATTATCCAATCCTTTACAATGAAAGTAGCATGCATCAATTTGATCTCAAAGAGATGGAACTGGATGTTTACATCGAAAATAACCGTCAGCCGACCTTTCAGCAGGTCTTATTTGACTATATTAATCAATCAGGGCTCACTGACCCGCAAGTCTATAAAAAGGCAGGTATGGATCGCAGACATTTTTCAAAGATTCGCAGCAATACCGACTACCTTCCGAAGAAAAACAGCCTGATTGCCCTTGCTTTTGCGCTTGAGCTGACACTAGAAGAAACCGATTCTCTCCTTCAATCTGCCGGCTACTCCCTGTCCAGAAGTGATAAGAAAGATTTGATGGTGGAGTTCTTTCTGAAAAAGAAGCAATATAATTTATTTGATTTGAACGAAACACTGGACCTTTACGGATTGGAGCCATTACTGAAATAGAGAATTATTTAGAAGGGATGCAAGCCCCAAACTGCTTTAGATAAAGAGTTAGGGGCATCTGGAATGATTGGGTAAACAATTGAGATACATTAAAAAACCTGTACCCAGCATTTCCACGAACCTACTGTCTAATGCTATTGATCCGAACAAACGACAAACCGGCCCATCCTTTATGAGCCGGTTGCGATTTTCATATACAAGAATGTCCAATTCGGTATTCGCTCTATGTCCGATTTTCCTTTTCTATGTCTTATGTTTCGGTTGCGGTGTACCCAGTAGATCAGTAACCGCCCTGTTCTTTCGTTGGTCCCATTACCCCTGGAACATGCAAGCCTGCCTGGCGCAATAAAACCGTCATCTGTCCGCGGTGATGTGTTTGATGGTGGATTACATCTCTTAGAACTGCGCCCCGGGGGGTTTGTCTGCCGAATTGATCTACTTCCTCCATCATTTTTTCGTCCGAAAGCTTCTGCTTTATCTCTTGAATGAGTTTTTCTGAAACCTCTTTATAGGTTTGAGCAATGACCGCTGCTTCCTTTGGTACAGAATCTTGTGTAGGGACGGTTACATCCAGTCCGACCAATTCAGCAAAAAAAGCCGTGCTTGTCGTAATATGCCAGCCTAGCCAACCCAATGTACTATGCCCCTCAACAATAGCCTGGTCCAGCTTATCGTCTGTCAATGATTCCAAAACCTGGATGGTGCCATTTGCAGAATGTGTCCAATCCCCTAGAAAGTCTTATACTGTACGATACATTCTTATCACTCCCAGTTATTGTTTTCTAATTATAGACTACCCGTTTTGCTGGATTTCTACAATTGGAAAGGCTAAAAAACTGTCAAGTTTATCTATTTTTATAGTTTTTTTCTTACTTATATTTGGACGAATTTTGTATTCAATAGTACAAGCAATTTAATAGACTAAATATTATATATTATATATAATATATTTATACAAAATAATATAATAATTTTATTTTGTTTACGACATTATATTGATCAAGGGGGATTTAGAATGAGTAGATTGACAGGGAAAGTAGCTATTATCACGGGTGCAGGTAGTGGTATGGGTGCAGAACAAGCTCGTTTATTTGGAAGAGAAGGGGCAAAAGTGGTTGGAGCCGACATGAACGTAGAAGCCCTTCAAAAAGTAGTTGATGAAATTAAAGCGGATGGCGGAGATGCGATTGCAATTAAACTAAATATTTCCTCTCCGGAAGAATGGGAAAATGCTATTAATACTGCTGTAGAAACGTATGGTAAAGTTAATGTTTTAGTAAACACTGCAGGAGTCGCTGGTCCATTTGTAGCAAAAGCGCATGAACACGATCCAGACGAATGGGATAAACTTCTGGCAATTAACTTAAAAGGTGCCTTCCTCGGAAGCAAATATGCTATTCCTGAAATGATTAAAGATGGAGGAGGTTCCATTGTAACCATTTCTTCTATCGCTGCTACACTTGGTGGACAAGGTGGTACTGGGTACGGGGCTGCTAAGGCAGGTTTAATCGGTTTAACTAAAAATATAGCTGTGGATTATGGGAAAGAAAATGTCAGAGCGAACGTTATTTTACCAGGTCAAATCAGCACACCGATGTCTGCAGCACTTGAAACAGAAGAAGCAAAGGAAGTAAAACAATACTACTTAAATAAAACTCCATTAGGTCAATTTGGAGATCCTAGTGATATTGCTAATGCTGCATTATTCCTTGCATCGGAAGAATCTAAATTCATTACTGGCATAGAACTTTACGTTGATGGCGGCGTAATGGCCAACTAATAAGATGAGAGACAGATTCAATAACGCTGTCTCTCTTTCTTAACCAACCAAATTCAGTTTTTGTTTATAACATTTCAAAACTTAAGGATTGTCTCGTCAATATTTCAAACGCTTCTTTTGCCTGCTCGAAATTGGAATGGACAAGGGAATCTACCAATGCTTCTAAATGCATATAACGTTCTTTTGTTTTTTCAACATCGCCCCACATCATTTGGGAATATGCATTTGTAATAAATGTTATGTTAGAATAAAATTTGATAAATGCCCTATTTTCTGCAACGTCAAATATATAGCCGCATAATCGATGTACCTTTACCACATATTGCAGTATATTATTTTCCAGTAGCATTTCGTTTGCTTCTTTTAAATACTGTTTCAAATGATTACGTTTTTCATCATCCCACTTAGAGGCCGAATAATCGACTCCTAGCCGAAACAATTCAATTAATGCATCCGTATAGTCCCTCATTTCTTGTTGCGTTATCGCTTTTACCCGTACACCTTTTCTTGGTAACCTTTCGATAATGCCAGTATTTTGTAAAATATAGAACGCTTCCCGGACAGGAATATTACTAACATTTAGTTCTTTAGCAATTTCAGATTCAATCAGTCGTCTACCTTGTGAGAGTTCACCTATAAATATCTTTGTTAATATATAATTTGCAACCTGTTCAGGTAACGAGTAGTTTTTACCTTCCATTAACGAAGAGAAATTAAAACTTTCCATTATTTACCCCTTCTATATATAATATACAGTTAATATTATACTAATAATCGGCAAAATTGAAGCTTTTTTAGCAACCGATTGAAGGGTTTTACCGGACTTCTCGTCTCGCTGCCCCTTAGTCGCTACAGTAAACCAACCATTTTAAGCCCATGATATATACCATCTTCATCTACCGATTTGGTTACATATCTGGCGACTGATTTGATTTCGTCTCTTGCATTTCCCATCGCTACACTATGATGGATGTTCGTAAGCATTTCCCGGTCATTGAGGCCATCTCCGAAAGCATATTGTCTTTCCTTAGGAAAACCTAGCTTTTGGACAATTTTTCCGATTCCTTCAGCTTTCGATCCCCCGGCAGGCAGAACATCAACAGCAACCGGATGCCATCTGACAATGTCAAAGTCTTTATATTTTTGTTCATATTGCTTTTCTTCCCCTTCCGCACAGAAAAGGAGTGTCTGATAGATGGGGCGATCTTTATAATAATTGGGATCATGTGTCGGAAAACGGCCAATTTTTAACGTGCTGATACTTTCCGTTATATAGTCATGATCCGGGACATTCGTTGTCATGTCTTCGTGATCCATAAAGACAACTGGATGATCATTTCCGAGCGCCTCTTCGGTTAATTGTCCAAGGGAGGCAAGATCTAATGCATTTGTATGGATAACCTCGCCATTCAGTACAACATACTGTCCGTTATAGCTGACATATGTATGAATATCCAGCTCTTTCCGCAAATCCTCAAACATAAATGGGGCACGTCCAGTTGCAATTGCCACTTCATGTCCAGCTTCCTTTAAAGTTAAAATAGCCTTTTTAGTCAAGACAGGCAATTTTTTATCATGATTCAATAATGTACCGTCTATATCAAAAAAAATAATACTTTTCTCTGTCATGCTAACGCCAACTTTCCTTGTAATTAATATTTTACCTCCATTCTAGCGCAAAATGAGACAGATGGACAGGAAAGCTGTCATTTATGGGACGTGGGGATATGGGACGTGGGGACAGGAAAGGTGGTCCATTTTTCAAATATTCGGAAATCAGTTCAAAGAATGTCTCTCCGGGCCACATGTCCCACCTTTGTCTTACTCTTTACGATGCACGCGATGCTTCTGCAAGCTTAGTCAAGTAATATTGTTCTTCCCTTGCCATATGATCTGCCATTGAGGCCGTGAATGTCCCAAGCACTTCTGCACTTAATTCCATTTCTTCCAGTTCATTTAGAAATGTTTTGAACAATTCCATTTCAATTTCCACATTGTCATTAAACCGGTTTAAAGCAGGGAATTTTGCAATGTTCGCCCTCAAGTAACCAGTCAGCTCCACCGCTTTCAAATAAAATTGTTCAAAGTGCTTTGTAAACATTTCGCTTTTTTCCTTGAGCCTTTTTTCCACAGCATCCATCCGATCATTGATCGCGCCCGCGTGACCGGAGGCATCCAGCAGCCAAACCAAGTGATGGTGCAATTCATGGAATACTGGAGGTACTTCCCCTTTTTCCAGATAGCTCAGCACCAATTGATACTCTTCCAATTCATTGACCATATGGTTAACAAAGGTTGGTGACAGGTGAATGTCGATTTCATTCACTAAATTCCGTCTGATGATTGATAGTTTAAAATCCTTCAATTGCTCGGTAACTTGCTGGACGGCCTCAGCGAAAGCAATTGCATTTGTTTCGTTGAGAGAACGAACCTGAGACAAAAGCCGATCGTATTGCTCAATAAAATAAGCAGCCCTTGCAATATCTTCCTTTTCAGAGGGATAAAGTGAATCATGGATAAAACGGGAATGATCTCCAAGTACCTGAAGCCAAAACTTGTGTTCAAAAGCAGCACTGTTTAAATAGTTTGCCACGCCGCATGCAACTCCTTTTTTATACTTCGTAGCAACTTATTCAACGATAGACCAGTTTATGTGCATTTTTTGGGTGGGTCAGGGGGACAGGAAAGGCGGTCCATTTTTATATTATTCAAAAATTGGACCGAGAAACCTGTCCCCGCGGACCACGTACCGCCTAGGCCGAGGATGGAGTTGGCCCCGCATACCGGGGAAAAGTACCATAGCTAATTGTTGCATTAAACGCTTAAATGAAGTAAAACTAAAGAAAAAGGATGTTGGAAACAGGGTGGGGTAATTCGAGAGAACTGTTCCAGCGTTCTGATGGAGGTTAATTGTATGGATAAAATTGAAGTTGGTGAAGTTTTTACGATTAGCGATGAACTGGATGAAGATCAGGAAGTTGAAGTGCTTGCAAAGGTTACATTGGAAGGCACAGATTATGTGGCTGTCAGCTTTTTAGAGGATGTACAGGCTGAAAGTGAAGAAGATATCGATGTATTTTTCCTTAAAATTGATGAAGATGGGGAACTCTCGGCGATTGAGACGGATGAGGAATTTGATAAGGTATCCGAAGCTTTTGATGAGATTTTCGAAGAGGAATAAACAACAAGGCGATGGTCTCCTGAACTAAAGGAGATCATCGCCTTGTTTGTATATCTTTCAACCTTAAAGTGCTGTTTTAAAAAAGTTTTAGAAAACTTGGAATGCGCCAAGCCTTTTCGGCGAATGCCTTAGTTACCCTTATGCAAGTAAGAAAGTTTATATTCCTTACTTGCCAAAAAAATGGTCCAACAAACCTGTCCCCGCGGTCCACCCGCGGGCCACGCGTCATCCTGCCAGTTCTTTTGCCTCATCCTGGGCTTTTCTTTTTTTCTTCTTAGATAACCTTCCAAATCCATTTCCAGCTGCATTGAACATTCGATAGACAGCAGGAATCAAGACTAATGTGATCATTGTTGCGAACAGAAGTCCGGAGATGATCACGGTTGCCATCGGTGCCTGATAATTGCCTGTTGTGCCTGATGCTAACGCAAGTGGGAGCATGCCGCCGATTGTCGTAAATGTCGTCATGAATATCGGCCGCAGACGATCCTTGCCAGCCCTGCTGATTGCTTCATTTGCAGTAGCTCCCCCTCTTCTTAACTGATTAGCACGGTCAATTAATAATATTACATTGTTTAACACAATACCAATGAGCATAATGATTCCCATTCCCGACATCACGCTAAGTTCCCGCTGCGTAATAAACAATCCAAGGATGACGCCAACAATTGTCATTGGGATTACGGACATAACAATTATCGGATGTGCCAAATGATTAAATTGCACGGACATCACCAAGTACACGAGGAAAATCGATATGACGAGAATCAGAACCATATCATATAGAAGCTCCTGCTGCGTTTCAAGATCGCCCCCAGCAGAAATCGTGTAGCCAGCTGGCGTTTCGAAATCATCGATCAGATTCTGTACTTCTCTGTTTACTGTCCCTAAATCGGTATTTTCAATATCCGCAGAAACTGTTATATAACGCTCTCCATCGATATGCGAAATTTCATTCGGCATATCGACACTACGTAATTGTACAAAATCGGATAGGCTCCTTTCCCCTTCAGGAGTTGGAACTTCCAGATCAAGCAGGCTTTCCTCATTTACTATTTCTTCATTCCACTTCGCTACTATAGGAACACTTTTTTCATCGATTGCTACTTCACCAATTGGCATATGGAGAAATGCTTCCTGTATGTATTGGCGAATCTGAATTTCCGATAAACCGGCATCTTCCAACGCTTCTTCGTCCACTTCCACGACCTTTTCAACGGAAGTGCGCTCAATCGAATTCGTGACCCCAGTAAGTCCCTCGATACCTTCCAGCTCTTGTGTAAAATCATTTACGAGCACTTGCAGTTCTTCATAATTTTCACCTTTCATCTGTATTTGAACCGGCTGTCCGGAACTTACAGACATTGCACTCTGAACACTTTTAATCGGGAAATCTTCCTCTAAGTCACGCAAGGAGCTTAATATCTCCTCATTGACTTCTTTCTGTTCTCTTGTAATTTCATTGCCTTTGGTCATATTAATCAGCATGTAGAACATGGATCCATCATCAATAATGTAACTTGTTTCCACATCATCAATTGACGCCAGTGTTTCATTCATTTTCTGCACGACTTCTTCCTGTTCTGCTGCAGAAACTCCTGTCTCAAGGTCAATCATTAACTCCGCATAGCGATTTAGCACATCCGGCATAATCGTCATTGGAATTTTAAATACGAGAAACATCGATCCTGCGAACATAAGGAAAAAGATAAAGATCATTGCTATGCTGTTGCGTTTTTTCTTTACGATCCAGGAAACGAATTCTCCATACCTTTTAACAATGCTTCCTTCTTTCCCCTTATTCTTGATGCGGATTTTAAGGAATTTCTCGGACAAGGATGGAATTAAAGTAAAGGATACAATAACCGAGCTGATTAGTGTAACGGCAACCACCGCAGACAGGATGACCATAAACTGTCCGACATCTCCGCCCATCAAGCCGATTGGCAAAAATACGACTATTGTGGTCAGCATCGAAGCGATCACTGCCGAAGCAACTTCTCTTGTTCCTTCCAGCACCGATTCCAATGGTTTTAATCCTTGTTCTTTTTTCTTGTAAATCGACTCTAAAATAACAATTGATGAATCTACCATCATTCCAATACCCAGACCAAGGGCAATAAGTGATAGCATATTGAAGCTGTAATCTAAAACCCACATTGTAATAAAGGTTAATAGAATCGAAGTTGGAATGGAGATCCCGATAATGACCGTTGCCCGAACATTGCGCAGGAACAACAGTAAGATGACAATTGCCAAAATCCCTCCAATAAGGATATTACTGGAGACCCCATCAATGGATTCTTTTACATAATCAGCTTGTGCAACGAGCTCATTTAACTCAAATCCCTTTACCAGTCCTTCATCTCTGATTTGTTGAACTTCTTCCCGGATTGCCTCGGCCATTTCGATTTGTGTCACATCGGACGTCCGGCCGATTTGAACAAATATAAAATCCTTCGTTCCATCTTTCCAGACATAGGAAGCATTCTCCATTGGCTGTATAGAAATATCAGCAATCTCATCCAATTCTATAAAACCTGCCTGTGTTGGAATTTTTATGTTTTCCACATCTTCCATCGAATTTAAATTGGTTTCCCAGCGAATAGATGGCTGTGCACCTTGCTCCTCGATTTCCCCTAATGTGGCTTCTGTATTCGTCTGCTGGATAGTGGAAATAACTTGTGAACTATCCAGTGCGTGTTCTGCCAGCTTATCCCGGTCGAATTCGATGCTCATTTCATTTTCCTGTATTCCCATAAGAGAAACATCTCTTACCTCGGAAAGCTCCTCCAAACGAGGTTCCAGAACATCCTCCGCAAAAGCTGTCAGTTCTTCCATTTCCCCATTTGAAACATCCATGTAAAATTCGTAGTTTGCACTTAAACTCATCTGTTCCGCGATTACTTCTGTAACACCTGCAACATTGGAGGTAACAGTACTTGCAGCAGTCTGGATATCTTTTGAAACTTCCTCACCGAGACCTTTCTCAATCATAATCTGTAAACTGCTTTGTCCGATTGTGCTCGTGGAATAGATCTCTTCTACACCATCAATTCCGAGAATACTCTGTTCGAGCTGTGTCGTAATTTTTCTTTCCACTTCAATAGCAGCCATGTCCCCTGCACTGACAGAAATATATGCTCCATCGAACTCTACAGGTGGAAATAGCTCTTCATCAAGATTTGTTAATGAATAACCCCCTAAAATAAGTACTAAAACTGTAGTCAACCCTACCAAAATTTTGCGATTAACAATAAATTTCAGCAATTCTTCCCCGTCCCTCGCTTTTATTTATAAACCCTAAACAGTATACTAAAAAAACAGTGCAATTTGTTATAGATCATTCATAATTTACAAAAATTTTAAGTATATAGACCCTGGTCCTTAAGCACCTTTTTTATTTCGGTTTTAAATGAAACATTCTATAATCACCTGCCATTTCTGATTCTAACTGCCTTTATATTAAACTGTTTTTATTTTTCAGACATTACCCCTCGGCCTGATTTCATCTAGAACTTTAGACTTAGACGGACATGGGGACGAGAAGATGCCAGATTTCAATATCGGTTGACGCAATACGGCCGTCTTGAAGAAAACCTTCAAGACGACCAGTATTTTCATCACAACTTTGACTAGTTTGTATTAACCCAACTAATCAAAGCTTTCATCGCTTTTCATCACAACATACGGAAATAGCGAGCCTGTTGTATCTTTCCCGATCTTGTTTACCTTACATTGCATTTCCGGTTCTGCCAGGTTTACTGCCTCTTCTTGATTAGGTGCAGAAACAACATAAGCAGAACCTTTTGCCCTTATATGATAAATGAATAGGTATTGTTCTACATAATGTTTTGTTCCGATTATTCGCTCCACCCGCTTTTCAAATTTTTCGAGACTCGTAAGTGAATGTTTGAGATGATTTTCCCTCTGATCGATATCTCCCAAATAGTGATCGACCTCTTTAACAAAACCATCTTCATATTCAACCCTTGTGATGCAATGTGGCATATCTGTAGCGAACAGGTCCCCCTCTTTATAAGTGAATACACGATAATCAAAGCTTTCCAGAAGTGACGCCAGCTGTTGTACTTTTTTTTCAGAAATCTGAAAGGTTGTCTGCCCCATAAAAGAAACATGACCTTCCCCGTTCCAGTAAACCATTCCATCAGGTGTGACCTCCACTTGATATATCGGACATGTTCCATAGCATTCAGTACGTTCCAGAGACAATTTTTTAAACATCGAATCATAACCTCCTGGAAAATTTTAATTTTTACGTTGCCGGAATTCCAAGACCTTTCCTTTTTTTTCATCAAAAATACCTTTTAGCCGTGCAATTACCCAGACTCCATCCGTACCAAGGATGCTCATCACATAGTCCATACCGGCAGGAGTGCCAAATATCAAGCGGTCCAGTTCCTTATCATCATATTTCGGATGGCTCAGCTGATAATAAATCCCGAGTCTTACCGTTTCACTTATAATGTTGTCTGACGCTGTGTCGTATAAGTACCAATCATCGAAATGAATATTCTTCACGACGCCAAGACCTAAAATATTTATTAGTGCGTAATCAATGCGAAGATTTCCCACCCCATACAGCCTTTCCACCGCTCCTTCTGTAAATGTCGTATCTGTAACCACTTCAAAATCCACTCCGTTAACCAGTTCCGTTGCATCGAGAAAGAACATTTCTTTTTGCTTCACGTTCACTTGAATCCCTCCTGAGAATAAATAGTTACGCTGCTACGCGATTTTTATTTCGGTTGTATACTCTTTTTCAGCGCTGCTGTTTGTCTTTACCCAAGTTTAACAGGGTGGTTATACAATTTAGCGCTCAGGACAGGTGTTTGGGTATTTGAAAGGGTGTTCCGGAAATATTTCCTAAATTTATCTGCTGAAAAGAAATAAGGCAGGAAATACAGCAATATATTTCTATTTTAACGGTATCACACTATTCTTGTGCCGTTTGACAACTCTTAAGTTATGAAGCTGTTTCTTTTAATGAAATAAAAAAAGCCGCCATATTGACAGCATAAATTCCCAATTACATCTCATTTTTTAAAATTCCATAATACACCAAGTCCTCATATCGATTTTCCTTCATGACATGTTCTCTTAAAACACCTTCCTTTCTCATGCCTATTTTGTGTAAAACTCTGCCAGAAGCCGGATTTGAGTTAAAGTGACGAGCATATACTTTATGCAATTGCTTTTCAATAAAGGCAAATTTGAGTATAGAATGGGACGCCTCGGTAGCATAACCGCTCCCCCAGAATTCCTCCCCAATCCAAAAGGCAATTTCACCATGATTAAATTTTTGATTGTTAGATAATGCTATTGCTCCATATAATTTACCTGTTATTTTATCTGTAACGGCAAATTCATAGGATCTGTTATCATTAAAGTTAGAAACATGATTTTCTATCCAGGATAGAGCATCCGTTATCACATATGGATATGGCAAATACAAAGTATTTTTATAAATATTATAATTGTTACAAAGCTTGGTAACCTCTGTCGCATCAGAGGTTTCAAACAGCCTTAACATTAATCTTTCAGCAGAAATGGTTTTATTTTGGCGATCGTAAATCAATTGGATTCCCCCAGTATATGCTTATTTCTTTACCTGTTGGAAACTTTCATCATAGACTCGTAATCCACCAGACATCCCAAAAGGAATTTCTCTATTTTTTTCTTTAACATAACCTTTTAGCTCAATACTTGGATTTTCAATATCAAGTAAATCTGTGCTGGTAAAAACCTCACTTATGGGGGCCGAGACAG
Organism: Oceanobacillus damuensis; assembly: GCF_001618145.1. Classification (GTDB taxonomy): domain Bacteria; phylum Bacillota; class Bacilli; order Bacillales; family Amphibacillaceae; genus Oceanobacillus; species Oceanobacillus damuensis. The sequence goes on from NZ_LQNF01000005.1 coordinate 164,582, forward strand.
TGAACTGCATTGTTTTATCTGCATTGAGGTTTGCTGGTCTCCCTATGTTATCTGGTATTCCTTCAATCACAAATGGATTGCTCTTAGTCCCATTTGGTGTTTTTATAGGGTAACTCAAATGAAACGTCAGATGGGTTAAGTCAAAACCAGATTCATTAGATATTTCAATTGTATATGTTAAACCCTTCCGTTGATTCAGTTTTGACTACATTAAAAATGATATTTTCATCACTAAATTGTTCCTGCTTTGCTGAACATCCAAATATTGCAGCAAGTAAAATAGGAAAACTGATTAAAATCAAATACTCTTTCTTCACTTTATCCCCACCAATCTGAAATACAATCCTACTATCACTTTCTCCCCTTTTATACTACCATAATATTCAAAAAATTCTTACTGAAGAAAAAGACAACCATTTTTGCTGATTTAAAATACTAAAATGCCTGATTTCTATCTTTATCCATTATCTCCAAGTATAATTTTTTATCCCTCGCCCAATCAACAAATTTTTCTTGTTCAAGACTGCACTAATACGGAGCAAAATGAAGGAAATTATCGGCTTCCCTACTAAAAGCGGGCATTTTCAGACTCTATGTTCTATATGCACAAAAATAACAGAATACACTGGTTGATTTATATAAAGAAAAAATATAAAATTTTAAGTTAGTTGTTGCTTAATTTACGTTATAGGAAAAGCAGCAAATAAGTAATAAAGGAGTTTTATACATCATGTTTAATTTCAGACTGAAGAGATTGGGAATCATTGCTGGTTTATCTTTATCACTTGCAGCTGCTGGTTGTGGCCAAGAAGATACAGATGATACCGCGAGTGCGAGCGATGGTGCAGATGAGGCTAGCACAAATGTTAGTGAAGAAATGGAATATACCATTACTGGTGTTGAACCTGGTGCAGGGCAAACGGAAACTACTGACAATGCTATAGCTGCGTATGAAAGTCTTGCTGGCTGGGAACAGGAATCAGCATCGACAGCTGCAATGTTAACTGAATTGGGTGAAGCCATCGAAAATGAAGAACCAATAATTGTCACAGGATGGTCACCTCACTATAAATTTGCCAAATATGATCTTAAGTACTTAGAAGATCCTAAAGGTATGTTTGGAGAAGAAGAACATATTACAACAATCGTACGAAAAGGCTTAAAAGATGATATGCCTAACGCCCATACGATTCTTGATAGAATCCATTTGGAACTATCCGCAATGGAATCAGCCATGCTTAAAGCTCAAGAAATGAATTTTGAATATGAAAAAGTAGCCCAGCAATGGGTGGATGATAATACCGAAACAGTTGCAGAATGGACAGAAGGTGTTGAGCCTGTAGACGGCACTTCTATAGAACTGGCGACAACTCAATGGGATGACGCACTTTTCACAGCTAATGTAGCTAAAATAGTATTAGAACAACAAGGGTTTAATGTTACGCTTACACCAGTTGACCCGGCTATTTTATTTGAAGCAATTGCAACAGGCGATGCGGATGCTTCTCTGTCTCCATGGATGCCTGCAACTCACGGTGCTTTCTATGCAAAGTATGAAGACGATTTTGAGGACTTAGGAGCAAACCTTGAAGGTGCCAAAATAGGAGTGGTCGTACCTTCTTATATGGACATCGACTCCATTGAAGATCTGGAACCAAAAGAGTAAGTACACTTAATTGAGAAAAACAAGGGTTATATAAATAGACACCCCATCAGGTATCCCGGATACTTTGATAGGGTGTCTTCATATGACTACAGGGAATATTAACGTAACTCTTCATACGCGAGAAGGAATTGCCGGTAACTTTCTTTTCCTAATGTCTTTGTATCATTTCTGAACAATCGTTGAAAAGTCACTTCCTTCGCTTGTTCAACAGGGCATTGCATTGTGTTCATGACTAATGTTAAATACGAAATAAAATATTCTTTCCTTAGAGCACCACCATGATTAATAACCACTTTATTACCTACCTTCTTTGTAAATGAAAAAGCTATCATAATTTTTTCTCGAGCAGTATAACATCTCTCCATACACCATCAAGTTGAGCAATCTTTTCCCTTCTGCCCACTTCACTGAATCCGAATTTCTTATGCATTGCCAAGCTCGCCCGATTTTCAGGAAAAATACTCGATTGAAGGGTCCACATTCGCTGTTCTTTGCCATAGTTAATGATGGATTTCATGAGAAGTGACCCAATTCCCTTATTTTTAAAGGTAGAATCAATATATATGCTAAGTTCAGCAACCCCACGATATACATACCTGGAAGAATAGGGAGACAAGGCAACCCACCCCACTATTTTTTCATCTATACAAGCCACGAATCGCCCATTATCCAGATGGTTCCTGTCCCAATTCTCCCAAGATGGAGCTTCCGTTTCAAAGGTCGCATTTCTTGTTTCCATCCCTTGTATATAAATATTTTTTACTGATTCCCAGTCTTCCTTCTTTATTGTTCGAAGTCCTATTATTTCCTGCATCTGATTCATCCTAACAAATGATTTGGAGAAAGGCATACATTTTCGCTTCTTCTGCTTGTATTATATTCCTAGCCTTCTGACTTTTTAATCATCACTTGTCGAATCAACATCACAACTGCTGCTAACAACAAAACTAATATCGGTCTTTCACTTCTTTCAGTAAAGAAATAAATAAATAGACTTCCTATACATACAAGAATCAAACAAAATATTGTTACTATTATTTTTGGACTTTTCACATCCATCCCCCGTTTTCAAATATAAGTTGTACTAATGTCTATTTTTACCTTTCTTGCACTTAAATACTGCCAGAAAGTTTAACAACACTTCTTACAATCTTCATATATTTTATCATAACTTTCTAATTATTCATCAGACTGATTGCAAAAAACAAACCATGCCAATGGGCTTAACCCATTGGCATGATTTTATTTTGCGGGATATTTTCTATTTCAACATATCATACACCTGGTTAACATCCTTATCTCCTCTACCGGAAAGATTAACGATAATCACATCATCTTCAGCTAGTTCTGTTGCCAGCTTCATGGCATGTGCGACGGCGTGAGAGCTTTCTAAAGCCGGTATGATTCCTTCTATTTTTGATAAGTCCTGAAATGCTTGCAGTGCTTCCTGGCCTGTTGCGGTTACATATTCCCCTCTGCCAGTCGAGTTCAAATAGCTGTGTTCCGGGCCAACTCCTTGATAATCAAGTCCTGCAGCGATGGAATTCGTCGGTTTGGGATCTCCATTTTCATCCAGCAAGGTCAATGATCGATATCCTTGGAAAACTGCTGGAATACCTTGTGAGATGGATGGTGCTTCTGCAGGCTCCACTCCGATTAATCGAACTTCTTTATCATCGATATAGTTGGCGAAAGCACCAATTGCATTACTTCCTCCACCCGCACAGGCAACTATGGCAGTCGGCAATTTCCCTTCTTTCTCAAGAATCTGCTTTTTCGATTCTTCACTGATAACCGATTGGAAATACTTTACCATCTCCGGATACGGATACGGCCCAACAGCAGAACCGATTAAGTAGAAGGTGTCTTCCTGATTTGCGACAAGGTCGGCAAACGCTTCATCGACAGCTTCCTTCAGTCTCCCGCGTCCTTTATTGACCGCAACCACTTCAGCACCGAGCAATTCCATCCGAAATACATTCAATGCTTGTCTTTCCGTATCCACTTTTCCCATGTAAATCGTACATGGCAGTCCTACCATCGCACTCGCTGTCGCTGTTGCAACACCATGCTGGCCTGCACCTGTTTCCGCAATGATCCGTTTCTTGCCCATTCGTTTTGCGAGAAGAATTTGTCCAAGCGCATTATTGATTTTATGTGCCCCTGTATGGTTCAGGTCCTCCCGTTTCAGATAAATTTTTGCTCCGCCAATTTTATCCGTAAGATTTTTTGCCAACGTCAGTGGATTTTCACGCCCCACATATTCTTTTAGATAATAGCGATACTCCTCCAGAAATTTTGGATCGTCTTTATATTTATGAAATTCACTTCCGATTTTATCCAATGGACGTTTCAGTTCATCCGGCACAAAACTGCCACCAAACTCACCAAAATACCCTTGCTCAACTACACTCTCTCTACTCATAATTACCTCAGCTCCTATTTGTAAATATGAGTTCTATTATATATGAAAAGTTAAAAAATTTAAAAGAAACTGCACTAGGTCTTTAAAACGGCTCTTCTTTTCTTGGTAAATGGGTAAATTTATGCAAAAGAAAAAAGTGTCTGCCCTTACTGTTTAAGCTTTAACACAATAGGGAACAGCCACTTTGAATGAAAACATACTGGGGAATGCCGCTTGCATCCCTGCTTATATAGTTAGAAGATTTTTTCCAATGTCCTATGATTGAGGTGCAGATGGTGTTGAAATACTTGAAAGTGCCTGTTCAGCCTCATTCGCATATTGATTTTGTACAGCGAGGTCTCCCAATGCGACCATTCCTACGATCTGGCCGTTTTCGACAACCGGCAGCCGGCGGATTTGCTGTTGTGCCATTAACTGTGCAGCCTGGTGCACATCCATATCAGGTGTACCCTGAACCACTTGCTGTGCTGTCATTACTTGGGAAACTTGTGTTTGCGCGTTTTGCCCTTGTGCTGTTGTACGTAAAGTAATGTCCCGGTCGGTTATAATACCAACCATCTGTCCACTATTATTTACGACCGGGATTGCCCCAACATTGTACTGGCTCATAAGAGCAGCCGCTTCTTGAACAGATTGCGTTTCGTTAACTGTCATAACATGAGACGTCATAATATCTCTTAATGATTGTGACATACATTTTACCTCCCTATTTTTGATACATTATAGGTTGGTTTATTTTTGGAAAGTTATGCATAACAGGTTTTTTACACTAATATCTCGAGGCTGTCGGAGGTTTTGGAGCGTTCGAGCTATGTGATAAAGGATGCTGCGCTTATTTTCATTTTTCAGCATTGAGGAAGTGCGGGAGGCTCATAACCTTGTTATCAGAGAGGCTTCTTTATTGATAACAATTACTGCCAGGTATATGATATATCTTATGAATACTTCGCATTTCGTCAATTCTAATTGGGGGTAAAAAGATGAGTGAATCTCTAGACAGCGCCAGTCGTCCGAAGTATGGTATCCTTGCCATTTTGATGATTGGTGCCTTTATTTCGTTTTTAAATAATACATTATTGAACGTTGCACTGCCTTCAATTATGGTAGATTTAAACGTTACGACGGCTACTGCCCAATGGTTGAGTACAGGCTATATGTTAGTTAACGGTATCTTGATCCCGGCTACCGCCTTTCTCATACAAAAGTTTTCCGTGCGCCATTTATTTTTGGCGGCAATGCTCCTATTTTCCTTAGGGACGGTGCTGGCCGGATTTGCTCCAGTATTCGAGGTCCTGCTTGCAGGCCGCATGATTCAGGCATCCGGTTCAGCGATCATGATGCCGCTTTTAATGAATGTTATCCTTGTTAGTTTCCCTGTGGCAAAACGTGGTTCTGCCATGGGGGTGCTTGGACTGATTCTCATGTTCGCACCAGCCATCGGCCCGACGCTTTCCGGTTGGATTGTGGAGCATTATAATTGGAGAATGCTGTTCCACTTTATTGCACCAATCGCGATTGCTATTCTTCTGCTCGGCTTTTTCTTATTAAAGGATAAGAAAGATAAAGTGAACATTGATTTTGATGGTTTCTCCCTCATCTTATCCAGCATTGGCTTTGGTGGTTTGCTTTACGGATTCAGCTCCGCGGGGTCCCTTGGGTGGAGCAATCCTCAAGTTTATATTTCACTTGTTGCCGGTATTATTTCGCTGGTCTTGTTTATTCTGCGTCAGAGCAAATTAAAACAGCCGATGCTGCATTTTGGTGTGTTCCGCTTTCCCATGTTTTCATTGGCCGCAATTCTTATGATTGTAATTAACATGGCGATGTTTTCGGGATTTATGCTATTGCCGATCTACGTACAGACAATTCTTGGAGTTTCCCCGATGGAAGCCGGATTAATGCTATTACCGGGAGCGATTGTCAGTGCATTAATGTCTCCGGTGACCGGAAGACTGTTTGATAAGTATGGCGGGAAAATCCTGGCAATTACAGGGTTGACCCTGATGATGGGAACGACTTATGCGCTTAGCAATTTAACGTTCGAAACGGGCTATTACTACTTAATGCTCGTCCATGTTATCCGGATGTTTGGGATGTCCATGGTGATGATGCCTGTGCAGACCAATGGTTTGAATCAATTGCCGGTCGAATTTTATCCGCATGGTACAGCAATGAACAATACATTGAACCAAATATCAGGCGCAATCGGTACTGCCCTGATCATTACCGTTATGGCCACTCGTGAAAAGGGCTACGCTGACAAGTTAACGGAAGCAGTAGTTGGACAGCCAACTGCTGAGGTACAACAGCAAATCGCACTGGAAGCAATGCTTGGCGGAATCAATGATGCGTTCTTCGTGTCCACCCTTGTCATTATTGTGGCACTAATTCTAGCATTCTTTATGAAACGCGCCACCCCAGCAGACGATAAGATCCAACTTAAATAATAGGTGCCTGTCACTTCTCGGTTTTTGTCGAATAATATTTATAGTTGTGCAGCCCGAAGAGTGCAGGCTTGTTCCGGTACCAAGTATTTCTGTTGAAAAATAAAAACAAAAAAAACCTTCCATTTTCTCTTTGATGAAAATTAAAAGACTATTTATTTACATCGGATCCGGCCTTGCTGCACTCCAGCAGAAAGTGGTTTCACACAGCAAGCCGGACTAGCCTTGTTGGTTTCGTGAAGCTGCATATGGGTAATATTACTAATGGATTCTTAATAAGCTCAAATGTATGGATTCAGACAGGAGGTTATCAAATGGCAAGTGGAAAACACACTGTTCCAGTGGAACGTCCAATTGAAACGGTATGGGATTTTGTCAGCAATATCAATAATTGGGCGCCATTGGTTCCTGGCTATATAGAGCATAAGATTATAGATGACAAACAGTCCACATGGAAATTTGTCAGTGATATTGGCGTCATCAAAAGGACACTGCATATGAAGGTAACTATCACAAACTGGCAGGAGCCGACCAAAGTAACCTTTGACCTGAAAGGAATCAATGAAAAATTTACAGGCTCTGGTTATTTTGAAGCGGAACAAATAACGGATACCAGTACGAGCATTACGGGTTATCTTGAAATAAAACCAGGTGGCCTACTTGCACCTGCAATCAAACCGGCACTCAAATCAGTGATACCGAAAACGACAAAAGGGCTTACCGAAGCAATCGCCACCGAAGTCTAGATGCGGTGCCTGTCACTTCCCGAATTTTGTCGAAAACCGAACAGTGCCAGGCACCACCCGAATTTTGTCGAAAGAGAAAGGCTGTCCAAGGGGAAGGAATTCTCCAGACAGCCTTACTTCTTATTAGTATGGATGGATGGGTAATTACTATTGCGCTCTAAACTCCAGCACTTTACCTTTCTTGCTTTTAAAAATATCGTTCAACAGACTTAAAATGCATGCTCCATCTTTCGGAAAAAGATTCAGTATGTAGTCTACTCCCTCTTCATTTCCGAATATCCAACGATCCAATTCCTTATCATCATAGTCCGGATGGGTGATCTGGTAATAGATTCCGACCTTAATTGTCTCATTAAAGAAATTGCCCCCTGTTGGATCGTAAATAAAGCATTCATCATTGTATTGATTTTTGACAACGCCAAGTCTGAGCTTTCTTATCAAATTATAATTAAGAATATGATCCTCCACTCCATACAACCTTTCGACTGCCCCCTCCTCGAAAGGTGTATTTGTAACCACATCAAACCTGTTCCACTGGTTCAGTTCTGATAAATCCACATAAAACATATTCTTTTTCTTCAAATGCATTTTAGACCCCTCCTTTAGAATCTGTCTGTATATTTTAGACTATACTCAACCATAAAAAGCAGTATAGATCAACCAAATCCTCTTTTTTAATTTTGACAAACTGATAGTTCAATATCCTACTCAGGCCTCTGCAACATGTTTGACTCGTTCGACAAATTCAACAACCACTTTATCAGATGCAAACATTAATGGGAATCTGGCAAACCATCTCAAGGGATGGTTGGTAGTCGTATATTTGAAGTAAGTTTTGTTTTCATTTAACTTTTTCATTTCATATCGGGCCGTAATTTCAAACATATCGGCAAGTGTAAAACTAATTTTAAGATTTTTATACTCTGGTTTGTTTAAATATTCCACTGTCTCCACATCATACTCCTCGATGCGTTTTCCTTCCTTATATTTTTCCCGATACACACTTCCAACCACTTTCTTTGTTATTTTCACAGGTTTACGGACAACAACTTGAGGCATAATTTGCTGCGTATTTTCCAGAGGCCCATCAAAAAAAAGCCAGACTAGTTCGATGGGTGCGTTTATTTCTAACGCTTTTGACCATTCCTTCACTCGAATACCTCCATCAGGATTAGGTCTATGATAAACATATCACTATCTTTTCCCAGCCATCGTATCATTCCTTATTAATGTCATTCATTCAATCAAGATTGTATACTAGGATTATATCAAATAAGGGAGGATTTCAATATGTTTATTGTTACGAATAGAATCAAGACTAAAAAGGGAATGGCGGCAAAAATGGCTCCAATGTTCACCAAACCAGGCCCACTTCAGAAAATGGAAGGTTTTCATAAAGTAGAAGTATTAGTAACCCAAAATATCGAAGAATACGATGAAATGAATGTCAATATGTATTGGGAAAATCTCGAAAACTTCACGGTCTGGAGAAACAGTGATCATTTCAGAGAGGCCCACAGTGGCAGTAAACCTGATCCGGAAAAAGAATCACCGATTATCGGAAGTGAAATCGTTATTTCAGAAATTGCATCAACTATTAATGCTCTTCCCGAAGCTGAACAGGAATAGGGTTAGTTGTTCCATAACCAGTATTTCCATATCAGAAACTTTGGCAGGTGGTTTGCTGCACTGGTGAAAACAGGAAATCTTATGCCTTCCTATTCGCAAATAACCAAACCCCTTTCTCTTCTTGGAAGGGGTTTTAAATTGCATTAAAAGATTTCTGGCGCGTAACTAGAGATGGAGAGCACCGTTTCTAAAAAAGAAAATTTCTCAGTGAAAGTATCCCGTACAGCAAAACAGCACCGACAACAAGAAATAATCCAATGATTGTAAATCCATATAAAAATCCTTTTCCTGCCGAAAATAAATCCATAAATAAATTCCTGAAAGAATCAAGTACCTTGTTCATCTATCGACACTCCCTGCGACACACTATTGTTAAAGACATCCATTACGATTGATTGATCTTTTCTCTTAACCCAAAGTAAAAGATTTTATACGATCTAAAGGATTTTTGTACCATTTTCAACAAATTCATCAGGCTTTAAAAGAACAACATCCCCTTCTTCCGGAACACCACCAATTACCAATACTTCTGATTTAAAACCTGCAATGCGTCTTGGGGGAAAATTTACTACTGCAGTAACTTGGCGGCCGATAAGTTTTTTTGGTTCATACCTTTTGGTGATTTGTGCAGAAGAATTTTTCACACCTATTTCCCCGAAATCAATCTCTAATTTTATTGCTGGTTTTCTCGCTTCCGGAAATGGTTCTGCCTTCGTCACCGTACCAATCCGAATGTCCAGCTTCATAAAATCTTCAATCGTTACCAAAACAACACCCCTTTTTTTGTAATTTTAGCATTTCATCTCAAAATTTGATATATTATTCCGTAATTTAATTTTATCACAAGTATACAAACTATTGGAATAAAACAAATTTCTTATAAAATAATATGGAATTTAAAATTACTCCCTTCACTTAAGTTGCTGTCACTTCCCGAAATTAGCGTTTCCTGCCAATTCAATAACTATATCAAAATTATATTTAAGACAAGATCCCTCTCCTGAACAATTCAGCTACTGCGTGAACGCGATTGGATGCATCCAATTTCTTTATTGCCAATTTGACATACTGTTTGACTGTTAGTTCACTGATACCCAGGGAGTGAGCAATTTCTTTTGTAGTCTCCCCAGAGGATATTTTTTTCATTACTTCAAATTCTCTATTGCTTAATAGTTTATCATTCTCATTATAGGAGGGGGCTTGCAGGATTAACCCAACCTGCTTGCTGAATTCAGTCAGGCAACTTAGCATTTCCTCGCCAAATTCTGCGTCATTTTCAATTCTTTCACTATAAATAAAACCTATGACCGATGTTCCGCTTAGAATCGGTGTTATTAAAAAAGAAGTTATATTCGAATCGATGACATAGTTGCTGCTCGTTTTCTCAAAAAGTTCACGGTCCCCATAAAACTTTGCTTGCTTTTGATTGATAGCTGCCATGATCGTGGGTAGAGTTCTGATATCATATCTCAAATCATGAATATACTTAATCTCATTTTGTTGCATCGAGATGATCCCTTCTCCCAGGTACCCAATTGGAGAGTAGCGGCAAAGGAATGCATCCAAGACTGGAAATATATCTATATATGTCTCAAGTACTGCAATTATTTGTTTTTCGTGTGAAGCTACGTTCTCTATTTCATATAATTTCTCTAAAAAGGTAGACGTTTTTATCATGATACTAACTCCTTTTAGGGTAGATGAACTATACAATTTTGGTAATATACTAATTTCCATGAATATTATACCATTAAATCATGAAAGCGTTATCTAAAAATATTGAGAACGAAATATTATTAAAGATGCTTTTCAAATAAAAAATAGACAGGGAGAGATTCTAATGAAAGCTCTAGTATTGGAAGATATTCAAAAAGCAGTAGTAAAGGACGTTCCTGCACCTGAAATCGATCACGATGGCATTTTAATCAAAACAATGGCAAATGGCGTTTGCAGAAGTGATTGGCATGTGTGGGTAGGAGATCATGGTATTGTACAGCCAATCATCGGTCATGAATTCTGTGGGATTGTTGAGGAAGTTGGTAATAACGTGAAGAATTTCAAGCGTGGCGATCGAGTCATTATTCCTTTTTCGGGTAGTGATGGAACATGCCCACATTGTATTGCCGGTGACACCCACCTTTGTGATTCCTTCATTGTACCTGGGACTGCATACCAAGGAGGGTATGGTGAATATGTTGCAGTGCCTAAGGGAGATAGAAATGCGATTCCTTTGCCGGAGAATCTTAGTTTCTCAGATGCTGCAGCATTAGGATGTCGGTTCATGACTGCCTATCACGGAGTTGTAGATCGTGTACATGTACTGCCTGGAGAAAATGTTGTCGTTTATGGTTGTGGCGGAATTGGTCTATCTGCTATTCATATTGCTTCTTCCATGGGGGCAAATGTAATTGGCGTAGATATAAATGACTCAAATCTTGAACTCGCAAAAAAGCTTGGGGCAGATTACACCATCAACAGCAAAAACAATGACCCGGTAGAAGCAGTAAAAGAGCTGACAAAAGGCGGAGCGGATGTTTCCGTTGATGCATTGGGAATTACAGAAACATGCCTGAACGGAATCAACAGTTTGAAAAAAGGCGGCCGTCATCTACAGGTTGGAGTTACATCAAAAAAAGAAGCTGGCTTTATATCAATCCCAGTAGATGACATGGTTCTCAATGAAAAATCATTTATCACCACTCTTGGAATTCCCGCATATCGATTTGGTTCCCTTTTGGAACAAGTGGCACAGGATAAATTGCAGCCCGGTAAAATGGTAACACGAAACATTAAACTGTCCGAGGTAGAAGGAATTTTTGAAGATATGAGTAATTTCAAAACTACAGGGACGTTTGTAGTTACGGATTACAGCTAAGTTTCCCAAAGGGCTGTTTCTGTTAAAGGCAGCCCTTTATCACGTCTGTCCTTTACTGGTAACCAGAGATGTGCAAAAGATAAGATGTGCAACTTACTTACAAATCCATTTTTATTCTCTTTATTTCATCTACTGATAACCCGGTTACTTCTGATATTAATTCCATTGATAGGTCCTTGTTCAACATACCACGTGCTGCCTGTTCTATACCTTTTTCGATTCCCTGTTCAATTCCCTTTTTAATACCATGTTCGATTCCCTGTTTCATTCCTTTTCTTTTTCCCCGTTCTTCCCACGAATTGGATAGCTTAAAAATTTCCTCTGCATTTTCCATTTCTGAAATCTCTTTCATCAGATTTTCCTCCTCTTTTTTATCAAGTTTTAAATAAGTTTCAAAAAAGTCATTTACAAACCGGGAGTCTGCTGGGTTTAACCGCATACGTACAAGCATATTCAGAAATTCCTTTTTGACCTGGACTTTCTCATTTTCCTTGTAGCCCATCTTACTCAGCAGCGCGGCAGCTACAGGGTTATCTGATTTGAGGTAATCCCGCCAATTTTTCTTTTTCAATTCCAAAATAAAAAAATTGAACGTCAAGACGTGAAAAAAAGGAAATCTAAGCTCGATTCTGTCGCTCTCATTGCGATTTTCACTGTAGCTGAATACGGCTATCGGTAAGATTGGTTTTCTATACCTATTATACAACAAAGTGAAATATTGAAACATTCTCTCTGGAAAGTTTGGATCTGGATAGCTCTGCGGCTCAATATGGATAATGATAAAAGTTTCCTCACCACTCAATTTCGTTTCGATAACGATATCCGCCTTCCGATTTGTTCCTTTTAAAAGATCTGTAAACACTTCTTCCGATAAAGGCTTAACTGAAGTAAAATCGATATTTGCCTGAACCTCAGGAAAAAAAGCTTCCAGAAATTCTTCAAAATAGCTGTGAATCAGTTGTTTAAATAATTGGTCGTGACTTGTGTATTCATGGGAGGGTTGTTCAAGTTCTGCAGGTTGGGGCTTTTCATTGTACACTTCATGGTCTTCCAGTACGTGGGTTTTTGCAGGCATATTTACACATCCTTTATTACTTAGTTAGCAGTCTTACTAGGATGTATTTCTAACTAAATTATATCATAATCAATAAATGGAAACAAGCGTTCTGTCTAGCCATCAGAAGTGCCTGTCACTTCCCGAATTTTGTCGAAGAATTTAATCTCCTGTCAGCCATTAGAACCCGATTGTCACCAAGCCCTTTAGTGAGGTGACAGACTTATTCGAATGATGCAGGTAGATAGGCTTTTACCTTTTATCTGTTAGAAAACTTGGCATGTGTCAAGCCTTTTCGGCGAATGACGTACTTAAGAAAAAAAGCCATAGCATTGCTGCCATGGCTTCACTGTTAAGCTCGGGATATTCCAAAGACGCATTAACTCATATCTATTTTATCTATACTTCCTATCGTCTCCATCAAATAACTCACAAATATATTGTCTCTGACAAGCCAGGCCTCATAATTGCGTTTCAGAAAGGTTTCCGCCTCTTCAAAGCTTGCAAAGTGTTGATCTATTTTTGTTTTGTTTTCCTCGATTACCCAATGGTCATTTTCAGGATAGAGCAGGAAAATGACATCTGAACGATTTTTATACATGGAACCAAAAGAAGATTGCTTCATATTATATCGGTTTCTTTTTGCATCTTCTGTCAGCGGATCTAGTGGGAACGTATTTTCCACGAATAACTTATATGCTTCATCGGTTAACGAGCAGCCGGATGCTTTTGCGTGCCCGCCTCCAGCGAATCTGCCTGCAACTTCAGAGACATCGACATGATTATGGATTGTTCGGAACCCTGCACGCTTTCCGCCCATATTTAAAATAACAATATAATCAAGATGGGGATACTCTTTGCCAAGTTCATTTCCGAGCTCCGAGTGATATGATTCCGCATGCACAACTCCCGCATAATAATCGCCTATTTTTGTTTGTACGAGCTGTCGTCTTTTCCGGCGGATATAGCGATCAATCTTATCGTCTTCCATATCGAGGATTCTCTTCTCGAAGTCATCAAAATGGAAAAACTCGCTTTTTTGCAAGCGTTCGAGCATGACTTCTTCAAATTCTTCAATCGAAACGAGAAAAAACAGGGCATTAAGCTGTCTTGCTCTTTGGTTATCATTTTTCTCCCATTCCCAAGTGTCATATTGTCTGATGAGCTCCACAAATTCCGCGATTGTATCTGAAGCCTGAAGCAGACCATGTTCCAGCAGGTATTCATAAAATAAGGACGTAGCGGAAGTTAATTTTCCATCTTTATCTTCAACTGTAACAGAACCCCACTCATATTCATTCAAATGAAGTGCTGTTTTATGATGATCAAGAAATTGTACTTTCCCCCCGCCCTGGTAAAATGTTTCCAGCCTTTTCTCATTCTCTTCATTTACGGACAAATCAGTAATGAATAAAAGTGTATCCTTATCCTCATTGTCCAAAAACCACTCCACTTCCCGATTCAGGCTGGCAATGGAATTGTAGCGAACCCTAACTTCTTTGCCAAAAGCAAGCTTGGCCAATATACCGCAGCCAACCCCATCCAAATCATTATGAGTCAACAACTTATACATATTCTTCACCTCACCTCCTAGTATGTATTAAATCGGTGCCTGTCACTCCCCGAATTTTGTCGAATAGATTGGACCTGGCAGTTAACCCAACATCAACGAAAGCATTGTATCTTATCCGCGTTAATTCTTCCAAAGCTTATTTGTCAGTTCACTCTCCGCCGCATGCTTCAAAAAAACACCCTTGTCCCTCGACAAAGGTGTTCCGCTGTCCATTTACAGACCGACTGTTTTAAACCATTCCCGCAAGTCTTTATAGTTCTCCTGGGAAACAGTGTGGCCACTTGCATATTGCTTAAAAGTCACACTTGCTCCCTGCTCTTTATAAAATTTTTCATTTGCAGGAGCCCATTCAAATGGCAATACCTGATCCAATTGACCATGGGAAATAAAAATGGATAAATTGCTTACATCCTTTTTGTCATATTCATTTTTTACAAAGTCCGGAATGTATCCGCTCAGTGCTGCAATTCCTTTAACTCGACTGCCAAGCACTACGCCAAGTGTCATGGAAAGAATCGCTCCCTGGCTGAATCCCGAAAGATATAGCTTATCCTGATCGATTGGATAGCTGTCACAAGTATAATCGATAAAATCAGTCAATTTGGTAACAGCCTCATCAAATACTTCACGGTGTGGTTTGCCGAACCCTTCAATTGTAAAAAAGGCATATCCCGGTGGCTGACTGATTGGTCCTCTCACACTGAATATGTAGCAGGATTCTTCCAGTCCCTGAACCAACCCCAAAAGGTCCTGTTCATTGCTTCCCATGCCATGGATCAGATACAGTGCCGGATAAGACCTTCCCTCTTCCACTATAGCAGGCTTTCGCATTTCATAAATCAATGGTGCAGTCATTTTCATTCCTCCTCTTTTCCACTATCATAACCGCTTTTGTCTGGCGAAGGAAATAATTGTTCCTTCATTAACAGCACCACGATTCGCTGTTAATTTTGTTCCATTTGAGTAAACTAGGAGAAAAAATTCAAACGGTGTTGGTTTCCCCTCATTCTCCAACAATTGTCAGCATCCAAGGGGTTAACCGGAAGTATCTGAAACAGATCGGGCATTTATAAAGGGAATTTTCCATCCCTTAAACCCCTTCTTGCATGGTAGCTTTTTAAGGCGAATATCCAACCGTCCGTTACGGTATGGGCTAAAATGAACTATATTTTAACTTTGAAATTAAGGGATCAGCGCTCTTTTGCCACATAATTTACACAAATTTTACACAAAAAACATTTTGACTTAACATATTATCTTGTTATATAATTGCAACTTGCAGCTAAATAAAAAATCATAGATACATTGTTCTTTTAAAAGCAGGAGTCGAGGTGAAGAAAATGACTAAATTATTTTCAACGAAGATGGGATTCTTCGCAATCGCAGTAGTTCTTTTCTGGATAAAAACATATGCTATATATAAAATAGAATTTAAACTTGGTGTCAGTGGTTCGATGCAGGAATTTCTGCTATTCTTTAACCCATTAAGTACCGGACTGCTTTTCCTTGGACTGGCATTATTCGCCAAAGGGAAAAGAGCAGGGCGCAGGATTATTATTCTTGACATTATTTTAGCATTTATTCTGTATTCAAATGTTGTTTATTATCGCTTTAACAGTGACTTTATTACAGTGGCAACACTAAAGTCAACCGATAATTTTGGCAGTTTGGGTGGCAGTATTGCGGGCTTGATGGCATCGCATGACATCCTTTATCTACTGGACATTATTATCTTGATCGTTTTATATAACATGTTCAAATCAAACTGGTCCACAGAACGTTTGCAGCTTCGTAAGCCGTTCATCGTATTGGCTGCAGGCCTGATTGCTTTCGGGGTCAACCTGGGTCTGGCTGAACAGGATAGACCACAGTTATTGGAACGGACATTTGACCGGAATTATCTGGTGAAATATCTTGGTGCCTATAATTTCATCATTTATGACGCCATCCAGAACTTTCAGACGTCATCACAGCGGGTGTTGGCCGACAGCAGTGATATCACGGAAGTTGAGAACTATACAAAATATAAATATGCCGAGCCAAACCCGGAGCTATTTGGGACAGGAGAAGGCAAAAATATCATCAAGATTCACCTGGAGTCATTCCAGTCTTTCCTGATTGACTATGAATTGCATGGCGAGGAAGTAACACCGTTCCTGAACTCACTCGTTCATGATCAGACTCAGGATTACACGTATTTCGATAACTTTTTCCATCAAACAGAACAGGGAAAAACAGCCGATGCCGAATTGACGACAGACACGTCGCTATATGGTCTGCCGCAAGGTGCTGCATTTGTGACCAAAGGAGATAACACGTATCAGGCATTGCCGGCAATATTGGATCAGCGTCAAGGTTATACGAGCGCCGTGTTCCATGGAGACGGGAAATCATTCTGGAATCGGGATGAAGTCTATAAACATCTTGGCGTCAACGAATACTATTATGATCGTTTTTATGATATGAGCGAAGAGAATGTTATTAACTACGGCTTGAAGGATAAACCATTCTTTGAAGAATCCATTGAATTGCTTGAAGAAATGGACCAGCCCTTTTATGCGCATATGATGACACTGACACATCATCATCCATTTATTCTAGATGAAGAAGATGCAAGCCTTGCACCGGCGGAGACTGGAAACGGAACGGTTGACCGCTACTTCCAGACAGCGCGATATCTTGATGAAGCGCTGGAACAATTCTTTACCGATTTGAAAGAGGCTGGCTTGTATGAAGATTCCATTATCATGATTTATGGTGATCATTATGGCATCTCCCAAAACCATAATCGTGCAATGGAAGAAATAATTGGTGAAGAAATTACACCTTTAAAAAATGCGGAATTGCAGCGTGTGCCATTTATGATCCGAATACCGGGAGTGGAAGGCCAAGGGATTAATCACGAATTCTCCAGTCTTGTTGATGTAATGCCTACCCTCTTGCATATCCTTGGCATAGATGCACAAGATTATATTTTATTTGGTACCGACATGTTTTCTGAAGACCATAAAGAGTTCGTACCGTTCCGTAATGGTGATTTTGTAACGGATCAATACAGCTTCGTTAATGGCATATATTATGATAATGCAACGAAAGAAGTTATTGAAGAACCGACGGAAGAAATGCTTGAAATGAAAGAGACCGTTCTTCACGAATTGGAGCTTTCCGATAAAGTTTTGAATGGAGACCTTTTACGATTCTACACACCTAATGAGCATTGGGAACCTGTAGATGTGAACGATTATTTTTACGGGGAAGTCAACTCCTTAGATAAACTGAACAAATAACCATAAAAAACCATCAGCATTCAAACCCTGATGGTTTTTTTGGTGCCTGTCACTCCCCGGTTTTTGTCGGATTTTGTCGGCATGAAATTTGAAGACACAGTTCACAGTTCCCTGTTCTCTGTTCACCACCAAAATGAGTATTATTCACAATTAAGCCAGACAGCAAAAAACCTGTACTATATTTAAACTATAATTGCAGTACAGGTCTTTTAATATTCTTTGTAAGCACACTCCAATGAATAATTCAGGCTATTCCGTATCCCTCGGTGACTTTCTTTCAGTTTCAGAAGGATGTAATGGAAATTCTGAACGATTATATAATTCTGCTTCTGTTTCTGTTTCTTCACCAAACTCTGTTCCATAATTCAAATTTCCAGTTTCTCTACGCTCACCGGTTTCCTCATTATTAGTCACATCCATTGGGTTAAACAGAGATACTATATAGTAAAGAGCACTCAACCCAACAAGACCATATACAAGTCTTGATAAGAAAGCATCCTGCCCACCAAAAATTGCTGCTACTAAATCAAATTGAAAAAAAGCAATCAGACCCCAGTTAAGAGCGCCAATAATGATTAACGTTAAAGCTATCGTCTTTAAAGTTCGCATTTATTTCACACCTCCTTGACTATTTACTCCAATTCTCTTCCATAGCTTTTGTTTTTTTTCAAATTTAATACATAGCGCTTTTCCCTGTTCGTTTTTCCTAACATCATTCATTCCCATATTGTTTATGGTTGCATATGCTAATGAAAAAGCGGAGGAATGCAAATGTATTACTATTACCCTTATTATTTACCAGCCTATTATGCTCCGGTAAGTTATTATGATTCATCTCCTTTGGATATGCGGCAACAGCCGAATGTACAGCAGGTCATGCAGATTCTGAGAGCCCAGCACAGCAATTTATATACACAATTGGTGCAGGCGGGGATGAGCAGACAGATCGTTGATTATGTATTTTTCTTTGTTGTGAGCTATACGCTCAATCAAGCAACTACCAACTTGTCGGCTAACCAGCTGTATCAACGATTTCAGCGGCAAGTGCCTTGGTTCAATCTTTTGTTCAGACAATTTAATGTTCCGCAAAGCTTAGTAAATCGTGTTTTGATTAGAGTGATTGAAATTACGTTAGATGCACTGGGAGATGTTGATGGACCACCGTCACCAGGCTGGTCTGGCTGGGAAAACTTAGGTGGCACGTTGACATCTGCACCAGCAGTGGCGTCATGGCAGCCAAATCGTCTGGATGTCTTTGCTCGTGGAACAGATCAAAGTCTTTACCATATATGGTGGGACGGACGAAGCTGGAGCAATTGGGAAAGCCTTGGCGGCATATTGACATCCCCACCGGCAGCTGTCTCTTGGGGACCTAACCGCATCGATGTCTTTGTACGCGGTACAGATCAGGCGCTTTATCATAAATGGTGGGATGGACAAAGATGGAGTGATTGGGAGAGTCTTGGAGGCACATTAACGAGCGGCCCGGCAGTATCTTCTCGTCGCACAAATCAACTTGATGTCTTTGTACGTGGCACAGGTAATCGGCTTTATAAAAAAACATGGAATGGTTCACGCTGGGAGGATTGGGAAGATCTTGGGGGAACATTAACATCCGAACCGGCAGCTGTCTCCTGGGGACCTAACCGAATCGATGTCTTTGCCAGAGGACAAAATCAAGATTTAATTCATAAGTGGTGGGATGGCCGAAGCTGGAGTGACTGGGAAAGCCTTGGTGGTACATTAACGAGTGCCCCAACCGTATCTTCCCTTCGTCCAAACCGACTCGACGTATTTGCTCGAGGAACAAATAACCGCCTTTATAAGCGAACATGGAATGGTACACGCTGGCTGGATTGGGAAAACCTTGGAGGCACATTAACATCCGCCCCTGCTGCAGTTTCATGGGGACCGAATCGAACCGATGTTTTTGCAAGAGGCCAGAATAATAATCTTATTCACATTTATCGTGGAAACTAAAAATAATTACGAAACTTGGATTGCGCCAAACCTATGGGTGAATGGCTTCGTAGTAATTAGCAAAAAACCGAACAGTGACTGGCACTGTTCGGTTTTTTTACTCTAAAATATTTTACCTGGATTCAAAATGCCGTTTGGATCATACATGTGCTTCGTTCTTTTCATTATCTCCAATGCAGCGCCGTGTTCAGCCTCCTGGAATTTCATCTTACCGAGTCCGACTCCGTGTTCTCCAGTGCATGTGCCACCAGCTTGAATGGCATACATAACGATGTCGTCATTCGTCTTATCCGCTATTTCAAACTCTCCATCAACACTTGGGTCATACATTATGCTCGTATGGAAATTTCCATCACCGACATGACCCCAAATCGCTCCATTCAGTCCACTTTTGTCCATTAGGTTTCGTGCATAGGTTACCATCTCCGGCATGCGTGAAATCGGCACACAGACATCACCACCGATTTCCTCGATTCCTTCCTGACAAGCAATGGCGTAGTTCAAATCTTTTCTTGCTTTCCAGATTTCATCTTTCTTTTTCTCATCATTTGCTGCTGTCCAATTTTCGCAACCAAGCTTATGCATCAATTCAGATGCAAGTGTAACTTCTTCTTCCACCGATTTCCTTGGACCGGCAAATTCAAAGAACAACGAGTGATTCACCGGAAAGTTTTCCCCACTATGTCGGTTGATCATCGAAATACTGGATGCATCAATCAGCTCCATCCGCAGAACAGGAATGCCAGCCTGCAATATAGTTTGTGCTGCTCTGGCGCAAAGTTCAATTGAATCAAACGTGCATCTGGCCATCATCGAATATTCCGGAATGCTATGCAATTTCAATGTAATTTCAGTAATAACCCCAAGCGTGCCCTCCGAACCGGTAAACAGTCCGGTTAAATTGTAGCCGGAAGAGGATTTTTTCGCCAGTGTACCGGTATGCATGATTGTTCCATCAGCCAATACTACTTCCAAATCAAGCAATTGGTCGCGCATCGCCCCATAACGTACAGCGGTTGTTCCGCTTGCGTTTGTCGCCACCATGCCACCGATCATTGCATCTGCTCCAGGATCAACCGAAAACATCAGCCCGTGATCATTTACCAGTTTGTTTAACTGCAGTCTTGTTACCCCTGCCTGAACCGTTATCCTCATATCTTCCGGAGAAAAATTCAATATTTTATTCATTCGTTCAAAATTTATTACGATTCCTTTTTGAACTGGAATTGCCTGTCCTTCCAGTCCTGATCCTGCACCAAATGGCGTGACAGGCACTTGGTAGTCCGAAGCAATTTTAAGAACCTCCACTACATCTTCCCTTGATTCAATAAAACACACCACATCAGGCAAAACTGCTGCATGGATCGATTCATCCCTGCTATGCCGAATTAAATCTGCTTCTTTTTGACTTATTTTTTCCTTGCCAAGTTTGTCAATGAGTTGTTGTAAATACAATGATAGCACCGCCTGCAAGTAAAATTAGTATATAATATGTGCGATTAAAGCAATGATTGGTAATGAAATGATCGTACGTTCCATAAATATGATCAATAAATGGCTGAATTTGATCGGAATTTTAGAGATAAGCAAAAGGGTCCCCATTTCCGTCAGATAGATGATCTGTACCAATGATAGGGCACCGATGACAAATCGAGTTATTTCTGCCTCAATTCCGGATGCCAGTACAGCCGGCAGGAACATATCAATAAATCCGATAATCGTTGCCGGTGCTGCTGCAGCTGCTTCCGGGATTTGCAGAAGGTTCAATACAGGAACCATCGGCTGTGAAATCCATTGGAAAACAGGTGTGAATTCGGCAATGATCAGTGCAATCGTACCAATTGCCATCACTTGTGGAAGCAAAACAAACACGATACTCAAGAAAATTTCCGAACCTTGTTTTAATTGGTCCATAAATGTACCGGCACGTTTTGCGCGCTTAACGGCCTGATTTACACCCCATTTGAACGCAGAGGTATTCTCAGGAATTTCCTCCTGGATCTGGCTTTTCTTGTAATACGTATCCGGTATTCTGGAAATCGGCGGGATTCTCGGAATGATAACCGCACTAATCACACCTGCAATAACGATCGTCAAATAAAAGATCGGAAACATATGGCCGACGTCAAGCATATTTGCGATTACAAGACAGAAAGGAAGCGATACGGTAGAGAAGCATGTCGCAATCGCTGCTGCTTCCCGTCCGGTATAAGACCCATCCTGATATTGCTCTCTCGTGATAACAACCCCGACATTAACATTACCAACCCATGATGCGAGCAAGTCAATGGCTGACCGGCCTGGCAATGTAAAAAGTGGCTTGATAACGCCACGAAGCAATGTTCCAACGAATTCCATTGCTCCAAAATTAATTAAATATGGCAGAAGGTAGGATGCAACGAAAAACCATATAATCAGGCTTGTCAGCAATCCGAACATTACTTGCCCAGTAATTTCCGAGTTAATGAATGTAAAACCGGTCTCGTGATAGGTCATTATCGCAAAAATGGTACCTAGCACACGCACAACCGTCCAAAATATAGAAACAAAAAAGAGAGATTTAAGGAATTCAGATTTCATCATAAAATTCGGCTTAACAATAATTGCAAAAAGCGTAAGAACGGTCGATATAACCATCGTGTATGTGATGATGGCAGGCAGCCAACCTGCTAACAGGTCAATAATATATTCGGTAATGATTCCAAGCGGAATGTTGAATGAATTTCCATCCATAATCGGGAAAAGAAAAATCATCACACCGAATAAGGAAGGAATAATAAACTTCATCAGATCTTTTGTCGTATAATTTTCATCAACAGCGTTCGCTTGTTTTTGGTTACTCTTACTAGCCACTTGGGGACCTCCTCGGGTTGTTAGATGGAGCAAGAGACATCCCTTGCTCCTTATTGTGTTAAATTGATGCCAGCACTTCTTCTAATACTTTTATGCCATCATCAATTTGTTCTTTTGTCACTGTGAGTGGTGGAATCATCCGAATTACTTCCCCTGCATTTCCGCATAAATAGAAAAGTACACCTTTTTCCAGACAGCCATCCAGCACTTTCATTACTGCTTCTCCGTCCGGCTCGCCTGTTTCCGTGTTTTGCAAGGCAAATCCAATCATCAATCCGACGCCACGCACATCGCGGATTACCGGGAACTTACTTTTCAGCTCCTCCAGACGGCTAACCGCATATTCCCCAACGTCACGGGAGTTCTCAAGCAGTTTTTCCTCTTTAATCACTTCGATTGATGCTCTTGCAGCTGCACAGGCGACAGGATTGCCACCAAATGTTGTTGCATGGGTTCCCATCGGCCACTGCTCCATTAACTCTTTGGAAGCGATCGTCACACCAAGCGGCATACCGGCTGCAATCCCTTTGGCAACTGCCATGATATCCGGAGTCACATCAAAGGTTTGAGCTGCGAACCAGTTTCCTGTACGGCCAAATCCTGTCTGTACTTCATCAAAAATAAGTAAAATACCGTGACGATCACAAATTTCACGAATTTTTTTCAGCCAGGACTTCGGTGGAATGATATATCCACCTTCCCCGAGTACCGGTTCGACAATCATGCAGGCCACTTCTTCCGGATCTACCTGGTGACGGAAAAGTTTTGCTGCTTCTTTTTCCAGTTTTTCCGCGAAAAATTCCTCCGGATCCGCACCTGCTGGACAATCTTCAGGATTTGTATATGGCAGCTGGTACGTTAACCATGATGGCTGCAGATGTTTACGGTATTTACTTTTTGATGTGGAAACACTTAAGGAACCTACTGTACGGCCGTGAAAGCCGCCAGTAAATGAAATGACATATGGACGCTTTGAAACATATTTTGCCAGTTTCAAAGCTCCTTCAATTGCCTCGGTTCCACTGTTACCGAAAAAGAAATTATCCAATTTTGGCGGAAGTATTTCCTGAAGCTCCTGGGCAAGTTTTAAGATGGATTCATAAATAATCACTCCGGATGGTCCGTGGATTAAATGATCTGTACTGTTTTTTATCGCCTCAACGACTTTTGGATGACGGTGTCCGACATTCTCCACCGCAATTCCGGATGTGAAGTCAAGATATTTTTTTCCGTCAGCACCGTAGTAATAGCATCCTTCCGCTTTTACTACCGGTAAATTTGGATGATCTTTTGCCATGCTTGGTGCAAGGTAATTCCCAATGGAGTCTACTAATTTTAGCCAATCCTGCTCTTTGTTGTTCATCGTGAATGCTCCTTTATTTACATTGAATATTTTTTCAGCTTGCGTACGACTGATGGCTGGCTGATTCCCAGTATTTTTGCCATCTCTGTTGTCGTCTTGCACTGTTTTTTTGCATGAATTAAAACTTTTTCTTCCACACTTTCTAAAATTGCAGTTAATGTCTTCCCTTCCATTTCTAACGGAACAAGCTCTGTTTCATCTTTTGATCGGTAATTCATCGGAAGGTCATCTATTGTTATGATGTCTGACTCGCTTTCGGCAACGAGCCTTTCCATTACATTTTTCACTTCATGGTGATTGCCTTTCCATTCAAGCGTCAGCAATTCCTGGAAAAGTTCGTTGGATAATGTGCGCTCCAGCTGAAACTCACCACAGTACTTTTCAACATAATTTAAAATAATGACGCTCAAATCTTCCGGTCTTTCCCTTAACGGTTTAATCGATATCGGAATTACATGGAGGTGGAAAAATAAGTCCTCCATAAATTGATTTGCAGCTACAAGCTTTTCCATGTTATTTTCCGTTGAGCTGATGATCCGGAAGTTATTTTTATTTTGACGAAGTGCTTTTAACAGGATATTTTGTGATGTCCTGGATAGTTCGTCGACACCTTGCAAGTATAATGTCCCTGATTGTGCGAGCTGAAAATAGCCTGCTTTTTCCAGGCCCTTCACATTGCTCCCAAGTAATTCACGCTCGAGAAGTGTTTCTGGAATCGCAGCACAATTCACTTCAATAAACGGACCTGTCTTCCAGGGTCCCTGCTTATGGACCAGTTTTGCCAATGTCGACTTTCCGACACCATTTTCGCCCTGCAGATGAACGGGAACTTTAAGGGGGGCAACTTTGTTAACCGATTTTAAAACATCCTTCATTGACTTACTCTCTGCGACGATTCCATCGAAGGTTAAACTTTTCTCGCGGAGTGTTTCCAGTTCTTCCTTCACCCGGAAAACTTCCCCTTCCAGTTCATTCAAATATTCCTGGAGCACGAGCAGTTCCGAGACATCGTAGGAATAACTGACAACAAATTCGACTTCGTGATGCTCATTAAAAAGTGGTACCCCAGTAATTAGGACTTTGCCACCATCCTGTTTTGTTTGAACGATGACAACTTTTTTCTTTTGGGCTTGGACCAGTGGTGTGATCGCTGGAGAGAATATTCCTTTTGCTTCCAAATCATATACGGACTTACCCAGTAGATCAGCTGCAGATAAGCCGTATTGCTTGCCACTTATATGTGTTGATTTAATGATTTTACCATCTCGATTTGTAACGATGATATCCTCGTCATATGAATCGATTATCTCTTCCTCCGCATTTGGAAGAAGGTAAAGATTATTCATCAAACCGCCCCTTTACCAACCGAAGTTATTCATATTTGAATAATTATACATTAATTAATAATAATTATACATACATGGATACAATCATGCAATAATTTTTTTAGGTGCCTGTCACTTCCCGAGTTTTGTCGAAAATTATACGGTGCATGTCCAAGCTCACTTGTCTATAATCCCCTCTAGCAACCTTCCACATTTTCCTCTATAATTAATACGGATGAAATTTAAAGTAGAAGTTACAAATTATATGATACGTATTGGATTCAGGCTGGATTCCCCCACCTTAACTCCTCAAAAATATAATGATAGATTTTCTTCACTTTCGCGGAGGTTTTAATCAAATGAGTTTACTTACAATCGATTCACTAAGCCACAGCTTTGGTGATCGGACGTTATTTAAAGATGTTTCTTTTCGCCTTGTAGCTGGAGAGCATGTTGGTCTGGTTGGCGCAAACGGGGTTGGAAAGTCGACCTTGATGAATATTTTGACGAAACAATTGATTCATGACGAGGGCAGAGTCGAATGGACACCTGGAACGGACTACGGCTACCTGGATCAGCACACCGTTCTTACAAAAGGCAAAACGATTCGTGATGTATTGCGAGATGCATTTTTGCCACTGTTTGAACAGGAGAGAAAACTGAATGAAGTAACAGAAAAGATGGGTACAGCAACTCCTGAAGAATTGGAGGAACTGCTTCATCAAATGGGAGTCATTCAGGATAAATTGGAAGCTGGCGGTTTTTATAACCTGGATATCAAAATCGAAGAGGCGGCACATGGCCTTGGGATTGACGCTATCGGCCTTGATAAGGATGTTTCCGCGCTGAGCGGTGGGCAACGTACAAAGGTTTTGCTTGCGAAGCTTTTGCTTGAGCAGCCGGAAGTTCTGTTACTTGATGAACCGACAAACTATTTGGATGTGGAGCACATCGCATGGCTTAGCAACTATCTGAAGGAGTACCCACATGCTTTCCTGCTGATTTCGCATGATACGGAATTTATGAATGGTGTTGTCGATGTCATTTTCCATCTTGAATTTTCCAAGCTCACTCGCTATACGGCATCCTATGAGAAATTTCTGGAGCTTGCCGAAATCAACAAAAATCAACACCTTCATGCATATGAGAAACAACAGGAATATATTAAAAAGCAGGAAGAGTTTATAGCTAAGAATAAAGCACGCTATTCAACCACTGGCCGTGCAAAAAGTCGTCAGAAGCAGCTTCAGCGGATGGAACGAATCGACCGCCCTGAAACGGCAATGAAACCGACATTTAATTTCAAAGAGTCCCGAGCCAGCAGCCGCTATGTTTTTGAAGCGGAAGAGCTTGAAATCGGCTATGACCGTCCCTTATTTCCTAAGCTGACTACTGAAATTGAACGTGGTGACCGAATTGCGGTCGTTGGAAGCAATGGAGTCGGAAAGTCGACATTATTGAAAACAATCCTTGGCAAAATCGATCCGCTAGGCGGGAAGCGCATGCTCGGTGATTTCCTCTTCCCTTCTTATTATGAACAGGAAGTACAGGCACCGAGTACAACGCCGATTGATGAGGTCTGGAATGCTTTTCCTCATTTGGATCAGGCGAAAGTCCGTGGCATTTTAGCGAAGGTCGGTTTGAAAAATGAGCATATTACTCGTCCGATGAAGCAATTAAGCGGTGGCGAGCAGGCTAAGGTCCGCTTATGCAAATTAATGCTGACTGAAAGCAACTGGCTTGTATTTGATGAACCTACGAACCATTTGGATGTTGTGGCAAAAGAGGAACTAAAGAGAGCTTTGAAGGAATACAAAGGTACGATCATTCTCGTCTGCCATGAACCGGAATTTTATGAAGACTGGGTAACGAAAATATGGAACGTAGAAGAATGGGCAACTTAATTCGGTGCCTGTCACTCCCCGGTTTTTGGTGAATTATGTCGAACGGGCGTATTGTTTCTTAATTGGATTTTTTGTGCTAATGAAAAAAGCAAATCTATCATTCATTGCATACATGATAGCGCAGTACCGTCCGGATCTGTGAGGCGCCCAAGTGTACAGATAACTCCCGGAAGCAGCTTAATTGCTAATCGTTCCCTAGAATTTAAAGGCTCTTCATTTCTATGAACACGTTAAAACTCTCATAGATTTTTCAATACTAGTTTTAGTGGGAGTGAAAAGGTATACGCTCGGCATTTCAGCCTGTTTCTATCTGCCACTCCCACATGAACCCTATACTTTAGCACCACGACAAATCTCGCTGTTTTTCTTACAGCTTCTTAATAGTCTATTCATTCCTGCTTCACATCTACTCCTTATACTAGAATTGACAATACGAAAAGGAGTGGTTGGAATTATGAAACGTTTTTTGTCCATTTTATGCACAGTAGGTATTGCAATGTCGGCACTCACTGTTCCGGCATTTGCCTCCGAAGGGGAAGTATCGATCCAGGAGCAGCAGCAGATGATCAATGTCGCCCACCGCGGTGCTTCAGGACATGCTCCTGAGAATACGATGTCTGCCTTCGAGAAGGGCTTCGAAATGAAGGCAGATTATATCGAGATTGATGTTCAGATGTCAAAGGACGGCGAACTAGTTCTCATCCATGATACAACGTTGGACCGTACGACGAACGGCACAGGATTTGTCAGTGACTATACATTGGAGGAAATCCGGGAATTGGATGCCGGCAGCTGGTTCAGTGAGGAATATACAGGAGAAAAGGTTCCTACCTTTGAAGAGGTATTGGATGCCTTTCGCGGAAAAACTGGTATATTGATTGAGCTAAAAGCACCTGAACTTTATCCTGGAATCGAAGAAAAAGTCGCTGTAGCATTAAAAGAACGCAATATGCATGGTGCGCAGAATAATAAAATTGTGATCCAATCCTTCAATCATGAATCGGTTAAAAAATCAAGAGAACTTTTACCAGAACTTCCGCATGCCGTGCTCGCCGGAATGAGCTGGGAAAATGTTACCGATGAACAGCTGGTGGAATTTGCGACTTACTCCGACTATTTCAATCCTAATATGAACATGGTAACAACCGAGCTTGTTGACCGTGTACATGATGCAGGAATGAAGATCTATCCATATACATCGAGATCGCCAGAGGAGGCTTACCACTTATTTTCGTTGAACGTTGATGGAATTATCAGTGACTTTCCGGAACATGTCTATTATCATCCCGTGAAAAATAACTAGTTTTATAGAATCAGCGATTGCTGGTGTCACAAGATTCGAGCTGATGAACCGAGGAGCAGTAACTTGCTCCTCTTTTTTTCAGGTCTTAATGGAAAATAAATCATGAACCTCTTATTTCCTACATAGAATGAAGATACGGAGGTGATCAAGAGTGATTCATACAGTAAAACCTGGTGAAACACTTACTCAAATTTCCAGAGATTACCGTACACCCCTCCCCGCAATCATAGGTGCGAATCCAGGGATTGATCCAAATATCATTTATCCCGGACAATCTATTATCATACCGGGGCTTCCATCGCCAGCTACTATTCCTTATCTGATTGATGTTTCCATAAACAATCGAACTCTAAGATTACTACGAGATGGTGTACTGCAAAAACAGTATCCAATTGCTGTTGGAAGAATACTGCACGGGACACCTGTTGGAGATTTTATCATTATCAATAAAGCACCCAATCCCGGTGGTCCATTTGGTACAATGTGGATGAGTTTATCAAAACAGCACTATGGCATTCATGGAACCAATGATCCTAGTTCGATTGGAAAAGCTGTATCAAGAGGCTGTATCCGCATGTATAATCAGGATGTAGAAGAATTGGCAGCCATTGTTCCGATTGGTACGAGGGTCACTATACATCCGTAATGATTGCGCCCTCCTTCAGCTAATTTGCAAAATTACCAATAGCCCCCAAAAATTACTTTCTGAGAGCTATTGACTATTCTTTTGCTTTAAAAAGTGGGTAACTGATCCAGGTTATTTTCTTTTACCCCATCCGGTTCGCTTCGGATAATATCTCTTCCATATTTATGAAAGACATCCACATGTGCAATGTTACCCGATTTTGCTTCGTCGAGAGCTGTCAAATAATCCAGCTCTCGCCCTGTGTTTGTTTTAAATGCAATCAGATCACCAGATTCATTTTTTCGGACTGCAACAATTTCTTCTTTTCCTTCTGCATGTTCCTGATCCGATTCCATAGCTGCCTTCTGTTCACTCTGTTGCCTGTATTCCTCATAAACTTCTTCAAAATCTTTTCGCTCCATTATTCTTCCCTCCAACTCTAGAATCCCTACCGCTCCTGATTCTGCTCGTTTTTCCTTCTGACATCTTCCACATTGGTATCACTGTAAATGGATGTACCATGCCCCCCAGTAGTTTTCGCGAGAAATTCTTTTGCTTCATTATAGGACATGCCTGAATTTTCATTTCGTTTTTTAACCTCGTCGATCTCCGTTCCTGCCGCTGAAAAATTACCGCCATTTTTTCCGCCCATCACGGCACCTCCTTTTAAGTAAAATACTCTATCTTCGCCTCCGGAAAATAGTCATGAATATAGCCGCCCAGTGTATCTTTTATATCTTCCTGCTCTTCATTTTGATAGACATATTTCCCGATTCCATACCTGCCCCATTTCCACTTACGCTTTGATTCGTCCAGTTCGAGTTTGGTCATTGGGTAGTTTTCCTGAATCACACGCTTTGCCGGCTTCGTAAAACGGTGCTGGATCATTTCAAAAGTAAGGTTATGCGTTGCAAAGTCAGGAAGTGCCGCCTCCAGCTTTTCGAACATTTCCTTATAACCCTCTTTCCAACCGTCGTGGATGTAAATCGGAGCGACGATAAATCCAAGTGGATACCCTGCTTCCGCTACTTTCACAGCTGCTTCGATACGCTCGTGAAGTCGAGATGTGCCAGGCTCGAAATATTTTATGATGTAATCATCATTAATGCTGAAGCGAAAGCGTGTCCGTCCGTTATGCTTTGCATCCAGCAGATGATCAATATGGGCAAACTTTGTTACAAAGCGCAACTGACCGAATTCAGATTCACCGAAGTATTCGATTGCTTTTTTCAACGTATGTGTCAAATGATCAACACCAACGATGTCAGATGTACAGGAAGCTTCAAATCGGGTCGGTTCAGGCGCTCGTTCCTGCATATACGCATCCGCCGCATCAAAAATCTCATCCACGTTTACATACGTACGAATATACGGTTTACTTCCCATTGTCGTCTGCAGATAACAATAATGGCAATGTCCCATACAGCCTGTTGCAAAGGGAATCGCATACTCTGCCGATGGTTTGGATGTATCGAATTTCAATGTTTTTCTTACTCCAACAACGAGCGTTGATTTGGCAGTGCGATATTTTTGGAAATGATTCTCTCCGGGAAGATTGCGAATTTGATTATGGGAGGTTGTTTCACGAATTTCTACACCCATACCTTCAAATTTTGTAACGAGCTCTTTACCTAGCTCATACTCCATTGCCCGTGGTTCCACGTATACGAGTTGCGGGACAAAAGGTCTAACCATAATAATTCCCGTCGCTAAAATGGATAATATTCGGAGTGCCAAAAGCTTCCTTATAGGCTTGCTCAGCCTCGGCTTCCGATTTAAAAATCGCATATTCGTCTGTCAGCGGATAGTAATTTTCATGTGCAAACAATGCCAGTTCATTCGGTTTATCCGGATTTTGCACTACTGCTGCCTGCTGTACCTGGGCCACATCCTGTGCATGTGGATTGCGTATGATCATATAGACTACTTCACCTGGTTGAAAAGTTTCATTTAACTCCAAAAGGCATACCTACTTTCAGTCATAGTTAGTTTATTTATCTCCTGTGGGAGGGAATTTTATGTATTCATTTATCGTTAATGCTAAGTCAGAAAGCTTGGATGTCACCAAGTCTTGAAGTGTCAGTCTTAGATGCACTGAGCAGGTTGTTAAGTTAATATTATCCTGCCTGCGTCAAGAAAAGGCCTATCCTAAATTCTTTAGGACAGGCCCTTCTCATGTCATTTCCGCTTCCTTTTATTTTGCTTATTATCCAAATTGAGAAACTCGCTCTCTTCTGCAAGCTCCGTGTCACCTTTTTTGTGTTTTGGTGTTGTATCGTATTTCAATACATTTCTTTGTCTGCCCTTATCTTTATTTCTATTCTTGTTTTCCTCAGACATATTACCAACCTCCTAAAGAAAATTCTTAGTCCTATTATGTCCCGGATTTTTATTCCTACTTATCCCGAATCGAAATAGCTGAAACGGTAAAACTATATATAAAAACAGGAGGTATTTTGGATGAGCAAAGGCAAAAAGAAAAAGAACAAGAATAAACAGGAACTGAATGACATGAAAGACGACAAAAAATACCCACGTAACCGCCCAAAATAACGAAGCAACAAATGCTGTTTCAACGAACCGATACAACATAAACAACCGCACCACCAAAACCGAACAGTGCCAGGCACTGTTCGGTTTTCGACATATTATGACATTATTCGGGGAGTGACAGCCACCTGCGTAGTTTTCCGTTTGTATTGCGAGATGAATACGATGGCGATGATGACCAGTCCGATTCCGCTTGTCAGCAGGCTGGCATACATGGATAGGGCCCCACTCGTAATTAGTAAAAATCGTTCCAGAAGCGTCGTCCTCGTTTTCAGCCAGCCAATTGCGCCAGCACCTAGAGCAATGACACCAATGACTGCAGTCAGAAACGCAAGGATGATCTTTACTGCTGAACCATTCATTAGCAATGCCGGCTCCAGAACAAACATAAACGGAACGACAAAACCGACAATACCTAGTTTAACAGCTTCCAACCCCACTCTATTCGGGTTGGTATCCGCGATCCCAGCAGCAGCATAGGAAGCAACAGCAACAGGCGGTGTGATTGCCGAAAAGATAGAAAAGTAAACAATAAATAAATGGGCAGCCATTACCGTCACACCCAATTCAATCAAAGCGGGTGCTGCGAGCATCGCAGTCAATATATACGCTGCCGCTACAGGCATGCCCATTCCGAGAATAATACAGATAAGCATAACCAGAATCAGTGTCGGAAAGATCATTCCATCTGTCAATCCAAGTACGATACTCGTCAGCTTGCCACCAAGACCAGTAGTCATGATCCCGGCTATAATCAGTCCTGCTGCAGCACTGGCTGCTGTTACAGGAATCGATGATTTTGCTCCATCAATCATGGAAGCTATAACTTTGCGCACTCCCATACGGGTTTCTTTACGGAACCAGCTAACAGCGACAACAGCAAGTATTCCGTAAAAACCCGTTCTGGAAGCACTTGATCCATGCATTAAGAAAAAGACTAGAACAATCATCGGGATAAAATAGAACCATCCTTCTCTCAGAACATCGGTTAATTTCGGTACATCCTCTTTCGAAGGGCGGGGTAAATTTAAGCGCATTGCCTCTAAGTGGACCATAGCAAGTAATGATACATAATAAAGAATACCCGGAATAAGGGCCGCAATGACGATGGAGCTGTAGGACATCTGGGTGACGGCAGCCATAAGAAAAGCGGATGACCCCATAATCGGCGGTAAGATACTTCCGCCTGTCGAGGCAGCTGCTTCTACTGCTGCAGCGATTGCCGGCGGATATCCCGACCTTTTGCTTACTGGGATCGTAAAGTTTCCAGTTGTAACGACATTTGCAGTCGGACTTCCTGAGATAGAGCCAAAGAAGGCACTTGTTAAAACTGCTACCTTGGCAGAACCTCCCCGCGTTCTCTCAGCAATTGCGGCAGACATTTTATAGAAAAATTCTCCTGCACCAGATTTTTGCAGGAAAGCACCGAATAACATAAACATAAATACAAATGTTGCAGCAACCGAGATCGGCGAACCCCACAATCCATTAAAACTGAATGCGAGCTCATCAATAAATTCAATTGTGGAAAACTCTCGATGACCTAACATTCCGTTAATATGATGTCCACCAAGTGTATAGCCCGCACCTATAAATACGATGATAATAATTGGAAAGCCAATTGTCCTACGTGCTGCCTCAATGGTTAAGAGCACAAATACGAGACCGATTAAAATATCAACTGTACTTAATGGATTCATAATCGGAATTCTCGTGGCGATTCGTTCTGCATGTATTGTAAAATAGATTCCTGCACAGATTGACAATCCAGCAAACACATAATCCACTGCACTTGGTGCATTGCTTTTGATGACATCTTTTTTGGAATAGCCATATAAGAGAAAAGTAAGTGCCAGAATAATCGAAAGATGGATCGCCATTTGATTAAGCGGATCCAATTTTCCCCATATCACAGACCAAATTTGGTATGCGGATAAAAGAAATGCAGTAGTGCCAACTATTTTTATATGATAACTTGATAGATTGCGTTTATACCCTTGGGCAAACCAGCTAGATAGAATTGTTCTGATGTCCACAATGCTATGACTCCTTTAGGGAAAAACCTTACTTCATCAATCCTTTTTCCCGGAAAAATTTTTCAGCGCCTGGATGCAGTGGAACATTGCCTACATCCATCATATTTTCTTCAGTCAGGTTTTCAAACTCCTGGTGTACGTTTCTGAGATAGTCGAAATTATCAAAGATTGATCTCGTAATCTCATAAACTTCATCCTCAGGGACATCTTTATGTGTAATGAGAATGGCCGGAGTACTGATCGTATCAATATCCTTTTCCATAAATGAATATGTTCCTGCTTTTATCATTCCAGATTCAACGCCCAGTTCCTCTCCCACTGACTGTATCGTTTGCTGATCAAGCGAAAGCATTTTCATGTCTGTTGCCGTTGCAGCCTCAATTATATCGCCGGAAGGAGCGGAGACCGCATCGCCAGTAACATCTAATCGGTTATCAGCCATCATTTCGAATGTTTTCGACCCCGATAGATAATCAACAGATCCACCCCACGAAATGATATCTTCATAGGTCACACCATATTCCTGAAAAATATTACGGGTTATTATTTCACCTGCAGAACCCTTTTGATCGACCGCCAATCGAATTGGTACCTGATGTTCAACGATTTCAGCAATGGAATCATACGGTTCACTTGCCCGAACGAGAAACTGATAGTAGTTGGACGGAATGATAACACTGACAGCCCGCAAATCCTCATAGGACTCTGTATAAGGCTCTTGCCCGGTGTATGCGGCATAAGTTGTCATTGCATACGATAACCCGTATGGGACTACGCCAGTACCGACAGTAGGTGGGTTTTCTACAATTCCACCTGGTTCCACTGTTATAGCGGCCCCATCATTTTCTCTTCGGATTGATTCTGCCACCCCTTCTGCAAATACCGACCATGCCCCACCGGTACGTCCACCGATGATTGTTGTGGTCAGTGCGTCTTGTGAATCAGTTGATGCATCGGATATAAAGTCACCACTTCCACATGCAGCCAACAATAAGAGTCCAATCGGAATAAAGAATATCAAATAACGTTTTTTCATCGAATTGCCCCCTGATCGATTGTCAGATAAATAGGTTTATTTTTTCTCTCCCTCTTTTACTTGCAGACTAATATCCAATGCCTTTACGGAATGTGTTAATGCCCCTAATGAAATATAATGGACCCCGGTATTTGCATAGGCTGCCAGATTGTCCAGTGTGATGCCACCTGAAGCTTCGGTAATAATGGATTCCGGAACCAGCGCGACAAACGCTTTTATTTCTTCAGGTGTTCGATTATCGAACATAATGACGTCTGCACCCGCTTGAACTGCCTCGAGAACTTCCTCTTTGTTTTCCGTTTCCACTTCGATTTTCACCATATGTCCGATTGCCGCACGTGCTTTTTCAACGGCTTTCGAGATTGATCCACAATAGGAAATATGGTTGTCCTTAATCATCACGCCATCATAAAGTCCATGCCGATGATTTTTTCCGCCACCAGTAGTGACAGCATATTTTTCCAGCATACGGAGCCCAGGAGTTGTTTTTCTCGTATCACAAATAGTTATATTAGGATCATTCAGTGTTTCAACGGCCTTACTTGTCATTGTCGCAATACCGCTCATTCGCTGCAGCAAATTCAGGATGACCCGTTCTCCAGTCAGCAGATGTCTGACTGGACCATACACTTCGGCAATTGTTTCTTGTTGATTTACCTTCTCTCCATCACTAAAGTGAAGTTTGACTTCCATTCGCGAGTCGAGCAGGTGATATGCCTCTTTGATGATGTCCAGACCGGAAAGCGTTCCAGCTTGTTTTGCAATGAACACACCTTTCCCGGTTTGATTCTCGGGGAAAATTCCTTCACTTGATATATCGTGATCACCGATGTCTTCCAATAGGAACGACTCGAGCATTTTTCGTAATTTTAATTTGTTCATAGTAGTGCTCCTTATAATTTAATAGATTTTTATATCTTTATTGTGAAATATTTCACAATAAAGATATAAAAATACGTAACGATTATGTAAACTAGGTAAGAATGTTTGATTTCCTACCATATTTCTATAAATCTATACTTGGCAGATCTGTTTAGTAATGTCATCTGTCTTGACATCTATATTTACATAGAATTAATATAATATCAAGTGATTAATTTTGAAATGTAAAGATTATGTAAATATGGAATTAGTTAATTTGATAGAAGACATTATGCTATGTTAAAAGGAGAATACATACATTCCAACTATTTCTACAAGGAGGTGGGTTACGTATGAAAACCGGGAAAAAAATGTCTTCTTCTAACAGACAGCAACTTATTATAGAAATGCTGAAAGGAGCAAAGAGGCCAATCAGTGGCAGTGATTTTGCCAGTAAAGCCAATGTATCAAGACAGGTAATCGTCCAGGATGTTTCCATTTTGAAAGCAAAAAATGAACCGATTATTGCAACCAGCCAAGGGTATCTCTATCTGAAGGATGAAAAGGATGATGTACTTGAGCGTACTGTAATCGCTTGTAAACATGAAGCTGAACAAACACTGAAAGAACTATACCTCATCGTCGATCACGGTGTCACCATTAAGGATGTGAAGGTGGAGCACGCTGTATACGGTGACTTGACCGCTTCCATCTGCGTCGGCAACCGAAAAGAAGCAGACCAATTTCTTGAAAAAATAAACGCTTCCGATACCTCCTACCTATCTTCTTTAACAGATGGCGTACATCTTCACACACTTGAAGCCGACTCCATGGACAAAATCGAAGCCGCCTGCCAAGACCTGAAAAAAGCAGGGATAATGATATAGGAGTGCCTGTCACTCCCCGAGTTTTGTCGAAATTTGTTGAATATAGGTGAGAAGCTGTCCAGATTGAAATTTTCTAATTTTAATGAAATAATAGATATATTATCTTTATTGGATTAATCAGGTTAATGAATGAAGCGTACTGTACACGAATCCATGGACTGGAGGTTGGCAATGAAATTATCAGATCTAAATACAATGCCAGAGAGAAAGGAATTGTTATCTCAAACAGTAGAGGCTTTTTCCCAACGCGCCATGCAGCATGATGAAAACGGCACGTTCCCTTTCGAAAATTTTGAGGACTTAAAAACAATCGGCTATCCGTCATTAACAGTCCCAAAAGAATATGGTGGTGGGGGAATCTCTTTATCCGAAATGCTTCACTATCAGGAAATTATCGGGAAAGCGGACGGTTCAACCGCACTTTCCATCGGTTGGCATATGGGACTCATGAAACACCTTGGAGAAAATAACACTTGGCAGAAGGAAATCTATGCAGAAGTAGCCCAAAATGTAGTCCATACAGGTGCATTATTGAACGCTGCTGCCTCTGAGCCTGCTACTGGAAGCCCGACCCGTGGGGGTAAGCCCGAAACTTACGCGAGGGAAGTTAGTGACGGCTGGATTATCAATGGAAGGAAAACCTTTACAACCCTCTCCCCTATTCTCGATTATTTTATTGTCAGTGCATCGATTGATGGAGAGGATCAGGTTGGAAATTTTCTGATCAAGCGTGAGCGTGCTGGCGTCAAAGTGGATGAAACATGGGATTCGATTGCAATGCGTGGCACTGGCAGTCATGATCTTGTGCTGGAAAATGTTCATCTGGACAAAGAGGACCTCGTCGAGCGTTTAACTTCCGGTAAAAAGAAACCTGCCGGCTGGCTGTTGCATATACCAGCATGCTATCTTGGAATTGCCAGCGCTGCCCAGGAGTATGCCAAACAGTTCGCAACAAGCTATTCACCAAACAGTATTCAGGGAACGATATCTGATTTGCCGAACGTAAAGCAAAAGCTTGGAGAAATCGAATTGAAGATGATAGAGTCAAGGTATTTTCTCTATGGAGTAG
Organism: Oceanobacillus damuensis; assembly: GCF_001618145.1. Lineage (GTDB taxonomy): Bacteria > Bacillota > Bacilli > Bacillales > Amphibacillaceae > Oceanobacillus > Oceanobacillus damuensis. Next base: position 202,073 of record NZ_LQNF01000005.1, read on the forward strand.
CTGAAAAATGGGACCAAATCGATGAGCAGACAAAGGATGCAATGGGACCCGAACTTGGAGCGGCAAAATTATCTGCAGTCAATAAGGCTGTCGAAGTGGTCGACTTAGCAATGCGTATCGTTGGGGCAAGAAGCCTTTCCGCCAAAAACCCGCTTCAGCGCTATTATCGTGATGTTCGGGCAGGCCTTCACAATCCCCCGATGGATGACATGACGATTATGCAGCTGGCAGGAAAATAATGGTGCCTGTCACTCCCCGAAATTTGTCGAATAGTGTTCTTTCATTTATCTCGAGGAAAGTGAGCAGCACTTTCACAATTGCATGCGTAAAACCAGGCTAGCGTTAGCCTGGTTTTTTTTATAGTTCCCTTCAATTAGAAGCGTGTATACTGTTAAGTAAGCAAAATAAATAGGAAGGGAAATGAAGCTCCCCGATCGACTGACTTTTTCTAATATCCGCCGTATCCATAACCAGGAGAAAAAGGATATATTGGATAATAAGGGTACGAATAGTAAGGATACGGGTAAAAATAAGGTGGGAAGAACGGAAAAAACGGTCTTGGTCTCGGCCGAGGTCTAGGATAAAAGGATGGAGCATAAGACGGCTGGAATAGCCTTTCCTCTTCTGGGCCTGCTTGATTAACTTCGGCAAACCCGTTTTGCAATGCGATAGGTTCTTCAGGATTAATCTCTTGATGGTTCAAAATACTAACCTCCATTATAAAAATATTTACTCTGTATCCTATTCAAAATTCAGCATATGGAGTAAGTCCAACCCTGTTTTATCGTTTTTTCAATTATCCTTCAAATCCAGCATTTTGTGTAGCCTAGCTTTGCGCGTAGTTTATTTTTGCACTTCCCCACATGGCTTCCATTATAATAACCTACAGGCATTTCGTCCCTGACATTTTTTTGGATATTCTTCAATAATTGCTAATTCACTGCATTCCATCTAGTTCACAAGATTCTTCAATTCCTTGCCAGCAGCAAACCTCTTAAGATTTTCAAAAGCCCCGTCTCCAATCCGCTCGATTGCTTCATACGTAGCGGCGCCGATATGTGGAGTGGCTATAACATTAGGCAATGTTGCCAGTTCGCTTGTCGTTGGTTCATCAATGAATACGTCAAGTCCTGCACCACTTATTTGGTTATTTTTTAACGCTTCTGTCAGCGCATCTTCATCAACTAACCCACCGCGGGAAATATTGATTAGAATTGCAGTGGATTTCATGAATCCCAATGTTTCCTTGTTAATCAATTTCCGGGTTTTTTCGTTGAGATTTGTACTGACAATAATGATATCTGATGTTGATAGAAGTTCTTCCAGCTCAACGAATCTTACATTTAATTTTTTTGCTGACTCATAATCTTTATGATTTCCAAAGGCATTTATTTCCATATTGAATCCATTGGCACGCCTTGCGATCGCTTTGCCAATATTTCCGAAACCGATGATTCCGATTCTCTTCTGAAAAATTTCATGGCCCATCGATAATTCCCAATGACCTGATTTTATTTCCTGATTTTTTTGTGTGATTTGACGTGCAGCACTGAGCATCAAACCGAATGCATGATCAGCGACTGCCTCCGAATTCTGACCTGGTACATTTGTAACTGGAATTCCTTTTTGCCGTGCATAGATATGGTCGATATTGTCGTAGCCTGAGCCAAATTTCATAATATATTTCAGATTCACAGCTGCATCAATAATTTCTTTATCGATTTTTACAACCGCTACGACAATGACATTAATATCTGCCACTTCTTTCTTTAATGCATCTTTTTCAATTCCCTGATCAGTTAAAAGAACTTTGACTTCCCCCAATGATCTTGCATCATCGAGAAATTTAGGATTTGCCTCAATAAAAGCATCACGCAGCATAAATAACATTTTCATATGGTTCTCCCCCAAACAATAAATTACCACTAATTAACGAAATTTTTTTATATGTATCGGTAATAGTTTACATGAAAATTTATAAACCGAACAGTGCCAGGCACTGTTCGGTTTTCGACAAATTTCGGGGAGTGACAGGCACTTTATTTAGAAAGGACTTTGGTAATTTTTTCGATTGCCCAGTCAAGTTCTTTTTCGGTAATAACCAGTGGCGGTGCAAAGCGGATTGTGTTTTCATGCGTTTCTTTGCACAGTACGCCTTCTTTTTTCAATTGCTCACAGTACGCACGAACGGGTCTGTCGAACTCAACGCCAATAAACAGGCCACGTGCACGGATTTCTATTAATCCCGGGTTATCAATGGAACGTAATGCTTTTGCAAAGTATTCACCCATATCGAGTGATTTTTGCACTAATTTTTCTTCTTCAATCACTTCAATCGCTGCAAGGGATACGGCACATGCTAAAGGATTTCCTCCAAAAGTGGAACCGTGTGAACCTGGGGTGAATACATCCATGATATCTTTATTGGCTGCAATGGCAGATACCGGAAAAACACCGCCGCCTAATGCTTTACCCATTACATAGATGTCAGGTACAACGTTTTCCCATTCACAGGCAAACATTTTTCCAGTACGTGCAAAACCTGTTTGCACCTCATCTGCGATAAACAGTACATTATTTTCCGAACAGATTTCACGGACAGCTTTTAAGTAGCCTTCAGGTGGGATGATAATACCTGCTTCCCCTTGAATTGGCTCCACTATAACAGCAGCCGTGTTAGGTGTAATTGCCTCACGGATTGCATCTGCATTGCCGAACGCAACCTTTTTGATGCCTGGCACGAATGGTCCGTAATGTTTGGTTGCCCCAGGGTCATCAGATAGGGAAATCGAATTGATGGAACGACCGTGGAAATTTCCTTTTGCAGCAATAATTTCCGCTTTATTGTCTGCAACACCCTTTACTTCATATGCCCAGCGTCGAGCTGCTTTAATCGCTGTTTCAACAGCCTCCACGCCCGTATTCATTGGCAGAACTTTATCTTTTGCGGTAAGTTCGGCCACTCGCTTCGTCCAAGGTCCAAGCAATTCATTATGGAAGGCACGTGATGTCAATGTTACTTTGTCTGCCTGATCTTTCAACGCTCCGATAATTTTCGGATGACGATGTCCCTGATTCAAGGCAGAATAGGCACTTAACATATCCATATATTGATTACCTTCAGGGTCTTTCACCCATACACCTTCCGCTTCAGCAATTACGATTGGAAGCGGATGGTAGTTATGTGCTCCATAATAATCGGTTTGTTCGATAATTTCGTTTGAGCTTGTAGTTGTCATACAGCATTCCTCCTTGAAATGTCATTAATGAATCAATATGAACGATATATATATCCAGTATACTACATTTCAAATGACGTTTGGTGCCCGTTCGGTGCCTGTCACTCCCCGGTTTTTGGCGGAATTTGTCGAAAGTTTTGTTGTGAACAAAAAAACCTTCTCCAGTTTCATTTGAAACCATTAGAAAAGGTTAATTTATTTCACTCTTTTTCAAGTGAAATTATTCTTCCAATATTATTTTCAAAGCCTCTCTATATACCTCATAATCCCTTTCGGAAAACAGTGTCAGAACAACATCTCCGAATTCATTGCTTTCCAGATAGTTTACGATAGTCTGCAGAGCTGTCTCCGAGGCCTGATCAATCGGGTAGCGATATACTCCTGTTGAAATGGAAGGAAAGGAAATGCTGTTGATTTTCTTTACTTTGGCAAGTTCTAACGCATTTCGATAACAATTGGCAAGCAGTTCTTCTTCGGTATCAGGATTCTCCTGCCACACAGGTCCGACTGTATGAATGACATATTCAGCCGGGAGATTGTAGCCAGAAGTGATGACTACCTCACCTGTTGGCAGTTCTTCCCCTTTCAATTCTTCCTGGCGAATTTTTTTACATTCCTCAACCAATTCTTCTCCAGCAGCACGATGGATTGCACCATCAACTCCGCCACCACCAAGGAGAGTTCCATTTGCAGCGTTGACAATAGCCTTTGTCTTTTGTTTTGTTATATCACCGATCATCAATTCGAGCGAGTTGCCATTTATATCGACTTTCATTTGATTTGCCTCCTTTCAAGAAATTTAACCGCCTAAAACAGAAAATGTCTCTATTGAATACATATAACCGATATTAAACCAGAATAAACCGAACAGCACTCACCACTGTTCGGTTTTCGACATTTTTCGAGCTATTTCGGGAAGTGACAGGCACCCAACAAATCGCGGATGTCTTCTTCTGTGAGGGTGGTGGCTGTTTTGTCCTCCGGGTCGATGATTTCTTCGATCAGATGGCGTTTCTTTTCCTGCAGCTCATTCATCTTTTCCTCGATGGTCCCCTTGGAAAGAAGTTTAATGACCTGGACGGTATTTTGTTGCCCAATTCGGTGTGCCCGGTCTGCTGCCTGCTCCTCGACAGCAGGATTCCACCATAAGTCATATAAAATTACCGTATCGGCTCCCGTCAGATTAAGCCCGGTCCCTCCTGCTTTCAATGAAATCAGAAAGATATCCCTTTCTCCCTCATTAAATCGGTTGCACGTCTCAACTCGCTGTGCTGAGGGAGTTTGCCCGTCCAGATAAAAGAATGACCTTCCCTGAGCCGTCAGTTCCCTGCCTATGATTCCAAGCATCTTTGTAAACTGCGAAAACACAAGTACCCTCCGTCCCGAAAGTCTGGCTTCTTCCAATATTCGCAGCAGCTGATCAAATTTAGCGGATTTCCCTTCATAACCATCCACAAACAATGCGGGATGACAGCAGATCTGCCGTAGTCTGGTGAGCCCTGCGAGAATTCTGATCCGGTTTTTTCGAATGGTGTTTTTATCCAGATGCTTAAGCGTTTTATGACGCAGCTTGGCCAGGTACGCAGCATATAATGTCTTCTGCTCCGGCAGCAGATCTGCATATTCCGTATACTCTATTTTTTCAAGAAGCTCCCCTATGACATCTTCCTTCACACGACGCAGCAGGAACGGACGAATCCGTCGAGCTATTTTTCCCCTCGTTAAGTTACTGTATTCTTTCAGTCCGCCGAATAGTTCCGGAAAAACAATATGGAAAATCGACCATAATTCTTCCGGCGTATTTTCCACCGGTGTACCAGTCATGGCAAAACGATGGTCTGCCTGTACTTTTTTAACGGCTCTTGCCGTTTGTGTTGCAGGATTTTTGAATGCCTGTGCCTCATCGAAAAATACCGTATGGAAATTTTGTTTCGCAAACCAGTCGATATCACTGCGCAACAATGGATACGAAGTGATCAGTACATCTGTCTCCGATAGATCCTGCTGCAGTTTTTTCCTTGCCGTACGATTACCATCGATCACAATGGCCTGAACCTCAGGTGCAAACTTCATGAGTTCATTCAGCCAGTTGTATGTAACCGATGAAGGACATACAATCAGCACAGGCAGGCTATTCGACCGGATCTCCTGAAGCTCGGAAACAATATACGTTATACTTTGCAACGTTTTTCCAAGCCCCATATCGTCCGCTAAAATACCGCCAAACCCATAGTTTGCCAGAGTTTTCATCCAGCGGTACCCCTGTTTCTGATAATCCCTTAGCACAGTATCCAAATTTGGAGGTACGTGAAACGCCAACTGATCAGGATTAAGAAGCCCTTCCAAAAACTCCCGGAAAGACTCTTCCAAAGAAAACGTCTCCTTTTCAGCTGACATATCTATCAGCTGCAGCCCCTTCGTCAATGGAACATTCAACCCTTGTGCCAAATCATCCTCCTGTACCGGTACAGCAAGGAGAAAGCGCTGTATTTCCTCCATTTCTCTTGTTTCCAATGACATCAGAGAACCATTCTTCAAACGGTAATACTTACGTTTTTCCTCCATCGCCTCGAGTAAATTACGGATTTCCTTTTCCGGAAAGCCTTCCATTTCAAATTTAAATTCCAGCCAGTTTGTACGCTCCCGCTGATGCTTCACCCTGATTTTTGGGCGTGACGGGGGTTTAAGAATCCTGTTTCTCACGGCCGTTGTTGCGTAGATCTGTACAAGATGTTGAAGTTTGGGCAGTATATGATATAAAAAGTTATACTCAAGTTCTTCATTTTGAAAAAAGTAACCATTATCCGTCTTGGCAAATGAACTTTCTTCCATTAACCCGAGAATTTCATGTTCTTTTTCTTCGTCACGAATAATCATCCTGCCTGTTCGTAACCCTCTATCTTCCAAAGGGTTAATCACAATCGTTTCATATTGGAACTCCAGTCCGGCGAGCAAGCGATTTTTTATTCTGTCAAGATAAAGCTTTGCCGTGAGCGGTGTCGTTTCAAATTGCTTCCTGACCGCACCGGAATATTGAACCTTCCCCATCTTTCTTAACCCAGGCACGATTTTTTCCAGAAAGAAATTCATTTGTTCTGCCGGAATGGGGATTTGATTGGCCCCTGATTTGGACAACATCTGCTTTAATTCAAAAAGACGCTGATTTTCCTCCTCTTTCAAAACCCATAATTTACCGTTAAATAAAGCGGATCGGTAATTATGCAGTAAAACAAGTGAATCCATGCCTGCAACTTGCAGCAAATAGCCTTTCTTTTCTCCCTTGAAAAAATGAAATTCTAATGGAAGGCTCTCATCGACTACCTGCAGGCCTTCATATGTATTGCCATCATACTGCAATTTTACATTTGGCGCTTTGGTGAGCAATGGCTCAAGTCTCGTCCATGCAGAGGGAGGTATCAGTAATAACGCTCCGCCAGGGTCGTCTCCATACCTGTCCTCGGTCAAAAATCGACTCGTTTTTTCATCATGTACCACTTGAATCAGCTGCCGGATTATCGCATCTGCTTCGTTCGTAAAGCAATGAAATAGTGGGTTGTAGCTGAACGAAGCAAATACCTTACTCTGCAACCCATGCTCCACATCATGTAAAAATTCCCGGATATGCGGAACTTCCGACGACCCAATGCTTATTTCCATACCAAGTAAATAATCATCAGTTACCTTTACAGTCTTGCATAAAAACTGTATGTCCAGTATGCTTCTTTGTTCAAAATGCTGTTGATGCCCGCTCCTGCTTACATGCTTATCGGTAAACAGCTCAAACAGTCCTTGTGTCAGTTTATCACCTGGTACTGACTCAGTTGAAGCATCGAGTGTCTTTCCATGCCGCTGCTTGGCCTGTATCGCAAGTAAAACCGCCCCAATGTGCTGACAGTCTTTGGAAAAGGAGGCAAGTGATGGACAGCTGCAGGCAGCGCGAAAAGAACCATCGATATCCTTTTCAATCGTAACCTTAAAATCCTCAGCAGCAGATACGGTTGCCTTGACTTGATTTGTGTCATATATTTCAAAGGATACTTTATCATTGCGAAAAAAAGCCTCCCCTCTTTTGAAGGAGACCGCCCCACATCTGTCCATGATGATTTTCTGATTGAGTTTGATATTCAATGGAGTTGCTCCTTTCTTAGGGGAATTTATTTACAGAAACCATTTAATTTTTATCGAAAAATATATTCCACTATAGTATAGTATTAGTGGTGCAGTTATATTATAGCAAAGGATATGCATGAATTGCTAAAGGAGCGTCAATCAAATGTAAGATGAAAATCCCAAATTTATTGAAGCACACTTGTTATAGAAACTACAGGATAGAAGGGATTTTTTATGACGATACAAGAAGAAGTACAGAAACGAAAAACATTTGCGATCATTTCGCATCCGGATGCCGGGAAAACGACAATGACAGAGAAGCTGTTACTGTACGGAAATCTGATCCGCTCGGCAGGAACGGTAAAGGGAAAAAAATCAGGCAAGTTTGCGACATCGGATTGGATGGAAATCGAAAAACAACGTGGAATTTCCGTTACATCCAGTGTGATGAATTTCCCTTATGATGGACACTATGTCAATATCCTTGATACGCCAGGGCATGAAGACTTCAGTGAAGATACGTACCGCACGCTTACTGCAGTGGACAGTGTGGTTATGATCATTGATTCCACCAAAGGGATTGAAGCACAGACATTGAAGCTTTTCAAAGTGTGCCGCATGCGGGGGATTCCGATTTTTACATTCATCAACAAATTGGACCGTGAAGGTAAGGAGCCGCTTGAGTTGCTTGAGGAAATTGAACAGGTGCTTGACATTGAAACCTATCCAATGAACTGGCCTGCCGGTATGGGTAAAGGATTCCTTGGAATTTTCGACCGTTACGGAAACCAATTTGTCAAACATAATGCAGGCGAAGCAGAAACGTATATTCCGAATGATGAACTGGAACGTCCTGAGCATCAGGATCTTGTTACACACCCAACTTATGAAGCTGCAAAAGATGAGCTTGAACTGGTTGAAGAAGCTGGCGATCAATTTTCACTGCAATCTGTTTTGGATGGTGAGCAAACACCGGTATTTTTCGGCAGTGCCCTTGCGCCATTCGGTGTTCAGCTGTTTTTTGACACATTTATCAATATGGCACCAACACCGACACCAAGAAAATCCACAGAAGGACTTATTCAGCCGGACAATCCCGATTTCTCTGGATTTATCTTTAAAATCCAGGCGAATATGAATCCTGCTCACCGGGACCGTGTTGCCTTTTTACGTGTCTGTTCCGGAAAATTCGAACGTGGCATGAGCGTAAAATTGCCCCGCACCGGTAAAGTATTCAAGCTTTCCCAGTCACAGCAAATGGTTGCATCTACAAGAGAAACAATTGATGAAGCATATGCCGGTGACATTATCGGAGTTTATGATCCGAATGCATATCAGATTGGTGATACGCTGATGGAAGGCAAGGAGAAGTTCGAGTATGATGAACTTCCACAATTCCCGCCGGAAGTGTTCAAAAAAGTAACGGCGAAAAACGTTCTGAAATCGAAGCAGTTCCGTAAAGGGATTGAGCAGCTTGTACAGGAAGGTGCCATCCAATTATTCCGTGACAAACTGACAGATTCATTTATTTTGGGTGCGGTTGGTGAGCTTCAATATGATGTTTTTAAATACCGCATGCAAAATGAGTACAATGCAGAAGTAATGTTCGAACCAATTGGTGAACGTATTCCGCGCTGGTTAAAAGATGATCAGGTTGATGAATCTCTATTTGATGGCGGAAATCTTCTATGCACAGACCGGGATGGCAATCCTCTCGTCCTGTTCCGAAATGAATTTGCCCTGAACTGGTTCAAAGACAAAAATCCGAAAATAGAACTGATTGACCTATTTGAAGTGAACGAATACCGCTAGCAAAAGCGAGTACCGGTCTACTCCCTTCCGGTAAAATAAATCATATTAAATCGTGTAACCCACTCTGGTTGCACGATTTTTTTAAACGCTTCTTTTGTAATCTCTTTGCTTTATAAATTTCTTAATTGATATATAGTGCTGCATCAGAACATTTCCAATTTATCTAACCTCGAAATCTTCTTATTTTCTGTCTAGAAAACATTTTTCAGTGCAGTGGAACGAGTAATCGCATTTCACATATTAGAAAACTTGGCATGCGCCAAGCCTTTCCGGCGTATGCCCTAGTTGCACTTATGCAAGTAAGAAAGTTTATACTTTCTTACTTGCTAAAAAAACCACAGCTAAAAACGCTGTGGCAGAACCAAAATTTTACCCTTTCTTATCTATTAAAAAAACCGGATATCATTATCCGGCCACAACTGCAGAGTGGTCTAATTCTGCTGGTTTTTCTTCTGTTTTTTCCTCTATAGCAAGCTCCAGATTATGAAATGTGATTTCCGGAAGACTTCCTAAACGAATATTCAATCCTGTTTGACCAAGTCCTTCACTAATATAAAACGTGCGATTCTTATAGTTTTGCAATCCCTTTACCATACTCATTCTGGCGAGTTTCCCCATCTTTATGAGATGATAAGGCTTTGGCCAATGGATCTGTCCGCCATGAAAATGACCGGATAATAAATAATCAAACGAATGGTCTTTCATTTCCAGTACGACATTTGGATCATGCGTAAATACAAGATTATAGCCATTTTCCAGGCCTTCATAAGATTTGGCCAAATCACTGTGGCTTGTCCCAAAATCATCGATGCCAATAATGTTAATCTTCTTTCCGTCAATTTCCATGGATCTGTTTTCATTTTGAAGTGTTTCAATTCCGTAATCTTGCAGCAAATCTTTCAGTTGATGGAAATACGGATAACGCAACACGTAATCATGGTTCCCAAATACCGCGAACGTTCCGTAGGCAGGATCGAGCTCACGAAATGCCTGTAGATATGGAACAAGCTTTGGTAAGCTTCGTTTGCGATCGAGAAAATCTCCAGTCAATGCGATCATGTCGATATGCTGACCTTTCAGCTCCTTTAATAGACGTTCAGGTGTTATCGATATATTTTCAATATGCATATCTGAAATTTGCAGAATACGCAGCTGGTTGGCTTCGATTCTTGGAGACGGTGATTTTTCTTTTTTTATATGAATGTCATTGACTATAACTTTATGGGTATTTTTATTTCCTTTATAGAAAACGTAGGTTAATAGAATTAAAATAACGGTGATCATTGCGTATAACATTTTATCCCCTCCCTGGACTATTATAAAGGATATGGGAGGCAATAATCATTTGTAATATATGGATGGGCTTCCAGTCAAATGTGCTTGTATTTCTGCATCAGCCGACTTTTTGGCATAACGCGTACATTTATCATAAATAGGACAATCAAATCCCAAACAGATATAAAATAATTTCGCAATGGTATGTTCATTCCAGTTCTCCTTGTCCGTAATACACCATATATTGCACACGATAGCATTTACTATTACTGGAAGTTTTAGGTTGGAGCGAATGAAATTACTATTCCATCACAAACTAAAACAGAAGGAGACGAATGCTATGCACCGTATTTTATTTATGCCATTATTACAAATACCTTCTGGACATCATCATGTTGCTGACTGCATCCAGGAACAACTTAAACAATCAGCAGATGATTTTCTATGTGAAAAAGTTGAGTTGTTGTCCTATCGCTCCGTCAGTCTGGAAAAATTCATATCATTTGTCTATTTACAGTGGATTCAAAAGTTCCCAAGCATCTATAGTAAAACGTATAAACAGCTGGCAGTTAAAAAAGAAATGCATAATAAACATTACTACCTGTATGAAGCCCTGTTTTTGAAACAGGTTCAGCAAATTATTGATGATGCGAAACCTGATCTCGTCATTTGTACGCACGCCCTTCCTTCCTATCTTCTTAACCGTATGAAAAAGAGAAACCTATGGTCGGGCAGGATAGTCAATATATACACCGACTATTTCATTAATGATTTGTGGGGAATGGACGGGGTAGATTACCATTTTATACCGTGTATGGAAGTGAAAAATAAATTGCTCGGAAAAGGAGTGGACCCGACGCAAGCTATTGTTACTGGAATTCCAATCCACCCAGTGTTCACTAAGAAACGTGATTCCAAAGAGGTTAAAGCCAAATACAATGTATTAATCAGCGGCGGCAATATGGGGACTGGTTCCATTGAAAGGCTGATCCGTCAACTCCACCCATCTGGGGTGGTTACTTACGATGTTCTGTGCGGTAAAAACGAAAGGTTATTTCAGACAATTAAACAGATGAACCATCCTTCTATAAAAGCTCTTGGATATATCCGTACAAAAGAAGAAATGAATCACCTATATAATCTTGCTGACGCGATTATTACAAAACCTGGCGGGGTCACCATTACCGAATGCCTATGGAAAAAAATTCCGATCTTTGTGTATGATGCGCTACCAGGACAGGAAGAAATCAATTTAAATTATTTAAAAAGCAAAGGGTTAATCCACCATCTGGATAATTGGGATACAGCAACAGATTTGGAATTTATTCTTATCGAACAATTAAAAAATGATTCTCTACATTTCCAGAAAAGCTCACAAGCATTTATTGACAGCATCGAAAACCATAACATCCCCCAACTCATCCGCAATATCTTATAGGGGTGCCTGTCACTCCCCGGTTTTTGTCAAATATTGTCGACAGCTTTATATCGCAAATGATGCTGGTTATCCTGTTTTTTCCACTCATTATTGGGGTTAGATTCGCCATACTAAGAAAACCTTGAATGGATAAGGAGTGATTCATATGGGTGAAGGTTCACAGTTTCGTGCTGGTCAAAAAGCTCCTAATAACGGGGTATATATAGAAGTTGGTGAAACTGGAAGCAATGTAAACGACCCACAGCAAATTCAGCTCAGTGCCGGAGACAAATTTCCGGAGAATACCAATCAAAACCGCATCTGGGTAAACAAACGCAAACTATTCAGTCCTGGAGTCCAAGGAAGACAATAAACCGGCAAGCCCGGGTGGTGCCTGTCACTTCCCGGTTTTTGTCGAAAAAATGGTGTGACCACTTTCACTCACTGAATTCTATTGGAATTCCTTTCTGGTTTCATTCTCTAAGTACCCAAACAGCCCCAAACTTCTTATTGTCCCTCCTCCTTCAGATTGAAGTCGGAATCGCCAAGAATTTCTACCCCCATAAACCAAAAAGCCCTGCAGCAACAAGCTGCAGGGCTCTTCAAAATTAATTCTATTCATTCGATAATTTCAATACATCAAGCAATTTAAAGAACAGGCTGACAATGATTGCTACAATTGTAGCGAGCCCCATTCCAGCAAGTGCAACATCACCGATCTGGATGGATGCTCCACTGATGCCGATTGCAAGCACGACACATGTCAAGATAAGGTTTTGGGAATTGTTGTAGTTCACTTGCTGTTCCACAAGCATCCGCAGACCACTGACCGCTATAATACCAAACAGCAGTAGGGAAATCCCGCCCATTACAGGTCCGGGAATAGAAGAAATCAAGGCAGCCAATTTACCGAAGAAGGATAGTACGATGGCTACAACTGCCGCTCCACCGATAATCCAAGTGGAATACACACGTGTGATTGCCAATACACCGATATTCTCACCGTAAGTTGTATTCGGTGTCGAACCGAAGAAGCTGGAAATCATTGTTGAAATACCATTCCCAAACAACGAACGATCAAGTCCTGGATCTTTTACAAGGTCCTTTTTTACAATATTGCCTGTTACGACCAGGTGGCCGATATGCTCAGGCACAAGCACAAGTGCCGCCGGTAAAATGATCAGGATATCTGACAAGTTAAACTCAATCTGATAGAATGTCGGCATCTGAAACCATGCCGCTTCCCTAACTTCCGTATAATCAACAATACCAAACATGGTTGCGATAACATACCCTGTCACAATTCCAAGCAAAATCGGAATGATTTTTAAGAAACCACGCATTGTCACCCAGTAAACGATTGTCGCTCCAAGGGTAAGCAATGATACAGTGATTGCTGTGGTGTCACGGGGTACATCCGGTTGTGCAACCAGGCCAGCCATATCAGCCGCAACGGGTACGAGTTCAAGCCCGATCACTGCCACGATTGCCCCCATTGCAGCTGGAGGAAAAATAACATCGATCCATGATGTTCCGACGAATTTTACTATAATTCCTACCAAAACAAGCACGAGACCTACAACAAAGAATCCACCCAATGCCGCTCCATATCCGCCACCGGTTGTCAGAACCGCCATTACCGGTGATATAAAAGCAAAACTGGATCCAAGATATGCCGGAATTTTCCCTTTCGTAATAAAAATATAAAGTAACGTTCCCAGACCGTTCATAAGCAGGATTGTGGCTGGATCAACACCAAACAGAATTGGTACTAAAACGGTCGAACCGAACATCGCAAATAAGTGCTGTATACTTAAAGGTAAACTCTGTAATAATGGTAACCGTTCATCGACCTGAATTTCACGTTGTTTCATCATGTTCTCTCCTCTGCCTCCATATAAAAAACACCCTGCCCGGGCGACCTGGCAAGGTGAATGTAAGCAGCAAAGGAAACAGGCAATGCCCGTTTTCTACGATTGAACATGGAACATGAACAATCAATCCGCTTCAACCTTACCAGTCTCACAGGACTGATTTAAAGGTGAATTCATGAAGTTGTTGATGTTATTATCACAAACATCCATATATAATGTCAAGCTTTTTTTAAACTTATTCCTCTATCTTCATTTCGAAAATTTCCTTATCTCCATCCCATTCCACCACAACTTCAATCACATCATTACCTCTTACGACAATGCTATCATGCATCCCGCCGGCCTTAAACACCTTGCTGGTTAATGGCTCCTCAAAACTCTCGGATGTACTTCTCTTTCTCCTGGGAGATTCAAAGCTGTAATAAAAATCCTTTATTTCCGCTAATTCACGGTCTGTACCCTTAAATGTCAGTGTAAAATCATCTTTTGAGTTTGCATCATACTGTCCTTTTCCTCCACGGTCAAAAAACTTCTCTTCCCCATCCATTCGATAAACTGCCTTCCAATTCTCGCTCTCTCCAATAAAAGTATAGTTATGTCTGATTTTTTCCCCACCTGCATCTATCACAAAATAACTTATAGTAAGTAACAGCATTGCACCCACAACAACAAAAAGAACCTTTTTCAGATTCAAACCATAGCCTCCCTTAATTAACGAAATTTTCTTACTATTAGTATAACAGAAAAGACCACCATTATAAACCTATGATGGTCTTTACCGCTTTATTAAAAACTTGCCCGACTCCTATATATTACCTGCCCCTTGGCTGCAAATTTCTCTTCATATTCTGTCATTACATTCAACGGATCATTAACCGCATGCAAATCCAGATTCACTTCTTCAAGCTTCATGCCAAATTGGTTAAAACTGACAAGCGAATACTCGAATAACCCTCGATTATCCGTTTTAAATATAACTTTCCCCGTCGGATCCAGAACCTCTTTATATTGCTCCAAGAATGTATGGTATGTCAGCCTTCTTTTCTCATGGCGGTTTTTTGGCCATGGATCGGAAAAGTTCAGGTAGATGGTGGCAACTTCATTTTCGGCAAAAATCTCCCTCAGATCTGCTGCATTTTCGTTTAAGAGGAGTAAATTTTCAACTTCTGCATCAACCACTTTCTGTGCGGCTGAAACGATAATGCTTTTTGCCATTTCGATTCCGATAAAATTTATATCGGGATGTTGTTTGGCCATTCCAACGAGAAACTGCCCTTTCCCTGTACCAACTTCAATATGGATTGGTCGATCATTTTCAAATACGGATTGCCATTTTCCTTTATGTTCGGCTGCATTCGGAATAACTATATGATCGTTTTCCTTTAAAAAATCATCAGCCCATGGTTTATGTCTTTGACGCATTGTGTTCCCTCGCTTTACTTGCTTTTTGAATAGAAAAATAAAAACAGACTAAACTAATCCCTGAGGTGATTATCATGACGCTTGACGTCAACAATCAATTAACACTGCTTCTCGATATTTTGGATGAACAACAAATTGACTGCTGTGCCAGTGTCAGTGAATACCAGCAGATAAAGCGTTTAGTCAAATCGATGCTGGCAAACGACAGCATTGCTGATGAACAATTGCTTCGTCTGCTTCCCGATATATATAATTATGGCAGACAAGGCGAATCAGCGCAAAGTCAGCCGGATCATATCACATTAAATAAAAATAATCTGGATAATTGGATAAGTGCTATACAGCAAAACACTACTTTAGAATAGATGTGCGTATCTGTTCATTTAATTCTTTAAGATCATTGAGGCGTTCCATAGCTTTAACTGGTTCTTTCCGTTTCGAGTGCCAGTTCAAAAACTGGAGCGCATCATGAAGCAAGTACCAGTACATCCGCTCAAACAGGTTGCTATCAGGAGTAACACCATATTTTATCAGCCAGTCATCCCAGTTCTCCATTGGAATGTACCATTTCAGCAGCATGCCAAAATCCGTAACAGGATCTGCAATCATCGCATTGTCCCAATCAACAAGGAAAGTATTCCCATCCTCAGTCAGGATAAGGTTGTTATGATTAATATCACAATGGCATACCACAAGATTTTGATTACGCGTCTTCGGCAATAGTTGTTCAAGATGCTCGATAGCCTTCTGAACTTCCTTATAGTTATCAATCAGACCTCTTGAATTTAGCATGTTTTTAATATTTATAAGGCTATCGTCCGATGTGGCAGGTTTTCTCCCCATACGGAGGAGCATATGCAATAGTTCAGAAGAATGATGTATCTTATGAAGGATATCAGCTACACGCTGGTGCTGCATTTCATGTGCTTTCAGCGATCTTCCTTCAAGCCATTCCTGTGCGGTTATCACATCTCCATTTTCCATCCGCTTTGTCCAAATCAGCTTAGGGACGATTCCTTCAGCAGATAATACAGCGAGAAATGGAGAAGAATTACGTTTCAGAAAAAGTCGTCTATTATCTTTTTCCGCAACAAATGCATCACCTGTAAGCCCGCCAGCAGGTGTTATTTTCCAACCAATACCTAATACTTGTTCAAGCCATTCGATCATAACTTTTTCACATCTTTCAAAATTAGCATTCAATAATACATTTTATAGTGATTTTCATTAAAACACAAATACGATTTTTCATTCATGAAAAATACTTAATTCTTATAATTGGCTATTCCCAGTATTTTTATCGGGGCAGTCTGCTTAATTATTTCATTTGATCGGCATAGGTCGGTTTGACCATCTACCTGATACAGTATAGGTTGCTCGGAAACTATTTTCAATGTTTTCGCCTGGAGTGCTTCCACCTCATTGTATGCAGCATGCTTGCCAAAGAAAACCGTTATAAACAGAGCGAGAACCTTCCATTTGGAAATCGAATGAATAATGAGGATTGGAAGAATCTCAGGCTGTATCACTGCATGCGGAATAATCTTCATTCCACCGCCATAATAAGGATGATTTCCAATTGAAACCATCCAGCACTTGTGAAGTGTCTTCACTTTGCCGTCGGCTTCCACAGTAATGGACATTGGCTTAAATTTCACTAAAACTTGTAAAAGTGCGATAACATAACTTACTGTACCAAGTCCGATCGAATTAAAAAGGTTTTTGTAGTTCGATTCATTTACTGTCTTTGCGACCTCAGCATCGAAGCCAAAACCGATACTGTTTGCAAATTTCCGCGGTTGTTTACCTGGCTGACTGTATTTCCCGACCCAATAATCCAACATATGGTCAGCTTTTGTAATCTTCTTTAAAATCTGCTGTGGACTGCCTTTTATGCCACTGCCTCTGGCAAAGTCATTTCCGGAACCACCCGGAATAAAGCCTATCGGAATTTCTACCGTTGATAATCCGTTTATAACTTCATGGATCGTGCCATCACCGCCAATAACGATGATTGTCTTGCCTGCTGGATTACCAGAGATATGTTTTGCCATCTCTTCTGCGTGCCCCTCGTATTCCGTAAAATAATGTTTGCTTTCCATTTGACGGTAGATGGAACTTTGCTGAATATCCGAAAATATTCGCTTTGCCCGCCCAAAGCCAGCTTTCGGATTAATGATAAAAATATACATGACTTATTCCCTTACAATGCCAAATGAATTCGAATCACTGCCGCTATCCCATTCCGGACGTTTCATGGAGGTTGTCTGACATGTTTTCAGTAATGCCTCTGCCGTTTTTAATTGGGTGCTTTTCAGTGGTGAGGACAGCTGACGCTTTTCCTGAAACCAATCTGCATAGTTTTTCTGACCAATCAGCTTTGTATTGTAAGGCTCTGTTGCATATACAATCGAGTTTGTTCGGGACAATACAGTTTTCTTTATTGGAAAATCAATAGAATAGCTTGATAATATACTGTTAATCAGTTTTTCAGAACGTTTTAAAGCGATCAGCGGACTTAGTATCTTAGTATACTCATTACCTTTTTCAAGCGTCCATGAACGCTCATCACCTGCCATGATAACCGTATCAGGACTTTTCTCAAGAAAATGAATAATTTCAATGCCAATGGGACTGATCAGTAAAATCTCCGTTTCAATCGGTGCCTTTTTTATCGCAAATATTGGAAAATACATGATTAAGTATGTATCCGGAAATCGTTGCATCATATATTTCAGGAGCGGATCATCATAATAATCACCATTTACAAAAGAAGTTTCCGTTACTGTTGTCGTTGCCCATTTCATTTGGAAGCGAAAAAGTTTATCTAAAAAATATTGCTTTAACTCTGCTTCCGTATCCGGAAGATCTGCATATTCACTCGGTTCCTGCTTTGTCTCCTCCACTGGTTCAGGCTCTTGTGATCGTTTCAATTTATTCTTAAGTTTGGAAAATCTGCTCATGGCAGGTTGTTCTGTTTCTGGCTCTGCCTCAGGTTCCTCGGCAGCAAGCAATTGAGGATTTTTCCATATACTGTAAAGTTTATTCCAGTTATCCTTCTTTAAACGGATATATTGTGTTGGATAACGATATGTATCCCACTCGTATCGTGATACATAATCCTGAAGTTTAATTAACTGTGCGATAGGTTACACCTCCTAATAATAGTGGAGCGTGCTGCAGTTACGTATACAGCACGCTATAATTGACACGGGAAATATCCTAAAACCCCTGAACGAGGCAGGCAACGTTTCTTGATGTTACACTTGATTCCGCTCATTTCGGGAATTTCCCGGCGGCTATGAATATTTTTGCAATTGGTCATTTGAGCATATATCGCTCCACCACTTCATATTTTGGTGACTTTGATGGATGAATGCGGAACAGTATTACATCTGCTACATGCATCGTCTGCTTATCTGTAAACTGCTTGTGCAGGCCAGGTAATGTCTCTTCAGATAAAGAACGCTTTCCTGCCCATTTTTTCGCCAGTGTAATATGTGGTCGGTATGCACGGTTTTCTTTTTCAAAGCCGATTTTCCGGGCACAATTCTCTACGGTTTGCTGGAGTTCGAATAATCTCTCCGTACGTTCCACCCCTGCCCATAAAACACGAGGTTTACTCGGATTGCCAAATGTACCTATACCTCCGACACTCAGATTAAAAGTCTGCAGTTCCTGCACTGCCTGCAATTCCTGCTTCAATTGTACGACTTTATTATCGGCAGCTTCACCGATAAACTTTAGAGTGATGTGCAGCTCCTCTTTGTTCGGCCATTGCTTGTACGGCAATTGTTCCTTCAATTTGTGCTGCCATACGGAAAAAAATGCTTGAAGCTCCTCTGGCAGTTGGATGGCTATAAAATAATGTGACATAATCGATCCCTCATTTTTTCCAGGCTAAACACTTCATGCACTGTCAATCCGATCCGATGTCATGCTTCCGATGGTGACTTTAAAGAAATACAATACTCCAGTTCGCCTTTAGTCAGTTCACGGTATTTACCAAGCCTGAGGCCGTTATCCAGCTTCAATTCTCCCATGCTCAGACGTTTCAGGTAAATCACTTTCTTCCCTACCGCTTCGAACATCCGCTTCACCTGATGGAACTTCCCTTCAGTAATCGTAACTTCAACCTCTGAAATTTCACCATTTCTCAAAATGACAAGTTCTCCCGGTTTCGCTTGATAACCGTCCTCCAACACGACACCTCCCCGAAAGGTTGTGATATCTGCTTCCGTTACGTTGCCATCAATCCTTGCAAAATACGTTTTTCCGACATTCTTTTTTGGAGAAACGAGCTGATGTGCCAAGTCACCATCATTGGTAAGAAGCAGAAGCCCTTCTGTATCTTTATCAAGACGTCCAACCGGAAACGGATTGAAATGCCGGACGTCTTCACCAAGCAGGTCGATTACCGTTTTCTCGCGAGCGTCTGTTGTTGCCGATACATAGCCTGGTGCCTTGTTCATCATTAAATAAATATATTTCTGATAACGGACAATTTCCCCATTTACGGCAATCTCATCTGCAAACGGTTCGACTTTCATACCACTATCTTTTACAACAGTTCCATTAACGGTAACCTGTTTCTTCTTTAATAAAGTTTTTACATCTTTTCTGCTTCCAATTCCCATGTTCGAAAGCAATTTATCAAGACGCATCATCATTCTCCTTTTACCTTCTTAAAAATCTGCCCACTAAAGGAATTCTTCCCCCGAAGATTCGTTCCAGCAATGTGGATGAATAGGCAAGTCCCAAATAGACGACTGCCCCGCCAGATGCGCCGATTGCAAGCATAACAATCGCGGCCCAGCGTTCTTCTTCGTAAGGAATGAATAACCCCATAATTCCTTTGAGAATCCAGACGACAATACACATTACCAATGTAAAAATGATGATGAGGATCGTCCGTTTAATCGTTTGTTTAAACCTGAAATCAATGGCAGTTTTAATCCTCCAGAAGTTTAGTATAACAGCAATGCCTGCAGCAATTGCAGTACCGAAGATTGCCCCTTTTGCACCAAACATATGGATCAGCTGACTGTTCAATAGGACCTTTGCAAAAAGACCCGCCAATAGACTGATTACCGCATAATTTTGCTGATCGATCCCCTGAAGAATCCCCGATGTTACAGTGAACAGGGCAAACAGGAGTGCAACAGGTGCATACCATGTGAGCAATGTACCGGTTACAGCTATATCCTCCATCCCATATAAAGAACCATATACTTCGTCAGAAAGAATGGCTATTCCTACAGAAGCCGGAATGACAAGGACTAGTATAATCTGTAATGCCTGATTAATCTGCGTTGTAAACAGTTGATCGTCTTTTTTCGTAAACGATTCGGTCAAGCTCGGCAGCATCGCCAGTGAAAGACCAGTGGCAATTGTCATCGGAATAATAACCACTTTATGTCCGTACGTTAGGATAGCAGCAGCTGCCGGCACCCAAACGTCGCTCCGACCGCTGGCAACCATCGCCGGTTCAAAAGTAAACTGATCGATTATTTGATATAAAGGAATTGCCAGTCCAACAAGCACAAACGGCCCTGCATAACGGAATAGCTCTTTAAACAAATCTCCAATCTGAAAATCATACGTATAACGTTGCTGGGCAATCTGCCGCTGGAGAAATGGCTTGCGTTTTTTCCAGTAAACAGCCAATACGACACAGGAAGCAATCGCCCCAATAAAAGCAGCAAAAGTGGAAAAACCGACAGCGGTCGTGACAGAACCACCCAGCAATTGGATGATAATGTACGACCCAACCAAGATAAACACAATCCTGACAATCTGTTCGACGACCTGGGAAACCGCTGTAGGCCCCATTGATTGGTGTCCCTGGAAAAACCCGCGGACAATACTCATGGAAGGGATAATGATTAGTGCAAAACTGACCATTCGTGTAACAAAAGCTACGTCTTCAGCGGTCACTTCCGCTTCATCCCCGGTAATTTGCATTTGTGCAAGCCAGTCAGCACTGAAGAACAAAATCAGGAATGCAACGAAGCCTGTGCCAAGCATCAGGGTACTTCCTGCTTTAAACATTCGCATTCCGGTCTCATAGTCGCCGAGTGAATTATATTTGGAAACAAATTTGGATACCGCTACCGGAATCCCAACTGTAGAAATACTGATGAAAATACTATATGGTGTGTATGCATATCCGTACATCGCACCGCCCTCTGCACCCACTAGCGCATTAAACGGAATCAGATAGATCATACCAAGAAATTTCGACAAAAACGATGCACCCGTTAAAAGCATCGTACCTCTTACTATTTTTGACATCACTTCACCCGCATCTTAGCAATCTTGTTTGATCACTGCGACTTCCCCGCCTGCAGTGTACTCTTTTTAAATCCAACATTCATTTTACCATACTTAAACTACACTTTCTTCAAATAACATTCGTCACAAAACTCATTTTTTGTCGATTATAGAACTTTGCATAATGTAAATTTGAGTGGAACAGCAGATAAGTGGTAATATACTTACGAAAGGAATGAATCGAATTGACATATGATGTAATCGTAATTGGCGGTGGTCCGTCCGGTCTGATGGCAGCGATATCCGCAGCAGAGCACGGCGCAAAAACAATACTGCTTGAAAAAGGGAAAAAACTCGGGAAAAAGCTTGCCATTTCAGGTGGTGGAAGATGTAATGTGACAAACCGGCTCCCACAGGAGGAAGTAATCAAACATATCCCTGGAAATGGTAAGTTTCTATATAGCGCTTTTTCCGTTTTTAATAACTATGATATTATCGATTTCTTTGAAGATATGGGGGTAGCATTGAAGGAAGAGGATCACGGCCGTATGTTTCCTGTCTCCAATTCGGCTCAAAGTGTTGTAACCGCACTTATCGATAAACTGAGTGAGTTAAATGTAACCGTAAAAATGAATACAAAAGTGGAGGCAGTCCATTACGACGAGACAATTCATTCTGTCATTCTGACGGATGGGCAAAAGCTCCATACGAAGGCCATTGTGATAGCTGCCGGGGGAAAAGCGGTACCACACACCGGGTCAACCGGTGATGGCTATGCATGGGCAAAAAAAGCCGGACATACGATAACCGAGCTTTATCCGACAGAAGTTGCGCTCACGTCGAAAGAGCCATTCATCAAAAATAAAAGCCTGCAAGGACTCTCCCTGCGCAGCGTGGACTTGTCCGTATTAAATAAAAAAGGCAAACCAATCATCACACATAGAATGGATATGATTTTTACGCATTTCGGTATATCTGGCCCAGCAGTATTGCGATGTTCCCAATTCGTCGTAAAAGAGCTTATGAAGGGGCAGAAAGAGGTTCCAATGGTACTCGACGCCCTGCCAGAGGAAAAGGAAGAGAAGCTGCTTCAGGATATTCTGAACTCTATGGAGGAAAATCCGAAAAAAGCATTCAAAAACATTGTCAAAGGAATCGTACCGGAACGACTTCTGACGTTTATACTTGAACAGAATCAAGTCAGCGATGAGCAGAAATGTGCAAATGTATCCAAGGAAACAGTGCGTTCCATCGTCCATTCGATTAAAAATTTTTCATTTTATGTCCATGGCTCCCTCCCGCTGGAGAAAGCCTTTGTAACTGGAGGGGGCATTTCCATTAAAGAGATCGTACCAAATACGATGCAGTCAAAAATCATGCACGGACTTTACTTTTGTGGGGAAATATTGGATATCCATGGCTATACAGGTGGCTATAATATTACTTCTGCTCTTGTCACGGGGAGACTGGCCGGCATGAATGCAGCTGAAGAAGCTTCCTATATGGTATATGATTCCTAGCATGTTTTTGCCGTGTTGAGTCATCCTAAACCTGTCTGAAACTTTAACTGAAGGGATTGATGATGAATGCAAAAGAACGGTAACTGGTTGCCAATACTTGCTTCAGTCGGTGTAGGAGCTGCAGCGTACTATACGATGACAAGAAATAATCAAAACCTCGGTCAAACCGTGCAGAAAATGATGCCTTTTCTAACTGGGGGCGGCGGTTCCAATTCCGGTTCAATGGGTCCTTACGGCATGAGTTAATCAGATAAAAAGGGAAGTTCCTGACATTATTTGGTGCTTCCCTTTTTTTATTTTTTTAAAAATAGACTGGTATCGTTGCATTTCCCAGTGTATAATGAAAAAATTAGAGAAATATTTACTATGGGGGGAGAGTAATATATGAAACGATATGGTTTACTCGCACGAATTATTACAGCAATCATTCTTGGTATTGCCATTGGCTCATTTGCAAATGAATGGTTCATCCGACTGTTTGCTACTTTCAATGGACTATTTGGCAACTTTTTAGGTTTTATTATCCCACTGATTATCATTGGTTTCATCATTCCTGGTATCGGGTTTATGGGTAGAGGAGCAGGAAAACTGTTAGGATTGACTGCTTTCCTTGCCTATGCTTCCACAATCATTGCAGGAACGATAGCATTTTTCACAGCAAAAAGCCTGTATCCAACAATTCTTAGCGGCCAGTCCATGGAAATTTTTACAGACCCGACGGAAGGATTAAGTGAAGCATTTTTTAATGTGGAAATGACACCACCAATGGAAGTTATTACCGCGCTTCTAATTTCCTTTGTAATTGGTATCGGAATAGCAGCCATTAAAAGCGATGCACTGCTTAAACTTTCCAATGATTTCCGTGACATTATTCAGCTTGTCATCGAAAGGTTCATCATTCCTTTGCTGCCGTTCCATATATTTGGTATTTTCGCCAATATGACACATGCCGGTCAGGTTGCAACAATCTTAAGTGTCTTTGCAAAAGTTTTTATTATGATCGTCATTTTGCATGTACTCTACTTAATTATCCAATATTCAGTTGCAGGCTCATTAAGCAAACAAAATCCTTTAATAATGCTTAAAAAAATGTCTCCAGCTTATTTTACGGCACTTGGTACACAATCATCGGCAGCAACCATTCCGGTAACTCTGCAACACTCCAAAACATTGAAGGTACGTGAAAACACTGCTGACTTTACCGTTCCGCTGCTGGCAAACATTCACTTGTCTGGAAGTACCATAACAATTCTTAGCTGTGCAATGGCAGTATTGTTCCTGCAAGGTGATTCCATCGAATTCACAACCGTCCTGCCATTTCTGTTAATGCTAGGCGTAACTATGGTTGCAGCTCCAGGTGTTCCCGGTGGTGCTGTTATGGCGGCAATCGGATTATTGGACACCATGCTCGGATTCGGGCCAACAATGGTATCTCTTATGATTGCCCTATACCTGTCACAGGACAGCTTCGGCACTGCATGTAATGTAACCGGTGATGGAGCAATCACATCAATAACAGATAGCCTAAGTAAAAAATGGAACGTTACAGAAACAGATAAAGCATAAATCAAAAGAGATGAAACCATGAAATGTGGTTTCATCTTTTTTGGTTTGTGTAGGGGCTGGTTGGTTTGGCTTTCAGGCTGATATATACACGCTACGGCAAATTTAATCTTAGAATTATTCATAATACAACAGCATGGAAGAAAGTTATACCGCCCCGTTGACACTAGCCATGTCTCATGGACTCCAGCTCGGTTACCGTTTCCAGGAGATACTTGTAAAATACAGAGTACCAATAGAGCCTTTCGTGATAATAAGTAATTCAAATATAATAATAACAGTAATCAAGCATTCCCTTACTTTGCGTCTTTTTCGCGGAAGCTTAATGGGAATAATATAGGGAAAAACATCATTACCCCTCCCAGCGGAACACAAATACAACAGATGCTTATGATTCGTAAAATTCGATAATGCTTATCGTCCTTCAATAGATGGTATCTGTTATTTGCAACGTGAAACCCCACGTGTATCGAAAAAGTTATGGTCAAATAGAGGAGATAGTATGCAGATAGCAGCAATAAAAATGTAAAAGCATTAGAATTATCAGCCTCATAAAGCCCCAGAACCATAGCAATCGCTATGTGAAAGGCAAATAGCGGCAATATAATTTTACATGTTATCTTTATTGTGTAAAATGCCTTTTTAAAGGAGCGAGAATCAAGCAATTTTTGGAACTTTTCTCTATACTTCCACACAACCTGCCACCCCATTTTTTAATCCTGTTACCGGATTTCCCAGTAGGCCTGTGTTCCGCTTTTTTAAACTTCACACAGTCCTCCTATTCCGGGAGCAGGCAGCCAACCCAAATAAGTCCTTCCATTTTTATGGATAACATATGAAAGAGATATTCTAGAATACATCCTGCTTATTAAATTGAAAATTACTAACGAGAAATGCATAGATTATCTGTAAATTCAATCCCCAATAACAAAATATAGAATGTATACAAATTTAAATAAATGTACCATTACAAAAAACAATTGCTATCAGGATAAGTAAAATTTAAAAAGAAAAAATCCGATCTAATTCGAATTGTAACGAAAGAATCTTGAATCATAGTTCGGATTTTCCTATAATTAAATACACTTTTGTCCAAGCCTCATTTTATCCTTCTTACGCAAAAACTTTATATTCCTCTTCAACAAGTACTGATTCACATTCTGCAACAAGATTACTGAAG
Source organism: Oceanobacillus damuensis (assembly GCF_001618145.1). Classification (GTDB taxonomy): domain Bacteria; phylum Bacillota; class Bacilli; order Bacillales; family Amphibacillaceae; genus Oceanobacillus; species Oceanobacillus damuensis. The sequence goes on from NZ_LQNF01000005.1 coordinate 227,758, forward strand.
ATAGAATCCCATGTTTGGGTCATGGCATAATTACGTCCCTGTATTCCCATCGCTTTCCTTTTGCTGCCATCAGATAACAGCTTCGTTATTGCTTCGACAAACTCTACAGTATTTTTTTCATTACAGAGCAATCCAGTTTTATCCTGTTGAATGATCGTACGCACTCCCCCTGAATTTACGCCAATAACAGGAGTTCCACAAGCTAATGACTCCAGTACAACATTTCCGAATGTCTCTGTGGCAGAGGGGAAAACAAATAAATCGGACGATGCATAAACTTGAGCCAGATTGTTTCCAGATAAAAATCCCGTGAATGTCATATTGGGTATCTCTCTCTCCTCCAACTCGGCTTTTAGAGGACCATCCCCAACAACAAGCCAATGTATATCCTTTCTCTGTGCATCAGGAAGCATTTGATTAATTTCCGGTAACAGCATCACATCTTTTTCAGGCGAAATTCTTCCAACATAAAGTAATATGTATTTTTCTTTAATATTATATTTTTCTCTGATCCCATCCAGATTATAATTCAGATTAAATACGGAATGGTCAACTGCACGCGGCCAAATCGCCAAATTGGTAAACCCCTGCTTTTGTAATTGTTCCTTTGTTACAACAGAGGGGACAAATATTTTTCTGAGAGGACGATGGAACCAATGCATATATTTCCAAAGCAGCTTTGACAGCAACTGCATATCATAATATTGCAGATACTTATCAAAATCGGTATGGTATGATCCAACAATCGGGATATTCATTTTCTTAGCAAAATGCAATCCGCATAATCCAATATTAAACGGAGTAGCTACATGAATAATGTCAGGCTTGAAACTTAGCAATTCTTCCTTTACAAAAGGAATATTAGGCAGTGCCAGCCTGCATTCACGGTACATAAATAAAGGTAAGCTCTTGAAACGCAAGACGTGCTTGGAAAATAAATCTTCACCGGCACTTTTTGGTGCGAAAACACGATATTCTATATTGTTTTCCTCCAAATATTCCGTATACCGTTTTAGTGTTTTGGCCACTCCGTTAACCTCAGGAGCAAAAGTATCCGTAAAAATTGCAATTCTCATTAAATAATTCCCCCCTAAATATATAATTAAAATTTTCTAGCTTATTTATATGAATACACTTGGAAAATAAGTTTCTATGATTGCAAAAGAAAGCATTCCTGTTGATGAACCAAGCATACACCCAACAATTACATCTGAAGGATAATGCAGTCCTAAGTAAATGCGGGACAATCCTACAACAAAGGCAATAGGAAGTAAAATAACAGTTAATGTAGGGTAAATAAGAACAAATGGAGTGATTATCGAAAAAATTGCTGTCGTATGACCGGAAGGAAATGAATGATCTTTTAAAGGATTTTTAGAAACATATATGTGCGGAAGGGAAATATATGGTCTTTTGCGCGGAAAAAGTTTTTTTGAGAAAATGACTGGAATGTGGCTTAATGTTAAGGAAACGGCACTTGCAATTGCAGTCAATTGCAAAGAACCCGAAGTGAACAGTATTAAGAGCATTAGAGAACTTATGGTTACTATAGATCCACCCAAGTGTGTAATTGCACTGAAAAATAAATTTAAATGTCTCTGACTGAAATATTGGTTTATAAACCTGCATAATTGGCTTTCCAAAGTATAAAAATGAGCAAATAACTTATCCATCAACATCCACCCTCAATTTATATATGTTTTATATCTACTATCCATTGTAATGAAATAGTATTTAGTAAATTTTAAATTATTGTAAAAATAATTACACATTTCGGTCAAGACGTTATCAGGATTAAAAAAGATATACATAAAACACTTTTTTCCAAACTTCTTTTAGCAAAACGCAAAAAAAAA
>NZ_LQNF01000006.1 GCF_001618145.1 Oceanobacillus damuensis
CGTGCCCGCGGAAAGCATCCGCCCAGAGCGATCCCGGACGGCAGCAGATGCACATATTCCCGGAAATAAATCTAAATTACTTCGCAGTTTACACATATTGCGCTCATAACGACAATTTTGTTCTGGGGACGTGTTCGCAGTCCGAATTTTTTAGAAATGGCCATCACAATGTTTATAAATCTATTTGAAATTCAAATAAATTTTTAATCCAAAAGAAGTAACCGCTCTCCAGGACTAATTGGAGTTTAACGGTTACTTCTTTTGTCTAAACAACTTTTTCATTTTGATCAACCATTGTTAAAGTGGTTTGCAGTGGTTGTTTCTACTCGATATTTTAGTAGATACATGATATATTTTATTTCCAAGTGATGCAGTTAGTAAATAAGGTAATCCTTACGAACCGTCTCGAAAGCTTTCAATTCATCTTTCCATTCCTTCTCCATATCTTTAACGGAATCTCCGTTTTCAATTGCCTCACGAATCCATCCATTGCCGATAAGATTGTCGAAGAAGGATATACCTGCACTGTTTTCTGCCCGGAATTCAAAGTCTTCCGGATACATATCATGGAGTGTTTTTACGATATGCAGCCCCGTCTCGACAGGTTTATAGGACTTTTTGTTTGTCACATGAATTTGGATACCATGACTGAGTGTTCCGGCATGTTTGGAAATGGAAGGTGTGAATGATGCAGCCCGGAATGTCACCCCAGGTAACTCCAAGTCATTTAATGCTGCTGCGAGTTCTGTACTGTTAACAAAAGGTGCACCGATAAACTCGAATGGCTTTGTTGTACCTCGTCCTTCCGATACGTTTGTACCTTCAATTAAAGCTGCACCTGGATATACAAGTGCTGTGTCAAGTGTAGGCATATTTGGTGATGGCAGAACGAATTCCAAATTTGTATCATCATAGTACATATTGCGGTTCCATCCGTCCATTTCCACAACGGTTAAATCTGAATTAATTTCAAACTCTTCATTGAAAAACGTCGCCAGTTCTCCGACAGTCATCCCGTGTCGTAATGGAATAGGATAGTTTCCAACAAAAGAGGCGTATTCCGGTTCAAGCACCGGTCCCTGTACCTTTTGTCCGCCAAGTGGGTTCGGTCGGTCAAGCGCGATAAATTCCTTTCCGTTTTCCTGTGCTGCTTCCATTGCATATGCCATCGTATAAATATACGTATAGAAGCGAGTTCCGACATCCTGAATGTCAAATATCAGTACATCAACTTCTTCCAGCATTTCAGGGGTAGGTTTTCTTGTTTGGCCATATAAGCTGTATACCGGCAATCCTGTTGTCTCATCGATATAAAATTCTACATATTCTCCTGCCTGAGCATCCCCGCGCACCCCATGCTCCGGACCATAAAGGGCGGTCAACTCAACATCTGGATCATTATGAAGCAAATCTACTATACTGTTTAATTCCTGATCGACACCGGTAGGGTTCGTAATTAAACCTACTCGTTTTCCTTCAATAAGGTCTTTCTGCTCGTTCAATAAAACGTCGACACCTAATTGGACTTCTTTACCATTATCTTTTTCCTTGTCATTTCCGTTGTTTCCCTTATCTGCAAATGCTGCAGTAAGGGAGGTTAGAACCATAATGGCTGTTAACAACAGTATTAGCGATTTTTTCATTTCATCCACACTCCTTTTATTTAGTAGGTTAGACCGAAACCAAATTCATACAGTACATCTTCATCTGCGCCTGGAATCGTGACGGGCAGCAATCCTGCAGGGTTATTTTCTCCAAAAATGATTGCGGCTGTTGCCTCAAAGCTGGCTGGTCTGAATCCATATTGTGCAAGATAACCATCTATCTCTGGAAAGGCCATAATATCGTACGGATTTCGGATGCCTACTCCAACAACAGGTGCTTCCACGTGTTCAATAAGCTGATTGATCATACGCATTTGTGTGCTGTCTGATGATCTGCCAGCTACATTAAACGTATAGGAACCGACAAGAACGGCACTTGCATCCTCTAGCTGAGCCAGCTGATCGTCATTTAATGGGCCGGAAGCTACCAAAAGGTCCGTATTTTCATGATAATTAGTTACTGCATCATATAAACTGCTAATAAACGTATTTCCGATAACAACGATTTTTTCTTCGCTGGAAAAATCAAATGGTAAAACGTCATCATTTTTTAGAAGGGTAATGGACTGGTTTGCAGCCTCTGCCTCCACTTGCTTATGTGCATCAGAACCGACAACTTCCTCGGCATTTGCAATGACTTCCTCAATTGGTTGAGGGGTTTCTGATTTTATGATGCCTCGTTCCATTTTTAACGTTAAGATCCTTTCCACCGATTCCTCAATACGTTCTTCCGTTATTTCTCCTGTTTCCACTGCCTCTAGCAATCCTTCAGCAACTTCCTCAAGACCGACAGGCATTAAAATAATATCTGTTCCTGCTTTAACGGAGCGGAGAACTGCGTCGACCGGACCAAAATGTTCAGCAATGGCTGCCATGTTAAGGGCATCGGTGATAATAATACCATCATATTCCATTTCTTCACGCATCAAGCCAGTCAATACTTTATGCGAAAGGGTGGCAGGCAAAGAAATCTCTGTGCCATCTTTTTGGGAAATCACTTTTGTATCATCGATTTTAGGAAAGGTAACATGTGCAGTCATTACTGCGTCAATATCTTCCTCCATTGCTTGTTGGAAAGGGAACAGCTCGACTTCCAACAGACGTTCCTTATCATGTGGCACTTCCGGTAAACCAAGATGCGAATCGACTGCCGTATCGCCATGCCCAGGGAAATGCTTTGCTGTTGCTGCGACACCAGTAGTTTGTAATCCTCTAATGTATGCGGTTCCCATTTCGGCTACAAGTTCCGGTGATTCACCGAAGGAACGAACCCCGATAACCGGATTATCCGGATTATTATTCACATCGAGAACTGGTGCAAGGTTCATGTTGATGCCTAGCGAGTTTAACTCTTCCCCAATTGCTTGTCCGACATTTTCGGCAGTTTCTGCTGAACGAGTTGCACCGAGTGCCATGTTCCCGGGCATATGTGTTCCTGACTGCAGGCGGGTAACAATACCGCCCTCCTGGTCAATTGCCAACAGGAGTCCATATTTTTCACTTGCCTCCTGATAGGCAGCTGCCAATAGAGCTGTCTGTTCCGTCGTAACGACATTTTCGGCAAATAAGATTACACCACCGAGATGATATTGCTCTACAAGCTGTTCAATTTCGGGTAGCATTTCAGTTACATTTTCACCGTTCCACTTTCTGAAATCAGGCATCAGCATTTGGCCGACTTTTTCATTAAGTGTCATGCCTTCGATTGCATTTCCAATGACATCGTAGCGAACGCCTTCTTCCTTAATAACGAGATACTCGGAAGATTTCTTGTGTACGGCGATTTTGTCTGTTGAAATACCGTCAGTAACGGTAATGAAAGCACGGCCGTTCTGTCCCGAAAAAGTGACCACTCCGTCTTGATCAACAGTAGCAACGTTTTTATTTTTTGAGGACCATGTCAATCCTTCAGCTGTCATCTTAAAATGACCATCTGGATAGACATTCATTGCTTGTAAAGCAATTTGAGTATCTTTTATTTCAATTGCAGCTTCGGGAACGTTTTGAAAGATGATTAAATCCTCCGATACATTCTCCGCTGCAACTGCTGATTCTGACATGTTGAAAAGACTCAGTAATAATACAAAAATCGTTGTGATAATAAATGGGACTTTGCGGAAAAACTTCATTAAAATCCTCCTTGTAAAACGATTAGTAGTTACGTTCCATCCATCCATTACTGGTAATATCAAATGGCAGGCTGCCGATAGTTGAATGGCTTAGTTTAAGATTAGTCACGTACCATCCTCGTTCATTGCCGGCAACATCGGTACTGTAACGAAAGCGAATATGAGTCGTATCTGCAGGAATTGTAAGTTCTTCACTAATCCAGTCGCCGCTGCTTCCGGAGTAGGCGTCTTTTACAGTATTCCAGTTATCCCCATCATTTGATACCTCTACATAGCCAAAATCCCAGTAATTTTCAATTCTGTACCATGTATCGTAAGTCAGTATGGCATCTTCTTCCAGGGATACTTCGAGGGTCAAGGAGCGGTTATCCAGATGATCACCATGCCCTGCATACCATGCATCGGTATCCCCCGGAACAGCGACTGGGATTGCATTTGCTGTAAGTCTTGCCAGTTCTCTGCGTGCAATATTGGTTGTTACCGTTTCACGTGTTGGGTGCACACGGTTTGTCAATAAAATAGCGATTGTATCATTTTCCAAATTGACTACGAGTGATGTACCTGTATAACCTGTATGGCCTATGGACGCAGAACCTGATAGTCCATCCATATACCATGCTTGTGAAAGTTCCCATCCTAAACCATGATCATTTCCAGGGAATTCAGGAATTTGGTTTTCGACCAACAATGCAACTGTTTCCGGCTGAAGAATCTGTTTTCCGCCGTAGCCTCCGTCATTAATAAACATATGTGCAAGTTTTCCAAGGTCACTCGCAGTGGAAAAAACTCCTGCGTGTCCCGCCACTCCATCAAGGGACCATGCGCTTTCATCATGCACTTCACCCCAGACAAGACCTCTGTTCGTCCATGGCTGATATTCGGTAGCGGCAATCCTGTCCTTTAATGCCTCTGGTGGGTTGTACATCGTATCGTTCATCTGCAGCGGAACTGTGATATTTTCATATACAAATTCATCAAGACGCTGACCTGATAGTCGTTCAATAAGAGCACCGAGTGTAATCATATTTAAATCACTGTATGTGTATGTAGATCCTGGTGAATTGTCGAGTGGATATTGATAAACGTATTGCAGTCTTTCTTCCCGATTGTCTCCAATCGTGTATAGCGGAATCCATGAGGTGAATCCTGATGTGTGGGTCATAAGTTGTTTAATGGTTACATTTTCTTTTCCATTTTTTGCAAATTCCGGAATATAAGCGGAAACAGGATCATCAAGGTCGAAAAGGCCCTGTTCGTATAAAATCATCGCAGCCGTCGATGTGAATATTTTACTGATGGAAGCAAGGTCGAAAATAGTATCCTCGCTCATTGCAATAGGGTCATCAGTCAGATTACCCTGATCATCTTCGTACAAAAAAGCATTCCCATATGCTTCATGTTGGACAATATGGCCTTTTCTTGCCACGAATGTAACCGCACCCGGAAATGTTCCGTTTTCAATCATCTCTTCCATTAATGGATTAATTTGCTGTAAAGGCTCTTCCATCATTCCAGCACCTTTTGCGGAACCGGGGTGCAATACTGGGGATGCAGGACCTGGGTTACCCCACGAAAAACTAGCATTCAAACCATTTTTGGCAATTGCAGGTACACTTGTAAAGATAATGATAGTAACGACAAGGAAGCCTGTAATACCCATAAAAACAAAGAATTTTTGCATCATTTCCCTCCTTTTTGTTTAATTCTCAGAATTCAGATATTTTATTCTGTGAATACCCTTTCATATTATAAATTATAGCAGTCTATTAAAATTGTCTATCACTCTATATTACTATATTATGAAATTAAATTTTAGAAGATAGTTCTATTTATCTGTGCCAAAAGATACTGGTACATATGGACATGATGATGACTTGTCATATTGCCCATATAAAAACATAACATTATTTATATAGAACTTAATATTTTGATTTAATTAAATTTTCAGGTTTAGACACTTCTGGTTTAGGTAATAGGAAAAAAGAGGCGGTTTGAAAAAATAAAATAGGGGGATTTTAATGAGAGAGTTTATTGTAGACGGTTGGACTTTATTCTGGTTTGCTGTTCCAATGCCGCTATTAGTCGTATGGGCGATTATCACTTTCTTTACCGATAAGGAGAGTGATGAGACATGAATCCTACACTGATTACCTTCATTGCTTATTTGATATTAATGATAACCATCGGAATCATTACCTACAGAATGACAAATACGTTATCGGATTATATTCTTGGCGGTCGTAAGCTGAATAGTTGGGTCACGGCATTTTCTGCATCTGCAAGTGATTTTAGTGGCTGGTTATTAATCGGCTTACCAGGTGCTGCTTATGCTGCAGGTCTTGGACAATGGAGTTTATGGATAGCGGTTGGTCTGGCAGTTGGTGCGATGATCAACTGGCAGTATGTTGCCAAAAGGCTGCGTGTCTATACGGAGTATACGAATGATTCCATTACACTGCCACAGTTTTTTGAAAACCGGTTTCGGGATAACTCGCATCTGTTAAGGGTCATTTCGGCGTTGTTTATTTTGGCCTTCTTCTTATTTTATACAGCATCAGGTCTTGTGGCAGGTGCAAAATTATTCCAGGGGACATTTGGTGTTGATTATCATTTCGCTCTTACAATGGGAGCGGTTATCATTGTAGCCTATACATTTTTAGGTGGCTTTTTGGCAGTTAGTTATACTGACTTTATTCAGGGTGTATTAATGTCGGCAGCCTTACTGTTTACCTCTATTTATGGTCTGATTCAAATTGGTGGATTTGGGGAACTATTTAATCAGTTGGGTTCGATTAACACGAGCCTGATAGATGCTTTTGCTGCTACTACGTATGATCAGGAAGCAGGGATATTATGGGAATCTGCAGGTGCGATTGGAGCTGTGGGTATCATTTCGGCACTTGCCTGGGGGCTTGGTTATTTTGGACAGCCTCATATCCTGGCAAGGTTTATGGCGATACGTTCTCATAAAGAAGTAAGAAAAGCCCGATTGATAAGTGTTTCTTTTGGGTTGGTTATCCCTTTGTATGGAGCTTTGATTGTAGGTATGCTGGGAATTGTGACATTTGATCAGCCTTTGGCGGATTCGGAACAGGTTTTTATTCAGCTCGTTCAGGTTGTATATAACCCGTGGGTTGCAGGGTTCTTGCTTGCTGCAGTATTGGCGGCAATTATGAGTACCGTTGATTCGCAGCTGCTTGTATCTTCCAGTGCCCTATCAGAGGATTTTTACCGCAGATACTTACGCAAAGAGGCAAGCAATAAGGAACTCGTTTGGGTTGGCAGGATTTCCGTTCTTGTTATTGCATTGATTGCATTGATCCTCGCATGGAATGAGTCCAGCTCCGTGCTTGATCTCGTATCCTATGCATGGGCAGGATTTGGTGCTACATTTGGACCGGCCATCTTGTTCTCCCTATTCTGGAGAAAAACAAGCAGAAATGGAGTTTTGGCCGGAATCATTCTCGGTGGGATCACCATATTCGTATGGCCGCTTACAGGCTCCGAGCTGTATGAAATGGTACCGGGCTTTATTTTGTCCAGTATTGCAATCGTTGTTTTTAGTCTCATCGGAAAAGGGCCGACAAAAGAAATGCAGGAAGAATACGATAAAGTTGCAGGTGTTAAATAAACTAGGAGTGATGTGAATATGACAGAGAATTTATATGGAAATACACCTTGCTATTTAGGTGGAAAGAAAGTTAGCCTAAAAGAAAAAAATTACAGTGATAGAGATGTACTCGTTTATGGAGTTCCATGGGAAGGTGCGGTAACCTGGGGTGATTATACAGGCTGTGAGCTAGGTCCAAAAGTCATCCGCCTGAATTCAGCGCGTTACTCCGGTTATTTACCAGAGCTGAATCATATGGATGTGCTTCAGCACTACACGATTGGTGACTTGGGAGATATCGATGTTGTTCCAGCTGACACGTTGGAAACGATGTCTCGTATTGAGGATTTTTCTTCTGAGGTCTGGAAAACCGGAAAATTCCCAGTTGCATTTGGTGGTGACCATGGCATAACCTATCCGATTGTAAAAGCATTAAGCGAAGTAGTTGATGGAAAAGTCGGGATCATTCATCTGGATGCCCATTATGATAACCATCCAGATTATGATGGGGATAAATTTGCACGCAGCACACCATTCCATCGGATTTATGAAAGTGAAAGTGTCCGAAATGAAAGTATTGTACACATGGGAATCCATGGTCCGCGCAACAAACCGGAGACAGGAAAATATGCAGATGAAGTCGGTGCAACGACGGTATCTGTAAGGGAAATCAGAAAAGCAGGAACAGATCTGACAGAGCTTGCAAGAAAAGTATATGATATAGCGAGCGAAGGAACAGAAGCGGTCTACTTAAGTATTTGCAGTGACGTACTGGATTTTGCATTCAATCCAGGCGGGCCGGTAGATGGAAATGGTTTAACGTCCTATGAACTTCTGGAGCTTGTCCATGAATTTGCAAAGCTTGGGATACGTGGGATGGATTATGTAGAAGTGTACCCGCAACAGGATACAAATGATAATTCTTCCCATTTTGTAACCTATGCTGTTCTTTATGCTTTAGCAGGAAATATTTTGAAGGATCAGGCGGAAAATTAGTAAGTTGAGCCGCTTCCATACAGGGAGCGGCTTTTCCATTTCAGAGTAATCGTTATTAAGCAAGATCATTGTAATTTTACAGAACTATTTCTCAGATGTATACAGATAATAAGACCTATAATCTATCTTAATTTCATACTATATACACTTGTGAATTGCTGCACGGTTACACTATTATATGGGTATAGGAGGGGAAGTGTTGACTCAAGAGATAATTGACGAGTTGCTGGAAGCCATCACGTTATTATTGGATGATCTGAAAGATATACAGGAAAACAGCTATCATATGGATGAATTAATTAGTCAGCTGGAATCGCGTGTAAATGATGTGGAAGGTAATATAGTTGGATTGGAACAAAACGCGCAGAGCCTCAATGATAAACTATCTCAAGTATTGGAATGTGTCATGAGCCGGGCAAAAGAAGAGATCACAGATTATAAGGTAATCAGCTAAGCGTGCCATGGCAGGCTTATTTTTTTTGCCTTTTATCCGAATAAATCCAGATGAGATAAGCTGGTTTGAGGTGGGGAGTAGCAATGTCAAATCAAGAATATTCTTTTGTGTGGAATAGGAAATTGCCTTTTCAACATTCCGGTTCAGTGTGGGTACAGAAGCTTTTTTGTTCATTTTATCGCTTTCGAAAATTGGGCTTCCTCCTAAAGAAACGTGGAACATTGATTATAATCGGCTTTCTGCAAAAAGTCATCATAGCCGTCACTATCAAAGCTTAAATAAAAATTCCCCGATTCAGGCTAAACACATCGGGGACAAACCAGATCAGAAGAATAATAGTCCAACAGATATCGGGATAAAGCTGAAGAAAAGCATCATGACACAAAATCCCATTATGTCCCGAACCTTCAGCCCGGCAATTGCCAGAGCAGGCAGCGCCCAAAATGGCTGAATCATATTTGTCCACGCATCTCCCCACGCAACGGCCATCGCGGTTTTTGCTGTATCTGCCCCGATTGCAAGAGCCGCTTCAATCATAATAGGACCCTGTACGGCCCATTGGCCACCACCGGATGGCACAAAAAAGTTGACAATACCAGCACTGATGAAGGAGAAAAGTGGCAGCGTAAATTCAGTAGAAAAGCTGACAAACCATAGGGACATTTGTTCCGAAAGGCCCGAAGCAACCATCATTCCCATAATCCCTGCGTAAAATGGGAATTGGATAATAATTCCCCCTGCATTTTTAACCCCACTACTTACCGTATCAAGAAAACGTCTTGGAGTCTTATGAAGGAGAATACCAAGGAACAGAAGGATGAAGTTTACAATATTGATATTTAGATCAAAGCCATTTAAGACAAAGTGATAGACGATGAATGCAAGCCCCATCATTCCGATAATCAGGGACACAATTCGACTGTTTTCCAGTTTTTCAGCTGGTGTTTCAGGTTGTACCATTTCCGATTCTGTTTCCACATCGTTTTCCGTATTCAATAAGGAAGTATCTGTATTGTTCAGCGGATCTGTACCTATCAATAGGTAACGGTTAAAGAAAGGTAATGTAATAACTAAAATGAGCACAGTAAGAATGTTAAAAGGGCTGAACAATGTTTCAACAACAGGGATTGTTCCCCCTATTGCTTCTTCCAGAAAATGCCCTGGTGTTGCAATAGTCAATGGAATTGAACCAGAAAGGCCACCATGCCAGACAAGCATGCCGCTGTATCCACTGGCAATTAAAAGACGGTAGTCAACGGATGGAACTCGTTTAGCAACATGAATGGCAAAAAGTGCCCCAACTACAAGACCGAATCCGTAGTTGATTAAACATGCAATGACGGCAACGAATGTGACTAACATTACTGCCTGTGCTGGTGTATTTGCGAGTGTGCTGAGTTTTGCCAGAAAGTTTTTGACAAACGGTGTATTTGCTAAAATATACCCGGTAACAACAATCAGAGACATTTGCATCGCAAAAGCGAGTAAATCCCAAAATCCGGTACCCCAGTGTTCAATCATTTGGACAGGTCCACTGTCGGTGAAGACAACACCTAACAGATATACTATAAATGTTAAAATAATGGCAAATAAAAAAGCATCCGGTAAGTATCTTTGAACCATCCTGTCGAAGAAAAAGGTTAAGGCTTTCAAATGAATTCCCCCTTTGTTTTTAATAAGTGTTTGCACATATGTTATCACAAGATTCAATAATATTAAAATTTCAATAGATTGTATGCTTGTCATCAAACAAAAAGAACAGAAAAATAAGTGATCATTCTCTACCACATGTAAAGCTGTACGACAACCACTGATTGAAGTATTACTTTATTAATGGAAATATCTACTAATCTACTATTATTTAAGAGAGTATTTTGAAAAATAGTTAAGTTGTCCGATTGTTTTATCAATTCTGTATTGATAAGCTTTAATAGATAAGTTTGTAATTGAATATAAAAGGAGGAGTAAAATGAGTAAAAGGAACAGAATATGGTTTGAAGATGCTGACAGGAAACTGGATCCTGGCTTAGTGGAACAATTGCGGACCAATCGACAGGTTGATCCTAATGATACGAGCAGCAACGAAATACCAATCATCGTTTATTTGAAGAAAAATTGCGACAACGCAAAAAAAGACGACCTCCTTAAATTCTGCAATTATGACTCCCATAACAAATTGGAAAAAGAACTTTCAAGCATTAACGGCATGAAAGGCTACTTAACCCCTGGAATGATTAAACAGATTAAAGATCATGAAGCTGTAGATCGAATCTTTTACGACAGAATTGTATCTGCCTATCTGGACATTGCAAGCGAACAGATCGGTGCAGTAAATGTCCACACCCAGCATAACCTGACTGGAAATGGAGTTACGATAGCCGTCATTGATACAGGTATACACCCACACGAAGACTTAACCAATCCAACAAACAGAATCGTTGCATTCCGGGATTTCGTCAACGAACAAAACGAGCCATATGATGATAACGGACATGGAACCCATTGTGCTGGTGATGCAGCCGGAAATGGCCATCTATCAAATGGAAGATATATCGGCCCAGCAACAAATGCATCCGTTATCGGAATAAAAGTATTAGATGAACAAGGAAGCGGCAGATTATCAACCATTATAGAAGGCTTGGAATGGTGCATTGCAAATAAAGAAGCATACAATATACGCATTGTCTCCCTTTCTCTTGGAGCACCTGCCTATGAATCTTTTAGGGAAGATCCATTGTCATTGGCTGCTCAGGAAGCATGGCATAAAGGAATTGTCGTATGTGCTGCTGCCGGAAACAGCGGTCCTGCCAAAGCAACAATCAGCACTCCGGCCATCGATCCATTTATCATCACTGTAGGATCTACCGATGATCAGGATACGCTGGATCGTACAGATGATTCTATAGCAGACTACTCCAGCAGAGGCCCGACAATTGATTCGTTTGTCAAACCGGATATTTACGCTCCTGGCACAAATATCATTTCACTATTAGCTTCTGGATCAGCTATTGAGTCACAATTACCGGAGATGATCGTTGATGAAAATTATATTCAATTATCAGGTACATCCATGGCAACGCCAATATGTGCGGGTGTTATTGCCTTAATGCTGGAAGCTAATCCACATCTTAGTCCGAATGATATAAAAAGCATTTTGAAGGCCACTTCCCAGCCAACACTTGATGATCTTTGGGGATATATTGAAGCGGAAAATGCAGTAGAAATGGCAAAGAATTATCAAACGAAGCTTCCTGCTGAAACAGTTCAGGAAAGCTGACAGGGAAGAGGAATGGAGGGAGGACAGATTAGTGTTCTCCCTTTTCCTATGCATTTTTCGTGAGCAGAATGGGCAAGACCCCACAACAAAAAGACGGGGTCACCTTAAGCAGCATATGGCCGTCCCTCCCGATTATAAAAAGCCATCATGTGAAAGGTGGTTTATATGTGTTTAAGGGATGAGGTGAAGGATGAAGAAACCCCCATTGGGTGAAGTTATATAATAGATGAATAATATTGGAAATAACTGATCTGTACAGGAAGCCTGTACATATTCAAGGAAGTGAATAATAGTAAGATTAATAGAAAGGAGTTCTGGCAGGGGTCTCATCCCCCGCTGGAAAGGCGGGGTGTATCCGCTATGAATACGCATCTATCGTATTATGTAGCCGTTCTCTGTTGTAAGAGAACGGAAGTGCGGAAGTAGTTCATGTGAAAACAGAACAAGACTGGGCAGATAACAGAGAATGCAATAAGTGATTTCCTCCCTTATCAAATTTAATACAGATGGTAATTCTCTCCAAGGGAGTGTTATTTTTTTTTATAAGTGATCGGATATTGTTCTTTAATTTTATCTGTAAATTCCCAGAAGCCATATGTCTTGCTAAAGTCATATTTCCGGATGATTTCGATCGTCCTTATTTTCAATTCCTGGTATAAGTCGTCCTGTTCCTGAGGAGAAGTCTGCTGTAAAGAGACTCTGATTTTAGGCTCAAACATGTGAAGAACTATTTCCAAGGATTCGATATCATTCTGCAACTGGACTTTTTTGGTCAAGTCAATAAGTCGTGTCATGAAATATCCCTCCTTAACTCTTTAATAACATCTGTCAGATTTCTTGAATGCTTTTCCAGCTGTTCCATTCTGACTTCATAACGTATTAATAAAAACAAGGTAACTAAAACCGGAAATCCGACATCCTGCAGCAATTGAATAAAATAAGAGAAAGCAGAAATATCATTCATGTTTTCCCTCCTTTTCCAATAAATGCCTTTTTACATTTGATAAAGCTGTTTTTCTTGTTTTGGAAATCGATTGCTGGGAGACACCTTCTTTTGCTGCAATTTCCGTATCCGACATATTGAATAGATACGATAATTCCAAAATATATTTCTGTCTAGGTGTAATGGAACGAATAGCATGATAAAGAGCGGGATTACCAATGTTACTCTCAAGGCGGTAGTCGTTGGCAAATGCTTCCTGGTCAACTGGCAGTGCGTGCTGGTCATAGATAAGATCCATTATTGAAACATTACTATTATCTTCATCCTCCATTGGCTGATCCAAAATTAACAATTGCCTTTTTCTGTCGCGCTTGAATTTTTGATCGAAACGGATGGCATGTCTTCTTAGATCATTGGATAATTGACTGATTAATCTTATTTCAGCAAGGTGTTCCCGAAATGCTTTGTCCAAAGCTTTTTTCGCCTCAGGTGACGAAAAACGAATAGACTGTTCCAACAGAGACCAGTTTTCTTTATTCTGCAGAAAGGACTGAAGCAGGTTGTTGCGGAAAATCAACTCATTATCATTAATATACTTCCTTGCCCAACTGTATTCACATTGGTCCTCGTTTTCAGGAATTGTTTTTTCTTTCATCCTAATTTTCCTCCCTTCTATTTAATAAAGGCAAAATTAATGACTATGACACAACCTGAAAGAACGTCTGTTTCCTACATTATAGTAAATATTTACAGTTTTTTCTATATAATCTGTATTTTGATTTTTAACATAAAGAGGTTGTGATTCGGGATATTTAAGTGCCTTTATATAGAGAATAGGGAACAATGACTGAGTTATCCATACTAATTTAGGGAGGAAAATGAAGAAAACTGTTTTAAAAACAACGGAAGCATACTATTTTAGCAAGAAATAAGGCAAATTGACCATGCTCAAAATACCAGGAAAAATTTACAAAAAAAATTAACAAGTGATAAGAAATGAAGGGATAAAGAACACGCACCAGTTCTTATCCCTCGATTACTTTTACAATATACTTCCTGTTTTTTCTCGGTCCATCAAATTCACAAAAATATACACCCTGCCATGTGCCGAGGACAAGATCGCCGTTAGAGATAATCAGCGTTTGGGCATGACCGACTGTGCTCACCTTCAAATGCGATGCTGTATTTCCTTCCATATGTCGGTCTTTAGGGTGCTCCCACGGATACACCTCATCCAGTCTCATGAGCATATCTTTTTTCACATCAGGATCTGCATTCTCATTTACAGTGATTCCGGCTGTAGTATGCAGGGAGGAAACGACAGCAATCCCGTCAGAAATACCTTGATCGTGTATCCACCTTTCAATTTCTGCAGTGATATCAATCATTTCATCATGACGACTCGTGTTCAGTTGGAATGTTTTTAACATGTTCATCATCCTTTCCCATCTTATTTTACTAGAAGGTTGTGGTGCCTGTCACTCCCCGATATTTGTCGAATTATGTTCCGTTAATAATCAAAATATTCGACATTCCAAATTATGACTACACACCTTATAATTTTAAACCGATAAATATAATAAGCAGTTTTTGATGCGCTACATATATACAACCAGGAGGTAACCTATGGATAAAACATCAATTATCGGATTAATATTAGGGTTTTTAGCTGTCGGAGTGGGAATGGTACTTAAGGGGGTCGGTGTGGGAGCTCTGGTAAACCCGGCTGCAATCTTAATTATACTATTAGGAACAGTAGCAGCTGTGACCATTGCATTCCCGGGCAGCACACTAAAAAAGGTGCCTGCTTTATTTAAAATTCTTTTTACAGAGCAAAGCACGACAAATACAAAAGATTTGATTGAAATGTTCAGTGAATGGGCTGATCAGACAAGAAAAGAAGGCATTCTGACACTTGAGCAGAAAGTGGCTGATGTGAAAGATCCTTTCCTGTCTTCTGGATTGCAGCTTGCGATAGACGGACAGTCCCCAGATTTTATTAAAGATATTATGCTGGAAAAAATCAATGCGATGGAACAGAGACATGAAGAAGGTGCGGCCATTTTCACTCAAGCCGGTACATACGCACCGACACTGGGAGTGCTTGGTGCCGTAATCGGTCTGATTGCTGCGCTTGGAGATATGGCTGATATTGATGCCCTCGGTAAAGCGATTTCTGCTGCATTTATAGCAACATTGCTCGGTATTTTTACCGGTTATGTACTTTGGCATCCATTTGCAAATAAACTTCGCGAAAAATCGAAAAAAGAAGTATTGCAGAAAGAAATTATGGTAGAAGGCATCCTGTCAATCACTACAGGAGATTCCAAAATGATTGTAAGAGAGAAACTTGGTTCACTGCTATCAAGTAAAGAGATGGTAGCATTGAAACAGGAGGATCTTTATGAGTAGAAGAAAGAAGAAAAAGCAATCACATATCGATGAATCTTGGCTGCTCCCCTATTCCGATTTGCTTACACTTCTTGTTGCCCTTTTTATCGTATTATTTGCAATGAGTGATATCAATGTCCAAAAGTATGAACAACTTGCCAGTGTTTTTCGCAGTGAATTTTCAAGCAGTGGTACAGGTATTCTGGACCATAATGAATCTCCGATAGAATCACCTTTGGATCCAGGTGATCAGCAGAAGGAAGAAGAAGAGAATGAGGAAAAAGAAAAAGAAGAGCTGGACGAGAGCGGTGGAGAGGCTGAAGGAGAGCTTATTAAACTGGAGCAGCTGCAATCGATGATTCAGAATTATATTTATGAGAATAATCTTGCAGATAAACTTGGAACGGAATTAACAGATGAAGGTTTACTGATTACCATTGTCAATGATGTGTTCTTTGATTCGGGAAGTGCTCAAGTGAAAGCGGAAGGAGTAGAAGTTGCCGAGGATGTCTCCAATCTGCTGTATACAGAGCCCCCACATCAAATAGTAATCAGTGGGCATGCCGATGATGTTCCGATTGGAACGTCAGAATTCAGCTCCAACTGGGAACTTAGTGTAACTCGTGCCTTGAACTTTATGAGTCTTGTTTTGGAAAATGAAGATTTGGATCCAACGCTTTTCAGTGCAAAGGGATTTGGGGAGTATAAGCCGCTTGTACCAAACACCAGTGATGAAAACCGCGCAAAGAACAGACGCGTGGAAGTACTGATTTTGCCAAACTATGATATAAGTACTTCTGAATAAGATAATGCAGAAATGCCACAAGATAGAGATGTGAACGTTTTGTGATGAAACTCATAAAACGTTCATTTTGGCTGTCATGATCGTGCAAAATGGCATTACAACAGATATTACAGCCCCGACTATGATGCATGGAAATACGACATTGTCCGGATATGAAAAGGCAATTCAATTAACGGCGGTTTTTGAGGGTGCCGGCGATTTGAACATGTTTTTGCTGTTGGATTGAATGGCATCATACTAAAGTTTGCAGCAGAAAACAGGAATGTTCCCGTTTTCTGTTTTTCTTTTGTTCTTCCATCTCCATTATTAGTGCTTCACAATTATCATGCATAAGCCGATATAAAATTTAGGAAATTTAACCTACATATAAAAGGTAAGACTATTGTTCCATATAGATTAATCAGCTATTCTTGACATAGCTTTTTGATCTGCTTAAGAATACAGCGGAAAATCGGAACTGAGAAAGGAAATGCCCTATGGATACGGATCAATACTTGGAAGTGTTTTTGGATGAAAGCCGTGAGCATTTACAGGCGGTAAATGATAATATTCTCAAATTGGAAAAAAAACCTGAGGATCTGAATCTGGTAAATGATATATTTCGTTCAGCACATACATTAAAAGGGATGGCTGCAACAATGGGATATGAAGATATAGCTTCACTAACCCATAAAATGGAAAACGTACTGGACCTGATTCGCAATCAAAAATTGAATGTTACAACCGATATCATAGATACCATCTTTTTGGCAATAGAATATTTGGAGGAGATGGTGAATTCCATCAGTGAAGGAAGTGATGGAAAAAAAGATGTTACAGGTTTGGTTCAACGATTGGATCAAATCGAAAAAGGGGAGCCGGTTTCTGCAGAGTTGCAGGACGAGACTGTGGAGGAAAGCAATTTTATTAATTCAGATGACCTTGATCTGGATGAATTTCAAATTACAATTGTCGATCAGGCAAGAGAGCAAGGTTTTTTCCCTTATCAAATAACGGTTGACCTGACAGATGACTGTATTCTGAAAGGTGCCCGCGCATACATGGTTTTTGAAGCCCTTGAAGGCCGTGGGGAAATGATACGTACAAATCCTTCTGTGGAAGAAATTGAAGAAGGGAATTTCGCTAAACGTTTTTCAATGATTTTTCTGTCTGAAGAAGTTGCAGAGATCATCAAAGAAGTGATAGGCAACGTTTCAGAGGTGGAAAATGTGGAGATTGGTAACCTTGTAACGATTTCAAACGCTGAAAAACAAAAAGAACAGCCGATTACTCCAGCAAATACTGTTGCTGAAGCAAAAGAACAGACAGCATCCACTGTAGAAGGGGCAGCACAAACAGCAAAAGGCGGATCTGCATCCAAAACGATCCGAGTAAATCTTGAAAAAATAGATGATTTGCTGAATCTGTTTGAGGAGGTCGTTATCGATCGGAGCAGATTGGAAGTGATTGCGGAAACTATCGGCAATCAAGACCTTGCGGATACCGTTGAACATATGAGCAGGGTATCCACTGATATGCAAAGTCTTATACTGGCTATGCGAATGGTTCCGATTGAGCAGGTATTCAATCGTTTTCCACGAATGATCC
Organism: Oceanobacillus damuensis; assembly: GCF_001618145.1. Lineage (GTDB taxonomy): Bacteria > Bacillota > Bacilli > Bacillales > Amphibacillaceae > Oceanobacillus > Oceanobacillus damuensis. Next base: position 17,797 of record NZ_LQNF01000006.1, read on the forward strand.
GGGGGCTTGCAAGAGATTTGAATAAGCAAATTAACCTTGAAATCACTGGGGCTGACACCGAATTGGATCGTACGGTTATTGATGAAATCGGCGACCCATTAGTCCATTTAATCCGAAACTCTGTCGATCATGGTATCGAATTGCCAGAAGTTCGTAAACAGGCAGGTAAACCTGAAGAAGGCAATTTAATTTTGAGAGCTTTTCATAGCGGAAATCATGTTTTTATTGAGATAGAAGACGATGGTGCCGGCATAAATCGTGAGAAAGTAAAGGCCAAAGCGATAGAAAGTGGAATAATATCAGTATCTGAAGCCGACTTGCTCCATGATGACCAAGTAGCAAGTCTGATTTTGTCATCAGGATTCAGTACAGCAGACAAAGTTTCGGATATATCTGGCCGCGGAGTAGGACTTGATGTCGTTAAAAATAAAATTGAATCACTTGGCGGACAGATAACAATCGAATCCCAAGCTGGTAAGGGAAGTATATTTTCCATTCAATTACCGTTGACCCTTTCAATTATAGCAACATTACTTGTAAAGGTAGAAAAGGAAACCTATGCGATACCATTATCCTCTATTATTGAAACAGTAATTCTTGAAAAAGAGAACTTAATGTACGCCCACGGTAAAAAAGTTATGGACTTTAGGGGAAAAGTAGTTCCGCTTGTATCCATGGCAGCGGTTTTTGAAGTGCCTACGGAGGAAGTAAATAATGATAAGGGATACTCCGTTGTTATCGTGAAGAAAGGGGACAAGCTTACCGGGTTAATTGTCGATTCCTTTATAGGACAGAAAGAAGTGGTTTTGAAATCACTTGGCAACTATTTGAAGGATGTTTTCGCCATTTCTGGAGCAACTATACTAGGGGATGGAGAAGTAGCTTTAATTATCGATCCGAATGCATTGGTAAAATAAGTTGGAGGTAGGAAAAATGGCAGAAATGACAAAGTTTATTGTCTTTAGATTAAATGATCAATCATTTGGGGTTGACGTACAACAGGTGATTTCCATTGAAAGAGTGCAGAAGATTACCGAAGTACCGAGGACTTCCGAGTTTATAAAAGGAGTAACCGAACTGCGTGGAGAAACTACACCTATCATCGATTTGAAAGAGCGTCTGCTGATCACTGAAGCAGAACCTACAGATGATAGCCGTATCCTTGTCGTTTCGGTAAAGGATATGCAAGTAGGATTGATTGTGGATGCAGCTACAGAAGTAAAAGATATCTCCGGTGACATGATCCAATCGGCACCGAAACTGATTGGGGGTGTCAGAGACACATTCCTTAAAGGGGTAGCAAAAATTGACAGTGAACTCTTAATTTTGCTGGACCTTGGACGTATTGTTGACCTTGAGGAAACAAATGAACTAAGAGAAGTAATTACAGAAGAATAAGTCAAAAAGTTAAATGAAACAAAAGGCAGCTGGAATTTTGAGCTGTCTTTTTTCGGCATAAAAGAAATTAAAAAATTTCGCTAGTACGGAAGCTTCACTTGACTAGAACTATATTTCCTGGGAAATAAGGTAGAGTTGCGTAAAAAATTGTAAAAAATAAACGAAAGGATGAATGAAGTTCCATGTCAAGTGTTCACTACTTCTTTTTATAGCAGAATTTAGTGTGCTATAGTAAAACTACTGAAAGTTTTTATTACTTAATTGCAGGAAGTGTACATGATGGTTGAACAGAAGAAATATAGTATGAAGGATATTAATTTTTGGAAGATCACGCTCAGTTTAGCATTTGCATCATTTCTTGTGTTTGCAAGCATGTATGTAGTACAGCCGTTGCTGCCGTTATTCGTCGAAGAGTTTGATATTTCCGTTTCCGAATCGACATTGGCATTATCCATGACAATTGTCGGGCTGATCATTGGATTAATAATTCTCGGGTTTTTTTCAGATAGGGTTGGAAGGACATCTTTTATCAAGCTCTCATTAATAGGTTCTGTCATTCCCTTTTTTCTCATTCCATTAGCTGATTCATTTTACATGATTGTATTATTACGCTTTATACAGGGATTTGCACTTGCGGGTCTGCCTGCAGCATCACTTGCATACCTCAATGAAGAAATTGATCGACAAAGTGTAGGTGTGGCCACAGCGTTATACATTTCAAGCAATGCCCTTGGTGGAATGGCAGGAAGAGTCGTTACAGGATACATAACAGACCATTACTCATGGGAGGCGGCTTTTTATGTGTTTGCAGTCATTGGATTGTTTATTTTAGTTGCAGTGTTCCTGCTATTGCCTAAATCAAATTTTTTTAAAGCTAGCAGACTACCATTTAAAAAGGATATGGAAGGGACGGTCTTTCATTTGAAAGATCCTTCTATCCTTGTCGTGATTGGAATTGGAATAATACTCCAATTTTCGTTTACTTCAATATGGACTTATTTGCCTTTTCATTTAGAGGCGGAACCCTTCTCACTGTCACTGGAAGCCATTTCCTATACGTTCTTTGCGTATGGACTGGGAGTAATTGGGGCACCACTTGCAGGAAGGCTGGCAGCGAATCTTGGTTTACGGAAAGTACGTATTGCAGGGGTGATCGTTCTCTCGTTGGGAGCAGTTATCACTGTGAGCCAGTCCGTACCGATAATCGTTCTCGGATTATGTGTGTTATGCCTTGGCTTCTTTACAGCGCACGCATTGACGGCAGCATCTGTCACAGAGCAGGCAACCCATCATAAAGGAAGCGCATCCAGCCTGTACTTGGTAGCCTATTATGTTGGGGTAACAATGGGCAGTTCTGCCGCCGGACCAATTTGGAACAGTGCAGGATGGAGCGGAATCGTTTTAATTGCCGGATTATTGCCGCTTGCGTATCTGGCTTTTGTCATCCTGATGCAAATGCGGTTAAGGAAGAAAGGCACATAGGAAAGGAGCTTCCCAATTGGGGAGGAAGCTCCTTTTTACTATTATTTGAATTCTTGTGGGTAACAGGATGATGGCAGCCGCTATTGCTATGATGGCATAACCCATGCGAGGAAAAGAAACAATCATGCAAACGAGATCCCAAAAAGCATCCATTTGGCAAATGAATTTTCGAGGCTTTGTCCATCTTCTTTTGCAATAAATCTGAAAAATTGCATTGACAGATAAGATTGTTTAAAATAAGTTGGTTAACTATTGATGAAGCGAGATGATAGATATGCCTAAACAAATGTGGCTACTGGTAATTGCAACGTCAATTACTGTTACTGGTGGTTCTTTTTTATGGCCTTTAAATACAATATATATACATAATGAGCTTGGTAAAAGTCTTGCATTTGCAGGGATCATCTTAATGTTCAATCAAGGTGCATCAATTGTTGGAAATCTGCTTGGCGGCGCACTTTTTGATAAGTATAGTGCATATAGGACGATTCTTTCTGGAACTTTTATAGCAATGGCTGCTGCAATAATCCTAGCATTCAATCATGAAATCGTAGCCTATTCAATACTTCTGGTCATTATTGGCTTTGCTAATGGAATCACATGGCCAATCATGTTTGCAATGGCTGGTTCATTGTGGCCAGATGGAGGCAGACGTGCATTTAATGCAGTTTATGTAGCACAGAATTTGGGGGTTGCACTAGGAGCCTCAATTGGAGGCTATATTGCCAGTCTATCCTTTGATTATATCTTTCTAGCAAATGCAGCTGTTTTTATAGTGTTTTTTCTTTTTGTTTTATTTACCTTCAAAGACATGGATAAAGCACAGGATCATCAAATGTATACATCAGTAGTCGGTCAGAGTGGCAAAATAAAAAGCAAATCCGCTTTTAAAGCGTTGCTTATTTTATGCAGTGGATTCCTGGTCGTTTGGCTTGCTTACAGCCAATGGGGATCAACCATTGCATCCCATACCCAGACAATCGGTATTCCATTAGAGCAATACAGTTCATTATGGGCAATAAATGGTTTCCTTATCGTTCTGGCTCAACCTCTGTTAAAATGGGTTACAGATAGAATTACTTCGCCAAAAAAGCATATCTATATTGGAACAAGTATTCTGATCTTTTCGTTTGCGATCGGAATGGTTGCAGAGAATTTTACGATGTTCGCTGCTGCAATGGTGATCCTGACGCTTGGTGAAATTCTTGTATGGCCGGCAATACCGACCTTGGCCAGTGAACTGGCTCCGAAAGGCCGGGCTGGTTTTTATCAGGGGATGGTTAACAGTATCGCTGCGGTAGGGAGAATGATTGGTCCGGTTTTTGGTGGATTTATCGTAGATTTTTATAATATGGACCTGTTATTTATCATCGTGCTTGGCTTGCTGTTTATCCCATTTGTAACAACAAAGCTTTACGACAGGAATGTGGAGAAAGAAAAAACAAATAATGTAGGTAAAGGAGCATTATGATGACAACAGAAAATGAAGTTAAACTTATTGCACTGGATATGGATGGTACATTATTAACGGGTGAGCATGACATTACAGAACGTACAAAGATAGCCATTGAGCAGGCTCTTGGTAAAGGAACACATGTAGTCTTAAGTACAGGACGTGGTTTTCAGACATGTTATCCTTGTGCCGAGGAATTAAAATTGCAATCCTACCTCATAACGGCCAATGGCGGGCAGATCTGGACGATGGAGAAAGAATTATTGGATCAGCATTTACTGAAAACCGAGCTCATAGAAAAAATGTACAATCTTGGCACTCAGGTCGGTGTCAACATGTGGATGATTTCAACAAGTGGTGTATTCCGCGCTGAAGCACCGGATGATTTTTATGAGTATGAGTGGCTGAAATTCGGTTGTGAATCGACTGACAAACAAAAATTGGATATTATGGTCCAGGAGCTTTCCCATTATGAAGAACTTGAGCTTACCAACTCATTGCCTACGAATGTGGAAGTAAATCCAAAAGGCGTGAGTAAGGCTAAGGCACTTCATTTCCTCTGTGATAAAATCGGTATTACGATGAACGAAGTCATGGCTGTAGGAGATAGTCTGAACGACATTAAAATGATCCAGGAAGCGGGAATTGGCGTGGCAATGGGAAATGCCCAGGAAGCAATCAAAAAAGTTGCAGACCATACGACAGATACAAATAATAATGACGGTGTGGCAAAAGCAATCGAGCAATTCGCCCTTTGAGGTGCCTGTCACTCCCCGAAATTTGTCGTAAATTGTCGATTGGTATTCTCGGGTGACAACCGATCGGCGGTATAGCAATTCTCATAGGTATACAAAAGAACCGGCTATTACACCGGTTCTTCCATTTTACAAGTCAAAATTATATACCTGCCACCCAGAACATGAGTCCAGACACCAATATCGAAGCAATCAGCATTGCAATCAGCGGCCGCAATGCCTTATTTTTAACATCCTTCAAGCTCACATTCAAACCTAGCCCTACCATTGCGGAAGTCAGTATGAATGTAGTGGCAAAACTGATCAGGTCCATGACGCCTTCCGCTACTGGAATCATATTCCCCAATATATAGCTGCCGAATAGACTCATCGCAATAAATCCAAGTAAAAACATTGGAAACTTCACTTTCGTCTGATCTGTTCCATTTGTTGACTTTCTGTTTTTTACCCAAAAAATCAATATAAAGCATAATGGTACGAGCAGGAAAACCCGACCTAGCTTGGCTAATAACGCCATTGCCAGCGCTTCTTCCCCTGCCGGTTCTGCAGCAAGTGCAACATGGGCCAATTCATGCAGACTAAGGCCAGACCAAACACCGTATTGTACATCTGATATCGGCAGCAGTGGCAATAACAATGCATAAATAATAGAGAATATCGTGCCGACCAATGCAATGATGCCAACACTGATCGCTGTGTCATCGTCCTTTGCTTTAACGATCGGAGCTACGGCTGCTATTGCCGCTGCACCACAAACCCCTGTGCCTACACCTAGCAGTAAAGCAATCTGTGAGTTGGCTTTAAATAACTTTGCCAAATATACCGTTACCAAAATGGCAAATACGATTGTTACGGAGCCTTTGACAAGTAAGCCAAGGCCATCTTGAAAAATCACATCCATATTCAATTTCAAACCGTATAAAATAATTGCAAACCGTAATAAATATTTGGATGAAAATTCTATTCCTTTGCGGAAAAACTCTGGATAGCCGAAAACTTGGCGATAAATGATTGCCAATAGAATAGCACTTGCAAGCGGCCCGACTCTATCGAACCCCGGTACTAGTGAAAGCAAATACCCAAGCAAGGCAAAAATAAAAGTAAAGCCAATCCCCAATAAAAGCTTTTTCCAATGACCGGATCCCTTCGTTAATGTATTCATCGGTCTCCACCTCTTTCTGTCTTGTAGTATTAAGTATAAATTCAGTTTTAGCATAAGAAAAATAAATTATTGTAATACTTATGATAAGATATACTTATAAAGTGGTTCGACAAAATTCGGGGAGTGACAGGCACCAATGGATCAGGAGGGATTATTTAATGGATCAGCATCTTATTGTATTTAAAGAAGTAGCTGCGCGTAAGAGTTTTTCCAGAGCAGCTAAGGAATTGCATATGTCACAGCCGGCAGTCAGTCAGTATATTGCAGCACTGGAAAAAGAGCTTGGCACTCGTCTGCTGGAGAGGACCAATAAGTTCGTCGAATTGAATAAAGCAGGGGAGATTGTCTATCAGCATACATTGGAGATTTTACGAAACTATGAGAAAATGCAGGTCCTTGTCTCAGATTTAAAAAATGAACCAAGAGGTGAGCTGAAAATAGGAGCAAGCTATACAATCGGGGAATATGTACTTCCCGAGCTATTGGCCAGGTTACAGGAAACATATCCTCGCATCCTGCCAGAAGTTTCTATTGGCAATACAGAGGAAATCGGTACAAAACTTTTACATCATGAAATCGACATCGGGCTCATAGAGGGGAATTATTCCCATCAACAGATTTCCGTGGAACAATTTGCGACAGATGAGATGTATATTATAGCAGGAAATCGAACATCCTATACACTAGAGGAACAAATTTCGATAGAGGATTTGAAGAATGAAACATGGATTATCCGTGAGGAAGGTTCCGGTACGCGTAAAGTTGTCGAGGAATTTTTCCAAAAGCATGATCTTACTCCTAAAAGAATTCTTACCTTTGGCAGTACCCAAACAATCAAAGAGGGAGTAGAAGCTGGCCTCGGCATTAGTTTGCTTTCCAAGTTAACATTTGCGAAAGAATCGCAACTGAAGAGGATACAAAAACTTCTTGTTGACGACACACCAATTCAGCGAAAATTTTCCATAATCAAAAATCACTACGAGTTCCAACCGAAGGCGTTGCAAGTATTTGAAAACCTTGTTATGTCCAAAATCAACAACAGTTCATAAGCATGCCCTTACATTGTTGCTGAAAAAGGAGTATAATAAGAAGAGTAGAAGAAAGGGGATGCTATTATGTCATTTTCTCGAGGACCTAAGGAACCGGTTCCTGAAGTGGAAACGAAAGTATGGTCATGCACTAGCGATGATTGTCAGGGCTGGATGAGGGAGTCATACAGTTTCAATGAAGAGCCTGCATGTCCGTTATGCAATTCAACAATGGAACAGGAAGTAAGAGTTATTCCGGAGATGAAGTAGGAAATAGTATCTCTAAAAAGCTGAAGTAAATTAATCGAAATTATAGTACCATTTTCTTTACAATGAAACGTTGGTTATCCAACGTTTTTTTCTTATGGCTTCAGCTTTGAAAAAACCCTGAACAGCCTGATCAGGTTTTTTTGCATTTTTAACTTATTAGAACTCCTGGTTGGATTTCTGTCGGTGGTCCAGAAACGATCGGATTTTTCATTCCATCCACGTCTAGTTTATTAATAATTATTGGAATAGTTAATCATATTCTGTTATAATCTAGACAGAGAGACTACATCATGATTTTCATCCTACAATAATTGTAATCGCTTACAATAGTGAGGAGGAATTCACGAATGAGGTATGAAAGTCCAAACACGGAAGGTTCTCTAGTAAGTTTCAAGGAAAAGTATGACAACTTTATCGGAGGAGAATACCATCCTCCCGTCCAAGGCAAATACTTTGAAAACATCAGCCCTGTTACAGGGAAGGTCTTCTGTGAAGTGGCCAGGTCAAGTAAGGAAGACGTTGAAATTGCTATTGATGCTGCACATTCGGCAAAAGACAGCTGGGGGAAAACATCGGTTGCTGAAAGGTCAAATATTTTAAATAAGATTGCTGATCGTATTGAAGAAAACCTGGAAATGCTCGCTGTGGCGGAAACATGGGATAATGGAAAAGCAGTCAGGGAAACATTGGCAGCAGATCTGCCGTTGGCTGTTGACCATTTTCGCTATTTTGCTGGTGCGATTAGAGCTCAGGAAGGTGGCATCAGTCAAATTGATAATGATACTGTGGCCTACCATTTTCATGAACCGCTTGGGGTAGTGGGGCAAATTATTCCATGGAATTTTCCGATACTAATGGCAACATGGAAATTGGCCCCGGCATTGGCGGCAGGAAACTGTGTCGTCTTAAAGCCTGCTGAACAGACACCTGCATCCATTCATGTACTCATGGATGTGATAAGAGATCTTCTTCCGCCTGGTGTCATTAATATTGTAAACGGATTTGGGGTGGAAGCTGGAAAGCCACTGGCATCGAACAGCCGTATATCAAAAATTGCTTTCACAGGGGAAACGACTACAGGCCGTCTGATCATGCAATATGCATCGGAAAATATTATTCCGGTTACGCTGGAACTGGGTGGAAAATCACCAAATATTTTCTTTGAAGATGTCATGGATGATGATGACGGTTTCCTTGAGAAAGCGATTGAAGGAATGGTTATGTTTGCCCTAAATCAGGGAGAGGTCTGTACCTGTCCATCACGTGCCCTTGTTCATGAGTCAATATATGACAAGTTCATGGAAAAAGCGATTGAAAGGGTAAATCAAATTAAAATCGGACATCCGCTTGATACAGATACAATGATGGGGGCTCAAGCTTCCGAGGAACAGATGGAAAAGATCAAATCCTATCTGGACATCGGCAAGGAAGAAGGAGCAGAAGTCCTTGTAGGCGGAAATGTCAATAAGCTGGATGGTGAACTTGAAGCTGGTTATTATGTGGAACCGACTATTTTTAAAGGGAATAACAAAATGCGTATTTTCCAGGAAGAAATTTTTGGTCCTGTGCTTTCTGTTACAACGTTCAAAGATAAAGAGGAAGCGATGGAAATCGCCAACGATACACTTTACGGTTTAGGAGCGGGAATATGGACAAGAAACATCAATACTGCCTACCGTTTCGGTCGTGGAATTGAAGCGGGGCGTGTCTGGACGAATTGCTATCACCAGTATCCTGCCCATGCAGCGTTTGGTGGATATAAAAAATCCGGAATTGGCCGTGAAAACCATCTTATGATGCTAAGCCATTACCAGCAAACGAAGAATTTGCTGATTAGCTATAGTGAAGGTGCTGCAGGACTATTCTAGGCAAACGAGGAGTATACAATTTTTTATCTGCCCAATTGTTGATAGTATCCGCCTAAAGGCTGCCCCCATGCCAAGAAATCATTAGAGAGGGTGTAGAAAAATGGTCGATCGCGTAATTGCCACCGAAGAAGCTTTACACCTTATTGAACGATTAAAAGAAATTCATGGGCCACTTATGTTTCACCAATCAGGTGGCTGTTGTGATGGCAGTTCACCAATGTGCTATCCACTTGGTGAATTTCGTACGGGCGAATCTGATATATTGTTGGGGGAAATAGGGGAAACACCTTTTTATATATCCAAAGACCAATATGAATATTGGAAACATACACAGCTTATTATCGATGCGGTTAATGGAAGAGGTGGTATGTTTTCACTCGAAGGACCAGAAGGAAAACGTTTCTTATCAAGGTCCCGTTTGTTCACGGAAGAAGAGAATAAAGAATTGGCCGAAAAATAAGTCTGTCGCTAAATCTTCTTTACAAACAGGAGATTTGGCGATTTTCTTACCCACAGCTTAACAAGGGGATAAAATGAATAACTTTCCTCTTGTAATTAACAGAAAATTCATGTAAAATTAATTAACTGAAAATTAAGATTGGCGAGACGCAAGATTAAATCGGGAGGTGGAATAGATGGTAACTGTCAAAATGCTTAAACCGTATTATGTTAAGACAGAAGAAAAATATGTCCGAATCATACTTGCATATCAATATTTTTCAGTCGTGATCAATAAGAAGGTTTATCAATTCATTCCAGTAGAATCCAATGAAATCCGGATTAATCGAAGAACGCAGATGGTAGAAAATACCGAAGCAGTCTTCGCCTTTCAAAACGGTAAGGACATCGTCAACGTCTCAATGTCCAAACTCATCTCCATCCCTGATTTTCTTAACCAGCTGCATTCTATCGCTGAATCGTATTACCACACGGAAGCAAGTTTGCGTAAAACAGACCAGGAAAAAGCTATTCATCTTTTCATTGATGAGCTGGAAAGAGATAATATAAAAAGACTTATAGATATGACGCTTGATTCCCGTGATGAAGAGATGTTCTATTCGTTAACGAAATTATTATAAGCAAAAAATCTACTCCAGATGAACAGGAGTAGATTTTTTTGGCAATCGCCCAAAAGGCTTGGTGCACGCTAAGTTTTCCGAATTTATTTAATTTGGGTTAAAACGTCGGTTACTTTTTTCGTTGCAAGTGCTTTTTCTTTGTCCTGTATTTGCTCTACCATCAGGGCAATGATAATATTCTTGTCGTCAGTCGGATATCCGACGAACCAACCGTTTTCAGCCCCGGATTCATCATCGTTTGTCAGCTTTAATTCGGCAGTTCCAGTCTTACCTGAAATAGGAAAATCAGCTTTCTGTGCATCTCTGGCCGTACCCTCCGTTACCACTTTTCTTAATATATCCTGAATCGCAGCAGCATGCTCAGCTGAGATTAACTCTTCTTTCCATACTTGGGAAGTCTCTTCACTTGCCAGTAAGGTTGGCTTTAACATATTTCCTTCATTCAGGAACGTCGTATACGTTGCTGCAAGATGTAAAGCGCTCATTTCCAGCTCACCCTGACCGTAACTGGTGTTTGCCAGCAATACTTCATCGTCAAGGTTTCCGCTTGATGAAATGGTAGACATCGTGATTGGATATTCATATGGCAGCTCCTCACCAACGCCAAAATCCTGCATACCGTTGACAAGCGCATCAGCTCCCATTTCAACTGCTTTTCTGGCGAAGAAAATGTTATCGGAACGAATGAGTGCATCCTCCAGGTCAACCGGACCATTCGATGTTGAGACCCTTGTGACCTCATAATTGCCCCAGCCTTCACCATTGCTCCATGTGTATCCTTCTATTTCCATTCCTTCACCAAGCTCAATACTTCCGTTGGCCAATCCGATTGCACCAGTAACAGGTTTGATTACAGACCCAGGTGCATAAGTTGATGCAAAGCGGTTAATCAATGGATTTTGCTCATCATTATCAAGTTGCTCCCAATAATTTCCGGAAGTACCGTATAGAATTTCATTAGGGACAAACGAAGGACTGCTGACTAATGCTAGTGTTTCTCCAGTTTTTGGATCAACTGCGGCAGCTGTACCAGCATCTTCGCCATAGGAGCTGAAAAGTTTTTCCTGAACATTCACATCAATGGTTACGGTTATGTTTTCACCGTCCTCTACAGGCGTTTCGGCAAGCAAAATCTCATCCTGTCCTTCTTTGTTAATAACAATTTTGACTCCTCTTTTTCCTTTCAGCTGTTGTTCATAATGCGCCTCAAGGCCACGTGAGCCAATTTTATCGTTCGGTCCATACTCATCCGGATCGACACCTTCCATATCCTCCGCGTTGATATTGCGGATATAACCAACCAAATGGGCGGCTGCCTCACCAGCTGGGTAGACACGGCCTGTAATTTCTCGGTGGTCAACCCCATCGATGGCCATCAGATCTGCAAAAAGTTCTTCATCTGGAAGAATATTTTTTAGTGGGACATAAAGATTATCCTGCACCCAGCCCGCATTGAGAGAAGAATCAATGGACTCTACGCTGATGCCGAGCAATTCAGCAATTTGTTGTTTTGCCTGATCTGGATCAGGGCCCAAATTCCCGGGAACGACGCCAATTTCATATAATTTGTCATTTATTGCGAGTGGCATTTGATTTCGATCAAGAATTTCTCCGCGTTTTGGTGTAGTAGTCTGAATACTGATTTCTCCACCATCTTTCAGATCAGGGAAAATAAATCCTGGGTCCCATTCGACATACCAGTTCAGATTTTCCTCTTCAGGATCTTCCACCTGCTGAACCAGTGTAGCCTCATAATCATAAGAAATATTCCCTGCCATTGAATCCATCGTAACGGAGAAAGGAATGACTGCTGTTCCTTCTTCCATGGCGGATTCAGTTTCCTCTTCATTCAATTCTTCAAATTCTATTTGCAGATCAGATACGTTCAGATCCTCATAAATTTTCTCTGTTCGCTGAGTTGATTGGTCTTGTGGGTAGGACTCTGTTGCAGTTTCAGAGAACATCCCGTACATATTTTCGTAATCCTGTTCACTCCAGTGGGTCACATACTCGTTAAATCGTTCGTTAGGTGTCGCTTGCTCGTCATTGGAACATGCAGCAAGTATAAATGGAATAACAAGTAACAATACGATTCGCTTCATAAAAAATACCCCCAATTTTTATTCTATGTAAAGTATATCATTATCTATTACAAATACTTTACATTTTGTACATAAGAAGAAAAGCCACGCTGTCTCATAATTCACAGGTGACTTTTCTTTTATATACTTAATTTGCTTCCATATGGTCTGTAATTTCGCTCGTAATTCGATTGAACTCAGAATCATCGACTATATAATACCATACACCGTTAATTGTCTGGCCTGAACCATTAATCTCCATGGTAGTAACATTTTTACGTGCTCCAGCATAGTCGGTGAACAGTGTTTGCATTTTTTTCATATCCAAATCGGTCTGAACATTGCCTCCTAGAATATCTAATATTTCACCAAATTTTGTAATGCTTGAAAAACTTGCAGCTTCATTCATAGCAGCCGTAATAACCTTCCGTTGACGATCATTTCGCCCCATGTCCCCACGTGGATCCTCATAGCGCATACGGATATAACTCAGAGCTTGTTCGCCATTTAGATTTATTTGTCCTTCAGGGAATGAATGTCCATCACTGGAGAAAGCTAAGCTGTTGTTGACAGTAACCCCACCTAAAGCATCGATGCCCTGTTTAAACCCTTCCATATTGACTCGTGCGTATGAATGAATTGGGAGGTTAAAGTTTTCCTCCACCGTCTGCACCGACAAGTCTGTTCCACCGAATGCATAGGCATGATTGATCTTATCCTTACCGCGTCCAGGGATATCCACATAAGTATCTCTTGGAATACTCAGCATGATCATCGACTCTGTATCCGGGTTAACAGACAGAAGGATCATCGTATCGGAACGTCCTCTGTCTCCAGAACGTTCATCCACTCCAAGCAGCAGCACATTAATGGAATCTGTTTCCTGGAATCGTTGCTGAATTTCTTTTTGTCTTTCCGGGTCATCATCCCTTGCCAGTGGATTATGCATGGTTTCAATAGTAGCTCCAACCTCATTCCACATGTAAAAAGCAAAACCACCAATAAGTAAAATCAGTACAAGAAATATCCCGCCAACCCAATAGGGCCATTTACGTTTTTTCTTATTTTGTCTCTTCTCAGTTCTTGATAACACTCGTATTCTCCTCTGTAATTAATATCTATCCAATGATGGATTATAAGACTAATTAACCATAAATCTTGTAAAAAATTATCGAATCTTGGGTAAATTATATATTAATTAGCAAATATAGTCTATGAAAATTACAGAAATTAGTAATGATAATTTGGTTTTTTACCGATGTTGCGTGTATGTTGCCTTAATCACAATGCAAATATAAACGGGGTGAAAAATTAATTATTTTTCACCCCCACAGATTAAAACCTTGTTAAATATTATAGTAGTAAAGACAGCTGATTACAATTTATCTTCTTTATCAAAAACGGGCATTGCTGTAATTATATAACGGTCAGGTGCATTGCCAATGAAAGAAAAAGGATAGCATGTTGTAAGTGTAAGTACTTCTTCATCATGTGGAACAATAATCGTACGGTCATCTGCATCGACAATCTGAGTTTTGGTAATTTCATAGGAAAAGTCACCATACGGTAATTGAATCGTTAAAATGTCTCCGATTTCCAGTTCTCCCATCCTGCGAAAGACGGTGTCACGATGACCCGACAATACGATTTGTTCGTTTTGCAATGGATATGCAGTACCTGCGTAGTGCCCAACCCCTTTTGCCAGCTCATCTTCGTGTGTACCTTCCACAATGGGGAGGTCGGATTCCAGTTTAGGGATATGCAGCAGGCCGACTGTCTCGCCGGTTTCGGGAATGAAATCCTCTGGCGGCTCTTGTATAACTGAATCGATTTCGCTCGTTCCGGGAGTCTTATCATTTAGTAAAGACTGCGCCTCAGCCATGGTTTCTTTCTGTGCATTTTCTGTTTCATACCATTGAAATCCACCATAAGCCAATATCGCCAATCCAACAGTAATTAGCAAAAAAGATAAGCTTTTCATAGGACATGCTCCTCATGTTCTTAATAAGGATTAGTATATTAAAAAAAATTAAAAGTGGAAAGGGATAATCAAGAAAAGTCTATATATTTTCAGAAAGTGCATGATTAAAGGGATTTGTCGTTCTTTATAAAGTTTATTAAATCGTTAAAATAATTGAAAATATAAGTAAATCAAAGTAAATAGGAGTATTATCAAGAGTGTTGTTCTTAATAACATAAAAATGGCTGTTTTTGAGGTTTTTCATTCTAGGAAAAATAACCTATACTTCAATTAATCGTTCGTTATAACAAACAATAATCATGTTTATAAAGAACGAAACATTATGAGTGAGATACATAAGAAAGGAGGACCATCGCTGTGGCAAGTCTAGTTCGTTAACAATCTACTTCTATTGTACTGGAATAAATGTCAACAGTACAGAGAAACACACACCAGCATTTCCAAACAGCGAAGATCAAAAGCAAAAGAAGTTTCGTGCATTACTAAAAAATTATAAATCAATTGGAGGAATTTGAAGATGAGTCTTAAGAAAAAATTAGGTATGGGTGTAGCAACAGCAGTATTGGGATTGGGATTAATCGGTGGAGGAACGTTTGCTTATTTTAGTGATACAGAGGAAACGAATAACACGTTTGCTGCTGGAACACTGGATTTAGCAGTTGATCCAACAACAATTATTGATATTGATAACTTAAAGCCTGGAGATGTTATGATTCGTGAGTTTGTATTGGAAAATGAAGGTAGCTTAGATATTTCTACGATCGATTTATCAACTGTATATGAAGTAATTGATGTAAATAATGACAATGGGGATGACTTTGGTAAGCATATTAAAGTTCTATTCCTTGAAAATGCAGACAAAACTGGGGATGGTTGGCGTATTGGAGATCATAATGATGTAATTTCTCAAACAACTTTATATGATCTTCAACATATGACTCCAGACGCGGTTGAAAGTGTTCAAAGTTTCTGGGCTTATTGTTTAGGATTGAATGGTGAAGATAGCGGCCTGCCAGCAGGTACCAGTGACCAGATGTACGTAGCATTCGAATTTAATGATAATGGTGAAGATCAAAATGAATTCCAGGGTGATTCATTAGAGCTTCAATGGACATTCGATGCTCATCAAACAGAAGGCGAACATAGATAATTTAAGAGCGGAGGAGAACGTCCCTCCTCCTACATAAGCATCATAAAAAATACCATAATCATAAATGTAATCTAGTTTAACTAGTAAAACCTTGGGAGGGAATTTCATTGAGCATTAAAAGGAGTTTAATCATCAGCTTCATCACTGCTGCATTAGGAATCAGCTTAGTAACGGGTGGCACTTTTGCCTACTTTAGTGATACAGAGGAGGCAGGAAGTACCTTTGCAGCTGGACTGTTGGACTTGGGGCTAAACAAGGAAACGATTATTGAAATTACAAATCTTGTGCCAGGAGATACGGTCAATGGAGAATTTGAACTTACAAATGATGGAACAGTTGACATGAAGGAAGTGAATTTATACTCGTCCTATGAAGTTATTGATGAGGGTCTGAATAATGGCGGTGATGATCTAGGTAATCATATATTTGTGGAGTTTGTACATTATGAGAATGGTGAAGAGAATGTGTTGTTCAAAAAGCGACTTTCCGAATTAACGGATGACCCGACCAAGATTCTAGAAAATTTTGAGGCGGAAAGTAACCCAAGGACGTTCTCGGTTCGGTTTAGTTTTGAGGATAATGATAAGAATCAGAATCATTTTCAAGAGGATTCCTTAAAATTGAAATGGGAATTTGAAGCAATTCAAGGAGATGGAAAAGAGAATCTTCAATAAATTATAATGCTTGTTTAAAACTTCCGTGCCTCTACAGGTATCAAAATTGATGAAAAGGATGATCAATATCCTGGAAGTAACCTGGAGCAGAGGGAGAGTGTACATACTCCTACTCCCTCTGTAATTTATATCTATTCAAAAGCATATAACAAGTAGTTCTTTACTTTTGAATAAGTATAAAAATGCAGACATTCAGAAAGGCGGAGATATGCTTGAGAAGCAGCCGTTTAAATAAATTCAAACAAAAGAATCAATTGTTTTTATTGCTATTAAAAGCTTCATTCGTTTGGTATATTTTACTTTTTTCGAGTGGTTATTTAGCAACAGATACTGCAGCATATTTTACTGCGTATCAGGAAACATCCGGTATGGTGTCAGTTGGTAAATGGGAAAGTCCTGAAGAGAACAGCACCTTGCGTTTTGTAACCAAAGGGAATAAAAACATAAAAGCCTGCGAACCTGTAATTATTGCTGCAGAATTGAAAAATGATGGGCCAGGAGATATGAAGGAAAATGGTTCATATGACGTGTATTATATCGAAAACGGAAACCCGGAAAAACATGGAGAAAAGCTAGACCTTCATGAAGAGGAAGGGATAATTAGCTCAGTTAGGAATGGAGAAACAGTTACACTTACGCATGAAGCAAGTAAGCCAGGCGTCTATGTTTTTTCAACGAAAGAGATCGCAAGTGATACCGACAGCAAAATTATTTGGAGTAAGTGGACAATTGTAAACTGTCCTTCGTCAAACAGTGCTAAAGAAGAGCAGAGCAGTGAGGGCTCTAGTTCAGTACCTAATGAAGCAAATGAAGCAGAAGAATCAGAAATACAAGAAAAAGAGGAAGATAACAGCGTAGAACAAGTCGAATCAACAGACATAAATGAATCTACTGAGTCATCGGCGGACGAACAAGAAAGTGCGGAAGAAGACACGACAGATATGAATCAAACGGAAGAGAAAGTTGAAGCAGCGGTCGAAAGTGATGTGCCAAGTGTTGAAGAGCAAACAAATCAAAAAGATGAAGATACGACAAATGAACAGGACGGTGGGGAAGAATGAAAATTAGGAAGGCCTTAAAGTGGGCAAACCGAATTGTTACTAGTGTTCTTATGATTTTATTGATAGGGGTAGCTGCTATTGTACTATCAAACAAACTGTCAGGCGGGGATCCTGAAGTGCTTGGATATCAATTGAAGACGGTGCTTTCCGGGTCAATGGAACCTGGTATTCAAACCGGATCCATCATTGCTGTAAAGTCACTGACAGAGGAAGAGAAAGCTAGTTTTGCAAATGGCGATGTAATCACGTTTATGGAAGAAGACAACAAGCTAATTACCCATAGAATAACAGAGGTTACCACAACAGAGAATGGCGTTCTATATACAACAAAAGGGGATAATAATAATGCAGCGGATAAGACCCCTGTTATAGCAGAAAATGTTGTAGGATCATATAACGGATTCACAATCCCTTACGTCGGCTACTTAATAAATTTTTCGCAATCTCCAAATGGAAGCATAGTATTTATGATCATTCCTGGGTTTCTGATGTTAGCATACTCAGGGGTCACCATTTGGAAAACAATAAGACAACTTGATGAAAAAGATAAAATAGCAGATGCTAAATAAGCATCATGGCACTAAGCGAGGAAGGTGACTCATGAAAATAAGGGGAATTGTAACATCGCTTCTGTTTGGGATTAGCATTATTTATATGGGTATCGCAACGCATTCCACTGTTTCTGCCGAAGGAGAAATCACCATTGAGATTTTACCTGAGGAAGTATTATTCAATATTGATAATATGAAACCTGGTGATTGGGCTCCAAGGTCTGTCGTCATTCAAAATAATGGATCATTAGATTTTGCTTATGATGTCTCGGCGAAGCCTTCTGGTGATACATTGAAACTATATAACGAACTGTTGCTGGAAATCAAAGATTCAGAGGGAGTGTTATTCAATGGGACATTGAAGGATTTTCAAGCATTATCACCTCGCATTCTGAAAAGTTCCAATGAAGAAACACTGGATTTCACGATTCGTTTTCCGGAACATCTCGGTAATGACTTTCAAGGGCTAGACGCTAACTTCTCGTTATTTTTTACAGCAGAAGGTGAAAATAACGAAAGAGACGAGCAGTATATTGCTGGTGTAATCAGCAGCGGAGGCGGGTCAATCGGTGGTGGTTCTCCACTGCCAGAAACAGCAACAAGTATATTTAGCTTTATCTTAATTGGTATTGTAATAATGTTAAGCGGAGGAATATTACTATTATTCACCAGGAAAAAGACAGCCGAATAAATGAAGTATATGCACCTCCAAAACTAGTGCCCAACTGACAAAACAAGTCACACAATTAATGTGAATTGTATAGTATGATAGTCTTACAAAATACTGATATCCCCAGAAAAAGGCAAACTTATTGAAAAATAAGGACGCAAAGTCACAGGTCTAAAGCACGATGTCAGGATGGCTGGATTATCTGGATAATAAGATGGGGGACTTAATTCTTGGAAAAAATGATGGAGAACGTGGCTGTTGATGAAGAATGGGTGGCTTTAATAATAGATGCTAAAAAAATGGGGATACCGCTTGAGGAGATTAGACAGTTTCTGACTAGTTCAGGACAAAAGGCGTAAATTTCATGAATTACCGTACTTTATATAGAACTTTCCATTGTGAATATGGTATAATTCGCAGTGAAAGTAGGTGAAGGACTTGATCGGTGAAAAAATAAAGAAATTACGCCAGGAAAAACGAATGTCTATTTCGGAATTAGCTGAAAAAGCGGGAGTAGCGAAGTCTTATTTAAGTTCGATTGAACGAAACCTCCAATCCAATCCATCGATCCAGTTTATTGAAAAAATCAGTGCTGTCCTAGGTGTATCTGTAAACGATGTAATTAATGAAAATGACCCAAAAGATATAACAGAACTTGACAGCGAATGGATGCAAATTGTGCAGGAGGCTATGGAATCCGGAGTTTCCAAAGAACAGTTCAAGGAATATCTGGAATTTAATAAATGGAGACAGAAACAGGATAATTAAAGATTTCTAACCGTCGGGCTGAAGAGATTAACGGTTTTTTTGGCAGGTATATAAACTTGCCAGCCTGTAAGTGCGACTAAAGCATGTTGAAAGCCAAAAAAAATTAGAAAGTATATAATTTTTCCCTGCCACGGTGACCTTCACTGTGGTATTTTTTAAGTTCTGTTAGGTTCATGAAAACATCATTAGGGTTGAAAGCATGAGCAGATGTAAAAAAACAGAGTGGAATTTTTTCAGTAAACGGATATACTATTATAGTAGCTTTAGTTTGCAAATGACACGGCCGGTTTTTTTCTAATATTCAGTAATGAAAGTTTGGGAAATTTTTATGAGAAAATTTATAGTTTGGCTGCTGCCAATAGGGTGGATGAGTATTATCTTTTATTCTTCAGCAACTCCGTATGAGGAGCAGGATATCAAACCCTTTTTAGGCACAATTGTTGATTTCAGTTTTCTGGAACCTTTTGTTGACTGGATTTCTTTCACTTATAACCAGTCTATTGTTAGTGTAGAAGAGTTGGGTATTCATGGATTTATAGAATTTTTCATACGAAAAGGTGCCCATATTGCCGTATTTTTTCTGCTGACTTGCTTTTTCTGCTTCGCTTTCAGAAAAACGACAATGATCAGAGAAAGAATGATTTTCATATTTTCATTTGTACTGACCGTTATTTATGCCGTTTTAGATGAACTGCATCAGGGTATTACCCCTAATAGGACACCATATGCTGGTGATGTTCTGCTTGACAGTTTCGGTGCCTTTATCGCGGTTATATGTATGATACTCCTTAATCGTTATCGAAAAATAGGAGCCTGAACCCGACAAAAGTAAAATATTTTATCGAAGGATATAGTAAAGAAAACAAAACATTTTTATTTTCTGCAAGATTCGACACATATCGATCCAAATTTGTGTTACAGTTCTTTTAAACTAAAATGTGATAAGTAACTTTAATACTAGTAAAAGGCGGTAATGAAATGGTAGAGCAAGAAAAGTATAAAAATATGCTGCAAAGAATAATTGAAGAAACAGAGAATCAAAACATTCGTTCCTCCGAACAATTAATAAAAATGCTAATCAGTGAACTGTCCAATAATGAAAGCCTGGAAAAATATACGCACTCGGTGGCAAAAAAAAGAACTGCATTCTGATTGAATACAGTTCTTTTTTTAGTCGCTTTCTGCCGAGGTGGCATCCCTTTCAACATATTTCGATGGCACTGTGTTCATTTCAGCCTGGTCATTTGTCAGGTCAATAATCCAGTCTTTAAATGCATTTGCTTCTTCGTCTTCCACAAATACAATAAACTCGACGTTTTCAAGGTAATTAATTGTTTCCAGAATGTGTTCCGAGTTTCTAAGCACATTTTCCAATTTTCCAAGCAAACCATAATCGACTGTAATCGAAAAACCTTGCATTAGCTGTCTCTTTACCACGCCGGTAGTTTTAATGGCCTGGGAGGTTGTACTCCCATAAGCACGAATCAATCCTCCTGCACCCAATTTGATTCCACCAAAATATCTTGTTACAACGACTGCAGTATCTTTCAGGTTTTGTTTTTTTAGAACTTCCAATATTGGTACGCCTGCGGTTCCGCTTGGCTCCCCGTCATCATTTGCTTTTTGGATTTGGTCATTCTCACCTATAATATATGCAGAACAATTATGTGTAGCATCACTATGTTTTTTCTTTATTTCCTGGATGAACTCCTGGGCTTCCGTTTCCGTTTCCACTCTTTTAACATAACCGATAAACCTAGATTTTTGAATGATAAGTTGATCGTTTCCTTCTTTTTTTACGGTAAAATAGTTTTTCAGCATATTGATTTTCCCACCTTGTAAGCACATGATATTAAAAGCACACGATGTTAACAAATAAATTGCATCATATGATAAAATTTAATAGAAATAGTGATTTTAGATTAATTTTTGCAAAATATAGGGACAAGACCCTATAAAAAAAAGAACTATATACGTATAACTATAACATAGGTTGGTGGAAAACTATGGCTGTTAAAGCAAGTGAAAAGGCTTTGGACCATGTCATTGATGAGATGATCGAGGTCGTTGAGAACAGTAAGGATGAAATTTTCAATATTAGTGAAGAGGCTCGGAAGGAACATGAGCATCTTGTTAGAGAGCTTAGAGATACGAAAGAAAAAGTACAGCGACATATTGAAAATGGAGATCAGCTTGAAGAGAGAGTTCGTTTTTCACGTCAGCGCCTGGCTGAAGTAAGCAAGCATTTTGAACGTTACACAGAAGATGAAATACGCGAGGTATATGAAAGTACACATTTAATGCAGACAAACCTTGCCATGCTGCGTCAGGAAGAAAGGGTACTACGGACAAAGCGCGATGAACTGGAAAGAAGATTAATCACTTTATCCCACACCATCAACCGGGCCGAAGGGTTAGCTGGAAAAATTTCAGTAATACTTAATTACCTGCAAGATGATTTCAGACAAGTGAATGAAATGATTGAAAATGCGAAAGAAAAACAGGAATTTGGGCTGAAAATTATTGAAGCCCAGGAAGATGAGCGCAGGAAAATATCAAGAGAAATCCATGATGGACCTGCACAAATGCTTGCGAATATATTGCTGCGTTCTGAACTTATGGAGCGAACAATCCGTGATGGTACAGCAGAACAGGCAATAAATGAAATACGTAGTGTAAAAGAGATGGTTCGGTCTTCGTTATATGAAGTCAGAAGAATCATTTATGACCTCAGACCGATGGCATTGGATGATCTGGGACTTGTGCCCACAATTAAAAAGTATGTGGACAATATATCGGATTACAACAAGATAACCATCGAGTTCAGTGTGCTTGGAGAAGAAAAACGTCTTAATCAAAAATATGAAATAGCGTTCTTCCGACTGATGCAGGAATCGCTTCAAAATGCAATCAAACACAGTGAAGCAACCCTGATTCAAGTGAAACTGGAAATACTTAGAGACAGCCTGACGATGCTTATAAAAGACAATGGCAAGGGGTTTGATATGAGTGTCAAAAGAGATAAATCATTTGGGCTGATAGGTATGAGAGAAAGAGTTGAAATGCTGGAAGGTCAGCTTAAAATTCAGTCTGCAATTGGAAAAGGAACAACAATTATCATAAAAGTTCCATATTCCAAACCATAAGTATATAATAGTTTCAAAAGATCATACCTAAAAGAGAGAAAATGTATATCCATCATATAATATGTAATAGATCAAATAGAAGAAACGGTATGTGGGAGGAAATTTAATAAATGAATAAAGAAAAAGAAATTCGAATTGTTTTAATCGATGATCATAAATTATTTCGCGAGGGTGTAAAGCGGATACTGGAATTCGAACCATCATTCAATGTGGTGGCAGAGGGCGATGATGGTACGGTCGCATCAAAGCTGGTAAAGGAAAATAACCCGGATGTTGTATTGATGGATATTAACATGCCAGAAATAAATGGCGTGCAGGCTACTGCCGATTTAGTCAGATACTTTCCAAACTCCAAAGTAATCATCCTTTCTATTCATGATGATGAAAGCTATGTGACACATGCTTTGAAGACAGGCGCACAGGGTTATTTACTTAAAGAAATGGATTCCGATTCTTTGATTGAAGCAATTAAAGTTGTCAGCGAAGGCGGCTCTTATTTGCATCCAAAGGTAACACATAATCTAGTAAAAGAATATCGTCGACTTGCAAAGGAAAATTCATCGAGCATTTCGGACAAGGGTATTGAATACCGGAAGCCTCTCCACTTGCTGACGAAGCGTGAG
The DNA here is from genome assembly GCF_001618145.1 of Oceanobacillus damuensis. GTDB lineage: Bacteria > Bacillota > Bacilli > Bacillales > Amphibacillaceae > Oceanobacillus > Oceanobacillus damuensis. Next base: position 40,997 of record NZ_LQNF01000006.1, read on the forward strand.
TGTCAGGTTTTGCAGCTGCTTGCAGATGGTAAAAGCAATCGTGCAGTAGCAGAAACACTGTATATCAGCGAAAAGACAGTTAAAAACCATGTGAGCAACATTCTGCAAAAAATGAATGTCAATGACCGCACCCAGGCGGTTGTATCAGCAATCCGCAAAGGCTGGGTGGAAGTAATCTGAATTACGCAATTACATAAAAAATCTCCTGCGTTTTATTCTGCCAGGGGATTTTTTTGGGGCTAATAACCGTGTCTGAAGAGCAAATAAAATATTCTTATTTGCAAACGAGTACTGACACTCACCTAAAACTCTGGCAAGCGCGAGGTTCTCTAGTAGGCAAGGGAAATTTTAGGTGATTTTTCCATAGGTTTCATGTAAAATATAATGACGTAGAGTTCATCTTGCGGTAGAGGAGAAGATAGAAATGAAGCTTGCTGTAATGACTGATAGCACAGCGTACATACCCTCTGACGAGAGAGAAAAACTTACGATTCATATGGTTCCGCTCACTGTTACTTTTGATGAAATATCCTATGAGGAAGAGATAGATATTACGGCAGAAGAATTTTATGAAAAAGTGAAAGCGTCAAAGGAACTGCCTACAACGTCACAGCCCTCTATCGGTTATATAACCACGAAGCTGGAGGAGCTTGCAAAAGACTATGATGCCGTGATTTCTGTTCACCTATCCAGTGGGATAAGTGGCACATACCAGGCTGTAGTTACTGCAGGGGAGATGGTGGAAGGAATTGATGTATATGCCTATGATTCTGAGATGAGCTGTATGGTACAGGGATTTTATACTTTGGAAGCTGCCGAAATGGCAAAGCAAGGGAAGAACCCCAAAGAAATACTGGAACGCTTGGATGCGATGAAAGCAACTATGAGAGCTTACTTTATGGTTGACAATCTGGAAAACCTACATCGCGGTGGACGTTTAAACGGTGCTCAGGCACTGGTTGGAAGTCTTCTGCAAGTAAAGCCTATCCTTCACTTCTCGGATAAGAAAATTGTTCCGTTCGAAAAAATACGTACGCGCAAAAAAGCAATCAGCAGAATTGTGGAGATGCTTGAAGCTGACGCTGAAAAAGGAAGAGACCTTCGCATTGCATTTATTCATGGTAATGATGAAGCAACTGCTATCGAATTACGGAATGAATTCGGACGGAAATATCCCTCCATGCAAACATCGATCAGCTATTTTGGACCTGTCATCGGTACCCATCTCGGGGAAGGTGCCGTTGGAATAGGATGGTATGTGAAGTAGTGTGACTTCAGGAAATTGCCAGGCTGTACATGGATGGCAATTTCTTGAGTATATTTAGAAAGTGAGTGATGTGAGTGAAGCAGAATCATGCAATACCTTCCCTTAAAGACCTTACTGAACAATTCTCCGGCAAACTCCTTCTCAGAGAAGAAATTCCACTTGAAACGCATGCATTTCAACAACTCTTATCCTCTAAATTGCTGACAGCAAAGAAATCCATTCTTCGAAAACAATTCAATTTTCAATGTCAACGCTGCGGAAATCAAAAAACGCATCTATTTGCAAAAATTCCTTGCCAAAAATGTAGTCGCAGACACGTGTATTGCCGCAAGTGTATTGAAATGGGAAGAACGAGCGAATGCGAGATGCTTTATTACTGGACAGGCCCTGAGTCTCAATGGACCAAACATGACGATCCATGCTCATGGCAGGGGGAGCTTACATCCGTGCAGCAAAAAGCTGCAGAACGAATTGTGGCTGCAATTCAAACAATAGAACAGGAGCTGCTTGTTTGGGCTGTTTGCGGAGCGGGAAAAACGGAGATGCTTTTTCCGGGAATTACAGATGCATTAAAACACGGCAAGCGTATCTGTATAGCGACACCTAGGGCTGATGTTGTCCAGGAACTGCTTCCCAGGCTGCAGAGGGCTTTTACAAAAGTATCTATTCAAGCGTTGTATGGGGGAAGTAATGATAAACAGGGAACCGCACAATTAATGATTGCCACCACACATCAGCTGCTTCGCTACCAGGCTGCATTTGATGTCATGATTATTGATGAAATTGATGCTTTTCCATACCATGCAGATGAATCATTGTCTTTTGCGGCCAGACGTGCCAAAAAAAACCAGAGTACAACAATCTATTTGACCGCCACCCCACGTAAGCAACATAAGGCCTTGATCAACCGAAAAAAACTTCCGCATGTTTTTGTTCCGGTCCGTTTTCATGGTCAACCCCTGCCGGTACCGAGAAAAAAGATGTGCTTTGGCTTAAAAAGAGACCTCCACAAAAATTTTCCCCCATCCCCATTTTTCAAATGGATGAACAGCAGACAAAATCCCGACAGGCAACTTCTTATATTTGTACCAACCATATCACTCGCAGAAAAATTGAAGGATAATGTCTTTAAAATCCTGCAGCAGGAAGGTCAGATACATTCAAAGGAAAAACTGCAATATGTACATGCCGCTGACCCTGACAGGGAGAACAAAGTACAGGATTTCAGAGAAAGGAAGATTTCTGTCTTGATTACAACAACGATTCTTGAAAGAGGGGTGACCTTTCCATCTGTAGACGTCGCAGTTTTTGATGCAGGCCATGAAGTATTTGATGAAGCCGCACTTGTCCAGATAGCGGGGAGAGCCGGAAGAAGTCCAGATGATCCAACCGGGGAAGTGATGTTTTTTCACGATGGGAAAACAGAGAATATGGTGCAGGCAATCGAATCAATAAAATCGATGAATAAGAGGGGAGGTTTCGCTCGTTGAATTGCCTTTGGTGCTACAAGGAAATTATCCCTGAAATAACGTGGTCAAATCTATTTCAGATGGACAGGCCGAAGCCTTTATGTGCTGGCTGTGAAGAGAAATTAGTGTTGCTTGAAGGTCCACGCTGCAGCAAGTGCAGTCGTCAAACGGATGATAAGATATGTGCTGACTGTCTTTGGTGGAAAGGTAACGACCAACTTGATCCAATTGAATTCAATTATTCGATATTTCCCTACAACAGTTTGATGCAAGAGATTATAGCCAAATGGAAATATCGCGGTGATTATATCCTTGGCGAAATTTTTAAAACATACATGGTCGATGCATTTCAAGAGAAGTTTTCCAAAATCAAAAAGGAAGCGTATGCAGTACCAATCCCTTTAAGTGAAGAACGGGCAAAAGAAAGAGGGTTTAACCAGGCGGCAGTATTGGCGAAATATCTTCCAGTAAGAAATGCTGACATTCTATCAAGGAAACACGGAGAAAAGCAATCGAAGAAAAAGCGAATGGATCGAATTTATACGGAGAACCCCTTTTTTATGGAAACGACTATTAACAAACTGGTGATTCTTGTCGATGATATATATACAACCGGAACAACTTTACGCCATGCAGCATCTATGCTGAAAAGCCACGGATGCCAGAAGGTTTACGCTTTCACATTGGTTCGTGGTTAGAACTAGTTATGCTATAATTAATGGAAAGAGGGAATACGAAAATGGCTGAATTAGCAAATTGCACCCGTTGTGAAGCAGTTTTTGTAAAAAATTTACGGGATATATGTCCAAACTGTTATAAAAAAGAGGAAGAAGCATTTCAGAAAGTCTATAAATTTTTAAGAATAAGAAAAAATAGAGAAGCAACATTAATAGAGATTGTGGAAGCAACTGGAGTGGAAGAGACTTTGATCACTAAATTCGTGAAAGAGAAACGTCTTCATGCTGCAGATTTTCCTAAACTTGCTTACCCTTGTGAAAACTGCGGGGCAAATATTGTTTCAGGAAAACTTTGCATCTCCTGTGCCGAAGAATTAAAAAAAGAGTTGGCAGCATTTGAAGAAACTGAAAAAATAACGGAAGAAGTGCGCATTAGAGAAGCTTCAGGCAAGAGTACCTATTATGCGATGGAAAAACATAAGAAATAAATACACTAAACTATTTGTGTAACGAGCCGATAATAGAAGTAAGATCAATTGTCCGCAGATTATTTTGAACAGGGAGAGGTGGAGCTCAAATGAAAATTAATGGACCAAATCATACGAACTTCAATCCATATAAACAGCAAATACAAAAACAGACAGAAGTGAAAAAGGATATTCAATCGAAAGACCAGATTGAAATATCTAGTCAGGCAAAACAGCTACAGGAGAATGAAAAAGTAAGTGAAGAGCGCGCAGCCTATGTACAGGAGATAAAACAAGCAGTTGATTCAGGCGAATATAGCGTAAATCCGGAAAAAACCGCACAAAAAATGCTTGAATTCTGGTCGAAATAGCTTTTTTTGCAATGCATAGGAGGAGGGCTTCATATTGTCCGTTCAATTAATCATACAGTCAATGGAGGAGCTCGTGAAAATACATGAGGACTTATTATCCGTTTCCACTGAAAAAACAAGTACAGTCAAAGAAGGTTCAATTACTAACCTGCAGGCTCTATTAGTAAAGGAACGCAAAATCATCCGAATTTCCGAGCAAACAGAAAAGAAAAGGCAGGCTGCAGTGGAATCTTGGTGCAAAGAGAACAAGGCGAAGGCAGAAGAAGCGACAATAACCAATATTCTTCAAAAAGTCCAGGACCAATCAGAACAAGTGAGACTTGAAAATGCCGCGATAAAACTGACAGAGGTTATTACAAAGCTGAAGCAGCAGGAACAGTTGAATCATGTACTCATTAGTCAGTCCATGCAATTTGTTCAACTGTCCATGGATTTAATGAGTCCTACTTTAAAAAATATGAATTATGGAGTCAATAAAGAAACGAACGTCTCAAGCCGATCTGTTTTTGATTCCAAGGCTTAGATTATCGAGTAGAAGGAGCAAGGCAAATGAGTACTTTTCACGGTTTGGAGATGGCAAGACAAGCATTGTCCACACAACAGTCCGCATTATATACAACTGGTCATAATATAGCTAACGCCAACACGGAAGGCTATACAAGGCAACGGGTTAATTTTGAAACCTCTTCAGCATATCCGGCAGCATCACGTAATCGTCCCGAAATTCCAGGACAGATGGGGACAGGGGTAGAGGCAGGAACTGTTCAGCGTATCCGCGATCAGTTTTTGGATTCTCAATTTCGCAGTGAAAATAGTACTTCAGGATATTGGACGACCAGATCTGAAGCACTTAGCCGGATGGAGACACTTCTTAATGAACCATCGGAAACTGGGTTATCCACAACAATCGATCAATTCTGGCAATCGCTGCAGGACCTTGCCGTCAATCCGGAAAACTCAGGTGCACGGTCTGTCGTGCTTCAACGAGGACAAGCATTGGGAGAGACGTTTAACTATTTCTCTGAATCACTGACAACGATTCGTAAGGATTTGGAAGCTCAAATTGAAGTAACCGTTAATGATGCCAATACTTTACTTGAAGGAATTGATGAACTCAATAATCAGATCAAAAATCTGGAAACACATGGTTATGCCGCAAATGATTTGTATGACCGCAGGGATACAATGATAGACCAGTTATCAGAAATAGTCAGTATCAATGTCGAATATGATACGAGTCATATTCCAGACAAAAAATCGGGTGATGGCGTTGCTACAATCAGTATTGTTAATGATACAGGGACTGTTATGACAGAGATGCTCAATGGAGTGACCGGAGAAGTGAAACTCTTTGAATCAGTCTATACAGATGCAGAATCATTATCGGTTATTGATAAGATTACCGCTGATGGTGCTGATGCTGGAATCATGTCTACAAATGGCTCCCTTAAAGGGCTGATAGATGCTTATGGCTATACGGATGGATCGAGTGCTGCCGGAGATTACCCCGAGATGATCCGTCAGCTGGATGAAATGGCATATGAAGTAGCGACAGCCTTCAATGCACAACATCAGGAAGGACAAATAGGTTCTGGGGCGGATGCAGCCGATGGGGATTTATTCTTTACTGATTTTGGCGATGGGGAAAATGCACATATTGGTGCAGCAGCTGCAATTTCTGTATTGCTCTCTGACGGAAGCCAGATTGCAACAAGTTTAAATGGAGATTCCGGAAACGGTGATAACGCGTTGAAGCTTGCAGCAGTATTCGATAATCCGGCCACCAACCTGGACGGTGCGTCCATTAAAGACTTTTACGAATCACTTATCGGTGATCTTGGGGTGACTGCAGAGCATGCAAACCGCATGACGGCCAACACCGGCACACTGCTGGATCAGGTGGAGAATCAGCGTCTGTCAGTAAGTGCAGTATCGCTTGATGAAGAGATGACTAATATGATTAAGTTCCAGCATGCATATAATGCAGCTGCCAGAAACCTGACAGCGGTAGATGAGATGCTAGATCGAATCATAAATAATATGGGATTAGTAGGAAGGTAGGCGATCACAATGCGTGTAACTCAAGGAATGTTATCAAATAATATGCTTCGGAATTTAAATAACAGTAATTCAAAAATGAGTTCGTATATGGATCAATTAAATACCGGGAAGAAGATATCCCGTCCTTCCGAAGATCCTGTGGTTGCCATGAAAGGCATGGGCTATCGTACAGAATTGGTAAGAGTGGAACAATTCCAGAGAAATACGAACGAAGTGCATAACTGGATGGATAATACCGACTCGGCACTGGATCAGGCTACTTCTGCAATGCAGCGTATCCGGGAACTTGCCGTACAGGCAAGCAATGGAACATATGACAAGGAAGAGCTTGCAAACATAAGTGAAGAAGTCAATCAGCTAAAAGAACATCTCGGTGAAATAGCTAACACAAATGTAAATGACAAATATATTTTTAATGGAACAAAAACAGATACACCACCGATAGACCCGGAAACAGGTGCTGTAGACTTTGCAACTTCAGAAGTGCTTATTGAAGTGTCAAGCGGTACCACATTAAAAGCAAATGTCAGTGGAGAAGATGTCTTCGGTGGGGAACCAGGAATATTTAATGCAATCGATGGATTTATAGATCGCTTAGACACTGGTGAAGAAATTGATTCAAGTATTGCAGAAATTGATGCAGGGATTAATAACATTATTAATTCTCGTGCTGAATTGGGTGCAAGGATGAATCGTCTGGAGCTTGTTGAAAACCGTTTGGGTCAACAGGAAGTCATCGCGACACAGACAATGTCGAATAATGAAGACGTTGATTATTCAGAAGCAATTATGCATTTGATTACACAGGAGAGTCTTCACCGTGCTGCATTATCTGCTGGATCAAGAATTATTCAGCCTACCTTGGTCGACTTTTTGAGATAAGCAATCAATAAACCCTGGCCCAAAATAGGGGCGAGGGTTTGTGTTTTTTCAGCAGGGAAACCATCATTGCAGCGAAGGCGCTCGCTCTACGGCGTACGCAAATTCCTTCGTTTTCTAAAAGACAAGCATATGGATTACGGATAGGAAAATGAATTTTCTGAAGGGAGTTTGAAGGATGAAATTACCTCAAATCCGAATGCAATCACAAATGGCCCAAATACAGATACAAAAAACGGAAGGACAGCAGCAAATTTCACAGCCGCATGCAGAGCTTACAATCCGGCAACCAAATGCACAGGTTTCTATTCGAACTAACCCAGGAAAACTGCACATTGATCAGACACAAGCATGGGAAGACATGAACCTGATGCATATTACGAAGCGAAACAAGAAATTTGCTCAGGAAGGTGTCAATTCGCTGATGCAAGGAATTGCAAGAAGGGCAAGACAGGGTAATGAGCTGATGCGGATAGAAAATGGTGGTAATCCGCTTGTAAGTCAGGCAGCGCAAAATAGCTCTACCCCGATGAAATCACTTGGTATACAGTTCATTCCTTCGCACTTTTCGGTCAAAACAAGCTATCAACCTGCAGAAGTACAGATAGATGTGCAAACGAATAAACCTGTTATCGAAGCAAATGCAAGAAAACCGGAGTTCAATTATCAAAGAGGCACAGTGGAAACCAGCTTAAAACAGCATCAGGAATTGGAAATAAGTTTTACCAATCTTCTCGTATAGGAAAGGATGATTAACAGTGAACATACAAACGAAATACTTAAGTGAAGTGGAAATTGAAGAAAATAAATTAATTCATTTTCCTTTTGGGCTGCCTGGTTTTGCCGAAGAGACCGAATTTGTGTTATTGGATTTACCGGAAAACCCGGTCTTTCAGATTTTACAGTCTGTTAAGTCTGCAGAAATAGCGTTTATTGTGACAAATCCATATCAGCTGTATCAAAAGTATACTTTCCATCTCGAGGAAAGCCTTCTTGAAAATTTACATATTAATGATGAAAAGGAGGTAGCGGTTCTGTCTATCGTTACTTTGAAAAATCCGTTCCACACAAGCACGTTAAATTTAAAGGCGCCGATTATCATTAATTCCAATCTAAAACAGGGAAAGCAATATATTCTTAATACGGAGGAGTATTCATCCCAAGCTCCCATTGTTCCTCCCATTCCCGAAGGAGAGGTAAAATAATGCTAGTACTTACAAGGAAGAAAAATGAAGCGATACAGCTTGGAGAAGATATCGAGATCACCGTTCTTGCCATAGAGGGTGATCAAGTGAAAATCGGGATTAATGCACCAAAGTCGGTTGACATTTATCGCAAGGAAATCTATGTGGATGTCCAGCAGCAAAATAACGAAGCAGCGAATGTGCCGCTTGACATACTTGAACTACTGAAAGAAAGAAAAAATAAATAAAATCTTCTTCATATATCTTCTTTCTCATCCGATATAAAAATAAAAGTTGAGGAGTGTTACGGGATGAAAGTGGAAGGGACAGTGTCCGGAACCCAAACTTTAATGAGCAGTGATTACACCATGAAATCGATAACTCCAGTCACTCGTAGTGAAGATGCAATCCAAATTAAACAGGGAAACGAACAACCAAAGACCGAATCGGTTACAAATAAAGCTGATCTGGAAACAGCAATTTCCAAATTGAATGATTTTATCGAACCATTGAGACGGAATCTTAAATTTGAGCTTCATGACAAGCTGGAAAAATATTATGTCACAGTGATAGATTCCAATACAAAAGAAGTAATTAAAGAAATTCCTCCGAAGAAAATGCTTGATATGTATGCTGAAATGGCAGATTTCATGGGATTTCTGATCGATAAAAAAATATAAGGAGCGATAGTATGAGCATGAGAATTGGCGGTCTTGCCAGTGGTATAGACACGGACTCCATCATCAAGGACCTGATGAAAGCGGAACGGATGCCATTGGATAAGATGGAACAGGACAGAATAAAACTGGAATGGCAGCGGGATGCTTTTCGTGACATTAATAAAACATTGCTTGAACTGGATAATATGATGCTCGATATGAAAATGAGCAATACCTATAATTCCAAGCAAGTAACTTCCACCATGGAAGGAGCAGTATCAGCAACCGCGACATCGAGTTCAACGAATGGGACGTATAACATAAAAGTTACAGAACTAGCTTCTTCTGCGATTAATGTTAGTACTGCAGAAATTGGTTTTGGGGCTGATGAAAGGTTGTTGAACCATGTTACTACTGAAAATACCATTTCATTTGTTACCTACGATGCAGAAGGAAAAGCCAATACACCGCATGTTTATGAAATAGGCGAAAATGATACATTAAACGATATCATTAAACGGATTAATGATGATCCGGAGAACAATGTGCGGATGACCTTTGATAATAACACAAAAAAGGTAATCATGGAGACTACCAGAACTGGCAAATATAATACAGATGGGGTACAGGAAATTGAATTTGAAGGTGAATTTTTTACTGCATTAAAACTAGAACAAGGGAAAGAAGATGGCGGCAAAAATGCCTTATTCACATATAATGATAACTACACAGTTGAATCCAAAGAAAACAGCTATACCCTAAACGGGATCACATTCCAGTTTAATAATAAGACAACTGAGAATGCAACCCTGACAGTGAACAATGATGTCGATGCCTCCTTCGATAAAATTATGGCATTTGTGGACAAGTACAATGAAGTGGTTGAAACATTAAATGGTTCACAGCAGGAAGAGCGTTATAGAGATTATCATCCATTGACGAAGGAACAAATGGAAGAAATGTCTGATAAGGAAATAGAACTATGGGATGAGAAGGCAAAAAGCGGACTGCTGAAAAGTGAAAGTGCCATTACAAGCGGATTATTCGATATGCGCCAAAGCTGGTATTCGACAGTGAATACTGCTGCCAGCGGTGGACAGTATTCTTCACTTACCCAAATAGGAATATCTACTTCAAGTGACTATTTGGATGGCGGTAAACTTATTGTGGACGAAGAAAAGCTGAGAACTTCTCTCCAGCAGGACCCTGCAAGTGTGCAAAAATTATTATCCAATAGTAGTACCGGGGCTGAACGCGGGCTGGTAAACAGACTGGAGGATGCAGTCGAAAGCACAATGAAAAAGATTAACCAGCGTGCAGGAAAAGGTACAGATACATTGGAAAATTACACATTAGGCAAACGAATGAAGGACCTTAATGCCAGAATTGGTGCTTTTGAAGATAGGCTTGTCCAGGTTGAGAACCGCTACTGGAAGCAGTTTAACGCGATGGAGCAGGCGATTTCCATGATGAACCAGCAATCAGCTATGCTCATGTCCAATTTCGGAGGCTACTAAATTGACAAGTAAGGAGTGGATGAAGTAAATGGCAGCAAATAAAGCTTATCAAACCTACCAGAACAATTCGGTAAATACCGCTTCAGGCGGCGAACTGACATTAATGCTGTACAATGGATGCATGAAGTTCATTAAACAGGCGATCAAAGATATGGATGAGAAAAACTATGAAGCGAAAAATAGAAATATCCAAAAAGCCCAAAACATTATTCAGGAATTGATGATTACGTTAGATCCTAACGTAGAAATTTCAAAGCAGATTCTTCCTTTATATGAATTTATGAAATATCAGCTAAAGGAAGCAAATATAAAAAATGATTCTGCAAAACTCCAAGAAGTCTTAGTATTTGTCACAGATTTCCGAGATACATGGAAGCAGGTAATCATTAAGAACAGGCAACAGCAATTCTCGCAAGGTGCCCACGTTTAATGAATAGGGCAGAGCCGATATATGAAATTACGATGAAAATCCGGGAATTATTGAATCAGCCTATAACTCCTCAATCAAGAGAATCTGTAATCGAGCAGTTGAACGGCCTTGTAAGCGACAGAGGGAAGCTTATGGATAGTCTAACTCCCCCCTATACAGAGGATGAAAAAAGGATCGGATCAAAACTTGTTCAGTTTAACGATGAAATCCAAAACAGAATGCAGATTTTGTTTGCAGATTTGAAGATGGAAATGAAACAAGTCAAGAAACAGAAAAAGTCAAACCAGTCCTATACGAATCCCTATAAGAGTGTCCAAGTAATGGATGGGATGTTTATGGACAGTAAAAAATGATAGAAAGCTACTGATTAATTTCAGGGCTTTTTTTTCTGAATCTAAATTTCACAGTAATTAAATAAGTTCAGCCATTTTAAAGGGTTAAACCTTGGACAGTCCCTATTAATCTCTTCACCAATCATGGCAGTGGTAAAACGTGGCTTCCGGATTGCTGGCAACTTTATAATGTTCATTGTTTGGGTAAACTCCGAACTAACTTAAGTTTATTCTTGGAGATAAGTGCTCTTACCACCGTCCGGGATCGCTCTGGGCGGATGCTTTCCGCGGGCACGGCCTCAGCCCCGAAGAGAAAACCACTCTTCAGGTCTTCGGACACGTGCTTTTCCTGCAGGAGTCACCGCCCGCCGCTCACCCGAACTGATGAAGCTGCATAATTATATTTTTATTACGGATGCAGTTTTTTAGCAGCAATCTCAACCAGCTCGGGGAAATACACGGAGACTCCAACGGGAGGAAAGGCATAGGTGAGACACTGAAATGCGTAGCATGAAGGGGCTCACCAGCCGCCCGTGGAAAGCGCAGTGTATTTCCCCGAGCGGTCGCCGAAGATACCTATCGCGTGTCACAGCTTATTCAAATCAATTATAATTAATTAAGTTACTTCGCATTTAATATCCAATCCGCTGATAAAATAAGCAAAATGAACGAAAAGAGCCTTGTACCAGACTGCTTCTACCAATAGTTTATCCAAAGCCACTTTAAAAGTTTATTTACAGACCTCCTAATCCCACCTAGATTTTTGCCATTTCACTGTTCAAAAGTAAAATGTTAAAGTTTTATTTTAGAATTGTAAAAAATATTAATTAATTGTAAAGCCTATAATCGTTGACAGGGCGCGGTTTCTCGTAGATTACTAGAATTATATCCGTTTTATTGACACGTTTATGAAGGAATAGTCAGTGGTAAAGTAGTATAATAAATATATAAAGAAAAAAGGAGGACACTTTCATGAAATTTAACATTCGTGGTGAAAATCTCGAGGTCACTGGGGCAATTAAGGAATATGTGGAAAAAAAGATCAGCAAGCTTGAAAGATATTTTGACACACCTCCCACGGCCGATGTACATGTGAATTTAAGTGTCTATAATGATGAACAGCGAATTGAAGTTACCATCCCAATGACAAATTTATTATTGCGCGGTGAAGTGCAGCATGTGGATTTATATGCAGCGGTAGATCTGGTTGTTGACAAGCTGGAAAGACAGATTCGCAAGCATAAAACGAAAATCAATCGTAAGTTCAGACAGAATGGTTCTCCTAAACACGCTTTTGCCGAAATGGAAAAGCAAAATAGTAACGTGGCAATAGAAGAGGATACAGATGAAATAGAAATAGTCAGAACAAAACGATTCAACTTAAAACCGATGGATTCTGAAGAAGCAATACTTCAAATGGATATGCTCGGTCATGCGTTCTTTGTATTCACAAATGATCAATCTGGTGAAACAAACGTCGTTTATCGTCGCAGAGACGGGAAGTACGGATTAATCGAACCAAATGCTTTTTAATATATAGAACAAACCAGGCGATTCCAATTTTGGGATCGCCTATTCAAATGGAGTTCAATGTGTATGTCGAAAATTGTAGAACGAAATAATAAATTTAAAATTCTTAGCTAAAAAGGTCCGTAAAAGACGAAATAGAGTCAGATTTACATATCCATATTTCATTTTATATGGATAATTGCTTCTGATTTCTTTCTGAAAATCGAAAAATTGCTTTTGGATTTTGAAAGACTATCATGATATAAATAAGACTATAGAACCAGGAGGTGAGTCTGTGAATGAAAATGATCGGCAGTCATTAAATGAACTTGCTGTAAAAATCCAGCAGCATGAGAAAGCGATCGCTCAAATACTGGAGATATTGGCAGCTACAAACCGAAAAATTACAGAATTATCCTCAAACCAAACAGAAAGAGATTATTTTTATTCCCAGGTTTAGGAGTGATTATTTCCCCTAACCTTCCTCGATTTTCCCCACTCAAGAGAGCAGTCTATCCCCAGATTGCTCTCTGTTTATTTTCCTGAGCTTCCCTGTCTGACTGTGCTCCAGTTGTCATAGTTTATTGGAAAGTGTTATGATAATACTGGATTATATTAAAGGTGCACAAGTATTTGATTTTTTGGCAAGTAAGATAGTATAAACTTTCTTACTTGCATAAGTGCAACTAAGGCATTTGCCGAAAAGGCTTGGCGCACGCCAAGTTTTCTAAAGGAGCGTTTACGATATGGCTGGATTATTAACAAAAATTTTTGGTGATGGTAACCAAAAACAATTAAATCGACTACAGAAACAGGTTGATAAGATAGAAGCTATGGAAACTGACATTGAAAAACTTACGGACTTGGAATTACAGAATAAAACGCAGGAATTCAAAGGGCGCTATTCAAATGGCGAAAGTCTTGATGAATTGCTTGCTGAAGCTTATGCAGTCGTCCGCGAGGCTTCGAAAAGGATACTCGGCATGCGCCCTTTCTCCACCCAGCTGATGGGAGCTGTAGCACTGCATGAAGGTAACATAGCAGAAATGAAAACAGGGGAAGGTAAAACGCTTGCTTCCACGATGCCGGCATACTTGAATGCTTTGTCAGGAAAAGGTGTTCACATCATCACTGTCAATGAATATTTGGCTGAGCGTGATGCAAGTGAAATGGGAAAACTTTATGATTTTCTTGGACTGGCTGTCGGATTGAATGGGAATGATCTGACAAAAGATCAGAAAAGAGACGCATACGCGGCAGATATAACATATGGTACCAATAATGAATTCGGCTTCGATTATCTCCGTGATAATATGGTTCTATATAAAAATCAAATGGTACAGCGTCCACTGAATTTCGCAATCATCGATGAGGTGGATTCCATCCTGATTGACGAAGCAAGGACTCCGTTGATTATCTCAGGTTCTGCAAAGAAATCCGCTGCACTTTATCAGCAGGCAGACGGTTTTGTAAACACGCTGAATGGAGAAACGGATTATACGTACGATGAGAAAACGAAAGGTGTTCAGCTGACTGAGGAAGGAATCAACAAAGCGGAACGCTATTTTTCAATAGAAAATTTATTTGACCTGGACCATGTCTCTTTGACGCATCATATTAATCAGGCCTTAAAGGCGCATGTATCCATGCACCGCGATGATGATTATATGGTCGAAGAGGGGGAGGTTATTATCATTGACCAGTTTACTGGTCGTAAAATGAAAGGTCGCCGCTACAGTGATGGGCTTCATCAGGCGATAGAGGCGAAAGAAGGATTGCAGATTCAAAATGAAAGTATGACACTTGCGTCCATTACTTTCCAAAACTTCTTCCGAATGTATAACAAGCTTGCCGGTATGACAGGTACAGCCAAAACAGAGGAAGAAGAATTCAGAAACATTTATAATATGGATGTCATTGCCATCCCTACGAATAAACCTATCGCAAGAGATGACCGTGCTGATTTGATATATAAATCAATGGAAGGTAAATTCCGTGCAGTTGTAGAAAACATTAAGGAAAGACATCAAAATGGACAACCTGTTCTCGTTGGGACAGTTGCGGTTGAAACCTCTGAGCTTATTTCCAAAATGCTTAAAAGAGCCGGGGTCAAGCATGAAGTCCTTAATGCTAAGAATCATTATAGAGAAGCAGAAATCATTGAAAGTGCAGGCCAAAGAGGCGCTGTTACCATAGCAACCAATATGGCAGGACGCGGTACGGATATCAAACTGGGTGAAGGTGTTAAAGAACTGGGCGGGCTTGCTGTTATCGGTACGGAAAGACATGAGTCGCGACGGATAGATAATCAGCTTCGTGGACGTTCCGGTCGTCAAGGTGATCCAGGTATAACTCAATTTTATTTATCCATGGAAGATGAGTTGATGAGACGCTTCGGTTCTGACAATCTGAAAACAATGATGGAACGGCTTGGTATGGATGATACACAGCCAATCGAGAGCAAAATGGTTTCACGAGCAGTCGAATCAGCCCAAAAACGAGTGGAGGGCAATAACTTTGATGCCCGTAAAACAATTCTTTCCTATGATGATGTATTACGTGAGCAACGTGAAATTATTTATAAACAACGTTTCGAAGTGATTGATGCAGATGAAAACTTACGTGAAATCATAGAAAATATGATTATCTCTTCCATTGACAGAGTAGTAGCAACACATACACAGGACGATGATGAAGAGAATTGGGATCTGAAAGCGATCGTAGAATATGCACATGGAAACTTAATGGATCCGGAAGAACTGTCTGAAGATGATCTGAAAGGAAAAGAAGCGGATGAAATTTCAGAATTGCTTATGGAAAAAGTCCGGGGCCGTTATGATCAGAAAGAATCTGAGTTGACTCCTGAGCAGTTCAGGGAATTTGAGAAAGTAATTTTGCTTCGGACTGTCGATTCCAAATGGATGGACCACATAGATCAGATGGATCAATTGCGTCAGGGAATCCATCTTCGGGCATATGGACAAAATGACCCTCTAAGAGAGTACCAAATGGAAGGTTACGCAATGTTCGAAGAGATGGTTGCGGGTATTGAAGATGAAGTAGCGAAATATGTAATGAAAGCACAGATTCGCGAAAACCTGCAGCGACAGGAAGTAGTGAAGAATACGCAGGCTGTCTCTGGGGGGCAGGAACAAAAGAAGAAAACCCGTAAGCCTATTGTGAAGAATCAGACTATAGGCCGAAACGATCCATGTCCATGCGGCAGTGGCAAAAAATTTAAAAATTGCCATGGTAAATAAGCTGTAAAAAAATCCTCTAAGGATGTTATAGAGGAAGAAGTAAATATGAGGTGATAGATATGGAACTAGCAGAAATAAAGAATGAATTGGAAAAAATAGCTTCACGTGTTGAAGATTTTAGGGGATCTCTTTGACTTAGATGCCAAAAAAGCAAGGATTGCTGAATTGGACATGCAGATGTCAGACCCAGATTTTTGGAACAGTCAGGAAAGTGCACAGAAAGTAATAAATGAAGCAAACGGATTGAAAAGCTATGTGAACAGCTTTCAAGCTATGGAGGAACGTCTGGAAAACCTGGAGGTCTCCTATGAGCTCGTTAAAGAAGAAAACGATGCAGAACTATATGAGGATATGCAGGAAGAGCTGGATTCCTTCATGAAAGATGTCAATGATTTTGAATTGCAAATGCTTCTTAGTGAGCCATACGATTCCAATAATGCCATTTTAGAGCTCCATCCGGGGGCAGGTGGAACAGAGTCACAGGATTGGGCCAGTATGCTGCTTAGAATGTACCAGCGCTGGGCAGAAGATCGCGATTTTAAAGTGGAGACACTCGATTACCTTCCTGGCGACGAGGCTGGGGTGAAGAGTGTAACCCTTATGATTAAAGGCCATAACGCGTACGGCTATTTAAAAGCTGAGAAGGGTGTACACCGACTTGTACGTATTTCACCATTTGATTCATCAGGTCGCAGGCATACATCATTTGTATCCTGTGACGTAACACCGGAAATGACGGATGATGTTGATATTGAAGTGAAGACAGAAGATATAAAAGTGGATACTTACCGTGCAAGTGGTGCAGGAGGTCAGCATGTCAATACGACAGATTCTGCTGTCCGAATTACACATATACCGACAAACACGGTTGTTACTTGTCAAAATGAACGATCACAAATCAAAAATAGAGAAGCTGCAATGAAAATGCTAAAGTCTAAACTTTATCAATTTGAGATTGAGCGTCAGCAAAGCGAACTGGATGAAATTCGAGGAGAACAAAAGGAGATTGGCTGGGGCAGTCAAATCCGTTCCTATGTTTTCCATCCTTATTCCATGGTTAAAGATCATCGGACAAACACTGAAACCGGAAATACACAGTCAGTGATGGATGGTGACATCAATTTATTTATTGATGCCTACCTTAGATCACAAATCAAATAACTTTAACTAAGGGAGGGCTTCTATATGGATGGGAGCCCCTTTTTAGTGTAACTGAGGATATCACACTAATTTCATAAATTTGCCATAATTCACCAAAGGCGTTGATGGGTCTGTGTTTTGCCATCCTTTGTATAGTGTATCCGCTTAACGGCAAAGTTTTAATATTTTTTTAAAAGGTTATAATATAACCAGTAACCTTTATTAAAATCGACGTTTAGGAATGGGGGATTTATTAATGAAGAAATGGTTAATTGCGGTATTATTCGGTACAGTATTAACACTTGGAGCTTGTGGTGGCGATACTGACGAAGGTGGAACAGATGAAACGGGCACGGGTGACACAGGAACAGAAGAATCAACGGATGGTGGTGCAGTTGATACTGCAGAAGCCGAAGAAGTATATCAGGCAAACTGTGCTGCATGTCATGGGGCAGACCTTTCAGGTGGAGCTGGTCCAGAATTGGCACAGATAGGATCCAAATATTCTGCAGACGAAATTGCAGACATCATTACTAATGGGATAGGAAGTATGCCAGCACAGGATGTAACCGGAGAAGACCTTGATACATTATCGAACTGGCTGGCGGAACAACAATAATAAAAAAAGGCGAACACAGCTCTTATGCAGATCGATTTTCTGCATAGAGCTTTTTTTATGTCTTTTTTACGAATGATTTACGCTCTGCAATACAACTGTAATAATTTTATGTCTAAATTTGGTGTAGAAAAATGTTATAATAAGTTAGTATTCTTGGAAGCGTGACGGTAACGTTGTTGTATTGCGCTTTTAAGACAGATTATGCAACTGGAAAGTCAACAAAAAACTAAAAAGGTGATACAACTATGATATTAATGAAAGATATATATAAAACGTACGCCAATGGAGTTACAGCCCTCAATGGTGTCAATGTTGACATAAAGCAAGGTGAATTTGTATATATTATTGGTCCCAGCGGCGCCGGTAAGTCGACCTTTATCAAACTAATGTACCGTGAGGTCAAACCGACAAAGGGAAAAATACTCATTGGTGATATGGATTTAAGCGAAATTAAAGAGCGGAAAGTTCCATATTTGCGAAGAAATATTGGCGTGGTTTTCCAGGACTTTAAACTGCTGCCAAAACTATCTGTCTATGAAAATATCGCTTTCGCACTAGAAGTTATTGAAGAATCTCCGAAAAACATCCGCAAACAGGTGATGGATGTACTTGAAATGGTTGGCTTAAAAAACAAAGCCCGTTTTCTTCCAAATGAATTGTCCGGAGGGGAACAGCAAAGAGTATCCATTGCTCGTGCCATCGTTAACCACCCAAAAATAGTAATTGCTGATGAGCCTACAGGAAACCTTGACCCGGAAACCTCGTGGGAAATCATGAAAACATTCGAAGAAATAAATGCCAAAGGGACGACAATTATCATGGCCACTCATAGTAAGGAAATTGTTAACACAATCAAAAAACGTGTTATTGCTATTGAAGACGGGGTAATTTTCAGAGATGAGCACAGAGGTGATTACGGCTATGAAATTTAGAACATTTTCACGCCACCTGCGGGAAGGGTCAAAAAATATAGTCCGTAACGGGTGGATGACGATTGCATCGGTTGGCGCTGTCACAACCACATTAATACTTGTCGCGGTATTTCTGGCATTGGTACTTAATCTAAACGAGATGGCAAAAAACATTGAAAATGATGTTCAGATAAACACAATGATTGATATAACAGCTACAGAAGATGAAATAATTGACCTTGGCAATGAAATAGAACAGATTGACGGAGTGGAATCTGTTGCATTTTCATCCAATGATGATGAATTGCAGAAGTTAATCGAGAGTATGGGTGAAGAAGGGGAATCTTGGAAGCTTTTTGAACAGGATAATCCATTAAATCACGTATATATCGTCAGAGCCGCCGTACCTGAAGATACTGAACGTATCGCATCCGAGGTCGCAGCTCTAAATAGCGTTGAAAGTGTCGTTTTCGGTCAGGATGTGGTCGAGCAGCTATTCGAATTTAACACATACGCTCGAACAATTGGACTGGGCTTAATCATTGCCCTGGTTTTTACTGCAATATTCCTGATTTCCAACACGATAAAAATTACAATTATGGCGCGCAGCACCGAAATCGGGATACAGAAACTGGTTGGAGCAACGAATGGGTTCATCCGATGGCCGTTCTTCATCGAAGGATTGCTGCTCGGAGTTCTCGGTTCAATTATTCCAATATCCGTAATTTTGGGTGGATATTATTACCTGGATACGAACTTCAGTGAAACCATATCATTCAGTTTCGTTGAACTTCTGCCATTTAACCCATTTGCATGGCAGTTGTCTCTCATGGTACTGGCAACCGGAGCAATTATCGGTGTTTGGGGCAGTGTGATGAGTGTCCGTAAATTCCTGAAAGTCTAAATAGATAGACAACAAAGAAAAGCAACAGAAAATTTTAATTTAGTGAAAAGGGGAAATACGATTGAAAAAGCTAGCATCGGTTATTTTAATTGCTGTTTTAATATTGACAACCTTACCTGCTGGAATGGGCTCCGTTTCAGCTCAATCAATTAGTGATCTTGAAAAGAAGATTCAAGAGCAGGAAGAAGAGAGAAGAAAAGTAGAAAACGAGAAAAACAAACTTGAAGATTCAAAAAAAGATACTGACAGCAAACTAGGGGAAAACGAAAAACAGCAGAGTACCGTTGAGTCGGAAATAAACTCAATTGACGAGGAACTCTCAAAAACCACAAATGATATCAGTGCAAAAGAAAATGCAATTACGGAAACAAATAATGAAATTGATGAATTGACAAATAAAATAAACGAGTTAAATGATAGAATTGAAGAATTGAAAGAAGAAATCGAAATCCTCGAAGATAGAATCGCAAAGCGAGATGAATTGCTTAAAGAGAGACTTCGTGCAATACAGCAAAGTGGCGGAGACATGAAATATATCGAGGTAATCTTTGGTGCAAACAGCTTTGGTGATTTTATCAGCAGAACCACTGCAGTAAACACGATTATGGATCAGGATAAAACAATCATGGAAGCACAGACTGCAGATAAGATAGCTCTGGAAGGAAACAAAGAAGAAGTAGAGGCAAGCAAAACAGAAGTTGAAACTAAAAAGGTTGCAGTGGAAGATAAGAAGAGATCACTGGAAAACCAAAAACAAGAGCTTCTTGCACTGAAAGATAAACTGGATGAGCAGATGGCTCAGAAAGAAACGTTAATGGCTCAGCTGGAAGTAGAACATGGTGAGCTGGAGGAATACAAACTGAGTGTGGAAGAAGAACAGCAAGTTTTAAGCGATCAGGAAGCAGCGATTAAAGTTGCCATGCAGCAATATGAAGCTAAAAAAGGTAATCTGGAGCAGTTAGCAAGGGAAGAAGCGGCTCGGGAAAAGGCAGCACAAGAAAAAGCTGCGAGAGAAGCAGCAGAAAAAGAAGCTGCAGCAGCTTCAAGCTCAAGCTCCAATTCAACTGCAAGTGCAGGAAGTACTGCTTCTGCACCAGCCGGGAACGCAAAGTTTATCAGACCTACAAGTGGTCCAACAACATCTTCTTTCAATCCGAACCGTCTGCATCCAGTACATAATGTGGTAAAACCGCATAATGGAATGGATTTTGGGACAAGAGGTCCTGCTGATTCAGTAATTAAAGCATCAGCAAGTGGAGTGGTTTCTACTGCGACTACAATGAGTGGTTTCGGTAAAACAGTAATGATCACGCATGTGATTGATGGAAAGACATATACGACTTTATACGCACACCTTAACAGCATTTCGGTTTCATCTGGACAGACTGTAAGCCAGGGACAGCAGATTGGAATCATGGGATCTACTGGTACGTCGACAGCAACCCATCTGCATTTCGAAATACACCCGGGCGGTTATAAAAATCCGGTTAACCCAGCGAATTATATAAACTAATTATAATAAAGGCATTACCCATCGCGGTATGCCTTTTCTTTTATCTATTCTTTCACCTAATAAATCGCATAGGATAAAACCATGGTCATTGCTAAAATATAATGTTATCCTTTTGTTATAAGTTTTTTTCAAAAAGCAGAAAAGATAATGAGTCGATATGCTTGCTTACTATTCGTAAACTTTTTGATTGGATCATATACTCATACATAGCATCAGAAAATAGAGGTGGAAAAATGAATCTAAAAAAGTCACAAATTATATTAATCCTGGTCGCTTCCCTGTTTTTGGGGTTTATCGGAGCATATTCCGGAATACAAATTGCTCAACCAGATCAGCCGAATACAGTACAGAAGCCGGAATCGTTACAGAGTAATGCAGATACCAGTGGCGGAGAAGAAGTTTCCGACCTTTCTGGTGACTTGAATAAAGTCTCTCAAGCATACGGTTTAATTAAACAAAATTATCTGGAAGAAGTCGACGATAGTCAACTAATAGAAGGAGCCATTGAAGGGATGCTTTCTACACTGGAAGATCCGCATACTTCCTATATGGATCTTGAAACCGTAGACCAGTTCAATGACCAGATTGAATCGTCTTTTGAAGGCATTGGTGCTGAAGTGAGCATGGTTAATGGTTTGGTAACCATTGTTACACCGATCAAAGATTCACCTGCAGAAAAGGCGGGATTACGTCCAAATGACCAAGTATTGTCAGTTGACGGGGAAAGTTTGGAAGGATTGAATCTAAATGAAGCAGTTGCCAAGATTCGCGGAGAAAAAGGATCGGAAGTAGTACTGCAAATTCAGCGTTCAGGGGTAAGCGGTCCATTTGATGTGACGATTGTTCGTGATGAAATACCGGTAGAAACGGTATATAGCAGGACGGAAACGGTAGATGGCAAATCAACAGGAATTCTGGAAGTCACTAATTTTTCCGAGAATACGTTCAATGAATTCAATGAACAGCTAACAAAAATGGAAAGTGAAGGCATTGAAGGACTTGTAATAGATGTCAGAGGTAATCCTGGTGGACTGCTGAATGTTGCAGAGGAAATACTTTCATTGTTTGTTCCGGAAAATATTCCATATATCCAAATTGAAGACGGTAATGGAGAGAAGGTCGAATATTACTCAGAGTTACCTGAGGAAAAGGATTATCCAGTAAGTGTTCTGATTAATGAAGGCAGTGCATCAGCTTCCGAGATACTCGCGGTTGCCCTTAAGGAACTTGGTTATGATATTGTAGGCGAAACAAGCTATGGAAAGGGTACCGTTCAGCAGGCCGTCCCACTTGGTGATGGCAGTTCGATTAAGCTGACAACCTATAGATGGCTTTCTCCGAGTGGTGAGTGGATCAATGAGACAGGTGTCGAGCCAACCGTTGAAGTAAAGCAACCGGAGTATTATTACACATATCCGATTCAGGCTGAAGAACCTTTCGCTTACGATCAGACTGGTGAGGATATTGCAAACATGCAAATAATGCTTTCAGGTTTAGGTTATGACACAGGACGCACAGACGGTTACTTCAGTGATAAGACGGAAGAAGCAGTAAAATCATTCCAATCGGATAATGATTTGTCTGCTACCGGTGAAGTGGATCAGGAAACTGCTGGGTTAATTGAAACGCAATTAATTGAAAAAATCCGTAACGGGGATGATGATCGGCAGATGGATAAAGCTTTGGAAGAGCTATATCAATAACAGCAACAAGCTTTGAAATGTATGCAAAGCTCATATACTAGAATCCACGGGTACTGCCCGTGGATTTTGATTTAGTTTTTTGGCGGTTGAAAGTAAAGATTTAGAAAGTGGAAATCAAGGCTAGGCGATAAGACAAATCTTCTAATAGAAAAAGCAGGAAAATAACAGATAACTATCGAATATTATACTGGATGGTCATCAGATAACAAAGAAGGTGAATGGTTTGGCAGAAGCGTGGCTAATCGAACTTGCAAAAGGGATAGGAAGATTCTTTTTAAACCCTTTAGTGTATTGGACAATCCTGCTAGTAGTCATAGCAGGCTACAGACGGATAAAGCTGGAAAGGCTTGATTTCGGATCCAAAGTATTTGATTTATTTTCAGAATGGAAAAACACATGGGGCATATCGTTGATTTCAGGGCTGATCATTTCGATTGTCAGTATAGCGGCAGGAATGGTCTTCACTTATGAAATGATAGCTATGCTGGCTATCATTATGTTTCTTTTGAGCATTACATTTCGCTTTACCTTGCTCTCCCCAAGCTATACGGTAGGAATAACTTTTCTACTGCTTTTCTTCTTACCGTTTCTTTTGGAAAATCAAACGATTATCGATATAAATCTTACTTTGAACTTTGATTTTAACGTACTGGCGAGTTTGTCCATATTCGTTGGTTTTATGCTCATTGTGGAATCAATCCTGATCGGCAGCGTGAAACGGAATGAAACATATCCAGGAATTGCACGAAGTGACCGTGGGATTTGGGTAGGTCAGCACCGAATCAGGAAGTTAAGCATGATTCCAATCTTCGTCCTTGTTCCAGGCGGATTAATTACATCGTTTGCACCTTGGTGGCCCTATTTTTCAATAGGGGAATCTTCGTTTAGCATCGTACTCGTTCCTTTTTTGATTGGCTTTGATTACTTGGCAAAAGGGCATTCCCCAATGCAGGCAACCCGAAAGATTTCAAAGTTTAATGGTCTGTTGGGGGCTGGAATCATTCTTATAGCTGCCGGTAGCATATATCTTCCCATTCTATCCGTTGTAGCAATTGTTTTGGCGGTTATAGGGAAAGAGTACCTGAATTATAAATACCGTGTCGGGGACAGGCTGCGCAGACCCTTTTTCCAACCGTTGGGAGTGGGTATAAAAGTGATAGGGATACTTCCAGCATCGCCTGCTGCAAGATTGGAGATTTTCCCTGGAGAAACGATTACTAAGGTGAATGGCAAAAAGGTTTCGTCAGAGGCAGAATTCTATCGAGCGCTGCAGGGCAGTGGAGCTTTCTTTAAGCTGGAAGTACTCGATGATCAACAAGAAGTCCGTTTTGTCCAAGGAGCTTTTTATGAGGGAGATCATCATGAATTGGGGCTATTATTCTCAAGACCTCCTTACCGACAGAAAAAATCCAAAAGAGAAACAGGCTGAGCAACCATATCGATGGTTGCTTTTGGCTTTTTACCTGGGGACTCTATGAAAAGGGGATATGATTTTCTCTGGTGATTTATGGGTATTATAGGAAAGAGATATTAGAAAACTTAGTTGTCACCAAGCCTTTCGGTGATAGCCTTAGTTCAAACCTATGCAGGGTGGGAAGTTTATACATTCCTGTCTGTCAAAACATAAAAACGAATACTTGTTCGTTTTTATGTTAACATATATAATTAGAGATAGTAGAATCACGATTGAAAGGAACGGAGGCAGTTTCTGTGAAAAATAAATTTGAATTGGTTTCACAATATGAACCTGCAGGCGATCAGCCTAATGCGATAAAGGACATTACAGAAAAGGTTCTTGCAGGTCAGCGGCACCAGACATTGCTGGGAGCAACTGGTACAGGAAAAACATTTACGATGTCCAATGTTATTAAAGAGATCAACCGTCCGACATTGGTCATTGCCCACAATAAAACATTGGCAGGTCAGTTGTATAGTGAGTTTAAAGAGTTTTTCCCGAATAATGCTGTCGAGTATTTTGTCAGCTATTATGATTACTACCAGCCGGAAGCATATGTGCCGTCAACGGATACGTTTATCGAAAAGGATGCAAGCATCAACGATGAAATCGATAAACTGCGTCACTCGGCAACATCTGCACTATTCGAAAGGAATGATGTTTTAATCGTTGCGAGTGTTTCCTGTATATATGGTTTGGGTAATCCGGAAGAATATCGCAATCAGGTGCTTTCACTTCGGATGGGTATGGAAAAGGACCGGGATCAATTGCTACGCGACCTTGTGGACATCCAATATGCAAGAAATGATATTAACTTTCAACGGGGTACCTTTCGCGTTCGGGGAGATTCTGTAGAAATCATACCTGCTTCAAGGGAAGAACGCTGTATTCGGGTGGAGTTTTTTGGAGATGAGATTGACCGAATACGGGAAGTTGATGCTTTGACCGGTGAAATCATCGGCGATCGTGAGCATGTTGCTATTTTCCCTGCATCCCACTTCGTAACCGGTGAGGAAAAGATGAAAATAGCGATTAACAACATAGAGAAGGAACTGGAGGAAAGATTGAAGGAATTACGTGGGAATAATAAGCTTTTGGAAGCACAACGTCTGGAACAGCGTACAAACTATGATTTGGAAATGATGCGTGAAATGGGATTTTGTTCAGGCATTGAAAATTACTCCAGACATTTGACGCTTCGGGAAGCAGGAGCGACGCCCTATACTTTGATTGATTTCTTTCCGGAGGATTTTCTTGTCGTGATCGATGAATCCCATGTTACGCTTCCACAAATCAGGGGAATGTACAATGGAGACCAGGCAAGAAAACAAGTTCTCGTGGATCATGGCTTTAGACTTCCTTCAGCGATGGACAACCGTCCATTGAAATTTGCGGAATTTGAAGAGAAAACGAAGCAGCTTGTTTATGTGTCAGCAACTCCGGGACCATATGAGCTGGAACATAATCCGGAAATGACGGAGCAGATCATCAGGCCTACCGGATTGCTTGATCCCGAAATTGAAGTTCGTCCGATTGATGGTCAGATTGATAATCTAATAGAAGAAATCAATAAACGTACTGATCGGAATGAGCGGGTGCTGGTGACGACGCTGACGAAGAAAATGTCTGAAGATCTTACCGATTACCTGAAGGAAATTGGCATAAAGGTTGCTTATTTGCATTCAGAAATAAAAACACTGGAGCGTATTGAAGTAATTCGCGATCTCCGTGTCGGAAAATTCGACGTGCTGATTGGAATTAACCTGCTTCGTGAAGGTCTGGACATTCCGGAAGTGTCGCTTGTTGCAATCCTTGATGCAGATAAAGAAGGGTTCTTAAGGTCTGAACGTTCCTTGATCCAAACAATGGGCAGGGCAGCAAGGAATGAAAATGGAAGAGTTATCATGTATGCAGATAAAATCACCAACTCGATGCAGTTGGCAATAGATGAGACATTAAGGAGAAGATCCATTCAAAAGGCTTACAATGAAAAGCATGGCATTACCCCGAAAACGATTCGTAAAGAAGTCCGAGATGTCATCAAAGCAACCATTGCAGCGGAAGAAGAGGAAAAGTATGAAGGTAAATCAAAGAGTCTGAAGAAGATGACGAAGAAGGAAAAGGAAAAATTAATCGAACAGATGGAGAAAGAAATGAAGGGTGCTGCAAAGTCGCTTGATTTTGAAAAAGCAGCAGAACTTCGCGATGTCATATTTGAATTAAAAGCGGAAGGATGAACTTTGTATGCCCAGTAAATCAATCAGTATAAAGGGTGCGCGAGCCCATAATCTCAAAAATGTAGATATTGAAATACCGAAAAACAAGCTTGTCGTGCTTACAGGCTTATCTGGTTCCGGAAAATCCTCCCTTGCATTTGATACGATTTATGCAGAAGGGCAGCGCCGCTATGTGGAGTCTCTTTCCGCCTATGCAAGGCAGTTTCTTGGTCAGATGGACAAACCGGATGTAGATGTGATTGAAGGTCTGTCGCCAGCTATTTCAATTGATCAGAAAACGACGAGTAAAAATCCGCGGTCAACAGTGGGAACAGTTACGGAAATATATGATTACCTCCGTTTATTATATGCACGAATTGGACATCCCACATGTCCGAAGCATGGGATCGAAATCAGTTCCCAAACCGTTCAGCAAATGGTTGACCGTATACTTGAATATCCGGAAAGAACAAAGCTGCAGATTCTTGCACCTGTTATTTCTGGTAAAAAAGGCGAGCATGTTAAACTAATTGAGAAATTGAGACAGGAAGGCTATATTCGTATTCGCGTTGACAATGAAATGCGTGAGGTATCCGAAGAAATTAAGCTTGAGAAGAACAAAAAGCATTCAATTGAGGTTGTCATTGATCGTGTCGTCGTCAAGGAAGGTATTGCCGGACGGTTGAGTGACTCAATGGAAACAGCACTGCAATTAGGAAAGGGAAAAATCATTGTAGATATCATTGGTCAGGAAGAGCTGACTTTCAGTGAAAATCATGCGTGTCCGATATGCGGTTTCTCCATTGGCGAGATGGAACCGCGGCTTTTTTCCTTCAACAGTCCGTTTGGGGCATGTCCAAGCTGTGATGGTCTCGGAACAAAATTGGAAGTGGACCTTGATCTGGTTATCCCTGACTGGGACAAGACATTGAAAAAAAATGCGATCGCTGCCTGGGAGCCGATCAGTTCACAATATTACCCTCAATTGCTAAAGAGTGTTTGTGAGCATTATGATATTGATATGAATATACCGGTTAAAGATATACCAGAAGATAAAATGAATAAAATTTTGTATGGAAGCGGGAAGGAAAAAATTCACTTTCATTATGTCAATGATTTCGGCAGACCACATAGCAGTGACATACTTTTCGAGGGTGTGCTCAATAATATAGCACGTCGCCATAAGGAAACTTCCTCTGATTTCACTCGTGAAACATTAGGGAAATATATGGCAGAAAAAGCTTGCCCAACATGTAAAGGCCATCGTCTAAAAGAAGAAGCACGTGCAGTATTGATTGATGGATTACATGTAAGCAATGTAACCGATTTTTCTGTTACAGAGGCCGTTGCATTCTTCAAAAATTTAAAGCTAACTGAAAAGGAACAACAGATTGCCAAAATGATTTTGAAGGAAATTGCTAATCGTTTGGAATTCCTTGATAATGTTGGACTGGATTACCTCACGTTATCCCGCTCAGCAGGAACGCTTTCAGGTGGGGAAGCCCAGCGAATCAGGTTGGCAACCCAAATTGGGTCGGCATTAACGGGTGTCTTGTACGTATTGGATGAACCATCAATTGGACTGCATCAGCGTGATAACGATCGACTGATCGAAACATTAAAAAGGATGCGTGATTTCGATAATACTTTAATTGTTGTGGAGCATGACGAAGACACAATGCTTGCAGCAGATTGGCTTATTGATATTGGACCTGGAGCTGGAGAACACGGTGGAGAGATCATTGCAAATGATCCGCCAGATGTAGTCATGCAAAACCAAAATTCATTAACTGGAAGGTATCTATCAGGTAAGGATTTTATTCCTGTCCCAACCACTCGCCGAAAAGCAGACAAAAGGAAAATTGAGATTTTGGGAGCGGCGGAAAATAACCTGAAAAATGTTTCGGTTAAAATCCCCATTGGTTTAATGACAGTGGTGACAGGTGTGTCCGGTTCTGGCAAAAGTACACTCATAAATGAGATACTTTATAAATATTTATCCAAAACATTGAATCGAGCAGGACACAAGCCAGGTAAGCATAAAAAGATAAAGGGAATTGAACATATCGAAAAGGTCATCGATATTGATCAGTCCCCGATTGGACGAACGCCAAGGTCAAACCCTGCCACCTATACTGGTGTATTTGATGATATTCGCGATCTGTTCTCCCAAACGAATGAGGCAAAGATAAGGGGTTACAAAAAAGGGCGCTTCAGTTTTAATGTTAAGGGTGGACGCTGTGAAGCATGCCGTGGTGACGGTATTATTAAGATTGAGATGCATTTTCTGCCGGATGTCTATGTTCCATGCGAAGTGTGCCACGGTAAACGCTATAATCGTGAGACATTGGAAGTGAAATACAAAGGGAAAAGTGTTGCGGATATACTCGATATGCGGGTTGAGGAGGCAGTGGACTTTTTTGCATCTATTCCTAAGATAAAGCGCAAGGTGCAAACCCTCTTTGATGTAGGTCTAGGCTATGTTAAGCTGGGCCAGCCGGCTACAACGCTGTCAGGTGGAGAGGCACAGCGAGTTAAACTGGCAAGTGAGCTTCATAAACGATCTACCGGTAAATCATTTTATATTTTGGATGAACCGACGACAGGACTTCATGCAGATGACATAAAACGGCTGCTTATCGTCTTGCAGCGTCTTGTAGACAATGGGGATTCTGTATTGATTATCGAACATAATCTGGACGTAATCAAAAGTGCAGACCACATCATTGACCTTGGGCCAGAGGGCGGAGATAAAGGTGGAGAGATTGTCGCAACCGGAACACCTGAACAGATTGCACAAAAAGCGGATATTTCCTATACAGGTAAATATTTAAAATCCATTCTTGAGCGTGACCGTAAGCGAATGGAAAAAAGGTTGGCAGAAAAAGAAAAAGTCAGCACCAAATAAATTAGAGTATTTGCCTAGGTTTTTGTTTGCTCTTATGCAGATAAGGGAGTACTATCCTGCCTTATCTGCAAATGAAAAGACAGGAAGCATACAACGCCTCCTGTCTTTTCATATAAAATTCGACAAAATTCGGGGAGTGACAGGCACCTTGACGAGTGCCTTGCCATTAGGTACATTTAAATAAGCAGTTTAGTGGGAGGAACATATACATGAAACCAATCGAATCAGAAAAAGTCCAGCAGGTTTTGGACGATTTTACAAATAAAAACGTTTATGTTCATTTGGAAACAACGAACGGTGCGTATGCGAGTCATTTTAATGAGAAGGCATATAATGTGGGAGCTTACATACGAAATGCGAATGTAGTTTTCAATCAGGCTAAGTTGGTTGGCGATGGGAAGGTTTACCGTGCAGGTCTGAAAATGGAAATGGGCTGGATTTACGCGGAGGGTCTGACTGACTGGGAAATGTATGAAGGTACGAAGCTATTGCTTGCGGGACACGATCGTGAAGGAAGATTGATGGTTTCTTTGGAAATCAGTGAAACTCCTTTTAACTATTAAATTAAAGAATGAAAATAGGTGAAGATATAATGGAAAAGCATGTTGTAGTAATTTACCCACATCCAGATGATGAATCGTTTGGTGCAGCGGGTTCAGTTTCCAAATTCCGTGAACAGGGTGTACCTGTAACATATTTATGCGGAACTTTGGGGGAAATGGGAAGAAATATGGGCAGCCCGGCTTTTGCGAACAGGGAATCATTGCCGGAAATAAGAAAAAAGGAACTAATCAATGCGTGCAATGTACTTGATATGGACTTAAAAATGCTTGGATACCGAGATAAAACTTTGGAATTTGAAGACCGTGGGGAAGTTGCGGAGCATTTAAAACAGATTCTTGAAGAAATTCAGCCGAGTCTCGTAATTACACATTATCCTGACCATGCAGTACACCCGGATCATAATGCGCTCGGAGCAGCTGCAATCGAGGCTGTTCGCTTGATGGATTCAGAAAAGCGCCCGGTCGTTTGGACACAGGCAATTTCGAACAACTATTTGGAAGTGCTTGGCAAACCGGATATCATCAATGATATAACCGATTATTTTGAAAAGAAAATGGAAGCGATCTTTTGCCACGCATCACAGGCAGCAGGGGTTTTAGGCCAATTTAAACAGGCAGATAAGCTGGAAAGTGAAGTCCAGGAGGAAATCAAAAGACGCTTCAGTACGGAACATTTTTACACATGGAATTTTGAAGAATAATCTGATTCCCCTGCAGAAAAATCTGCAGGGGAATTTTAAGATTAAAGAAACTTTTTTACAATCTTAAACGTATATATGTTTATAGCGTAGGAGAATTAGGGAAAAACAAAAAGAGTAAGGAGGATGGTAGGATGAAACGGTTATATCGTTCAACTTCAAATAAAATGGTTTCAGGAGTGCTTGGTGGTCTTGGGGAGTATTTTAATGTGGATGCAACCATTTTAAGGCTGATTTTTGTGATATTGCTGATCCCCAGCTTTATGTCCTTTGCACTGGTGTATTTAGTAGCTGCTGTAATTATTCCTAAGGATGAGGAGATTTACTGATGCTATTGAGGTGGATTGTATCACTCGTTTTAAACGCCGTTGCTTTGATCGCTGTAGCGCAGTTATTTGACTCCTTTCAATTGAAGGGCTTTGGAACCGCCTTGCTTGCCAGCTTTATTTTAGCCATATTGAATATACTGGTTAAGCCAATCCTGATTATATTGACATTGCCAATTACGATTCTCACACTTGGGTTGTTTTTGATTGTAATCAATGCCATTACATTAATGATAGCCCAGGCGCTGATAGGATCTTCTTTTGTAATCGATGGTTTTGGTATGGCAATTATCGCATCAATTGTCATTTCCTTAATAAGCATGCTTTTGAACAGCTTGATAAAAGATTCATTAAAAGGCTAAAAACGTGGGCTCATGCCTACGTTTTTTTCTTGGCGTGTGCTAAAATGTATATCAGATATGTTTCCAGTTCGATGAATTAGGAGGAAGTTAATATGGCAGGAATAGTCCGGACAAAAGATTTACTGGAAAATTTTAATCTGACCCTGGTATCTGGTGAAGACGGAATTAACAGAGAAATCATAACTAGTGATATTTCACGGCCTGGTATTGAAATGACAGGTTATTTTAAATATTATCCGAAAGAACGACTGCAACTAATCGGTAAGACCGAAATGACATACTTCCTTGATTTAACCGATGAACAGAAAAGAGATCGTGCGAAAAATCTTTGTACAGATATCACACCTGGCATTGTTGTTTCAAGAGGGATGGATATCCCTGAAGTATTGAAGGAAGAGTCGAATAAGTCTGGTGTTCCGATACTGCACTCTCCAAGAAAAACAACTCGCGTAATCAGCAGGCTAACCAATTATCTGGAAGCCAAATTTGCACCATTTACAGCAATCCATGGTGTATTGGTCGATATTTACGGTGTCGGTGTACTAATTATTGGGCAAAGCGGTGTTGGTAAAAGTGAAACAGCCCTGGAGCTTGTCAAACGAGGACATCGTCTAGTCGCTGATGATAGTGTTGAGATTCGCCAGGAAGATTACGATAGCCTGATTGGTAATTCGCCTCCATTGATTGAACACTTACTGGAAATCCGTGGCTTGGGTATTATTAATGTAATGACACTATTTGGGGCCGGATCAGTAAGAAGCAAGAAAAGAATCTCTCTTGTAATCAATTTGGAGAACTGGGACGAGAAAAAACAATATGACCGTCTCGGTTTGGATGAAGATACAATGAAGATTATGGATGTATACCTGCCGAAAGCAACCATTCCTGTGCGACCCGGAAGAAACCTTGCTGTCATCATTGAAGTAGCAGCGATGAATTTCCGTCTGAAACGAATGGGTGTCAATGCAGCAGAGGAATTTTCGGAACGGTTAACAACCATGATCGAACATGAACAAAAAGACGAATATTAGGAGGGATTATTTTTGTTATACAGTGCACCGGCTTTAGACAGGGTATTTCTTGAATTAGGACCTTTTACAATTTACTGGTATGGTGTCATTATAGCCTTCGGAGCTTTCCTTGGGGTTTATCTGGCGACAAAGGAAGCCGATCGGTTAGGTCTGCAGAAGGACTTGCTGATTGACTTCATCGTATTTGCCGTTCCAATTGCAATTATATTTGCGCGGATATACTATGTCACTTTTGAATGGGAGCGATATGCAGACGGGCCTTGGTGGAGTATTTTTGCGATTTGGGAAGGCGGGATTGCAATACACGGAGCCATTATCGGTGGTGTATTGACAGCGATTGTGTTTTCCAAAGTAAGGGATGTGCCGTTCTGGCTGCTTGCTGATATTGTCGCTCCAAGCCTGATTCTGGCGCAGGCTATTGGGCGCTGGGGTAATTTTATGAACCAGGAAGCACATGGTGGTCCGATTTCTCAATCTACATATGAAAGTTTTCATCAATATTTACCTGACTTTATTATGAACCAGATGACAATTGATGGTGTCATGTATCATCCGACATTTTTATATGAATCTACCTGGAACATCATTGTGTTCATACTGCTTATTTTGCTTAGAAAATATAACCCGCTGCGTGGAGAAATATTCTTAAGCTATGCTATCCTATACTCCATTGGCCGTTTCTATATAGAGGGGCTCCGTACAGACAGTCTTTATGTGTTTGGAGAAATCAGGACAGCACAGTTAATTTCCGTATTGTCTATAGTAGCGTCTGTGATTTTTATCATTTACCGTCGTAGGACGACTGCAGTACGGTATAATGAAGTTCCTGTTCCTGAAAAACAGAAGTCCAATAACGCTAAGAAAAAGAAAAAGAGGAAAAAGAAGAAAAAATAGTAACCTCTTTATTTTAAGTGTGAAGTGGATTTGAAAGCGAGGTATAAAAATGTCCGAAATTTTAAACCGGGGTCTGCAGCAGGGTTTAAAAACAACCTGGACCTTGGGAAAAGTTATTTTTCCAATTACCCTGATTGTTACGATTTTACAATTCACACCATTATTGCCATGGGTAATTGATCTATTGGCTCCTATCATGGGACTGATTGGTTTGCCGGGAGAAGCGGCAGTCCCTTTGGTTCTCGGAAATACACTTAATTTATATGCAGGAATTGCAGCAATCATATCATTCGAATTTACAGTGAAGGAAGTATTCATTCTGGCAATCATGCTTTCCTTTTCACATAATCTGTTTGTAGAGTCAGCTGTGGCAACGAAGGTCGGTGTTAAGTGGTGGGTTATTATCGGTGTTCGGATCGGACTGGCATTGATAGCGGCTTCCATCATTAATCTTGTATGGAACGGCGGGGCTGAAATGGCCCAATACGGCTTCGTTTCATCTACGGAAGTTGTGTTGACTGGCTGGGTGGAAATAGTGTTACATGGTATGCAAACAGCCTTGCTTGCAATATTCCAGCTTGCATTGATTGTTATCCCTTTGATGATCGTAATGCAATACATGCGCGAGCTCGGCTGGCTGTCAGCTATGTCCAATAAGCTTGCACCGTTTCTTAGAGTCCTTGGTATGGATAAAAATGCATCCATGACAATGGTTGCCGGATTAACGATCGGACTGGCCTATGGTGCAGGCTTAATGATTCAGGCGGTGAAAGAAGACGGTGTATCGAAGAAGGATATGTATCTTGCAATGATTTTCCTTGTAGCCTGTCACGCAGTTGTCGAGGATACACTTGTATTCATACCACTGGGTATACCGGTATTGCCATTGCTTATTATACGTTTATTAACAGCTATTCTCCTGACAATGATTATCGCATATGTCTGGAACAGAAAAGAAAGTAAGAAAAGAAAGGAAGCCCGACATGAGCATTCGTACAATACTCTTTGATCTGGACGGTACATTAATCGATACAAACGAATTGATCAATGCATCTTTTCAGCATACATTTGACCATTATAATTTGACGTTTACACAAGAAGAAATTCTTGAGTTCAATGGCCCGCCACTAGTTGAAACCTTTCAGAAGATCGATCCATTAAAAGCTGATCGCATGATATCCACTTACAGAGAACACAACTTGGCCGAGCATGATAATTATGTCACAGCATTTCCTGACGTTGTGGAAACGGTAAAACAATTACAAACAAACCATATAAAGCTTGGAATTGTAACGACTAAAATGTCACCGACTGTAAAAATGGGGTTAAAGCTGACAGGTCTGGAAAGCTACTTTGATACGATTGTCGCCCTGGATGATGTAACACATCCAAAGCCGCATCCGGAACCTGTGCTAAAAGCGATGCTGGCATTGGATGCTGATCCAAAGACAACATTGATGGTAGGAGATAATTATCATGACATCGAATCGGGAAAAAATGCCGGTATTCAAACAGCAGGAGTAGCATGGTCCCTCAAAGGAAAAGAAAGATTATTGAAATACAATCCCACTTACATGCTTGAAAAAATGTCAGACCTTCTAAAAATTGCAGGTGTATAACAATGCGGCGAACGGAAAGATATAAGGTGAGTAGAGCTAATTCATTATGGCAGATATATAAGACTGTTCCGTTTTGGAAGGTTGTCAAAAACTTCATTGTAATTCAGCTTGCCAGGTACACCCCATTTTTAAGTGCGAAAAACTGGTTATACCGTACCTTTTTGAAAATGCAGGTTGGAGATGAGACATCATTCGCATTAATGGTTATGCCAGATATTATGTTTCCTGAAAAAATTACCGTAGGCCGAAATTGTGTTATTGGCTATAACACAACAATTTTGGCCCACGAATATTTAATAAAAGAATATCGTATTGGTGAAGTTATCATTGGTGACGAAGTAATGATTGGAGCAAATTCAACCATATTGCCTGGTATAACGGTTGGTGATCATGCAATTATTTCGGCTGGAACACTTGTACATAAAGATGTTCCTCCTGGTGCGTTCGTTGGCGGCAATCCAATGCGATTGATCTATACGAAGGAAGAAATGGAAAAGCGGGATTTAGATTGAGTGAAAAGGTAGGTGATATAAATGGATATACCTTCCGGGATATTGCCCGCAATAAGGAAAATGAAAGACTTTGACAAAGCATTGGAAACTAGCCATGACACGATTATAATTCTCGAATCGAGGCTTGTTCAGATAAAAAGTCTGGTGGAATATACCAGGAAAGCCAATAAGAAGGTTTTGATTCACTTTGACTTAATACAAGGGTTAAAATCGGACGAATTTGGGGTAGAGTTTTTAATCCGTGAAGTTAAACCCGACGGTATATTATCTACTAGAGGTAATGTTATTAATCTGGCAAAAAAACATAAGCTTTTAGCCATTCAGCGTATCTTTCTTCTGGATAGCCTAGCTCTTGATCACAATTTAAAGCTGATAGAAAAGATAAAACCAGATTGTATAGAGGTATTGCCAGGCCTCATGCCTACAATTATCGAACAAATCAGTCAGGAAACAAGTATTCCAATAATAGCAGGCGGACTGATAAAAAGTGATGCAGAATTGCAAGCAGCAATGCAAGCTGGTGCTGTAGCGGTTTCCACATCGAATAAGAGCCTTTGGAAGTTCTAGACTTTATCTGAAGGTGGAGGGTTATAAATTAGGCTTGAGGAAAGCAATTGTTGGATTGAATGAAATAGCTAAAGATAGAAATATAAAAGATGATTAAATCTTTATTGACAACGCTTTCATACTAAGGTAAAATAAGGAATAAGTTAATCAGTGGTGGAGACATGGAGACCCACATTTCAATCGTCCTCTTATGAGAGTGTACGTTATTGAGGTGTGGGTCTTTTCTTATTCACCAAGATTGATAAAAAATCAGGGGAGGTTTTTTTGATGTCTGAGTTTTTAGCTGAGTTGATTGGGACGATGATACTTATAATTTTTGGGAGTGGGGTAGTCGGAGGAGTCGTATTAAAAAATACGAAAGCAGAAGGTGCTGGTTGGGTCGTTATCACCATTGGATGGGGGCTTGCAGTTACAATGGGGGTCTATGCAGTAGGTAAATTTTCAGGAGCACATATCAACCCTGCTGTAACATTAGGTTTTGCTTCTGTCGGTGAATTTCCTTGGGGAAAAGTTCCACTTTATATTAGCGCTCAAATGATTGGTGCTTTTATTGGAGGAGTGATTGTATTTTTAAATTATTTACCACATTGGAAGGAAACCAAGGATCAAGGTGCAAAATTGGCAGTATTTTCAACGGACCCAGCTATAAGAAGTCCTTTTTCCAATTTAATTAGTGAAATAATTGGTACATTTATCCTTGTAATGGGGCTCTTGTTCATCGGTGCCAATGAATTCACAGAGGGTTTAAATCCCTTGATTGTTGGTGCTTTAATTGTTGCCATTGGAATGTCTCTGGGAGGAGCAACAGGGTATGCCATTAATCCGGCACGTGACCTTGGTCCAAGAATTGCACACGCCCTTCTTCCAATACCGGGAAAGGGAGCTTCGGATTGGGGATATGCATGGATTCCTATTGTTGGTCCAATTATTGGTGGTATATATGGAGCTGTATTTTATCAGGCAATCTTTTTAGGAAATATTTCGGTACTGTTTTGGGTATTAAGTGCATTAATTATCATACTTTTAATTGGAGCAGTAAATGTGGAGCTTAAAAAAGGTGAAACAACTGCAGACAAAGTAAACAAAAAAATCGTATAGGAGGAATTTTAAAATGACAGAAAAATTTATTTTATCCTTAGATCAAGGTACAACAAGTTCACGGGCAATTTTATTTAATCACGATGGGAAAATCGTGGAGACTGCACAAAAGGAATTTGAACAATTCTTCCCTAAGCCTGGCTGGGTAGAACATGATGCAAATGAAATATGGACTTCTGTTTTGGCTTGCATAGCTGATGTATTACGCAAGGCTGATATTGATCCAAGTCAGATTGCTGGGATTGGTATTACGAACCAACGCGAGACGACGGTGGTTTGGGATAAAAATACTGGTAAACCAATCTATAAGGCAATTGTCTGGCAATCACGTCAAACGGAAGAGATTTGTAAAAAGCTAAATGAAGAAGGCCATCAGAACTTAATAAGAAAAAAAACAGGTTTGTTGATTGATCCATACTTTTCTGGGACGAAGGTTAAATGGATTCTTGATAATGTGGAAGGAGCAAGAGAAAAGGCTGAGAATGGTAATCTATTATTCGGCACAATTGATAGCTGGCTAGTTTACAAGCTTTCGGGAGGGACGACACATGTGACCGATTATTCCAACGCTTCCAGGACATTGCTGTTTAATATCTATGATTTAGAGTGGGATGAAGAATTATTAGAGTTGTTAACAGTTCCCAAGAGCATGCTGCCTGAGGTTCGACAATCCTCTGAAGTATATGCGAGAACGGTAGGATACCATTTTTACGGACATGAGATTCCAATTGCAGGTATTGCCGGAGATCAACAAGCGGCACTGTTTGGTCAAGCTTGTTTTGAAAAAGGGATGGCTAAAAATACGTATGGCACTGGATGTTTCATGCTAATGAATACCGGTGAAAAAGCTGTCCAGTCTAATCATGGTTTATTAACTACATTAGCATGGGGAGTAGATGGTAAGGTAGAATACGCATTGGAAGGCAGTACTTTTGTGGCAGGATCTGCTATTCAGTGGCTGCGCGATGGACTGAAGCTAATTGAAACAAGTCCACAAAGCGAAGATTTTGCAACAAAGGTAGACTCTACAGATGGTGTGTATATGGTACCTGCGTTTGTGGGACTGGGCACTCCTTACTGGGATAGTGATGCAAGGGGAGCAATTTTTGGATTAACGAGAGGTACAACAAAAGACCACTTTATCCGTGCGACGTTGGAGTCACTTGCATATCAGACAAAAGATGTTTTGGATGCAATGATTGCTGATTCTGGCATCGATTTAAAAACATTGCGAGTAGATGGCGGTGCTGTAAAAAATAATTTTCTAATGCAGTTCCAGAGTGATATTCTCGGTGTTCCTGTCGATCGACCGGTAGTGCAGGAAACAACGGCATTAGGTGCAGCATATCTTGCAGGATTAGCTGTTGGTTATTGGGCAGATAAAGACGAAATTGCGAAACAATGGTTGAACGAACGGACATTTACGAACGAAATGGACAATGAGCAAAGTAAAGAATTATATGCAGGGTGGCAAAAAGCGGTAGCTTCAACAAGGTCGTTTAAATAGTTTCATATAGAATTAGATATGATTTTGCCTATTCTAATAGGTAAATTAATTACTGGAGGCGTGATTGTCGTGAAAAAGATTATTAATGATCCAAACAATGTAGTAAATGACATGATAAATGGAATGATTGCTGCCTATCCCCATGATTTAAGACAGATTCCAAATACAGCAGTAATTGTAAGAAGTGATGCACCGGTTGTAAACAAAGTAGCATTGATTAGCGGCGGGGGTAGTGGTCATGAACCTGCGCATGCAGGGTATATAGGGAGAGGAATGCTTGATGCTGCAGTAACTGGTGAAGTATTTACCTCACCTACGCCAGATCAAATTTTTGAAGCAATTAAAGCAGTAAACAGTGGTAATGGTGTATTTCTGATTATAAAAAATTATACAGGCGATGTTCTCAATTTTGAAATGGCGGCAGAATTAGCCGAAGCTGAAGATATTAAAGTTGAAAAAGTAATAGTCAATGATGATGTTGCCGTGGAAGATAGTTCATATACAATCGGAAGAAGAGGAATCGCTGGAACGGTGTTTGTTCATAAGATAGCAGGAGCTAAAGCGGAGAAGGGTGCTTCACTGGAAGAAGTGAAAAGCGTAGCTGAAAAAGTAGTAAAGAATGTTCGTTCCATGGGAATGGCTCTATCGCCATGTACTGTACCGGCAGCCGGAAAACCAAGTTTCAAGCTTGCTGAGGATGAAATGGAAATAGGTATTGGTATTCATGGTGAAGCCGGTATTGAAAGAAAGTCGATAACTTCAGCTGATAAGATTGCCGGAGAATTGACGGATAGGATTCTGGGTGATATAAACATAAATGAAGAGGACGAGGTTGCTGTAATGATTAATGGATTAGGTTCAACTCCGGAAATGGAACTATATATTATTAATAATAAAGTGAATGAAATTCTTACAGAAAAAGGAATACGTATTTATAAAACGTATGTTGGGGAATTTATGACAGCTCTCGAGATGACAGGTTGTTCAGTAAGCATATTAAAGCTGGATGATGAACTTAAACAATTACTCGACGCTCCCTCAGAGGCAGTAGCTTTTCGTTCCTAAGATAGGAGGTTAATTGTGGAAATTAAAGTAGAAGATGCTATTAAATGGTTTGAAAAAATAAATGAAAAAATAAAATTAAATAAAGAATATTTAACTTCATTGGACCAAGTAATAGGGGATAGTGATCATGGCATTAATATGGCCAGGGGATTTGAAGAAGTAGTAAACAAACTTTCTGCAAAAGAGTACGGTACAGTTTCCGAGGTGCTAAAAGATGCTGCCATGACATTAATGTCCAAAGTGGGTGGTGCTTCTGGACCGTTATTCGGTACAGCATTTTTGAGATTCTCAACGGCTGTCAAAGTTAAAGAATCAGTCGATTTTGAAACGTTCACACTTGGTCTAGAGAGTGCACTGGAAGGTGTCAAACATCGGGGGAAATCAACGGCTGGCGAGAAGACAATGATAGATGTATGGTCGCCTGTTGTAGATTTCTTTAAAAGAGAGAATGATTTTCAGCCGGATGAGCTATTATATGAATCCCGGACAGCCATGGAAAACACGAAGGAAATCATGGCAACTAAGGGAAGAGCCTCCTATTTTAAGGAGAATTCCATTGGCCATATCGATCCAGGGGCTGCATCTTCTTATTATATTTTCGAAGCTTTAGCGGAAGTATTGCAGGAAGGTGAAAAGTAATGGGACGAGTGGGAATTGTCTTAATATCGCATAGTACAAAAATAGTTGAAGGTATTAAAGAACTTATTCGCGAGGTTATAGCGGATGTTCCAATTGAATTAGCAGGTGGTACGGAAGAGGGTGAAATTGGAACAAGTATTGATAAAATTGTAAATGCAATCAAAACTGCAGATGAAGGAAAAGGCGTTGTTCTTTTTTATGACATTGGAAGCGCAAAGATGAATGCTGAAATCGCAATTGAAATGGACGAAAAAAGTACAACAAAGATAGTGGACGCCCCATTGGTAGAGGGCTCTTATGTGGCAGCGGTAGAATCAGGAATGGGTAAAAATTTGTTGGAGGTCTATGAAGCAGTGAAAAAATCGTTTTAACCAACCGCTATTCTGAGAAATTAGTTACTGTACGTATAAATATAGATATGCTATAATTAATTTAAGTTAATAATTTTTGGACGGAGAAATGGAGTAACCGCAAACCACTAGTGCAATTGTGTACTGGTATGTTTGCGGTTTTTTGTTTCTCCCATTACATGATTGTGCTTGAAACAGGGTAAATATACTTAAAAGTATGTGAAAGACAAAAGATAAGGGAGTTGTATGAAATTGACTTTATTCTCAAGCCGTAAACGAAATGATATATTGGAAAAGTTGAAAGGCGAAACATTGGATGTGTTAGTGATTGGGGGAGGTATTACTGGAGCGGGAATTTCATTGGATGCTGCGACCAGAGGTTTGAAAACAGGCTTAGTGGAAATGCAGGATTTTGCTGCCGGTACATCAAGTCGGTCGACGAAACTCGTGCACGGAGGATTGCGTTACCTCAAGCAATTTGAAGTGAAAATGGTTGCTGAAGTTGGGAAGGAACGTGCGATTGTATATGAAAATGGTCCCCACGTCACAACACCTGAATGGATGCTTCTTCCATTTTACAAAGGGAGTACCCTTGGTCCATTCACATCGAATATTGGTCTGCGTGTCTATGATTTTCTGGCTGGCGTAAAAAAGGATGAGCGCCGGTTAATGTTCAAGCCTGAAGAGGTGATGCAAAGGGAACCGCTCCTGAGAAAAGATAATCTGCGGGGTGCTGGATTCTATGTGGAATACAAAACGGACGATGCGAGACTAACTATCGAAGTATTGAAGAAAGCAGTGGAGCATGGTGTACATGCGGTTAATTATGCAAGGGCAAACGAACTTCTATATGATGAATCAAATAAAGTTTGTGGAGTAATTATTGAGGATGCGATAAGTGGTGAGAAACACGAAATCAGGGCAAAAAAAATTATTAATGCATGTGGCCCATGGGTGGATCAGGTTAGGGAGATGGACGGTTCCAATTACGGAAAAACATTACATTTAACAAAAGGTGTACATTTGGTTTTTAAACAAGATGTATTTCCTTTACAGCAGGCAATCTACTTTGATGCACCGGATGGCAGGATGATATTTGCCATTCCACGTGATGATAAAACGTATGTCGGTACAACTGATACAACCTATGATGGTGATATAGCCAACCCAGTGATGACTGAAAAGGACAGGGATTATCTGCTCAATGCCATTCATTATATGTTTCCCACACTTGAACTCACAGCTGAACATATAGATTCAAGCTGGGCTGGACTGCGCCCGCTTATTGCTGAGGAAAGCGCAGCAAGCCCGAGTGAGATTTCACGAAAAGATGAAATATTCATTTCAGATACAGGTCTGTTATCCATGGCTGGCGGGAAGCTTACCGGATATCGGAAAATGGCAGAACAGGCAGTGGATACGATTGCAGATCAATTAAAAGCAGAAAAGGGAATTCTGTATTCCAAAAGCGAAACAAAGCAGCTTCCCATTTCCGGTGGTGCTGTTGGTGGCTCACAAGGGTTTAAAAAATACAAAGATCAAAAAATAAAAGAAGGCATTCGCTTGGGAATGGATTCCGAAAAGGCTGCTCAAATTGTCCAGCGCTACGGTTCCAATACGGCGATAGTGTTTGGGATATTTCAAGCGATAAAAGATGAGGCCAATAAGGAAATGATTGATCCATACGTGCTGACTGAATTAAACTATGCGATTGATTATGAGCTTGCATATAAACCCGCCGATTTCTTTATAAGAAGAACAGGGGCATTATTTTTCGACATAGACTGGGTTAAAAAGCACCAACAGCAGGTGATTGACTATATGGCGAAAACCCTGAAATGGACGAATAAACAAAAGGAAGATTATTCAGCTGAGCTGACGCAACTAATGCACGAGGCTGTAACGCCAATCAAATAAGTTTAATACGATAAAGAAAAGCCAATCCCTATCGGTTGGCTTTTTTTGATGTGTTATTCGTGTTCTGGACCGAAAGTAAATAAGGAACATGACGCTTGCATAAAGTTTTCTTACTTTTACAAGTTCATTTCAAATTTCTTCCAATCCTATATTAATAGGTATAAATATATGGTATACTTTTGACGAATGTTGCGAATTTAGGGGGATATTTATGCACTTAAAAGATAAGGAAGTCAAAACAAATAACATTA
This sequence comes from Oceanobacillus damuensis, assembly GCF_001618145.1. Taxonomy (GTDB): domain Bacteria; phylum Bacillota; class Bacilli; order Bacillales; family Amphibacillaceae; genus Oceanobacillus; species Oceanobacillus damuensis. The sequence goes on from NZ_LQNF01000006.1 coordinate 83,848, forward strand.
TCCCTTTTATTCCTGAAGGTGATTTTTACTTTACTAAAGGTGTAGAAGCTTTTCAAAAACGAAAATTTGATATAGCAATAAAATGGATGAAAAAAGCGACTGAAATGAAGCCTGAAGACCCATTGTATAAATGCCAAATGTCGATCATATATACTGAAATCGGGGCGTATCATGCTGCAAATCAGCTCTTGACAAGTGTTTTGCAGTCAAGTGATTATATTGATTGTTATTACCTGATAGCAAATAATTACGCGCATCTAGGTTTATTGAGTGATGCCAAAAAATATGCAGATTCATATCTTGAAAAAGAACCTGACGGGGATTTCAGTGAAGAAGCAAAAAGTCTGCTGGAAATGATAGATATTGATGAAGAAGACGATGAGGACTGGAATCTGGATGATGAAGATGAACTATTGATTTATCAGGAAACAGCCTTTTATCACCTGGAAAATATGGAATGGGAAAAAGCAATTCCTATAATAGAAGAAATGATGACGATTTTCCCGGAGCATCGTATGGCGAAACACGATTATACACAAGCGCTTTTCTTTACCGGACGTGAGAAGGAAGCAATTGATATGGAAGAGGAAATATTAGAGGAAGATCCAAGTTCTCTTTACAGCCATATTAATTTGGCGCTGTATTATTATGAAAAGGGTATGAAACAGGAATATGAAAATCATAGTCAGGCATTACTAAATATATATCCTATTCTTGACCAGCAAAAACTGCGTATTGCCATTACATTGGCAAGAACTGGCATCTATAAGGAAGCCTATTCGCGCTTTCGTATGATTCCGAAAGAAAAAGTGTCCAGTCATCTATCGTATTTTAAATGGTACAGTATTGCGGCCTTTCAGAACGGTGATCCAGGAAAAGCACTTGCTTTATGGGAAGAAGGGTGCAAAAGACATCCGAAGCTATCCAAAGAGGAAGGGCCATGGGTATAGCTTCTGAGCAGAAAGATAGACGTAAGCTAAAGGATTTTATAAACTGAGTGTAGTTTAAAAATAATTAGATTTAAAGGGGCGGTTTAAATGTCCGAAGAACGTATGTATGATGTAATTATAGCAGGGGCCGGACCTGCAGGAATGACGGCAGCCGTTTATGCATCCCGGGCAAGTCTGGATACACTTATGCTGGAACGTGGTATCCCGGGTGGACAAATGGCAAATACAGAAGATGTGGAGAACTATCCAGGATTCGACAATATTTTAGGACCGGACCTTTCCAATAAAATGTTTGACCATGCCAAAAAATTTGGCGCTGAGTACGCATATGGAGATATAAAAGAGGTTATTGACCATGGAGATTACAAAACAATTATTGCTGGCAGTAAAGAGTATAAAACGAAATCTCTAATCATTACAACTGGTGCACAGTACAAAAAGCTTGGAATCGAAGGTGAGGAAGAGCTTGGAGGCCGTGGTGTTTCTTACTGTGCTGTCTGTGATGGGGCTTTCTTCAAACAGAAGAACCTTGTCGTCATCGGCGGAGGGGACTCAGCGGTTGAGGAAGGAATCTATCTAACCCGTTTTGCTGATAAAGTAACGATTGTTCACCGACGTGATGAACTTCGTGCCCAAAAAATCATTCAGCAACGCGCTTTTGATAATGAAAAGATCGAGTTTATCTGGGACACAGTGATCAATAAGATCAATGGACCTGAAGGAAAAGTGAGCAGTGTGACCCTTCAAAATAAAAATACGGGTGAGGTATATGATTTTGCAGCGGATGGTGTCTTTATTTACATTGGCATGGTTCCACTAAGCGAACCTTTCAAATCACTCGGTATTACCAATGAAGAAGGATATATTCCGACAAACGAGCATATGGAAACAAGCATCCCAGGGGTTTTCGCTGCAGGAGATATACGAGAGAAGACACTTCGACAAATTGTGACAGCAACCGGTGACGGAAGCATTGCAGCCGAGGCCGCAATAAAATATGTGGAAGACCTGGCTGAAGAACAGAAGGCAGCAAAAAAATAATAAAAAATGTGTAAAAAAATTTACTATTAGTAATTGCTTTTTAACGGCACTGTAATACGCTCGAAATATAAATGGGGTACACTATAACTAACTAATTGACCCCCTTTTAATAGATAAATTAGTTTATTGCACAGGTGCATGTCACCTGTGCCTTTTTTTTGCAACTGTTATTGTCAAGTTTGCGAATGGAAATGGCTTGTCTGCTTTTGTCGATTTTGCAATTTCCTTATATCCTTGTTGGATGGCATTCGTTCATAGTATAATGGGGAGGAATCAGAAATTCATAAACAACAGAAATTATGAATGCAGGCTGGATGGGTTTGCATAGTTATAAAGAGAAGAAGGCACTGCCTAGTTTAACTTTCGTAATGTTTTAGAAGGGGAGAGAAACAATATGAGTAATGAAAAGGAAACAAAATTGGTTATCATAACAGGTATGTCAGGTGCCGGAAAAACGGTTGCCATTCAAAGCTTTGAAGATCTGGGCTACTATTGTGTGGATAACCTCCCCCCTGCGTTATTGCCAAAATTTCTGGATTTGATGAAGGATTCCACCAATAATATTCGTAAAGTGGCGTTAGTAATGGATTTGCGTGGCAGAGAATTTTTTGATTCTTTGTTTGAAGCATTGGATATTTTGGGACATGAGGAGTGGCTTGAGGAACACATTCTTTTTCTGGATGCGAAGGATGAATCCCTCGTTACGCGCTACAAAGAAACCCGGCGTTCCCATCCGCTTTCCACTGGTGGCCTTCCACTAAATGGCATTACAAAGGAACGGGAGATTCTTGATGAATTAAGAGGCAGGGCACAGCGAATTATTGACACCACAGCTTTGAAGCCACGTGAATTGCGGGAGAAGATACTTAAAATCTATTCTGAAGAGAAACAAGAAATTTTTTCCGTTCACTTTCTTTCCTTTGGTTATAAATATGGCTTGCCTATCGATGCAGATCTGGCATTCGATGTTCGTTTTCTGCCAAACCCTCATTACGTTGCAAACCTTCAACCGCTAACCGGATTGAATCAGGATGTTTCATCCTATGTTTTTAAATGGTCCGATACACAAAAGTTTAATGAAAAAGTGATGGACCTACTGAAATTTATGCTCCCCCAGTATAAAAAAGAAGGTAAATCCCAGCTTGTTGTAGCTATAGGATGTACAGGAGGGCAGCATCGCTCCGTGGCAATAGCAGAGTATTTTGCAAGAGAGCTATCTTCTGCCTACATTACTCATGTAAGTCATCGGGATATTGATAAAAGAAAGGGACATTAATATGAGTAAGCAAAAATTGCCCCGGGTGGTTGTGATTGGTGGAGGAACTGGCATGCCAGTTCTATTGAGAGGTCTTAAAAATCTGCCGATTGACCTCACAGCACTTGTAACGGTCGCCGATGATGGCGGAAGCACCGGGAGAATAAGAAATGAAATGGCAATTCCTGCACCAGGTGATATACGAAATGTGATTGCAGCATTATCCGATGCGGAGCCAATGCTGCTTGAATTATTTCAGCACCGATTTTCTGAAGGCAACGGACTTTCCGGCCATTCCATGGGAAACCTGCTGCTTGCGGCCATGACGTCGGTGACTGGAAATTTTAATACGGGAATTAAAGAAATATCACGCGTACTAAACGTTAAAGGAAAGATCTATCCGATTTCCAATGAGAACATGTCACTTCATGCCGAAATGGAAGATGGAACAATCATATCGGGTGAATCGAGTATACCTCTATCCAACAAGCGGATTAAGCGTGTTTTTTTAAGGCCCCAGCCAGTAAAGCCACTTCCTAATGCTGTTCGGGCGATTGATGCAGCCGACCTCGTCGTCATTTCACCAGGCAGCCTGTATACGAGCATTATGCCGAATCTGATTATTCCACAGGTTAAAGAGGCGCTAAGGGATACAAAAGCGAAAGTCGTTTACGTTTGTAATGTTATGACGCAGGCTGGAGAGACTACAGGGTATACTGCTTCTGATCATGTGAAAGCTATCAGCGATCATATTGGTCAAGGATGCATAGATGCTATTGTCGTGCATAATGAAGTGATAGATCAATCCATACGTGCTATTTATGCAGAAGAGAATGCTTCTCCTGTCGAATATGATATGGAGCGACTGTTTGATATGGGTCTGGAAATTATAGAAGGTGATATCATCGATCATTCTCAATCTACACTGCGTCATGATAATCATAAAATTGCTAAATTATTATATTCCATTATGGAAATAAAATAGATCATTTGTAGAAAAATGGTAAAGGAGGGGTCAACATGTCCTTTGCTTCCGAGATAAAAAAGGAATTAACAACGATGGAAATAGATGAATGCTGTAAATTCGCAGAACTTGCAGCTTTAATTCGGATGAATGGGGCAGTTTCACTTTCCAGACAGGAATATGCGCTTGATGTACAGACTGAAAATGCTGCAATAGCGAGAAGAATCTATACATTGATTAAATCCAGCTATTCCTTGCCAGTGGAACTGCTCGTTCGCAAGAAGATGAAGCTGAAAAAGAATAATGTATATATTGTTCGAATGAAAGAAGATGTACAGCAATTTCTTGAAGATCTAGACATTATCCGCGACCAATATACAGTGGTAAGGACGATTTCAAAAAAATATGGGGATAAATCATGCTGTAAAAGATCTTATCTGCGTGGTGCATTTCTTGCAGGTGGCTCCATCAATAATCCTGAAACTTCCTCATATCACCTTGAAATCTTTAACTACTATCAGGAGCATAATGATGCATTATGTGAGCTGATCAATTCTTTCGATTTACGTGCACGGACACTTGAACGTAAGAATGGTTATATCGTATACATTAAAGAGGCTGAGAAAATTACGGAGTTTTTAAGCATTATAGGTGCACATAAAGCTTTATTCAAGTTTGAAGATGTACGAATTGTCAGGGATATGCGTAATTCGGTCAATAGACTGGTGAATTGTGAAACAGCTAATCTCAATAAGACAATCGGTGCTGCCTTCCGTCAGATTGAGAATATCAGGCTGATTGAAAATACAGTAGGTCTGGACCAGCTTCCGGACAAATTGCAGGAAATAGCAAAATTACGTGTGCAGCATGAAGATGTTTCATTAAAGGAATTAGGGGAACTAGTTACAGGTGGCAAAATCTCCAAGTCGGGTGTAAACCATCGATTGAAAAAAATTGATGACTTTGCAGATCGGATTAAGCGCGGAGAAAAAACTATCACAAATAAATAAACCTAACAGAAAATTAATACTTCTGGTACTCAATACATGTTATAATACGGATAATTTAAAGGAAACAGGTTAATAAAAATATATATGGACAGTAAGCTCAGATTTTGAGCTGCTGTGTAATTTGGATTGTTAGCGTTTACGATTTGGGGAGGATGAGATACTTGGTAAAGAAGTCGGTAAAAGTTGAATTAGAAACAGGTTTGCAGGCAAGACCTGCAGCCCAGTTTGTCCAGGAAGCCAACCGCTATTCTGCACATTTGTTTCTTGAAAAAGATGGAAAAAAGGTAAATGCGAAAAGTATCATGGGTCTGATGAGTCTGGCAATCACCAAAGGTGAAATGATCACACTGGTTGCAGAAGGCCCCGATGAACAGGAAGCTCTGAACCATTTGGCTTCATTTGTAGAGGAACAATAATTTAAGTTATGGCAAATGTCTAAGTCTTAGGGCTGGTGCTTTCGTTATACGTTTGCAGGTAGGAAAGCTTTAGGTGCTATTCTATTGACCAAAAAAAATCCCTTTCATATGGAAAGGGATTTTCTGATTGCATATTATTTTTCTTCTTTGCGTTCAAGAATCTTATCGATTAAACCATACTCAACAGATGCTTGTGCTGTCATGAAGTTATCACGTTCTGTATCGCGCTCGATGACTTCAAGTGGCTGACCGGTTTTCTGGGCCATAATTTCATTCATTCTGCGTTTAATTTCAATGATTCGTTTTGCATGGATTTCAATGTCGGTAGCTTGTCCTTGTGTACCACCTAATGGCTGGTGAATCATAATTTCACTGTTTGGCAACGCGTAACGCTTTCCTTTTTCACCGGCAGTAAGGAGAAATGCACCCATTGATGCTGCCATACCGATGCAGATAGTTGATACGTCTGGTTTAATGAAATTCATCGTATCGTAGATTGCCATTCCAGCTGTAATGGAGCCACCTGGTGAGTTAATGTATAAAGAAATATCTTTGTCCGGATCCTCTGCCTCCAAGAATAATAATTGGGCTACGATAGAGTTTGCTACATTGTCATCAATGCCGCTCCCCAATAAAATGATGCGGTCTTTAAGCAAGCGTGAATAAATATCATATGCACGTTCTCCACGGTTGGTTTGTTCAATAACTGTAGGCACTAAATTCATTTTAAAATCCTCCCTTAGTCTGTAACGTGTTACATTAGTTATATTTTCATAATAGCTTAATGGTCAATAAAGGTCAAACGAAAACATTCAGCTTTGAATAAAAAATATACTTCTCCATGTTTCCCTTTTTTTTCCTTTATAAACCTGCTTCGATGAATTGGCAGTCCTTCATTTGTTTGACTCGTAATTTAGACTTGTTTATATAGGCAATAGGCGTTATAATATTCTATGTGTCAATTTTATACGATATGCGCCCGTAGCTCAGTTGGATAGAGCACTGGTTTCCGGTACCAGGTTTGCCGGGGGTTCGAATCCCTCCGGGCGCGCTTATCACATCAGGGGCAAGAGAATTCAATATTTCTCTTGTCCTTTTCATAACGATTTTACATAATTGCTGAATCAGCCGTATACCGCAAATAAAAAGTTCACGGAGGGATAGATATGTTGTTGGACAGCCCATACAGAGAAGAAATTATCGAAACCGTTTTCGAGAAATCAAACTTTTGCTTTGTCGTTGTGGATGATCAGGGATTGGTTACATATCTGAATGATAATTACTGTCAGTTTATTGATGTTAAATTGGAAGAAGCGATTGGAAAACATGTAGAAGATGTTATTGAAAATACACGAATGCACACGGTAGTAAAGACCGGAAAAGAGGAAATTGCCGATATTCAGTACATTCGGGGAAATTACATGATAGCCAATAGGGTGCCATTATACTCAGAGGGTAAAATCGTTGGCGCAGTTGGGACGGTTTTATACCGCGACACGAAAGAATGGATGAAGATGAACGCCCATATTAGGGATCTTCTGATGGAAATTGAACATTACCGGAAAAAACTGATGGACCAAAGTGGTGCAACCTACACCCTTAGTGATATTGTTGGCAGCTCCGAACAGTTGAATAAAGTAAAGGAAAAAGTAAAGAAAGTTTCTGCAGGTGATGTTTCCGTCTTGCTTAAAGGGGAAAGCGGGACAGGGAAAGAACTTTTTGCCCATAGTATCCATCATTTAAGTGAGCGGAGCAGCAAGCCTTTTATAAAAATTAATTGTGCAGCGATTCCGGAAGAATTACTTGAATCCGAACTGTTTGGGTATGTGGAAGGTGCATTTACCGGAGCGAGAAAAGACGGAAAACTAGGAAAGTTTCAGCTTGCTGACGGTGGTACACTTTTTTTGGACGAGATTGGCGATATGCCATTAAATGCCCAGGTTAAAATTCTTCGTGTACTGCAGGAAGGCGAGGTGGAATCGATAGGGTCAGAGAAGACCCAAAAAGTTGACGTGCGAATTATCGCTGCTACGAATCAGCCATTGGAAAAATTGATAGAAGAAAATCGTTTTCGGGAGGATTTATTTTATCGCATCAATGTTGTTCAAATTAAAATTCCTCCACTTCGGGAAAGACCTGAAGACATTAGGGTAATTGCCAATTACTTGCTAGGGAAAATTACAAGGAATTCCGGTAAAAGGGTGATGGGGTTAGAAGATGCTGTAAAAGACCTCTTCATGAATTATCGGTGGCCCGGCAATGTGCGGGAACTCGAGAACGTCATTGAGTCTGCCGTCCATCTTACCCAATCTGACGTGATCAGGTTGGAGGACCTTCCGGAACAGATGAAGGCTAATCCCTTTGCTGTAAAGCAGGGGACGAGCTTAAAGGACATTTTGAGCCATACGGAAAAGCATGCAATTGAGCAGGCATTAAAAAAAGTGAATGGAGATAAAGTGAAAGCAGCCAAATCATTAGGCATTGGTAAATCAAGTTTTTATGAAAAATTGAAAAAGCATGGAATAGCTTAGTCCGGATTTCAGGAAAATATTCCGGTAAAATGGAAAACGATAAAAAGCGTAGATGAAGAAAGGGCTTTCATTCAATTGGTTATTGTTGGAACCCTCTTTTCCGAAATTCCGGAAAAATGCATTTTTTACTATCCTGCTTAAGCCTGTTAAAATAGTATTTACTTAAAAATAACATTTGGCATGGTTTTTGCTGAAAGATAAGTGGAAGGGAGTGTAATTTTATGAAAACAATACACACATCATTTAGCGAAGCGGTGAATGATATTAAAGATGGTTCAACAATTATGGTTGGTGGTTTCGGACTGGTGGGGATTCCGGAGAATCTCATTCTTGCTTTGGTAGATTCACAGGTCAAGCATTTGACAGTTATTTCCAATAACTGTGGTGTTGATGACTGGGGGCTTGGTTTATTGCTTAAAAATAAGCAGATTGACAAAATGATAGGGTCATATGTTGGTGAAAATAAGGAATTTGAACGTCAGGTCCTTTCCGGTGAACTGGAAGTTGAATTGACTCCCCAAGGTACTTTGGCTGAGAGGATTCGTGCAGGCGGGGCTGGCATTCCGGCTTTTTACACGCCAGCTGGAGTAGGAACCCCCATCGCTGAAGGCGGAGAAGTAAGAACGTTCGGGGATAAAGAATATTTGCTCCAAACGGCTTTAAAAGCTGATTTCAGTCTTGTCAGAGCGGCTGTCGGCGATAAAGATGGAAATCTAGTATATAACAAAACAGCTCAGAATTTTAACCCAATGATGGCAGCAGCGGGAAATGTCACAATCGCTGAGGTCGAGCAGCTTGTTGAAACAGGTTCCATTGACCCTGATCATGTACACACACCTGGTATCTATGTCCAACGTTTAATAGAAGGTAAGCAGGAGAAAAAAATTGAACGTATGACGGTAAGACAGGAAGCATAATCGTTAATAGGAGGTAAGCATGTTATGGCTAAACAAGTGGATAAGGCAGCAATTAGAGAAAGAATCGCAAGAAGAGCGGAGAGGGAAATTGTAAGCGGTTCCTATGTAAATCTAGGGATAGGTATGCCCACAATGGTTGCCAATTATATTCAGGATGGAAAGCAAGTAGTCCTGCAATCGGAGAACGGCTTACTCGGGATCGGAAAGTATCCATTAAAAGAAGAAGTCGACCCAGATTTGATCAATGCGGGAAAAGAAACTGTAACAGCCCAAAAAGGGGCGTCATTCTTCAGTAATGCAGAGTCTTTTGCCATGATTCGCGGAGAGCATCTCGACCTTGCCATACTTGGTGGCATGGAAGTCTCCGAAAAGGGAGATTTGGCCAATTGGATGATACCAGGCAAAATGATTAAAGGCATGGGCGGGGCGATGGATATCGTTCACGGCGCTAAAAAAATTGTTATTATCATGGATCATGTTAACAAACAGGGGGAGCCGAAAATATTAAAGCAATGCAGTCTTCCGCTGACAGGTAAAAATGTGGTTGACCGTATCATTACAGACCGTGCTGTCATTGACGTGAAAGAAGATGGTCTTGAACTGGTGGAAGTTGCAGAAGGCTGGACAGCAGATCAAATAATCGATTCCACAGAAGCTGAACTGAAAATAAGTGAAAACTTGCAGACAGATACTTATTAAAGATAGAGAATAATGATGTTACGGAGGGGATTTTGATGGAAAACAAAGTGGTCTTCATTACTGGTGCAGCGAGTGGGATAGGTTATGAAATTGGTGTTGCCTTCGCAAAAAATGGCGCCAAAGTTGTCCTGTCTGATATCAATGCTGGAAAGGTGAAAGAGGTATCCGAAAGTTTGCACGATGACGGTTTTGAATGCATCGGTTTAAAATGTGATGTGACAAAAGAGGATGAGCTTCAAAAGGCTTTGGATCATACGGTGGAAAAATACGGGAGAATTGACGTCTTGATTAATAATGCGGGATTGCAGCATGTAGCTTCATTGGAGGAGTTTCCGACAGAGAAGTATGAGTTTATGTTAAAAGTAATGCTTGTGGCCCCGTTTATGGCGACGAAACATGTATTTCCAATTATGAAGAAACAGGGTTTTGGTCGTGTTATTAACATGTCTTCCATTAATGGCCTTATCGGTTTTGCAGGGAAAGCTGCCTACAATAGTGCCAAACATGGAGTAATTGGATTGACAAAGGTTGCTGCTTTGGAAGGTGCTGCTGATGGAATTACTGTCAATGCGATTTGCCCTGGTTATGTGGACACACCTCTTGTAAGAGGACAGTTTGAAGATCTTGCAAAAAACCGCGATGTACCATTGGAAAATGTTCTGGAGGAAGTACTTTACCCGTTGGTGCCTCAGAAGAGACTATTGGACGTTCAGGAAATAGCGGATTATGCAATGTTCCTTGCAAGTGACAAAGCAAAAGGTGTCACAGGCCAGGCAGTTGTACTCGATGGCGGATATACAGCACAATAAATACTAAATCAAGGAGGAGCAGAAAATGGAAAACGTTTATATCTTGGAAGGTGCCCGGACAGCTTTTGGGACTTTTGGCGGAAGTCTTAAAGATGCAGATCCAACTGATCTCGGTGTGACAGTTAGTAAAGAAGCGATTCGCCGCAGTGGGATTGACGCAGGCGACATTGATTTTTCTGTTTTGGGCAATGTTATCCATTCCGCAAAAAATGCACCATATTTATCTCGGCATATTGCATTGAAATCAGGCCTTCCGCTGGGGAGTCCTGCATTGACAGTCAACCGTTTATGCGGATCAGGGCTCCAGTCGGTAGTCTCAGCAGCACAATCGATCATGCTGGGTGATGGGCAATTGGCTTTGGCCGGAGGGGTAGAGAATATGAGTCTGTCTCCGTATGCAATGAGGGGAAGCAGATTTGGCACAAAGCTCAAGACGCCTCAAGTAGATGATATGTTATGGGCAGCATTGACAGATGAATATATTGGTTCCGGCATGGGTCTTACTGCTGAAAACCTTGCTGATAAGTACGACATTACCCGGGAGGAACAGGATGAGTACGCCTACCTCAGCCATAAACGCGCCTCTGCAGCAAGAAATGAAGGGAAATTTGAAGAGGAAATAGTCCCTTTTGAAATAAAAACAAGAAAAGGAACTGTTCTTGTTGATACGGATGAACATATACGTGAGGACACGACGATGGAGAAACTTGCTAAACTGAGACCATCTTTCAGACAGGATGGCACCGTAACGGGTGGGAATGCAAGTGGAATTAATGATGGTGCCGGTGCAGTAGTTTTGGCCGGAGAAGAGTATGTTCAGAAGAAAAGTCTGCAGCCATTAGCCAGAATAGTTTCTTATGGTATTGCTGGTGTCGATCCATCACATATGGGAATCGGTCCTGTACCGGCAATTAGGCAAGCATTGGAAAAAGCGACACTTACCTTAAATGACATCGACCTGATCGAAGTGAATGAGGCCTTTGCATCACAATATTTGGCAGTGGAGAAAGAACTTGGATTGGACAGGGAGAAAGTCAATGTCAACGGGGGAGCGATTGCTTTAGGGCATCCAATCGGGGCAAGTGGTACAAGAGTGTTGTATGGCGTTATAAGGGAGCTTAAAAGAAGAAACCAGAAATTTGGAATCGCCTCCCTTTGTATTGGGGGAGGGCAAGGGATTGCCATGATTGTTGAAGTTATTTAAATAAAAAGATAAACGAGGAGGGGTATGATGTTTGGTATTATTTTAGGCCTTATCGTGTTGATGGGATTGGCTTATTTAGGATGGTCCATCATTTGGGTCGCACCAATCGCTGCTGGGGTAGTGGCGCTGACTGGTGGGCTCGATTTGCTGGATGCATATACAAATACGTATATGAGCGGGTTTGTAAACTTTGCTAAAAGCTGGTTCCCAGTATTTATGCTCGGGGCAATATTTGGGAAGTTAATGGAAGATACGGGGATGGCAAAATCAGTTGCTGTTGCATTAACGAAGGTAATTGGGACAAAAAGAGCAATTTTAGGGGTTTTAGTATCATGTGCGGTACTTACTTATGGCGGGGTTAGTCTGTTTGTGGTTGTATTTGCGGTTTACCCGCTTGCATTGACTCTTTTCCGTGAAGCGAACATCAGCAGACGTCTGATTCCTGGAACGGTTGCACTTGGGGCATTTACATTTACGATGACTGCAATTCCGGGAACACCGCAGATCCAAAACCTTATTCCGACCGAACATTTTGAAACAAATGCTATGGCAGCCCCGGTTATGGGAATCGTGGCAGCCGCGATTATGGCGGTAGGTGGATATTTCTATCTTCGCTGGCGTGAAAAGCAGATAACTGCCAGTGGGGAAACATATACAGAGCCAAAAGATAATAAAATTATTGATGTAGAAGGGGATACACCAAATTTTATTCTTTCAATTCTTCCATTGCTGACAGTGCTGATTACATTGAACTTACTGAATTGGGATATTGTAGTTGCATTACTTTCAGGTATTATTTTATTGATGATTCTTAATATAACCAAATTTAAAGGGTTTGTTAAAGCGATCAATGGTGGTGCAATAGGATCTGTTACAGCAATTATCAATACGAGTGCAGCGGTCGGTTTTGGTACAGTGGTTCAGGCTGTTCCAGGCTTTAACCGGTTGACTGAATTGCTGATGGGTATTAAAGGTAATCCGTTGATTTCTGAAGCGGTGGCGGTAAACCTTCTAGCTGGTGCCACTGGCTCGGCTTCTGGTGGAATGGGGATTGCACTTGAGGCACTCGGTTCCAAATACTATGAGATAGCATTGAATACGGGTATCGATCCGGAAGCATTTCACCGGGTTGCATCCCTATCATCAGGTGGATTGGATACACTACCACATAATGGTGCTGTCTTAACACTCCTGACAATTACTGGTATGACACATAAAGAAAGTTATAAAGATATTTTTGTAGTAGGGGTGCTTATTCCAATCGTATCTACTGTTGCAGCTATTTTGCTTGCTTCAATAGGAGTCTACTAAAATAGATTTGGAGCAGTTCCTGAAATAACCTAGCTCGTTTGGAAGGTGAAATGGATGATCAATAATATAACTGTACTCGGTTCCGGGGTAATGGGCCACGGTATTGCTCAAAATTATGCCTTGGCTGGCTATGCCGTACATCTCTATGATTTAAAAAGCTCTTACTTGGAGAAGGCTATGAAATTGATTGATGGAAATTTGTCATTAATGGTTAAGGAAAAAATTATTGTACCTGCCGATAAGGAAAAAGCATTGGAAAGAATAATCACAACAACAGACCTTCAAATAGCAGTTAAGGACAGTGACTTTATTACAGAGGCTGTCCCGGAAGTGATTGAAATAAAACATAGTCTGTACAAACAGCTTGAGACGATCATTCGGCAAGATACGATCATTGCATCCAATACTTCCACATTTCCAATTTCGCAGCTTACAAAAGATATAAAGGATCCGGAGCGTTTTATTGTCACACACTTCTTTAATCCGGCACAGTTGGTACCCCTAGTGGAGATTGTAAAAGGCAGGGATACATCCAATCAAGTCGTGGAAACTACATTGAATCTTATGAAAGACATCGGTAAATCACCAGTAGTTCTTAATAAAGATATTCCTGGGTTCATTGCAAACCGTCTTCAAGCGGCTCTGGTCAGAGAGGCGTTCCATTTAATGGAGATGGGAATAGCATCTCCTGAAGATATCGATTTGGCAATAACGGATGGTCCAGGGGTTCGTTGGGCATTTTCCGGTCCGCTTGAAACAGCCGATTTTGGAGGTCTGGATATTTGGAAAAGTGTTGTTGAAAATCTTGCACCGGAATTATCAAAAGCAGATAAGGTACCCGATCTTATAAATGAAAAAGTGAAAAACGGGGGACTTGGGGCAAAAACGGGCGAAGGAATATACAAGTATTCCAACGAAATCATCGAAGGAAAACTTGTACAAAGGGATGAAAGATTAGTCAAGCTAAACAAGATTAAACATGGGGATATATAAACAATAATAACAAAGACAAGGGCGAGCATTTACTGCAAACCCTTGTCTTTGTTATTTCCCATTCGGTTCATAAATATCCCATGCAGTTTTGAGTGAGTCGGTAATATAATCGGCTACTTCCTCCTCAACCAGGTGGTCCGTAATGACTCTTGAATGGTGTCCTTCATAAATCGGTTGCCTATCATAAAATAACTGTTGTATTTCCTCAATGGTTTTACCTTGCAGTACAGGACGGCTGTCAATAAGCAAGCTTATTCTTTCCTTCCAAGAATCCCAAGATAGATCCAGGAAAAAGATGATACAATCCGCTAAACAGGCATCCCTGATTTCTTCCTGCAAAAATGCACCACCGCCAACAGAAATGATTTTCAATTTCTGTTTGCACGCATGGATAATGATCTCTTTTTCCGTCTCACGAAATGTTTTTTCTCCATATTTCTCAAATATCTCTGACGTAGGCATGTGAAATTTCTTTTCGATTTCTTCATCTATATCGATAAAATCTCTGTAAAGTTTTTTGGCCACAGCTCTGCCGATCGTCGTTTTTCCAACTCCCATAAAACCAATCAGCACAATGCTTTGTTCCCGAAGTGAAACGTCGTTCATGCGTATCCCCCTAGTATTCTAATCTGTAAAACTAGTATATGCTATCTCGTTTGTTTTTGCACGGGGAGAAATAATGAAGTTATTGGAAAAATTCCCCGGAATATTATGTTTTCTGCTGTTGTATTGCTTTTCTTGCCAAAAAATCTGCATGATTGTTTTGCTTTTCAGGTATCCATTTTATAAAGAAATAGGGGAAGTCATTTGCCTTTTCCTGAATGCTTTCCAGCAAGGGAAGAAATGATTTGTTCTTTGTAAATGCTTTTTCGATAGCATCCACAGCTGCCTTCGAATCTGAACGAAAAGATAATATTTCATTCGGAAATGTTTCCTGGCATATTTCCAAAGCCTTGATAATCGCATGAAATTCGGCTTCGTGGTTTGTTAATGTTCCCAATGGCAGGGAATATTCATAGCTCTTGCCATTGGTTTTTATATAAATACCGGCACCACTTAACCCAGGGTTTCCATTAGCCGCACCATCTGTATAGACTTCAATCATAAACGTACACTCCAAACATTGGCTAGTTGTTAATTACTAATTTTTCCCTAAGTATATACCATCTTTATTGAGATTAAAAATAGGACGAGACATGATTAGACATAATATTCGTTATATTAATTAACTTGCAAAATTAATTACTATTCAGTATATTATAAAGAAACATAACCGTTTTCATTTATCCTCCATTAATAGACAGTAAGAGCTGCTACTTCAAGAATTGTGGAGAAGCAAAGAATTGTAAATGGGGGATTAACTGTCTGTATAATCCCGTTTCTGTTCAGGGGCCTTTGGATCATACCTTTGTGGTGCTGACACTCAGTGTAGGATAAAAAACTGCCACTGAGTAAAGTTTCAATTTATCAATGAAGTGATGTAAAGGGGGAAATCATTTGTCGGAGATCGTTCTTGAAATAAAGGATCTGAGCACTCATTTTTTCACCGATAGAGGAGAAGTGCCAGCAATAGAGCAAGTCAGCATTCGAGTACATAAAGGTGAAGTAGTAGGAATTGTCGGGGAATCAGGTTGCGGAAAAAGTGTTACTTCCTTATCCATCATGCAGCTGGTGCCGAGTCCCCCAGGGAAAATTGTTTCCGGAGAAATAAACTTTAAAGGAGAAGACCTTGCGCCAGCCTCAGAAAAGCGTATGAAAAAAATCCGGGGAAATGAAATATCAATGATATTTCAGGAACCGATGACGTCCTTAAACCCATTGTTTACCATAGGAAACCAAATGATAGAAGCACTTCGGATACATCAAAAAGTAAGCAAAAAGGAAGCAAGGGAAAAATCAATCGAAATGCTGAAACTCGTCGGTATACCGAGAGCAGAATCAATTATCGATGAGTACCCACATCAACTTTCCGGTGGAATGCGGCAACGGGTTATGATTGCCATGTCCATGTCCTGTAATCCTGAACTTCTTATTGCTGATGAACCTACAACTGCACTCGATGTTACGATTCAGGCCCAAATACTTGAGTTAATGCGCAAATTAAATAAGGAGAAAGATACGGCGATTTTATTAATAACACATGATCTTGGTGTAGTGGCGGACATATGTGATCGGGTAATTGTGATGTACTCGGGACAAGTGGTAGAAGAAGGAACGAAAAGAGAGGTACTTAAAGATCCAAAACATCCGTATTCCAAAGGATTAATCCGATCCATACCTAAACTTCATGGGAGGGAAGAGAAACTCTATTCCATACCGGGAACTGTACCTAAACCGAAAATGGATAGGATAGGCTGTCGATTCGCTCCAAGGTGTGAATTTGCCTTTGAACGTTGTTTTAAGGAAAATCCCGGTTTATATCCAACGGGAGATGGAAGATCCAGCCGCTGCTTTTTATACGACAAGTCGGAAGGGGACAAGAAAATCAATGCAGCAACAAATAAAGAAGCCACTATTGGAGGTTAAGGGCCTAAAGAAGTATTTTCCTATAAAAGGCGGGGTGTTTGGGCGCACAGTTGGAGAAGTCAAGGCAGTTGATGGCCTATCATTCAATGTCTACGAGGGAGAGATACTTGGCATAGTTGGTGAATCAGGATGTGGCAAGTCAACAGCGGGAAAAGCCATTTTAAGGCTTATCGAACCATCGGAAGGCAGTGTGAGATTTGAAGATGAAGAAATAACGAGTTTAGGTGCGGAAGAGATGCGAAGGCTGTGGCGGGATATGCAGATTATTTTCCAGGACCCGTATGCATCGTTAAACCCAAGGCATACAGTCGAAAAAATTATCGGGGAACCATTATTGATTCACGGTAACACTTCGAAAAAGGAACGTAAAGACCGTATAAAGCAATTACTTGAAGTAGTTGGATTAAATGCTTATCATGCCTCTCGCTATCCTCATCAGTTCAGTGGAGGACAAAGACAGCGAATTGGCATTGCAAGAGCACTGGCAAATAATCCGAAACTGATTATTTGTGATGAGCCTGTCTCGGCGCTCGATGTTTCTGTGCAAGCACAGGTTTTAAATTTAATGGAAGAATTACGCGACGAGTTTAATCTCACGTATGTATTCATAGCACATGATCTAAGTGTCGTGAAGCATATCAGTGACCGTGTCGGGGTGATGTACTTAGGGAGAATGGTTGAATTAACGGATAAAGATGAATTGTATGATAATCCGAAACATCCTTATACACAGGCACTCTTATCGGCAGTTCCGGATCCGGACCCTGATATTGAAAAAGAAAGGATCATTCTTAAGGGAGATGTTCCAAGCCCGGCAGATCCGCCATCTGGCTGTACTTTTCACACGAGATGTCCCGTTGCGATGGATATCTGCAAGCAGGTTAAACCGGATTTTTTACCTATTGAAGATAATCATTTTGTTGCTTGTCATCTTTATCATGAAGAGCAGCAGAATATATCAAATAATAACTTAGTAAAAGAGGGGGCACGATGATGAAGTCAAAAAGATTATTCTTATTTACCCTGTTGTTTGCATTCCTTTTGGTGCTTGCAGCCTGTACCGGTGATGGAGGGGCAGATACCGATGCAACGACTGAGGATGGGGAAGCAGACGCAGCGGAGAAAGCTGAAGCAAATGATGGTGAAGATAATGAAGCAGCAGCCGGGGATCAAGTTCTGGTATTTGCCCGTGGAGGGGATTCTGAAAGTTTGGATCCGGGCAGCACAACAGATGGCGAATCATCCCGTGTGACGAAACAGGTACTTGAAGGCTTGTTGGATTTCGATAAAGATTCATTTGAACTTATACCGGGTCTGGCCCATGACTGGGAAGTATCGGAAGACGGACTGACCTATACATTCCATTTGGAGGAAGGGGTCACATTCCATGATGGTACAGATTTTAATGCGGAAGCTGTAAAAATCAACTTTGAGCGCTGGGCAGATCCTGAACATGAGTATGCTTTTACTGATGATGGGTACGTATACTCTATGTACGGAACAATGTTTGGTGGCTATAAAGGTGATGATGGACATGTGATAGAAGCGATTAATGTCATTGATGATCATCAGATTGAATTTGTATTAAATCAGCCATTAGGATTTTTCCTGCAAAATTTAGGAATGAGTTATTTTGGAATTACTTCTCCGACAGCACTTGAAGAATATGGTTCTGAAATCAATGAGAATCCAGTAGGAACAGGTCCATTTGAGTTTGTGAGCTGGAATAAGGACGATTCGATTATACTCGATAAATTCGATGGCTATCGCAAAGATGGCTTGCCAAAACTGGACCGGGTCATTTTTGAAGTTATCCCGGATAACGCTGCTCGCTTAATTGCATTGCGTGCTGGAGAGATAGACATTATGGATGGGTTGAATCCGGATGATGCTGCAGGTATCGAGGCGGAAGCTGGGTTAGAATTGTTGACACGTGCTGAAAATAATTTTGGTTATGTCGGGTTTAATGCACAAAAAGCGCCTGTTGAAAGCAAAGAGGTTCGCCAGGCAATCAGTTATGCAATAGACAACCAGGCAATCGCCGATGCTTTATATGCAGGTTATGCCACTTCCGCGAAAAATCCATTACCACCAGGATATTTAGGTTACAACGATGAGGTTGAAGGCTATCCATATGACCCAGAGAAAGCAAAGGATTTACTTGCTGAAGCGGGGTATGATAGTGGGTTGGAAATTGAACTGATGATGTCACCAACAGCAAGGCCTTATATGCCAGATCCGGAAACAGTTGCTCAAATTGTACAAAGCAACTTAGCCGATGTTGGTATTGATGTGACAATTACAAGTCACGAATGGGCACCATACTTGGAGCAGACAATAAAAGGTGATCATCAAATGTTCATTCTGGGCTGGTCTGGAACCAATGGAGATCCAGACTACTTCTTAAGCAGCCTTCTCCATGGATCAAATGTCGGAAGCAGTAACCGTACATTCTATCAAAACGATGAAGTTGATGAACTGCTGGATGGTGCAAAAAGAGCAGTAGATCAAGCTGAGCGTGCCGAACTCTATATGCAGGCACAGGAATTGATTTCAGAAGATGCACCTATGGTTACATTAGTGCATTCAACACCTGTTATGGCCATTTCTGAACGTGTACTGAATTATGTGCCTCATCCATCAACTAGCGAATCATTAGAAGAAGTGGAATTAGCGGAATAAAGCTATGAAGAGGTAGTAGTCAACTTGCTGCTACCTTTTTTAATTAGAACATAAGATTTATAAATGGGTGGAAGATTGGGGTGATGTGATGTTTGCCTATATTATGCGTCGTTTGTTAATGCTCATACCAGTTCTTTTGGGCATGACTTTAATTACTTTTTCTATTGTACATCTTATACCAGGTAACCCTGCCCAGGTGATTTTAGGTGAAACTGCTTCGGCACAAGCTATTGCAGATTTGGAAGAGAATATGGGATTGACGGAGCCGTATTTTGTTCAGTATGGCATTTATCTTACGGATCTGCTTCAAGGGGATCTGGGCACTTCATTACGTTCAAAGTCAGCTATTTCCAGTGAAATCTGGCCTTACATAGCAGCTACCTTTGAACTGACTGTATTTGCCATGCTGTTTGCCATTTTTATCGGGGTGAATGCTGGAATCATAAGTGCTTGGAAGCAGAACACCTGGTTCGATTATTTGGCCATGCTGATTGCTCTAATCGGTGTTTCCATGCCTGTGTTCTGGCTTGCATTGATGGAGCAATGGGTCTTTGCGCAGGAACTTGGATGGCTGCCGGCATATGGGAGACAGGAAAGCAGAGATCCGATCGCGGCAATTACTCATTTTTATGTGCTGGATTCATTAATACACTTAGACTTTGACCGGACAGTCACTATTTTAAAGCATTTGGTTTTACCAAGTATCGCTTTAGGGACCATTCCAATGGCGATCATTGCGAGAATGACGCGGTCCAGCATGCTTGAAGTCATGAAATCTGACTATATCAGAACGGTTCGTGCCAAAGGTTCTGGTCAGTTTTTGATAATTTACAAACATGCATTAAAGAATGCAATGATCCCTGTTCTGACGGTAATTGGACTGCAGGCTGGCGTACTTCTGGGCGGTGCAATTTTGACGGAAACGATTTTCAGTTGGCCGGGTATAGGAAGGTATGTGTATGAAGCGATAAGCTACAGGGATTATCCTGTTATTCAGTCTGGCATTCTGGTGATTGCGTTTATTTTTGTCATGATCAATTTAATTGTTGATATCCTTTATAAAAAAATTGATCCACGGATTAAATATTAAGGGGGATTGCAAATGTTATTAAAAGACAAGGATGAACATACTGAACAGCAAATAGCAAACCCTGCAAAAGTGGGACAACAGTTTGATCCAGAGGAAATTGATGCAATCTCCCCGTGGAAGGATACGCTCAGACAATTAACGAGAAATCGTTTTGCTGTCATTGGATTTATGATTATTGTGCTGTTTGTTTTGCTTGGAATAGCTGCACCATTACTGACACCTTATGCTTATCAGGAGCAAAATCTTGTTAACCGACTGCAACCACCATCGGCAGAATATTGGTTTGGCACAGACCATATTGGCAGGGATGTATTTACAAGATTGGCGTTTGGTGCGAGGGTGTCACTTCAGGTGGGATTCTTTGCAGTCTCTGGTGCATTGATTTTTGGTACGTCGCTGGGAATTATAGCAGGGTATTTCGGTCGCTGGATCGATATGATTATATCACGGATATTCGATATATTATTGGCATTTCCGAGTATCCTGCTGGCAATTGCCATCGTTGCCATTTTAGGACCTTCGCTTGAAAATGCGTTAATTGCAATAGCCATTATTAATATTCCAATATTTGGTCGGCTTGTACGTTCAAGGGTGATCAGCTTACGGGAAGAAGAGTATATTATGGCTGCAAAAGCCCAGGGGATGAAAAATGGACGGATCATTCTTCATCATATTTTACCAAACAGCACCGCTCCGATAATTGTGCAAGCAACATTAAGTTTTGGTACAGCAATACTTGAAGCGGCTGCACTTGGCTTCCTTGGTTTGGGTGTTCAGCCGCCAACTCCCGAGTGGGGTCAAATGCTGGCGGATGCACGTGATTTCATTCAGCTTGCACCCTGGACTTTAATTGCGCCGGGCGTTTCGATCATGCTTGTTGTGCTGGGATTTAATTTAATTGGGGATGGATTAAGAGATGCACTCGATCCCAAAATGAAGAATTGAATGAAATTGAAGGTGTATACTATGTATGGTAAAGGGAATCTCAGTTGGGATTCCCTAGAAATATGAAAATTAACGTAAACCGTAATTTGTTAATGTTGATGGCTCTCTTCTTCTTCCTCTTCTTCATCGGCAGCTTCCTCGTAGTCATCTGGTGAAGCATTACCTACGATCACTTCCTTAAGTGGCATTGTATGGAGATCTCTTGCAGTTGTGTGAGCATGTATTTCATATATGCCATCTTTTTCAAATGTTGCTTCAGCTGTATAGGAACCATCCTTATTATTATCGGACTCTATCATGATGTTGTCATCTCTTTGGCCTTTTTCCCATACCTCGAAGACTACTTCATCAGCATCTGTTACAGGTTCATTGTCATAGGTCACAATCGCTGTTAAATCAATTGATTCATTAACTTCTGCCGTTACTGGAACCTCAAAATCCACCTCAAGTATCGGCAATTCCTCTGATTCCTTTTCATCTGCAGATTCTTCATTCCCATTGCATGCCGCTAAAGTAACTATTACAAGCAATAGCAGCCATTGTTTTCTTAGCATTGTCAGTCCTCCGATTCTATAGTAATAACAATAATCCGTAGTTGAATCAGCTACAGTATATCATGGAAGACTCATTTAATTAATTGAACGTTTGGTGAAATGAAGCAGCACCTTGTGAATAGAACCATAGCTTATAAATATATTGACACTATTAAAAAATTCAAATAATATGTAATATGTAAGCGGTTTATGATAAACTTTTACAAATCTTACGGTAATACAACAATTAAAGGGGGTAATTTATATGAACAAGACAAAATTAGGCTATTTATTAGCTGTAATCCTATTAACTGGAATTATTCTGGCGGCCTGTGGAAACGACGATGATGCTGATTCATCTGAAGATGGAGATGGTGAAGGATTAGATACGAATATAGTGACCATTGCTACTGGAGGGGCTTCAGGACCTTATAATATAATTGCAACAACATTGGCTGAAAAATATAGCTCGGAGTATGGTGTTAACTCCAGGACGCAGACAACTGGTGCTTCTGTTGAAAATGTTAACTTAATTGAACAGGATAAAGTTGAAATGGCATTTACGATGAGTGATGTTGTCAGCCAGGCGATTAATGGTGAGGTTAGTTTCGAGGAGCCTGCAGAAAAATTAAATCAAATCGCTGCCATGTATCCGAACTATGTTCAAATCGTAACGACTGCAAACTCAGGAATCGAAACATTTGAAGATTTAAAAGGAAAGCGAATAGCGGTGGGAGATCAAAACTCCGGGGTTGAGGTAAATGCCCGTACGCTTCTGAACGGCCATGGTATTACATACGATGACATTGAAGTTGATTACCTGGGTTATGCCGAAGCAGCCGATGGACTACGTGCAGGTCAATTGGACGCAGCATTCCTGACAAGTGGCCTTCCGAATGCTTCCTTACTGGAATTATCGGAAACATTGGATATCCGACTGGTTACTATTGACCCGGCAGATGTGGAAGAGATTGCTCAGGATGAATCCTATTTTGTAGCTATGGAAATCCCTGCTGGCACATATGGCAATGATGAGCCCATTCCGACAGCAGCAATTATGAATGCATTAGTGGTACATGCCGATATGAGTGAAGATGATGTTTATGAACTGACCAAAACTTTCTTTGACAGTCTTGATAGTCTGGTAAACTCACATCAGGCAGCTGCAGACATTTCACTTGAAGCAGCACAGGAAGGGCTTGTAGCACCTATACACCCAGGGGCAGAACGCTACTACAATGAACAGTAAAAGGTTTTTATGGAGCGCATGTATACTTGTGCTCCTCTTTTCTCTTTTTTTCAAAATACCTGTTATTAAACTTGATTTCGGACATGCCATCTATTATTTGGAGAAGGATGAATTCGAATTAAGGTGGATTCATTCCGTTGAAAAGGAAGAATGGGTGGAAAAATATATACGGGACAGTGATGAACTGATCCTTACAGAAACCTATTTCAAGACATTTGGTGCAGGTGTTCCATCAGATGGGGAAATTATGGGTTTGCATGATGGTTATATCCATATGAAGATAGACCAGCGATTTCGGGAGTTGAATCTGACTGTCTCGGAAAATGTAAAAACAACCATAATCAGTGACAATGCCGAGCTACCCTTATACGAAATAATTAGTGACTACGAAAGTGTAATTATCTCCATAGAATATTTACATATTTGGGAGTACATTGGAGGCGAATTTTTATGACAGAAAAAAACGATCATCCTGTAATGGATAAAACTACTCCCGAAGTAGTTGATACTAAAAAGACGCAGGAAGTATTGGAAAAGTATGACGCCGAATCAAGAGTAAGAAATGTAAAAAACAGAAATATCGCGATTTTTATTTCACTGATTGCAATTTTATATTCTATCTATCATCTCTATGTTACATATAACCCAATTCCCGCCCTCTTACAAAGGTCAATCCATATGTCTGTGGGTATGGCACTTGTATTCCTTATCTTTCCTACATTCAAAAAGCAAAACAGAGCAGCCATCCCTGTATATGACTGGGTGCTGTTTCTATTAAGTATCGCTTCTTCTTTATATTTAATTGTTGAGTATAACGCCATAGTAACCACACGTGGCGGAATTCCAAATACAGTTGATATTTTGTTTGCAATCATGACTGTACTGTTGGTGCTTGAGGCTGCAAGGAGGGTTACCGGTCTTATTTTACCGATATTGGCTTTGATCTTTCTCTCATATCCTTTCTTCAGCCATATGGATTGGCTTCCAAATATGCTGATAACAAGAGCCTTTGATTTAGGAGACATCTTCGGTCAATTGTACTTGAAAACGGAAGGTCTATTTTCCACGGCAATTGGTGCTTCCGTGCAATTTATATTCCTGTTTATCTTGTTTGGAGCTTTCCTGACAAAATCAGGAATGGGTCAGTTGTTTAATGATCTGGCAATGGCGCTGGCGGGGAGTAAGCAAGGCGGACCAGCGAAAGTTGCAGTGATTTCCAGTGGATTTATGGGAAGCATCAATGGAGCTGCAGTAGCCAATGTAGTAGGTACCGGGTCCTTTACGATACCTTTAATGAAAAAAATCGGATATTCCAAAAACTTTTCCGGAGCTGTTGAAGCCAGTGCTTCAATTGGGGGCCAGATTTTGCCGCCGATCATGGGTGCGAGTGCATTCATTATGGCAGAGACGACTGGGATAGCGTATGGAACAATTGCCCTGGCAGCATTGATTCCAGCGGTACTCTATTTTCTTGCAGTTATTATGCAAGTCCATTTTCGGGCCGGCAGAAGAAATTTAAAGGGCATTCCAAAAGCTGATTTGCCGCGGGCGAAGGATGTATTAAAAGAGAGAGGTCACCTGCTTCTCCCCATCGCCGGGCTTATTTTGATGCTTTATATGGGGATACCTGTAAGCTTCTCAGCGTTTTACACAATCATTCTTACAGTAATCATAGCTTCTCTCCGGAAAGTCAGCCGGATGGGGATAAAAGAGATTTTAGGAGCTTTGGAAGATGGTGCAAGACAATCCTTATCCGTAATGATTGCCTGTGCGGTAGTGGGAATTATCATCGGTGTAGTTAACCTGACCAGCTTTGGTTCAGTGATGACATCAGCGATCACAAGTATCGGAGCAGGTTCGCTATTCCTGACACTATTCCTTACCATGATTGCGTCTATTATCCTTGGAATGGGATTACCTTCCATCCCGGCTTATATCATCACTGCGACAATGACAGCACCTGCGCTTGCTGAATTTGGTATTCCGATTTTGGTTGCACATTTATTCGTATTTTACTTCGGTATATTTGCAAATATTACACCACCTGTAGCACTTGCAGCGTTTGCCGGAGCTGGTATTTCCGGCGGAGATCCGATGCGGACAGGATTCACAGCTTTACGCTTGGCGTTAGCAGGTTTCATCATTCCATATCTGTTCGTCTATAATCCTGCTATGCTGCTTGTTGATGTTACAGGGTTGCCTGTAAATGCTACAGAGTTTCCGCTTCCGCCAATGATGGAAGTGATATTGATTACAATCACGGCGGTTATTGGAATAGTAGGTCTTGGAGCGGCATTGGAAGGCTATTTCCAAACATATGTAAATGTATTTCTCAGAATTATATTAGGTGCAGGCTCACTCATGATGATTATCCCGGAAACAGTTACCGATATAATTGGATTCATCGTGGTCGCAGTTGTATTTGCTGTGAATATCATAAAAAGCAATAGAGATGCAAGCGTACCAAAATCAGCAAGCTGAGACTGTTATACGAGTAACTAGATTCCCAAAAAGAGGTGTAAGAAATGAAATTATTAAGCTATCAAACAAAAGGTGCCGACTCCTGGAAGATGGGCTTTATGTTGGAGGATAAAGTGATTGATTTGCATACTGCATACCAACGCATGCTTATTTCCAAGTCAGAGACGGGTGCTTCACCTGCAAGTGAACAGGATATCCCAAATGATCCCGCTGCGTTCTTCGCTGGTGGCGATCATTTAATAGAGAAAGCGAAAGAAGCCTATAATCATCTATTGCATACAGATAATAGAGAAGGTTTTTGTTTTGATAGAGAGGAAGTTACCCTAGGAGCTCCAGTACCCTCTCCGTCAAAAATTATTTGCATCGGGAAAAATTATGCAGACCATGTTGCTGAAATGCAAAGTGAAATACCGAATTATCCAGTACTTTTTGCCAAGTTTGCGAATGCCTTGATTGGACCGGAAGATGCAATTGAAAAAACAGCCTCTACCGAGAAACTGGATTACGAAGTGGAGCTCACAATTGTAATTGGGAAAAAAGCTTCCAAAGTGAATAAAGAGGATGCTTTAGATTATATTGCAGGATACTCGATTGGCAATGACACATCAGCCCGTGATCTTCAAAAAAGAACTCCACAATGGCTGCAGGGTAAAACATTGGACCGCACAACACCAATCGGTCCATGGGTAGTAACAGCAGACGAAGTAGGGGATCCTTCCAATTTATCCATTAAATCATATGTTAACGGGGAAGAAAGACAATCATCGAATACAAGTCATCTGATTTTTGGCGTTCCTTTTCTGATAGAGTTCATCTCTGATTTAATTACATTAAACCCAGGAGACATTATCATGACAGGTACACCAGACGGAGTAGGTTTTGCAATGAACCCACCCCAATTTTTAAAGGATGGAGATACTGTGACATTGGAAATTGAAAAGGTAGGCACAATGGAGAATGTGGTAAAAGAAGTTTAAGGATAATAATAAGAGAAGTTCCGACTATAGGAGCTTCTCTTTTTTACAGGTGGGAAAGTATAAAATTACCAGAATAAGTACAACTAAGGCTGTCACCGAAGGGCTTGGTACAGTGATAGCTTACGTTTAACAATATCTTCCTGAATTAACTGTATAAATATTTTTAAAATTTATACATAGGAATGACATTTACTTGGAATAATGGCAAAATAGAAGGAGAGTGATTTGATTGAAGGAGTGTGATGATCTTGAAACAAAAACTAGTCTTGAAACAATCATTACAATGGAAGATGAATCAATCACTAATGCAGTCGATCAATATTCTTCAGCTTACGAGCAATGATCTGATAGAGTATTTAAAGGAAGTTGCAAAAGAGAATCCGTTAATTGAAGAAGTGGATTCGGATATGGATTGGGAGCAGTTCCGCCCTGTTCACTCCAATGTAGAATCAATCGGTGAGTTCAATCAATCGGTACAGACGATGTATGAGCAATTGAAAGGGCAATTATTCATGCTGCGGATGGACAATGATTTAAGACCTATCGTTGAATTTGGTATTGATTCTTTAAATGAGGATGGATATTTGGATATCGAATTGGAGGAATGGGGGAGTACATGTGACACGACAATCGAAACTGTTGAAGAAGCATTAATAAAAATTCAGTCATTGGAACCAGCAGGAATCGGTGCAAGAAATCTTCAGGAATGTATTTTGCTGCAGTTGAAACAATTTAACAATTACGATCCTTTTATGGAAAATTTACTATTAGAACACCTGGAGTTGATTGCAGATGCAGATTTGGATTCAATCTGTGAAATATATGGCATTTCAATCGAAGAGGCAAAAAGTGTAATCGACAATATAAGATTGTGCAATCCGAAGCCAGGTCGACAGTTATCAACAGCAGAACCAGAATATATCATTCCGGAAGCGACCATTTATAGAGAAGAAGGGCAGTGGAAGTTATCTTTTTATAAATGGGCAACACCAAAAATAAATCTTAATCCCCAATATGAAAACTTAAAAGACCCAGCGAATGAAGCTACCGATTATTTAAAGCAAAAGTACAAGGAAATTGATACACTTAAACAGGCTATCTATTACCGTGGAAATACATTGGAACGTGTGATACGCGTGATCATGGAGAAACAGCTGGATTTTTTCGAAAGTGGGCCAAATGGGATCCAGCCACTTACTTTAAGAGAAATAGCGGGAGAATTAAACCTCCACACTTCAACTGTCAGCAGGGCAATCAGTCAGAAATATGTGCAAACCACACAAGGCGTACTGCCGCTAAAATTCTTTCTGCAAAGTGGCATTAGAAAAGGAGATGGCAATTTTACAGCTGCGTTTGCTATTAAGCGGCATATTAATGAGATGATAAAAATGGAGGATAAAAAAAAGCCATTATCGGACGAAGCTATAAAAAAGAAACTAAAGAACGAGTACGGCATCGATGTAGCGAGACGTACAGTGATGAAATATCGTGACCAGCTACATATACCACCTTCCACGAAAAGAAAACAGGGGGAATAGAATTGCAGCAAGTTATATTATATACAAAAGCCACTTGTACCTTATGTGATGAAGCAGAAGCATTGCTTTCTTCCTTTAAAAAGGATTACCCGCATCAATTAATAAAACGGGATATTTATTCAAATGAAAAATGGCTTGAAAGGTACCAACTGGAAATTCCAGTCATCGAAATCGATGGAAAACAATTGAATGCTGAGGAAATTAATTATAATTCCCTCAAACTGCTATTAACTGCAGGTTACAAAGGGGAGCTCGAGCAATAAAGAGCTCCTCTTTTTGATGGAGCAGACAACATTACTGCTACGATCGTTGGAGTGATTCCAGTTCACGGGCATGCCTGCGCCAACTGCTTTCCGCTGTTATAGCCGCTTTTCGTTTTATGTGCAATGTTTACGATGGATAAAAGGAGGAATGATTTATGTAAGAACATTCCGGCGGAATAAAATTAATACAAAATTTACTTAGTTATTATTTGTATAACTTATTGATTATGTTATAATGAAATCGTAATCGGGACATAATTTAACCTAGAGGGACCTATTTTGACCCGGTGAAGAGGGGCAATAAACGTGAAATCACTGATAGATTTGCAAAAAAAGCTTGTTCCGGAAGTACTTGATACAATGACTCAAAGGTATTCCTTACTGCAAACTGTCAAACTTTTCCAACCAATAGGAAGAAGAGGGCTGGCAGAGAATACTAAATTTACAGAGAGACACGTCAGAGGAGAAGTAGATTTCCTGCATGAACAAGGATTGATTCAAATCACTTCCAAAGGTATGTTCATTACAAATGAGGGGAAATTAATTCTCGAGAATATGGCTAGCTTTATTGGTGAAATATCCGGGCTGCACGTTTTAGAACAGCAGATAATGGAAAGATTATCTGTGGGGAAAGTAATTATTGTCCAAGGAAATAGTGACGAAAATGAATGGGTTAAGCTTGAGATGGGAAAAGTATGTGTTGCTTATCTTAAAACGATCCTTAAAAAGGAAAATACGATTGCAGTAACCGGTGGAAGTACAATGGCCGCTGTCGCGGAGGTAATGTCGCCCTTAAGCAAGGAAAGTGATCTTATGTTTGTCCCTGCACGTGGAGGGATCGGAGAAAAGGCTGAGAACCAGGCTTCCGGCATTGTGGCTAAAATGGCCAGGCAGGCACACGGGGAATATCGTATGCTCTATGTTCCAGACCCTATAAGTGATTCCACCTATGAGACCCTCATCACAGAACCTGCCATAATGGAAATTTTAGAAATGATCAAAGGCTCCGATATTGTTATACATGGAGTTGGAGATGCATTGAAAATGGCAGAAAGACGCAAAACATCGGAACAGATTATTGCACTTTTAAAAGAAAGAAAAGCAATCAGCGAGGCCTTTGGTTATTATTTTGACCGCTCAGGTAATGTTGTTCATAAAGTGAAAACAGTCGGTATTCAACTGGAAGACCTGAAAGCTGTTGAAAATGTAATAACCGTAGCTGGCGGCAAGTCAAAAGGTGAAGCAATTGCCTCATACTTTAAGCAAGGAAAAAGCGACCTTCTCATCACAGATCAGGCCGCAGCAGAACAGATATTGAGAGGTAATCCTCTTTAAATATATCATTAAAAAGAACACTAGGAGGAAAAGTAAATGACAGTTAAAGTTGGTATTAATGGTTTTGGTAGAATAGGACGTAACGTATTCCGTCAGTCATTATTGAATGATGAAGTGGAAATCGTTGCAGTAAATGATTTAACTGATGCAAATATGCTTGCTCACCTATTGAAATATGATTCTGTACATGGTCAATTGGAGCAGGAAATTTCGGTTAATGGATCAGACCTTGTTGTAGGTGGCAGAGAAATCAAAGTATTATCAGAACGTGATCCAGCTAATCTAGGCTGGGGCGACTTGGGAGTAGAAGTTGTCATTGAATCAACAGGACGTTTCACAAAAGGTGAAGACGCTCAGAAACACATCGATGCCGGAGCTAAAAAAGTTATTATCTCTGCACCAGCAAACGGGGAAGATTTAACAATGGTTATGGGTGTTAATGATGATCATTACGATCCATCCAAGCATCATATCATTTCCAATGCGTCTTGTACGACAAACTGTTTAGCTCCATTTGCTAAAGTACTCCATGACACTTTTGGAATTAAACGTGGATTAATGACAACAATCCATTCTTATACGAATGATCAGCAAATTCTTGACTTGCCGCACAAAGACTATCGCCGGGCACGTGCTGCAGCACAAAACATTATCCCGACAACAACTGGTGCAGCAAAAGCTGTTGGATTGGTTTTACCTGAAATCAACGGTAAATTGAATGGTATGGCAGTACGTGTGCCAACTCCAGATGGTTCATTGGTTGATTTAGTGGCCGAACTTGATAAAAACGTTACTGCTGAAGATGTTAATAATGCATTAAAAGAAGCGGCAGAAGGCCCATTGAAAGGTGTACTTCAATACAGTGAAGAACCACTTGTTTCTACAGATATTATTGGAAACCCACATTCGTCTGTAGTGGATGGCTTATCTACAATGGTCATGGAAGACAATATGGTAAAAGTTGTTTCTTGGTATGACAACGAAATGGGCTACTCTTCTCGTTGTGTAGACTTGGCAGCATTCTTGAAAAAACAAGGACTGTAATATAAAAAGCACTGGCGGCCTTTTTTAGAGCTTGCAGATGCTGACTTTAACAATAATGACGGAGGAGGATTCCATTCCTCCTCCGTTTTTTGATTTTTATTCTCGTGCTGTAACAAGCGCTTAGATGTCTGATAGTATATAATGGTTACGAACGATGTAATCAGGGAAGACCTATAACAGTCAATATGTTACATAGGCCAAATTAGGAGGGTTTATCATGAACAAAAAAACACTTCAAGACCTTGATGTAAAAGGGAAAAAAGTATTTTGCCGTGTAGATTTTAATGTTCCGTTGAAGAATGGGGCCATTACGGATGATACTCGAATCAGAGCGGCATTGCCGACGATTAACCATTTAACAGAGCAAGGAGCAATTGTTATTTTGGCCAGCCATCTTGGGCGTCCAAAAGGAATGGTGGTTGAAGACTTGCGTTTGGATCCAGTTGCCAAACAGTTAAGTGATTTGATTGGAAAAGAAATAGTCAAAACGGATTCTGTTTATGGAGACGAAGTAAATGAAGCAATTTCCCAACTGAACGAGGGAGACGTTTTATTAATCGAAAATGTGCGTTTTGAAGCTGGAGAAGAAAAAAATGATCCTGAATTGGTGCAGGCTTTTGCAGATATGGCTGATGTCTATGTTAATGATGCATTCGGTGCGGCACACCGGGCCCATGCTTCAACAACAGGCGTTGCTGAGAAACTTCCGGCAGCGGCAGGCTATCTGATGGAAAAAGAAATTGCTGCCCTTGGTGGTGCATTAAACGATCCTGACCGCCCTTTCACCGCAATTATCGGTGGAGCGAAGGTAAAAGATAAAATTAATGTAATCGACAACCTGCTGGACAAAGTCGATCACTTGATAATAGGTGGCGGTCTTGCCTACACATTCATCAAAGCGCAGGGACATGAGATTGGTAAATCCTTATTGGAGAAAGACAAGATTGACCTTGCGAAACAATTCATGAAAAAAGCGGAAGAAAAAGGTGTTAATTTTATTCTTCCAGTTGACGTAGTTGTTGCTGATGATTTTTCGGAATCAGCTAACACTAAAATTGTAGATATTGACCAAATCCCTTCAGACTGGGAAGCGCTTGATATTGGTCCGAAAACAAGAGAGAAATATAGTAAAATTGTAGCGGAATCAAAACTGATCATCTGGAACGGACCGATGGGGGTATTTGAATTGAACCCGTTTGCCGGCGGTACAAAAGCTGTTGCAGAAGCTTTAGCTGAAACAGAAGGATTTTCCATTATTGGAGGCGGAGATTCAGCAGCAGCGGTCGAGAAATTTGGGCTTGCAGCTGAAATGGACCACGTATCAACTGGAGGTGGAGCTTCCCTTGAATTTATGGAGGGGAAAGTTTTACCGGGTGTAGCAGCTCTAGATGATAAATAATATCTATTTGTGCATGTTCAAAAAAAGCCCGAGAAGTCACTATCGCTAACGAGTAAGATGGATGTGTCATTTCACCGGACTTTTTGAACATTCCTTAAACTAATTCGAGAGGTGAGACGATGCGTAAAAAAGTAATCGCTGGAAACTGGAAAATGAATAAAGTTTTATCTGAAGCAAATCAATTTGTTGATGAGGTAACGTCAAAGGTTCCTGAAAGTGATCAGGTGGAAGCTATTGTGTGTGCACCATTCCCATACCTCTCTTCCCTAGTTGAAAAAACGAACGGAACAAAGATGAAAGTTGCTGCACAAAATATGCATTTTGAGGACAGTGGAGCATATACGGGGGAAGTTAGCCCTGTCATGTTGAAGGATCTTGGAGTGACCCATGTTGTTCTTGGACACTCTGAGCGCAGGGAATATTTTGCAGAGACAGATGAAACGGTAAACAAAAAAGCCCAAGCTGCTTTTAATCACGGACTTACTCCAATTGTTTGTGTCGGTGAAACCTTGGAGCAACGTGAAGCAAATGAAACAATGAATCTTGTCGGCAGCCAAGTGGAAAAAGCGTTGGAAGGACTGACAGATGAGCAGGTTGCTCAAACAATTGTGGCATATGAGCCAGTATGGGCAATTGGAACAGGAAAAACAGCGTCCAGTGAAGATGCAAATGAAGTTTGTGCGCATATCAGACAAGTCATCAAACAAGCAACTTCTGATGCGACTGCTGAAAAGGTCGTCATCCAATATGGTGGAAGTGTAAAACCAGCTAATATCGAAGAATTATTGGGCCAATCTGATATCGATGGTGCATTAGTCGGCGGCGCAAGCCTTGAGGCAGAATCATTTCTGCAGTTAGTGGAGGCAGGTACAAAATGAGTCAGGATAAACTTGCAGCATTAATCATCTTGGATGGTTTTGCAATTCGGGATGAAGAAAAAGGTAATGCAGTAAAACAAGCAAACACACCGAACTTTGACCGTTACTGGAACAAGTATGCACATAATCAGCTTAAAGCAAGTGGTAATGCCGTAGGGTTACCGGAAGGCCAAATGGGTAATTCTGAGGTTGGACATCTGAATATCGGTGCTGGACGAATTGTTTACCAGAGTCTGACACGTGTAAACCTTTCGATTGAAGAAGGTGATTTCTTTCAAGTAGAGGCTTTCCTGAGATCCATTCACCATGCAAAAACGAATAATAAGGCACTTCACTTATTTGGATTGTTGTCTGATGGTGGTGTTCACAGCCATATCAATCACTTATTCGCATTATTGAAACTTGCTAAGGATAATGATCTTGACAATGTATTTGTACATGCATTTCTGGATGGACGCGATGTCGGCCCGCAAACAGCAGAGAAATACATTAGACAGACAGAAGAAAAAATGCGCGAACTTGGGGTAGGTCAATTTGCCACTATTTCGGGACGTTATTATTCCATGGACCGTGATAAACGCTGGGATCGTGTAAAGAAATCTTATGATGCGATGGTACATGGAAAAGGGCCGAAATATAAAACGCCAATGGAAGTGATTGAAGATAATTACGCCAATGGAATCCATGACGAATTCGTGATCCCTTCAGTCATTGTCGATGACAACGAAGATCCTGTGACAACAATTCAGGATAATGATTCGATTATCTTTTATAATTTCCGCCCGGACAGAGCTATTCAAATTTCACGTACATTTGCGAATGCAGACTTCCGTGATTTCGACCGCGGTGAAAATGTGCCAAAAGATCTGGATTTTGTTATGCTTACTAATTTTAGTGAAACAGTAAATGGATTTGTTGCATACGAACCAATCAATCTAGATAACACTGTCGGTGAGGTTCTTGCACAAAATGATCTGAAGCAGCTGAGAATTGCTGAAACGGAAAAGTTTCCGCATGTTACCTTCTTTATGAGTGGGGGGCGTGAACAGGAATTCCCTGGTGAAACAAGGATTTTAATCGATTCACCAAAGGTTGCAACGTATGATCTCAAGCCTGAGATGAGTGCGTATGAAGTTACGGACGCACTATTGACCGAGCTTGATAATGGTGAACAGAATGCTATCATTCTCAACTTTGCCAATCCGGATATGGTAGGACATTCTGGTATGCTGCAGCCAACGATCGATGCAATTGAAGCAGTTGATGAATGTCTCGGCAAGATTGTAGATAAAATTACAGAACTTGGTGGACATGCAATCATTACCGCTGATCACGGCAATTCAGATGAAGTTGTGACAATGGAAGGTACACCAATGACTGCCCATACAACAAACCCTGTTCCGGTAATAGTGACTAAAGAAGATATTACATTGCGTGATGACGGGATTTTGGCTGATCTTGCACCAACACTGCTGGATCTTTTGAACGTAGCTAAACCGGAAGAAATGACTGGTGAATCATTAATTATTAAATAATATTATTAATCAAAATAACTGGATAAACAAAGGAGAGATTTTAATGCCATACATTACTGACGTATATGCTAGAGAGGTTTTAGATTCACGCGGGAACCCAACGATCGAGGTAGAAATTTTCACGGAATCCGGAGCATTCGGCTCTGCAATGGTCCCAAGTGGTGCTTCCACTGGTGAATATGAAGCGGTTGAACTACGTGATGGCGATAAAGACCGTTACTTAGGCAAAGGTGTTCAAAAAGCGGTTGAAAATGTGAATGATGTTATCGGGCCAGAATTGATCGGCTTGGATGTTACTCGCCAAAATATCATAGATGCTTTGATGATTGATCTTGATGGTACGGAAAATAAAGGTAAGCTTGGTGCCAATGCCATTCTTGGAGTTTCCATGGCAGCAGCCCATGCAGCAGCAAGCCATCTTGAAGTTCCATTGTATAACTACCTTGGAGGTTTCAATGCTAAGGTATTGCCTACACCGATGATGAATATTGTAAATGGTGGAGAACATGCTGACAATAACGTCGATATTCAGGAATTCATGATTATGCCAGTTGGTGCTCCAACTTTTAAAGAAGCATTACGTACCGGAGCAGAAATTTTCCATTCATTGAAAAAAGTACTGAGCTCAAAAGGCTATAATACTGCTGTTGGTGATGAGGGTGGATTCGCTCCGAACCTGGGATCGAATGAGGAAGCATTGCAGACGATTGTTGAAGCGATTGAAGCGGCAGGCTACAAACCAGGTGAAGAAATCAAGCTTGCAATGGATGTTGCTGCATCCGAAATTTACGAAGACGGTAAATATAACCTAAAAGGTGAAGGTGTCGTTCGTACATCTGAAGAAATGGTTGACTGGTATGAAGAAATGATCAATAAATATCCGATCATCTCGATTGAAGATGGATTGGATGAAAATGACTGGGATGGATTTAAATTATTGACAGAACGTATCGGAGATCGTGTGCAACTAGTAGGTGACGACCTATTTGTTACTAACACTGCGAAGCTTTCTGAAGGAATCGAAAAAGGTGTCGGTAATTCCATCCTTGTTAAAGTGAATCAAATTGGTACACTTACAGAAACATTTGAAGCAATTGAAATGGCAAAACGTGCAGGCTATACTGCAGTTATTTCTCACCGTTCCGGGGAAACGGAAGACGCAACAATTGCCGACATTGCTGTTGCAACAAATGCAGGACAAATCAAAACAGGTGCACCGTCCCGTACAGACCGTGTAGCTAAATACAACCAATTGCTTCGTATTGAAGACGAATTGGCAGGTATGGGCGAATATGCAGGATTAACTGCATTTTATAACCTGAATAAATAATTTTCATGATAGGGAAGAAGAGGCAGAGCAATCTGTCTCTTTTTTTTGCCTGGAATTATAAACTGTAGTATTTGCTTAAATGTAACAGAGACACCCAACTTATTTTTTGACGAAGACCAGGGTTATTTTAAAAAATATGAGAAAGCGAGCCACGATATGTTTTCCAATTTTCTAGGAAATGGATCACAACTTATAGGTTGGCTACATATGAATATAATGGTGTGAACCACTGTAAGGGGGAGGGAATCTTGCCGCAAAAAGTATTGGTGTTTGGTGATATAGGCATAGATGATATCATTGCGATCATTTATGGTTCATTGAATGATGAAGTGGAGATTGTCGGGATTGTGGCAGACTATGGAAATGTCATAAGGGAAAATGCACTGAGATCGATTTATTACTTACGAAGCATATTCAAAAATAAGCTGAATGTGCCAATCATAGCAGGGGCAGAGTTGCCAATGACGGGTGAAATTCCGGAACCGGTTTCTGAAATACATGGAGAATATGGTTTGGGACCGATCATTCCACCGGAAAATGGAACGGATGGGGTCAGTGAAAACTTTTTTGATATCGTGGACATCATTGAAGAATATAGTAATGAACTGATTATCGTAAATATTGGAAGGCTTACATCGCTAGCAACGATGTTTTTGATACTGGTGAAGTGACAAAAACACATCGGATAGCATTTGAACTGGATTATCCCGTATTTTTTATGGATTTTATGACATCGATGTCCGGTGAGAGTTTCGAATAACAGATGAACTAAAAGGGTCCAGCGTTTATAATGAAGCTGTACTCTTTTTTTACGATCATAATTGGAGGTATTATATGGATATTTTAAAAACAATCAAGGAGCGGCGGTCGACCCATTCTTTCAAAAAAGAAGAGATCAGCAACGAAATCCTGAAACAGATTTTTACATATGGCTCTTATGCACCTACGCACTATATGACGGAATCATGGAAGATAAAATTATATCAGTCGAAAGGAAAACAAGCATTCATTAATGCTGTGATCGCAAGCTATCAACGTATCGGTATGATAAAAGATGATTGGAATCCAAAGACACTGCGTATGATAGAATCAATGAAACAATTTCTCATGGAAATCCCGCACCACGCGCTTATTTATATGGAAAAGCAGCATGACCCTATACGCCAAGAGGAAGAATACTCTTCCGTTGCGGCTTTCATACAGAATACTCAGCTTGCAGCATGGGAATATGGAGTCGGCATGCTTTGGACTATCACACCATATATGCATGACCCTGAGTTCATGTCCGAGGTTGGACTGAACAATGAAACACAAAAAATTTCCGCTGTATTGCAAATAGGATATCCAAATAAAATATCCCGTGATAAAGGAAGAACCCCAATCGAGGAAAAGCTGGAAATAATAGATGAGTAGCTTGTGCTGACTGGTTTAGATGTAGCACCGGCAGTTTTCGACATATTTCAACAAAAACCGGGGAGTGACAGGCACCTAAAAAAGCTCAGACCTTGGTCTGAGCTGTTCATGGTTATTCTGCTTTTTCTTTTATAAATGCTACGACTTCTTCTGCTGTTCCCATGGAGAGCAGCTGTTCTTTGAATGAAGTCATTTCTTTTTTGGACAGTCCAAGAATCTGTGTTCTTGCTGGCAGGATAGATGTTGCGCTCATGCTGAATTCATCCAGTCCCAGTCCAAGTAAAATTGGAATTGCAATTGAGTCTCCAGCCATCTCGCCGCACATGCCAACCCATTTTCCTTCTTTATGTGCCGCTTCGATAACTGTGTTGATCAGGTTTAAAATTGCCGGGTTGTATGGCTGATATAGATAGGAAACTTGTTCATTCATCCGATCGGCGGCCATTGTGTACTGAATCAAATCGTTTGTACCGATGCTGAAGAAATCAACTTCTTTGGCAAACTGTTTGGCGATGACAGCGGTGGATGGAATTTCCACCATGATTCCCACTTCTATTTCATTGGAAACTTTCACACCATCAGCAACCAATGCTTCTTTTTCATCAAGCAAAATCGCTTTTGCCTGGCGGAACTCTTCAAGTGTTGCAATCATCGGAAACATGATCTTCAGGTTACCATGCGCACTTGCACGCAATAGGGCGCGTAATTGCGGACGGAAAACATGCTCATTTTCCAGACAGAAACGGATTGCACGGTATCCTAAGAACGGATTGAGCTCTTTTGGCAGGTCCAGATAGCTAAGTTCTTTATCTCCGCCGACATCCAGTGTTCTTACGACAACAGGCTTGTCACCCATTTGCTCGAGAACCGATTTGTATGCCTCATATTGCTCATCTTCAGTAGGTAGCTGTGATTTGCCCATATAAAGGAATTCGGTACGGTACAGGCCGATCCCTTCACCACCATTGTTCAGAACTCCCTCGACATCATCAGGTGTCCCGATATTGGCAGCCAATTCAACTTGCTCGCCATCACTGGAGAAAGTAGGCTCTTCTTTCAGTTTGGCCCATTCCTGTTGCTGCGCAGCAAACGATTCCTGCTTTTTGCGATATGCCTCAATTTCCTCATCGGTTGGATTTACGATGACCTTTCCTTCCATACCGTCCACAATAATCATGTCGTTGCTGGCAACGGAAGCGGTAATATTTTTGGTCCCTACAACAGCAGGAATTTCAAGAGATCTTGCCATAATAGCTGAGTGGGAAGTTCTTCCTCCGATATCTGTGGCAAAACCTTTAACAAACTCACGATTTAGCTGTGCAGTATCAGATGGTGTAAGATCTTCAGCAATGACAATAACCTGTTCATCAATCAATGCCGGGTCAGGGAAGTTAACCCCCAATAAATGTGCCATCACACGCTTTGTGACATCCTGGATATCTGCAGCACGTTCACGCATATATTCGTTATCCATATTTTTGAACATATCGATAAACATAGTTGCAACCTCATCCAAAGCTGCTTCTGCATTCACGTTATCGGAGGATATTTTATCTTTCATCGGATTAATCAGTTCCGGGTCACTTAAAACAAGTAAATGCGCGGAGAAAATCTCGGCATGTTCGTCACCGATCTCTTTTTTCGTATGTTCTTTAATCTTTTCAAGTTCCTGTTTGGAAATTTTCAAGGCACTATCAAGGCGCTCGATTTCCTGTTCAGGATTGTCTGTTTTTTTCGTCTCGAATGATAGTGATGGTGCTTTCAGTTCATAAACTTTTGCTATTGCTATTCCGCTTGATGCGGCGATTCCTTTTACTGTTTTCATTACTTGGTGCATCCTTTCTATAGGAAGGTCTAAGTATCTTTTCTTCTCCTCCTCCATTCTAAACAGTTATCATCATACATGCAAGGGAATCAACTACGGAAGCATGGTTTCAAGCCATTTACATAGAGTATCGAAAACGTCTTCCCGGGTGATCTCATTGAGCAATTCATGACGGCCGTCTGTATAGATCATGACAGTTATGTTCTGAAGCCCTGCTTTTTGATATATCCTGGCAGTTTTCCAAATACCTTTTGTGTAATTTCCGATCGGATCGGCATCACCGCTGACCAGAAATAAAGGCAGATCCTTGCGAATAGATTGATTTTGCTGTTTATTTTGCATGGAGAGAACGCCAGTCAGCAAATCATGGAAAAAGCGTCCAGTCGGAATAAAACCGGAAAAAGGATCGTGAATATATTCCTCAACGATGGATTCATCTCTTGACAGCCAATCAAACCCACTTAATCGTTCACTTATTCTATTATTATTGCTGCCGAATGCTAAACGATTCATAAGTTTTGACTCTTCTTTCGGTGGGAGAAGCGCTGCCAGACTTTTACCGGCCAGCGCGACTGCCTTTGGATAGTAGCCAGTTCCTAAAAGAACAGCTCCATCAATGATATCACTGTGTGACTGAATATAGTTTCTGACCATAAAGGACCCCATGCTGTGTCCTATTAAAAATATTGGAGTTTCGGGGTTGTTCGCTTTAATATGCTTTGTTATTGCAAAGAGGTCATTGGTTGCCTTGAAAAAGCCATCTCTATCGGCAAAATAACCTTGTATTCCCTGCTTTTCACCTGTTCTACCATGCCCGCGGTGGTCATTGCCAAAAACAGTAAAACCTTGCTGCACCAAGTATGTGGCAAAAGCATCATAGCGATGAATATGCTCTGCCATGCCATGTGCCAGCTGAATAATCGCTTTCGGTTCTTTATTGTCATCGTGCCACTTTTTTACATAGATCTCGACTTGATCATCCATTGCAAGCCAATATGAATTTTCCATCAATGATCACCCCACATTTATTTTTATAATAGTTTCAGGACTGGCATCGATGCAAATTTAAAATGATGACTGAAATTTATCTTGCTAATCAAAACATTTTTTGATAAAGTAATTAGTAGGTATTTGTCGGATATGGGAGGCGTAGAAATATGGCAGGTTTAGTTAATGTATTATTGGTGATCGATGCAATTATTATGATTGTTTTTGTATTATTGCAATCAGGGAAAAGTGCAGGACTATCAGGAGCTATTTCCGGTGGTGCTGAACAATTATTCGGAAAACAAAAAGCACGTGGTGCAGACCTGATTTTACATCGTGGTACGGTAATTACCGGTATACTGTTTTTCGTATTAGCGTTTTTAAGTGCATATGTATTACAATAGAAACCAATCCCTTATCACGATTTTGTGATAAGGGTTTTTTGTTATGATATGTTGTATAGTTATACATATGGGGTAGAGTAATAACAGGACGTGTAAGGAGATGCAGTTCAATGAAGATAAAACAACCAAAAGCTTTCACATTTGAAGCAGGGCCTCGAGCCGTTTTACTATTGCATGGTTTTACCGGACATTCTGCAGATGTAAGAATGCTAGGTAGATTTTTGGAAAAAAAAGGGTATACTAGCCATGCACCGATTTACAGGGGGCATGGGTTGCCACCGGAAGAACTCCTCAAGACAAATCCAGACCAGTGGTGGGAGGACGTAAAAAATGCCATGCAGCACTTGAAGGAACTCGGCTATGAAGAAATAGCAGTTGCCGGTCTGTCCCTTGGGGGCGTTTTGAGCTTGAAGCTGGCCTACTCGGAAAACATAAAAGCAATAATATCCATGTGTGCACCAATGTTTTTTGATAATGAAACACAGCTGTCCAAGGCATTTAAAATATTTGCGAAGGAATATAAACAGCTCGAACAAAAAGATGAAGAAACAATTAAAGAAGAGGTTGAACTTCTTGTTGAGAATTCGAAAGACCTATTTGCGGAATTGGGTAAAACGATTACCGATGTAAAAAATAATGTAGACACAATCTATACTCCGGTATTTGTTGTACAGGCAAGAAACGATCAGATCATCAATACGGACAGCGCGAATTATATTTATGAAAAGGTTGAATCTGATAAGAGGGATATAAAATGGTACGAGGAATCCGGACATGTGATCACATTGGATAAAGAGAAAGAACAGCTACATGAAGATATCTTTCAATTTCTGGAAGGTCTGGACTGGAAATTATGATTATAACCATGGAAAAAGGCTAAGAATATGAAGAAAGAAGGTGAAGTATATGAAAGAGAAAATACTTATGTTTTTTAAAGAAAGTGGTACGAAACCATTGGCAGTTGATGAGATTGAGAGAGAACTGGGAATTGATGATGCTTTGGAATTCAAAGAGGTCGTCAAAGCATTGAACGAGCTGGAGGATGAGGGCGAATTAGTCCGGACACGTAAAAACCGTTTTGGATTGCCCGACAAAATGAATCTTGTAAAAGGTAAGATTCAAATGCATGCAAAGGGATTTGCCTTCCTGATTCCGGATGATCCGGACGAAAAGGATGTTTATATCCATGCAAATGACATGGCCTCTGCAATGAATAATGATAAGGTGCTCGTACGTTTGGAAAAAACAGATGTGGATGGCAACAGACCTGAGGGTAAAGTCATCCGTATATTGGAGCGCGCTGTCATTCAAGTGGTCGGTACGTTTGAGGATAATCGTTCTTTTGGCTTTGTTATAGCAGACGATAAGCGGATACCGAATGATATCTTCATACCGAAAGGCAGCACATTCGGGGCTGTCAGCGGACATAAAGTACTTGCCCGTATCACGAAATATCCGGAAGGCAGGAAGAGTGCGGAAGGGGAAATCATTCATATCCTTGGACATAAAAATGACCCTGGAATTGATATTATTTCCATCATCTATAAGCATGGAATTAACATCGAGTTCCCTGAGGAAGTACTCGAACAGGCAACAAGCACGTCCGAAACAATTAAAGAAGAAGAACTTCAGGGCCGGCGTGATTTGCGGGATGAGATAATCGTTACGATTGATGGTGCCGACGCGAAGGATCTTGATGATGCCGTTACTGTCAAAAAAATGGATAATGGAAATTATAAGCTCGGCGTCTATATTGCTGATGTCAGTTACTATGTGGAAGAGGGTACTCCAATCGATGTGGAGGCATATGAACGAGGAACAAGTGTGTACCTCGTTGACAGGGTTATCCCGATGATCCCGCATCGTCTATCGAATGGAATCTGTTCCTTAAATCCCCAGGTGGACAGACTGACACTTGGTTGTGAAATGGAAATAAACGCTTCTGGGCAAGTAGTGAACCACGAGATTTTCCAGAGTGTCATTAAGACTACGGAGCGAATGACATATAGTGATGTAAATAAGATTTTGGTTGATAAAGACGAAGAACTGCGTGAAAAATACCATCCATTGGTACCTATGTTTGAAGACATGGAGAAGCTTGCTGAAATCCTCCGTAACAAGCGGTTCGGGCGTGGTGCGATTGATTTTGATTTTAAGGAAGCAAAGGTGCTCGTCGATGACACAGGAAAACCCACCGATGTTGTCGTTCGTGAACGATCTGTAGCCGAACGTCTGATAGAGGAGTTCATGCTTGCTGCAAATGAGACGGTTGCAGAGCATTTCCACTGGATGGATGTACCTTTTATCCACCGTATTCATGAAGATCCGGATGAAGGAAAGCTTGAGAAGTTTTTCGAGTTTTTGGCAGGTCTTGGAATCGCAGTAAAAGGGAAATCCAATGAGGTGCATCCACAGGCACTTCAAAAAGTCCTGGAATCCATCCAAGGCGAGCCGGAGGAAATGATTGTTTCCAAGCTGATGCTCCGCTCGATGAAACAAGCCAAGTATGACCCTCAAGGAGTCGGTCACTTTGGTCTCGCAACAGAGTTTTATACACACTTTACCTCTCCAATCAGGAGATATCCGGATTTGATTGTTCATCGGCTGATCCGAACCTTTTTGATCAACAACGAATTGGACAAGAAGACAGCAGCACATTGGAAAGATAGAATGCCTGAAGTCGCAAGACATACTTCGGAGCGGGAGCG
The DNA here is from genome assembly GCF_001618145.1 of Oceanobacillus damuensis. Lineage (GTDB taxonomy): Bacteria > Bacillota > Bacilli > Bacillales > Amphibacillaceae > Oceanobacillus > Oceanobacillus damuensis. Next base: position 127,090 of record NZ_LQNF01000006.1, read on the forward strand.
TCGTGCGGTTGATGCAGAACGTGATACAGATGATTTGAAAAAAGCCGAATTTATGAAAGATAAGATTGGGGAGGAATTTACCGGTGTCATCAGTTCTGTAACCAATTTCGGGATGTTTATCGAACTGGAGAACACCATTGAAGGGCTCGTGCATATAAGTTATTTAACAGACGATTATTATCATTTTGACGAACGCAGTCATGCATTAATTGGCGAGCGAACTGCAAATGTTTACCGTATTGGGGAAGAAGTGGAGGTAAAAGTTGTCGGCGTTAATACGGACGAGCATACCGTCGACTTTGAACTCGTCGGATTGCCGAAGCCGAAAAAAGCGAGGAAAGCCATTCATCACCAGAAAGTAGTTCCTGCCAATAGGACAGCAAAAAAGAAAAAGAAAAAGAGTAAAAATAAGAATAAAAAATAAGCCAAACAGTTTGGCTTATTTTTTTTGCAATAATTCTACTTTCTAAGCACAAGATAAGTTTAAGCGTTTGACTGGGTTAAACTTAAAATGACATCTATAGCATGCATCATGCATCCTTGTCAACTTAGGCAGCTTATTTCCAGACCTCCTAATTCTGTCTTCACTCTTCGAAGGTTGAGAAATAAGGTGAAAATCAGCACTTGAAAAAATTTTTGTCAACAATCAAAGAAGTGCTGCATATACTTAGGTTAGTAAAAGTTGCATTAAGGAAAACTATTTGTTGACAACAAACTAATTGTCCTATAAACTACATTATAAAGTAGTCGCAGTATAATATCATTTACAAATAGATAAATTGCAGCTTTTCTATATATGGTTTGGAGGGAATATCAGATGGATAATATTTTGTTTGCTTTCTTGTTGACTTTGTTTGCAGGGCTTGCTACCGGGGTAGGGAGTTTACTTGCCTTCTTTGCCAAAACAACGAATACTAAATTCCTATCTTTTGCATTAGGCTTATCTGCCGGCGTCATGATTTACGTTTCCATGGTGGAAATTTTCTTCAAAGCTAAAGATGCACTTACATCTTCAATGGGTGAAACACAGGGATACTGGTATACGATACTTGGCTTTTTTGCTGGTATGCTGTTGATCGGTTTAATTGATAGATTCATTCCTAAATATACGAACCCACACGAAGTTAAAAAAGTAGAGGATATGGAAAAACCGAAACAGCCAATGAACGATCCTGATTTGATGAAAATGGGGGTTTTTACCGCCCTTGCAATAGGGATCCATAATTTTCCGGAAGGGATTGCGACCTTCATCTCGACATTGGAGGATCCGGCAATAGGGGTGGCCATTGCGATTGCTGTTGCCATCCATAATGTACCTGAAGGAATTGCAGTGTCCGTTCCGATATATTATGCTACAGGTAACAAAAGAAAAGCGTTAAAGCTTTCTTTTCTGTCAGGATTGGCAGAACCAGTAGGAGCAGCTGTAGCATTCCTGATTTTAATGCCTTTTTTGAGCGAAACGTTATTTGGGATCATTTTCGCCATGGTAGCAGGAATTATGGTTTTCATTTCACTGGATGAATTACTTCCAGCAGCAAAAAGATATGATGAAACACATATGTCCATTTATGGAGTCATTGCTGGTATGGCTATTATGGCTGTCAGCTTAGTGTTATTGGTTTAATTTATGCATTCTGATTGGAATGGGGGAAAATCTTTGGTAAAATGAGGTTCTATTGTAAGCAGTAGGAGGAACACATATGCCAAAAGGACATGGAAAAACAATTACCCAAAATAAAAAAGCATCACATGATTACTTTATTGAGGAAACATATGAAGCAGGAATTGTATTACAGGGAACAGAGATAAAGTCGCTTCGCAATGGTCGTGTGAATTTGAAAGATTCCCATGCCAGAATAGACAGACATGGAGAGATACAGCTTGTAAATCTGCATATTGCTGAGTACGAGCAAGGGAACCGTTATAATCATGATCCGACCAGAACCCGCAAACTCCTGCTGCATCGTAAAGAAATTGATAAATTAATCGGATTAACCCAGCAGCAAGGCTACGCACTTGTTCCATTGAAGATATATATTAAAAATGGATATGCGAAAGTGCTGATTGGTTTAGGGAAAGGTAAAAAGAAATACGACAAACGGGAGGATCTCAAACGGAAACAAATGAAACGTGATGTAGACCGTGCAATTAAGGAACATGTAAGATAACACTCGTATGGAAATCCACCCATCCCTTGAATTTAGCTGGAATTCTGTTATAATAAGAGTTGCAGGATAATTTAATAATGCTCAAATTTACCGAGCGTTTCTCTTATACGGGGACGTTACGGATTCGACAGGGGTAGTTTGAGCTCAGGTTGCACGTCGAGGTTACGACTCGTAAAACGTTACACGCCTATAATAACTGGCAAAAATAATCAACCTGCTTTAGCAGCTGCGTAAGTAGCCTAAAGCGATCCTTCCTGGCATCGCCCGTGTGGCAGATTGAAGGGTCTCAAATGAAGCGGGCTATACTGCCATCCACCGTCTGAGGATCGGTAGTTGAAATGAATCAGACTAGCTGCTCTGAAGCCTGTTGATAGGCTGAAGAATAAGCGAATCATAATATATCAACTAAGCGTGTAGAGGCCTGAGTGCCGATATCTCTGGACGTGGGTTCGATTAGTAATTTAGTCGCCTTTTGTGGCAACACAAAAGTGAAAATTCGGCTTTATCGGTGAAACCTAAGTTGCTTATAATATAGCAATAAGGCAATACCGAGTGGTATGTGGAGCAATCCAACAGCCATGTATCGACTCATAGGCTGCCTATTGGGTAGTACTAGGATACGAAATCCTGCCATTATGGTAAATATATGTTTCGTATAAAACGCCGAAGGACCTTTCATATAGGTTCAAGATATAGTCAGTGCCATGACGAAAGCATGGATGAGCATGTCCCACCGTCTCCACCAATACATAATGTTGGTGGTTTTTTGTTTTTCTAAAACATAAAAAACTTTCCTTCAAACAATAACTTCTTTTTTAAAGTCTCTTTACTGTACTTTCCATTTCTTGGGGTTCCATTGTTGTAATGGTTTAATATCCATTCGGTCCTTTTCCTTTTCCTATCTATTTTCAAAAATATGTAAATTCCTGTTAAAACTTTAAACACATCTATTCTTTCTCTGAATAAACCGTCTCTTGAAGATTTAGATAATAATTTCATAGTCAGAAGTAATTTTGTCCATAAAAAATGGATACTTTTTTAATAAAATAGAACAAAACAGGTGCAAAATCCCAAGAATCGTTTGAGTATCACTTCTCCTGCTTGGTATATTTGCTACAATTACATATTGGTAATAAAGGGGACAATTATGTTAAATAAACTATCCTTAAAAATTGGGCTGCTGTTTTTTGTTTTCATCTTAATCATTGAGACGCTCTTGTATTTCGTTCTTTATACGAACCTGGCAAATGAACGCATTGAGGAAGTAATGGATAGCTTACTGGCGCGTGGTAATACACATAGCGCTATTCTGGAGGGAGATTTTAATGAATCCACTTTAGAACACGTTGCTATCATGGAGTCCGAATCTGATTTTGCTGTGGTGATTACAGATGCTTCAGGGAATGTGATCGTCAATTCTGATCCAATTGAACAGGAAATGATAGATGTTATTGTACATACGGATTATAATCAAGTGCCTCAAAACGGTAAAGTGCTAGAAGAACGGTGGCCGGAGAAAAAATATATTGCCACGGACAGTCCAATTACAATAAATGATGAACATCAAGGTCACGTATTTATGTTTGCTGATACAAATAATATCAAAAGGATTGTCAATCATCTAAGTGATCAATTTATCGTTATTGGGCTTGTGACAGTCGTTCTGACGATTATTACAGTTTTTATTCTATCCAGACTGATTACAGGACCACTAATTAAAATGAAGGAAGCAACGGAACAATTGAGTAAAGGCAACCATAAAGTGGAGATGCATACAGATCGCAGGGATGAGTTGGGAGAATTAGCAAATTCAATTTCTACGCTGTCTAATGATTTGGAACGCTTGAAAAATGAACGGAATGAGTTTTTGGCCAGTATATCCCATGAACTGCGCACTCCATTAACCTATATCAAAGGATATGCAGATATAGTCAGCCGAGATGACATTTCTGATGAAGAGAAAAATGAGTATATTGAAATCATCCGAGAAGAGTCAGATCAACTGACCGTATTAGTTAAAAATCTATTTGAACTGGCAAAAATGGATCAGAATAAGTTTATCATTGATCAGAAGGATATTGTATATGGAGAACTAATCCATTTGATTACGGAACGTGTTCGGCCTGCACTTCAAGAAAAAAACATTACATTTTCTGTTCGTTGTCCAAACCATATCATTGCACATGTAGACCCGGAAAGAATTCAGCAAGTGTTGTTGAATATATTGGATAATGCAAAAAAACATACCTCGGTAGGGAAAAGAATTTCATTAGAGGTATCTCAAAATAAACGTGAGATCATAACGATTATTTCTGATGAAGGGGAAGGTATTCCTGAAGAGGACCTGCCATATATATTCGAACGTTTATACCGTGTGGAAAAATCCAGATCAAGACTAAGTGGCGGGACTGGATTAGGCTTAGCAATTGCCAAAGAAATTGTAGAGTCACATGGTGGCACCATTGAGGTTAAAAGTGAACTTGGAGCAGGGACTAGCTTTATAATTACGCTGCAGAGAGGTGAACCCATTGAAAAAGGTCCTATTAATCGATGATGAAAAGCGGATGTTGGATTTATTGGCATTGTATCTGAAGCCACATAATTATTTATGCCAAAAAGCGCTGGGAGCAAAAGAGGCTTTATTCTATATGGAAGAAGAGGTATTCGACCTCATTCTGCTTGATGTTATGATGCCTGAAATGGATGGGTGGGAGCTTTGCAAGAGAATAAGACGCCTTTCGGAAGTACCCATTATTATGGTTACAGCACGAGAGCAGAAGGAAGATATCGTAAAAGGGTTGAAACTGGGAGCAGATGATTATATTACAAAGCCTTTGAATGAAGAGGAATTATTAGCTAGAATGGATGCTCTGTTGCGTAGAACAAAGCCAGCGAATCAGATTGAAATAAATAGATTGGTATGGAACGAAGATCGGTTTGAGCTTTCTTATAAAAATAAACAAATAAAGTTAACACCAAAAGAATTTGCCATGATTGGAGTTTTAATGAAAAATCCGGAAAGGGTCTTTTCCAGGGATCAATTAATTGACTTAATATGGGGACTCAGTTCTGAAACGGAAGGGCGAACAGTGGATTCACATGTCAGAAATGTACGGGAAAAAATTCGACAGGCTGGTTTTCCCATCGATGATTATTTTAAAACCGTTTGGGGTATTGGGTATAAGTGGGTTAATAAATGAAAATGCTTATTTTGATAAACGGTTAATCAAAAAGGCAGTTAATCTGCCTTTTAATTTTTCAATAATTTATTTACGCTAGTAAGAATGGCTGTTACGTTTTTATACTGATAGAATGCATTGGGGAGCTAACAGATTATAAACAATATTCGTTAAGTAGGAGATTACTTTTGATTTCTATGCACAGGTTTCTCACTGAATATGTATTAAAACTATTGGGTGTTATAGGTACATAAAATTTTAATAGTTTAAAAATAGCTGCTCAAAGAGGTATATAACCTGCTTTGAACAGCTATTTTCACATAAAGAAATTTCTTAAGCAACATTTTTACATGCCTCAGCGCATTTAAAGCAGGCATCGGCACATTTTTGGCAATGGTCATGATCATGCTTTTTGCATTCGTTCCCACATGCTTCACAAATTTTTGCACAAACTGAGGCTAATTCGGAAACAAATGGTGTGTTTCTTGAAAGGGCCTGTTCTAGATAACTACAGATATCTGCACACTCTCTGTCCAACCGGATACACTCGGCCATCATTTTGATATCTTCCTCTTTTAAGCATGCATCGTAACAATGATTACATGCTACAGCACACTCATGCAAAGAATCAATCAGTCCTTGATATTGTTCATGTGACATTTTTTGAAACCCTCCTGAATTAGTTATATTTTATTCTTTCATAAATATGTTTCCCGCAGTGACTTCAAATAAACTATCTGCCGGAAACTCGATAGAAAATGCATCGTTTTTTAACAATCTATTATGTTTCATTTATATCGTAAATGGTATTAAAGGAATTCAATATGGAATTCGAATTAGTTCGGATTTTTTAGCAGGTGCGAAAAGATTTGCACTAAGTAGGGATATACTGTTACAAACATATAAAACTACGTAATAAATAAATTCATGAAAATGTTTTTCCATGAATGAATGTTCTCATTCCTCATATAATGAACTATTAGGACAAGGTTCAAAAAGGAGAATCATAGATGCCAATTTCATTATATATAACATTAATAAGTGTTTTTATTCTAACAATATTGATTATATGGAAGACTATCTATCACCGAGAGAAAATAACCGTCATGACAGGAATGATGATTTCAATGGTGCTGGGGATGGTTGTTGGGTTAATAATGGGGGTAATACTTGGCGTTCTGCTATCAGGCGATCTGTTTTCTTCCACATTATTGGCAATGATAATTGGAATTGCTGCTGGATTCCTTGCAGGTTTGCTAATTGGTCTGATGGCCGTTTTAGACGGAGCATTAGCAGGGATGATGGGTGGAATGATGGGTGCGATGCTAGGGGAAATGATTGCTCCGGAGCACCAGGATGCTTTAATAAAAGTAATGTTCTTATTATTTATTGGAACGATTATAATTTTGCTTCAATTGATGCAGCAGGAATTTATAAAAAGTAAAGCATTGCTGAGTCAGCCAATTGTCATGACCGTATTGTTTATATTTATTATTATCGGATATAATCAGTTGGGGACAGTGATCCCATCTTCAGATTCACCAAATATCGGCAGCAACCATCATAGTAAGGGTGTGAATAACTTGGTGATTCTAGCTGACGAACATTCTTTTTCTCCAAGTCATACAAAGATAACAGCTGGTAAAATGGTAACCATCACCTTAGACAATATCGGGGAAGTGGAACACGATTTGGAAATAACAGGACTGGAAGCAGAAAATATGGAAGATACTTCACACAATCATCAAGAAATTAAAAGTCAAATCCACGTACATAGCATGTCAGGAGAAAAACAGGACATTTCATTTATTGCCCTTATCCCAGGCAAGTACAGTTTTACTTGCACAATTCCTGGACATGCAGAGTCTGGAATGTTTGGGATAATTGAAGTCTTGCCATCCTAAGCTAAAAAGGAAGAAAGATACCTTACTGGATGCTTCTTCCTTTTGCTTATCCCATATTAACGGAAATTAAGGGATGGTTTGACTCTTTATATGTAAATCTTGATATTTACCTAATATTAAACACAGAAATTGTGGAGAAAATGTGCTGGTTCCGTAACTGTAATAATAGCTTAATATTACATATGGAATCGGTTAGAGATGAAATGATGACATAAATTAAGAGATGTCTTTCATTTTTTGCCCAGTTATATCAGATACTGCTGATGCTGATATTTCTTCAGTATGATAAAGGGTCCGCGGTTTGAAAAATAAAGGAGAAATAAATCACCGTTTTCCAAGGATAGGAACCTTCCTATTTCTATGGGGATTCGAATTGCTCCTCTTTCATTTATGATCATCTTATTATCTACAGTGCCTTCAGTAGCTTTTCGAATCATCAGCTCATTTGATCTGGCAATCAAGGATATTGCAGCTTCATCCCCAGCCATTAGAGATAATCTTTCTCTGATATTTTTTGGTATTGTGATTGTTAGTCTCTTGTTTAACTTACATATAATGCCAGTATCTGTCAGTTGATCTCGCTTAGCTAGCATACTAATAGTTTCACACATTTTTCAATCACCTCAATTAAAATTATTTCTATTATAAGATTAAAATATCAAGAAACCTTGCAGAATCTATTATAAGTTTTAAGATAAGTCATCTTCTGATTCATTGAGTTAAGTTGGCTTTATAATTAGATGTTGTTAGTTTTATAGAAATAGGATAAGATTATTGGATTAATGAATGCACAGAAAAATATGATCAACATCAAGTAGAGGAATGTGGACAATGAACAACGAGTTACTAAAAAATATCGAGGGAAGTTATCTGCTGTCAGAGCGGAAGTCCGCGGATTATTTTGATTTACTTAGTGAGCAAGTCTCTCAACATACTTATGTACAGACATTGACAGAAGATTTTCAGACGTGGAAACAGAATCATATTTATCCTGCTTCCTTGAGATCCTTATTTAAGAGGCAAAATAGAAACCCTGATGCTAATGACTATTATAGATATATTGGTTGGCTGGATAAAGCGGGCAAACTGGATAATTATCTGGACAGAAGCATATCGTATATTTTTATGCGTGATATGGGGAAAGCTGTGGATACACCGGGGATGCAAAGCCGGGTGGAACGTGCAGTTGCAAGGCTAAAACTTCATCTGCTCCCTTCCAGCGATAAAGAACAAAGTGAAAAATCGTTCAGTATGGCCAGACTATATCGTTATGCCCAGAAAGAGGGAGTGGAATCCACTTTCATCTGGGTAATTGAAAAATTAAAGATAGTGAAAGCGAATATACCAGATGGAATGGATGCAGAGGAGGCGCAGCGGAAGCTTATCAAAATCATTGCGGGTGTAGTAATGCAAGCAGTGGAAGAGATGGGGGAGGAAGTCCAGTCAGAAGAGCGTAAGGAGCGATTGGGTCAGGCAATTAGGCTTGGCTATTGCTATGGGTTGACCTATCCATTCATTGATGATCTGCTGGATGCAAGAATCTTATCTGCTGAAGAGGAAAAACAATATTCCGATTTGATACGCACCACGCTGATAACTGGAACTGTTCCGGAATTAGGGGTGTGGACGGGTGGAAATAAGGAACTGATCCGTTATATTCATCGCGAACTCAGAGAGGCTTTTCAGTTTATTAAAGCACATCAGCGTCCGGAGACATGGAAGGAATTTCTCGAGCAATCCTATACATTTTTTAAATCACAGGAAGTGGACCGAGCGAAGGATCTTTCAAATGGTGATTATACGAATGAAGAACTTTATATTCCAGTCATTATGAAATCTGCTTCTTCCCGGTTGATTGTCCGCTCGATAATCAGTGCTCCAGAGAATGTGGGGATTGACAACCGCACCTTTTATTATGGTATTTACAACCAGCTGGCGGACGATTTTGCGGATATGTTTGATGACATGGATCAAGGGGGAGTTACACCGTATACTTATTATTTCAAATACCATGATAAGCGGAAGGATCTTATTAATCCTTTTGAATTGTATTGGGCTGTAATTTCCTATTTGATCCACCACGTGTATCAATCAGACCCAAAGACGAGGGAGGTTATTTTGGATCGCGCGATAAATGGCCTCAAACGATATAAGAAACGAATGGGGACCGAAAAATACAATGAAGTGATGGATGTTTTTGCACCAGGAATTCCAGCATTCCATCGTCTTATCGAGCAGATGGTTCATAAAGCCGATAATGTGGATTTCTTTGATAAGCTGCTCCGGGATTATATGATTTCCAACTTAAAGGATGAACGGAGGGAACAGGAGGAATTCAGAAATACTGTCCAAGCCGTCCGTAAGCAATTGAACAAAGTTCTGCAAATACCTCTAAGCGAAAAGAATGCTCTGATGAAGGAGAGCCTCATCGATGCTGCCAATTACAGTCTGGAAGGGGATGGGAAAAGACTGAGGCCAATTATGACATGGTTCATGGCGGTAAATGGCTATGGGCTGGACAAATCTGCCGTCGTTCCCCTTCTGAAATCGTTGGAGTATATGCATACGGCCTCTTTGATATTCGATGACCTGCCTTCTCAGGATAACGCTTCGCTCCGCAGAGGACGTCCAACCTTGCACGAGGTATATAACCATGGAATTGCGGAATTAACCGGACTGTTTTTGACCCAGAAAGCGACGTGCGAGCAAGCATCGCTTAATCAGTTTGATACGGGGGCGGTGCTTCATTTAATTCACTACTCAGCAAAAATGACTGCAGATATGTGTAAAGGCCAGGCGATGGACCTCGCTTCGAAAGGAAAACAGTTGACTGAGGAAGAATTAAATACTATGTGCTATTATAAGACTGGAATGGCATTCGAAGCTGCACTCCTTATGCCTGCAATTTTAGCTGGTAAAAAGAAGGCGGAAATGGATGCTTTAAAAAAATTCGCCTATCATACAGGGATTGCTTTTCAGATTAAGGATGACTTGCTTGATGTCGAAGGAAATCCAGCATTACTGGGAAAACCTGCGTTCAAAGACATGGAAAACAATCGCGCAACTTTTGTTTCCATTCTTGGGAAAGAATATGCCAGAAAAGTGATGTGGGACCATTATTCCCTTGCAGCAGAAGTACTGGAGGAAATGACGGAAAATGTTATTTTTCTGAAGCATTTCCTGAATTATAGTATAAATAGGGATTTTTGAAAGGCTGCTATGATGGAAAGTGAAATTAGTATACAGCGATGGAGTGTCCAGGAATAATAAGTGAATAGCAAACCATTGCCGCTCTTTGGATAGGATATTCCAAAGGGTTTTTTTCTGGAAAAATTAAGATACACATGGGATGTAATGGATGCATTCTGGAAAGACTGAGTGATATATGCCTGTCTGATAGAAACGAAAGGTTTGAATTTGAGAAAGAAGAGGTAAAGAAATACGGCTCAACGCTTTTCGGCAAATAAGACATATGACAGTCAATGTTGCATTCATGTGGTCTATTAGGAAAGCCAGTTTGGAAATGGAACTTTTAGCAAGGAGATGGATTTTTTGGTATTTTTCTTTTTTATTTTGGCGGCAATCGTTACCGTTTTTACGGCAATGAAATTATCGCAGTATGCAGATGTGATCAGTAAAAAGAGCGCTATGGGCGGTATGCTGGTCGGTACGATATTACTGGCGGGAGCTACGTCGCTGCCCGAGATTACAACGAGTTTTTCGGCAGTAATAATAGGAAATGTTGATATTGCGATTGGTAATATGCTTGGTTCGAATTTATTCAATCTACTGATTATCGCTGTTTTCGATTTAATTTTCAGACGAAAACAGTTGTATCATCTCGTAAGCGGAAGTCATATTTACTCTGCAATCCTGGGACTATTTTTAATGATCATGGTTACTTTGGCGCTCATTGTTAAAATAGATTCCACGATTTTGGGTATTGGCGTTGATTCATTATTGATTCTGGTGGTATATGTAATCGGGATGATTATCATTAGTCAACTGCCTTCCCCCCCTGCTGAGGAGACAGCGGACAGGCAATTGGAAGAGCCGGTAAATAAGAAAGCAGTATCTCTGAAAAAGGCGGTAATTGGTTTTATAGTTGCTGCTGTAATTATTATGGCAGCTGGTAGTGTACTTTCAGTGGCAGGTGACAGGATTGCGATTATCACTGGTCTTGGTTCAAGTTTTGTCGGAAGTTTTCTTATCGCTGCAACAACCTCTTTGCCGGAAGCGGTCTCTGTGTATGCTGCATTCCGTTTAAAAAACCCGAATATGGCTGTTGGTTCCATTCTGGGAAGCAATATGTTCAATATGGTGATATTAGCTGTTTCAGATGCAGTCTATCAAGGCGGATCGATTTTGGCTGATGTATCCAGGTCAAATTTGTATACCGCAATAGGCATTTCCATAATGTCTGCAGTGCTAATTTGGGCACTGATGAGAAAACGTTCCGTATCTATAGGCGTCTACAGTGTGCCGTCGCTTATTACAGTAGTAGGTTATTTTGTTGTATCGTATTTAATTTTTATCGGCTAGTTGGAAGGGTTGCAGTTTGGGACAGCTTATAGAATTAGAACATGTCTTCTCCATGTGGAGAGGGCATGTTTTTTTATTGACAAGCCTCTTTCCCCCCCTGAAATAAACTTGAAATATAAATGTAAGATTATTTTCCAAGCAAGCGTGGAAATAACATATAAGGTTTCCAATACACAAAAATGAAAATATTTTTCGACAAAATTCGGGTAGTGACAGGCACTGGAGGGATTTTTATGAAGGGGATTATATTGGCTGGGGGGAGTGGCACTCGCTTATCTCCCAGTACGGACAGTATTAACAAGCATTTGCTTCCGGTATTTGACAAGCCGATGATTTATTATCCGCTTTCTGTACTTATGCTTGGTGGAATAAAAGAAATTATGATCATTAGTACGCCGGAAGATACCATCCGTTTTGAGAAACTCCTTGGAGATGGGACAGATCTCGGCATCACATTGACATATCGGGAACAGGCAGAACCAAAAGGAATTCCTGAAGCACTTACGATTTCTGAGGATTTTATTGGTGAGGCAAAGGTAGCATTGATTCTCGCAGACAATATTTTTTATGGTCAAGGGTTCACAACGATACTCAGAAACGCAATTAAAAACCATCGTCATGCAACCATCTTTGGCTATCGGGTAAAAGATCCGCGCCGTTTTGGTGTTGTGGAGTTTGATCATCATCAAAAAGCAATCTCTCTCGAAGAAAAACCGGAGGAACCAAAATCCGATTTCGCTGTGACAGGGCTCTATATGTATGACCAAAGGGCGGTTCAGATTGCGAAAAAATTGAAGCCATCTGCACGTGGAGAACTGGAAATAACGGACTTAAATAAAGAATACCTGAAGTGGAATCAGTTGGATGTTGAATTGCTTGGAAGAGGTTTTGCATGGATGGATGCAGGAACACAGGAGTCTCTATTTGAAGCAGCGGAATTTGTTAAAACGACACAGCAGAGACAGGGATTCAAGATTGCCTGTCTGGAGGAGATTGCCTATTACCTTGGATATATAACAAAAGAATCTCTTTACAAAAAAGGGAAATCGATGGAGAAGAATGATTATGGACAGTACCTGATGGATATTGCGGACCGGAAGCATACACAGCAGTACTGGGACTCTATCGATCATCATCCGATGCTGGGGCTGGTAAATCATGAATAAACAAGCGATTCTTATTACAGGCGGGGCCGGTTTTATTGGCTCCAATTTCATTCATTATTTTATGGATCGATATCCGGATCGAAATATTGTGAATATCGATAAGCTGACATATGCTGGTTCAAGAAATAATCTGCTCGAAGTGGAACAGAATCCAAACTATCAATTTATCCATGGAGATATTGCAGATGAAAAACTTGTGACAGAAGTATTCCAAGCGTTTGATATTACAGGTGTCATCCATTTTGCAGCAGAATCACATGTCGACCGCTCGATCGAAGACGCAAGAGCATTTGTTGAAACCAATGTACTCGGTACGTTGACACTTCTGCAGGCGGCAAGAGATGACTGGGAAAAGAAAGGAATGCTTGAAAACAGGCGCTTTCATCACGTTTCGACCGATGAAGTTTACGGATCTCTTGGTGCAGAGGGGAAATTCTCCGAAAAAACACCATATGATCCACGTAATCCATACAGTGCTTCAAAAGCTGGGGCAAATTTGCTTGTGAAAAGCTTCGGGTATACATACGGGATGAATATCGTCATTTCATCGAGCTCGAACAACTACGGCCCGAGGCAGCATCATGAAAAACTGATTCCAACAATCATACAAAAAGCATTTCAAGGAAAGGAAATTCCAATATACGGTGATGGAAAAAACATACGCGACTGGCTTTATGTAGGTGATCACTGCCGTGCGTTGGATATTATTTTTCATCATGGCAATCCAAATGAAACCTATAATGTCGGTGGTGGCAATGAAAAAGCGAATATTACAATGGCCGAACAGATTTGCGGTATTCTCGATCAGATGAAACCTGATATCAAAAGCAAGCTTCATGTAAGCAGTTTTAAAGAGCTGATTCGTTTTACCATTGACAGAAAAGGCCATGACAGAAGATATGCTGTAGATGACAGTAAACTGAGACACGAAATGGGCTGGGAACCGAATGAGGATTTGCAAAAAGGACTTGAGAAAACAGTGGAATGGTATGTGAAGCAATGGGAACTCCAAGCAAGCCATTAATCTCAGTAGTCATACCTGTATATGGTTGTGAAACATGTCTTATTGAGCTTTGTAATCGCATCCGAGATACGATTACAACGATCCCAGCCCAATATGAGATCATTCTGGTAAATGACGCAAGTCCTGACCATGCATGGGATACGATAAAACGATTAAGTTCACAGGATGACAGGATTAAAGGAATTGATCTTTCCCGTAATTTCGGACAGCATCATGCCATAACAGCCGGATTGGATTACACGAATGGAGATTGGATCGTCGTTATGGACTGTGATTTGCAGGACAGACCCGAAGAAATCGCCAATCTGTTTAAAAAGGCAATGGAAGGCTATGAAGTAGTCTTTGCGAATCGAATGGTACGCCAGGATAACTGGTTTAAAAGAAAATCATCCCAGCTGTTTTACCGAATATACGATTATTTCAGTGGACAAATTTCCGATCATTCAACAGCGAATTTCAGCATTAACGAAAAAAAAGTTGTGATGAGTTTCAGAAGAATGCGGGAGCAGAATCGATATTTTCCGCTATTTGTTAAATGGATGGGCTACAGGACAACAAGCATTCCTGTCGAACATAACGCAAGAAAGGAAGGGAAATCCTCCTATAACTTGAGAAAGCTGGTGAACCTGGCAACTGATGCAATCATTTCCCAGTCCAACAAGCCGCTTCGTTTATCCATCCAATTTGGTTTTCTCATTTCACTTGTGTCCTTCCTTTATGCCGTCTATTTATTTTTCCGGTATTTCTTTCTCGATCAGCCGGTACAGGGATGGACAAGTGTCATGGTCTCGATCTTTTTTATCGGTGGATTGATTTTTTTCAATTTTGGCATCCTTGGTTTATATATCGGAAAGATTTTCAATGAAACAAAAGGAAGACCGCTCTATCTAATCAGAGAAACGACGGACGATTCAGACGACACAGTTGAACGGAGCTGATACAAATGCAAAGGACAAAATACTTGGAACCAACACCATGGGACCAACGAAATTTCAATATAAATACCTACCAGCTGACAGAGTATTCCGAGGAAGCGCTTATGGAAACGGATGAAACGGGGGGACATTTCACGATAAAGGTAGACCCGCTTGCAGACACAGCAGCCCTGGTTGAACACGGGTTTTATTATGTGGATACACTGATTGAACCGATTTGCAAAAAAGAGCAGCTGCTTGTACTGAAAAATGATCAGATTCATTTCACAAGAGAATACAACAAAGATGAACTCCTGGACATAGCGGAAGAAGCATTTTCAGGCGGTCGTTTCCATCGCGATTTCAATATACCTGATCAGATGGCGGACAGACGCTATCGTAACTGGGTAAATGACCTGATTGAAAAAGATCTCATTCTGGCACTTGATTATGATGGAAGAACAGCCGGATTTTTTGCATATGAAAATGATAAAATCCTGCTTCTGGCTATAAAACGGGAGTTTCGCGGGATCGGTTTGGCAAAAGCTTTTACAAGTTCCTGTGTTGCAGAGCAATTTAAGCTTACAGGATACGATACATTGCGAACATCTATTTCACCTTCCAACCTGGCATCCTTAAACGTATTCATCTCACTTGGGTTTCGCTTGATAAGCTCAGTGGATGTATATCATAAGCTGAATGGGTCACTTCAGGCTGGAGGGTAACAGATGGGTTATTTCTATATATTGAGCACAATTATTTTTACTGTATATGGCCAGCTTGTCATCAAGTGGACGATGGACAAGCAGGGCGGCCTCCCGGAAGCATGGGGAGAAAAATTTATGTTTCTTATCCAGCTATTGCTTAACCCGTGGATTCTCTCAGGGTTTCTGGCAGCGTTTTTGGCGGCCCTCAGCTGGATGGCGGCAATGACGAAATTTGATATTAGCTATGCCTACCCATTTATGAGCCTGTCATTCGTGCTTGTATTTATTTTATCTGCATTTCTTTTCGGTGAACCTGTCAGCACACAAAAATTGCTTGGGTTCGCATTAATTATTCTAGGTATTATTGTAATGAGGTGAACAGGATGATTCCATTTAATAAACCATGCCATATCGGAACAGAACTGGACGCGATGAAAACGTCACTGGAACAAAAGAAGCTATCAGGAAACGGGCCATTCGGAATGAAGTGTATGTCCTGGTTGGAACATCATTTGGATTGCCAAAAAGCAATCCTTACACCTTCCTGTACAGCTGCCCTGGAAATGACGGCCCTTCTGACAGAGGTAGGAGAAGGGGATGAGGTGATCATGCCGTCCTATACGTTTGTGTCGACTGCCAATGCTTTTGCACTGCGCGGGGCATCGATACGATTCGTTGACATTTCACCAGATACGATGAACATTGATCCTAAAAAAATAGCTGAGGCAATCACAGAGCGGACGCGGGCAATTGTCGTCGTCCATTATGCCGGTGTTCCCTGTGATATGGATGCAATCATGAATTTGGCAGACGATCACGGGCTTTGGATTATTGAGGACGCTGCCCAAGCACTGATGAGCAGCTATAAAGGAAGAAGCCTTGGCACAATCGGCCACATGGGGACGTTCAGCTTCCATGAAACAAAAAACTATACGTGTGGGGAAGGTGGAGCCCTTATCATCAATGACCCTTCTTTGGTCGAAAGGGCTGAAATCCTTCAGGAAAAAGGGACAGACCGTTCACAGTTCATGAAAGGGATGGTAGATAAATATACTTGGAGGGACATAGGTTCTTCCTATCTCTTAAGTGAACTGAATGCTGCCTATCTGTCTGTACAATTGGAAAATGCGTATGCGATAAATGAAAATCGCATGCATACGTGGAAACTTTATCATAACAGGCTTCAACCGCTAGCGGATTCGGGGAAAATTTCCGTTCCCGCTATACCGAAAGCCTGTGAACATAATGCACATATGTTTTATATTAAAACGCGGGATGACAATGAACGAACACGTCTTATTGCCTATTTGAAAGAAAATGGGGTAATGGCTGTTACACACTATGTCCCGCTGCATTCCTCCGAGGCCGGGAAAAAGTTCGGGAAATTTATAGGAAATGATGAGTATACGACTGCCGAAAGCGAACGGATTTTACGCCTTCCGCTTTATTATGGAATAAAAAAAGAGGATGTCGAACATGCTATCAAGCTTATTCAACAATTTTATGAAGCATAAATTCATATGGATTGCATGTCTTATCATAACCGCATATCTTCTGCCGTATTACATACTTGGTGAAGATACCCATATCCGCGTACATGACAACATGGACTCCAACATCGTTTGGTATAAGATGCTTGCAGAAAGCGGTCAGATTTTCACCCTTGAAGATACACCATTGCCAAATGCCATCAATGGTCTTCCAAGAAGTACATTGCCATCCCCATTTGATGCGGTCGTATGGTTATATGTTCTGTTTGAACCAATGACTGCCTATGCAATCAGTCAGACTGTCATGAGATTTGCTGCCTTTTTTGGTATGTATCTGCTTCTGACAAAGTTTGTTTTCAAAGAAAAGCATTCTATATGGATTACTGTCGGGCCGTCTCTCGCATTTGCAATGCTGCCGTACTGGCCTTCTGGCGCACTTTCGATAGCAGGGATTCCACTTGCACTCTACTTGTTTTTAAGTATCCGAAAATCTGGTTGGGAAACACCGAAGTATTTATGGATGGCTCTGATGCTGATACCGTTCCTGTCCAATTTTGTTTTGAGTTTCGTTTTCTTTCTTGCGTTAATGGGTCTGTTATTTGTGGTCGACTGGATTCACTTTCGTAAGCTGAACTGGCCATTTTTTACAGCAATTGCTTCGATGACAAGTATCTATATCGTAAAAAATTATTTGTTGATCACCTCCATGTTTTTTGATTCTGGTTTCACTTCACATCGGGAAGAACTCGATCTTGGGCATAACTCGTTTGAGCGCAGTTATCAACTTGCCTGGGAAAACTTTCTTTACGGACATACCCATGACGAAGCACATCAGGCATATATAATTATACCCGTCATTTTCATTGCCTTGCTTGTGGCAGTATACAGGAGGCTGGCGCCAAAAAAACTAGTGACCCTCTTTCTATTTAACCTTGTCCTTTCCTTTTGGTATGCCTTTTGGTATTGGGAAGGCTGGCGGATTGTAAAAGATAATATTATGGTTGCCAATACGTTTAACTTTGCGCGCATACACTTTCTTGATCCTGCAATCTGGTACATATGTTTTGCTCTGGCATTGGCTCTTTTGTGGAATTATGTAAAGTTTGGAAAAGTGGTGGCTGTAATAGCTGTAATTGCCCAATGTATCCTTTTGTTTGGATTAACGGAAGAAATAAAGTACAACAGTATAGGCACACCGACATTTGCTGAATTTTACTCGGAGGATTTATTTAATGAAATTGAAACCTATATTGGAGAGGAACAGGCAGCGTACAGAGTAGTCAGTATCGGGATGCATCCGACGATTGCGCAATATAACGGCTTTTATACGCTCGACACTTACAACAACAGTTTTCCGCTCGAGTACAAACATGAATTCAGGGAGATTATCGCTGGAGAACTGGAAAAAAGTCCAACGCTTGAGAGCTACTATGATACATGGGGTGGCAGACTTTATATGTATGTAGCTGAACATGGCAAAGACTATATGTTTTTAAAAAATCGCAATGAGCCAATCGAACAGCTGGATATTAATACGGATGCACTGCAGGAATTAGGTGGTGATTATATCCTATCTGCTGTTCCAATTGAAAATGATGCTGAA
Organism: Oceanobacillus damuensis; assembly: GCF_001618145.1. GTDB lineage: Bacteria > Bacillota > Bacilli > Bacillales > Amphibacillaceae > Oceanobacillus > Oceanobacillus damuensis. Next base: position 145,787 of record NZ_LQNF01000006.1, read on the forward strand.
TTAGGATTGGTGCACGAGCAGACATTCGAAAATGAACAGTCACCGTGGGAAATCTGGCTATATTCGCTGGAATAGACCGAATTGATAGAAGCACATTCGATAAAGGATTCTATTAACCTTCTGCATTGGCAAGTAAAAAAGTATAGACACTCATACTTTCATAAATGCAACTAAGGCATTCCAAGGTCATTGCGTATGCCTTAGTTTTCTGCTGTTTTGTTTCCTATATGTTTAAAAGCCTGCAGTAATCGCTTCTTCCAATCAATAGAGAACATCTGATCCTCTATGAAATAAAATTGTAATACTATGATAATACGTGTGACATGTGGAGATGTTACACTTTTTTTACTTAGATTGGAAAATTAATGTAAGAAAATACGTATTCACAACTGCATATAACCGAAAAAGTTAAGTAGAAAGATAGAGTTTGCAGATGTGATTGAGGAAGCAGGGGGAAAAATTGAGAAAAGCCTTATTAGTCATGACTGCGTTTATTGTGATTGTTAGTCTGGGTGGTTCATTCTTTAGTGTCCCAATCTTTGCAGAATCCGTAACTGATTTAGAAGAGATTCGTGATGACCGTGATGCATTAAAAGGTAATCTATCAGAATCTGAACGAGAAGTAGCACAAATACTAGCAGAACTTGAACAATTAAATAATGAAATCCAACTTGCACATGATAAATTAATAGAAAACCAGAACGCTGTTGAAGAGACAGAACGTAACATAGAGGATACATTAGCTGACATCTCCCAATTGGAAGAAGAGAAGAAAGAATTGGAAGCTAAAATTGAGGAGAGGCATGAAATACTGAAAGGGCGCATTGTTTCCACACAAAAAACTGGCGGCAAAATCAGTTACCTGGAAGTTATCTTTGGCTCAAAAAGCTTTGATGACTTTATCAGCCGTGTTACAGCAGTTAACAAAATAGCTGATTCTGATGCTGCATTAATAGAGCAGCAGAAAAATGATATGCAGCAAGTAGAAGAAAAGCAAACAGCGGTATTGGACAAGCTTAATGAATTGAACGAAATGAAGTTGGCACAGAAAGAAGCGGAAGCCGAAATCAGCCAGCAAATACTGCAGAACGACGAGAGAAAAGCCAACCTGGAAAACAAGAAACAACAATTAACGGCTTTTATAGATGAATTGGAAATGGAAGACAGTGTGCTTGCTTCACTTGAAAAAGAAGTCAAGCTGAGCTTGGCAGCAGCCGAAACAGCGAAGTCTGAAGCTGAATCAGCGAACGAAGAAGAAACAGGATCTGATTCTGATTTAGTACAAGTGGCATCAGTTGAGCCGAAACAAACAAAAGCAGTTAAAGAACAGCCCGAAGAAAAAACACCGGTAAAACCGGTTAACGAGCAACCCAAAAAAGAAGTTAAAGAAACGAAAGCAGAACCAGAAAAAGAAGTAAAAGCTGAACCAAAGGAAGAGAAGAAAGATAGCAAGACGCTTACGATGACTTCTACAGCTTATACTGCCGATTGTGCGGGCTGCTCCGGAGTGACGTCAACCGGAATTGATTTAAATAAAAATCCGGATGCCAAAGTCATTGCCGTAGACCCAGCAGTTATTCCATTAGGCAGTGTTGTCTATGTAGAAGGCTACGGATATGCAACGGCAGGAGATACTGGCGGGGCTATCAAAGGAAATAAGATTGATGTCTTTGTACAGACAAAAAAAGAAGCATTAAACTGGGGAGTACGCACAGTAAAAGTTACTTTAGCAGAGTAACAGATTCCCTGCCATATATTTAGGAAGTCACCCACAGGAGCTGAGCTCTGGGGTGGCTTTTTTTGGGCGGGTAAGAAAATTTAAAATAACCTGCCGCCCGCAATACGTTCAACAAAATCATTTCCGTGTTTTCCGGTTTCCAATTTGAATGAAACTTTTTCTGCGAGCTGTACGTATAATCTAGTACACTATAATAGGGGTGTTCATATATGTATAAAGAGATAAACGATCAACTCTCTCAGATCAAACATGCCATAAGCAGGAAAAAGAAGTGGAAAAGGCAACTTGCAGATTACACGGAAGAACTTTCCGACATAGAAAAGCAGATAGACATTTTGAAAAATCAGTTGTCAGATGAAATGGAGGATGTTCGAAAACTGGAAAATATGAGTTTCGCATACCTCTTTCAAACATTTTTTGGTTCCAGAGAAGAAAAGCTGTCAAAGGAAAAACAAGAGGCTGCAGCTGTCCAGCTGCAATTGAAGGAAGCAGAGAAAACAAAAAAGGAAATAAATGATGCAATCATAACAATCCAAAGTCAACTAGCCGATGTCACGGATGCGGAAACAGACTATCAGTACCTTTTGTCTGTAAAGGAAAAATCGATAACAGAAACTACTCCCGCTTTTGCTGAGAAGCTATATGATATAAGTGAGCGTGAAGGATCGATCCAAGCATACATAACAGAAGTGGAGGAAGCAATTACAGCTGGTAATACGGTCAATCAGAAGCTGGCGAATGCAGTTAAGTCACTGGAAAGTGCAAAAGGATGGGGGACGCTTGATATGTTTGGTGGTGGAGCGATCACGGGACTTGCCAAACATAGTCATATTGATAAGGCCACTGAGTCTATTCACAAGGCCCAAACAAGTATGCGAAATTTCCAAAAGGAATTGCTGGATATCAGTGAGACAGCAGATGTACAGATCGATATATCAGGACTATTGAAATTCGCAGACTTTTTCTTCGATGGTATTATTTCGGACTGGATGGTGCAAGGTAGAATTACGGATTCGCTTGAACAGGCAAAAAATCAGCAATCCAATGTGGAAAGTATTGTCCGCAAGCTAGAAATGGAATTGAAGGAAAAGGAAAGAGAGCTTGACGCAGTAGAGACAGAAAGAAAAGCACTGATTGAAGAAGTATAGAGACTTAATGGCTTGAACAGCCTGCACCTATCAGAATGGGTGCAGGCTGGTTTTAGGTGCATCACCTGCTGTTCATTCAAGTTAATTAGCTGTAATATAAATATATAAATATTTTGAGAGGAGCAGTTTAGGATGAATACATATCCAAATGTAACCGAAACGAAAGACCTTATTAAACAACTGGTATCCATTCCAAGTCCCTCTGGAAATACGTTCAAAGTCATTCAATTTGTCGAAGAATACTTAAAGGATTTAAGTGTGGAGACGAAGCGTAATCGTAAAGGCGGCTTGATGGCAACTATACCTGGAGCAAACAATAAGGAACATAGGATGCTGACAGCCCATGTGGATACATTAGGAGCAATGGTAAAGGAAGTGAAAAGCAATGGAAGGCTCCGTCTTGATTTGATTGGAGGATTCCGATATAACTCCATTGAAGGAGAATATTGTGAGATTCATACTTCTGCGGGTGATGTACTGACAGGAACCATTTTACTGCATCAGACTTCTGTTCATGTATATAAAGATGCTGGGGAAGCAAAACGTGACCAGACGAATATGGAAGTTCGAATTGATGCGAAGGTGGAAAATGCAGAGGATGTACGGGCATTGGGAATTGAAGTCGGGGATTTTGTATCATTCGATCCACGTGTACAACTAACTGCCAACGGTTTCATCAAATCACGTCATCTTGATGATAAAGCGAGTGTCGGCATTTTACTGCAGCTGATGAAACGTATCAAGGAAGAGGATGTAACGCTTCCTCACACGACCCATTTTCTCATTTCCAATAATGAGGAAATCGGCTACGGAGGAAATTCAAATATTACTCCCGAAACGGTTGAATATCTGGCTGTTGATATGGGTGCCATGGGAGATGGCCAATCCACGGATGAATACACGGTTTCGATCTGTGTGAAAGATGCTAGCGGACCATACCATTATGGTTTGCGCAGACATTTGGTCCAGATTGCAGAATTGAATGAGATTGGCTACAAGCTGGATATCTATCCTTACTATGGTTCAGATGCATCTGCGGCAATTCGCTCTGGTCATGATATTATTCATGGACTGGTCGGACCGGGTATCGATTCCTCCCATGCATTTGAAAGGACCCATGAAACATCACTAATCCATACGGAAAATCTGCTCTACCATTATTTGCATTCCAAAATCATAGCATATTGACCAAAAAACGAACTTACCAGTTTAAACAATGGGTAAGTTCGTTTTTTATAGGCCTTCTTGTAACTGTCGCGGGCTGCGTAAAGTTGTTCTGCTGAAACTGGTTTTGGCGTAAAATATGTAAACTGTGAGGTAGCTGCTACTCTGTCAAAACACACAATGAAAGTCGCTTTTCTATAAAACATATACATAGATGCAAATAAAGTGACACAGACTGCCAAATAGAATGAAGATATGGAATATCTCATGAAAACCGAAATGTCTGAAGGATAGGAAGCTTGGTTTCAACCAATAGATCAGTGCACCGATTGTATAGAACATACCGCCTGCAACAAGGAAAATCATACCGTATATTCCAAGTTCAGGTGCGAGAGAACTGCTGAATAAGACGACAATCCAGCCCATTAAAACGTAAAGAGCCGTGGACAGCCACCTCGGGGAATGAAACCATACCAGCTTAAAAGTGACACCAGCTATTGCCAAGCCGCTGATTACGCCAAACAGGGACCAGCCTGTCACACCGTTTAGGCTAATCAGACAAAATGGGGTATATGTACCGGCTATCAGAACAAATATCATGGAATGATCCATTTTACGTAAAAATGCAATGACATGATCCTTTGCCACAACCATGTGATAGGTGGCCGAAGCGGTGTATAATGCGATCATGCTCACACCAAATATAGTTACGGCGGTATATGCCAATACAGAATTAGTTGTTGCTGAAACCTTTACAAGCATGGCAATCAAACCAACAGCTGCCATGATGGCTCCAAACAAATGTGTAAAACCATTGATCGGTTCTCGAATATATTTATTCATTTACTTCACACCTTCACTTCATTATGTAGTTATAAAAACTATATGTAAATAATATAACTATGATGACATATAGTCAATGTTTTACTTTGGGATTTACTTCACGTATAATACAATTAACCTTTTTAAATGGAGTTAAAACGATGAAAAATGAAAATGATTTGATTGAATCCTTAAATCTGAGTAACCAATTAACATTAGAAGATATACCGAATATTGATTTATATATGGATCAGGTTATTCAGTTATTTGAGAATAAATTTGCTGATTCGAAGCGAAATGACGAGGAAAAAGTGTTGACAAAAACAATGATTAACAATTACGCGAAGGGCAAACTCTTTTTTCCAATCAAAAATAAAAAGTATTCCAAGGAACATTTGATCCTGATCAGCTTGATTTATCAAATGAAAGGCGCTTTATCGATCAATGATGTGAAGCTTACGCTTGAAGAATTGAATGCGAAAGTACCGGATGGAGAGATCAGGCTGCAGGATTTATATCGCAGCTATCTGGACTTGATGGACAAGAATAATACAATGTTTAAAGAGGATATTAAAGAGCATATGATTGACGTAAATAAGAAGGTTAAGGAGCTTAACCAAAAAGATGAAGCATATTTGGAACAGCTATTGCTTGTTTCGACCTTTTCAAGTATGAGTAATTATTATCGAAGGGCCGCAGAAAAAATGGTCGACGATATGAGGAAGGATTCAGATAAGGATGAAACTTAGTATATTGGACCAGGCGCCTGTATCGAAAGGAAATACGGCAAAAGAAGCACTCGAGGCTACAATTGAAATGGCAATGCTGGCAGATGAGTTAGGTTACACACGGTATTGGATCGCTGAGCACCATGATTTGGATGGCCTGGCGAGTCCTGCCCCTGATATTCTATTGGGAGTGATTGGAACGAAAACGAGCAATATCCGACTGGGTTCGGGAGCTGTCCTTTTGCCTAATTATAAACCTTATCATATTGCAGAGAGATATAATCTCCTGGCAACGATGTTCCCCGGTAGGATTGATATCGGACTCGGCCGGGCGCCAGGTGGATCTGCAGAAGTGTCCATTGCGCTTGCAGGAAATTTTTTGGAACAAGTACGGAAAATGCCGGAAAAGATAGATGAATTGGTTCACTTCCTGCATGGAGATTTTCCAAAAGACCATATGTATTCAAAAATCAAAGCAGCTCCTGTACCGGAAAGCATTCCAGTCCCATGGCTGCTCGGAACAAGTGGGAAGAGTGCATTGTTGGCTGCAGAAAAAGGATTGCCATATGTATACGGTCATTTTATGAGTAATGAGGATGGACCCTCCATTATGAAAAGTTATTATGATAATTTTTCAAAGGAAAAACCGAATGCATTTGTAACAGTCTCCGTAATTTGTGCAGAAACTAACGAAGAAGCTGAGGAACTTGCAAAAAGTAATCTTCTGTGGAATGTTCAGAAATCAAAGGGTGGGGGAAAAGCTGGAGTTCCTTCTGTAAGTGAAGCAAATGCTTATACTTATTCAGATGACGAATTGCAGATAATGAAACAAATGAAGCAAAATCAGATCGTCGGTGACCCTGCAATGGTGAAAACGAAGCTGGAAGAACTGCAGGAATTATACCAGACCGAGGAATTTATGGTTGTTACCATTACACATAGCTATGAGGCCAGAAGAAAGTCCTATCAGTTACTGGCAAATGAATTTGGTTTGAAAAATTAATATATAGTGGGAGCATTGTCATCAGAAAAGAACCTTGTGTCGAATTTAAAAGGTTCTTTTCTTCTTGTGCATGTAGCTGGCATTAAGGTCCTGTCTCAAAAATTCGGGAATTAAAGGGAATAGTTGTGAGCGAAGAAGGGTAGACCCATAATTGCAGGCTCACTTCATTTCATTGAGAGAGGGTCTGTGCTTCACTTGGCATGTTTTCTGAAAAGTTATTATAAACATAAATGTAACTCTGAAGTAATACATTTTTATGGATAAACTATTTATTGGAGGAAATTATGCAAAGTTGGGTTACAGGTATTATGGAGCAGCTTGGCTATCTCGGGGTTTTCCTCATGATGGCGCTAGAGAATATTTTTCCACCTATTCCTTCTGAAATCGTTCTTCCTTTCGGTGGATTTCTCACAACATATACGGAATTAACAGTAATCGGCATCATTGTTGCTGCAACATTGGGTTCCGTAATCGGTGCGATGATTTTATATGGCATCGGTCTGTTAATGGATGTGGAAAGATTGGAGAAGATAGTCGATCGCTGGGGGCATATTCTGCGTGTCAGCAAAGAGGATATTCATAAAGCAGATGCATGGTTTGATAGATATGGATACTGGACGGTACTGTTTTGCAGAATGATTCCATTAATACGAAGTCTTATTTCAATCCCTGCAGGTATGTCAAATATGAAATTCATTGTATTCTTGACTTTTACGACAATTGGTACACTTATCTGGAATATAATACTTATTTCAGTCGGTGTTTCCTTGGGAGAAAACTGGGAGGGTATACTCGGGTTTATGGATATGTATTCCACTGTTGTCTATGTATTGGCAGGTATTGGAATCGTGTTATTTACAGTCTGGTATGTGAGGAAGAGAAGAAAAACGCAGTGAAAATGAAGGAACGAATGGGTCAACTTGATGGGTTTCGTTTTGTGGCACATATTAATTAAATAACAGACCAAATGACGTATGAAGCAGGCATACGTCATTTTTGCTGTGATAAAACAAAGCGTCCGGAAAGGAGAAATCCTATATATTATTTAATTATATTGACTCTTCTTCATGACTAGATCAAACTTTTAATCCCTAATTATGAATTCTAAGAATCTTTTATTAAAATTTATCGTCTATAATGGATGAGAGAAGAATAGGAGGACGATTAGATTAATGGAAGATCAAGAACTCATACGACAGATTCTCAGGGGTGACAAGTTAGCCATTCAGAAATTACACAGCCGCTATGTTGATCCTATTTTCAATTATATTTACTTACAAACGAGTAGCTATCATGATTCAGAGGAACTTTTGCAGGACGTATTCTTTAAAACTGCAAGACAATTACATAATTTCGAAGGGAAATCATCATTTAAAACGTGGGTTTTCAAAATTGCCCGGAATGTTGTGATTGATTATTATCGAAAAAATAATCATAGGAGCAAGTCGATCACAATGGAGGGAAGTGTCATAGAAACAAAAGCTGGCGGAGGTGAATCAGCAGAGAATACAGTTCTCCGGAAATTACATATGGTTGAAGTGGTGCAAACGCTGAATAAGCTGCCAAAACATTATCAAACTGTTCTCCATTTGAGGTTTATTGAGGGCTTTTCTATAAAAGAAACGGCTGAAATTATGGGTAAAACGAACCTTTCTATAAAAGCGTTGCAACGCCGGGCTAGAAAGGAACTGTCTGAACATATCAAAATGGAGGTGAGCAGTTGATGAATAAAGGTAAACAAAAGGATGATACATTTCTCGACTCTCTGAATAAGGAAAGGATGAAAGCTTCTGATGAGGCACGTGAAAAAAGTCTTCTTTCCTTTCAGGATGGTTTAAAACAAGCTGGCTTGCACAAACCAAAAAAGAAGCATCGTAAGCTCAGGCAACGCGTGATTGGAATTGCTTCGACCGCAGTTGCTGCAGGAATTGCGGGGTTGTTAGTTCTTAGCACCGGAATCATAGGGGATAGTAATTCTGACAATACAGTCGGTCAAGGAAATGGCCGTGATGTGGTACATCAGAACGAGGAAAATGCCATGGATGTACAAAACGAAGAATCCAAAAATTTAATAGAAACTGTATGGAACAGGCCAGCCTTTGATTATGATGATATAAACGGAGTACCGACAAGCAGTATTTTTAACAGCGATTTAAAGGTTTATGTTCCTAGGTCCTGGACAATTGATGAAACAGAAGGGGACGCTGCACATTCAATCCATATGTCCGGGACGAATGGAGAGCGAATGAACCTCGTGCTGTTTAATGAAGATTATGATCAAGAAGAATTTGATGCCCGCCTTCAAGAGTTGACGGCCAGTTTTGCGGAAGCTGAGGAGGTACCCATACCTGTTGATGAATTTATTGACGAAATAAGGTTAAGCCACCAGGTCTCTTTCCCTTATGAAAATGTGTTTCCGTTTGAAACAGAAAATGCAGAAATAACGGCATTTTTTGATGAGGATAATGGGAAGTTCATGGAATTGTATATCTCTGAATTATTTGGTCATCCGATGATTTTTACTTCTGAGCTTTCACTGGATGATACCGAAAGCTGGATGTTGCCTATACGATTTTTTACTTTCATGCAGGCCGCCGATTATCCCTATATGATTCATGGTTCAGAAGGTGACCTTCATCCGGAATTCAACAGACCGATTGAAAAAAGTGTTCTATTGCAAATAGGCGCAATGGGAGTAGAGGAAGTCGATGTGGAGTTGTATGAAAATGAGGAACTAAATATGACTAGCTATCTCCCCCGTGGTACAGAAGTGGAACGGACAGAACATGGTGAGTTTATAGAATGGCGTTTTACAGAACCAAACGTTTCTGAAAACAGTTTCTATGCCTTTGGAAAGCTAAAGAGCGGGTTTCCACTTGAAAATGGGAAAGAAATTATGTTTGACGCATTTGACATTGATCTCTCTTACAGCGAGGATTTGGGCGGACCGATTCCTTACCATTACTCTTACTACAGTGGAATGGATGAAGAGTTTATCGATGGTTATATCGAATTGTTTGAATCAGGCGGAGAGTGGTATTACAAGCATAAGCATGCCGATCGAGAAGATTATAATGGTGGTGTCTATATACAAAGATTAGATCTATTTATAGATTCGATAGAATGGCATTAAACGGTTGCATGCGTATCTTATAAGTTGAATTTTGAATCTGAAAAATCAGTGGGAAGTGAACCTGCTGATTTTTTAGATCAATTTAAGAACCACAAGGAATTGGGAATTTTTTTATCACTTTCTTTGACCCGCATGGAAATAATATATTAAGGTTCCAAACTTCCAGATTTAAATATCTTTATTCTACTCCTACTGGCTATGACTGGACGTACATTTGGTTCGGTTCGTTAAAGCATGAAAGATGGAACCTTAAGATTCAACTTTCAAATTTCATACCAAGGCAAATCCTTGTTAGTACCATTTACTAGAATAACCACTTAGGATATTTTAAAAAATTCTTCCTATAAGTCCTCCGATTAAATAACCTGCAAATAAAATAATGAAAGCAGCTCCTACATAAATACTAATACGAATAAATGTATCTTGTTTAGCAACAAAGCCAAATAAATCCTTCATAATTTTCCATGACCTCCAATTTAACATTTTATTAAGAGTTCAATTATTTTGTCATCTTATAACTGAGCCACATGAACTAATCAACGCAATAACCTGCTCTCCATATTACCTTACCATTTTTCTAATCTTGATGAGTTTTAGTGCATACTTCTCTTTCTCCCATTAACTTGATTATAACGGAATTTTATAACTAAATATTTTGGAAATGTGAAACGGTCAGTATTAGTGTCGATAAGGTACCCGCAGACATTAAAGCTATTATCTTTCGTCCGTTCTTCCCTTTTGAAGATTTTACAAGCTCTCGGGAGACAGCAATCCATATAACAATAGAAACGATAGCTGCTATGGTAGTAAGATCTGAAGCCATATTTGAAACATCCTTTCTTATATTTCATTTTAAGAGCAACCAATTCCTCTGTAATCAAAGCAGAACATCAGTTAATCATTGCTCTTGCATTAGCCTGCCAGATAGATCAACACCTTTTATTTAACATTACCATACTATTCCTAAAATTATTAGAAAAAGAAAAGACAATTAAACTCTGATAGCTTCAAAATAAATAATGTTGGCAGAACTGGATTATGACCACTTACATTGTCAGTTTATCATTTTATGGGGCTTTTTATATATGAGTAAATTCTATTCGACAAATATCAACAAAATTCGGGGAGTGACAGGCACCTCTATAGGTCTGGGGGCTTAGTTGGAAATATGGCTGTGGCTCATTACGGAGAGGCGTTTTAACGGATATGATTGGTTTAGGATAAAGGAAGGAGGAAGCGAAATGAGAAAATTTATGTTGTTCGTCGGAGGGCTGATTGCGTTTTTAATATTGTTGGCAAACATTGGTCCAATGGTATTGCTCGCTCTTAGTGTCTGGTTGCTTTATATCGTTTTCAAACAGTTTATGAAAACTGATTCGACAGCAGCGAAAGTGGGTTGGGCCCTGGCAGGACTGCTTATCATGAGCATTGCATTTTCCAATATGTATGCTGTAATCGGCTTAGTTGCCGCGTATGCCCTTTACTTCATCTATAAAAATTGGAATAAAGATGAGGTTCCGGTGGTTGATGTTATGGAAAAAGATGATGATCCGTTCACCAATTTTGAACGTCAATGGGCTGAGTTGAACAGATAAGAAAATTAAATTTTAAAGGAGAGATTTAAATGTCAACAAATATTTTTACAAGAATAAAAGATTCTGTTTCAGCAGACCTTCATACGATGCTGGATAAGAAGGAACAGAATAATCCGATTGCAGCTTTAAATCAATATTTGCGCCAAAGCGAGCAGGAGAAAGAAAAGGTCAGAAAACTGATTGACCGCCAGTACAAGCTGAAAGAGGAATTTTCAAGAGAATACCTGAAAGCCCAGGATCTTGCTGACAGACGTCTGAAACAGGCGGCGATAGCGGACAAGGCTGGGGAAGAATCGATGCATGAATTTGCTTTAAAGGAACATGAAGAATATCAAGGACGGGCCGATCGTATGAAAGCTTCCAGAGAAGAAGCATTGGAGCAGCTGGAAACACTGGAACAAAAATATGAAGATATGAAACATCGCTTGAAGGACATGCACTTGCGCCGAATGGAATTGATGGGCAGAGAAAATATTGCAAAAGCAAACCATCAGATTAACAGAGTGGTGGAAGAGACAGCTGATAAGCCATTTTCCAAATTCGCCGAAATGGAGCAGTATATTGAGAATCTGGAATACAAAGTAAACAGCTCCTACTATAAAAACACATTTGACAGTAAAATAGCGAAGCTTGAAAAGGAACTGAACGGACAGGCCAATTAAAGAGCGGCATCAAACGATGCAGAAAAAATAAAAATTATGATATACTGTACAGGCGCAGACCTTTTGCGTCTGTATACATACATAAAAAGGAGGTTCACTGCGATGTTCAAACGACTATCAACAGATTATTTCAATTGGATATTGATCATCGGGGTGATTCTCCTTATTTTTGAGGTTGCCTTCTTTTATGGTGGTACCATCATTCCCGCACTATTCTATGCATTAATTATGTATGCTGGCTGGAGATACTTTCATAAATTATGGGGAAAGATTCTCTTTTGGATAGCACTCGTCGGTGTCGTTTTTTCTATCTTGAATTTGATGGCAGTACGTTTCCTGATCATTGCAGCGACTATCTTATTTATCATTCATTATTCGAAGTCGAAAAAGGAAGTGGAATATGATCAGCCAATTCTTCCAAGTGGAGAAATCAGGGAAGAGACACTATTGGAAATTACCCCTCTGTTTGACCAGAATCTTTTTGATGATCAAGTAACGGAGAATACTGCCTACCAGTGGAAGGATGTTAATATACATGGCATTTTTGGAGATCGTATAATCGATCTTAGTAATACTGTTTTGCCAGATGATACGGCTGTCATATCGATACGGCATTTTATAGGAAATATAGAAATCTATGTGCCATATGAGGTGGAACTGAGCATACATCACAGTTCTATTTTTGGTCGGGCACATATTTTAGGAAAACACGAAGGAAAGTTAATGAATCGTGCGCTATTTTATCAAACAGCGAATTATGATAAAGCGTACCCACGGGTGAAAATAATTACCTCACTGCTCTCTGGAGATATCGAGGTGAAGCGAATATGAATAAGGTTATTCGTCCCGTGTTTACCGCAATTCTTTTTAGCGTCCTGTTTGCACTCTTGCTGGTGGGGGTGACGCTTCTGTTTTTTCCTCCAGCAAATTGGTCTGCAGTATGGACAGAGGGATTTGGCAATGTTTCATTTATCGTTTGGGTCCTCGGTATCGCTATTTTGATCGGTACCATTACAGGTCTGTCGATTGGATGGTACTGGAAGCAGAGGCTGCATCAGGTTGAGCGTAAACTTGATCAAATTGTCAAGGGGCAGAAAATATCTCTTATTGAGGAACCCTCTAAAGAGATGAATGGAATACATCAACGCATTGATCAATTGGAGGAAAAGCTCCGAAATCAGGCAGAACATGCCCAGCGGCTATCCACGGAACGGGCGCATGAAAGAGAAAAGAGTCTACAGGAAATCGTTGTCCAGGAAAGAAATCGTCTGGCAAGGGAGCTGCATGACTCCGTAAGTCAGCAGCTATTTGCGGCTTCGATGATGATGTCTGCCATAAATGATGCAAACCCTCCGGAGGATCCAACGCTTCAAAAGCAGTTAACAATGGTGGAAAAAATGATACACCAATCCCAGCTGGAGATGCGTGCATTGCTATTGCATCTGCGGCCGGTGGCGTTAAAAGGAAAGTCACTTCAGGAAGGGGTAGAGGAACTGTTACAGGAGCTTACCCAAAAAGTGCCGATGGAAATCGTATCGAAAGTGGAAGCATTTTCTGTAGATAAAGGGATAGAAGATCAATTGTTCCGTATTTTACAGGAATCAATCTCCAACACACTGCGACACGCCAAAGCATCGACATTGAATATCCTGCTGATCGAGCGGGACGAAACAATTATATTAAGGGTTGCCGATAATGGTATTGGTTTCGATATGGAAAAAGTAAAAACAAGTTCATATGGTATGCAAAACATGAAAGAACGTGCCTATGAAGTAGGTGGAAGCTTTAAAGTTATCAGCCTTCCAGACGAAGGAACTCGCTTGGAAGTTAAGGTCCCCGTGCTGGGAAAGGAGGAAGCGCATAATGATTAATGTCCTATTTGCAGATGATCATGAAATGGTTCGAATCGGGGTTACTGCCTACCTCTCAGCACAGCCGGATATCCATGTGATTGCTGAGGCGGATGATGGTGTCCCCGCTGTCGAACTGGCATTGCAATTAAGACCGGATATTATTTTGATGGATCTTGTAATGAAAGAAATGGACGGTATAGAAGCGACACGGAAAATTATTGAACAGTGGCCAGAGGCAAAAATCATAATTGTTACGAGCTTTCTGGATGACGAAAAAGTATACCCGGCATTAGAGGCAGGTGCCACAAGCTATATGCTGAAAACATCAAAGGCGAGTGAAATCGCAAAAGCAATCCGGGCAACATATTGTGGCCAGTCCATACTGGAGCCGGAAGTGACCGGCAAAATAATGAACCGAATGCGTAATAAGCCCGAAGCTATGCTGCATGACCAGTTGACAGAACGCGAAGGAGAAATCTTGCAGCTGATCGCCAAAGGGAAAACAAACCAGGAGATAGCTGATGAACTTTATATTGCACTAAAAACAGTAAAAGTACATGTCAGTAATATACTCGGGAAACTCGAAGTGCACGACCGGACACAGGCGGTCATTTATGCATTTAAAAATAATCTCGTCGAATAAGAGGAGCCATTTTAATTGGCTCCTCTTTCTTTTTCTCCATAAAATTTAGCAACGAGGTCATAAATGGAAACAAGCTCATATAAAATGATTAATTCCGGAGGGAAGTTAGTTGGGTGTATTTCGCTATTCTTTGTAATTTCCTCGTTATCCTCCCAAAAAATTTCTGTTATCTCCTTCAATTGTATTGAATGTGCGTCAGGTTCGAATAAAGTCTCATCCTGTAGACTGTCCACCAATCCTCGAACAGAGAGCAATATTGTGTTCCTTTCACTTTCTGTCCACGCCAGATCAATAAGCGGGTTATGGATTAGATTACTTAAATGATAATGGATCAGACGCAGGTGACTAAGCTTATTTTGCAGATGCTGAAACTTTTCCTGTTCAGTTTCGATTAGTGGGTGATATTTATCTTCATCTTTTTGAAAGCTGCTTAACATTTCTGTCTGTTTTATATCTTTGTCCAGCTTCCTTAAATCTTCAAGCATGGAGGATGTTTTCTCCAGTTTGTCTGTAAGCACCGCTTTAAAAATTCTTTCGATCTGCAATGCGGTTTGGTCTTTGATATCTGTTACATTTTTTTGAATAAGTTTTCTGTAATCCGGTGGCAGAATAAACATATTTACAATCGTGGAGACCCCAAGTCCGATTGTTGTTGTCCCTAATCTTGTAAAAAAGGCAATCATGAAATTGCCGTGAATTACTTCAATCATTGCAACAGATGTCAGGGTAGCCACAAGCAAACCAGCATGAAGCTTCAATCGGTAACATGTAGCAATTGTAAATACAGCTGCCATTGTATATGTTAGCGGAGAATTACCGAATAAAGAAATGAATAATACAGCATAAGCCGAGCCGATTGCCGAGGCTGGAAATCGAACAATCCCTTTTTTAATGGAATCTGAAACTGTCGGCTCAATCGTCACGATGGCTGTTATGACTGCAAAGACCGGGGGCCAGCCAATCCATTGGCATATAAGGGCTGTCAGAAAAACAGCCACTCCTGTCTTAACTACTCTGCTACCTATAAATTGATAAATCTTCACCTATATAACCTCAATTCCCAAAAATGTCGAAGTCTCGAAATTTTACTGTAAGTCCTATTCTCTTACTATTTGAAAAAAAATTCAATTAATTTCAGAAAAGGGGTTGCAATTTTTTATTAGGTAGAATAAACTGTTTTGTAACAGAATAAATAATATAACAACTGTTATATAAGAGAGGAGGAAGCAGGATGAGAAGAAATGAGAAAGTTTCGTGTCCTGAGTGTGGAAAAGAAGTGGATTCCAAAAGTTACACAATGGAATGTGACTACTGTTTGTCAAAGAAGGAGGACTAAATTTTTTTGGATATGTTGTTATACAACAAAATAAATTAACTGTTATTATAGTATAACAGTAAGGGGCGATTTCATGTTAATGAAGAGTGATACGATACGAATCCATCATGAAAAACAATATGAAGAACTGCTCACACCAGAAGCACTGAATTTTTTGGAAAAACTGCATAACCATTTTGATGAACGACGCAGAAATCTGCTGGAAATCAGACACCAAATCCAACAGAGAATTAATGAAGGGAAAAAGCTTGATTTTCTGAAAGAGACGAAAAACGTAAGGGACGGTAATTGGACCGTTAGCAGGATACCTAAAGATCTT
Organism: Oceanobacillus damuensis; assembly: GCF_001618145.1. Classification (GTDB taxonomy): domain Bacteria; phylum Bacillota; class Bacilli; order Bacillales; family Amphibacillaceae; genus Oceanobacillus; species Oceanobacillus damuensis. The sequence goes on from NZ_LQNF01000006.1 coordinate 161,931, forward strand.
CAGGATCGCAGAGTGGAAATTACCGGACCGGTTGACCGAAAGATGATTGTTAATGCAATGAATTCCGGTGCCAAAACATTTATGGCTGATTTTGAAGATGCCACATCTCCAACATGGGAGAATGTCATGGAGGGCCAGATAAATTTACAGGATGCAATTCGGAGAAGAATCGATTTTGAAGCTCCAAACGGGAAAAAATATGCCTTGAAAGATGAAACAGCTGTACTAATCGTACGCCCCCGTGGCTGGCATCTGGAAGAAAGTCATCTGAGAGTCAATGGCAAATCAATGGCTGCAAGTCTAGTCGATTTTGGACTTTATCTGTACCACAATGCAAGGGAATTACTATTAAGAGGCTCAGGACCATACTTTTATTTACCCAAAATGGAGAATCATTTAGAAGCGCGCTTATGGAATGATGTATTTATTTTTTCCCAGAATGAACTGGGGATTCCACAAGGGACCATTAAAGCAACGGTTCTAATTGAGACAATTACTGCAGCTTTTGAAATGGATGAAATTTTATATGAACTTCGGGAGCATTCTGCGGGCCTTAATTGCGGCAGATGGGATTATATTTTCAGTTATATAAAAAAGTTTCAGAATGATCCGAACGTCATCCTTCCTGACAGGTCAACAGTCACGATGGAAGTCCCATTTATGCGCTCTTACTCACTATTGGCAATCAAGACCTGTCATAAGCGAAATGCCCCAGCTATCGGTGGAATGGCGGCCCAGATTCCTGTGAAAAATGATGAAGCAGCGAATGAAGCAGCATTTCAGAAGGTTCGTACGGATAAGGAGCGGGAAGTAAATGACGGACACGACGGGACATGGGTGGCCCATCCCGGTATGGTGCAGCTTGTGAGAGACATATTTGACAATGTGATGCCTACCCCGAATCAAATTTCGAATAAGCGTGAGGATGTCCAAGTTACGGCAGAGGACCTTGTGCAAGTTCCAATCGGTGAAATTACGGAGGCAGGGCTTCGTACGAATATAAATGTAGGTATTCAATATACGGCTGCCTGGCTATCCGGAAGAGGGGCTGTTCCGATCAATAATCTAATGGAGGATGCAGCAACTGCGGAAATATCTCGGGCGCAGGTGTGGCAATGGATCAGGCATCCACAGGGAACGTTATCAGATGGAAGGGAAATAACATTGGAACTTGTAATGGCAGTGATGGAAGAGGAACTGGATAAACTTAAGAAACAGGTAGGGACAGAAGCTTATGAACGTGGCAATTATGTGGAAGCTGCATCGCTTTTTGAGAAGCTGATCAAACAGGATAATTTCACTGAATTCTTGACAATACCGGCATATGGCCAATTAATTAAAGGGGGAAATGAATGATGTCAAAAAACCGTATAAATGAACTGAAGAAGGATTGGGAGAGTAATATTCGCTGGGGTGGAGTGGAGCGGCCATACAGCGCAGAGGAAGTTATCCGTCTGCGGGGTTCGATTGACATAGAATATACATTGGCAGAAAGAGGAGCGAAAAAGCTATGGGATTTGTTTCATACAGAAGACTATGTAAATGCGTTAGGTGCTCTGACCGGGAACCAGGCCGTCCAACAGGTGAAAGCGGGGCTGAAAGCTATATACTTAAGTGGCTGGCAGGTGGCTGCAGATGCAAATATGGCAGGACAGATGTATCCTGATCAAAGTCTGTACCCGGCAAACAGTGTGCCAAATGTCGTGAAACGAATCAACCAGGCACTTCAGCGCGCAGATCAGGTTCATTATTCGGAAGGGAATGAAGAAATTGACTGGTTTGCCCCAATTGTCGCAGACGCAGAAGCAGGATTCGGCGGACAGCTCAATGTATTTGAACTGATGAAATCAATGATTGAGTCCGGAGCTGCGGCAGTCCATTTTGAAGATCAATTGTCATCGGAGAAAAAATGTGGACACCTTGGAGGGAAAGTATTGCTTCCTACCCAAAATGCGGTCAAAAATCTAATTGCAGCCAGATTCGCTGCCGATGTAATGGGTACCTCCACCGTTATTATCGCAAGAACAGATGCAAATGCCGCTGACATGATTACGAATGATGTAGATCCATATGATGAACCCTTTATAACAGGTGAGCGTACAACAGAAGGATTTTACAAAACGAAATCAGGAATCGACCAGGCAATTGCAAGAGGGTTGGCATATGCCCCGTATGCAGATTTGATTTGGTGTGAAACATCCGAACCAAATATGGAAGAGGCGCAGAAGTTTGCAGATGCCATTCATGAGCAATATCCAAACAAACTGTTGGCCTATAATTGTTCACCATCTTTTAACTGGAAAAAGAAACTTACAGATGATGAAATCGCTAACTTCCAGAAAGAATTAGGGAAAATGGGCTATAAATTCCAATTTGTAACATTGGCCGGTTTCCATGCCCTGAATCATAGTATGTTTGAATTGGCACGGAAATACAAAGATGAAGGTATGGCAGCTTATTCCGAATTGCAGCAGGCCGAATTCAACAGTGAGCAGTTCGGTTACAGTGCGACACGTCATCAACGGGAGGTTGGCACCGGCTATTTCGATGAAGTGGCACAGGTCATATCCGGGGGAACTGCTTCAACAACTGCCCTTGAAGGGTCCACAGAAACAGAACAATTTACAAGATAAAACAATATTTGCAAAGAAAGTGTCTATCCAATAAAACGGATAGGCACTTTTTTTAACGAAAAAAGAGGTTTATTGTCACTTTTGAAATATAACTGTAACATTACTATAATATGGGTGACATTTTTGAATGCTGTACTACATATTGCCTAGAGAAGTATCAAGACTATTAAACTATATACATAGCTGCAAAAAAATTCATAGATACACATACATAGAGAGCTTTGCGGTGTGATAAAGGGAAGCGGGGAAACGAAAATTGAAAAAGAGACTCATGACATTAACTGCTGTAGCAGTGGTTGGTTTAAGTAGTACTTTAATCACAGGAACCACCCAGGCAGAATCCGTACAGGAGTTGGAAGCAAAACAATCCGAAATCCAGAAAGAACGAGAGGCATTACTGGAAAACCTGTCAGACGCGGAAAGTCAAATCGCGGAGGTATTACTTGATCTTGAAGAATTAAATAATGAAATAGAAAAAGTAAACATCGCATTGGAGCAAAACCAGAAGGAATTGGAGAAAACGCAAGTACATATTACAGAAAAAGAAAATGAAGTAGCTGTTTATGAAGAGGAAATTGCAGCATTGGAAGAGCAAATTGCAATCCGATATGATATCTTGAAAGAACGTGCTGTATCCTATCAGCAAAGTGGCGGTGATATCAGCTATTTGGAAGTAATCTTTGGTTCACAAAGCTTCGGTGATTTCATCAGCAGGGTATCTGCAGTAAATAAAATCACAGAATCCGACAATGCATTAATGAAAAAGCAGGAAGAAGATAAAGAATTGGTGGAAGAGAAACAAAATGCAGTAATTGCAAAGCTTGAAGAGCTGAAAGAGATGGAAGTTGAACTCAATGGCATTCTTGCTTTAATTGAGGACCAAAAAGCTGAAAATGAAAATAAAAAAGAAGAACTGAAAACGAAAGAGAAAGATTTAATTGCTCTAAAAGAAGAATTGCAGGTGGAAGATTCCCAGCTTGCAACACTTGAAAAAGACGTCGAAGCAAGTTTAAGGGCGGCACGTGAGCCAGCACCGGCTGTTACTGTAGCAAGCACTTCTGTCAGCGCGAGCGATTCGGAGAGTAATGAGTCAGAAGAAAAACTTACTACCTTGAGTAAACAAACTAGTACAAATGCAGCTTCCGGAAACCTGGATACAGCAATGAATGCAGGTTTCTCACATCTGGGAACTCCGTATGTCTGGGGTGGTAAGACCCTAAGCGGCTTTGATTGTTCTGGATTTGTCTCATGGGCATTTGCACAGGCCGGAATCTCCATTCCATCCAGTACTACAGGATTGGCAACTACCGGTACGAAAGTCTCTCCTGACAATATGCAGCCAGGTGATCTTGTATTTTTCAACACATACAAAACGAACGGACATGTTGGCATCTATCTTGGTGGCGGTAAATTTATCGGTGCACAAAATTCAACAGGCCTTGCAGTTGCAGATATGTCAAGCGGCTATTGGGCAAAACACTTTGCAGGCCACGTACGTAGTTTAAGATAAAAATTCAAACAAAAAAATCCATCCTTAGCGGGGTGGATTTTTTTGTACAGGTCTGAAACTTACCAACCTGCATAAATGCCACCAAGGGGCTTTCATTGAAAGGCTTGGTGGCGATAAAGTTTTCTAAGGCATTCACCGAAAGGGGTTGGCACATGCCAAGTTTTCTAACAAGAATATAAACATAGAATACTTGCAGATTATAAACGCAAAATATAACATGTAAGAGGGGTGATTTTAAAAAGGTTTAGATAAATCGAAAAACGGTTATAAAGTATAAGCTAATTAATTACATAGTTCTACAAATAAAAATCGTACATAGGAAAGGAAGTATTATGAAAAAGAAACCTTATTTTAATCCAGTATTCTTTGTATCAGCAATTATCATTCTGATTCTGGTTATCATCGGAGCAGTTGCACCAGTGGCATTTGGTAATGTTGCTGAAACTTTACTGAGTTTTACTACGAGTAACTTTGGCTGGTTTTATCTATTGGCTGTGTTTGTTATTACGTTATTTCTTATAATCCTCTGCATCAGTAAGTATGGAAAGGTAAAACTTGGTCCACCTGATTCAAGTCCGGAATTCCCATTTTTCACTTGGATCGGAATGCTCTTCTCAGCGGGATTTGGAATATCCATCGTATTCTGGGGAGTAGCCGAACCGATGAGTCACTATTTTGAGACACCTTTTCCAGATCTGCAAGGGCAAACGGACGAAGCTGCACGGATAGCTATGGGTTACTCATTTTTTCATTGGGGAATAAGTCAGTGGTCTGTTTTTGCTATTGTTGGATTGGTTATAGCATATTTGCAGTTTAGAAAAAATCAAAAAGGTTTAATATCAATTGCGATTGAACCGGTAGTAGGGAAAAATAAAACTGTTGCCAATACAGTAGATGCACTTGCTGTTATTGCAACAGTGATGGGGGTAGCGACGTCACTCGGTCTTGGTATAATGCAAATGAACGGGGGTTTGACAGCGGTAGCTGGTGTGCCAAATTCCATGTGGATTCAAATTATAATAGCAGCAGTGATGCTTGTAGCATACTTAATATCATCCAGCACCGGTTTAAATAAAGGTATTAAATGGCTGAGTAATATTAATCTTGGTTTGGCGCTTGTGCTCTTAGTATTTGTTTTTTTCGCAGGCCCGACAGTATTTATATTAGAGACATTTGTCTTGGCTACTGGTGATTATATCAATAACTTTATACATTACAGCTTGCGATTGACACCATATGAAGGTGGTAGCTGGGTACAGGATTGGACAATATTCTACTGGGCATGGGCGATTGCCTGGTCCCCATTTGTAGGTGCATTTGTGGCACGTGTCTCAAGAGGAAGAACAATCCGTCAGTTTGTTTTCGGTGTACTCATAGTACCTCCCGCAATCGCTTGTTTATGGATTGCGACTTTCGGTGGAACAGCGTTGCACAGTGATTTGATAAATGGAACTCAAATAGCGGAAGCTGTTAATGAAGACGTTACAGTAGCATTATTTGAGACGTTTGGTGTGCTGCCTTTAACAAATATATTATCCGTTCTGTCCATTTTGCTGATTTTCACTTTCCTTGTGACATCAGCTGACTCTGCGACATATATTTTAGGTAGTATGACTTCTAAAGGGACACTTAACCCAGCATTGGTCACAAAAATGATTTGGGGCTTTCTGATTACAGCAATTGCAGTAGTGTTGTTGATTGCTGGTGGTCTGGAAGCACTGCAAACCGCTTCACTGACCTCTGCCTTACCATTCACATTAATTATGATATTGATGATGATATCGTTCATGAAATTTATCAAGAAAGACTTTAAAAATAAAAAATAATTTAGCAGCAGCTAATATACCAATTAGCTGCTGCTTTGTTGTAAATGACAGACACGCTATGTGTCCAGGATAAGTTTGTTTTCCTAAATATTTCATAAAATATAGACTCATATATTCAAATATATTATAATCATTTTAGGGAAGTGGGTGATTCGATGGGAAGGTAAAACTATATAGGGGATTCAGCAATGACTCACGATTTGTATATTTTACCTCATTTGTTGGATCACCGACGTGCGGATTATTAAAAATGAACAAAACTTAATTTTTAGAAAATCAGGAGGTGAAGTCCTTGTGTCTGTGGCACAGGGACCTTAATTGGATATAGATACCATAATTAGCTTACTTGCAGTTGCTGTGCTTCTTGCATTTACAGCATTTTTCGTAATGGCGGAATTTGCGATTGTGAAAGTGAGAAGTACTCAATTGGAACCACAGATTGAAAGTGGAAAAAAGTCGGCAAAATATGCTAAGCAGGTCGTTACACATTTGGATGAATACTTATCTGCATGTCAACTGGGGATTACGATTACAACCTTGGGGATTGGACGTTTAGCTGAGCCTGCTTTTGAGAGAATGCTGCATCCATTAATTGGATCGTTTACAATGAGCGGGGCAATGGTAACAACTCTTTCAATTGCCATTTCATTTGCGATTGCAACATTCCTGCATGTTGTAGTTGGGGAACTTGCACCAAAGACACTTGCAATTCAAAAAGCAGAAAAGGTCACACTTTTTGTGGCGAGACCTCTTATCTTATTTTACCGGCTTCTTTTCCCTTTCATATGGTTCTTAAACGTTTCGGCACGACTCTTAACTCGTTCTTTGGGATTAAAACCTATGAGCGGTCATGGGGAATCTCACAGTGAAGAAGAATTACGCTTAATTCTTGCAGATAGCTTTAAGAGTGGTGAAATCAACCAGTCAGAAATGATGTATGTTAACAACATTTTTGATTTTGATGAACGTGTGGCAAGGGAAATAATGGTTCCTCGTACAGAAATGGTTTATCTTTCAAAAGAGGACAGCTTTGAAGAAAATATCGAAATTATTCGTGATGGACAGTTTACAAGATATCCTGTAGCAGATGAAGATAAAGATAATATTATTGGTTTAGTGAATCTGAAAGAGGTTTTCACCGGTCAGTATGATGAGGATAAACCAAATACTATTGAAAAATTCATTCGTCCAATTATCCACGTTTCAGAAGCTACTCCAATTAAACAGCTCTTGGTAAAGATGCAAAAAGAGCGAATTCATATGGCAATCGTCAATGATGAATACGGGGGGACTGCCGGGCTTGTAACGGTAGAAGATATTTTAGAAGAAATTGTCGGTGATATTCGTGATGAATTTGACGAAGATGAAATTCCGGATATTGAGGAAATCGATGAGAAAACGATACTTGTTTCAGGTAAATTGAATTTGGACGAAGTAAATCAACGTCTGGGTATATTGCTTGAAGACGATGAGGTCGATACAATCGGTGGCTGGTTCTTTACTAAGAATCTTGACGCTGACGTAGGATCTTCCATGGAATTCGATGGACATGAATTCGTGCTCGATGAAAAAGATGGATACCAGATAAAGCGAATTAAAATTGCTAAAATTGTCTAGGGACATCAAAACCGGAGCTGGACTAACAAAAGCGGAGGTGACAGTTTAGAAACGCATGCATAAGCAAGGGACTGGAAAGCGCATGGTTTTTGCGCTTGGAATGTCCATTGCTTATGACAGGAGTTTCTAGGAACCGGAGCTGGACGCGGCTGTTTATGTTTAAAAGTTAGTTGCGGCCAAAATTTGGACTTTCTTATTTTTCATAAAAGGCATACCTGCAAGCCAGGTATGCCTTTTTATGGTTGCTCAAAGGAATATATTTCCGCATTGGATTAAATAATTTTGACATTAATAAAATAAGTTTAAACATTTAACTGAGACATACTTAGAATGCCAGCCACATTAATCGTCTTTCTAAACACGATAAAAATAATGCTGTTTTCGTAATATTTGTTGCTTAGTATGCTTCACATTTTGTGTAAAATGCGAAGTAACTTAGGTTTTTTCAGGAGATATGTGCATCTGCTGGCGTCCGGGATCGCTCTGGGCGGATGCTTTCCGCGGGCACGGCCTCAGCCCCGAAGAGAAAACCACTCTTCTGGTCTTCGGACACGTGCTTCTCCCGCAGGAGTCACCGCCCGCCGCTCACCCGGACTGGCGAAGCTGTATAATTAGATTTTGCTATTAAGAATGCAGTTTATTAGCAGCTAACTTAAACAGCTCTGGGAAATACACGGAGACTCCAACGGGAGGAAAGGCATAGGTGAGACACTGAAATGCGTTAGCATGAAGGGGCTCACCAGCCGCCCGTGGAAAGCGCAGTGTATTTCCCAGAGCGGTCGCCGAAGTATCTCGCTTCCATTATTCGTGCCAAAGTTCTAACACAAATAGAAGTTACGTCGCATTTTATATCAACTGCGCAAATAATAAGCAACAAAATGGCCTCCTGATTCTAACAGGCTTATCGATTTTTTCACTCCAAGAAAGTTGAGATTTATTAGAGTGAGACAAAGGAATAGATACTGAACGATAGATTTGGTTTCTCTTGTTCCTTGTAGTATAGGTTTATTTCCATATGGTTTCGGATAAATGACTAATATAATTTCTTTTAGGAGGTTATCAAAACTTTATGGCTATAAATGAAAAGTTAAAAGAGTTGGAAAATGTCAGAATGGAAGGCAGCAATAAAGTTTTTACCATGTACTTAAATACCGACCCGGCTGACCCTGACCAGCAAGGCGGAGAATGGAAAATCCATTTCAAAAATGGAATGCGTAACTTCGAAAGTTACCTAAAAGAGGCAAATGACAAAGAGGAATTGAAAAACTTTCAGCTTGTGAAAAATAAAGTTGAGAAATTCATTAAGGAAAATGAACAACAGCAATTAAAGGGAATTATCGTATTTGCCACTGCCGATGAGGTAGTCTGGTATGCAGATATTGTCCAAATGCGAGTCGAAAATGAATTTTACTGGCAGGAAACACCTGAATTGAATCAACTTAAACAAATTGAAGAAACATATCCTAAGACAGGTATTATCCTCGTGCAGCAAAATGAGATTAAAGTAATCGACTCTTATCTGAATCAGGTTGAGGAAACGCTTTCTTATGAACTTGATGTTGAAGAAGAGACATGGAGAATAATGCAGGGGCCACGGAAGGCTAACTCTGCAACCGGTCTAGGTTCTTCCAATATCCAAAAGGATAACTTTGAGGCCAGATATGAAGCCAATCAGCAGCGCTGGTACAAAAGTATTGCTCCAAAGCTGGATAAACAGGCGAAGGATAGAAAATGGGAAAAAATATTCGTTGTCGGTGAACCTTCCGCATCGAAAGAATTGTCAAATCAGATGAACAAACAAGTCGATGAAGTAATCCAGAAAAACATGCTGGATCATGAAGAGACGAAAGTAATGAAGGAAGTTTTTGGGTAAAACGGCTATAAAAAAGACAGTGTCTGCTTATAAGACACTGTCTTTGATGTTTTTTATTGCTCTTCAGTGAGATATTTTTCATTTACAAAGCCTGTAAAATGTGGAGTAGTGACTTTTAGCCATTCACTTCCATCGTCTTCAACATCAACTTCCTGATTAAGTGTCAGTATACCGGAAATTTCGTATTCGGTTCCCGGACCACTTCGGACATTAAGTGAGTCTACATTAACGATTCGTTTGGAATGAGTAATCCTGTTATCTTCTTCTGATTCCTCTGCTTGTTCGCGGTCTGTTTCATCAACGGATGCACTTCCTTCTTCTTCATGATCATCCTCAGATTCCGTTGTGTCCTGGTGTTCATTAGCTGAACCAGACTGACTGTTAACCTGAAACTCAGGATTCATGAAATTATGTTGCATGATCGCTACAAATGCTATAAAGCCTGCTGATAAAATAAGTAGTATTGTAAATAGTATTCCTTTTCGGTTCATTTTTCAGTTCTCCTATAAATTAAATGTCTAGAAGTAGTATACATGAACTTACAACAAAATGAAAAGAACTGGCTGTCAGTTCAGTTCTTTTCATTTTCTTAATAGTTTCCTAGTCCACTTGCAGGTGTTTGGATAATGACTGGATTTTTTGCGGGATCGAGCCATTTTAAAATCGAAAGGACATTCGGTTCAGATACCCCAACACAGCCTAACGTATGGCCACTCGCAATATGAAAGAAGATCGCACTTCCTTTGCCAGGAGTACGGGACATATTGTAGTTAATTACAAAACCGTTTGTATATAGGGGAATATCCATATTTTCTGCACTGGCCCACTTGTCACTCGTTTCAGATTTGGATTGCCAACTGTTGTACAGACTGGAGTTGGAATCGTCAACCCATACATCATCTGGTGTAATTGCCCGGTATGACAATTTAGTACCTGGATTGCCTGCACGGCCAAATGCATGGCCAATGGTATACTTTCCGGTTGGAGTCTTCCCATCCCCTTCAACCTTATTGTCGGCAAAACCATTTTTACCAATAAATCCGGAAACATCCAAAAGCTGCTGCCAGTTACCTTCCGTATTTCTCTCAAATGTCCGGACACGGGCAGAGCTGGTATTATAACCATCGGCAGTTACTAGAATCAATTGATTATTTCCATCAATCGATTTTAGCTTATCCACATCATTTGTTGGTATCGCACCTGTTTCAGCAGTTACTGTTTCTGTTTTTTCTTCTTGGTTGTTTTCAGGTGTTTCTTCAGATTTTTTATTTTCCTTTTCATATGTATCAGCTATAATTTCATCCGTCTGCTTTGATTCAATAGAGGAGGTAGATGCAGCTTCATATTGTACAGCTGTCTTTTCATCATCTAAGTATTTATCATTCACATATCCTGAAAGTTTCCCAGCTTTGATTTGGATCCAACCATCCACGGTAGAATCGGCCGCCTGGACCTCTTCATTGATTTTTACAATACCTGCTACATCATAATCCACTCCAGGTCCGTTACGGACATTTAAAGACGAAACAGTAACATACTTCGTGGAAAAGCTAAGATATTCTGATTTTTCCTCTACAGTGGATTCAGCTTTACTTTCGGTTACCGTTTTACCTTTATTTTCCGGATTTCCATCTTTTACTTCTTCCGGTTTCTTCTTTAAGGAAGGATTCCATTCTTTTTGCTTATTGTTTATTTCTTGTTCATTTTGCCCGGTTTCTTCTGCAAATTCATTATGCCTATGCTCTGAGTCTTTTTGTGCATCTGTTGGGGTGTTTTGAAAGTTTCCTTGCAAAATTACAACAGATAAAATAAATGCAGTAAAAATAATTGCAAGGCCACCCAGTAATATACCTTTTTTCCTATTCATTTAGTTTCCTCCTCCATCCTACCCAGTTATTATACATGAAATATTCAAAATGCAGGGAGGGGAAAGCATTACAATAAGCTTAAGGTAATAAAAACAGCTAAAATCGAAACGGTGAAAGAACTTAACACATATATACCAGCATGGATGTATTGCTGATGCAGCAATAGTTGCAGCACCTCATTTCCAAAAGTTGAAAAGGTTGTATATGCCCCGCAAAAACCGACACCAAGAAGGAGCCAAGTTCGATCGGAAATCAATCCTTGCATATAGAAATGAAGGGAAAATGCCAAAAGCATGGATCCCGAGATATTGGCGATCCATGTAGCAATTAACCGTTTATTTAATTTTACTGAAATGGAGTACCTGGCGATGCTTCCTAGGAAACCGCCAATGGCTACTAAAAGTAAGTTCATTTGGCAACCTGCTTTCGGGTTCTCTGTGCTAGTTGAAATCCAAGGTAACAAAATACTAAACCGCCAACTAAAGTGATGATGATATAACCGAACGAAGCGATTGTACTCGTTTCCCATAATTGAACAGATTCCACAGCGAGGGCTGAAAAGGTAGTGAAGGAGCCAATCAATCCTGTCGTGAGTGCAATGAACGTATTTGCTTTGAGTCTTTGCTTTATAAACGTATTGTTTAATAGGTAGGCAAGCATGAAACATCCAATTAAATTCACAATTAAGGTTGAAAGGGGGAATCCATTTGTGTCGAGCAACAAGGATACCCCGTATCGCGCTCCTGAACCGAGCATTCCTCCAAAACCAATAGCAAGAAATGGTTTCATTGGATTATGCTCCTTTACAGATCGGACACAGCCCATAGATCTCAAACTTATGTCCTTCAATAGAATAATTTGCGAGAGACTGTTGCACTTCATCCATCGGACAGACTTCTATCTCTTTCGTTTTTCCGCACACATTACATATAAAATGATGGTGGTGATGATGTGTGCAATTCATGCGAAAATGTTTTTCACCATTTAAATCGGTCGATTCAAGAATTCCGACTTCATCATATAAATGGAGATTTCGATAGATTGTGTCGAAACTGATTCCGTCATAGGTTGACTCCAAATAGTTGATCAGGTCTTTAGCTGTCCGGTAACCATCAGCATCTTCAAAATATGCAAGAATGTCTTTTCGTTTCCCGGTAGTTTTATATCCTTTATTTTTCAATATATCAATCGCTTCATTAATGTTCATGCTGAATTCCTCGCTTTCCTCGGTTTGGAATTTAGTCTTTTTATTCCGATGGACAAGAGCAATATGAAAATGGATACCATAACGATTGTACCACCTGGAGGCATACTTAAATAATACCCCGATACAAGTCCTATAATAACAGATAGCTCTCCAAACAATATCGATAGAAGCATCATTTGCTTAAATCCTTTGGCCAGTCTCATGCTTGCTGCTACAGGTAATGTCATAAGGGCAGAAACAAGCAGCACACCGACAATACGAATGGAAGAAGCAATGACTAGTGCAGTCAGGACGATAAAAAGTAAATGAATACGTTTTGCATGCAACCCCGTAATGGTTGCATGCTCTTCATCAAATGAAAGTGTAAAGAGCTCTTTGTAGAAAAGTGTAACAACGAGAACAATAAAGATCGTAATGCCTAGTATCATAAAAAAGTCATTTTGGCTAACGGCAGAAACAGAACCGAACAGATAATTAAATAAGTCTGTATTAAAGCCATCAGCAATGGATATAAAGATAACACTTAACCCGACACCTGTTGATAAAATAATTGGAATGGCAAGCTCCTGGTAAGCTTTATAAACGGAACGAAGTCTCTCGATCAGTACGGAACCAAGGACAGAAAAAAACATTCCACTGTATAGTGGAGCTATCATCAGTCCGAATTTTTTCTCTGCCATCAAACCAAAGGCGATTCCCGCCAATGTCACATGGGAGAGCGCATCAGCGATTAAGGAAAGGCGTCTAACGACAATAAATGTACCGAGCAGAGGTGCAATTACTCCAATCAGCAATCCAGTTAAAAATGTATATCGTAAAAAATCATATTGAAAAAAATCTGCGAGCATATGTTGTTCCTCCAACTTTAATGATTATGGGTGACAATATTTACAGGATGCCCATAAAACTGTGATAAGTCTTTCTCGGTAAGGGAAGTATACTCTTCGGGATTACCGTGGAAATGTAATGTTTTATTCAGACAAACAATATCTGTTGCATACTCGGTCATTGTACCAGTGTCATGTGTCACAAGCAGCAGGGTTTTATGATGAACCTCGTGCAAGTGATTCAACAATTCGTAAAATCGTTTTACATTCTCATAATCCACACCGACAGTTGGCTCGTCAAGTATAATTAGTTCCGGGTCACTCACCAATGCACGAGCGATAAAAATACGTTGTTGTTGTCCGCCAGAAAGATTGCCGATATTTTCATGAGCATATTCCAGCATTCCGACTTGGTTAATTGCTTCTAGGATTTTTGCCTTGTCCGTTCTTTTTAAGAATTTTAAATAGCCAATTTTTGAGGTAAGTCCTGAAGAAACAACCTCAAATACGGTTGCAGGAAAGCCTTTATTAAATGTATTGGCTTTTTGTGATACAAATCCGATTTTGTTCTGATCCTTCAGCTTTTTAATCGGTTCATTAAAAATATGGATAGAGCCCTGATCTGGTTTCAGCAAGCCAAGAATAAGTTTTATTAACGTTGTTTTCCCTCCACCGTTTGGACCAACTAATCCCATAAATGAGCCGTGGGGAACTTCAAAGTTAATGTTTTCCAGAACACTTTTATTTTCATAGCTGTAGTTTATATTTTTCATTGATACTACGGGTTCTGTCATGGTAACACCTCTTTCATTAAGTTTTCTTCGAAGGTTTTGTGGCTTTTCTTTCTTTGCAGCGATGCTGGAAGGCAGCAGAAAACAGCTTCGCTAATAACGTAAAAAAACAAAGGAAGCACCTTAAATAAGGTGCTGATTGCCGTTTATTTTGTAGCTTTATCCAAAATATCAAGATTGTAATTCATTAAGGAAAGGTAATCTTCATTATTATCGACATCTTCATTAGTTAACACTGACAGATTGTGAATCATTAGTGATTCTGCTCCAATTTCATTTTGGATAATTTCGGAAACACGACTGGAAGTGTTTTGTTCAAAAATGATGTGTTCCAAGCCGTATTCTCTGGATATGTCAATGATATTCGTCAATTCCTTTTGGGATGGCTCGCTGCTGGTAGACAAACCACTTATGGCTATTTGTTCAATACCGTACCTTTCTTCCCAATAACCGAAAGCTGCATGGGAGACAAGGACATGTTTGTCAACTTTTGCTTCCAGTACTTCTTTATATTTTTCATCCAATTCGTAAAGGTCTGCTTCCAATGCAGCAAAATTATCATTATATAATGCTTCATCTTCAGGATTTAATGTTATAAGTTCATTTTTAATTATTTCAGCCATCTCAATCATACGAAGCGGATCAATCCAGATATGGGGATCATGATCGCCATGATTATGACCGTCATGTGAATCTGTTTCTTCACTTTCTTCATGTTCCTCTTCAGCATCGGAATCATGGTCATTATGGTCGTGAGCTTCTTCAGCATCGGACTCATGGTTATTATAGTCGTGAGCTTCTTCAGCATCGGACTCATGGTCATTATGGTCGTGAGCTTCTTCAGTGTCGCTGTCATGATCATTATGAGCGTGTTCCTCTTCAACATCCGTTTCCGAATCAGAATGGAAGAGTTCATCGTGGGCCCCGATTTCTATTAAGCTAACATCTTGTGAAGCTAGTGCATCAGCGGCGCTTTCTGCAAAACCTTCCATACCTGCTCCCATATATATAAAAGCAGTACTGTCTGCAAGGGAAGTCATGTCTTTCGTGGTCGGCTCATACGAGTGTGCATCTACTCCTGGTGGATAAACTGTCTCAACCGACACAGTATCTCCGCCAATTCTTTCGACAGCATACTGGATAGGATAAATGGTCGTGTAGATCTCCAGCTGTTCTTCCTGTTTTGATGTTACTTCATCGGTTGAAGAACATCCTGCTATCATTATACTGAAGGCTATTATCAAAATCATAGTTTTTAAGTTTTTCATTCATAATCGACCCCGTTCAATTTAATTTTATTTTACTTTTCATATCATACCGTAATGATTTCGGTTTGTAAATAGTAATGATTACGATTAATAAAAATTTAACCAACATATATAGGCCGGCGAGACTTCAGATTCTAAAATAAGTACATTAAAGGAAGTTTCGGAAGGGAGAAACAGCCTGGAAGTGTCCGATTCTGGCCAGGGGTATATATGTTATTACCTAATGGATTGCCAGCAATCAGGTAGTAAAGGAAAACGCCCGCTGATTTATCTGCCGACTGCAGAAAAGGGAAGCGGATAGAGATACAAAAAATCCTTAAAAAGACTAATTAAATTTATTGCGAAATATCAGAAAATAGATTATAGTTACAATAGATGGATAGAAAGGGATACTGTCTTTTTATTTTATTCAAAAAATGAATGAGCATTCATTCAAATTTCATTGGAGGCTAAATGATGAAGCATTCAATAAAAAGTGCAGCGGTTCTTGGTTCCGGAGTTATGGGTTCCGGAATAGCTGCCCACTTAGCGAATTTGGGAATACCAGTTATTATGCTTGATATCGTTCCCCATGAACTGACGAGAGAAGAGGAGCAAAGTGGATTGACATTGGATTATCCGGCTGTTCGCAATCGAATTGCATCAAGTAGCAAAAAATCCTTACTGAAACAAAAGCCATCTCCGATTACCACGAAGAAAAACCTTGATTTAATTTCGGTCGGCAATATGGAAGATGACATGGATAAATTAGCGGAGGTTGACTGGATTATTGAAGTTGTTGTGGAAAATCTTGAAGTGAAGAAGAAGGTTTTTGCAAATATAGATCGTTATCGAAAGGAAGGAACAATCGTTAGCTCAAACACTTCAGGGATATCTGTGGAAGCGATGATTGAAGACTGCTCGGAAGATCTGAAGAAGCATTTCCTTGGGACGCATTTTTTTAACCCGCCTCGATATTTGAAGCTGCTCGAAGTAATTCCGACAAAGCATACGGATTCTGAAGTGCTTACCTTTATGAAGCAATTTGGTGAAGATGTACTTGGAAAGGGTGTTGTACAGGCAAAAGATACACCTAATTTCATCGCAAATCGAATCGGTACATACGGATTGCTTGTAACGGTAAGGGAAATGCAACAAGGCGGTTACAGTATCGGTGAAGTAGATTCGGTTACAGGTCCACTCATTGGCAGGCCAAAGAGTGCTACATTCCGTACGCTTGATGTTGTCGGGCTTGATACGTTCATTCATGTGGCAAAAAATGTATATGACCAAGTTGAAGGTGACGAAAAGGAAGTATTTGATGTTCCCAGCTTTATGAAAAAAATGCTTGATAATGGCTGGTTAGGTGCAAAAAGCGGGAAAGGGTTTTTTGTTAAAAAAGATCGAACCATAAACGAATTAAATCCAGTGACACTTGAATATGAAGAAAGAAAGAAGCTTAAGACCCCGGCTACAGAATTGGCAAAACAAGAAAAAGGATCGCACCGAAAATTGAAAACGCTTGTATCAGCGAAAGGCGATAAAGCTGGAGATCTGGTATGGTCCGTACTTAAGCCAGTACTGATTTATTCCGCAGAACTGCTCGGTGAAATAGCAGATGATGTCGTATCCATCGACAAGGCAATGAAATGGGGATTCGGTTGGGAAATTGGTCCTTTTGAAACATGGGATGTAATCGGACTTAAAGAGTCTGTTGAAAGAATGCAGCAAGAAGGAGCTGTTGTCCCTGAATGGGTAATATCCATGCTTGAGAACGGACATGAATCTTTCTACATAACAGATGCAGGAACTGTTCACTACTATGACAAAGGTGCCTATAAAGAACAAGAATTCAATAAAAAAGAGATTCATATAAAGCGTTTAAAAGAAGTAAATGGTGTCATCAAAAAGAATTCAGGTGCTAGTCTCATTGATATAGGTGACGGTGTCGCTTTGCTGGAATTCCACTCAAGAAGCAATGCAATCGGACTTGACATCATTCAAATGGTCAAGTTTGCCATTGAAGAAGTTGAAAAAAATTATGAAGGGCTTGTCATTGGAAATCAAGGCAAGAATTTCTGTGTCGGTGCCAACCTTGCGATGATGCTCATGGAAGCGCAGGATGATAATTTCTTTGAACTGGATATGGTGGTGCGGCAATTCCAGAATATGGCCATGCAAATCAAATATTCCGAAAAACCGGTAGTTGCCGCCCCGTTTCAGATGACACTTGGCGGGGGGGCGGAAGTCTCTCTGCCGGCAGCCGCGATTCAGGCATCACCGGAAACCTATATAGGATTGGTTGAATTTGGCGTAGGTTTGATTCCCGGTGGTGGAGGTACAAAGGAGCTTTACTTGAAAGAGCTGCGCAATCTTCCGGAGGGCGTGGACTTTGACCTGACAAAAATAGCAAATAATGTTTTCGAGAAAGTAGCGACAGCGAAGGTATCGACTTCGGCAGCGGAAGCTGTGGAAAGTGGGTTCCTTGATAAAAATGACAACATCAGTGCAAACCCGGAACATCTTTTATATGATGCAAAACAGCGTGTATTGGCGCTCGCCAAAGCAGGTTATAAAAAGCCGCAACGTGAGAAAATTCCAGTGGTCGGTGATGCTGGATATGCAGCAATGGTTATGGGCGCAAAATCCTTGCAATTCGGTGGATATGCATCTGATCATGATGTAAAGATTGCGGAAAAATTGGCCTACGTCTTATCTGGCGGAAGAATTAAGGAAGGGACATTCATTGATGAGCAGGTCATGCTTGATCTCGAGCGTGAAGCATTTTTAAGTCTCATAGCTGAACCACTTACACAGGCAAGAATGCAGCATATGCTTGTAAAAGGAAAGCCATTACGTAATTAGCAAAGGGGGAGAAAATGTGAAGGAAGCAGTTATTGTTGCAGGTGCTAGAACACCAGTTGGAAAAGCATTTAAGGGTTCACTGGCAAATACAAGGCCAGATGATTTAGCGGCACTGACAATTAAGGAAACACTTAAACGGGCAGGAGGCTATGATGGGAATATTGATGATTGTATTATCGGCTGTGCCACACCGGAAGCAGAACAGGGAATGAACATGGCCCGTAATGTCGTGGGATTGGCCGGATTGAAAAGTGATGTACCCGGAATTACAATTAACCGTTACTGTTCTTCAGGTCTGCAAAGTATCGCTTATGCAGCAGAAAGGATCATGGTAGGTGCAAGTGATTCCATCATTGCAGGAGGTGCTGAATCCATGAGTCTGCTGCCAATGGGCGGCCATGTACTGAAACCAAATCCTAAACTTGTTCAGGACGCACCGGGCTACTATATGGGAATGGGACATACGGCGGAAGAGGTCGCAAACCGATTCGGAATTTCCCGTGCTGACCAGGATGCATTTGCGGTACAAAGTCATCAACGGGCTGCAAATGCTATTGAAAACGGGAAATTCAAGGGTGAAATTGTACCGGTGGAAGTTACTGAACGCTATGTTGGCAAAGACAACAAGATTGAAGAGAAGAGTTTCCTTTTTGAGATGGATGAAGGTGTGCGTGCGGGGACGACCGCTGAAGTACTTGCAAACCTTAGGCCTGCCTTCCATGTTAAGGGTTCTGTGACAGCAGGGAACGCATCCCAAATGAGTGATGGAGCGGCATCCGTCCTGTTGATGGACAGAGACAAGGCTGAGTCGGAAGGTTTAAAACCGTTATTGAAATTCCGCTCGTTTGCTGTAGCAGGTGTTGAACCGGAGATTATGGGAGTTGGTCCAGTAGAAGCCATCCCTAAAGCATTGAAGATTGCCGGCCTAGAGCTTTCAGATATCGGACTGTTTGAACTGAATGAAGCATTTGCTGTCCAATCGCTCCGTGTCATCCAGGCACTTGAACTGGACGTGAATAAAGTAAATGTCAATGGGGGTGCAATCGCACTCGGTCACCCTCTTGGATGTACAGGTACAAAATTGACGTTGACGCTGATGCATGAAATGAAGCGAAGAAATGAGCAGTTCGGTGTTGTTACGATGTGTATCGGTGGCGGTATGGGGGCAGCAGGTGTTTTTGAGCTTCTGTAGGGAGTACCCTGTCAAAATGCTTTAGTTTACAGGAAAAAGCTTTAGTTCCATTTTAATACAGACCTAACGCAGATTTAAATAAAATTCCTCTAAGGAAAGGAAGATTTTCATGGGCGAAACAAAAGAAAGATTATTTAAAGGTGGCGCATTTCTAATTGAAGATTTATCTGGAGATGACATCATAACACCGGAGGACTTTACAGAAGAACATAAAATGATTGCCAAAACAACGGAGGATTTTGTAATAGGTGAAGTTTTACCCAAATTAGATAACCTTGAAAATCAGGAATTTGAGCATTCTGTACAACTTTTGAAAAAGGCAGGAGAATTGGGACTGTTGGGGGCCGATGTACCTGAAGAATATGGTGGTTTGGCACTGGATAAAATCAGTTCATCACTGATTACAGAGAAATTCGCCCGTGCCGGAGGATTTTCAGTTACCCATGGTGGTCACGTGGGGATCGGTTCCCTGCCAATCGTATTTTTCGGAAATGATCAGCAAAAGGAAAAGTATTTGCCAAAACTTGCGACAGGTGAATTGCTGGCCGCCTATGCACTGACAGAACCAAGCTCCGGATCCGACGCTTTAGGTGCAAAAACAACAGCAAAATTAAATGATGCAGGTACACATTATATTTTAAATGGTGAAAAACAATGGATTACCAACTCGGCATTTGCCGATGTATTCATTGTTTATGCAAAAATTGATGGAGAACATTTCTCGGCGTTTATCGTTGACCGGGAATTTCCCGGTGTTTCAACGGGTGCTGAAGAAAAGAAAATGGGGCTCAAAAGCTCTTCCACACGGACATTGATTTTGGAGGATGCGGAAGTGCCTGCAGAAAACCTGCTGGGTGAAAAAGGGCGAGGCCATATCATTGCATTCAATATCTTAAATGTCGGTCGTTACAAGCTTGCAGTTGGCGGTGTAGGGGGTTCAAAACGGGCGCTTGAGCTGGCGGTCAAATATGTGAACGAACGTAAACAGTTCAACACGCCGATTTCAAGTTTTTCATTAACACAGGAAAAGCTTGCTGCAATGGCTGCTGGAATCTATGCAAATGAGAGTGCAGTATACCGAACAGTAGGTCTTTTTGAACAGCGCATGGGTGCATTGACTGATGAGCAGTTAAAGGATGGGCGTGAAGTGGCTCGTGCCATTGCAGAATACGCAATAGAATGTTCCATGAATAAATATATGGCAACCGAGCTGCTTGACTTTACTGCTGATGAAGCGGTACAGATGCACGGTGGATATGGATATATGCAGGAATATGAAGTAGAACGCATCTACCGTGATTCCCGTATTAACCGTATTTTTGAAGGAACGAATGAAATCAATCGTCTGCTCGTTCCGGGGACGCTTTTGAAAAAGGCATTAAAGGGTGAGTTGCCATTGCTGCAAAAGGCACAAGGGCTGCAAGAGGAATTAATGATGATGATGCCGGAAGAAGTAGGCACCGAAGCATTGGAACAGGAAAAATATTTGCTGAGAAACGCTAAAAAGATGGTCCTGCTTGGTGCAGGACTTGCAGCACAGAAATACGGAAAGAAACTGGAAAGAGAGCAGGAAATCCTTGTGAATCTTGCTGATATGACAGCGGAAATCTATAATATGGAGTCGGCAATTCTTCGTACAGAGAAAGCGATCGGGAAAACAGGTGAAGAAAGCAATAAACAGAAACTTCTATATACACAAGTGTATGTACAAGAAGCATTCAACCGTATCGAAGCAGATGCAAAAGAAACGTTAATAACGGTAGAAGAAGGAGACACACTGCGTACGATGCTGGCTTCATTACGTAAACTGACACGTCATACACCAACAAATGTAGTTGCCAAAAAACGCGAAATCGCTGCAGGGCTGATCGAGGAAGAAGAGTATATCGTGTAAAAAGTATACTTCTGGCCAAGAACGATACAAACAAAAACCTTCACCCACGGAATAATTCCAATAGACCAACCCATCAAAACAGGGAAGGCACAGTGCTTAAGAAAATAGCCTCTTACTGACTGGCGCAGATAGGAGGTTATTTTTTTGGCGTAGTAAAGTAGAAACCTGCCGACCTATTTAATGAAAAATAATATGCATCCATGATAGAATAAATACAAATAAGTGTAATGGAGGTTTGCGCATGACATTGAAATTTTACTGGTACCCCAATTGTGTTACGTGCAAGAATGCGAAGAAGTGGCTGGATAATAATCATGCAGATTATTCAAGTGTACATATTGTGGAGGAAACTCCTTCCAAAGAAGAAATAATGAATTTGATGGAAAAAAGTGATCTTCCTGCAAAGAAATTTTTCAATACAAGCGGTAAAAAGTACCGCGAGCTTAATGTGAAGGAAAAAATCAAGGATGCAAGCCAGGAAGAGATGGCAGAGATCCTGGCTTCAGATGGTATGCTTATTAAGCGGCCAATCGTTACAGATGGTGAAAAGGTTACGGTTGGTTTTAAAGAGGAAGTTTTTCAGGAAAATTGGAAATAAAGAAACAAGGGCTGGAAAAAAAGAATATTAAATTGTATAGTTATAATGGAATGAATTATTGGAGGGATAACAATGAGCTTACCACAGGATTTAGTATATTCGAAAGAACACGAATGGGTTAAAAAAGAAGATGGAAAAGTACGAATCGGCATTACTGATTTTGCACAGGATGAACTTGGCGACATCGTTTTTGTGGAGCTGCCTGAAGTTGGAGAAGAAATGACGGCGGATGAGCCTTTTGGAAGTGTGGAATCCGTTAAGACTGTTTCGGAATTATACGCCCCAATCAGCGGGAAAGTCGTTGAAGTAAATGAAGAATTGGAAGACAATCCGGAATTTGTAAATGAATCACCATACGAAAAAGCGTGGATGGTTGTCATTGAGCCTTCTAATGAGTCAGAGTTTGATGAATTGTTATCGCCTGAAGCATATAAGGAATTAACTGAAGAATAGCTAAAACAGGGCTGACTAACGCAACGATTTGTGTATAGTCAGCCTTCGTTTTATCATATAATGTATGTAAATAAGCATCTTTCTTGCTTGCATAAGGAGTGCTATGTGATGATAACTACTGACCCGGAAAAAGTAATTATTGTCGAAGGGCTGACAGATAAGCGACAAATTGAGAAGATTATCGACGACAATGTTACGATTGTTTGCACGAATGGTACATTCGGTGTTGAAAAATTTGATGAATTACTGGAAACATACGAATTGGATGAGAAGGATGTTTTTATTCTGGTAGATGAGGACAAATCCGGAATGAAGTTAAGGAAACAACTTGCCCGTGAGCTCCCCCATGCTGAACATATCTATGTCAGCAGTGAATTTCGTGAAGTCGCGGCAACACCGGAAAAAATCCTTGCGACCGCACTACTCAGCAAACATTTTTCTGTCCATCCCATATTTTTATTCTAGAAAAGGTTTAGGGTGGTTAAAGGTGCAGCAGATAACAGAAGAAACACTCAGACAGGAACGATTGCTATTATATATTTATACGCCGTTTTGCGGTACATGCAGCGTTGCAAGGGCAATGCTCGAAAAAATTGAAGCGGTGCATCGTGAAGACATTTTTTATGAAATGAATGCGTCGCTGCACCCGGATTTTATGTTGGAAAACAAAATAGAAAGTGTGCCATGCCTGTTAATCAAGGAAGACAATCAGATAAAGGAAAAGATCTATGCTTTCCAATCTACAGGGAACATTTACAGTTATTTAATGAAGTATAAGCCTGAGTTGTTTGCGAAAAGCTAAGGTAGCAGGAAGGTATTAAAAATAATTGACATGATCATATGGGCATGCTACTATTGTGTCACTGATTCAAAAACCTAATAAATTTCTATCTCTTATCTTGAGCGGTGGAGGGACTGGCCCTTTGAAACCGCGGCAACCTTCAAACATTATGTTTGAAAGGTGCCAATTCCTGCAAAGTGAACCTTTGACAGATGAGGGAACGTGAGACTTTTTATGATACACTACGTCTTTCTGTTCTCAAACAGATAGGCGTTTTTGTTTTTAGCAGCAATAAGGAGGATATACAGTGATTTCAATTAAGGGTTTAAGTAAAATCTTTACGATAAATAAGAAGAATATAACAGCTGTTGACGATTTGACCCTTAATATCAAGGAAGGCGAAATCTTTGGGGTGATTGGTTACAGTGGTGCTGGTAAAAGCACGTTCGTTCGTCTGCTGAACCGGCTGGAAGAGCCTACTTCCGGAATAGTAACGATTGACAACCAGGAAATTACGACCTTAAACACAAAAGAGCTTCGTCTTGCCCGCCAGGAAATAGGAATGATCTTTCAACATTTTAACCTGCTTTGGTCAAGGACGGTTGAAGATAATATCGCATTTCCGCTTGAAATTGCAGGAGTACCCAAAACGGATCGTTCTAAACGGGTTCAGGAATTGATTGACTTGGTCGGGCTTAGCGGTCGTGAAAAGGCATATCCGTCACAATTGAGTGGGGGTCAGAAACAGCGCGTTGGTATTGCCCGTGCGCTGGCAAACAATCCAAAAGTATTGTTGTGTGATGAAGCAACATCAGCCCTTGACCCTGAAACAACAAATTCCATATTGGATCTGTTGATGGATATTAACGATAAGCTCGGGTTGACAATTATTTTGATTACCCATGAAATGCATGTTATCCGTAAAATCTGTAATCAGGTGGCTGTCATGGAAGAGGGGAAAATAGTGGAACAAGGGCAGGTGCTCGATGTTTTCACCCACCCGAAGAAATCTGTGACAAAGAAATTTGTGGAACAGGTTATGGGTTCAAGCGAAGCAGACAGTGAGATTGCAAATTTAATTAACACTTATGAGGAAGGAAAAATTTTGCGTTTGCATTTTCTTGGTGAAACAACAAACCAGGCTCTTATCAGTCAGTTGGCAAAGAGATTCGATATCGAGCTTAATATACTGCAAGGTAAAATAACACAAACACAGGCTGGCGGATATGGAACATTATTTATCCAGACTAAGGGAGAAAATGAGGAAATCGATCAGGCTGTTCGTTTTATCCAGGAAGAAACCTCGGTAGAAGTGGAGGTGGTCCGGGATGCTGACTGAAATATTTTTAAATATTAAGCTGGAGGATTTTCTGGAAGCTACCTATGAAACATTTTATATGACAATACTGGCCTTGATCGGGACATGTATACTTGGGCTTATTTTAGGGCTTCTGCTCTATCTGACAACGAAGGAAGGCATATGGGAAAACAAATATATCAATCTGATTGTAGCCGCACTCGTCAATATATTCCGCGCCATCCCGTTTATCATATTGATATTACTGTTGTTCCCTTTCACTGAATTTCTGATTGGAACCATCCGGGGGCCGAATGCAGCATTGCCTGCACTGATTATCGGTTCTGCACCTTTTTACGGCAGACTCGTTGAAATTGCTTTGAAGGAAGTAGACAAAGGGGTTGTTGAAGCGGCAAAATCTATGGGGGCAAAAACAAGCACGATCATTTTCAGAGTCCTCATTCCGGAATCAATGCCAGCGCTTGTTTCAGGACTGACAGTAACTGCAATTGCTTTGATAGGCTATACAGCAATGGCTGGTGTGATTGGTGCCGGTGGTCTTGGAAACTACGCATATTATTTCGGATTCCAGCGCCGTGATTTTGATGTCGTGTTCATTTGTACAGTAATCATTGTAATTATCGTATTTATTTTCCAATTTATTGGGGATTTTATTACTAACAAAATGGATAAAAGGTAACGTAACTTCATATGAAAATAGGCAAATGCTTATTTCAAATATATATAACCAAAGAAGGAGAATAAAAAGCATGAAAAAGATTCTAATATTTTTATCATTGGCATTTGTATTACTGTTAGCTGCGTGTGGAGGAAATAATACGGAAACATCTGATGACAATGGTGCATCCGAGGGAACAGAAGAAACAACTGAAATTATTGTGGGAGCTTCAAGTGTTCCCCATGCTGAGATACTGGAAGAAGCAAAACCATTGCTTGAAGAAGAAGGAATTACATTAACGATTGAGGAGTATCAGGATTACGTGTTTCCAAATGATGATTTGGCAAGTGGTGACCTGGATGCAAATTATTTTCAGCATCTCCCTTATTTGAACCAAACTGTTGCAGATACTGGTTATGAAATTGAATCAATTGGCGGTATACATGTTGAACCAATGGGTGTATATTCTCAAAACATCACAAGTATTGACGAAATTCCAGATGGTACAGAAGTAATTCTGAGTAACTCTGTGTCTGACCACGGAAGAATACTATCCTTGTTTGAAGCTGAAGGACTGCTCACTCTTGAAGAAGGTGTCGAGAAGTCAGAGGCAACAGTGGAGGACATTGCAGAAAATCCTAAAAACCTAAATTTCTCACCTGATTACGATCCAGCCTTCCTGCCTGAATATTACAATTCTGAAGAAGATGCACTTGTAGTAATCAACACGAACTACGCAATTGAGGCAGGTTTAAACCCGCTTGAGGATGCACTGTTCATTGAAGGTGAAGAATCTGATTATGTAAATATTATAGCTGTAAAATCCGAAGATAAAGATAATGAAGCACTTAATACTTTAGTGGAAGTTCTTCAGTCTGATGAAATCCAAAGCTTTATTATTGAAAACTACGATGGGGCGGTTGTGCCTGTTGGTGGTGAAAACTAATTAAAAAGTTTGTTCAAAAGTCCGAATTTTTCATGGGTGTGGCTTTTTTGTTGAAATTTCCCTGCGTGCATGACCGTTTGCTCTCGCTAAAACAGTCAAGGAACTTCTGCTGAAATAGTCCATGAACAGTGGTTAAGGTAGAAGTCACCATACCCTGAGGAGCCAGCTGCTGAGAGCTATCCGACTTTTTGAACTCGTACTTAAAACTTAATACTCGAGGATATCAGAGAATAGGTGAGTTATGTGCCAATATTTTGAATATGGTTTGTATCCTGAGGCTGTGGGCCTCCCATTTATCGATTTTTCCTTCTATAGAGGTTTATATCCGCTTTGTGAAGGGAATTGTCCTTGTGTTAACATTAATTTAGTCAAAAATCGAAAGGATGGTTCCCTATTAATAGCGGAATGGACTTGAAGTATACTTCGGAAATGGAAAAAGGAATGACGCAATCCCGACATATCAATTACGAAGAATACGGCAGAAAACTCGAAAAGCGTCTTGAGGTCGAGAAGCAGCGAGAAGAGGAATATAGAGCAGCAAAAGTGCTTTCTTCCGAAATAGATAGTCAGCTACCGAAATAAATAAATAAATAAATAACAAAAATACTGGCACTCAAAAGAGCATCAGTGTTTTTTTGTTCTAAGATAAGAGCATAACATTTTTGCGGCCATTAGTCCTTATACATAAACAGCCACGTCCAGTTCCGGTTCTCAACAGTCACCGTCGCTTTTGATCGTCTAGCTCCGGTTCCTAGAAACTCCTGTCATAAGCAATGGACATTCCAAGCGCGACAACCATGCGCTTTCCAGTCCCTTGCTTATGCATGCGTTTCTCAACAGTCACCTCCGCTTTTGTGCTATATAAAATATTTTTGGGACAGAATAGGGAAAAGTACTTTGTGAGCTTTGTTCATTTTCAATCTGAGGACAGGATAAACGTATAGAAAACGCACTGTTACAGCGAACCAAAAAGAGTTGATTATTAATTTGATATGCTTTAAGATTGTAATGAGAATAAATTGAGAATGGATGTAAGTTCATTTGATAATCTAGAAAATACAGTATTTGGAGGTATGTTTTATGTCAGGATCAGTTTTAGAAATTAAAAATCTTCATGTATCCATTGAAGACAAAGAGATATTAAAAGGTGTAAACCTTACGATAAAGGGTGGAGAATTCCACGCAATCATGGGACCGAATGGAACAGGTAAATCCACACTTGCTTCAGCAATTATGGGTCATCCCAAATACGAAGTAACAGAAGGCAGCATTTCACTTGATGGTGAAGATGTACTTGAAATGGAAGTTGATGAACGTGCACGTGCAGGTCTTTTTCTTGCAATGCAATATCCAAGTGAAATCAGTGGTGTGACTACTTCCGATTTCCTGCGTTCAGCAATTAATGCCCGTCGAGAAGAAGGCGAAGAAGTGTCTCTCATGAAGTTTATCAAACAATTGGATAAAGATCTTGATTTTCTTGAAATTGATCAAAACATGGCTACACGTTACTTAAATGAAGGATTCTCAGGTGGAGAGAAAAAACGTAATGAAATCCTTCAATTGATGCAATTGAAACCAGCTATTGCAATACTGGATGAAATTGACTCCGGTTTGGATATCGATGCCCTTAAAGTCGTTTCCAATGGGATCAACAAAATGCGCAATGATGAATTCGGATGTCTGATTATTACACACTACCAACGCTTACTTAACTATATTACACCAGATTTCGTCCACGTTATGATGCAAGGACGCGTCGTAAAATCAGGCGGCCCTGAGCTTGCAAAACGTCTGGAAGAAGAAGGTTACGAATGGATTAAAGAAGAACTAGGCATTGAAGACGAAACAGTTGAACAAAACGCGTAACGTTAGGAGGGGTAATATGACTGTTGAAACAAAGCTTCCATTTGACAAAGATTATATAAACCAGTATTCCCAAGACCGTAATGAACCACAATGGATGAAATCTTTACGTCTGAACGCATTGGAACTGGCAGATACACTTGAAATGCCTAAGCCGGATAAAACGAAAATCGGGAATTGGAATTTCAACAATTTCAATCATGCTTATACAGAAGGAGATGCTATTTCTTCCATTAAAGATTTGCCTGCAGAGCTGCAATCATATTTTGATGAA
Source organism: Oceanobacillus damuensis (assembly GCF_001618145.1). Classification (GTDB taxonomy): domain Bacteria; phylum Bacillota; class Bacilli; order Bacillales; family Amphibacillaceae; genus Oceanobacillus; species Oceanobacillus damuensis. Next base: position 190,172 of record NZ_LQNF01000006.1, read on the forward strand.
GAAAACCCAACAGAAAACCTGTTGATTCAGCGTAATCATTCTGTAGCATACAATACATTAAATGAAGATCTTAAAAATAAAGGTGTTATTTTTACTGATATTTTTACAGCAATGAATGACCACAATGATCTGGTTGAAAAATATTATATGAAAGATGCGGTATCCGTTGATCAGAATCGTTTAACTGCACTGCATGCAGCTTTAATGAATGGCGGGATATTTGTTTACATTCCCAAAAATGTTCAAGTCGAAACGCCATTACAGGCTATTTTCTGGCAGGAGAACCCTGAAACAGCATTATTCAACCATGTTCTTGTCGTAGCTGAAGAAGGCAGCTCCCTGACTTATGTGGAAAACTATATTTCCCATAATGATGAACAGCAAACGGTAGCAAATATTGTAACTGAAGTATTTGCACATGATAATGCACAGGTTGCCTATGGAGCAGTAGATAACTTTGCTGCAGGAACAACCACTTACGTAAATCGTCGCGGTGTCGGTCAACGCGATGCCAAAATCAACTGGGCATTAGGACAGATGAATGATGGAAATACCGTTTCCGAAAACATTACCTACCTGCTTGGTGACAATGCTACTTCAGAGGCCAAAGCTGTTTCTGTTGGCCGCGGTAAGCAAACACAAAACTTTACTGCAAGCATTCGTCAGTATGGAAAACAAACGGATGCCTACATTTTGCAACGCGGTGTTATGAAAGGCAGTGCCACAACGATTTTCAATGCGATTGGGAAGATTGAACATGGTGGGACAAAATCGAATTCAGAACAGGAATCACGTGTACTGATGTTAAGTGATAAAGCACGGGGTGACGCCAACCCGATTCTGCTGATTGATGAAGACGATGTTACTGCAGGTCACGCTGCATCTGTAGGACGTGTTGATCCGCTTCAAATGTACTATCTGATGAGCCGCGGCTTGAAACAGGAAGAAGCTGAACGTCTAGTAATTCATGGTTTCCTTGACCCTGTCGTTTCACAAATTCCGATTGAGTCAGTTAGAAAACAATTGACGCAAGTAATTGAAAGGAAAGTTAATTAATGGAAGTAAAAGCCATTAAAGAACAGTTTCCAATTTTAAATCAGGAAGTCAATGGACATCCATTAGTATATCTTGACTCATCAGCCACATCCCAAAAGCCGGCGTCAGTGATCGAAGCAGTCAATACGTATTATCGTGAGGATAATTCGAATGTTCACCGTGGTGTTCATACGCTGGGCACCAGGGCTACGGATAAATATGAAGGTGCCCGTGAGAAGGTCCGCAAATTCATCAACGCAGAGCGTACAGCAGAAGTTATTTTTACACGTGGTACAACTACCGCAATCAATACAATTGCAACAAGCTATGGACGCAACAAATTGAAAGCTGGAGATGAAATTGTAATAACTCCTATGGAACATCACAGCAATATCATTCCATGGCAGCAGGCTGCAAAAGCCACTGGTGCAACTTTAAAATATATTCCATTGCAAAGTGATGGTACCGTTACTTTGGATGATGTCCGAGAAACGGTCACGAAAAATACGAAAATTGTAGCGATCACACATGTCTCCAATGTACTTGGTACCATTAATCCTATAAAGGAAATTGCCAAAATTGCACATCAGCATGGTGCAGTCATTGTTGTCGATGGTGCGCAAGGTGCCCCGCATATCCAGGTTGATGTTGCCGAACTTGACTGTGATTTCTATGCTTTCTCGGGACATAAAATGTGTGGCCCGACCGGTATTGGGGTATTGTATGGTAAAAGGGAACTATTGGAAAATATGGAACCAGTCGAATTTGGTGGAGAGATGATTGATTTTGTAAACCTTTATGATTCGACCTGGAAAGAACTGCCATGGAAATTTGAAGGTGGCACACCAATTATTGCAGGCGCCATCGGACTTGGTGCAGCAATTGATTTTATTCTGGAAGTTGGTCAGGACAACATTTTGGAACATGAACAGAAGTTGGCTGATTATGCTATGGAACAACTACGTACAATAGACGGTATAACAATCTACGGTCCAGAAAAACGTGCTGGACTGGTTACATTCAATCTCGATGATGTTCATCCCCACGATACTGCGACTGTACTTGATTCAGAAGGTATTGCAGTACGGGCAGGGCATCACTGTGCACAGCCTTTAATGAAATGGCTTGATGTAACGGCCACTGCACGCGCGAGTTTCTATCTTTACAATACGAATGAAGATATTGACCGACTCGTTGCTGGACTGTTAAAAACAAAGGAGTATTTTGGGAATGTCTTTAAATAACCTCGATACACTCTACAGACAAGTAATTATGGATCATTATAAAAATCCCAGAAACCGCGGAAATATCGATGGTGATTCGGTCACCATCGATATGAATAACCCAACATGCGGTGATCGAATTCAGCTGCAAATGCAGGTTGAGAATGGTATTGTGAAAGATGCCAAATTTGAAGGGGAAGGCTGTTCAATCAGCATGTCATCAGCGTCTATGATGACACAGGCAATCAAAGGGAAAAAGGTCGAGGACGCTGAAAAAATGTCCCGTGCATTTTCTGAAATGATGCTTGGAAATGAAATTGATACAGAAGAATTTGATCTGGAAGATATTGAAGCATTGCAAGGTGTTTCAAAATTTCCTGCAAGAATCAAATGTGCAACTTTGGCGTGGAAGGCAATGGAAAAAGGTGTACGAGAGGAATAAAGGTATCATTTTTAAATACCAAGAGGAGGTTTTATAAGTGGCTAAGAATATGCCGGAAATCGAAGAATATAAATATGGTTTTCATGATAAAGACGTCTCCATTTTCCGTACTGAAAGAGGATTGACAAAAAGAGTCGTTGAAGAAATCTCCAATATGAAGGAAGAACCACAATGGATGCTGGATTATCGTCTGAAAGCATTGGAGCATTTCTATGAGCGTCCAATGCCTCAATGGGGTGGAGATCTAACCGGATTGGACTTTGACGAGATCGTTTATTATGTAAAACCATCGGAAAAACAAGGGAGAACATGGGATGAAGTGCCTGCAGAAATCAAGCAGACATTTGATAAACTTGGAATTCCTGAAGCGGAACAAAAATATTTGGCTGGAGTATCCGCACAATATGAATCTGAAGTTGTTTACCACAGCCTGAAAGAAGATCTTTCTGACCTGGGTATCGTATTTAAAGATACGGATACAGCTTTAAAAGAAAATGAGGATCTTTTCAAAGAATATTTTGGTAAAGTAATTCCTTATTCCGATAACAAATTTGCTGCATTGAACTCAGCTGTATGGTCTGGCGGATCCTTCATCTATGTTCCGAAAGGTGTTGAAACATCAACACCTTTACAGGCATATTTCCGTATTAACTCTGAAAATATGGGTCAGTTTGAAAGAACATTGATCATCGTTGACGAAGGGGCATCCGTTCACTATGTTGAAGGTTGTACAGCACCAGTGTATACGACAAATTCCCTTCACAGCGCAGTTGTTGAAATCATTGTTAAAAAGGATGCATATTGCCGTTATACAACAATTCAAAACTGGGCAAACAATGTGTATAACCTTGTAACGAAACGTGCTGTATGTGATGCAAATGCGACAATGGAATGGATTGATGGTAATATCGGTTCCAAATTGACAATGAAATACCCGGCAATCCTGTTGAAAGGTGAAGGAGCTCGTGGTAACACACTTTCTATCGCTATTGCAGGTAAAGGACAGGTACAGGATGCAGGTGCTAAAATGCATCACCTGGCACCAAACACTTCTTCGACCATTGTTTCGAAATCCATTTCCAAACAAGGTGGAAAAGTATCGTATCGTGGACTTGTCCATTTCGGACGTAAAGCAGATGGCGCTCGTGCAAACATCGAGTGTGATACGCTGATCATGGATAATGAATCGTATTCAGATACAATTCCTTACAATGAAATTCTGAATGACAATATTTCATTGGAACACGAAGCGAAAGTTTCCAAAGTTTCCGAAGAGCAATTATTCTACCTGATGAGTAGAGGATTGACGGAAGAGGAAGCAACAGAAATGATCGTCATGGGCTTCATCGAGCCATTCACAAAAGAACTTCCGATGGAATATGCAGTAGAAATGAACCGTCTGATCAAGTTTGAAATGGAAGGTTCGATTGGTTAAGTTTGAATTCCAAAGCCTCAAACCGGTTATTCCGGTTTGAGGTTTTTTCTATTGGTTGGTGCCTGGCACTGTTCGGTTTTCGACAAAATTCGGGGAGTGACAGGCACCGGTTTGTGATATGATGGTTGTAGTATATTGAGGATGGTAGGGATTATTTTGGTTATTTTGATGTGTTTGGTAATTGGTGTTATTACTGCGTTTGTTGGTTCGATGATGGGATTGGGTGGCGGGATTGTTCTTGTTCCCAGTTTGTTGTTGATGAGCTCTGTTTCAGATGGATTTGCCTGGGCAACTCCACAGGCAATCGTGGGTATTTCTTTGATAACTATGGTAGTAACCGCCTTATCTTCCACCATGGCTTATGCCAAAGGGAAAAGGGTTGATTATAAAACGGGGTTTCTTTTTCTGGTTGGAAGTATCCCTGGTGGAGTACTTGGTTCGTGGCTGAATCAATTTATTGATTCTCAGTCATTTTTAATGTATTTTGGTGTATTAATGATAGTAATTTCATTATTATTTTTTATCAAAAGGCAACCTTCCGATAAACGGAGATTTACAGGAGATGAGCGGGGTGTCCGTACATTTGAACTTTACGGAGAAACCTTTCGCTATCGTGTCTCCATTCCGATTGCATTTATTTTATCATTACTCGTAGGAACATTATCCGGTTTGTTTGGAATTGGCGGCGGTTCGATTATGGTACCGGCAATGATTTTACTCTTCGGGTTTCCTGCACATGTGGCAACAGCTACATCCATGTTTATGATTTTCTTTGTAAGTATTGTAGGAGCAAGTACACATATAGCGCTTGGACACATTGCCTGGGAGTATGTGCTATTCTTTATACCTGGTTCATGGATTGGTGGTAAACTTGGAGCAAAGGTAAATCAACTGTTGCCAGGAAAAACACTGGAATTAGTATTGCGGATCCTGCTTGTTTTTATCGGATTGCGTATGATATTTCAAGGATTATCCTAAGGAGTTATCGATATGGAGGAAAAACTATACTTTTACTATACGAATGATCTACATAGCAATTTTGAACAATGGCCTCGAGTTACAGCATTTTTAAAAGAGGAGAAAGCCCTCCGTGAGGAAAGAGGAGAATCTAATTGGACCATTGATATCGGTGATCATGTCGATCGCTCCCATCTGATTACAGAAGCGTATATGGGAAAGTCCAATATACAGCTTCTGAATCATGCCAACTATGATTTTGCGACGATAGGCAACAATGAAGGTATAACAATGTCACACAACGATTTTCATCATCTGTATGATGAGGCGGAATTTCAGGTAGTCTGTGCAAACTTAAAGAGTACCAATGATGTACAACCGTCCTGGCTTAACGAGAAAATCAAAATCGAATCGGTGAATGGCATCAAAATAGGGTTAATTGGATTGACTGCCCCATTCAATGCATTTTATAATTTGCTGGGCTGGCATATTTCCCCTGAGTTTGAAGCACTTGATAAACATATTGCCGAGTTGAAAGAATCCGTCGATATAATTATCCTCCTTTCCCATCTCGGTATCAGTGTCGATCAGGAGATAGCACGAAGGTATAAAGATATTGATGTCATTATCGGCGGTCACACCCATCATCTGCTGCGGAATGCTGAATATATAAATAACACTGTTATTACCGCTGCAGGGAAGCATTGTTATTTTATCGGAGAAGTTATCTTGACTTGGGATCATGATCAGAAAAAACTCGTTAAAAAAGAGGCTTTTACAACGGATATAACGAATACAGCCAAAGACCTGGAAACAGTGAAGTATTTGAACGAGATGCAGGAGGTAGCTGAGCAAAGACTTGGGGAAACAGTTGTTCATATTGAACAGCCGATTGAGGTCAGCTGGTTTACGGAAACTCCGATTTTAAAGGAGCTTACGAATACAGTAAGAGAATGGACCAAAGCGGATGCGGCGATGTTAAATTCTGGGCTTCTGCTGGATAGATTGCCTTCAGGGGATGTTACCTATAAAGATATCCATCGTATCTGTCCACATCCCATTAATCCTGTTGTAGTGGATTTAAAGGGTAATGAACTGATGGAAGTCATCCGTGCATCGCTGTCAAAGGACTTTATGGAATTGAAGCTGAAGGGATTCGGGTTTCGCGGTGAACTGCTTGGAAGAATGGTTTTTTCAGGACTTACTGTCGAGACTGCATTTCACAACAATGGCGGTGAATACGTTAAGCAAGTGTTGCTTGATAACGGTCAACCGGTAGACCCTGATGAAACATATTACATTGCTACAGCTGATACTTTCACTTTTGGACGTCTTTTGCCGGAAATTGCGAAATCGGATACGAAACGATATTATGTACCTGAATTTCTCAGGAACCTCCTTGCAGATACTTTGCGGCGGAAGTTTTAAACCGTTGCAGGCTTGACCTGTGACACGTTGCCCCCTAGTTGCATACAAATATAAGGTAAATTGCGAAGGGGGCAATCATCATTATGATTACGATAAATCCGCTTGAAGTAGACGGCATGATTTTTACGGCAGTAAGTGTTGAGCTTCCAAAAACTACTCTGCTGACGATATCAAACGACATCGGCTACATTATGTGTGCAGCATTGGACGTGGATATCTTTAATGAGATACCGAAACTGAAAGAACGTCAGGTAGTCGCAGGCCGTGCAGTTGGAGTTCGCACGATTGATGAGTTATTGAATGCACCACTGGAAAAAATCACGGATGCTTCGAAAGCCTATGGATGGGAAGTCGGCATGACGGGAAAAGATGCCTTACTGAAAATATCGTGACATGAATGTCTTCCATTTGGAAGACATTTTTTCTGTAAATGGAGTCCACGAAGTCACCGCACTGCCAAAAAGTAGGTTAATTGTGCTAATAATTGTATTATTTTCATAGCATATCTTCAGTTTTTCTGATACTATTTAAGTAGACTAAGGTCTCATTTTGTTGAATCATGCCGATGTTAGGAGATCATTATGAAACTAGCGAGTACGAAATCAACCAAACCAGGTACCATTCTTGCACAATCTATCTATAATGAAAATGGCGTCGTGCTTCTGGCTAAAGGCATGTCCTTGACAACTCAGATAATTAATAGGCTGCTGGACCAGGGAATTACATATATCTATATAGAAGACAAACATACAAAGGACATTTATCCGGAATCGATTATCCCTGATAAGCTGCGTAAAGAAGCAACCGAAACAATAAAAGACACATTTAGGCAAATAAAAAAAGATGGTTTGATGGACAATTCTTATATTTTAAATAAAAAAGGCAAAGATCTTGGAAACGTAGTAGAACAGATTCTTCGGGAAATCCAGAATAATGAAAAGTCGCTGACATTACTTTCCGATATCTTTATTTCGGATGATTATGTTTTTCAGCATTCTCTCAATGTAGCAATTTATTCCCTTGCCATTGGCGTTGAAATGAAATATCCAGAAAAGGCTCTCTTGGAAATAGGTGTTGGAGCTATATTGCATGATGTGGGAAAGATCTTTATTGATTCCGATATTTTGCATAAACCGGAACGGCTGACAGACGAGGAATTTGAAATTATCAAAAGTCATACACAGATTGGTTACGATTATTTGCGGAAGCATTCTGGAATTCCAGCTGTTGTTGCTCACTGTGCCTATCAGCACCATGAGCGGCTGGATGGATCGGGATATCCGCGCGGTATTTCTGAAAAAGATATGCTCCCATATGCCAAATTGATTGGAATTGCGGATGTATTTGATGCTGTAACAAGCAATCGTGTATACAGAGAGGCCATGCTTCCTCATGAAGGACTGGAAATTCTGTATGCAGGTGCCATGAGTCTTTTTGACAAAGAAATGGTGGAAGCCTTCAAACGGAGCATTTCTGTGTATCCGGAAGGTTTGTCTGTAGAACTGAGTGACGGCCGTCAGGGAATCGTTATAAGACAAAACGAACAGCTCTGTGATCGTCCGGTAATCAGGATCGTTAAGGACAATGGTCTGGAAGTGGAAAATGTATATGAATTAAATCTCGGCAATGTGGTCAATATAACAATCACTGCCGTTTTAACGGATATTCAATAGAAATCATTCCTTTACTATTAATCATTCTAACCCTCTTAAAACAAGCATAAATTGTTTTGAGGGGGGTTTTTCATTGAGAAATAGAAAACGCTATCGGAAAAAATTTGCATCGCCTCCAGGTAACTATTTAATGATGGTCACTTTAATCATATTTGTAGGCTGTCTTGGCCTCAACATATGGATTATCGATAAACGGATTGAACCAGTGCTAATGAATATCGGCGAAACAAAGACAGATGAATTTGCAACACGCGCAATTAACTCCGCAGTCAGGTTTGCAGCAGAATATAATTATGATGAAGTGTTGAATATAACCTATGATAATGAAGGACATGTTGCCACATATGGCTGGAATCCTGCTGTAGTCAGCGAAATAAACCGGGTGGCAACAGATCGGGTTGAGGAATTTCTGCTGAATGTAAACCGCGGGGATCCGATTACATATGATTATTCTCTCCATGAACCTTATGAATATGAAGAGGGTGCCCGAGGACGTGCCGAACAAGACCCAACTTTGGTGGAGGTTCCGCTAGGTCAGGTTACCGGTAATACCGTATTGGCTAATTTAGGCCCGAAAATCCCAATAAATTTAGAGTTGGTAGGAAGTGTAAGAACGAATATAGTGAGGGAAGAAGAAGAATTTGGGATCAACGGGACATGGGTTTCTTTATATGTCAATGTGGAAGCGGATGTCCAGATTGTCATTCCATTTACGACTGAAGTGAAAACGGTAAATACGGAAATTTATATCGATGGTGGAGCCATCTTAGGTAAGGTGCCTGATTTTTACGGCGGGGGAGGTGATGGACCATCGATATCAGTACCAAAAGAGGACTTGCAGGATAATTGATTTTCTTGTATAGTAAATAATTGTGTAATTTAATAATAAACCTTATCAGATCGGTGAGGTAGAGGCGCAAACGGGATGAGTAGTCAATCGGAGAATGACAACGGTGATGGTTGACAAAAGGATTGTTTGCCGAAGCGTAATAAGGGTCAGACTTATTATTGCTGGTACATCTTTGAATAAAGGATGCACTGTCATGCAATAGATTGGCATGGAGAACTACTGATCGAAATGGAGGATAACGTATATTGTGAAAAACAATGATGGGTTATTTTCTGTCGTTGTTTTTTTTGTGTCCAAAAATAAATGGCGTTTGCTCGTACACCAGCATTTCGAACTCAATAGCTTGTCTCCTGCACATTCGAAATTCAAAATTAGGGGGTAAAATTGTATGGAAGGTACTATTTTTTCGATAATTCCAGCACTGATTATGCTGGCTCTAGTTATACTGACAAGAAAAGTATTATTGTCCTTGGGGGCAGGAATTATTGTTGGAGCTTTATTTATTCATGATTTTAACATTATAGGTTCTCTTACAGAAATTTGGACGGTCTTTTATGAAATATTTATTTCTGAAGGAGCTTTTAATACTGGAAACCTGCTTTTATTGGGATTTCTTTTGTTATTGGGTATGATGACAGCATTTCTGCAGGCCTCAGGCGGCAGCAGGGCGTTTGGGGAATGGATGATGCAACGTGTGAAAACGCGCACGGGAGCACAGGTAATGACAAGTGTAATGGGGTTAATCATCTTTATTGACGATTACTTCAATAGCTTGGCTGTCGGTCAGATTTCCAGGCCATTAACAGATAGGCATAAAATTTCTCGTGCAAAGCTTGCCTATTTTATCGACTCAACTTCGGCACCTGTTACGGTAATATCGCCAATATCAAGCTGGGGTGCTTATATAATAGGGATACTTGGTGGTCTGTTCGCAGCTAATGGCATTACCGACCTCCAGCCGCTGACAGCTTTTATTCAAATGATTCCACTTAATCTATATGCACTTTCTGCAATATTGCTTGTATTTATGGTCGCTTACCTCAAACTGGATATTGGACCAATGCGCTTACATGAAGAAAGAGCCATCAAAACAGGTGCTGTGCTGGACCCGAATCAGAATAATGTACCTGGAGATTTAAGTGATACGTTTACCCCACATCAATCAGGTAAAATTTATCACCTATTACTTCCGATCATCATATTAGTTGCAGGTACTGTCTTATCCATGATTGTTACTGGTGCAAATGCAAGCGAGGGAAATGTGACGATTTTAACTATCTTTGCCAATACTGATGTGAACTTATCATTATTTATTGGTGGAGTTGCAGCTGTCTTAACCTCATTGGCATTCCATGTCAGACTAAGTACCCCGAAAGCAAATGGGTTTAAAATTTTTGCTGAAGGGATGAAGACTATGCTTCCGGCCATCTATATACTTGTATTGGCATGGATGATCGGTTCTATTATAGGAACACTCGAAACGGGTACGTATTTAGCGCAACTTGTTAGTGATGCTTCAATCAATCCTTCCATGCTGCCAGTACTGTTCTTCATTATCGCAGGTTTGATGGCCCTTGCAACCGGTACTTCGTGGGGAACCTTTGGTATAATGCTGCCGATCGCTGCCGAAGTTGCAGTTGTTGCTGATATTGATATGCTTCTGCCTGCAATGGCTGCTGTACTTGCCGGAGCTGTTTTTGGAGATCATTGTACACCAATTTCAGATACAACGATACTATCATCGACAGGGGCAGGTTCAAACCATATTGATCACGTACTCACGCAACTGCCATATGCCTTAATGGCTGCAGGAGCGGCAATTATTGGTTATCTCCTTGTCGGGTTGACCAGTATGGTGATTATACCATTGCTTGTTTCACTTGTTCTTATATTGATTCTAGGTTTCACTATTCATCACTTAAAAAAATAATACGGAACAAACTAATAATAAAAGCCTTTTGCCATTTATGGTGAAAGGTTTTTTTTGCAAGTAAGAAAGTAGAAACTTTCATACTTGCATAAGTGCAACGAAGGCAATCGCCGAAAAGGGGCGGAGCATGCCAAGTTTTCTATGAAATAAGAAAAGTATTAATTTTGGCAGCAATTAACTCTTATACATAAACAGCAGACGTGTTCACTCACTCGGGAGAGGCTGTCCCAGACTCGGGAGACGCAATCACTCACTCGGTAGAGCCCCCGTCAAACTTGAGAAAAGTGCTCACTTACTCGGTAAAGCCCCGTCAAACTCGGGAGGTGCCTGCACTCACCAGGTAGAGCCTCCGTCAAACTCGTGAGACGTGTTCACTCACTCAGGAGGGCCAGGCAGGAAATCAACGGATCAACGTAGACAACTGTTTCCATAAGTGGAATCTAAATTTCTGTAAATGTAATATATAGAAAATTAGAAAAATGTTTTGACATAGGTTAAAAGTACCGTTATAATACAAGCATAAATGTTTGAAAAGAAAAAATATTAAAACATTTCTATTGGCAATTTGTCATAGAGTGCTAATAGAAAGGAATACAAGGGAGGTCATCACATGGAAACACGTTCGCAATGGGGGACAAGAGCAGGTTTTATTTTGGCTGCTGTTGGTTCTGCGGTAGGTTTAGGTAACATCTGGCGTTTTCCGGCAGTCGCTTACGAAAATGGTGGGGGAGCATTTTTTATACCCTATCTATTCGCACTTCTCACTGCCGGGATACCGATACTGATTATGGAGTTTACAATGGGACATAAGTATCGGGGTTCTGCACCATTAACATTCAAAAGGATGAACAGGAAAACAGAATGGTTAGGCTGGTGGGGAGTTTTAGTTGCATTTGTAATATCCACTTACTACTCAGTTATCATTGCCTGGGCAATATCGTATTCCGTTTTCTCTTTTAATCTGGGATGGGGAACAGATACAGAAGGATTCCTATTCGGCGACTATTTGAATCTAACAGTCGATCCGGGTCAAACAGGAAGTCTCGTGCCTGGAGTGCTTATTCCTTTAATTATTGTATGGGCAGTAGTTTTGGGGATTTTGTTTAAAGGTGTTAAAAAGGGCATTGAACTTGCAAACAGAATCTTTATCCCTACTTTAGCAATTATTTTCCTTATCATTGTTATTTATGCTTTAACACTGCCTGGTGCAATAACTGGACTGGATGCATTTTTTGCTCCTGATTTCAGCAGGATAGCAGATCCTGATGTTTGGGTTGCGGCCTATGGACAGATATTCTTTAGTTTATCGATTGCCTTCGCCATAATGATTACTTACTCCAGCTATTTACCAAAAAAATCGGATATTACCAACAATGCTTTTATTGTCGGCTTGGGTAATTCCAGTTTTGAACTGCTAGCAGGTATTGGTGTATTTGCTATTTTAGGATTTATGGCATTTTCAGCAGGTGCAGCTGTAGATGAAGTGGTTGCTGGCGGGGTTGGATTGGCTTTTGTGGTCTTTCCGGCCATTATCAACGAATTTCCATTCCTGAACGAATTCTTTGGATTCCTTTTCTTTGCATCATTGGTTCTGGCAGGACTAAGCTCATTAATTTCCATTACAGAAACATATGTAGCAGGCTTAGCTGACAAATTCAATGTTTCAAGAACAAAAGCAGTGCTTATTGGTGGAGGATTGGCAGCAATTATTTCCTTGCTTTATGCTACACAGGGCGGATTGTACTTCCTTGATGCGGCAGACTACTTCATCAATCAATTCGGGGTGGCATTGGTTGGTTTAATTGAAGTAATCATGATTGCTTGGATTTTACGTGAACTGAAAGGTCTTCAGTCACATGCAAACGGCATTTCAGATATCCGTCTTGGGTCATGGTGGACGATTTCTTTGAGTATTGTAACACCAATCGTATTAGGTTATATGATGTTTGGTTTGTTTAAACAGAATTTTCTTAAGGAATTTGATAATCCTACAGGAAATTATGAAGGATATTCAGACACATTTATTATGTTTGGCGGATGGGCAGTGGCAGCGGCGGCTTTACTTATTGGAATTTTAATATCTTTTGCGAAATGGAAAACTTCAGAAGCGGTTGATGAAGACATTCAAAAGACTGGGGAGGCAAAATAAATGACTGGTGGAGCAATTGTTGTAATGATCCTCGGTATGTTAATAATTTGGGGTGGACTTGGAGCAAGTGTTTGGTATGCATTGAAAAAAGCAAAAGAAGCAAATTAAATATCAGAATAAATAAAGAGCCTTTATCAGTCTAAAGGCTCTTTATCATAAAATAAAAAAGTATAAATTTTTGGCAGCAATTAACCCTTACACATAAACAGCCACGTCCAGCTCCGGTTCCTAGAAACTCCTGTCATAAGCAATGG